>NZ_JBDGJC010000001.1:0-1134086 GCF_057657075.1 Variovorax sp. Soil_C_26
TCCCGGCCTACCGCGACCTCACAGGCTTCGACTTCCAGCACAGCGAGGTCAACGAAGCCTTGGTGCGGCAGTTGCACCGTTGCGAGTTCATGGAAGATGCCCAGAACGTGGTGCTCGTCGGTGGTCCCGGCACGGGCAAGACCCACATCGCCACGGCGCTCGGTGTGCAGGCCATCGAACACCACCACCGACGCGTGAGGTTCTTCTCCACGGTCGAACTGGTCAACGCCCTCGAGCAGGAGAAGGCCAGCGGCAACCCGGGGCACATCGCGCATCGGCTGATGTACGCCGACATGGTGATCCTCGATGAACTCGGCTACCTGCCGTTCAGCGCCTCGGGCGGGGCGCTGTTGTTCCATCTGCTCTCGAAGCTCTACGAGCGCACGAGCGTGGTGATCACGACGAACCTAAGCTTCAGCGAATGGGCCAGCGTGTTCGGCGATGCGAAGATGACGACGGCGCTGCTAGACCGGCTCACGCATCACTGCCATATCCTGGAGACCGGCAACGACAGCTTCCGCTTCAAGCACAGCTCGGCACAACCCGTTCAGGCAGACCAACCCAGAAAGAAGGAGAAGACCAAAAACTTATCCACACCGTGAGCCACCAGGCTCGCAAAGAGGGTGGGTCAATATTGGATGGAAATGCCGGGTCAGGATTGCATGGAACTCAACAGGTGCGCCTCAATCTTGGCTCCTGCGTAATCGGCATAAGGAGCGCGCGGCTCGTATCTGATGCCGCCCGGCAAGTCGCGCCGGGTGCCATCTGCGTTGCCGATGTCGGGTATGCCAAATGTCTCGGGGTCGTTTTGAAAGCCGAACAGCGTGTATTCGCCATCGGTCATGAAAATGTGGAACGACTTGCGGCAGCTCGACTGGCTGGCGCCTTCCACGCCCGGATCGTCGGAATAGGGACTCAGCCTTCCCGTGGTCTTCATGTATTCGCCAGCACGCACCATCATCGCGTGCATGGGGGTGCCACCGTCGGCGTGCAGCGCGTCAACCCAGGTCATGAAGTTCTTCCGATGGGCACCCTTGAATGGGCGGAGCAGGTTTGCGTTTGCGGAGCCATCGACGACACAACTGCTCGCTCGGTAGTCAGCGGCCGCTTTTTCATCGGGGGCAAAGCCCACGCAGCTCTCGGTCGTCGTGTGATTCATCGCCTGCCAGGCGAGGCAAATGCGACGATCAGGGATCTTGCTCTCCGAGAAATTGGACTTCAATGCCTTTTTCAGCGCAGCCAGGCGAGTGGGTACGCCGCTCGGAGGGTACCTGCTGCCGTCCGACGCACGCGACGACCACCGCATGCTGTACGAGTTGTCGACTGACACGATCACGTTCGGCGCTGGTTGCTCGACGCTGGCATCGCGCGGCTCCTGGGCCAGCGAGAAAGCGGCTGCATGACCGAGTGTCTGTACCAGCACCTGGATCAGCACGCATCCGAAGACGCGACCTGAAAACCTGTTGATATTCATATTGCTTGTTTCCACAGCGCTCAGTTCAAGGTCTTCACGGGATCCGGATCCAGGGAGATCTGCAGCATCACCTCGGTGCCGCCGGCCGCGCTTGCGGCGCGGGCGCCCGCGGCCATCGCGGTGATCCGGTACAACGGGTATTTGCTGTTCGGACGGTCGATCACCTCGATCCAATACCGCGCGCTGGACAGCGCCGGACTGTCAGCGGTGGGTGCAGCAGTGAATTGCCCGTACTTGGCGTACTTTTCTGCGTAGTTCTTCTTGGTCCAGAAGCGATAAGCCTCGCTGTCCTTCGCAGCCATGCCGGATTCGGGCGCAGCGAAATAGCAGATGCCGTCCGTACAGCTGTTGCTCTCGGTTAGCACGTAGGCTGTCACCCAGCCGGTGTCCCGGTCGGGAAAGACGCGGTTGCGCTCTGGCGTGCGACAGGGCGCATCCATGACGGCCGAACAATGGACGTAGGTCTTGGTCGCGGTGTCGAAGACCTTCTGTCGAATGTCGTGCTCCGCATCGAGCAGCGCCGCCTCGGCCGCCTCGAACGCTCGTTGATGGTCGCGCTCGTTGCCCGCCATCGATTCGAGCAGTTGGGCGATGCGAGCGCCTCCGATGACCAGCAACCCCGAAATCAGCAGCATGATCACGACGATGAACAAGGAAAACCCGCACTGGCGGAACCCGGCGCGGCGAACGCCGGCAGCGCGCATCGGCCGTGGAGAGATGCAGATGAGGGAGCTCATTGATTTCTCAGAGCGAACACGGCCGTGTGAACGCGCCGCAGCCTCCCGTCCGTGCTGGCCTGCGCTTTTCCGTCGCAATCCATGTAGCTGCCGTCCGGGTTGTTGCGCGACCTTCCCACGAGCTGCAGGCATACACGTACCGTACGGACCCGTCCGAAATCGGGCACGCCGGCAGCCGTCACATAGCGCCCCGCCTGCTCACCTCCGCCCTCCGCTGCGATGCCATACATCACGTCGAAGCGCTCCACGCCGTCGATGATCGGCTGGGCGCCGTTGCCGCCGCTGCCTGCGCAGCGCAAGGTACCCTTCACTACCGAGAACTCGCTGGTGATCAGGCGAGGGTTGAATGGGTCAGCGGGGTTGGCAGGGTCGTAGTCGGCTCTCGCATCGCTCTCCGCCCGCTGATTGAGGCAGTCCCTGAAATAGTCAGGGGCTGGCGCATAGCCAACCGCCAGCGTGTCATTCACAGAACCGCTCGATGCCTCCTGTCCATTGAGGGCGAAGAAATCGCGGTCACCTCGAAGGTTGGTCGCCAGATTGACGTTGAAGTAGTAGAGCGGCCCCGTCGGGTCGATCGGGATGTAGCCGGCTTGCCGAATCTGCTGTCCCAGCATCCTGAGGGCGAGCGCGGCCGATTGGTTCAATGTGCTGACATCGCTGCCCGTCAGAGCGGTGCTGCGCGTGCCGAACAAGCTGGCGATGGCGGCAAGCATCACGAGCATGCCGATGATCAGCGCGACCAGGAATTCGACCAGCGTGAAGCCGGCTGATCGCGTGCAATGGGGAGTGATATTGCTCATGGTTCGGGCACCGCAACGATGACTTCCTGGCAGGACTTGCCCGGACATCCCCAACTCGTATCCGGCGCGATGGGATGGGTGGCCGCAGCGTCGTTCCAGGTGACATGGACGAAGAGCAGGCCGCCTGCGTTGTCCTTGGATTGCACATCGCCGAGGCCGCCTGGCAGCGCGGCGGCCACCCTGCGCTTCCAGGCCCACAAGTCCCAGGCCGCAAGTTCCGCCTGGCTGCAGGCGCTGTCGATATCTGCACAGGAAGGGCTCGGCTCGCTCTCGGGCGCAGGCGTAAAGTCAACCTTGTAAGGACTCCCGGCCGTAGCGCCTTTCACAGGATTCGCGCGGATGCGCTCGGCCATTTCACTTGCCAGTTGCGCCGCAATGTTCTGATTGCTCGCGCCCGAACTGTCGGAAAGCACCCGCAACTGAAAGCCGGCCAGAGCGAGTAACCCGAAAGAGAGCACGAGAATGGAGACGAGGGCCTCGATCAGCGAAAAGCCGGCTTGCCTTGCGGGCACGCGGCTCAGGATCCGGGGCATCTCTCAACCCCCTTCACAAGGAGAACTCGACCTCCGCTCGCCACGCAGACGACGATCGCATGGGGCGAACTCGGCCGACCGACCGGAAAGAACCTGAAGCCCGCCGAAGCGGAGACATGGCCAGTGGCGTCGAAAGACAAGCCGCCAGCAGCGGTCCGTTCGACCACGACACCGCTGTCAGACCCTTGCTGCTGGAGGATCTCGGTCGTCGCTCCATCGATGACGAGCGTGTCCCAGCCACAGCTCCAGTCCTTGTCGCTGCAGGCCACACCCTTTCGGATGCTCACCGTCCGCCCGCGGCGCACGGCCTCTGAACGGGCATGGCTGATGCTCGCTGCCAACGCCGAAGCCATGCGTTCGACCCGGTAGTTTTCAATCAGATCCCGAAAGCCCGGCAGGGCCAGGGCCGCGAGGATCGCCATCAGTACGATGACGACCAGCATCTCGACCAACGTAAGTCCCCGTCCCGTTCCGATGGGCCGCTTGGGCCGCCGGGCGAGCGCGCAGAATCGGTGATCCATCTTGTAGCTCGCGCCGCCCCGCAAATGCATGCGTGGCGACGCTCTTCTCCCTGATTTCCTTGTATGGCCACGAATCTAGTTCGTCGAATTTCTTTTGAACATCTAGTGAACGACAAGCGGTCAAAGCAAATGGATCGACGGTCTTTTTCTACTCACTGCACCAATTTGTTCAAAATACTTCCGTAAAAGAAAAACAATGGGAACTGAAAAAGATTTCATGGCCCTGGCCCTGGCCCTCGCCTGTCAAGCCGGCCCCGAAACCGACCCCAATCCCCGCGTCGGCTGCGTCCTCGTCGGCGCCGCCGGCGCCGTCATCGGCGAAGGCCACACCCAGCAGGTCGGCGGCCCGCACGCCGAAGTCATGGCGCTGCGCGACGCTGCGGCAAAAGGCCATTCGGTCGCAGGCGCCACCGCCTTCGTCACGCTCGAACCCTGCGCCCACCACGGCCGCACCGGACCCTGCTGCGATGCGCTGATCGCCGCGGGCATCGGTCGGGTCGTGGCGTCGATGGCTGACCCGAACCCGCTGGTCGCCGGCCAGGGCTTCGACCGGCTGCGCGCCGCCGGCGTGACGGTCGAGATCGGGCCGGGCGCGGACGAGGCGCGCGAGCTCAACATCGGCTTCTTCAGCCGCATGGTCCGCAAGACGCCCTGGGTGCGGCTCAAGGCCGCGGCCTCGCTCGACGGCAAGACCGCCCTGCGCAATGGCGTGAGTCAATGGATCACCGCCGAGCCGGCACGCACCGACGGCCACGCGTGGCGGGCGCGCGCCAGCGCGGTGCTGACCGGCGTCGGCACGGTGCTCGAGGACGACCCCCGGCTCGACGTGCGGCTGGTGGCAACCACGCGCCAGCCGCACCTGGTGGTGATCGACAGCCATCTGCAGACGCCGCCCGCCGCGCGCCTCTTCATGCCGGGCCGCGCCGTCTGGATCTATGCCGCGGCACGCGACGAGACCAGGGCGGCGGCCCTCGAAGCGCGCGGCGCCACCGTCACCTGCCTGCCCAATCCGCAGGGCAAGGTCGATCTGGCGGCGGTGCTGCGTGATCTCGCGCGGCGCGAGGTCAACGAACTGCACGTCGAGGCCGGCCACAAGCTCAACGGATCGCTGCTGCGCGAAGGGCTGGTCGACGAGCTGCTCCTCTATCTGGCGCCCAAGCTCCTGGGCGACGGCATGGAGATCGCCTCGGGCATGCATGCGGGCGGGCCGCTCGCCGAACTGTCGGGCGCGCTGCCGCTCGATTTCAGGCAGTTCGACCGGATCGGGCCCGACCTGCGGATCGTCGCCCGCGTCGCGGGACGGGATACTTTCTAGCGCCGAATGGGCGCCGCCGCCCGGGAAGCCCAGGATGTCTGCGAAAATGCGCGGATGTTCACCGGAATCATCACCGGCGTGGGGCGCATCGCCGCCATCCACGACCTCGGCCCCTCCTCCTCCCACGGCAAACGACTCGCCATCGCGGCGCCCGACGGCTACCTCGACGACGTCGGCCTGGGCGACAGCATCGCCCTCAACGGGGCCTGCATGACCGTGACCAGCCTCGATGCGGCCGCGCGGCAGTTCACCATCGACATCTCTGCCGAATCGCTCGACAAGACCGCGGGCCTCACCGAACCCGACGCGCGCCTCAACCTCGAGAAGGCCCTGCGCGCGAGCGACCGCCTCGGCGGCCATATCGTGTCGGGCCACGTGGACGGCATCGGCACCGTGAGCCGCTTCGCGCCCGTCGGCGAGAGTTGGGAACTGCGCGTGGTCGCGCCGCCCGCCTTGGCACGGTTCCTGGCCTACAAAGGCTCGATCACCGTCAATGGCGTGAGCCTCACGGTCAACAGCGTGGCCGATATGGCCGACGGCGCCGAGATCAGCATCAACCTGATCCCGCACACCGTCGAGAACACATCGCTCGGCAGCCTCCAGGCCGGCGCCAAGGTCAACCTCGAAATCGACACCGTGGCGCGCTACGTGGAGCGCATGCTCCAGGCCGGCGTGCTGGCGGTGCCCTCCACAGCGTCCACGCCCACGTATTCCAAGGACACCGCCGAATGAACGCCTCCGTCACGCCGATCGGCGCCCCCCGCAATACGCGGGCTCCCGCGCCGATCTCCCCGGTCGAGGAGATCGTCGCCGAGCTCGCCGCGGGCCGCATGGTGATCCTCGTCGACGAGGAAGACCGCGAGAACGAAGGCGACATCGTCATCGCGGCCGACCACATCACGCCCGACGCCATCAACTTCATGGCGCGCCATGCACGCGGGCTGATCTGCCTCACGCTGTCGCGCGAGATGTGCGAGCGACTGCAGCTGCCGCCCATGGTGTCGCGCAACGGCGCCAAGCATTCAACGGCGTTCACCGTGTCGATCGAGGCGGCCGAAGGCGTGACCACCGGCATCTCGGCGGCCGACCGCGCGCGCACCGTGCAGGCTGCCGTGGCCCGCGATGCGGTGGCGAGCGACCTGGTGCAGCCCGGGCATATCTTTCCACTGCAGGCGGTCGACGGCGGCGTGCTGATGCGCGCGGGCCATACCGAAGCCGGCTGCGACCTCGCGGCCATGGCCGGCTGCTCGCCGGCCTCGGTGATCTGCGAGGTGATGAACGAAGACGGCACCATGGCCCGGCTGCCCGACCTGCAGGTCTTCGCGGCCGAACACGGGCTCAAGATCGGCACCATTGCCGCGCTGATCGAGCACCGCAGCCGCACCGAGTCGCTGGTCGAAAAGGTCGGCTGCCGCGAGATCCAGACCGCCTGGGGCAGCTTCACCGCCCACGCCTTCACCGACAAGCCGAGCCGCGGCGTGCACCTGGCGCTGGTGCGCGGCCAGTGGACGCCCGACGAGACCGTGTCGGTGCGCGTGCACGAGCCGCTCTCGGTGCTCGACGCGCTCGAGATCAACCGTTCGCTGCACTCCTGGAGCCTCGACGCCAGCCTCGCGCACATCGCCGGCGAGGGCAAGGGCGTGGCGGTGCTCCTGAACTGCGGCGAGACCGGCGCCGAGCTGCTCGCGCAGTTCGACGGCACCGCGCGCCCGGCGCAGGCGCCCGAACGCGGCCGCATGGACCTGCGCAGCTACGGCATCGGCGCGCAGATCCTGCGCGAATGCGGCGTGCACAAAATGAACCTGCTCGGCACGCCGCGCCGCATGCCGAGCATGGCGGCGGGCTATGGCCTCGAGATTGCCGGCTACCTTTCCAAAGACTGAAGACAACAAAAGACGAACCCGACATGCAAGGTGCAAACAAGGGAGCGGATGCGAAGCCGCTCGACGGAAAAGGACTGCGCATCGGCATCGTGCAGGCGCGTTTCAACGCCGACATCACCGACGCGCTCGCTGCCGCCTGCCTCGCGGAGCTCGAGGCGCTCGGCGTGGCCGCGGACGACATCCACCACGTGAACGTGCCCGGCGCCCTCGAAGTGCCCGTGGCGCTGCAGGCCATGGCTCGACGCGGCGGCTACCACGCGCTGGTGGCGCTGGGCTGCATCATCCGCGGCGAGACCTACCACTTCGAACTGGTGGCCAACGAATCGGGCGCGAGCGTGAGCCGCGTCGCACTCGACCATCGCCTTCCCATCGCCAACGCGATCCTGACCACCGAGAACCTCGAGCAGGCCGTGGCGCGCCAGACCGACAAGGGCCGCGACGCGGCCCGCGTGGCGGTCGAAATGGCGCAGCTGCTGGCCGCCCTCCAATGACCGACGACACCCCCAAGACCACCGGCGCCAAGCCGCGCCCCGCACGGCAGCTGCGCACCGGCCTCACGAGCAGCGGCGTGCGCAAGGCCTCGGCCAAGTCGAACCGCAGCCGCGCGCGCGAATTCGCGCTGCAGGCGCTCTACCAGCACCTGGTGGGCCGCAACGACGCTTCCGACATCGACCACTTCACGCGCGACCTCGCGGGCTTCCACAAGGCCGACGCCGCGCACTACGACGCGCTGCTGCACGGTTCGATCGAGAACGCCGAGCAGCTCGATGCGCTGATCCGGCCGCTGCTCGACCGCAAGTTCGAAGAGATATCGCCCGTCGAACACGCGGTGATGTGGATCGGTGTGTACGAATTCCAGCATTGCCTCGACGTGCCCTGGCGCGTGGTGCTCAACGAGTGCGTCGAACTGGCCAAGGAGTTTGGCGGCACCGACGGCCACAAGTACGTCAATGCCGTGCTCAACGGCCTGGCGCCGCAGTTGCGCGCCGCCGAAGTCGAGGCCGATCGCGCCTCGGGCAAGGCCAGGCCGTGAGGATTTCGGCGCGCGCCCAGCGCATCGAACCCTTCTACGTGATGGAGGTCGCCAAGGCCGCCGGCGTGCTCGCGCGCGAGGTGGCACACACCGAGCGGCCGATGATTTTCCTGAACATCGGCGAGCCCGACTTCACCGCGCCGCCGCTGGTGCAGGAAGCCGCAGCGCGCGCGGTGCGCGCCGGCGCCACGCAATACACCCAGGCCACCGGCCTCGACGCACTGCGCGAGCGCATCAGCGGCTGGTATGCGCAGCGCTTCGGCGTCGACGTGCCGGCGCGGCGCATCGTGGTGACGGCCGGCGCCTCGGCAGCGCTGCAGCTTGCCTGCCTGGCGCTGATCGATGCGGGCGACGAGATCCTGATGCCCGACCCGAGCTATCCGTGCAACCGGCATTTCGTGAGCGCGGCGGACGGCAAGGCCGTGCTGGTGCCGACCACGGCGGCCGAGCGCTTCCAGCTCACGGCCGCCAAGGTCGAGGCCGCCTGGACCGCCAACACGCGCGGCGTGCTGCTGGCGTCGCCTTCCAACCCCACCGGCACCTCCATCGCGCCCGACGAACTGCGCCGCATCCACGAGGTGGTTTCGCAGCGTGGCGGCATCACGCTGATCGACGAGATCTACCTGGGGCTGTCGTACGACGCGCAATTCGGACAGACGGCGCTGGCGATCGACGACAACGTCATCAGCATCAACAGCTTCAGCAAGTACTTCAACATGACCGGCTGGCGGCTCGGCTGGCTGGTGGTGCCCGAGGCGCTGGTGCCGGTGGTCGAGCGCCTGGCGCAGAACCTCTTCATCTGCGCGAGCACGGTGTCGCAGTACGCAGCGCTCGCCTGCTTCGAGGACGCCAGCATCGCCGAATACGAACGCCGCCGCGCCGAGTTCAAGGCCCGGCGCGACTGGTTCATTCCGCAGTTGAACGCACTCGGCCTCGACGTGCCGGTCGTGCCCGACGGCGCCTTCTACGCCTGGGCCGACTGCACCCGCATCGCCGAACAGCTCGGCATTTCGGGCAGTTGGGATTTCGCCTTCGAAACCATGAAGCGGGCCCATGTCGCCGTGACGCCCGGCCGCGACTTCGGCAGCGCCGAAACCTCGCGCTTCGTGCGCTTTTCGACAGCCAGTTCGATGGCGCACCTGCAGGAATCGATTGAGCGCCTGCGGGCCATGATTGCGAGATGAGCTTCGCGTTCCCCATTCGCGTCTACTGGGAAGACACCGACGCCGGCGGCATCGTGTTCTATGCCAACTACCTCAAGTTCATGGAACGCGCGCGCACCGAATGGCTGCGCTCGCTGGGCATCGAACAGCGTGCGCTGCGCGAGCGAACCGGCGGCCAGTTCGTGGTGAGCGAGACGCAACTCAAATACCACCGCCCCTCGCGGCTCGACGACGAACTGCTGGTGACAGCCGAACTTCGACAATCGGGCACTGCATCGCTGATAATCGGACAGCGAGTGCTATCAAAAACAGAGCAAACGCGGACCGACGCGGCCGACCCCGTGCTGCTGTGCGAGGGCACCATCCGCATCGGCTGGGTGGACGCTTCCACACTGCGCCCCGCGCGCATCCCGGCCGAAATTGCGGGAACCCTCGAGCGCCGCGCGGCTCCATGACTCAACCTTTCAAGCCATGAACCAAGATCTCTCCATCGTCAATCTCCTGCTCCAAGCGAGCATCGTGGTCCAACTGGTCGTGCTCTTGCTCGTGATCGTCTCGATCGCCAGCTGGGCCGCGATCATCCGCAAGTACTTCGCGCTGCGCCGCATGCGCGCGCTCAACGATGAGTTCGAGCGCGAGTTCTGGTCGGGCACCAGCCTCAACGAGCTGTTCGCCTCGGCCGCGCAGAACGCCAAGTTCTCCGGCCCCATGGAGCGCATCTTCGCCTCGGGCATGCGCGAGTACCAAAAACTGCGTGAACGCCACGTGAGCGACGCCCCCACGCTGCTCGACGGTGCCCGCCGCGCCATGCGCGCGAGCTTCCAGCGCGAGCTCGACGCGGCCGAACAGAACCTGTCGTTCCTGGCCACCGTCGGTTCGGTCTCGCCCTACGTCGGCCTCTTCGGCACGGTCTGGGGGATCATGCATGCCTTCACCGGTCTGGCCGCGCTCGCGCAGGTCACGCTCGCCAGCGTGGCGCCCGGCATTGCCGAAGCGCTGGTGGCGACCGCCATCGGCCTGTTCGCGGCGATTCCCGCGGTGGTCGGCTACAACCGCTTCGCGCGCGAGATCGACAAGATCGCCATCGCCCTCGAGACCTACATCGAGGAGTTCTCCAACATCCTGCAGCGCAACCTGTCGGCCAACCCGGGTGCGGCAACGGCCACGTCGGCGACGGCCACCAACCGCTGAGCGGAGAAGACAAACCCATGCCCGCCGTTTCATCCCGAGGCCGAGGCCGCCGGACGATCAACGAGATCAACATGGTCCCGTTCATCGACGTGATGCTGGTGCTGCTGATCATCTTCATGGTCACTGCACCGCTCATCACGCCGAGCGTGATCAACCTGCCTTCGGTCGACCGCGCCAACAAGCAGCCCGACAAGCCGATCGAGATCGTCATCAAGAGCGACGACGAAGTGCAGATCAAGAAGGACCCGTCCACCGGCAGCGGCGGCACGTCCATCCCCATGACCCAGATCGGCGATGCAGCCAAGACGGCCCAGGGCGGCGACGACCAGCGCCCGGTGGTCATCAGCGCCGACAAGTCCGTCAAGTACGAAACCGTCGTGAAGGCGATGAACCAGCTCAAGCGCAGCGGCATCGAGCGCGTGGGTCTGTCGGTCACCACCACGGGCGGCAAATAAGGCATGTCGCTCGCGCTGGACCGCCCCGAATTCGCACCCCCGCCGCAGCGCGGCACGCCGCGCGCGGTGCTGCTGGCGCTCGTCGCGCATGCGCTCCTGATCGCCGCGCTGACCTGGGGCGTGAGCTGGCGGCGCGAAACGGCAGACGCCGCCGTCGACGCCGAGCTGTGGTCTTCGACCGTGCAGCAGGCCGCGCCGCGTGCCGTGGCGCCCACACCGCCGCCGCCCGCGCCGGCGCCGGCCCCCGCGCCCGAACCCCCACCGCCCCCGCCGCCCCAGGCCGTGCGGCCGCCGGAACCGGCGCCCCCGCCGCCCAAGGAGCCCGACATCGCGCTCGAACGCGAGAAGAAGCTCAAGGAGCAGAAGGAGCGCGAGCGCCAGGAAGAACTGGCGCGCGAGCAGCGGCAGAAAAAGCTCGAAGCCGAGCGCAAGGCCGCGCAGGAAAAGAAAGAGCAGGAAGCGCGCGAGCGCGCCGAGCGGCTCGAGGCCGAGCGCAAGAAGGAAGCGCAGCAGGAGCAGCAGGAAAAGAAGCTGGCCGAAGCGAAGAAGAAGGAAGCCGAGGCTGCTGCGGCCAAGAAGAAGGAAGCCGAAGCCGCTGCGGCCGCCAAGAAGAAGGAAGCCGAGGCCAAGGCCACCGCGCAGGCAGCCGCCGATCGCGCCGCCACGCTCAAGCGCATGCAGGCCATGGCGGGCAGCGGCGGCGAGGGCAATGCCGCGCGCTCGTCCGGCCCGTCGGGCAGCTATGGCGGCAAGGTGGCTGCGGCCGTCCGGCCCAACGTGGTGTTCCCCGAGGCCGATCTGATCAACGGCAACCCCGGCGCCGAATTCGACGTGCGCCTCGCGCCCGATGGCACGATCGTCGGAACGCCTTCGCTGGTGAAGAGCAGCGGCGTGGCGAACTGGGACGAAGCCGCGCTGCGTGCGCTGCAGAAGACCGAGAAGCTGCCGCGCGACGTCGACGGCACCGTGCCGTCGCGGCTGATCGTCACGCTCAAGCCCAAGCGCTGAGCCGCTGAGGGCCGGCGCCCGCGCGGGCGCCGCTCAGCGCGCCACGCTCAGGCGCTTGACGTCGAGCTCGGCCTTGTTGCCGACCATGTCCTTGTCGAACTCGCCCGAGATCTCGACGCGCACCTTGTCGTCGATCTTCACGCCCGGCTGAAAGTGCTTGGCGTCGATCTCGACCTTCATGCGGCCGCTGTCGTCGGCAAAGGTGTAGTGCTCGCCGCCATCGTGCGAGACGATGAAGCCGCGCAGAGTCGCATGCTGGTCGTCCTTGCCGGTGTCCAGCAACTGCTTGACCGTCATGGCCTGCACGCTGCTCGGGCCGCTGTATTGGGCCAGGGCCGGCGTCAGCGCGACCGCCAGGCCGAGGGCGAACGTGGTTTTCTTCAGTTTGGCTGCAAGCGTCATGGCGGTGTTACTCCTTGTTGAACGATGTCATTCGTGTCATTCGTAGACGACCGAGGCCTTGCCGGCTTCGGCCTGCGCAGTCCAACTCGCGAGCGCGGCATCGGTGGGAAAGAACTTGGCCCGCTCGCCGAGCTGCAGTTCGACCTGTGCGCCGCCGCGCGCCATCGACAGGCGCACCGGCAGGCCCTGCACCAGGTCGCCGTGCTCGCTCTGCTCGGTGCGCGGCGGAAAGTCCTTCACGAGGCGCGCGATGTCGGGCGCCTTGCCGTTCACCGCCACCCGCAGGAACTTGCCGAAGCGGCAACGCGCCGCGGCCAGGTCCCAGACCTGCTGCACCTGGAAGCGTGCCTCGAAGCCGCCGCGACCCGGCTGCAGCCGGCCGCTCACGATCACGAGCTCGTCCTCCTTCAGCGTGTTGCGGTTGGCATTGATCAGCGCCTCGTCGGCGGTGGCCTCGATCGAATCGGACTTGTCGTCGAGCTTGAAGATCGCGAGCCGGCCGCGCTGGCCGTTGATGACGCGCAGGTCGCTCACGATGCCCGCGATCACCTGCTGCTCGCGCGTGTCCATCAGGTCGCCGATCTCGCGCTTGCAGAAGCGCCGCACCTCGTGCGCCACCTCGTCGAACAGGTGGCCCGACAGGTAGAAGCCGACGGCGGTCTTCTCGAAGGTCAGCCGCTCCTTCACGCCCCACGGCGTGGCATCGACGAGCTCGGGCTCGGCGGTGGCCGAGCCGTGCTCGCAGTCGCCGAAGATGTCGACCTGCGCCGCATTCGCCTCGGTGGCGGCCGAGAATTCGAAGGCGCGGTCGAGCGAGGCGACGAGCGACGCGCGGTTCTGCTGGATCGCGTCGAAGGCGCCGGCCTTGATCAGCGCCTCGACCGTGCGCTTGTTGATGCGCTGGCGGTCGATGCGCACGCAGAAGTCATAGAGGCTCTTGAACGGGCCGCCCTCCTCGCGCGCGCGCACCAGCGCCTCGACCGCGAGCTGGCCCGTGCCCTTGACAGCGCCGAGCCCGTAGCGGATCACCTTGTCGGTCACCGGCTCGAAGCGGTAGTTGCCGCGGTTCACGTCCGGCGGCTCGAAGCTGATGCCAAAGTTCTTCTGCGCGTCCTCGAACAGCACCTTGAGCTTGTCGGTGTTGTCCATTTCCACGGTCATGTTGGCGCAGAAGAACTCGGCCGTGTAATGAACCTTGAGCCAACCCGTGTGGTACGCCAGCAGCGAGTACGCGGCCGCATGCGACTTGTTGAAGCCGTAGCCCGCGAACTTCTCCATCAAGTCGAAGATCTCGTCGGCCTTGTCCTGCGGGATGCCGTGCGTGGCGAGCGCGCCCGCGCGGAACTTCTCGCGGTGCTCGGCCATTTCCTCGAGCTTCTTTTTGCCCATGGCGCGGCGCAGCAGGTCGGCGCCGCCGAGCGAGTAGCCGCCCAGGATCTGCGCGGTCTGCATCACCTGCTCCTGGTAGACCATGATCCCGTAGGTCTCGGAGAGCATCTCGGCCACGGCCGGGTGCGGGTACTCGACCTCTTCGCGGCCGTGCTTGCGCGCCACGAAGCTCGGGATCAGGTCCATCGGGCCGGGGCGGTACAGCGCGTTGAGCGCGATCAGGTCCTCGAGCCGCGTCGGCCGCGCATCCTTCAGCATGCCCTGCATGCCGCGGCTTTCGAACTGGAACACCGCCTCGGTCTTGCCTTCGGAGAAGAGCTTGTAGGTCTCGCGGTCGTCGAGCCGGATGTTCTCGTAGGCGAAGTTCTCCTGGCCCTTGTGGCGGCTCGCGATGAAATCCTTCGCGATCTCGAGGATCGTGAGCGTCGCGAGGCCCAGAAAGTCGAACTTCACCAGGCCGATGGCCTCCACGTCGTCCTTGTCGTACTGGCTCACGGCCGAGTCGCTGCCGGGCTGCTGATAGAGCGGGCAGAAGTCGGTGAGCTTGCCCGGCGCGATCAGCACGCCGCCCGCGTGCATGCCGATGTTGCGCGTCATGCCCTCGAGCTTCTGCGCCATCTCGACCAGCGACTTGACCTCTTCCTCGCGCTCGATGCGCTGCGCGAGCTGCGGCTCGGCCGCGATCGCGTACTTCTCCTTGTCGTCTTCGGACAGGTCGGCGGGCGGGTACTGCAGCGTGACGGGCTTGCCCGGCTTGTTGGGAATGAGCTTGCTGATGCCGTCGCAGAACATGTAGCTCATGTCCATCACGCGGCCCACGTCGCGGATCGCGGCACGCGCGGCCATCGTGCCGAAGGTGGCGATCTGGCTCACCGCGTCGCGGCCGTACTTGTCCTTCACGTAGTCGATCACGCGGTCGCGGTTGCCCTGGCAGAAGTCGATGTCGAAGTCGGGCATCGACACGCGCTCCGGGTTCAGGAAACGTTCGAACAGCAGCTTGTATTCGAGCGGATCGAGGTCGGTGATCTTGAGCGCATAGGCCACCAGCGAACCGGCGCCCGAGCCCCGGCCCGGTCCGACCGGGCAGCCGTTGCTTTTGGCCCACTTGATGAAGTCGCCCACGATCAGGAAGTAGCCCGGGAAACCCATCTTCAGGATGGTGTTGATCTCGAACTCGAGCCGTTCCACGTAGCGCGGGCGCTCGGCCTCGCGCTTCGCGGCATCGGGGTAGAGGTGCGCGAGGCGCTCCTCGAGCCCCACGAAGGATTCCTGCCGGAAGAACTCGTCGATCGGCATGCGCACGCCGTCGCTGATGAACGGCGTCGGAAAGTCGGGCAGCTGCGGCTTGCCGAGCACCAGCGTGAGGTTGCAGCGCTTGGCGATCTCGACCGTGTTGGCGAGCGCGCTCGGCACGTCGGCGAAGAGCGCCTCCATCTCGGCCGCCGACTTGAAATACTGCTCGGGGGTGAACTTGCGCACGCGGCGCGGATTGCCGAGGATCTCGCCCTCCGAGATGCACACGCGCGCCTCGTGCGCCTCGTAGTCCTCGCGCTCGGCGAACTGCACCGGGTGCGTGGCCACCACCGGCAGCCGCAGCCGGGCCGCGAGCTTCACGGCCGCGATCACGTGCGGCTCGTCCTCGGGGCGGCCGGCGCGCTGCAGCTCGATGTAGAAGCGGTGCGGGAAGATGCCCGCGAGTTGCAGCGCCAGTTCGGCCGCGCGTTCGTGCTGCCCCTGCAGCAGCGGCTGGCCCAGCGGGCCCGCCTGCGCGCCCGAGAGCGCGATCAGCCCGCCCTGCAGTTCCTGCAGCCATTCGAGCTTGCAGGCCGCCTGCGACTGGCCGCGGCCGACGTTCTGCGTCCAGGCGCGCGCCAGCAGTTCGCACAGGTGCAGGTAGCCTTCGGTGTTCTGCACCAGCAGCACGATGCGGGTCAGCGCCCCGGGCTCCTTGCCCAGGCCCTCGACGAAGACCTCGGCACCGATGATCGGCTTGACGCCCTTGCCGCGCCCCTGCTTGTAGAACTTGATGGCCCCGAACAGGTTGTTGAGGTCGGTGATCGCGAGCGCCGGCTGGCTGTCGCCGGCGGCGGCCTTGACGACTTCGTCGATTCGGATGGTCCCGTCGACGACGGAAAACTCGGTGTGCAGGCGCAGGTGAACGAACATCCGCCCATTGTAGAAAGCGCAGCCTCCACGATGTGGGTTGGCATACCCTCGAAGCCGGCCGCGCGGGTCGCGACACCTACAATCGGACCCCGTGCAACAAGAGATTCTGAATATCGCGGCCTACAAGTTCGTGGCCATCGACGACGCCCCCGCGCTGCGCGAGGACCTGCGCGAACGCACCGGGGCGCTCGGCCTCATGGGCACGATCCTGCTGGCGCCCGAGGGCATCAACCTGTTTCTGGCGGGCGCCGCCGACGCGGTGCGCGCCTTCGTGGCCCACCTGCGCGCCGATGCGCGCTTCTCGGATCTCGAAACCAAGGAAAGCTGGTCGGCCACCCAGCCGTTTCGCCGCATGCTCGTCAAGCTGAAGCGCGAGATCATCCGCATGGACCACCCCGCGATCCAGCCCGCGGCCGGCCGCGCGCCCGGTGTCGATGCGCCCACGCTCAAGCGCTGGCTCGACCAGGGCCACGACGACCAGGGTCGAGAGATCGCGCTGCTCGACACCCGCAATGCCTTCGAGGTCGACCACGGCAGCTTCGAAGGCGCGATCGACTGGCGCATCGGAAAGTTCACCGAGTTCCCGCCCGCACTGCGCGAACACCGCGCGGAGTTCGCCGGCAAGACCATCGTGAGTTTCTGCACCGGCGGCATCCGCTGCGAGAAGGCCGCCATCCTGATGCGCGAGGAAGGCGTCGAGAACGTGCTGCAGCTCGAAGGCGGCATCCTCAAGTACTTCGAGCTCGTGGGCGGCGCGCACTACAGCGGCGACTGCTTCGTGTTCGATGGGCGCGAGGCACTGGCGCCGGACCTGAGCGCGCGTTCCAACAAGGCCAGTGCGCGGGCGTCGGAAGACCCAGACCTCGGGATCAAGACTTAGCGCGCGCTGCTGTTCGGGGCGTGATCGTTGCGCAGAGCGGTCGTTGATCAGCGATGCACTGCGAGCGTGCCCTGTGCCCAGGGTACCGGGTGCTCCCCGCAGCGAAATAAGGAGGAGCCGAAGGCGGGGGACATTCGCGGAGGGGAGTACCCGGTGGCCTGGGCACGCGCCCCGAACAACCGCCCAGCGAAGATCAGACCGGCGTCGTCCCCACATCCGGCTCCCGCACCCCAAACGGCTTGCCCGGCAACGGAATGAACTCTGTCTCCCCCGCCACATGGCCCATGCGCTGCGCGGCCCAATCTTCGCCGGCCTGCAGGATGCGCTCGCGCCGGCTCGAGACGAAATTCCAGGTGATATAGCGCGGGCCGTCGAGCGGCTCGCCGCCGATGACCACCAGCCGCACCGGCGCCGTCACGGGCGCCGTGAGGCGCGCGCCCTGCCCCTCGGCCAGCACGGCCATGGTGTGCGCCGGCACCGCGCTGCCGTCGACGCCGATGTCGCCATCGATCGGGTACACCGCGAGCTCGGGTGCGAGCGCCGGCAGCTCGAAGCTTGCACCCGCGGGCAGCGCGATGTCGAGGTACACCGTCTGCGAGAAGGTGCGCACCGGCGAGCGCGCACCAAAGGCCTCGCCCACCAGCACCCGCACGCCCACGCCCTGCTCGACCACGGCCGGAATCGCATCGGCCGCCGTGTGCTCGAAGCTCGCTTCGACCTCTTCATGCGCCTGCGGCAGCGCAGCCCAGAGCTGCAGGCCGTGGTTGACGTAGTGCTCGGCCAGCAGGCGCTCGGGCTTGCGCTCCGAATGCACGATGCCGCGGCCCGCGGTCATCCAGTTGATGGCGCCCGGCAGGATCTCCTGCACGCTGCCGATGCTGTCGCGGTGCATCATCGCGCCCTCGAACAGGTAAGTGACCGTGGCCAGCCCGATGTGCGGATGCGGGCGCACATCGTGCGCATTGCCGGGCTGTTCGGTGGCGGGACCGAAATGGTCGAAGAACACGAAGGGGCCTACGGATCGGCGCACCGCCGCGGGCAGCAGGCGCCGCACGTTGAAGCCGCCCCCCAGGTCCTTGTCGTGCGGTTGAAGCAATCGGGTGGCGGGCGCGGCATCGGTCATCGTGTTCTCCTTGTGTCGGCGTGGTTCAGGCGCGCGATCTTGCCACCGTGGCAATGCGTTCGCCGAAGGCGCGCGCGGTGTCGAGATCGCCCTTCGGGATCTCGGCCGGGCTCGCGTCCGAGGGCGACTGCGTGAGCAGGCCGCCGTAACCGCCGACGTAGTTGGTCGAGTCGCGCGTCGCGGCCTTGTTGTTGGTCGGCATGATGCCCATGCTGACCCAGATGCCGCTGTGCTGCATCGCGAGCGTCCACAGGTAGGCCATCGTGGTGACCTTGTCGCCGTTCATCGTCGCGCTGTTGGTGAAGCCCGCGAAGAGCTTGTCCTTCCAGCCCTGCGTGAACCAGACCTTCGACGACGCATCGGCGAATTTCTTGAACTGCCAGCTCACGTTGCCCATGTAGGTGGGCGAGCCGAAGATGATCGCGTCGGCCGCAGCCAGCATTTCCCAGCCGCCCTCGGGCAGGTTGCCGTCGGCGTCGATCGCGAGCAGTTGCGCGCCGGCGCCATCGGCCACGGCCTGGGCCACGCGCTGGGTGTGGCCGTAGCCGGAATGGAAGACAACGACGATGTCGGCCATGGATGCTTCTCCTGAATCTTGGATGGTTGCGGATCGGTGAGGAAGCTTACTTCCTGTCGATGCCGAAGCGGCCGCCACCGAAGGCGGCGATCGCGAGCAGGCCACCCACGACGGCCACGTTCTTGAAGAACATCAGCTGGTTCACGAAGGCCTTGTCGACCGGCATGCTCCAGTAGTTGTGGAACATCACGGTAGCGACGAGCGTGAACACCGCGAGCACGATCGCCGCGAGGCGCGTCCTGTAGCCCACGAGCAGCGCCAGGCCCACGCCCAGTTCCACGAGGATCGCGATCACCGCGCCCACCTGCGGCAGCGGCGCGCCCACCGATGCGATGTAGCCCACGGTGCCGGCAAAGCCGGTGAGCTTGGCAAAGCCCGCGGGCACGAACAGCAGCGCGATGAGGATGCGGCCCACGAGCGCGAGCGTGTCCTGTGCGGCGTTGGGGTTGGCGGCGGTGTTCAGCGGAAGGGAAGCGGTGGTCATGGGAAAACTCCTCGGGAATGGTTGAGGTGAAAAGACGAGCGAAAGAAAAAGCCGGGCGGCGCGCGCCCGGCCGAGGGGAAACATCAGGCGGCCAGGTCGAACACCAGCACTTCGGCGTCCTTGCCTGCGCCGAGCGTCAGCTGCGACTCGCCTTCGAGCATCGCGGCGTCACCGCCCGCGAGCTTCTGGCCGTTGACCTCGAGCTCGCCGCGCACCAGGTGCACGTAGCTCTTGCGCGCCGGGTCGAGCGCCAGGCTGGCGGTCTCGGCGCCGTCGAACAGGCCGGCCATCAGGCGCGCGTCGGCATGCACCGTGACCGAGCCCTCGGCACCATCGGGCGAAGCCACGAGGCGCAGCGTGCCGCGCTTCTCGGCGTCGGCGAACTTCTTCTGCTCGTAGCCCGGCGCAATGCCGCGCACGTTCGGCTCGATCCAGATCTGCAGGAAGTGCGTGGTCTCGTCGGCCTTGTGGTTGAACTCGCTGTGCATCACGCCCCGGCCCGCGCTCATGCGCTGCACGTCGCCCGGCGGAATGGTTTCCACGTTGCCGAGGCTGTCCTTGTGCGCCAGCTCGCCCGACAGCACGTAGCTGATGATCTCCATGTCCTTGTGACCATGGGTGCCGAAGCCGGCGCCCGCGGCGACGCGGTCCTCGTTGATCACGCGCAGGTTGCCGAAGCCCATGTAGGCCGGGTCGTAATAACCCGCAAACGAAAAGCTGTGGAACGAGCGCAGCCAGCCATGGTCGGCATAACCGCGTTCCTGGGATTTGCGAATCTTCAACATCGTCGAACTCCTTTTTCGACGACCGCGCCGTCGTGGGCACCGGGCCGTCTTGCTTGCATGCCGCGCCGGATGCGCAGCGGATGAGATGAACTTTAGGCCTTCACTCACAAGTGAAAAGCGCTGTGTTTTGATGGCATCATTCAAATTTTTTGAATGATCCGAACGCTTCGAAAACCATGCCGAATGCCAGAGACGTACTGACCCCCGATGCGCTCGCCATGCTCCAGACCGTGGCGAGCACCGGCAGCTTCGCGGCCGCGGCGCGCTCGCTCGACCTCGTGCCCAGCGCGCTGAGCTACCGCGTGCGCCAGATCGAAGACGCCCTCGATGTGCTGCTGTTCGACCGCAGTGCGCGCCAGGCCCGGCTCACTGAGGCCGGGGTCGAGCTGCTGCGTGAAGCCGCGCGGCTGCTCGGCGAGATCGATGCCGTCGCCAACCGCGTGAAGCGCGTTGCCACGGGCTGGGAGCCGATGCTCACAATCGCGGTCGACGGCGCGATCGCACGCGATCCGCTGCTCGACCTGGCAACCGCCTTCTTCGCGCTCGATCCGCCGACACGGCTCAAGCTGCGCGACGAGACCCTGCTCGGCACCATCGAGGCGCTCACGAGCGGCGAGGCCGACCTGGCCATCGGCGCCGTGCTCGACGCCGCGAGCCTTGCCTTCACCGCCACCGGCATCCGCAGCCGCCCGATCGGCGAACTGCGCTTCGTCTACGCAGTCGCGCCGCACCATCCGCTGGCCCGGCTCGACGAGCCGCTCAGCGATGCGGTGCTGCGGCAGTACCGCGCGGTGGCCGCGGCCGACTCGGTGCGCTCCGGCCCGAGCATGACGGTCAACCTCGTCGGCGGTCAGGACGTGCTGACCGTGCCCACGCTGCAGGCCAAGCTGGCCGCGCAGCTGCACGGCCTGGGCGGCGGCTTTCTGCCCGAGCCGATGGCGCGGCCCTACATCGAGGCCGGCCACCTGGTCGAGCGCCGCACCGAGCGCCAGCCGCCGCTCGCCACCATGCACTGCGCCTGGCGCGTGCCGAGTGCGGGCGGCCCGGGCCGCGCGCTCGAATGGTGGCTTGCGCAGTTCGAGCACGAGGCCACGCGCCGCGCACTGCTCGAACGCCACCGTGGCCGCTGAAGAAGCACGCCGCTTCGACCGTTGTAGAGTCCGTCCACGTCCATCGTCTTCCCTGCAAAAGAAAAGAGTCCACATGACCACTCGCGCCCAACCCAAGCCCGCCGCCGAACGCCGCCGAGCCCCCGCCGCGCCGCGCCACTACGCCGTCATCGGCGCCGGCATGGCGGGCGTTGCCTGCGCGCGCACGCTGATGCAGGCGGGCCACCGGGTCACGGTGTTCGAGCGCGAGGCCGCACCGGGCGGGCGCATGGCCAGCGTGGACACCGCCTACGGCCGCTTCGACAGCGGCGCGCAGTACTTCACCGTGCGCGATCCGCGCTTTGCGCTCGCACTCGAACCCACGCCGGGTCTCTGCCGGCCCTGGAGCGCCAACCTCGTGCGCGTGCTCGACGCGCACGGCCGCGTGGCCGAGGCCGCGCTGCCAGGCCATGAGCCGCACTGGGTCGCGCAGCCCGGCATGGACGCGCTGGTGGGCCACTGGGCCGCACCGCTCGGCGACCGCCTGGTCGCCGGCATCCAGGTCACGCAGATCGAGCCCGATGCGCTCGATGCCAAGCGCTGGCAGTTGCGCACCACGGGCGCCGACGATTCGCAGCATGTGTATTCGGGCTTCGATGCCGTGCTGCTCGCGGTGCCGCCGCAGCGCGCGCGCGTGCTGCTCGGCGACGGCAGGCTCTCGGCCGCCATCAGCCAGAAGATCGAGCCGGTGCGCATCGCGCCGTGCTGGACGCTGATGATCGCCTTCCCGCAGGCCAACCAGCCCACCATGTCGCACCTCGGGCCGCAGTGGAATGCCGCGCGCAGCACCCACCACCGCGTGGCATGGCTCGCGCGCGAATCGTCCAAGCCCGGCCGCGAGCGCATCGAACGCTGGACGCTGCAGGCCAGCGCCACCTGGTCGCAGGAGCACCTGCGCGACGATGCCGCGCGCGTGCAGGCCAAGCTGCTGCGCGCCTTCTCCGAGATCACCGGCATCCATGCCGCGCCCACCCATGCCCAGGCGCGCTGCTGGACCGAAGCCCAGACCCAGGTGCCGGTCGGCAAGAGCCACCTCTGGGACGCCAAGGCGCGCATCGGCGTGGCGGGCGACTGGTGCATCGGGCACCGCGTCGAAGACGCTTTCCTGTCGGGCCTGTCGCTCGCGCTGGCGGTGATCTGACGAGGGCGCGATGCATGCGACCGGCCGCTTCGCGCCTTCGCCGACCGGTGCGTTGCATGCCGGTTCGCTGGTGGCCGCGCTCGCAAGCTGGCTCGACGTGCGCGCGCGCGGACCGCAGGCGCGCTGGCTGATCCGCATCGAGGACGCCGACACCGAACGCTGCCTGCCCGGCATGGGCGAGCACATCCTGCGGCAGCTGGCCGACTGCGCCCTCGTGCCCGACGCGCCGCCGGTGTGGCAGACACGGCGCACCGCGCTGTACGACGCGGCGCTGGCGAGGCTGCGCTCGCTTGGCCTGGCGTACCCCTGCGGCTGCTCGCGCAAGGACATCGACATCGCGCTCGCGCGCCTCGGGCAGCGCCACGAGCGCCATGGCGAGCGCGTGTACCCCGGCACCTGCCGCAACGGCCTGCACGGCAAGCCCGCACGTGCCTGGCGCTTCGCCACCGAGAAATTCGAGCAGGCATCGCTCGCGACCGGCGAACTCCACTGGACCGACCGGCGCCTCGGGACGCAGCGCCAGGACGTCGCACGCGAGGTCGGCGACTTCGTGCTGCGCCGCGCCGATGGCCCCTGGGCCTACCAGCTCGCGGTGGTGGTCGACGATGCCGACCAGGGCGTCACCGACGTGGTGCGCGGCGAAGACCTGGCCGACAACACCGCGCGCCAGATCCTGCTGCAGCGCGCGCTCGCCCTGCCCACGCCGGGGTACCTGCACACGCCGCTGGTGCGTGGTGCCAACGGCGAGAAGCTCTCCAAGCAGAACGGCGCGCGCGCCATCGACACCGCCACGCCCGCAGCCGCCCTTGCCGCGCTCGACACCGCCGCGCGCGCGCTCGGCCTGGGCGCGGCAACGGGCGGCAGCTGCGCCGAGGCGCTGGCCGGCTGGGTCGGCGAATGGCGCGATCTCTACAATCCACGGGCCACATGAACCCTTCCGACACCGTGCCCCCCGATTCCCCTTCCGCAGACGATCCGGCCGACCATCCAGCCGGCAGTCCGGCCAGCGATCTGCCGCATCCGCTGCACCGCCGGCTCAAGAGCTTCGTCAAGCGCGCCGGCCGCACTACCGACGGCCAGGCACGCGCCTTTGCCGAACTGGGCCCCCTGTTCCTGCTGCCCTACAAGCCCGAGCCGCTCGACCTGACGGCCGCTTTCGGCAGCCGCGCCGCACCGACCGTGCTCGAGATCGGCTTCGGCATGGGCGAGGCCACGGCGCACATCGCCACGGTGCTGCCCGAGACCAATTTCCTGTGCTGCGAGGTGCACGAGCCCGGCGTGGGCGCACTGCTCAAGCGCATCGGCGAACAGTCGCTCACCAACATCCGCATCTGCGCGCACGACGCGGTCGACGTGCTCGACCACATGCTGCAGCCCGCCTCGCTCGCGGGCGTGCATGTGTTCTTTCCCGACCCCTGGCACAAGAAGCGGCACAACAAGCGCCGGCTGATCCAGCCCGAGTTCGTGAAGAAGCTCGCCCAGCACCTGCGCCCCGGCGGCTACATCCACTGCGCGACCGACTGGCAGCCCTACGCCGAGCAGATGCTCGAGGTGCTGTCCGCCGAGCCGCTGCTGCGCAACACCGCCGCCGACGGCTACGCACCCAAGCCGTCGTACCGGCCGCTGACCAAGTTCGAGAACCGCGGGCTCAAGCTCGGCCACGGCGTCTGGGACCTGGTGTTCGAGCGCGCCTGAGGCACCCCCGCGCGCAGCGGGCGCGCGCCATTCCCTTCGTTGTAGGTGTAAGCACCGCCGGTCGCCGCCTTCGCGGCAGGCATCCAAATTGCTACACTTTTACTTACAACTCACCATCAGGGGGAATTCATGCAGAACACGCGCAGACAGTGGTTGGGCAAGGCATGCGGCGCACTGCTGCTGGGCAGCGGCACGGCACTGCCGGCCTTCGGCCAATCGACCCGCGCCGCAGGCGACCGCGTCGTGGTGCTGGGCCAGTCGGTACCGCTCACGGGCGACGCGAGCGAAATCGGCCTCGCGTTTGCGGCGGGCAGCCGGCTCGGCGTGAACGATTTCAACGAGCGCCACGCCGGAACCGGCCTGCAGCTCAAGCTGATCCAGCTCGACGACGGCTACGACGAAACCCGCGCCGCGCGCAATGCCCAGACGCTGCTCGCCAAGGAAAAGGCCGACATGCTGTTCGGCTTCGTGGGCACCGCGGGCAGCACCGCCGCCGCCAAGATCGCCACGCAACACGGCAGCCTGCTGTTCGCCCCGTTCGCGGCCTCCGACGTGCTGCGCGGTGCGGACCATCCCCACGTGTTCCACGTTCGCCCCGGCATGATCGACGAGGCGCTGAAGATCGTGCGCCAATGCGCCACCGTGGGGCAGACGCGCATCGCGCTGGTCGGCGACGACAACGCCATGGGCCATGCCGGCCGGACCGCCGTGCAGCAGGCGCTGGCCGAGCGCAAGATGGAACCGCTGGTCGCGACGGCGATGGTGCCCCCGGGCGGCGGCGACGCGCTCGACGGCCCGCTGAAGGCAGTGCTCGAACAGAAGCCGCAGGCCATCGTGCTGGTCTCGCTTTCGGGCACCACGGCCAGCGCGATCCGCAAGCTGCGCAAAAGCGGCTACAGCAGCACCTTCCTGGCCTTCTCGATCGTCGGCATCGACCCGCTCTATGCGGAACTCGGCAAGGACATGGGCGGCATCGTGATCTCGCAGGTGGTGCCCTCGCCGCGCCCCTCGGCCATTCCGATCGTCAAGGAATACCGCACCGTGCTCGACAACTCCGACCAGGCGCCCTCGTACGAAGGCCTCGAGGGCTTCATCGCGGTCAAGGTCGTGGGCGAGGCGCTGCGCCGCGCGGGCCGCGGCTTCACGAGCATGAGCCTGCAGAAAACCATGACCGCCATGACCGACTACGACGTGGGCGGCTTCCGCATCAATCTGCGCCCGGGCCTGCGCGACCCCTCGCGCAGCATCGACCTGATCAGCATCTCGGCCGACGGGCGCGTGCTGCGCTGAGGCCTATCCAGCGTTCACCAACGCCTGCAGCGCCCCGGGCGACGCGAGCGCGATCCGCCCGTAACCGAGCACGATCGCACCGGTCGCGGCCAGCGCATTGAGCTCTTTCGAGAGCGTCTGGCGCGTCACGCCGAGCATCATCGCCAGCGCCTCCTGCGACAGCCTCAGTTCGCGCCGCAGCTGCACCGACTGCGTGGCATCGCCGCGCGCCAGCACCAGCAGCCGGTGCGCCACGCGCGCGCGCAGGCTGCGCAGCGTCGCATCCTCGGTCAGGCCGTAGAGCATGCGCACGCGCGCGGCGAGCAGCGCCGCCATCGCGGCGGCGAACACCACGTCGCGCGTCTGCTCGGCAAAGGCATCCGGCGGCACCACCAGCAGGTCGAGCGCGTCGAGGGCGGTGGCATCGTGCGTGCGCGGCGAGCCGTCGATCAGCGTGATCTCGCCGAACCAGTTGCCGGGCTCGAGCACGGCCAGGATCGCCTCACGGCCGTCGCGCCGCAGCGACGAGATCTTGATCGTGCCGGCCAGCAACCCGTAGAAGCCGCCGCCCGCGGCATGGACCGGATCGCCCTGGCGGAACACCATCGCGCCGCGTCGCACGTGGATGAGTTCCCCTGCCGCGAGCAGCGTCTCGCGCTGGCCGCGCGGCAGGCTCATGAACCACGGGTTGCGCTCCACCGCGGCGCGGTGCGCGGCGGAAAGGCGCGGCTTGGATGCGGGCATGTGAGCGCGGACTAAAGCCTCGGGGGCGGGGGTTTACCAGGGCCTTGCATTGTCAAATTCTTGACAGTTGATGGTCAAGTGCGGGTCTACAGTGGCCGCCACCTCACGACACGATGGAGACCACACCATGGGCGAACGCGCAACATTCACGAGCATGCAGGACAGCACCGCCGAAGACTGGCAACGGATCGGCGGCGAGTTCAGGCAGTTCGCGGGCGACCTGCCCGCGCGCATCGTCCGCCACCTGCAGATCCTCGAAGGCGACTACGGCGGCTTTCCGGTCGACCGCTACACCCACTCGCTGCAGACCGCGACCCGCGCTTTACGCGACGGCCGCGACGAGGAGTACGTGGTCTGCGCGCTGCTGCACGACATCGGCGACACGCTCGGCAGCTTCAACCATCCCGACATCGCCGCGGCGATCCTCAAGCCCTTCGTGAGCGAAGCCAACCTCTGGATGGTGCAGCACCACGGCATCTTCCAGGGCCACTACTTCTTCCACCACATCGGGCTCGACCGCGACATGCGCGACGGCTTCAAGGACCATCCGCACTACGAACGCACGGCCGAGTTCTGCGCGCTCTACGACAACCCCGCATTCGACCCCAAGGCCGAGACGCTGCCCATCGGCGAGTTCGAGCCCATGCTGCGACGCCTGATGGCGCAGCCGAAGCAGAGCATCTACAAATCGGCGCTGAAGGAACCGGCGGCTGTTTGAGGCACGCAGAACGGCAGCCCGATTTCAACAACCTCCAACAAGACCCCCCATGAATGCCACTACCCCCTCCCAAGTCCAGCAGCAAGTCTCCCCCGAGGAATGGCAGCTGCGCGTCGACCTCGCCGCCTGCTACCGCCTCGTGGCGCTGCACGGCTGGAGCGACCTCGTGTTCACGCACATCAGCGCACGCGTTCCCGGCCCCGAGCACCACTTCCTCATCAATCCCTACGGTCTCATGTTCGACGAGATCACGGCGTCGAGCCTGGTCAAGGTCGACCAGCAGTGCAACAAGGTCATCGATTCGCCCTACCCCGTGAACCCGGCGGGCTTCGTGATCCACAGCGCGGTGCATGCCGCGCGCGAGGACATCCAGTGCGTGCTGCACACGCACACGCGCGCCGGCATCGCCGTGAGCGCGCAGAAGAACGGCGTGCTGCCGATCAGCCAGCAATCGACCTTCGTGCTGGCCTCGCTCGCCTACCACGACTACGAGGGCGTGGCCTTCCGCGACGACGAGAAGCCGCGCCTGCAGGCCGACCTCGGCCACGCCAATTTCCTCGTGCTGCGCAACCACGGCCTGCTCACCTGCGGCAAGACCATCGCCGACGCGTTCCTGTCGATGTACACCTTCGAGAACACCTGCCAGATCCAGATCGCGGCGCAGGCCGGCGGCGGCGAGCTCACGCAGGTGAACCCGCGCATCGTCGAAGGCGTGGGCCATGCCATGAAGGTGCAGACCGGCGGCATCGGCGGGCAATTCGTCTGGCCCTCGCTGATCCGCAAGCTCGACCGGACCGACGACAGCTACAAACAGTAGGCCTGTTCAGGCGCTAGCCGCGCCTGCGCGATGATGCGCGCATGGAACTGAGGCAACTGCGCTATTTCGTCAAGGTCTGCGAACTCCGCAGCATGGGCCGGGCCGCGGTCGAGCTCGGCGTGGTCACCTCCGCGCTGAGCCAGCAGATCAGCCGGCTCGAAAGCGAGTTGTCCACCCGCCTGCTGCAGCGCAGCTCGACCGGCGTGGTGCCGACCGACGCCGGCCTGGCCTTTCTGCAGCAGGCCCAGCTCACGCTGCGGCATGCCGACGATGCGGTGCGCGCCGCGCAGCAGGCACGCCTTTCGGGCCACGTGAGCGTGGGCCTCGCCCCCACCACCGCTTCGGTACTCGGCGTGCCGCTGATGCGCGCCATGCGCGAGCGCTACCCCGACGTGCGGCTGCACATGGTGGAAGCGCTTTCGGGCCACCTCACGACCATGCTGCATGCGCGCCAGCTCGACCTGGCGGTGCTGTTCCAGACCGAAACGCCGCGGCGCTGGAGCGTGCTGCCGCTGCTCGAAGAGAAGCTCTTCGTGATCGCCGCGTCCGATCTCGCGCAGCGCCCCACCGGCGCGAAGGTGCGGCTGTCGCAACTGGCCGGTCTGCCGCTGATCCTGCCGAGCGGCAGCCACGGCCTGCGCGCCACGCTGATGGCGGCATTTGCACGTGCGCGCATCGCGCCGAACATCGTTGCCGAAGTCGACGGGCTGGCGCTGCTGATGGACGCGGTGCGCGCCGGCCACGGCGCGACCATCCAGCCCGGTGCCGCCACCGCGCGCCACGACCAGGGCGACCTGCAGCGCACGCAGATCAGCGATGCGCACGTGGGCCGCCACAACCTGCTGGTGAGCCTGTCCGACGACGAGCTGTCGCCGGCGGCGCTGGCGGCGCGCGTGGTGCTGGCTGAAACCGCGCGCGACCTCGTTCGCGCCGGGCACTGGGCCGGCGCCACCCTTCACAAGAACTGAACACCCGTTGCCCGATGCGGCCTTTCGGGTGAAGGCCGCTCTCCTTAGAGTCCACGCATTCCAAGGAGACCCACGATTGATCGACGTACTGGTGGTAGGCGGTGGCAATGCCGCGCTCTGCGCCGCGCTGATGGCGCGCGAGGCCGGCGCCTCGGTGCTGCTGCTCGAAGCCTCGCCGAAGGCGTGGCGCGGCGGCAATTCGCAGCACACGCGCAACCTGCGCTGCATGCACGATGCGCCGCAGGACGTGCTGGTCGATGCCTACCCCGAAGAGGAATACTGGCAGGACCTGCTGAAGGTGACCGGCGGCCTGACCGACGAGCACCTCGCGCGGCTGGTGATCCGCGCCTCGTCGAACTGCCGCGACTGGATGCGCCGCCACGGCGTGCATTTCCAGCCGCCGCTGTCGGGCGCACTGCATGTCGCGCGCACCAATGCCTTCTTCATGGGCGGCGGCAAGGCGCTCGTCAACGCCTACTACCGCAGCGCCGAACGGCTCGGCGTGCAGGTGCGCTACGACACGCCCGTGGCCTCGGTCGAGCGCGACGGCGAGCGCTTCGTGGCGGTGCGCACCGAGGCCGGCGAACGCATCGCGGCGAAGAGCTGCGTGCTCGCGGCCGGCGGCTTCGAGTCGAACCGCGAATGGCTGCGCGAGGCCTGGGGCCAGAACGCGCTTGGCGAATGGCCGGCCGACAACTTCCTGATCCGCGGCACCCGCTTCAACCAGGGCGTGCTGCTCAGGCACATGATCGATGCGGGCGCCGACAGCATCGGTGACCCGTCGCAGGGCCACATGGTCGCGATCGATGCGCGCGCACCGCTCTACGACGGCGGCATCTGCACACGCATCGACTGCGTCTCGCTCGGCGTGGTGGTCAACCGCGAGGCGCGGCGCTTCTACGACGAAGGCGAGGATTTCTGGCCCAAGCGCTATGCGATCTGGGGCCGCCTGGTGGCGCAGCAGCCGGGCCAGATCGCCTGGTCGGTCATCGACCAGAAGGCGGTGGGCCGCTTCATGCCGCCGGTGTTCGAAGGCACGCAGGCCGGCACGCTCGGCGAACTGGCGCGCAAGATCGGCCTGGACGAAACCGCCTTCGTGCGCACCGTGCAGGACTACAACGCCGCCTGCCGCCCCGGCCGCTTCGACCACACCGCGCTCGACGACTGCCGCACCGAAGGCCTCACGCCCGCCAAGACGCATTGGGCGCGCCCACTCGACACCGCGCCGTTCCATGCCTACCCGCTGCGGCCCGGCATCACGTTCACCTACCTCGGCCTGAAGGTCGACGAGACCGCGGCGGTGCGCTTCGGCGGCCGGCCGAGCCCCAACCTGTTCGTGGCCGGCGAGATGATGGCCGGCAACGTGCTCGGCCAGGGCTACACGGCCGGCGTCGGCATGAGCATCGGCACGGCCTTCGGCCGCATCGCCGGCACGCAGGCGGCGAAAGCGGCAGCCGCACTGTCCAACAAGAATCCGGAGGCCCGCCTTGCAGCAGCTCACTGACCTGGTCGCGCGTGCGCGTGCGGATGCCGATGGAGATGCCGACGGCATCGGCAGCGCCTCGCCGCGCGTGATCCCGATCCGCCCCGCCCTGCCGCTGGCCGCGAGCGAGGCCGAGGTCGCGCGCATCCTGCAGATCTGCAATGCCTGCCGCTACTGCGAAGGGTTCTGCGCCGTGTTCCCGGCCATGACGCGACGGCTCGAGTTCGGCAAGGCCGACACGCACTACCTCGCCAACCTCTGCCACAACTGCGGCGCCTGCCTGCATGCCTGCCAGTACGCGCCGCCGCACGAATTTGCGGTCAACGTGCCGCAGGCCATGGCGCAGGTGCGCCTGCAGACCTACCACGACTACGCCTGGCCGCCCGCCATGGGCGCGCTCTACCGCCGCGCGGGCCTCACGGTGGCGCTGGCGCTCGCGGGCGGGCTGGCGCTGTTCCTCGTGCTGGCGGTGGCCATGTCGGGCTCGCTGCTGCACGAACCGCTCGCGGGCGACTTCTACGCGATCTTTCCGCACAACTTGCTGGCGGGCCTGTTCGGCGCGGTGTTCCTGTTCGTGGTGTTTGCGCTGGCCATGGGCACGCGGCGCTTCTGGCGCGAGGTGTCACCCGCCAACGACGTGCGCGACGCGCCGTCGGTGGCGGGCGTGCGCGCCGCCGCGGGGGCCGAGGCCGCACACGACGTGCTGCGCCTCAGGTACCTGGGCGGCGGCCACGGCGAGGGCTGCAACAACGAGGACGACCGCTTCACGCTCTGGCGCCGGCGCTTCCACCATTTCACCTTCTACGGCTTCATGCTGTGCTTCGCCTCCACCAGCGTGGCCACGCTCTACCACTACCTGCTCGGCCTGCCCGCACCCTATGCGCTCACGAGCCTGCCGGTGCTGCTCGGCACCGCGGGCGGCATCGGCCTGGTGATCGGCCCGGTCGGCCTGCTGTGGATGAACCTGCGGCGCGACGCCGCGCATGGCGACGTGGCGCAGCGGCCGATGGACCGCGGCTTCATCGCGCTGCTGCTGCTCACCAGCCTCACCGGCCTGGCGCTGCTCGCCTGGCGCGACACCGGCTTCATGGCGCTGCTGCTCGCGGTGCATCTGGGCGTGGTGATGGCGCTGTTCCTCACGCTGCCCTACGGCAAGTTCGCGCACGGCATCTTCCGCTCGGCGGCGCTTTTGAAGTTCGCGATCGAGAAGCGGCTGCCGAACCGCCTGCAGCTCGGCGCCGACTGACCGCCCTCCTTTTTTCTCTCTTTCATGAACCCGTCGCAAGGAACCCCACGATGAACGCTCCCGGCGTGCTCCAGATCCCTTCCATGAAAGGCCGCTGCTCCGAAGCCGAATGGCAGGCCCGCATCGACCTCGCGGCCTGCTACCGGCTGGTCGATCTCTACGGCATGTCCGACATGATGGCCAACCACATCTCGTCGCACGTGCCCGGCGAGCCGGGCGCCTTCCTCATCAATCCGTACGGGATGATGTACGAGGAGATCACCGCCTCGAGCCTCATCAAGGTCGATGCGAACGGCGAGATCCTCGCCAAGCCCGACTTCGGCGCGCTCGACTACGGCATCAACAAGGCCGGCTACGTGATCCACAGCGCAGTGCACGCCGCGCGGCCCGAGGTGGCCTGCGTGATCCACACGCACAGCTGGGCCTCGATGGCCGTGTCCTCGCTCGAATGCGGCCTCTTGCCACTCACGCAGACAGCGATGCGCTTCCTGAAGATCGGCTACCACGACTACCAGGGCGTGGTGCTCGACAAGGCGGAGCAGGCGTCGCTGCTCGCCGACCTCGGCGACCGCGAGGCCGTGATCTTCCGCAACCACGGCGCGCTCGTGGTGGGCCGCAGCGTCGGCGAAGCCTTCAACTGGATGCACCGGCTCGAGCTGGCCTGCCGAGCGCAGATCGGCGCGATGTCGTGCAACACGCCGCTGCGGTCGGTGCCGCAGCACGTGCTCGAAGAAACCTGGAACAACTACCAGCCCGGCACGCGACGGCCCTACGGCCTCATGGAATGGCCCGCGCTGCTGCGCAAGCTCGACCGCATGGACCCGGGCTTTCGCGACTGAACACAAGACGCACCCCAAACGCAACCACACGAAAACACAACGGAGACAAAGACAATGACCGCACTCACCCCCGCCCTCCCGCGCCGCCGCCGCGCAGCCACTGCCGGCCTGGCCGCGCTGCTGCTGGCCGCCGGCCTTTACGCCCCACGCCCTGCCGCCGCGCAGGCAAGCGACTACCCGAACAAGCCCGTGCGCGTGGTCGTGGCCTTCACCGCCGGTGGCACCACCGACATCCTCGCGCGCGCCGTGGCGCAGAAGCTGAGCGAGAAGCTCAAGCAGCCTTTCGTCATCGACAACAAACCCGGCGGGGGCGGCAACATCGGCACCGAGTTCGTGGTGCGTGCACCGGCCGACGGCTACACGCTCATCGTCAATTCGGTCGGCCCGATGGCGGTGAACCAGACGCTCTACAAGAACATGCCCTACGACCCGCTCACCGACCTCGTGCCCGTGGTGCAGATCGCCGACGTGCCGAACGTGCTCGTGGTCCATCCCGACGTTCCCGCGAAGACGCTCGAGGAATTCCTTGCCTACGCCAAGGCCAACCCGGGCAAGCTCAACTACGGCTCGACGGGCATCGGCACCTCGTCGCACCTGTCGAGCTTCATGCTCAGCAAGCGCGCGGGCGCCGAGACGCTGCACGTGCCCTACAAGGGCGCGACCGCGCTCAACGACCTGCTCGGCGGGCGCGTGCAGTTCATGTTCGCGACCATCCCCTCGGTGATCTCGCACATCAAGGCCGGTAAGCTGCGCGCGCTCGCGGTCAGCAGCCCGAAGCGCTCGCGCTCGCTGCCCGACGTGCCCACGGTGGCCGAGAAGGGCTTTCCCGACTTCTCGGCCGGTTCGTGGTTCGGCTTCTTCGCGCCAAAGGGCACGCCGCAGGCGGTGGTTGCGCTGCTCAACAAGTCGGTCAACGAGGTGCTGCCGCCGCTCGAGGCGCAGATGATCCGCGAAGGCGCCGACCCGATCGGCGGATCGCCCGAGCAGTTCGGCAAGTTCACGCGCAGCGAGTACGAGAAGTGGAAGACGATCGTGCGCGAGTCGGGCGCCGTGGCCGAGTGACGCCGCCGCTGCGCATCCTGATGTCGCCCGGCGGTGCGGCGCAGACCGCCGCCGGGCTCGCGGCCGCGCTCGCCGGGCGGCCGCACGCGATCGTCGTCCCGGGCGAGGACGCCGACGTGGCTTTCGTCTCGCGTGACGTCACCGGCTTGTCGACCAAGCACCGGCTGCAGCCGCACACACAGGTCTTCCACGATGCACTGCGCAATGCACTGTCGCTGCGCTGGGTGCATGCGCATTCCGCCGGCGCCGACCGGCCGGTGTACGGCGAGCTGCGCGCGCGCGGTGTCGAGGTGACGACTTCGTCGGGCGCCAATGCGGGCGTGGTGGTGCAAAGCGCGCTGGCCGGCCTCCTGATGCTCGCGCGGCGCTTTCCGCAGCTGATGGAAGCGCAGCGCCAGCATGCGTGGGCCCCGCTCGTGGCCGGCGACGCGCTGCCGCGCGACTTGGCGGGCCAGACCGCGGTGCTGGTCGGCTGGGGCCCCATCGGCCGCGGCCTGGGCACGCTGCTCGCCGCGTTGGGCCTGCGCGTGGTAGCGGTGCGCGGCAGCGACGTGGCCGCAGGCGCGCCCGCCGAGCAAAGCGTGCGCTACGAGCAACTGCATGCCGTGCTGCCCCGTGCCGACTGGCTGGTGCTGGCCTGCCCGCTGAGCGAGCGCACGCGCGGGCTCGTCGATGCACGGGCGCTCGCGCTGCTGCCGCGCGGCGCCTGCGTGGTGAACGTGGCGCGCGGCGAGGTGGTCGACGAGCCCGCGCTGATCGAGGCACTCGCGAGCGGCGCGCTGGGCGGCGCCTTCCTGGACGTGTTCGCCGAAGAGCCGCTGCCGCCCGCGTCGCCGCTGTGGGCACTGCCCAACGTGATCGTCACGCCGCACACGGCGGGCCATTCGGACGGCAACGAGGCGCGCGTGGCGGCGATGTTCCTCGACAACCTGGGGCGCTGGGTCGAGGGACGGGGGCTGGTGAACCGGGTGGATTGAGACGCAGCGCCACTTCGCGCACGCTGCCTGCCCCCACCCCAACCCTTCCCCGGAGGGGGAGGGAGAAACACTTCGTAGCGTCCGGCGGTTCGGGTCCTGCTTTGCAATCGTTTAAAAATGGGGGCAATGCGCATCTGCCTCCACGCCCTCCTCCTCTCCTCCTCCCTTCTTCTCACCGCTTGCACCACGGGCGCGCCGCCGCCGCCCGAGGCCCAGGCCGATGCGCGCACCGAAGCGCTGATCGCGCGCATGACGGTGGAGGAAAAGGTCGGCCAGCTGAGCCTCTACGGCCCGGCCGACACCAACATCCCGGGCAACCCGGCCGCGAACCAGCGCAATGCGCAGCGCGAGATCGACGACGTGCGCGCGGGCCGCGTCACGGGGCTGTTCAACAACGAAGGGCTCGCGCGCAAGCTGCGGCTGCAGCAGGCGGCCGTACGCGAGTCGCGGCTCGGCATTCCGCTCCTGTACGGCGCCGACGTGATCCACGGCTTTCGCACCATCTTCCCGATGCCGCTGGCCGAGACCGCCAGCTGGGAGCCCGATCTGGCCGAGCGCACGGCGCGCGCGGCGGCGGTCGAGGCCAGCGCCGACGGCTTCCGCTGGACCTTTGCACCGATGCTCGACATCGCGCGCGATGCGCGCTGGGGCCGCGGCATCGAAGGCATCGGCGAAGACCCGTACCTTGGCAGCCTGTTCGCGGCCGCGCGCGTGCGCGGCTTTCAGGGACCCGACCTCTCGCGCGGCGACGCGCTGCTGGCCACGCCCAAGCACTTCGCGGCCTATGGCGCGGCCGAGGGCGGGCTCGACTACAACACCACCGACATCTCCGAGCGCACGCTGCGCGAGGTCTACCTGCCGCCGTTCAAGGCCGCGGTGGATGCCGGGGCGCTGTCGATGATGAGCGCCTTCAACGAGATCTCGGGCATTCCGTCGATTGCCAACCCCGCCCTTCTCACCGGCGTGCTGCACCGCGAATGGCAGTTCCAGGGCTTCGTGGTGTCGGACTACACGGCCGACGAGGAACTGATCGCGCACGGCTACGCCGCCAACGGCCGCGAGGCCGCGAAGCAGGCCTTTCTCGCCGGCACCGACGTCAGCATGCAGAGCGGCCTGTACATGCGCGAACTGCCGGGCCTCGTCGCCTCGGGCGAGGTGCCGATGGCGCGGCTCGACGATGCGGTGCGGCGCGTGCTGCGCGTCAAGCAGAAGCTCGGCCTGTTCGAGCATCCGTTCCGCGGGCTCGAAGGCCCGCCCGCCGCCGAGCGCCCGTCGGATCCGGCCACGCTAGCACTCGCGCGCGAGAGTGCGCGCCGCTCGGTGGTGCTGCTCAAGAACGAAGGCGAGCTGCTGCCGCTGCAGAAGGCTGGCCAGAAGATCGCGCTGGTCGGGCCCTTTGCCTCGGGCACGCAGGACCTGCTCGGCGCCTGGAGCCTGTTCCCGGGCCAGGCGGCGCCCGTGGGCATCGACGACGGCCTGCGGGCCGCGCTCGGCGATCCGGCCTCGCTCACGGTGGTGCGCGGCTCGAACGTCGACACCGCGCTCGCGGGCGGCATCGAAGCCGCGGTTGCCGCCGCGCGCGCCGCCGACGTGGTGGTGCTGGCCGTGGGCGAGAGCGAGCGCATGTCGGGCGAGTCGCGCTCGCGCACCGACATCGGCCTGCCGCAGGCGCAGCAGGACCTGGCCGAGGCCGTGGCCGCCGCCGGCAAGCCGGTGGTCGTGCTGCTGAGCAACGGCCGCGCGATGGCGCTCAGGGGCGCGGTACGCAATGCGCGCGCGATCCTGGTGACGTGGTTCCTCGGCGTGCAGACCGGCCATGCGATCGCCGACGTGGTGTTCGGCGACTTCAACCCCTCGGGCCGGCTGCCCGTGAGCTTTCCGCAGACCGCCGGGCAGGTGCCGTTCTACTACGCCCACAAGCGCACCGGCCGGCCGCCGCCCGACAACGATGCGCAGATGGCCTTTCGCACGCGCTACCTCGACACCACCAACCGGGCGCTCTTTCCCTTCGGCTGGGGCATGGGCTATGCGCCGGTGCGCTACGACGGCGTGGCGCTCGGCAGCGAGCGCCTGGCGCCCGGCGGCGCGCTCGACGTGCGGGCCACGGTCACCAACACCGGCCGGCGCGAGACCGAGGAAGTGGTGCAGCTCTACATCGCCAAGCGCGCGGCCAGCGTGACGCGCCCGGTGCGCGAGCTCAAGGCCTTCCGCAAGGTGCGTCTCGCGGCGGGTGAGTCGAAGGCGGTCGAGTTCAGGCTCGCGGCCGCCGACCTGGCCTTCATGGGTCGCGACATGAAGCCGGTGGTCGAGCCCGGCGAGTTCGACCTGTGGGTCGCGCCTTCGGCCGCGGGCGGCATCCGCAAGCGCTTCGTGCTCGCGGGCAAATGATCCGGCACCGCCTCAGTCGAAGACGCCGGTGAACGCCACCCGGCTCACCACGCCCGAACTGGTCGCGCCCACGCCGAGCGTGACGCTGTAGCGCCCGTCCTGCGAGGTGCGGCGCAGCGATCCGCCCATGGCGCTCTCGCTGCGGAAGTTGCCGAGCCCCACCGCGTAGCTGATCTTGCCGGGCACGATCGGCGCAGCTTCCATCGCCGCGACGCCCGCGATGCCTGCATAGGCACGCCGCGCGTTGTCGTCGATCCGGTTCTGCAGCCATGCGGCCGTGAGGTCGGTGTAGGCCTTGCCGAAAGGCAGGCCCTGCGCGGCGACGGTGTCGGTGTAGGTGTTGGCCGAGGCCACGCCGTCCTGCACCATGCCCTGCACCTGCCCCACGTTGGTTGCGTCGGTCGGTTCGCTGCCGGGCGCCACGCCGGTGAGCTGGCGGTTGCCGAGCGCCACTTCGCCCGCCGACGACTGCGGCGCCGCCAGGCCGGCGGCCACGTAGTTCGACTGCGCGCCGCGGGTGGTCGCGCTGCCCGCGCCCAGTGCCACGCTGCCGGCGTGCGAAGCCGTTGCGTTGCTGCCGATGGCCATGGCGTCGTCGGCGCTCGCGCGCGCGGCGGTACCCAGCGAGATCGCCTGGCTCGCGTTGACGTACACGCCGGCATCGGTGCCGATCGCGATGTTGCCGCTGCCCACGACGCTCTGGCCCGCGCCGCTGCCTTGCGCGATGTTGTGGTTGCCGACCACGCCCTGCCCCGCCGCGTCGCCGACCGCTACGTTGCGGTGGCCCTCGACGCCACCGCCCGCAGCCTGCCCGATGCCGACGTTGTAGTTGCCCGCAACCTGCGCACCGGCCATCTGCCCCGACGCCTGGTTGCCCGTGCCGCTCACGCCGGCGCCCGCACCCTGGCCCGTGGCGATGTTGTTGCTGCCGTTCACGCCGCGCCCCGCATCGGCGCCGTAGGCCTGGTTGCCGTTGCCGACCACGTTGCGCCCCGCGTTGCTGCCGTAGGCCTCGTTGCCGCTGCCGGTCACGTCGGTGCCGGCCCAGAAGCCGGTCGCGTTGTTGTAGTCGCCGGTCACGTTCTGGCCCGCACTGCGGCCCATCGACTGGTTCCACCCGCCAACCACGTTGGTGCCCGCGTAGTAGCCGATCGCCTGGTTGGCGTTCTTGCCCGACACGTTGGAGCCCGCGCCCTCGCCAATCGCCAGGTTCCAGTTGGTGCCCACGTTGTTGCCCGCGCCCTGGCCGAAGGCCTGGTTGTTGCTGCCGGTGACGGTGCGGCCCGCATTGGTGCCGTAGGCGCTGTTGTGCGACCCGGTCACGTTGGTGCCGGCCCAGAAGCCCGTGGCGTTGTTGTAGTTGCCGGTCACGTTCTGGCCCGCGCTGCGGCCGATGGACTGGTTCCATCCGCCCACCACGTTCTGGCCCGCATTGAAGCCGATGGCCGTGTTGGCGTTGCCGCCGCTCACGTTGGTGCCGGCGGCCTCGCCGATGCCCAGGTTCCACTGGGTCGAGACATTGTTGCCGGCATTGCCGCCGATGGCCTGGTTGTTGCTGCCGGTGACGCCGGTGGTGCCGGCGTTCTCGCCGATGCCGAGGTTCTTCTTGGCCGGATCCCAGGCGACCGGCTGGGCCGACGCCATGCTGCAGGCCGCACCGAGCGCGACGGCCAGACCGAACACGGCCGCGGCACGCGCGTGGCGATGAAAGTGAATGGGGTGCGTCATCTGTTTACCCCTCCAGGTGCATCGCCATGGCGGGATCGCTCACGCCGGGCTTGCCCGTTTCGACGCGGCCCGCGAAGCGGCGCTCGAAGTGTTCGGCGGTCACCGTGAAGTCGTACCAGTGGCCGCTGCCGTCGAGGTTCCAGTGCAGCACGCCGGTCTGGCCCGCGGCCACGTCGAGCGTCCAGGGGCCGTCAGTGCGGTAGGCGTTGGCCGTCACCGTCACGGTGCCACCCGCCTTGCCGGTGTTGTGCACCTTCACGTAGACCTGGCCGTTCGCGGGCTCGTAGCAGACCTGCACCTCGGGCTTGAAGGCCGCGGTGTCGGTGGCGAGCGCATCGCCCGAGAAGCTGCGCACGAAGCCGTTGCTGCTGCAGACCCAGAGGTCGTACTTGCCGCTGTCGCTGGCGCCGGTGTTCCAGTGGTCGGCCAGCTGCTTGCCGGCCTCGACCGTGTAGCGGCGCGGAATGCGGTCCAGGTGCAGCTTGTCGTAGACGTGGAACACCGCGCCCTGCGTGCCGGTGTTGGCGAACACCAGCGACACCAGGCCGCGCGGCTCGATGCGCGCGCTGGTGTGCAGCTCGTACGGCAGCGCGCGCGAGAAGCGGGTGCCGGTCTCCTGGTAGAGCGGCTGCGGGGTGGCGGGCGCGGTCCGTACGGGCGCCGTCGGCAACAGTCGCTGCGCCGCGTTGACAGCCGGAAAGTTGCTGGTGTCGGGCAGCGCGGGCATGACCGGATCGTTAGGGCTCACGAAGTCGAAGCACGAAGTCAGGTCGCCGCAGACGGCGCGGTGCCACGGGCTGATCGCGTCCACCGTGATGCCGAAGCGCTTCTCCAGGAAGCGGCCGACCGAAGTGTGGTCGAACACCTCCGAATTGACCCAGCCGCCCTTGCTCCACGGCGAGATCACGTACATCGGCACGCGCGAGCTCAGGCCCCAGGGGCGGATCTTGCCGCTGGTGGTGTCTGCGGCGCTCAGGTAGCTGCCCACCGAGGCGTCGAAGTACTCGCCGTCGAGCGGCACGGTCGACTTGCCCATCAGGTTGCCGCTGGCGTCGTACGACGGCACTGCGGGCATGGCCAGGTGGTCGAAGAAGCCGTCGTTCTCGTCGAAGGTCACGAACAGCGCCGTCTTGCTCCAGACCGCCGGGTTGGAGGTGAGCGCGGCCAGCACGTCGGCGATGAAGTCGGCGGCACCCGCCACGCCTTCGCTGCTGCCCGGATGCTCGGCCAGCGCCTGCGTCGGCAGCACCCACGAGACCTGCGGCAGCGTGTCGTTCATCACGTCCTGCTTGAGTTGGGCGAGGAAGTTGGTCGCGCCGTCCGCCGTATTGGGGCCGCCCGTCAGGCCATGCTCATAGATCGGCGAACCCGGCTGCGCGGTGCGGAAGCTTTCGAAGGCCAGGCCGCCGTGCATGGCGCCGGTCCAGTTGTTGTTCATGTTCTGGTAGATGTGCCAGCTGATGCCCGCGCGCTGCAGCAGGTCGGGCAGCGTGTCCCACTTGAACGCGCTGTTGACGTACTTGTAGTTGTGCACACCGGTGGCCGGATCGATCTGGCCCGAGCCGTCGGCCTGCTGCGCACGGCCCGCGACCCAGTTGGCAGGCTTCGGCCAGCAGCGCGAGTTGACAGGTTCGGAGTCGGTGTCGGTGCAATTGATGCCCTTCTTGCGCAGCTCGGGGTTGAAGTTCGAGCCCGACATGAACACGATGCGGTTCGGGTCGGTGCCCGTGAGGATCGAGCAGTGGTAGCCGTCGCAGATCGTGAAGGCATCGGCCAGCGCGAACTGGAACGGAATGTCTTCGCGCACGAAGTAGCCCATCGTCGCCTGGTTCTTGAACTGGATCCAGGTGTCCATCTTTCCCTGGTTCCACGCGGCCTGCTGGTCGGGAAAGTTGTGCGGCGTGCCCGAGCCGATCAGCGCGTTGGCGATGCGCGAGTCGCGGCGGAACGGCTGGATCTCCGGGCCGCCCGCGGGGTCGGCCTGGAAGAACACCGGCTTGCCGTTGGCCAGCGGGATCGGAAAGCGGTCGCCGAAGCCGCGCACACCGCGCAGCGTGCCGAAGTAGTGGTCGAAGCTGCGGTTCTCCTGCATCAGGATCACGATGTGCTTGACGTCGTTGATGGTGCCGGTCTCGACGGCGGCCTCGATCGCGAGCGCCTTGCGGATGGCCGGCGGCAGCATCGTCATGGCCGAGGCGGCGCCGATGGCGGTTGCCGACTTGCGGAAGAAATCGCGGCGGTTGGAGGTGTTCATGGGTGTTCTTTCAACGCAGGGAAGTTGCAAGGCAAGCGTGGCGCTCAGGGCGCGCACTTGAGAACGGGCGCGGCCGGCGTCTCGGGCGGGTTCGGCTGGTCGGTGGGCGGTGGCGTCTGCCCGGGCGGCAGGAACGGCAGTCCACCGCCGCCGCCGCCACCACCACCGCCGCAGGCGGCAAGGCTCAGGCACAGGAGAAAGCCCGCCGCAGCGAGGCCATACCGGGAGGAACGTGGGGTCATGAAGCTGTCCTTTTCTGTGGTCGAAGGGGCGTGAAAAGCAAATGCAGAGCGAAGCCGGGCCGCGCAGGCCTTGAAGGGCCTGCGCCGCGGCGGAGAAAAGCAAAGGGAGTCGGGTGGCCCGGGCGGGCGTTCGTCAGGGCTCAGGCATAGCGGCTGCGCAGCCTGGCTGCGACCCTGTCGAGCAAGAGCACCGTCAGGAAGATCGCGATCAGGATCGTTCCGACGTGCGCGTAGTTGTACATGTCGTAGCGGCCCTTGAGCTCCTGGCCGATGCCGCCCGCGCCCACCAGGCCCACCACGGTGGCCATGCGCACATTGCGGTCGAGGATGTACAGCGTGTAGGCGATGAACTGCGGCATCACCTGCGGCAGCACCGCGAAGCGCATCACCTTGAGCTTGTTGGCGCCGATGGCGCGAAGGGCTTCCTGCGGCCTGTCGTCGGCGGTCTCGATGTCTTCGGCGTAGAACTTGCCGAGAAAGCCCGCCGAGTGCAGCGCAAGCGCCAGCACGCCGGCGATCGGGCCGAAGCCGTAGGCGATCACCAGGAACAGCGCGCTCACCAGTTCGGGCACCGCGCGGAACATGCCGACCACGCTGCGCGCGAGCGTGTACACAACGGCGTTCGGCGTGTAGTTCTTCGCGCTGCACCAGGCGAGCGGCGCGCTCAGCACCATGGCCAGCAGCGTGGCCCAGATGGCGATCTCGAAGGTCTCGAGCATCTTCACCGCCACATGCCAGAGGTAGCCGAAGGGCTCCACCAGCACCTCGCGCCGGTCGACCGCTTCTTCCATCTGCAGCGTCTGGGGATTGAGCTTCGGCTGGCGCGAGGTCTCGGTCTCGACGTGGGAGAACCAGGGCAGGCGATCCGCATCGAAGCCCTCGATGCGCGAGACCTCGGTGCGTTCGGACACCTGCGGCGGAAAGAGCGAGCGTGCGATGGTGCCTAGGCCCGACAGCACCTGCGACTGGTCGCGCAAGCCCACGGCCGCGAGCACGGCTTCGCCTGAGAGCGACAGCATGCGGCCCATCTCGACGCGCTGGCCCGCGAAGAAGCCCGCCACCACCACGATGAGCAGCACGGCAAGGCTGCGGGCGCCGAACGGGCGCGGAAGTTCCCAGGCCGATGCGGGCCGACTCATGGCGCGAGCTCCAACGCACCGGTATGCAGCGGCGGTCGAGCTTCGGGTGCCGCCCGCAACGGCGCCGGCTCGCGCCCGTAGACCGCATCGAACACCATCGGGTCGAATCCCGCGGGCGCGCCGTCGAACACCACCGCGCCGTGGCGCAGCGCGACGATGCGGTCGGCGAATTCGCAGGCCAGCTCGATCTGGTGCAGGCTGCACAGCACCGTGGTGCCGCGCTCGCGCGCCTGCTGCCGCAGCAGCGACAGCACGTCGTGGCTGGTCTGCGGGTCGAGGCTCGCGACCGGCTCGTCGGCCAGCACCAGCGGCGGGTCCAGCATGAAGGCGCGCGCGATGCCCACGCGCTGTTGCTGGCCGCCCGACAGTTCGCTCACGCGGCGCAGAAGATGCTGCTCCTGCAGGCCGACCGATTCGACCAGCGCGCAGGCCTTGGCACGTTGCGCCTCGGAGAAAAGGCCGAGCAGCGCGCGCCAGGTCGGCAGTGCGGGCAGCGCGCCCGACAGCACGTTCTCGGCGACGGTCGAACGCAGCACGAGGTTGAATTGCTGGTGGATCATGCCGATGCGCGGCCGGATGCGGGCCAGCGAAGCGGCGGCGATGGCAACGCCCTCGACCCGCACCGCGCCCTGCGTGGGCTTGACCAGCCCGTTGGCCATGCGCAGCAACGTGGACTTGCCCGCGCCCGAGGCGCCCAGCACCACGCAGAACTGCCCCGCAGGCACCTGCAGCGAGACGCCATCGACGGCGCGCGTGCCGTCGGCGTAGCGCATCGCGACCGAATCGAAACTCAGCATGGCGTGCGGGCTCAGCGCTGCGCGGCCTTGGCCAGGATGCGGCCCTTGAGCTCGTCGGTCAGCAGGCCGAGCTTCTCGGCTGCCACGTTGAACTCGTCTTCCGAGAACTTGGTGTCGTAGCCATCGATCTTGCTGCCGCCATAGCCGCGGATCATGTCGGGGGTGATGCCGGGCGCCTTGTTCACCGTCTGGAAGGCCTCTTTCAGCTTCGCCTTCAGCGGCTCGGGCAGCTTCGAGTTGAGCGCCAGCGGCGGGTACGGAATGGGCATGCTGCGGGCGATGACCTTCACCGTCTTCGGATCGACCACGCCCTGCTTCACGGCCTTCTCGTACGAGTCGAACGAGAGCGAGGCCACGTCGACCTGGTCCTGCACCAGCGCGGCCAGGCTGCTGGCATGGCTGCCGGTCATGCGGATGGCCCCGAGGTCCTTCGCCGGGTCCATGCCCGCGTCCAGCAGCATCGCGACCTGGAACGTGAAGCTCGAGGCCGAGTTGACGTCGCCGAAGGCCACGCGCTTGCCCTTCAGGTCCTGGACCGAGGCGATCGGCGCGGCGGCCTTGGCGAACATGCCTGCGTAGTACACCGAGGCGCCCTTCTCCACGCCCACGGCCAGCAGCTGTGCGCAGCCGCGCTTGTGGGCCTGCACGTACGACACGGGGCCGAAGAAGGCGATGTCGGCAAGCTGGTTGCACATGCCCTCGACCACCGCGCCGTACGACTGCCCGACCTTCAGGTCGAAGTTCAGGCCGGTGGTGCGCGTGATGGCGTTGAACACCGGCGCATAGTCGGCCTTGGTGCCCGACTCCGTGCCGCCATCGGCGGGGATCAGCAGCACGCGAAGCGGACGCTCGCGCGAGCCGTCGGCCACCGTTTGTGCGTGCGACGGGAGCGACAAGAGCGCTGCGGACAGCGAGAGTGCGGCGGCAGCGGCGAAGGCCAGGCGCTTTTTCATGATTGGTTTCCTCGGGTTCGGATCTGTGGGCAAAAGCGGGCTTTCCCGCTTGGATGCCGTTGAGCTTAAAAACCGAAGATGACAGGCAAATGAAAATAGCTCATTTTAAATTGGCATATTGACTGAGCAATGTTCAATACAATCCGGCGCCATGGCCGCGCCACCCGGCGGCATCACCGGAGATCCATGAGCATCCAACCCCCGACGACAGCGCATCGCAGCAGCGAAAACGACAACGACCACGGCAGCAACGCCCCGCCGGACGGCTGGCTCGCGCAGGCCCGCCACCTGCTGGTCGACCTCGACGGCACGCTGGTGCGGCAGAACGAAGCGATCGCGGGCGCGGCCGAGCTGCTCGCACATTTCCACGACCGCTACGCCATCGTCTCGAACAATTCCACCCACACGGCCCAGGGCCTTGCCGAGCGGCTGCGCCGGCTGGGGCTGCGCGTGCCGGCCGCGCGCATCGTGCTGGCCGGCGAACTTGCGGTGCGGCAGATGGTGCAGCAGCACCCCGGCGCGCGCGTGCTGCTGGTCGCGAGCCCGGCGCTCCAGCGCTTCGCACAGGCCGAGGGCTGCACGCTGGTGCGCACCGACGCCGACTTCGTACTGCTCGCGCTCGACATGCACTTCAGCCATGCAAGGCTCGCCACCGTCGCCAACGAACTGCTGCGCGGCGCGAGGCTGGTCGCGACCAATGCCGATGCCACGCACCCCGGTCCGCAGGGGCGCGTGGTGCCCGAGACCGGCGCGCTGCTCGCGGCCGTGGTCGCGGCCAGCGGCGTGCAGCCCTGGCGCGTGATCGGCAAGCCCGCGCCGCTGCTGTTCGAGGAAGGCCTGCGCCGCCTCGGTGCGGAGCCGCAGCGCACCGTGGTCGTCGGTGACAACCCGCTGACCGATGCCGCGGGCGCCGAACGGCTCGGCATGCGCTGCCTGCTGGTGGGCCATGCGCCCGGGGCGGTGGCGGCCAATGTGGCGGGTTTGCTGGCGTCCGAAGCCGGCGCGCCTCAGTACCGCTTGAGCGAGAGCACGTCGAAGGTCTGGCGCAGCGTGCGCACCGAGGTGTCGTAGTCCGAGAGCGCAAGGCAGGCGATCAGCACGTCGATGATCGCCAGCTGCGCAAGCCGGCTGGTCATGGCCTCGGTGCGAAAGCTGGTCTCGCGCGCCATGGTGAAGAGCAGTACGTCGGCAAAGGCCTGGATCGGCGACTTGCCGAAGTTGGTTATGCACACGGTGCCGGCGCCCGCCTCCTTCGCGAGCCGCGTGGCCGTGACCGTCTCGTGCGTGCTGCCCGAATGCGAGATGGTCAGCACCGCCACCTTGGGTCCGGTGAGCGAGGCGCTGATGGCCTGCACGTGCGAATCGACCACCACCTTCGCGTTGAGCCCGATGCGCAGCATGCGGTAGTGCGCATCCTCCGCGATGGTGGCCGAACTGCCGATGCCGTAGATCTCGATGCGCTCAGCCTCGCGCATCAGCCTGACGGCGCGCTCCATCGCCCGGGCGTCGAGCGTGGCCTCCGTGTCGTGCAGCGTCTGCACGTTGCTCTGGAAGATCTTGCGGATCACCGCATCGGCCTTGTCCTGCGGGTCGAGGTCTTCGTGGATGAACTGCACCGGCCGCACGATCTCCTGCGCGAGCGCGATCTTGATCTGCTGGAAGCCCGTGGCGCCGAGGTTCTTGCACAGGCCCACGATGCTGCCTTCGCTCGAGCCGGTGCGCTCGGCCACCTCGCTCACCGACATGTGGACGACCTCGCGGGGGTTCTTCACGATGAAGTCGGCGATGCGCTGGCCCACCGGGCCGAGCGAGGACCACAGCGTCTCGATGCGCGCGAGCACCGCCGAGACGGGCACATCGGACACCGCGGGCGGCGGCGGCGCGGGCGCCTTGGTGCCGGAGGATCGGGGCGTGCTGTGGCTGCTGCTGTTGCGCTTCATGGGGCGCGAGCTTAACTGGGCCTCGTGGCGCGGGTGCGTCCTACGCGCTGCCTTCGCGCAGCCAGCGCCACAGCGTGGAGCGGCTCACGCCGAGTTCGCGTGCGGCATTGCGCCGATGGCCGCCGTGCGCGGCCATCACCTCGGCAAGCCGTGCCCGTGGCGAGACGTCCGCGGCCCCGGCTGCTGCCGCGGGCAGCGGGTCGGCCGCGAAGATCTCGGGGCATTCTTGCGGCAGCTCGTCCCAGCGCACCACCTCGAGGCGCTCGAACTGCGAGAGGAAGACCGCGAGGCGCTCGCAGAGGTTCTCCAGCTCGCGCACGTTGCCGGGCCAGGGGTGGGCTTCGAGCCGCGCCCGCAGCGGCGCGAGCGCGCGCCGCGCATCGAAGGCCACGCCTAGGCGCCGCAGGCAGCCGCCGAGCAGCGCTTCGGCCAGCAGCGACACGTCTTCGGGGCGTTCGCGCAGCGCCGGCAGCGCGAGCCGCAGCGTGTTTATGCGGTAGTACAGGTCTTGCCGGAAGCTGCGGTCGCGGATCATCTGGTCCAGCGGCTGGTGGGTGGCGGCGATCACGCGCACGTCGACCGGAATCGGCGCGGTGGCGCCCAGGCGCGTGATCTCGCGCTCCTGCAGCACGCGCAGCAGCCGCGTCTGCAGGTGCAGCGGCATATCGCCGATCTCGTCGAGGAACAGCGTGCCCGTGTGCGCGGTCTCGAACAGCCCGCGCTTGCCGCCGCGGCGCGAGCCCGTGAAGGCGCCCTCCTCGTAGCCGAACAGCTCGCTCTCGAGCAACGCCTCGGGAAAGGCCGCGCAGTTGATCGCGACGAACGGCCGCCCCGCCCGCGCGCTGCCGTTGTGGATCGCCTGCGCGAACAGCTCCTTGCCGGCGCCGCTCTCGCCCGCGATCAGCACCGTGAGGTCGTTGCCCGCGAAGCGCTGCGCGGTCCGCACCGCGCGCAGGAACGCAGGGCTCTGCCCGATCAGGCTGTCGAAGCGGTGGCGCGCCGCGCTCTGGCGCCGGCCGTGCTGCATGCGCAGGCTGGTGTCGGCCTGCTGGATCGCGCGCGCGTCGTACAGCGTGAGCGCCGCACCGACGATCTCGCCATGTTCGCGGATCGGCGTGCGGTTGACGACCCAGTCGCGCTGCGCGAAGCGCTGCACCAGCGCGCGCTCCTCGAGGCCGGTTTCGAGCGTGGCCTGCAACGAGAGCTCGGGCTGCGCAGCGTCGAGCGAGCGGCCCAGGAGCCGCGCCGAACCGCGCCCGAGCAGCTGCTGCATCGGCGGGTTGGCCGCGATGATGCGGTTGTCGCGATCCACCGCGAGCACGGCTTCCTGCAGGTTGTGCAGCACGCCGTTCAGCTGCTCGTAGCGCCCGGCCTCGAGCCGCGCCACGCGCGCGAGCTCGAGCGCATCCTCAAAGCCGTTGCGGATGCTCGCGAGCGAATAGGCCAGCAGGCCGTGCAGCCCGGCCTGCTCGGCAAGCTCGACCACGAGGCTCGAACCCACGATCACGTCGAAGCCGGCGCGCCGCAACATCTCGAAGCGCTGGCGCGCATCGTCGGGGGTCTGGTAGGCGTACTGGCTGACCTCGATGTTCAGCAGGTCCTTCACCTCGTCGAGTTCGGGGATGGTCTGGCCGTACATCACCACGCCGACGCGGCTCGAGATGCGCCGCGCCTTGATGAGCGCCTGCATCAGGTCGAAGCCGCCGAGCTGAATCGTCGCGACCGGCGCCTCGAGCCCCGCGCGCAGGATGCTCGCATTCGAGCCGGCGCTCACGAAGGCATCGACGAGCCCGCGCTCGATGCGGTCGCGCGCGGTGGCGAGCGCATCGCCGAAGGTGCCGTCGACCACCTCGATGTCGGCCCGGCCGACGAACTCCGCCACCACGGGCAGCGCGAACTCGCGGATCTGCCGGTAGCTCATGAAGCACAGCCGCGGAAGGCCGCGGCGGGCGGTGGAAACGGAGGTCGTTGCATGTTCCATGGTCAGTCGCATTGCAACACACGACCGTCTCTTTCGTGTCTCGCGAAACTCAGGGAAATTACCCAATTCGCGAGCGCTTTTCGTTTTGAATCAATGACTTACGCACCCCCCGACCGTGCTGGCACGTTGCGTGCGACATCTGCTGCTTTCAGGAGACACACGACTTGGCACTCGAACACATCACCGTGCTCGACCTGACGCACATGCTCTCGGGTCCGTACGGCACCATGCTGCTGGCCGACCTGGGTGCGCGCACCATCAAGGTTGAGCCGCCGGGCAGCGGCGAAGGCACGCGCCGGCTGCTGGAGCACGACCCCGACTACGCGCGCGGCGGCATGGGCGCCTACTACCTCACGCTCAACCGCAACAAGCAGAGCGTCTGCATCGACCTCAAGAGCGCCGACGGCAAGGCGGTGTTCCTCGACCTGGTGCGCACCGCCGATGTGGTGTTCGACAACTTCAGCGTCGGCGTCACCGAACGGCTCGGCATCGACCATGCCGCGCTCGCGCGCATCAATCCGCGCATCGTGACCTGCTCGGTCACCGGTTTCGGCCAGACCGGCCCCGAGACGCAGCGCCCCGCGTTCGACCAGGTGGTGCAGGCGATGGGCGGCGGCATGTCGATCACCGGCACGCCCGAAAGCGGACCGACGCGCAGCGGCATCCCGATCGGCGACCTTGGCGGCGGCATGTTCGGCGCCATGGGCGTGCTCGCGGCGCTCGCCGAGCGCGAGCGCACCGGGCGCGGCCAGCATGTCGACATCTCGATGCTCGACGCGCAGATCTCGCTGCTCAACTACATGGCGACCATGCACCTGATGTCGGGCCACGTCCCGGCAGGCATCGGCAACGGCCACTTCGTGCATGTGCCCTACAACAGCTACCCGACCGCCGACGGCCACATCATCGTCGCGTGCATCGGCGATGCGTTCTTCGAGCGCTTCGTCGAGTTCATCGACCTGCCCGCGCTGCGCGACCCGGCCTACCGCCAGCAGCCAGTGCGCTTCGCGGCCAAGGCCGAGATCGACGCGCTGATCGCCGGCGAACTGAAGAAGCAGCCCACCGCCCACTGGCTCGAGCGCCTGCAGGCGGCGCGCATTCCGTGCGGGCCGGTCAACAACTTTGCGCAGGCGCTCGGCGATGCGCAGGTGGTGGCGCGCGACATGGTGGTCGAGGTCCTTCTGGCCAACGGCGAGCGCGTGCGCATGCCGGGCAACCCGATCAAGCTCTCGGCGGCCGCGCCGATGGCCTACGGCAGTCCGCCGCGGCTCGGCGAGCACACGCAGCAGGTGCTCGGCGCGCTGGCGGGCTACCCGGCCGAGAAGCTCGAAGCGCTGCGCCGCGCCGGCACGATCGCCTGACGGCACCGGAGACACACGATGGAACAGATCCACATCACCGACGTCGCGCCGCGCGACGGGCTGCAGAACCAGCCGGTGCACCTGGCCGCGGCCGACAAGCTCGAACTGGTGCGCCGGCTTGCCGCGGCCGGCGTGCAGAGCGTCGAGGCCACGAGCTTCGTCTCGCCCAAGGCCGTGCCGCAGATGGCCGACGCGGGCACGCTACTGCCGATGCTGCGCGACGCGCTGCCGACACTGCGCACCTCCGTGCTGGTGCCCAACCTCAAGGGCCTCGAGCGTGCGCATGCGGCCGGCGCGACCGAGATCGCGGTCGTGCTCTCGGCCACCGAGACGATGAACCGCAAGAACATCAACATGGGCCTGGGCCAGGCGACCGAGATCAGCGAGCAGACGCTCGCCGCCGCGCAGGCGCTCGGCCTGCGCACGCGCGCCTACGTGGCGGTGGCCTTCGATTGCCCGTTCGAGGGCGAGACGCCGCTCGCCGAACTGCTGCGCCTGGCTGCGCGCATGCACGCGGCCGGTGCCGGCGAGATCGTGATCGCCGACACCATCGGCTCGGCCTCGCCGGGCATGGTGAAGGCGCGCTTCGCCGCGCTGGCCGACACGCTGCCGATCGACCGCCTCGCGGTGCACCTGCACGACACGCGCGGCATGGCCGTGGCCAATGCCTGGGCCGCGCTCGAGGCCGGCGTGCGACGCTTCGATGCGAGCGTGGGCGGCATCGGCGGCTGCCCGTTCGCGCCCGGCGCGGCTGGCAACGTGGCGACCGAGGACCTGGTGCTGATGGCCGAACGCAGCGGCTTCGCCACCGGCATTGCGCCCGACGGCCTGCTCGATGCGATCGATTTCGCCGAGGCCCGTTTGCAGCGCCCGCTCGGTGGCCGTTCGATCGCCTGGCTGCGCCGGCAGCGCGACAAGGCGAATGCCTGAAGAAGACACCACGGAGACACACGACGACATGACAAGCCAACGATCCAAGTCCTTCTGCACCACCCGGCGCGCCGCGCTGACCGCGCTCGCCGCCATGGCCGCGGCCCCCGGCGCCTGGGCCCAGGCGCCCGCGTTTCCCACCAAGGCCGTCACGCTCGTGGTGCCCTACTCGGCCGGCGGCGGCACCGACATCGTCGGCCGGGTCATGGCGCAGCGCCTCTCGGCGCTCTGGGGCCAGTCGGTGATGGTCGACAACCGCACCGGCGCCAACGGCGTGATCGGCTCGGCCACCGTCGCACGGGCGCCCGCCGACGGCCACACGCTGCTGCTGGTGGTCGGCTCGCATGCCGTGAACCCGGTGCTGATGAAGAACCTGCCCTACGACACCGATCGCGCGTTCACGCCGATCACCAACATCGCGAGTTCGCCCTCGGTGCTTGTGGTGCGTGCCAACGGGCCCTACAAGACGCTGCGCGACGTGCTCGACGCCGCACGCAAAGAGCCGCTCGGCGTGGGCTACTCCGAAGGCCAGACCCGGCTCACCGGCGAGCTGATCCGCCAGGCCGGCAAGCTGCAGACCACGGGCGTGCCGTACAAGGGCGGCGCGCCGATCATGGTCGACATCATCGGCGGCCACCTGCCAATGGGCGTGACGAGCGTGCTCACCGCCTTGCCGCACGTGCGCTCGGGCGCGCTGCGCGTGGTGGCGGTGGCCGACAACAAGCGCATGGCGCTCTTTCCCGACGCGATGACCTTCAAGGAAGCCGGCCTCGAGGGCGTCGAATCGCTGAGCTGGTACGGCCTCTTCGGTCCGGCCGGGCTGCCCGATCCGGTCGTGGCGCAGATCAACCGCGACCTGAAGAAGGTCGCGGCCGATCCGGCCGTGATGAAGCAGATGGAAGACCAGGGCGCGCACATGACGCTGACGCCGCCCGCCGAGTTCCGCAGCTTCCTTGCCGCCGAGACGCGCAAATGGACCGCGGTCGCGCAGCGCGGCGGCATCACGGCGGAGTGACCGGCAGCATGGCCAACCCCCTCCTCCGAGAGAAGCTCGATCGCGGCGAGTTCGTCGTCGCCCCGGGGCTGCAGGACATGATCGCCGCGACCATGGCGACCAAGGTCGGCTTCGACGTGGTCTACGGCTCGGGCTTCTGGCTCACGGCCTCGCACCTCGGGCTGCCCGACGCCGGCATCGCCACCTACACGCAGATGCTCGACCGCATGGCCACGCTGGTGCGCAGCAGCGGCGGCGCGGCGGTCATCGCCGACGCCGACACCGGCTACGGCGGCCTGCTCAACGTGCACCACACGGTGCGCGGCTACGAAGCCGCCGGCGTCACCGCAATCCAGCTCGAGGACCAGGTGTTTCCAAAGAAGTGCGGTCACACGCCCAACAAGCGCTGCGTGCCGGTGCAGGAGATGGTCGACAAGATCCGCGTGGCGGTCGAAGCGCGTGAGGACAAGAAGAACTTCCTCATCGTCGCGCGCACCGACGCGCGGGCCGAACTCGGCGTGGACGAAGCGCTGCGCCGGCTCGAGGCCTATGCGCGCGCGGGCGCCGACATCCTGTTCTTCGAGGCGCCGCAGTCGGAAGACGAGATGCGCCGCGCCTGCGAGGCCTTCGACACGCCGATGCTCGCCAACATGGCCGATGGCGGCAAGACGCCCGTGCTGCCCGCCGAAACGCTGCGCCAGATCGGGTTCGCGCTCGCGATCTACCCTTCGATGACCAGCCTGGCGGCCGCCGCCGCGATGGCGCGCGCGCTGCAGCACCTGAAGGCCCACGGCACGAGCCAGGCGCCGGACACCGCGCTGTTCGACTTCGACGAGTTCTGCCGCCGCATCGGCTTCGAGGACGTGTGGGAATTCGACAGGCGGTGGGCGCGCTGAGCCGGCCGATCGCGCGAAGACAAAGAAGCAAGCGGACAGACCAACAAACAAGGAGACAGACAGATGACCATCCCGCAGAACCACACGGGCTCCACCCGCCGCCGATCGCTGGCACGGCTTTGCGCCGTTGCGCTCACCGCCGCGGTCGCGGCCACGGGCGCCGCCGCGCAACAGGACTATCCGAGCAAGCCGATCCGGCTCGTCGTGCCCTTCACGCCCGGCGGCGTGACCGACACCGGTGCGCGCGTGGTGGCCGAGAAGCTCGGTGCGCGCCTGGGCCAGACCGTGGTGGTCGACAACCGCCCCGGCGCGTCGGGCAACATCGGCACCCAGATGGTCGCCGAGGCCGCGCCCGACGGCTACACGCTGCTGCTCGGCTTCGACGGCACGCTGGTCATCAATCCGCATGTGTTCTCGAAGATCCCCTTCGACACCGTGCGCGACTTCGCGCCGGTCAGCAAGATCGGCGACGCCGTGCTGATCATCGTCGTGCACCCGTCGGTGCCGCCCAAGACCTTCGGCGAGCTCGTGGCCTATTCGAAGACCCATCCGGGCGGCGTCTCGTACGGCAGCGCCGGCACCGGCAGCACGCCGCACCTCGCGGGCGAACTGTTGAAGCTGCGCACCGGCGCGAACTTCGTGCACGTGCCCTACAAGGGCGGCGGCCAGTCGCTGACCGACGTGGTGGGCGGCACGCTGCCGATGCTCTACACGGCTGTGGCCGGCGCCTACCCGTTCGTGCAGCGCGGGCAGGTCCGCGCGATCGCGGTGTCGAGCAAGGAACGCCTCGCCTCCCTGCCCGATGTGCCCACGGTGGCCGAGTCGGGCGTGCCGGGCTTCGAATCGAGTTCGTGGATCGGCGTGCTCGCGCCGAAGAAGACGCCCCAGGCCATCGTCGACCGGCTGCAGCGCGAACTTCATGCGGTGGTCCATTCGCCCGAGGTGAAGGAGCGGCTCGCGTCGCTCGGCATCACCGCCTCGGGCAACACGCCCGCTGTGTTCACGCAAGAGATCCAGGCCGACCTCAAGAAGTACGCCGAGATCGTGAAGAACGCCCAGGTCAAGGTCGACTGAACGACAAACGCCCTCCGGCCGGAGGGCTGGAGGGCGTTGTTCGCGGGCGACCGCGCGAGTGGCTTACAGGCCGGCCTGGCGCGTCAACGACACGCTGGGCTTCTTGTACGCTTGCGGCACTTCGTCGCGGAAGAACGCGCGGCGGTCGAGGCTCGCGAGCGGGTCGTGCGCTTTGGCGACGGCTTCGGCCTGGACCACCGAACGGTCGGCGGTCGAGTTGAAGCGCTGCGCACCGGCGCTGGCGGCTTCACCGTATTCGTTGCCGGCACGCGCCGCGGCCACGGCCTGCGATGCGACTTCGGCACGCGACAGGGTGGAGTTCACGGTGTGCACGCCGTCATAGGTTTCTGCATGTGCACCGGCAGCAGCCAGGAGCGAGAGGGCAGCAGCGGCGAGGACTTTCGAGGCATTCATTCAATCTCCTTCAATGGGTTGGTCGATGGAATGAAGTTTGAACCTGAAGGCCTCCAAAAAACCTCGGCGAAAAGAATCGCGGCGTTCACGGGATCGAAACAATCGCGCGCTGCGGCCGCTGCTGCTTCAGCAGCAGCTCAGTGCGAAATCATCCAGGGCCGCTTGGCCGGCGCCGACTTGGCGCCGTTCGGTGCGACCACCGTCGCGCTGCGCCGGGAGGCCCCGGAACAGCAGCCGCAGCCCGCCGGGTGCTTGAAGCGCGCGTAGTCGCGCGAGCTGCCCGGCTCGTGCCGCGCGCGCTCGTTGGTGGCCATTGCATGGCGCGCGTCGGCCCCCATCAGCGCCAGCCGCGGCGCGGCGGAGAGCACGCGCGGCGAGGCGTCGCCGCAGTCGGGACAGCAGGCCGGGTCGTCGCGCAGCGCCGAGGGGCGCAGCGCCTCGAAGCCACCGCACTGCGCGCAGGCGTAGTCGTAGGTCGGCATGGTCGCGTCGTCCTCAGCGCAGGTCGTGCGAGAGCGGCATCTGGATGCTGCCGTCGATCGCCTTCATTGGCCCGGCGGCGCTCGGGTTGATGTCGAAGTCGAAGATGCCCGTGGGCAGCCAGAGCGTGGCGCACGAGTTGGGCACGTCGACCACGCCGCTGATGTGGCCCTGCACCGGCGCGGTGCCGAGGATCGAGTAGGCCTGTGCGCCCGAGTAGCCGAACTTCTTCAGGTACTCGATGGCGTTGAGGCAGGCCTGCCGGTAGGCCACGTTCACGTCGAGGTAGTGCTGCTTGCCGCTCTCGTCGACCGAGATGCCCTCGAAGATCAGGTAGTCGTTGTACTGCGGCGTGATCGGGCTCGGCTTGAAGATCGGGTTCTTGATGCCGTACTTCGCCATGCCGCCCTTGATGAGCGTGACCTTCATGTGCACCCAGCCCGCCATCTCGATCGCGCCGCAGAAAGTTATCTCGCCGTCGCCCTGGCTGAAGTGAAGGTCGCCCACGCTGAGGCCTGCACCGTCAACGTAGACGGGAAAGAACACCTTCGCGCCCCGCGAGAGGTCCTTGATGTCGCAGTTGCCGCCATGCTCGCGCGGCGGCACGGTGCGCGCGCCTTCGGCCGCGGCCTTGGCGCGCGCTTCACCGGTCATCTTCCCCATGTGCGCGGTGCCCGCGAACGGCGGGTTCGCAAGGCCGGGCACGCGGTCCGGATCGGTGGCGATGAGCGCGTTCTCGCGCTCGTTCCACATGTCGAGCATGGGCTTGTCGGGCAGGCAGCCGATGAGGCCGGGGTGGATCAGGCCCGCGAAGTTCACGCCCGGGATGTGGCGCGAACTCGTGAACATGCCCTTGAAATCCCAGATCGATTTCTGCGCTTCGGGAAAGTGATCGGTCAGGAAGCCGCCGCCGTTCTTCTTCGAGAAGAAGCCGTTGAAGCCCCAGAGGCTGTCGGGCTTGGCGCCGATGTCGAGCAGGTCGACCACCAGCAGGTCGCCGGGCTCGGCGCCCTTCACGCCCACCGGGCCCGAGAGGTAGTGCACCGTGCTCAGGTCGATGTCGCGCACGTCGTCGGCGCTGTCGTTGTTCTTGATGAAGCCGCCGGTCCAGTCGAAGGTCTCCAGGATGAAGTCATCGCCCGGATTCACCCAGCATGCCATCGGGATGTCGGGATGCCAGCGGTTGTGGATCATCTCGTTTTCGGTGGGCGGCTTGGTCAGGTCGACCTTGATCAGCGTGTCCGTCATGTGCAGTGGCTCCTGGTTGGTGGTGGTTAAACGGAGAGATAGGCCTTGATGCGGTCGACGTCGGTCTTGTCGCGCGCGGTCTCGTGCACGAGGCGGCCGCCCTCGATGACGAACAGGCGGTCGGCCACGTCCATGGCAAAGCTCAGCACCTGCTCGGAGACGACGATCGTGATGCCGCGCAGCTTGCGGATCTCGTTGAGCGCCTTCGCGATGTCCTTGATGATCGAAGGCTGGATGCCTTCGGTGGGCTCGTCGAGCAGCAGCACCTTGGGATCGGTGACCAGCGCGCGCGCAATGGCAAGCTGCTGCTGCTGGCCGCCGGAAAGGTTGCCACCCTTGCGGCGCTTCATGTCCCACAGCACGGGGAACAGCGCGTAGATTTCATCGGGGATGCGCCGGGTCTTCGAGTTCTCCAGACCGGTCTGGATGTTCTCTTCGACCGTCAGCGTCGGGAAGATCATCCGCCCCTGCGGCACGTAGGCGATGCCCTTGGCCACGCGCCTGAAGCTCTCGTCGCGCGACACGTCCTGCCCCGCCACTTCGATGCGCCCGCTCTTCAGCGGCAGGATGCCCATGAGGCTCTTGAACAACGTGGTCTTGCCCATTCCGTTGCGGCCCATGATGGCGATGGTTTCGTTCGCATGGCCTTCGAACGAGAGGCCGTGCAGCGCCTCGCTCTGCCCGTAGGCGACGTGCAGGTCTTCGACCTTCAGCATGATGGTGCTCATGGTTCAGTGCCCCAGGTAGACGTCGATGACTTTCGGGTCGGCCTGCACCTTCTCCATCGGCCCTTCGGCGAGGATCTTTCCCTGGTGCATGACGGTGACCTTGTGCGCGATCTGCTTCACGAAGGCCATGTCGTGCTCGATGACGATCACGGCGCGGTTCTGGCAGATGCGCTTGAGCAGGTCGGCCGTGAGCTCGCGCTCCCGCGCGCTCATGCCGGCGATCGGCTCGTCGAGCATCAGCAGTTCGGGCTCCTGCATCAGCAGCATGCCGATCTCGAGCCACTGCTTCTGACCATGGCTCAAGAGGCCCGCCTCGGTGCGCAGCTTGTCGGCCAGACCGATGTCTTCGGCCACCGCCTGCACCTTCGACTTCACCTCGTCGTCGCACTTGAAAGCCAGTGCGCCGAACACCGAGCGGCCTTTCGGAAACGACACCTCCAGGTTCTGGAACACGCTGAGGTTCTCGTAGATCGAAGGCGTCTGGAACTTGCGCCCGATGCCCAGCCGCACTCGCTTGTGCTCCGCCATCCTGGTGAGCTCGGTGTTCTTGAACTTGATGCTGCCCGCGCTCGCGCGCGTCTTGCCACAGATCAGGTCGAGCAGCGTCGTCTTGCCGGCGCCGTTCGGGCCGATGATCACGCGCAGCTCGTTGCGATCTATGTAGAGCGTCAGGTCGTCGATGGCCTTGAAGCCGTCGAAGGACACGCTCAGGTCTTCCACCGCGAGGGCGAAGTCGGTATTGCTCATGGTGCGGTGCTCCGGGGTTCAGGCGCGCTGGCTGCCGACGCCGTCGGGCAGCTGCGGGTCGGGCGTGGCGGTCGGCGTGGTGGCGGCAGGCACGGCGGCAGGCGGCTTCACCGCAGCATCGCGCAGCGCCTGGCGGCGCTCCTTCCACCACGGCCGGATCTTCTCGTCCCACAGCCCCGCAAGCCCCATCGGGAACGCCATGGTCACGCCGATGAAGAGCCCCGCCATCAGGAAGAGCCAAAGGTCCGGGAAACTTTCGGAGAACAGCGTCTTGCCGGCATTCACCAGCAGCGCGCCGTATACCGCGCCCACCAGGCTCATGCGGCCGCCCACGGCGCAGAAGATCACCATCTCGATCGAGGGCACGATGCCCACGAAACTCGGCGACATGAAGCCTACCTGCAGCGCGAACAGCGCGCCGCCGATGCCCGACAACCCCGCCGCCAGGCAGAAGGTGAAGACCTTGAAGTTCGACACGTCGTAGCCCGAGAAACGCACGCGGTCTTCCTTGTCGCGCATCGCGAGCAGCAGCGTGCCAAGCTTGCTGGTCTGGATCCAGCGGCACAGCACGATGCTCGCCACCAGCAGCCCGACGCAGACGTAGTAGAGGATGTATTTCGCGCTGTCGGTGCGCGTGTCCCACCCCAGCAGCGTCTTCAGGTCCGTCATGCCGTTCACGCCGCCGGTGTAGCCCTGCTGGCCGATGATGAGCACGGTGAGGATCAGCGCCACCGCCTGCGTGATGATCGCGAAGTACACGCCGCCCACGCGCCGCTTGAACATCGCGAAGCTCACGAGCCAGGCCAGCGCCATCGGCGCCAGCACCACCAGCGCCAGGCTCAGCGGCAGACTCTTGAATGGCAGCCACAGCAAAGGCAGCTCGGTGATCTGGTTCCAGTCCATGAAGTCGGGAATGCCCGGCGTCGACTGGATCTTGGTCGTGACGGGGTCGGAGGCTTCGAGCTTGAGGAACATCGCCATCGCATAGCCGCCGATGCCGAAGAACACGCCCTGCCCCAGGCTCAGCACGCCGCCGTAGCCCCACACCATCACCAGGCCAACCGCGACGAAGGCGTAGGTCAGGTACTTGCCCACGAGGTTGAGCCGGAAGATGTCGAGCGTGAGCGGCAGCACCACCGCGAGCAGCAGCACCAGCAGCAGGAGGCTGCCGAGCTGGTAGCGCCGGACCGAGGCCTTGAGGATATTCATCGAGAGGTTCTCCGGGAAGAAGCGGGGATCAGCGACGGACCTTGACGGCGAAGAGCCCTTGCGGCCGCATCATCAGGATGAGCACGATCAGCGACAGCGTCAGCACCTTGGCCATCGAGCCGGTCATGAAGAACTCCGAGATCGACTGCGTCTGCGCAATGCCGAAGGCCGAGACGACCGTGCCCAGCAAGCTGGCGGCACCGCCGAAGGTGACGACCAGGAAGGCATCGACGATGTAGAGCGACCCCGAGGTCGGCCCGGTCGAGCCGATGGTGGTGAAGGCCGCGCCGGCCACGCCGGCCACGCCGCAGCCGATCGCGAAGGTCAGGCGGTCGGTCCGGCGGGTGTCGATGCCGGTGGCGTTGGCCATCGTGCGGTTGGCCACCGTCGCGCGCACGCGCAGGCCCCAGCGGCTCCGGTGCAGCGCGAGCAGCACGCCGCCCGTGACCAGCCCGGTGAGCGCCAGCACGAACAGGCCGTTGATCGGAATGTCGAGCCCCTCGTGCGGCGTCCACGAACCCATCAGCCAGTCGGGCAGCGTCGGGCTCACCTCCTTCGGCCCGATGAAGGTGCGGAAGATCTGCTGCAACCCCAGGCTCACGCCCCAGGTGGCCAGCAGCGTGTCGAGCGGCCGCTTGTACAGGTGCCGGATCAGCGCCCACTCCACCAGCCATCCGGCGATGAAGGCGAACACGAAGGCCAGCCCGATCGCGATCGGGAAGTAGTACGGCATGAAGGCCGGCGAGAGCCGCTCGGTCAGCTGCGCGGCCAAAAAGACCGAATAGGCGCCGATGGTCATGAACTCGCCATGCGCCATGTTGATGACGCCCATCTGGCCGAAGATGATCGCGAGCCCGAGACCCATGAGCAGCAGCACCGCGAAGAGGCTCAGCCCCGCGAAGCCCTGCATCAGGCCGATGTTCCACATGTCCGACAGCGTCATGGCACGGTGTTCCGGTGTTGAGGTATTGGCTCCTTCCCCCTCTGGGGGAAGGTTGGGATGGGGGCAGACAGAGCGTGACCAGTGGTGGCGCCGCTTGCCCCCACCCCTGCCCTCCCCCCAAGGGGAAGGGAGAAAGGCAAAGACTTACTGGTAGCCCTTCGGGAACGGATCGGGCCTGATCAGCTCGGCCGACTCGGCAACCACCTTGAACGAGCCGTCCGGCAGCCCTTGCCCGATGCGCGCCTTGCTCCACAGGTGGTGGTTCGCGTCGAGCTTCACGTAGCCCTCGGGCGCGGATTTCAGCTCGATGCCCGGCGAACCCGCGACCACCTTGTCGACGTCGAAGCTGCCGGCCTTCTCGACCGCCGCCTTCCACAGCCACGGGCCGAGGTAGCCCGCCTGGGTGACGTCGCCGATCACCGCGTCCTTTCCATACTTGGCCTTGAAGGCCGCGACGAACTTCTTGTTGTTCTCGTTGTCGAGCGACTGAAAGTACTTCATCGACGAATAGAAGCCCGCGAAGTTCTCGCCACCCACGCCGGTCATTTCGTCCTCGGTCACGGCCAGCGTCAACAGGAACTGCTTGTCGCCCGTGATGCCCGCGGCCTTGAGCTGCTTGTAGAACGCGACGTTCGAGCCGCCCACCACCGCCGCGAAGATGCAGTCGGGCTTGGCGACCTTGATCTTGTTGATCAGCGAGTTGAAGTTGGTGTGACCCAGCGGGTAGTACTCCTCGCCCTTGACGGAGCCCTTCTGGAAGTTCTCGATGTGCTTGCGCGCGATCTTCATCGAGGTGCGCGGCCAGATGTAGTCGGAGCCGACCAGGAAGAAGGTCTTGGCCTTCTTCTCCTTGGCGCCCCAGTCCAGGCCCCAGATGATCTGCTGCGTGGCTTCCTGGCCCGTGTAGATCACGTTCTTGCTCTGCTCCAGGCCCTCGTAGAAGGTCGGGTAGTACAAGAGGCCGTTCTCCTTCTCGAACACCGGCAGCACCGCCTTGCGCGAGGCGCTGGTCCAGCAGCCGAACACGGCCGCGACCTTGTCGTTGACCAGCAGCTTCTTCGACTTCTCGGCGAAGGTGGGCCAGTCGGAGGCACCGTCTTCCTTGATGACCTTGATCTTGCGGCCCAGGATGCCGCCCATCGCGTTGATCTGGTCGATCGCAAGCTGCTCGGCCTGGATCGATCCGGTTTCGGAGATCGCCATCGTGCCGGTGGACGAATGCAGCTGGCCCACCGTCACTTCCGTGTCGGTCACCGCGAGCTTGGTGGTGTTGACCTTGGCCGTGGGGAACTGCCCCTGGCCGAAGCTCAGGCCGCTCAGGCCCATCACGGGCAGCGCGGCGGCGCCCTGCAACAAGCGACGGCGGCGCAGTGCCATGGCATCGAGAGAGGAAGGGTCGGAATCACGCGACATCAGGAACTCCAGGCAGGTTGAAAGAAGGGAGAGCCGCGCACCATCGAAGTGCATCGGACGGTGCCGCTAGCACCATGGCTGGTACTTTAGAAATCACTTGCCTCTGCGCGAATACGTCATTCAACGTAGCGGCGGTGCCCCGCCCCACCCGCAGACTCCCGAGCCAGACAACGCAGGAGACCGCAGGGAGCGCTTCTTGCTGTACCTGCCGCATGCCACCGTTGCCGCCGCCGCGAGAACCCGCCATGACATCCGTCTCCGGACAGAAGATCTTCCGCATCCGCCGCGACTACAACGCCTGGGTCGCGAACGAAACGCTGGAGGACTACGCGCTGCGCTACACGCCGCGCAGCTTCCGCAAGTGGTCGGAGTTCCGCGTCGCCAATGCGGCCTTCGGCGCCACCTCGTTCCTGGCGCTGGAGGCCATCGGCGGCGCCATCGCGTTGAGCTACGGTTTTTCGAACGCACTGTGGGCGATCCTGGTGGTGGGGCTCATCACCTTTCTCACGGGTCTGCCCATCTCCTACTACGCCGCACGCCATGGCGTCGACATGGACCTGCTCACACGCGGCGCGGGCTTCGGCTACCTGGGCTCCACGCTCACCTCGCTGATCTACGCGAGCTTCACCTTCATCTTCTTCGCGCTCGAGGCCGCCATCCTCTCGCTGGCGCTGCAGATGTACCTCGACTGGCCGCTGTGGCTGCTGTACCTCGTTTCCTCGATCGTGATCATTCCGCTGGTGGCGCGCGGCATCACGCTCATCTCGGGACTGCAGCTGTGGACGCAGCCGATCTGGATCGTTCTGTTCGTCTGCCCCTTCATCGCGGTGTTGGTGAAGAAGCCCGAGCTGTATGCCGACTTCACCGGGCTCGTAGGCCGCACCTCCGACAGCAGCGACTTCGATCCGCTGATGTTCGGCGCGGCGGCCACGGTGGCTTTCTCGCTCGTGGTGCAGATCGGCGAGCAGGTCGACTACCTGCGCTTTCTGCCCGAGAAGACCGCCGCCAACCGCGGGCGCTGGTGGGCCGCGGTGCTGATCGCCGGGCCGGGCTGGATCGTGCCGGGCATGCTGAAGATGATGGGCGGCGCGTTCCTGGCGTTCCTCGCGCTGCAGCACGAGATTGCGGCCAAGCATGCGATCGAGCCGACGCAGATGTACCTCACGGGCTTTTCGTACGTGCTGCGCGACCCGGCCTGGGTGCTGGGCATCACGGTGCTGTTCGTCGTCGTCTCGCAGATGAAGATCAACCTCACCAATGCCTATGCGGGCTCGCTGGCGTGGTCGAACTTCTTCGCGCGCCTCACGCACAGCCATCCGGGGCGCGTGGTGTGGCTGGTGTTCAACGTGGCCATCGCGATCCTGCTGATGGCGCTGGGCGTGTTCGCCGCGCTGGAGCACGTGCTGGGCTTCTACAGCAACATCGCCATCGCCTGGGTCGGCGCACTGGTGGCCGACCTGGTCATCAACAAGCCGCTGGGCTGGAGCCCGAAGACCATCGAGTTCAAGCGCGCGCACCTGTACGACATCAACCCAGTCGGCCTCGTCGCGATGCTGGTGGCTGCGGCGCTGGCGATGCTGGCCTACTCGGGCGCGCTCGGCCAGTGGGCGCGGGCCTTCTCGCCGTTCATCGCACTCGCCACGGCGATGGCCGTGTCGCCGCTGCTGGCCTGGAAGACACGCGGGCGCTACTACCTGGCGCGTACCGACATCGATCGCTGGACGCCGGGCCAGAGCGTGAAGTGCTCGGTGTGCGACAACAGCTTCGAGTCGGAAGACATGGCCCATTGCCCGGCCTACAGCGCGCCGATCTGCTCGCTGTGCTGCACCTTGGAGTCGCGCTGCCACGATCGCTGCAAGACCGACTCGCGCGCGGCCGAGCAGATGAGCGGCTGGCTGCAGGCGCTGCTGCCGCCGGCGCTGTCGGCGCGGCTCAACTTTCGCGTCGCGCACTACCTGCTGGTCGCCACCTCGCTGGTTGCGCTGCTCGCCACGGTGGTGGGCGTGGTCTACGCACAGGAGGCCATCGCCGGCACCGTCGATCCGGCGATGGCGACGGCCTTTCTCAAGGTCTTCGCGCTGCTCTCGGTGATCGCCGCCGTGGCCGCGTGGTGGGTGGTGCTGGGCAGCGAGAGCCGGCAGATGGCGCAAGAGGAATCGAACCGCCACAACAACCTGCTCGCGCTCGAAATCGAAGCGCACCGCCGCACCGATGCGGCGCTGCAGACCGCCAAGGAAGCCGCCGAGGCCGCCAACCAGGCCAAGACGCGCTACGTGGCGGGCATGACGCACGAGCTGCGCACGCCGCTCAACAGCATCCTGGGTTACTCGCAGATCCTGCTCAAGGGCGGCGAGGCGGCCTTGCCGCCGCGCGAGGCGGTGCAGACCATCCACCGCAGCGGCGAGCACATGCTGGGCCTCATCGACGGCCTGCTCGATCTGGCACGCATCGAGGCAGGGCGGCTGCAACTGGAGCCCTCGGCGCTCGCGCTGCCGGCCTTTCTCGACCAGGTGGTGCAGATGGTGCGGCCGCAGGCCGAGGCCAAGGGCCTCGCGTTCGTCTACACGCATTCCGGGCGGCTGCCGCCGTGGGTGCATGCCGACGTGAAGTGGTTGAGGCAGATTCTCATCAACCTGCTGACCAACGCCGTTCGCTTCACCGACAGCGGCACCGTCACGCTGCATGTCGATGCGCGGCGCGAGGTGCTGCGCTTCGACGTGGTCGACACCGGCATCGGCGTGGCGCCGCAAGACCACCAGCGCATCTTCCTGCCCTTCGAGCGCGGCGCCGCGGGGCGCCGGCGGGGCGAGCCGGGTACCGGGCTGGGCCTGACGATCACCGGGCTGCTCACTTCGCTCATGGGCGGCGAGCTCAAGCTGGCGGCCACCTCGTCGGCGGGCAGCACCTTCAGCGTGCGCGTGTACCTGCGTGAGGTTTCTGACCCCGGCCCGCAGGCCGGCTCGCGCCTGCCGGTGTCGGGCTACCTGGGCGAGCGCCGCACGCTGCTGGTGGTGGACGACCAGCCGGTGCAGCGCCAGATGCTCGCCGGCATGCTCGCGCCGCTGGGCTTCACGGTGCGCGAGGCGGCCAGCGGCACCGAGTGCCTCGACAGCCTGCGCGAAGAGCTGCCCTCGGCCATCCTGCTCGACCTGACGATGGACGACATGGACGGCTGGCAGACCGCGCGCTCGGTGCGAGCCTCGGGCTTCACCGAGCTGCCGATCATCATCGTCTCGGCGAACATGTTCGAGAACCAGGCCGACCGGCTGCGCGCCGCGGGCTGCCAGGCTTTCGTGGGCAAGCCGGTGATCGAGTCGGAACTCATCGCCACGCTGGAGCGGCACCTCGGCCTCGAATGGCTGGCGACGGGCGATGCCATGCCGCCGTCGGCCGACCCCGACACGGCGCCGGCACGCCCGCCCCTGCTCGTGTTCGGCGAAGACGACCGCGCCGATTTGATGCGCCTGGTGCAGATGGGCCATGTGCGCGGCCTGCACACCGCGCTCGATCGGCTGGCCGCGGCCTCGCCCGATGCGGCCGCCACCTGCACCTGGCTGCGCGGCATGGTCACGCGCTTTGAACTCGACACGCTCCGCAACGCACTGGCAGAAGATGCAGACACCCTCGCCTCCTCCTGACACCTTGTCCGAACGCCCCGTCGTGCTGGTGGTCGACGACGCCCCCAGCAGCCTGGGCATGCTGTGCGACACGCTCGAGGCCAGCGGCTACACCGTGCTGGTGGCCGCCGACGGCGAGTCCGCCCTGCAGCGGCTCGAGCTGGTGGTTCCCGACGCGATCTTGCTCGACGGCCTCATGCCCGGCCTCTCGGGTTTCGAGACCTGCCGGCGCATCAAGGCCAATGCGGCGCTCGCGCACATTCCGGTGCTGTTCATGACGGGGCTGTCGGAAACCGCGCACGTCGTCGAAGGCTTCGAGTGCGGCGGCGTCGACTACGTGGTGAAGCCGATCCGCGCGCAGGAAGTGCTGGCGCGCCTGCACACACACACGCGCAACGCCCGCATCACGCGCATGGCGCGCGACGCGGTCGACGTGGCGGGCATGGGCGTGGTGTTCGTCGACACGCGCGGGCGCATCGCCTGGCGCTCGCCGCAGGCCGCGCTGTGGCTGCATGCGCTCGAAGACCCGGTGGCGCCGGGCCGCCTGCCTGCGTCGGTCGAGCCCGCGTTGGCGCCGGGAGCCTCGATCGCCATCGGTACCGCCACGGCCATGCGCCTGTCGGTGCGCAACCTGGGCGCGGCGGCGCTCGGCGAGACCATGCTGCTGTTCGCCATCCAGCGCGAAGGCCCGGCCACGCGCCTGGCCGAAGCAGCCCTCACGCCACGCGAGACCGAGGTGCTGTCGTGGCTCGCCAAGGGCAAGACCAACCGCGACATCGGCGAGATCCTCGGCACCAGCCCGAGAACGGTCAACAAGCACCTCGAGCACATCTTCGAGAAGCTCGGGGTGGAAACCCGCGCGGCCGCCGCGGCGCTTGCAAGCGGACACCTCGCCTGACCGATTGGCAACAACCTCGGTGAATACCCCGAGGCCGGTGAGGGGTGATTGACAGCCTCGCTTCCTAAGATGGGCCGAGCACAACACCTTGGAGACATACGCCATGACGTTTCGCACCCGCCCCGACCCGGCCCCCGTCACCGGGATCAATCGCCTCACCCGCCGCGCCGCCCTGTTTGCCGCGGCCGCCGTGCTGGCCGGCTGCGGCAGCTTCGGCAGCGCGCCGCCGACGGCCGGCGCCGACCTGCACGTGATGACCTCGGGCGGCTTCACGGCGGCCTACAACGAACTGCGCCCGGGCTTCGAACGTGCAAGCGGCCGCACGGTGAAGACGGCCTACGGCGCCTCCATGGGCAATGCCAGCGATTCGATCCCGAGCCGGCTCGCGCGCAACGAGCCCGCCGACGTGGTGATCCTCGCGCGGCCCGCGCTCGACGCGCTGGTGGCGGCGGGCAAGGTGGTGCCCGGCAGCCAGGTCGACCTGGTGCGCTCGTCGATCGGCTTCGCGGTGCGCAAGGGTGCGCCCAAGCCCGACATCGGCTCGGTCGAGGCGCTCAAGCGCACGCTGCTGGCCGCGCCGTCGATCGCCTATTCGGCAAGCGCGAGCGGCACCTACTACGAGACCGAGCTGCTCAAGAAGCTCGGCATCGAGGCCGAGGTCAAGCCCAAGAGCAAGCGCATCCTCAGCGAGCGCGTGGGCACGGTGGTGGCGCGCGGCGATGCGGTGCTCGGGCTGCAGCAGGTGAGCGAGCTGCTGCCGATCGCCGGCATCGACTACATCGGGCCGCTGCCCGCGGAAGTGCAACGCGTCACGGTGTTCTCGGCCGGCATCGCCACGGCCGCGGCGCAACCCGAGGCCGCGCGCCAGCTGATCCGCTACCTGCAGGCGCCCGCGGCGGCGCCCGTCATCGCGAAGACCGGGCTCGAGCCGATCGCCGCGCAGCGATAAGCCCTAACCCGCCTCGATCAGCGCCTTCACGCGGCGTGCGAGCACGTCCATCTCGAAGGGCTTGGTCATCACGTGCATGCCGCGTTCGAGGTGGCCGTGGCTCAGCACCGCGTTCTCGGCATAGCCGGTGATGAACAGCACCTTGAGGCCGGGCCGTGCGCTGCGTGCCGCGTCGGCCACCTGCCGCCCGTTCATGCCGCCGGGCAGGCCCACGTCGGTCACGAGCAGGTCGATGCGCTGGCGCGGCGTCTGCAGGATGCGCAGCGCGCCCGCGCCGTCGCCGGCCTCGAGCGTGGCGTAGCCCAGGCCGCGCATCACCTCGACGATGATCATCCGCAGCGCGGGCTCGTCGTCGACCACGAGCACGGTGTCGCCCTGGTCGGCACGCGGCGCGAGCGTGGCCTCGGCCGGTTCGCTGGCGGCTTCTTCCTGCGCATCGTGGCGCGGCAGGTAGAGGCTCACCGAGGTGCCCTTGCCGACCTCGGAATAGATGCGCACCTGGCCGCCCGACTGCTTCGCGAAGCCATAGATCATCGACAGCCCGAGCCCGGTGCCCATGCCGATCGGCTTGGTCGTGAAGAAAGGGTCGAAGGCCCGCGCCACCACTTCGGGCGCCATGCCCACGCCGTTGTCGCTGACGGTGAGCGACACGTACTGCCCCATCGGCATGTCGCGCTCCTGCGCCGTGCGCAGGTCGACCCAGCGGTTGGCCGTCTCGATCACGAGCTTGCCGCCCTCGGGCATGGCGTCGCGCGCGTTGATGCACAGGTTGAGCAGCGCGTTCTCGAGCTGGCTCGGGTCGGCATGCACGTTCCACAGGCCCACGGCCGCCACCACTTCGAGCGCGATCTGCGGGCCGAGCGTGCGGCGCAGCAGCTCCTCCATGTCGGACACCAGCCGGTTGGCGTTGAGCGGCTTCGGCTCCAGCGTCTGGCGCCGCGAAAACGCGAGCAGCCGGTGCGTGAGCGCGGCCGCGCGCTTGACGGCGCCCTGCGCCACCCCGATGTAGCGCTCCATCTCGGCGCGCTGGCCGTCGAGCCCGCGCCGGCGCATCAGTTCGAGGCTGCCGCTGATGGCTGCGAGCAGGTTGTTGAAGTCGTGCGCGAGCCCGCCCGTGAGCTGGCCCACGGCCTCGAGCTTCTGGCTCTGGCGCAGCTGCTCGCGCGCGGTCTCGAGCTCGGCTGCACGTTCCTCGACCTGCCGCTCGAGCGACTCGGCAAAGGCTTTCAGCTCCATCTGCGCCTCGCGCCGCGCGATGGCCGAACGCACGCGGTCGCCGGTCTCGCGCATGAAGTCGAGCTCGTCGGGCGTCCATTCGCGCACCTGGCCGTGGTTGAGGTACAGCAGCCCGACCAGCCCGCCGCGCTCGGTGAGCGGCATATTGACCACGGCGCGCGCGGTGATCGCGTCGAGTGCGTCGGCGTTGTCGCACGTGCGCGGGTCGGTGCGCGCGTCGGCGAAGGCCACCGTCACGCCGCGCAGCAGGTCCTCGATGTAGGAGCCGTAGTCGCGAAAGCGCAGCAGTCCCGCGAGACTGGCCACGCCGGGGGCGGTCCAGTCGCGGTCGATCTGGATCGTCTCGGCCGCCTTGTCGACCAGGCCGTAGCCGGCACGGTCCACGCCCAGGCGCTGGCCCAGCATGGCCGATGCGAGGTAGGCGATCTCGCCCGGGTCGTCGATGTCGCGGATGCGGTCGCCGAGCTCCATGAGCGCGAGCCTTCGCGACTCGGCCTCGCGGAAGGCCTGGTTCGCCACCTGCAGCCGGAACTCGGCCAGGCGCTTGGCACGGCGGTCGGCCGCTTCCTTCAGTGCGCGGTCGAGCACCAGCGGCAGGCGCGCGAGCCGCCCCTTGCTTACGTAGTCGACCGCGCCGCGGCGCAGCAGTTCGACCGCGTTGTCCTCGCCGATCACGCCCGAGACGAAGATCACCGGCGTCTCGGGCGCCAGGCGGCGCGCGATGTCCAGCGCCTCCTCGCCCGAGAAGCCCGGCAGTTCGTAGTCGGACAGGATGAGCGCGTAGCGGCCCTCGGACAGCGCCGCGGCCAGCCCCTGCTCGTCGCGCACGACATGCGTGCGCGCGGCGGGCAGCGCCTGGGCGAGCGCCTCGGTCAGCAGCTCGACGTCGAAGCGCGAATCCTCGACGATGAGCACGTCGATCGGCCCGCCCTCGCCGCTTGCGACCTCGCGCTCATTCATGTCGGCGCGCGGCCTTCAGCGAGCCGGGCGGCGGCTCGTTGAGCACGGCCCAGAAGATGCCGAGTTCGGCGATCGCCGAGACGAACTGATCGAAGGCCACGGGCTTGACCACATAGGCATTCACGCCGAGTTCGTAGCTGCGCAGCACGTCGGTCTCCTCTTGCGAGGAGGTGAGCATCACCACCGGGATGCTGCGCAGCGCCGCGTCGGCGCGCACCGCCTGCAGCACTTCGAGCCCGGTCACCTTGGGCAGCTTGAGGTCGAGCAGGATCACCGCCGGGTTGCCCTCGCTGCGCTCGGCGTGGTCGCCTTCGCGGCGCAGGTAGTCGAGCGCCTGCGCGCCGTCGCGCAGCACCACCACGTCGTTCGCGAGCTGGCTGCGATCGAGCGCGATGAGGGTGAGTTCCAGGTCTCGCTTGTCGTCCTCGACGAGCAGGATCGGCTTAAGCATGTCCTTCTCCGTTGTCAGGCGGCGTGCCGGCCGCGTTGTCGTTGCCTGGCTCCGCATCGGACAGGACGAAGCCGAAGGTCGCGCCTTCGTTCAACGTTCCCTTGGCCCAGACCCTGCCCCCGTGGCGTTCGACGATTCGCTTCACATTGGCCAGGCCGATGCCCGTGCCCTCGAAATCCTCGGCCTGGTGCAGCCGCTGGAACACGCCGAACAGCTTGTCGACGTATTTCATCTGGAAGCCCACGCCGTTGTCCTCGACCTCGAGGCCGCTGCCCAGATCGCCGCGGATCGCGCGCACCGCGATGCGCTGCGGATCGCGCGTGCGCGAGTACTTGACGGCATTGGCGAGCAAGTTGCGCACCGCCACCTGCAGCAGCAGCGGGTCGGCATGCAGCACGGGCAGCGCGGGGTCGACATTCCATTCGATGCGCCGTGCCGGCTCCAGGCGCGCCAGCTCGCGCACCAGCCCCTCGACCAGCGAGCCGGTGTCGACCGTTCGCCGCTTGAGCGCCGCGCGGCCCATGCGCGAGAAGTCGAGCAGCGCATCGACCATCTGCCCCGCGAACGCGGCCGCGTCCTTGACGTGCCCGAGATAGCGGTGGGCGCGCTCGCTGAGCTGCTTGCCCTCGGTCTGCGCAACCAGGTCGACATAGCCCGCGATGTGCCGCATGGGCGCACGCAGGTCGTGCGACACGGTGTATGAGAAGGCCTCGAGTTCCTTGTTGACGCGCCCCAGCTCGGTGGCCACGGCGGCCAGCTCCTCGGCCCGGCGCAGCACCACGCCGATCAGCGCCTGCCGCAGCTCGACCGCGGCGCCCACCTCGGCCGGCGACCAGGGCGCCGAGCGGCCGCGCACCTCCTCGATCCAGCTCGAGAAGCTCAGCCGGGGGTGGATGCGGCCGCTGCCGGCGCGCTGCTGCGGCTTCTTCGGATCGCCGGCCCACTGGACCGTCTGCACCAGCTCGGGCCGGAACCACAGGATCAGGTGCCGATGCACCTGCGAGATCGAGATCGCGAGCACGCCCGCCGCGAACTCGCGGAACTCGGCTGCCGGCGCAAAGTGCGCCGACAGCGCGCTGTTGTCGTAGACCTCCACGCCGAGCCCCGCGACCCAATCGGCCAGCGCCAGCACCTGCGCGCGCGCCGGCACGTCGCCCACGCTCCAGACCTCGTCGTCCAGCACCACGGCCGCGCCAGTGGCACGCGCCAGGCGAAGCATGAGCGACGACTCGGCGACCAGCCGCTGCAGCGTGGCATCGCTGTCGGCCAGGTGCGAGACGATCTGCAGCGTGGTCTGGCGCAGTTCGAGCCGCTCCGCCACTGCGATGTTGCTTTCCTTCGACTGGATCTGCAGCGATAGCAGCTGGCCCAGGTGTTCGCATGCCAGCCGCGTCCCGGTGTCGAGAAAGCGCGGCTGGTGGTCGTGGCACGAGATCAGGCCCCAGAGCCGGCCGTCGATCACGATCGACACCGACATGGACGCCAGCGTGCCCATGTTGCGCATGTACTCGAGGTGGATCGGCGACACGCTGCGCAGCTGCGCCTGCGACATGTCGAGGTCGGCCGCGGTGAGCGTGGGGTCGGCGGCGCGCAGCGGCACCGGTGTGTAGTTCGCATCCGCGATCAGCCGGAAGCGGTTGACGAGATAGAGCGCGCGCGCCTGCTGCGGAATGTCGGTGGCCGGAAAGCGGTGGCCGGCATAGCTGTCGTAGCCCGGCTCGGCCTCCTCGGCCAGCACCTCGCCGTGGCCCTCGGCATCGAAGCGGTAGATCAGGCAGCGTCCGAAGCTGGTCAGCCGCTTCATCTCGGCCGCGGCCAGCTGCGTGAGCTGCTCCAGCGTCGCGGCCTCTTGCAGCTTCGGCAGGAACACGCGGCCGAGCGTGTAGATCGGCGCATCGTTGCCGGCCGCGGGGCGCGCGGCTTCGAACTCGACGAAGACATGGCGCTCGCTGCAGTGCACTGCCACGTCGAAACGCCCGCCCGCCAGCGTCAGCGCGCCGAGCGACACCGGCATGGCGCCCGGCTCCAGCGCGGGCAATGCGAGGGCGCGCACGGTGTCGCAGGCTGCCTCGGCCTGGCCTTCGGGCCAGTTGTCGCTCCAGGCGAGCAGGCGCAAGTCGCCGGGCGCCAGCACCAGCATGCGGCCGTGCGGCTGGACCGAACCGGGCACCCGGATCGGCTCGAGCTCGCAGGACGAGAGATCGACCTCGGGAGGCCGCAAGGCATGGGAAGGAACGGATGCGGATGCGAGAGGCTGGGGCACGATGGGTGTCAATGGGCGCGAGCCGCGCCGCACGAGGTCTGAGGGGAAATGGGAGCCGCTGGGATCATGCCTTGGCGTTCTCGTCGGGCTCGTCGGCCGTTTCCTACAGGCCGAAGCGCGGCATGAGGCTTCGGAAGCCGGCCACGGCGCCACGGCGCGCGGCATCGGCCGCGGACTGATCGACCAACGCGGCACCGAGCTGGGCCACGAAGTCCTTCCATTGCGCCGCCAGGCCGCAGGCTGCATCGACCGGCTGGAAGTAGCGCATCGGATGCGGCGCGAACCGCGGTGCGAGCCGCTTGTGCATGGCCGCGCCGCCGAGCTGCGAGCCTTCGAGCACATAGGCCAGGCCCCAGGCGAAGGCGGGTTCGCGTGCGGCCTCCTGCGCCAGCGCGGCGCGGTCATCGGGCCCGCCGTGCGTAACATACGTGCCGCCGATGTCGTCGAGATCGAGCGCCAGGACCGCGAGCCGCTGGTCGGTGCGCGCGGCCACGCGGTCGAGGCCTGCGATGCCGGGCGCTGCGAGCGCCTCGCGCACCGCCTGCAGCCAGGGACGCAGCGCGCGCAGATGCGCCGCATAGTCGGCGAGCGTGGCCTCCTCGCGTGCGATCGGCAGCTGGCTGTCGAGCGTCTCGTGCAGTTCGTGGGTGGCGTCGCGCAGCGGGCGCAGCACGTCGGCAAGGGCGGGCGGGTTGGTCGTCATGAGGCGAAGGCAACGGAGGTGGTGCCGAGCCTACGCGAATCAATGTTGAGCAGAGTGGGCACGCTTCCTCTGCATTAGTAGGAAATCTGGCCAACACGCGGAGAGCCTACAAACCCAGTGCGTCCTGCAACTGGCGCGCGCTCCAGCGTTTCGGCTGCTGCGGCCAGGCTTCGAGCAGCGCGACCATGCGCGCATTGCGCGGCGCGCTCAGGCCCTGCGCCAGTGCGAGCCGCACCACCTCGCCGCTGAGCGCATCGATCTCGGTGCGGCGGCCCAGCGCGAGGTCGTCGGCCATGCTCGAGCGCGCCTTGGCGTCGATGCGCAGCATGCGGGCCGCAACGATGCGGAACACCCAGTCGGGCAGGCGCAGCAACATCGGCAGCCGCTCGGCCGGCACGGCCGCCACCTGCGCGGGCGCGATGCCCGCGGCGCCGAGCACGCCGAGCGCCTCGTCGATCAGCGACGCGAAGCAGCGGCGGTAGCCGCGCAGCATCAGCTCCTCGCGCAGCGGCAGTCCCGAGAGTGCATTGACCGGGTTGTTGAGGTTGAGCATGAGCTTGCCCCACTGCACCGGCAGCAGGTCGGCCACCAGATCGAGCGGCACGCCGGCGCGCTCGAACACCGGCAGCCAGGGCCGCAGCGTCGCGTCGTCCTCGGCCGCCAGCCGGCCTGGCGTGCCGCGGTGGAACGCGCCGGGGCCGATCTCGGCCACGTTGTAGGGCACCATGCCGGCGCGCACGTTGAGCGAGGGGCCGACCAGCGATGCCTCGGCGCAGTTCGAGATGCCGTTCTGCAGCGAGAACACGGTGGTTCCCGCGGGCAGCGAGAACGCGAGCTCCCCGGCGGCCGCGGCCGTGGCGCCGCTTTTCACGCACAGCAGCACCAGCGCCGGCCGTGCGCCCACGGGCACCTGCCCGCATAACCGCAGCGATGCGGCCGGCAGCCGCCGCGGCGCGCCGCCATCGACATCGGTCAGCGTGAGGCCATGCGCGGCAAGCTGGTCGAGCACGCGCGGACGGCCGACGAAGGTGACCGGCACCCCCGCCGCCGCAAGGCTGCCGCCGATGAAGCAGCCGATCGTGCCGGCGCCCATCACGAGCACTTCACCTGGGACGGGGCCGCCTTGCATGAAGTGCTTGTTGCTGCTGCTGCTGCGGCCTCAGGTGCGTTCGGCGACCCAGGCCTGCACCGATTGCAGCGCGGCTGCAAGCCCCGCTGCATTCGTGCCGCCGGCCATGGCCATGTCGGCCTTGCCGCCGCCCTTGCCGCCGACCTGCTGGGCCACGAAGTTGACCAGCTCGCCGGCCTTGACCTTGCCGGTGCTGTCGGCCGTGACGCCGGCCGCGATCTGCACCTTGTCGCCGTCGACGGCGGCCAGCACGATCGCGGCGGTCTTGAGCTTGTCCTTGAGCTTGTCCATGGTGTCGCGCAGCGTCTTGGCGTCGGCGCCGTCGAGCTTGGCGGCCAGCACCTTGATGCCGTTGACGTCGACCGCCTGCGCCACGAGCTCGTCGCCCTTCGACGAAGCGAGCTTGCCCTTGAGCGCGCCCACTTCGCGTTCGAGCGCCCTCACCTGCTCGAGCACCTGCGCGAGCCGGCCCTGCAGCTCGGCCGGCGGCGACTTGAGCGTGGCGGCCACGCTCTGCACCGTGGCCTCGAGCGACTGCGTGTAGGCGAGCGCGTTGGCGCCGGTGATCGCCTCGATGCGGCGCACGCCGGCGGCCACGCCGCCTTCGCTCACGATCTTGAACAGGCCGATGTCGCCCGTGCGGCCCACGTGCGTGCCGCCGCAGAGCTCGCGGCTCGAGCCGATGTCGAGCACGCGCACGGTCTCGCCGTACTTCTCGCCGAACAGCATCATCGCGCCGGTCTTCTGCGCCGCTTCCATGTCCATCACGCGCGCCTGGGTCTCGGTGTTGGCCAGGATCTCGGCGTTGACGCGCTGCTCGATCTCGAGGATCTGCGCGTGCGTGACGGCCGCGTTGTGCGCGAAGTCGAACCGGGTCTTGTCGGCATCGACCAGCGAGCCCTTCTGCTGCACGTGCGTGCCCAGCACCTCGCGCAGCGCCTTGTGCATCAGGTGCGTGACCGAGTGGTTGCGCATGGTGGCGGCGCGGCGCGCGGTGTCGACCGTGGCCCGCACCGCGTCGCCGACCTTGAGCGTGCCCTGCGTCTGCGTGCCGTGGTGGCCGAACACGTCGGCCTTGATCTTCTGCGTGTCGTCCACGCCGAACTGCACGCCCTCGGCCACGAGCACGCCCTGGTCGCCGACCTGGCCGCCGCTTTCCGAATAGAACGGCGTGGTGTCGAGCACCACGATGCCGGCCTGGCCCTCTTTCAGTTCCTGCACCGGGGCGCCTTCGAAGTACAGCGCCACGACCTTGGCGTTTTCTTCCAGGCTTTGGTAGCCCGTGAAGACGTTGCCGGCGCCGCCGTATTCGACGTTGCGGTCCATCTTGAACTTGCCTGCGGCGCGGCCTGCGGCCTTCTGCTTTTCCATGGCCGCGTTGAAGCCGGCCTCGTCCACGCTCACGCCGCGCTCGCGGCACACGTCGGCCGACAGGTCGAGCGGAAAGCCGTAGGTGTCGTGCAGCTTGAAGGCCACCTCGCCCGGCAGCGTCTTCGCATCGCCAGCGAGCGCCGCGTCGAGGATCTCCATGCCGTTGGCAAGCGTCTCGAAGAAGCGCTCTTCCTCGGCCTTGAGCGTGTCGGTGATGCGCTTCTCGTCGGCCACGAGCTTGGGGTACGCGTCGCCCATGAGCCTGGCCAGGTCGGCCACCAGCTTGTGGAAGAACGGCTTCTTCTGCCCGAGCTTGTAGCCGTGGCGGATCGCGCGCCGGATGATGCGGCGCTGCACGTAGCCGCGGCCCTCGTTCGACGGGATCACGCCGTCGGCCACCAGGAACGATGTGGCGCGGATGTGGTCGGCAATCACCCTGAGCGAGTTGTTGGCGAGGTCTTGCTCGCCGGTCTCGCGTGCGGCCGCCTTGATGAGCGCATCGAAGATGTCGATCTCGTAGTTGCTGTGCACGTGCTGCAGGATCGCGGCCAGGCGCTCAAGGCCCATGCCGGTGTCGACGCAGGGCGCGGGCAGCTTCTTCACGGAGCCGTCGGGCTGCATGTCGAACTGCATGAACACGTTGTTCCAGATCTCGATGTAGCGGTCGCCGTCTTCATCCGGGCTGCCGGGCGGGCCGCCGGGAATCTCGGGGCCGTGGTCGTAGAAGATCTCGGAGCACGGGCCGCACGGGCCGGTGTCGGCCATCATCCAGAAGTTGTCGGACATGTAGCGTCCGCCCTTGTTGTCGCCGATGCGCACCACGCGCTCGGGCGGCAGGCCGATTTCCTTGGTCCAGATGTCGTAGGCCTCGTCGTCCTCGATGTAGACCGTGGCCCAGAGCTTTTCGGCCGGCAGCTTGTAGACCTGCGTCAGCAGCTCGAACGCCCACTTGAGCGAATCGCGCTTGAAGTAGTCGCCGAAGCTCCAGTTGCCCAGCATCTCGAAGAAGGTGTGGTGGCGCGCGGTGTAGCCCACGTTCTCGAGGTCGTTGTGCTTGCCGCCGGCGCGCAGGCAGGCCTGGACCGAGGCCGCGCGCACGTAGGGGCGCTTGTCTTCGCCGAGGAACACGTCCTTGAACTGAACCATGCCCGAGTTCGTGAACATGAGCGTCGGGTCGTTGCCCGGCACCAGCGAGCTCGAAGGCACCACCGTGTGGCCCTTGGAGGCGAAGAAATCGAGAAAGGTCTTGCGGATGTCCGCGACCGTGATTGTGGGCTGGCTCATCTTTGGGTTCGTCGTCTTCCGTCGGGGCGGCGCGGCGATGGCGACCCCGTGTCGAACCCACTGCGGCGAACCGGCCCGGCTGCTTGATTTGCTGGACCGGCGATTATAGGTTTGGCCACTGTCCCCGGCAGGCGCGCGCAGAGCAGCCTCGCGGACGACAGGTCGAAGCGTTTCGCCCTGGGCCGGATGGTCACAGAATGGTTGCAGTGACTTGTTCCGCAAGGCAGCCGCCAACGGAGGTGCTCATGCCGATCCTTTCCTTTGCGATTCTCGAAGCCCCTTCCACGCTGGGGCTGGCGACGAACGGCGTGGAACGCCTGCCCGACCGGCTCCTGGGGCACGACCTTGCAAGGCGCATCGGTGCGCGCCGCGCCGGGCGGCTGGCGGTGCCACCGAAGCACCCTGTGCCCGACCAAGAGACCGGCATCCTCAATGCCCCAGCCATCGCGGCATGGTCGCCCGTGCTCGCCGACGCGGTGAAAGCGGTGCTCGACGCGGGCGAATTCCCGGTCGTGCTGGGCGGCGATTGCACGATCCTGCTGGGCTCGATGCTCGCGTTTCGGCGGCGCGGCCGATATGGGCTTTTCTTCATCGACGGCAACGCCGACTTCTTCCAGCCCGAGGCGGAACCGAATGGCGAAGGCGCCTCGATGGACCTTGCGCTCGTCACCGGCCACGGCCCGCCGCAACTGACCGGCCTCGAAGGCCGCGGTCCTCTGGTCCGTCCCGAAGACGCCGTGGCCTTCGCGTACCGCGATCACGAGGACCAGGCAGCGTACGGAAGCCAGCCACTCCCCGAGGCGCTCAAGGCGATAGACCTTCCCGCCGTGCGTGCGATGGGCATCGAGGCTGCTGCACGCGAAGCGGTCGCGCACCTGACGCGAGAGGAACTGGACGGCTTCTTCATCCATCTCGACGCCGATTGCCTCGAAGACGCGATCATGCCGGCCGTCGATTTCCGCGTGCCGGGCGGGTTGTCCTGGAAGGAGCTGGAGACCGCGCTTCGGGTTGCCCTGGCGAGCGGCAAGGCCGCCGGCATCGAGATCACCATCTACAACCCGCGCCTCGATGCGGACGGCAGCGCCGGCCGCGGCCTCGCCGACGTGCTGGCCGCTGCGCTTGGCACGGCAGCGCCCTGAACACAGCGGCGGAACCAAACGCGCCCGGCTTCGTCCTATCCATTCCCGGCTGACATCGAGTCGATCAAGGAGCGTGCATGGCGGGTCATGAGGCGGCACACTGGCAGGTCGAGGACCTGGACTTCTCCCGCTGCGCGATCTTGCGAACCGGATCGCGGGCGACGAGGTCAGCCACTACAAGCATTTCGACCGCTTCTTCCGCCGCTACCGCGCGCAGGAAGGGCTCGGCCGGCTCCGCGTGCTGCGCACCATCGGCCGCCGCACCCTCGAGCTCAAGAGCGAGGACGCCGACTGTGCCGTGCGCCATGCGGCGCGCGCGCGGGCGCCCGAGCGTGCGGGCGACGCCGCCTACATCGAGCGGCTCAGCCGGCGCATGAACCGCAGCATCCGCACCCACCTGAGCGCGGGCGCGACGCTCAAGATGCTGATGCGCCCGCTCGAACTTCCAGCCCGCGTGCAGACAGTGGTCCAGTACCCGATCAGGCAGCTCATGACGCATGTGTTCCTTCGCTGACGCGCACCCGCCATGCCGTTCTCTGCTGCGCTTTCTCCCCTGGAATACCCACCGGACACCGGTCAATTTACGTATACTTTTGGACTATATATTGGGAACTGCCATGCCTGACTTCATCCCGCGCAACGCCAGCCTGGAATGGGCGTCGATGTTCGCCGCCGAATGGACGCGCCTGGCTGGCGGGCGCGCCGACCACGAGTTCCTGATCGACCAGGGCCTGACGCTCGTGCGCGTGGTGGGCGACCGCTCGCCGGCCGAGGTGGCCCGCCTGCACTTCGAGAACACGCCCGAACCCGAGCAGCTCGCACGCAACTTCGAGGCCGACTTCACCGCGCTGGCGGCCGAGCTCGGCATCATCCACGCCGGCGAGCCGCTCGACCAGGCGCACATCGACTTCGCGCACGGCGTGGCCGAGTTGTGCGCGACGATGGGCGACGCCTATGGGGAGACGGCGCATGGGCCGGCGGGACGGCATTGGCGGGCTGTGCATGGGCCGGTTTGAGGGCCGACGGCTCAGCAACGCTCAGCGCTTGGTGTGCACGGCGCACGCATCAGATCGAACCAGCCCAGGGGCGTGATCCGCCGCACGACGGCGAGCCTCGGAGGCATGCCGCCAGCGGCGGGCGAATGCTCGAGGGAACCATCGATGAGGCCTGCAGAAAGCAACTCGGCGACGCAAGCGATATCTGCGGGGTCCTGGATCCGCAGCGGAAATTCGGCGCGCTGGATTTTTTGCAGGTAGTCGGACGGCATCGCCAGACGATACGCAATCTGCTCGCTGCGCCGGGGCCGCTTTGTTAACAGTCTTGGCCGTACCGCGCAATTTTTCACGAGTTCTCGAACAGAAGCAGCCTTGGCCGCGGGGTCCGAATGCGGCGAGGGCGGTCGGTATGTCCGAGGAGACACGTTAGAATCCGCGCCTGCTGCGGGTGTAGTTCAATGGTAGAACGGCAGCTTCCCAAGCTTCATACGAGGGTTCGATTCCCTTCACCCGCTCCATTCAGTCCGCCCGCTGGCGACTGAACCGGATCAGCGCCCGCGCGCCATTCGATCCTCCACCGCCCGCATCCACTCGCGCCTGACGTCGCCCCATTCGCGACGGTCTTGTTACTCCCCCTTTGCGCCTCGCTCCAACTAGATTGCGCATTACCGCCCGGCGATCAACGCGCCGGACATCGACGCAATGAACGAGCTGAAAAGGAAACAAGCCATGCCCTCCCCCTACACCGGCGGCTGCGCCTGCGGCGCGATCCGCTACGAGATCACCGGCGAGCCGATCTTTCAGAACGACTGCCAGTGCCTCGACTGCCAGCACATGAGCGGCAGCGGCCACAACTCGTACCTCTCGTTCGACCGCGCAAGCGCCAGCCTCAGCGGCGAAGCGACGCTGTGGGATGCGGTGGCCGACAGCGGCAACGTGAAGACGCGCGCGTTCTGCCCGACCTGCGGCTCGCCCGTGTATGTGACCTTCGCGGCCATGCCGGGCAACATCGCCGTGCATGCGGCGAGCCTCGACGATCCCTCGCGCTATCGGCCGCAGGTGGTCACCTACGCGGTGCGCGGGCACGCATGGGATTTTCTCGATCCGGCGCTGCCGAAGATCGAACGCATGCCGCAGCCGACTGCCTGAGCCGCCCCGCTACGGCGCTGGCGGGCTTCAACCCGCCAGGTCGAAGCAACAGCCCGCGTAGTACGGCTTGTCGCCACCCTCGACGAAAGGCACCTCGATGGGCTTGCCCTCGTTGCGCCAGGCGTCGCGGCGCTTGTAGCCCGCCTGGCGCAGTTCGGCCCAGAGTTCCTCGTCGTGCTGGATGCGGTACGGGCACACCGCGAAGCCGATGCTGTTGAGCGTGTAGATCGTGCGCTCGGGATGGACCGCGGTGGTGTTCATCACGATGCGCTTCGGCTTGCTCTCGAGCGCGCCGAGGATCTCGCCGATGCCGATCGGCAGGTACTGCAGGCTGCCCGACACGTACAGCACGTCGCAGCCGCTCGCCTCGCGGTAGTCGGTGGTGAAGTCCAGTTGCGCGGTGGCCTCGCGCCGCACTGCGAGCTCGCGGCCGGTCTGCACCACGCCTGGCACGTCGCACACGGTCCAGTGCAGGCCGCCGGGGTACGGCAGCACGCGCTTGAAGGCGTAGTACTTGATGCCGACGTGGCCGCCCAGATCAAACACGCGCCGCATGCCCGCATCGACCGAACGCGAGAGCCAGAACAGGCCGGGATAGTCCCAGAAGTAGATCTGGTGGCTGTACACCTCCCAGGCGGCCTCGGCGTTGTCGTAGCCCACCGGCTTCGACTCGGGCGCACCGGCCTCGGCATCGGCAAAGCTATCGAACGAGCCCATGAAGAGGTTCTCGTCCTGGTTGTCCAGGAACTTGCGCCGGTAGGCGCTGGGGGTCATCGGCTGCAGGTTGGCGAGCATCTTGTTTTCTCCTTCGGCGGTCTGTTTATTCGTTCATTGGCTCATTGCGGTTCACCCGGGCGATGGCGCCTGCGCCTCACCGCGCCGCGTGGCCACGCACATCAGCGACAGCGCACTGGTCGCCGCTGAAGGCTGGCGTCCCGACAGCACATTGCCGATGCGGTACTTCAATTGCGCCGGGCCAACCACGCCACTCAGCGCCTCGGCGCCGACCTGGTGGTTGTGTGCATAGACGCGCACGTCGAAATCGAGCGGCTCGAGCGTGGAGCGGAAGAACTCGTGCGTGACGCCGTCGCCGGGCTGGTGATGCACCTCGGTGCGCAGCCCCCACGACTGCTGGCTGCCGGTCTTGTGAAAGCCGTGCCGCGTGGCGCGGTAAACCCACAGCCGCGCATCCCACATCAGCTTCGCCAGACCCTTGTAATCCCATGCGCTGAGCTGCGGATCGTGATCGGTCACGAGCACGCCATTCGGCTTGACGAGCCGCGCGGCTTCGCGCAGCACGGCGGCCATGTCGTCGCAGTGGTGCAGCGACGCATTGATGGCCACGATATCGGCCACTTGCGAGCGAAATGGCGTGTGCGCGGCATCGGCGAGCACCGCGGTATAGCCCAATTTGGACGCCAATTCCAATGAGCCGGGCGCCACGTCGACACCGACCAGCAGGCGTGGTTTTCCACCCAGCGTCGCAAAAATATTGCCCGGCCCACAGCCGAGATCGATCACGACCTTGTCGGTCCAGTCGCCCGCCGCTGCGAGCCATCGGCTCCTGAAATGTGCGTCGCGGTGGCAGAAATCCAGGTACTCCTGGGCCCATTCCAGGTTCCCAAAATACGTGGCATTGGCATGTATCGCCTCGCTCTGTCGGGTTGACCCCCATTCGAAGTACGTTCCGAAGTGCTTCAGTCTCACATCAGGCAATAGGATTTCGCCAAACATTTTGATTCCTTCGAAAGAGGGACGGCAATGGCAACAATTTCGCAAGAATTACATGCCTTCGAAGTTTTAGCGGGTGATTTTTGATCCGGTTACAAGCCCGTCAAATTAAAAACAGCGGCGTCCTACCCAGAACCCCCTAGACCCAAAGTTCTCGTCCTTGCCGGTGTCGCGCCAGAGCCACTGCGCACAGGAGCCAGGCCGTGCAGCCCGCCGGAGCACGCCACGGCTCACCCCGACGCGCGCGCGTTGTACGCCAGTTCCGCGTGGCCGAGGCAGGCTCTTTGTCATGGGTACCAGCGCAATCGGCGGGACGCTTGTCTCCCCTCAAAAGGGGGCGCAGCGCCCATGCAGGAACAGCCTGTGATTTCTACATTGGACCCAGGCGATCCGTTGGGACCCCCTTTTTTTTCAGGTACCGCAGTGCGTGAGGTTGGCGATGGCTACCCCGTTCAGGCGATATCCGGTAGTACTCCTTTGTAACGTTCGATTCGACACTGTAACTTGGCGAACATGCGCACCCACCCCGCGGGGCAAAACCCATAGGATCGCCAACCCAAATATGACCAAACGTACTACCCGCCCTTCCCGCTCATCAATAGCGCTTTCCTGACCGCGTTATTGGTACCCATTTTCCGATCCAGGCCTTCTTCATGAAACTCCAGAATGCTTCCCGGGCTCAAATCGAAATCCACCCGCTTTCATTGGGTGACCTCTTCGTTTCCCCCCTCAATAGGAAGCTTTCAGAGGACCGCGTCGAAAGCGCATTGGCGCTCGCGGGAGATGGCGCACATCCGGGATTGCAACAGCGTGTAGCCGCCGGACACACGCTCGATACGCCCCTTGCCGCGGCCTGGCTGCTGCTGCAGGCACGCTGGCTCGGCGCAGAGCGGCCGGTGCTGCACGAAATGCTCCCGGGCGCGGAAGCGGCCGCAGGCCTCGCCACCGCCGAGGCGGCGTTCGATCCAGCCCAGCCCGCGGGCAGCTGGCTCGCTGCAATCGATCGGCAGCGGCGCGAGCCGGGCGTGGCAAGCGCGCCAGCCTCGCCGCCCACCGCGCTCTGGGTTCGTGGCCGCCCCGACCAATCCTGTGCCCAGGTACCGCTCTCGCTCTGGCTCGACGCCGAGGCCGAGCCGCCATGCCTTCGCCTCGATGCGGCCGCAGGCCTGCTCGACGCGGCATCGGCCACGCAATTGCTCGCCGCCATCGCACACACCGCCGACAAATTGCTCGCGCGTCCCGACGCGCCCCTTGGCGACATCGATACCCTGCCTCCCGCCGACCGCGAGCAGCAGTTGCGCACCTGGAACACCGCCCCCGCGCCGCTCGATCCGCGCCTCACCGTGGCGACCCGTTTCGCGCGCCAGGCCGCGGCCACGCCAGACGCGGTGGCGCTGGCGCAGGGCGACGAGCGCATGAGCTATGCCGAACTCGCCCGGCGCTCGGACCGGCTCGCACATCGCCTGCAGCACCTGGGCGTGCAGGCGGGCGACAGCGTCGGGCTGCTGCTCGACCGCTCGATCGCGGCGGTGGTGGCGCAGCTCGGCATCCTCAAGGCCGGCGCGGCCTACGTGCCGGTCTCGCCGGACTTCCCGCTCGAACGCATCGCGCACATGCTCGACGAGGCCGGCGCGCGGCTGGTGCTGATCGGAGCGCCGGACTGGCGCCACCTGGTGCCCGCCACCAACGCCGTGCTGACCTTCGACGGCAGCGAGGGCACCGACGCCGCCGAAGGCCTCGCCCCGTGGAAGACGCCCGCGATCGACGGCGAATCGATCGCCTACGTCATGTACACCTCGGGCTCCACCGGCACGCCCAAGGGCACCGAGATCGGCCACCGCGCTATCCTGCGCCTGGTCGTCGGTGCGGACTATGCCGAGCTGGCGCCGGGCCGCGCGGTTCTGCATGCCGCGCCGCTCGCCTTCGATGCGGCCACCTTCGAGATCTGGGGCCCGCTGCTCAACGGCGGCTGCTGCGTGGTGCACGGCGAGCGCGTGCCCACGGGTGCCGGCCTCGCGCAGACCATCGCGGCACACGGCATCCACACCGCCTGGCTGACGGCGGCGCTCTTCAACGCGGTGATCGACGAAGACCCGGCGCATCTCGCGGGCCTCTCGCACCTGCTCACGGGCGGCGAAGCGCTGTCGGTGCCGCATGTGCGGCGCGCGCTCGCGGCGCTCCCGGGCCTGGTGCTCAGCAACGGCTACGGGCCCACCGAATGCACCACCTTCGCGGCCACGCACCGCATTCCGGCGGCGCTGCCGAGCGACCTTCGCTCGGTGCCGCTCGGCCGCCCGATCACCGACACGGTGCTGCGCGTGCTGAGCCCGTCGATGGCGCTGCTACCGGCCGGCTTCGTGGGCGAGCTCTGCATCGGCGGCCACGGCCTGGCGCGCGGCTACCTCGGGCAGCCCGCGCTGACGCAGGAGCGCTTCGTGCCCGACCCATTCGGCGCGCCCGGCGAGCGCCTCTACCGCACCGGCGACCTCGCGCGCTGGCTGCCCGACGGCACGCTCGAATTCATCGGCCGGCGCGACGGGCAGGTCAAGATCCACGGCCACCGCATCGAGCTCGGTGAGGTCGAGACGGCGATCCTCTCGCATCCCGCCATCCAGAGCTGCGCGGTCGTCGCGCGGCCCGATGCCCAAGGTCAGCTGCGCCTCGTGGCCTACCTGGTCGCGCGCTCGCAGCGGCTGTCGTGGGAGGCACTGCGAGCCCACCTCGCTGCACGCCTGCCGGCGGCGCTGCTGCCCTCGGCCCAGGTCTGGCTCGCGCAGCTGCCGGTCACGCCCAACGGCAAGCTGGACCGCAAGGCGCTGCCCGAACCCGCGGTCGAGCGGCCCGAACTCGCGCAGCCCTTCGAAGAAGCGCGCAGCGCCGCCGAGCAGCGCGTGTGCGATGCCTTCGCGCATGCCCTGCACATCGACAAGGTCGGCCGCAACGACAACTTCTTCGACCTCGGCGGCGACTCGGTGCGGGTGCTGCAGGTGTTGGCCGAGCTGCAGCGCGAAGGCGGGCTCAGGCTGTCGACCAACCTTTTCTTCCGCCATCCCACGCCGGGCGCGATCGCGGCCGAGCTCGAGGCTCCAGCGGCCGAGGCGCAGGCCCTGGTACCCGCCACGCCAGCCCCGGCCGCAGCCCCCGCCGGGATGACCGACGCCATCGCACTCATCGGCACCGCCGGCCGCTTTCCCGGTGCGGCGGACGTCGAGCAGTTCTGGGACAACCTCGTCGCGGGCCGCGACACCATCAGCTTCTTCGACGACGAGACGCTCGATGCGGGCGTGAGCGAGGCGCTGCGGCGCGACCCGGCCTATGTGCGGGCGCGCGGCGTGATCGAGGGCATCGAGAACTTCGACGCCGCCTTCTTCGGCATCGGCCCGAAGGAAGCCGCGCTGATGGACCCGCAGCAGCGCGTGTTCCTCGAGATCTGCTGGGAATGCCTCGAGCGCGCAGGCTATGTGCCCGACGACGCGCCCGGCCCGGTGGGTGTGTACGCGGGCATGTACAACGCCAGCTACTTCCAGCGCCACGTCGCCACCCGGCCCGACCTGGTCGAGGCGGTCGGCGAGTTCCAGGTGATGCTGGCCAACGAGAAGGACTACATCACCACGCGGGTCGCCAACCGGCTCAACCTCACCGGCCCGGCGGTCAGCATCCACACCGCGTGCTCCACCTCGCTGGTGGCGGTGGCGCAGGCCTTCCAGGCGCTGCGCACCGGCCAGTGCTACATGGCGCTCGCGGGCGGCGCGTCGGTCACCTGCCCGCCGCGCAGCGGCTACCTCTACAACGAGGGCTCGATGCTCTCGCCCGACGGCCACACGCGCAGCTTCGACGCGAAGGCGCAGGGCACCGTCTTCAGCGACGGCGCCGCGGTGGTGCTGCTCAAGCGCCTGGCCGATGCGCAAGCCGACGGCGACACGGTCTATGCGGTGCTGCGCAGCGCCTGCGTCAACAACGACGGCGGCGCCAAGGCCAGCTTCACCGCGCCCAGCGTCGACGGGCAGGCGGCGGTGATCCGCGCCGCGCTCGCGGCGGCCGAGGTCGACGCGCGCAGCATCTCGTACGTCGAGGCGCACGGCACCGCCACGCCGATGGGCGACCCGGTCGAGGTCGAGGCGCTCACCTGCGCCTATGCCGAGCACACCGATGCGCTCGGCTACTGCACGCTCGGCTCGCTCAAGAGCAACGTCGGCCACATGGTCACGGCCGCGGGCGCCGCCGGCCTGATCAAGACCGCGCTCGCGCTGCACCACGAGCTGATACCGCCGACCGCGCACTACAGCGAACCCAACCCGGCCATCGACTTCGCGCGCACGCCGTTCCACGTCACGCCGAGCCTGCAGCGCTGGCCGCGCACGGCGGGCCAGCCGCGGCGCGCCGGCGTCAGCGCCTTCGGCGTGGGCGGCACCAATGCGCACGTCGTCGTCGAGGAAGCACCCCCGCGCCCCGCCTCGGGCGCCGCGCGCGGTGCCCAGGTTCTGCCGCTCTCGGCGCGCTCGGAAGCCGCGCTCGCCGTGGCCACCGAGCAGCTCGCGGCGCACCTCGAGGCCACGCCCGGCTTGCCGCTGGCCGACGTGGCCTACACGCTCGGCGTCGGCCGCAAGGCCCATGCCTTTCGCCGTGCAGTCGTCGCGCACGACACGACCGAGGCCATCGCCGCGCTGCGCGCCGACGGCAGCCCCTGGCGGGCCAGCGGCCGGGTTGACGCGCGCGCGCCGCAGCCGGTGCTGCTGTTCCCGGGCCAGGGCGCGCAGTACGTCGGCATGGGCCGCGTGCTGCATGCGAACGACCCGGTGTTCGCCGCCGCCTTCGACACCTGCCTGAAGGCCTTCGCCGGCGTGCTCGACGTCGACCTGCGCGAGCGCATCTTCTGCGGCGATGCCGATGCGCTGCGGCCGACGTCGGTCACGCAGCCCGCCCTCTTCGCCATCGAGTACGCGCTGGCGCGCCGCCTGCTCTCGCTGGGCGCACGGCCGCATGCGTTGATCGGCCACAGCGTGGGCGAGTTCGTCGCCGCCGTGATCGCCGGCGTGATGCGGCTCGAAGATGCGGCACGGCTCGTGGCCCGCCGCGGCGCGCTGATGCAGGCGCAGCCCCCGGGCGCGATGCTCTCGGTGCGCCTGGGCGCCGCCGAACTCACGCGCCGGCTCGGCCCCGTGCTTTCGCTCGCGGCGGTCAACGGACCGACGGCCTGCGTCGCGGCCGGGCCTTCCGAGGCCATCGAGACGCTGCGCCTCTCGCTGCAGGAAGAAGACATCGGGAGCCGCCTGCTGCAAACCTCTCACGCCTTCCATTCATCGATGATGGACGCCGCCGTGGCCCCGTTCGAGGCGCTGGTGCGCGACGTGGCGCTGCAACCGCCCACGCTCCCGATCTACTCGACGCTCACGGGCCGCCGCCTCGAAGACGCCGAGGCCACCAGCCCCGCCTACTGGGCACGCCACCTGCGCGGCACCGTGCAGTTCTCGCCCGCGGTGCAGAGCGCCATGGCCGATGCGGCGCGGCCGCTCTTCATCGAGGTCGGCCCGCGCAACACGCTCGCCACGCTGGCGCGCCAGCACGGCGCCCGCGAGGCGATGTCGCTGCTGCACGGCGAGCCGGCCGACGAGTGCCGCACGCTGCGGCTCGCGCTGGCGCGGCTGTGGACCTGCGGCACCGAGCTCGAAGTGTCGCGGCTCGCCGTGCGCGCCGGCGCACAGCGCGTGCGCCTTCCCACCTATCCCTTCGAACGCAAGCGTTTCTGGGTCGACATCGCAACCACCGCAGCGAATGCGGTGGCCGCGCCGGCCGCTGCACCGCCTGCGCTTGCCTCCCCCCTCTTTTCCTCCGCCCCACCCACCTTGTTCCAGGAGCCGAACGTGACCGCTGCTGCGTCCCCGCCACCCATCACCCCTGCCTCAGCGCCCTCGCAGGCGCTCGCCGCATCCATCGATGCGCGCCTGCGCGCGCTGTTCGAAGACATCTCGGGCGTCGACATGGCCCAGGCCGAAGGCCAGGCTGCCTTTGGTGAACTCGGCCTCGACTCGCTGACGCTGACCCAGGTCGCGACGCAGATCAAGAAGCACTTCAAGGTCGGCGTGAGTTTTCGCCAGCTCATGGAGAACTACCGCAGCTTCGACACGCTCGCCGCGTTCCTGCGCCAGAGCCTGCCGGTCGAGGCCGTGCCCGTGGTGGCTGCCCCCGCCCCGGCCGCGGCCTCTGCGCTCGCCGCGCCCCTGCCGCCGGCCACGCCGCCAGCCCAGGCGATCGACCTGGCGGCCGGCTCGCCGATCGCGCAACTGGTCGCGCAGCAGATGGAACTGATGCGCCAGCAGCTCGCGCTGCTGTCGGGCGCAGGTGCGGTGTCGGCCGTGGCCGCCGCGGCCATGCCGGTCGAAGCCGCGCAAGCGCACGCGCCAGCCGCCGCCGACGAAGCCCCGTCCGCGCCCCCGAAGGAAGCGCAGCGCTACGACGTCGCCAAGGCCTTCGGCGCCATCGCGCGCATCCACACGCAGCGCACCGCCGAGCCGAGCGGCCGCCAGAAGGCGCGGCTCGCGGCCTTCGTGCGGCGCTACGTGGCGCGCACGCAGAAGAGCAAGGCGTTCACCGAGACCCACCGCCCCCACATGGCCGATCCGCGCGTGGTCAACGGCTTCCGCCCGATGACCAAGGAGATCACCTACCAGATCGTGGTCGAGCGCTCCAAGGGCTCGAAGCTCTGGGACATCGACGGCAACGAATACGTCGACGTGCTCAACGGCTTCGGCATGAACATGTTCGGCTGGCAGCCCGACTTCGTGCTCGAGGCGGTGCGCCGCCAGCTCGACGCCGGCTACGAGATCGGGCCGCAGCATCCGCTTGCGGCCGAGGTCACGGCGCTCGTCTGCGAACTCACGGGCAATGACCGCGCCGCGCTCTGCAACACCGGCTCCGAGGCGGTGATGGCGGCGCTGCGCATCGCGCGCACCGTCACCGGGCGCAGCAGCGTGGTCGTGTTCACCGGCTCGTACCACGGCACCTTCGACGAAGTGCTGGTGCGCGCCGGCAAGGGCCACAAGGGTCTGTCGGCCGCACCCGGCGTGATGAGCGGCATGTTCGGCGACGTCCGCGTGCTCGACTACGGCTCCGACGAGGCGCTGGCCTTCATCCGCGAGAACGCCGACGACCTTGCCGCGGTGCTGGTCGAGCCGGTGCAGAGCCGCCGGCCCGACTTCCAGCCACGCGAGTTCCTGCAGCAGGTGCGCGCCATCACCGCGCAGCACGGCGCCTGCCTGATCTTCGACGAGGTCATCACCGGCTTTCGCGTTGGCCTGGGTGGCGCGCAGGAACTGTTCGGCGTGCGCGCCGACCTTGCGACCTACGGCAAGGTCATCGGCGGCGGCATGCCGGTGGGCGTGATCGCGGGCAAGCGCAGCTTCATGGACGCGCTCGACGGCGGGGCCTGGGCGTACGGCGACGACTCGATCCCCGGCGTGGGCGTGACCTACTTCGCCGGCACCTTCGTGCGGCACCCGCTCGCACTCGCCGCCTCCAAGGCCGCGCTGCTGCACCTGAAGGAATGCGGCCCCGCGCTGCAATCCGCGCTGACCACCAACACCGCCGCCATGGCCGACGAGCTCACCGCCTGGTGCGCCGAGGTGGGCGCGCCCATCGCGCTGCGGCATTTCGCGTCGCTCTGGCGCGTGAGCTGGCTCGAGGAGCATCCGCTGCAGGACCTGCTCTTCGCCATGATGCGCAGCCGCGGCGTGCACATCCTCGACAACTTCCCGTGCTTCCTCACCAGCGCGCACAGCGCCGAGGACATCGCGCTGATCCAGCGCGCCTTCAAGGAATCGGTGGCCGAGATGCAGGAGTCCGGCTTCCTGCCGCGCCGCGCCAGCGTCGTGACGGGCTTCGACTACCGCAAGGCGCAAGACGAAGACGGTTCCGTCCTGGCCCGCGACGTCGATGGTCAGCCCTTCTGGTATGTGCCCGACGCCGCCGGCGCCGGCAGCAACTCCCTCCTCCATGGAAAGGCCGCAGCATGAATGCCGTTCTCCGTCCCACCGCCGCCAGCAGCTTCGTCGAATGCGTGATTCCCACGACGGAATCGCAGCGCGAAGTCTGGCTCGGTGCCACCATGAGCACCGAAGCCTCGCTCGCCTACAACGAATCGGTGCTGCTGCGCCTTCGCGGCGCGCTCGACGGCGACGCCATGGCCTGCGCGATCGAACGCCTGGTCGAGCGCCATCAATCGCTGCGCGCCACCATCTCGCCCGACGGCAGCTGCATGCTCGTGGGCCAGCGCGGCGAGACCTGGCTCGTCCGGCACGACCTGAGCGGCCTGCCGCCCGAGGCCCGCACCGAAGCGCTGCAGGCCGCACACGAGGAAGCCGTCTGCACGCCCTTCCTGCTCGAGCAAGGTCCGCTGTTCCGCGCCGCGCTGTACCGGCTCGGCGAGACCGAGCATGAGCTCGTCATGTCGGCGCACCACGTCGTCTGCGACGGCTGGTCGTGGATGGTCATCGCCGAGCAGCTCGGCCAGCTCTATGCCGAGCAGACTGGCAACGGCCCGCCGCTCAAGGCCGCGCCGAGCTATTCCGATTTCGCCGCCCGTGAAGCCGCCGAGGCCGCGCACCCCGACATGCAGCCGCACGTGGACTACTGGCTCGAGCGCTTCTCTGGCAGCACGCTGCCGGTGCTCGAACTGCCGGTCGACCGCCCGCGTCCCGCCGTGCGCACCTTTGCGTCGCGGCGCGCCGAACGCCTGCTCGACCGCAAGCTGGTCGCGGGCGTGCGCTCGATGAGCGCGAAGGCCGGTGCGAGCCTGTTCGCCGGCCTGCTCGGCGGCTTCGCGGCGACGCTGTACCGCCTCACCGCGCAAGACGACCTCGTGATCGGCATCCCGGCCTCGGGCCAGGTGGCACGCGATATGCCGGGGCTGGTGGGCCACTGCGTCAACCTGCTGCCGCTCAGGCTCAGCGCCCACGGGCAGTTGCGCTTCGATGCGCTCGTGGGCGACTGCAGCACCACCGTGCTCGACGCCTTCGACCACCAGGCGCTCACCTATGGCGCGCTGCTCGGCAAGCTGTCGCTGCAGCGCGATGCCAGCCGCTTGCCGCTGGTGAGCGTGGCCTTCAACGTCGACCCCGACGTGGCGGGCGGCACCCAGGCCTTCCAGGATCTCGAGGTCGTGCAGGACACCATCGCGCGCCGCTACGAGAACTTCGAGCTGTTCCTCAACCTGCGCCCGATCGACGGCGGGCTGATGGTCGAGGCTCAGTACAACGCCGACCTGTTCGACGATGCCAGCATCGCGCGCTGGCTCGACATGTACGAGTGCCTGCTGCGCTCGGCCGTGTGCAACCCCGCCGAAACCATCGGCCGGCTCGATGTGCTGTCGCCCGAAGCGACCCAGGCGCTGCTCGCGCTGCAGCCCTTGCCCGTCGAACTGGCACTTCCACCGCATGCGCTCGCGGGCTTTCTCGCGCGCGTGCCGCAGCAGCCCCACAGCCCGGCCGTGCGCGACGGTGCGCGCGTCTGCAGCTATGCCGAACTCGATGCGCAGTCGAACCGGCTCGCCCGCGCGCTGCGTGCGCGCGGCGTCGGCCGCGGCCGGCGCGTGGGCCTGTGCGTCGAGCGCAGCCTCGAGATGATGATCGCTCTGGTGGCCGTGCTCAAGGCCGGTGCTGCCTACGTGCCGCTCGATCCCGCCTTTCCGCAGGCGCGGCTCGACCACTATGCGCAGGACGCAGGCCTCTGCTTGCTGCTGACCACGTCTGACCTGCCCATGGCACCGCGCGGTTCGGGCGCCCCGGTGTTCGAGTTCGACCGCGACGACGCCTGGCAGCAGGAATCCGGCGCGCCGCTCGAACCCAGCGACCAGGACGCCGGCCCCGACGATGGCGTCTACGTGATCTACACCTCGGGTTCCACCGGCCTGCCCAAGGGCGTGAGCGCCCGGCACTTGTCGGTCGCCGTGCTGCTGCAGTGGATGCATCGCCGCTCGGCCTTGTCGAGCGCCGACCGCATCGCGGCGGTGACCACGCTGTCGTTCGACATGGCGGTGCCCGACCTGCTGCTGCCGCTCGCGGCTGGCGCCGAGATCGTGATGGTGCAGCGCGAGCTCGCGATGGACGGCGTGCGCCTGTCCAGGTTGCTGCAGGACGAAGGCATCACCTTCCTGCAGGCGACGCCCGGCATGTGGCAGCTGCTGGTCGATGCGCAGTGGCCCGGCGCGCCCGGCTTCCGCGGCTGGATGGGCGGCGAGGCCCTGCGGCCGAGTTTTGCGCTCGCGCTCTGCGAGCGGATCGACGAGCTCTGGAACGGCTACGGCCCGACCGAGACCACGGTCTACTCCACCGCCTGGCGCGTGGATCCCGAGGTGGTCGCGGCGCGCGGCGTCTCGATCGGCCTTCCGGTGGACAACACCGAAATCTGGATCCTCGACGAAGCGATGCAGCCCTGCCCGATCGGCGTGCCGGGCGAGATCTGCATCGCGGGCGACGGCCTGGCTCATGGCTACATCGAGCGCCCCGAACTCACGGCCGAACGCTTCGTGAACGTGCGCATCCTCGGCCATGCCAAGACGGTGTACCGCAGCGGCGACCGCGGCCGCTGGCGCAACGACGGGCTGATCGAACACCTCGGCCGGCTCGACTTCCAGCTCAAGGTGCGCGGCTACCGCATCGAGCCGGGCGAGATCGAGGCGCGCTGCGTCGAGGTGCCGGGCGTCTCGCGCGCGGTGGTGGTGGCGCGCGAGGACAGCCCCGGCGATGTGCGGCTGGTGGCCTACCTGGCGCTCACGCCGGGCGTCGACTTCGGCCTCGACGCGCTGATGCTGAACCTGCGTGAAAACCTGCCGGCCTTCATGCTGCCGCAGCACGTGGTGGCGCTCAAGTCGCTGCCCACGCTGCCCAACGGCAAGGTCGACCGCGTGGCGCTGCCGGCGCCGCAGGCGGCTGCGCGCGAAGAGGTGCGGCGCGGCGCCGGCCCGCGCAACGACTGCGAGCGCAAGGTGCTCGAGACGATGGAGAAGGTGCTGAGCCTGCCCGGCCTCGACATGCAGGACGACTTCTTCACCATGGGCGGCCATTCGCTGCTGGCGTCGCGCCTGACGACGCTGCTGGGCCGCGAGTTCCAGGTCACGCTGCCGCTGCGCGCGCTGTTCGAGGCGCCCACGGCCGAACGGCTGGCCGTGGTGATCGCCGGGCTGCAGCGCGCCGGTGCCGGCACCCAGGCGCCACTGCCCTGCCGGCCCGAGCGCGCCACGGCGCCGCTGACGGCGGCGCAGGAGCGCATCCTCTTCATGGAAGACCTGCACCCGGGCCGCTCGCTCTACAACGCGCCCTCGGCACAGCGCCTGACCGGCAACTTCGATGCCGCGCGCTTCGACGCCGCCTTCAAGGAGATCATCCGCCGCCAGCCCGCGCTGCGCACGCGCATGGGCACCGATCCGGACACCGGCCGGCCGGTGCAGCTGATCGCCGAATCGGTCGACTTCACGCTGCCCGTGATCGACCTGCGCAAGCTGCCGGCCGACCAGCGCGAGGCCGAACTCGCCGAGCTCATGCAGGAGATCGCCGACGAGCCGATCGACATCCACCGCGCGCCGATGATGCATGCGGCGGTGTTCCAGCTCGACGAGCACGAGCACGTGTTCCTGTTCGTGCCGCACCACCTGGTCTGGGACGGCTGGTCCTTCGACCTGCTGCAGCGCGAGTTGTCGGCGATCTACGACGCGGCCGAACGCGGGCGCACGCACACCCTGCCCGCGCTCGCCACCACGCACGGCGACTATGCCGAGTGGCTCGCCGGCTGGATGAAGGAGCCGGCCTTCCAGCCGCAGCTCGACTTCTGGCTCGATCGCTTCGCCAAGGCACCGATGCCGCGCCTGCCGCGCACCGACATGCCGCGCCGCGCGGGCAAGAGCGGCCAGGGCGGTGCACAGTGGATCCGCGTCGACCTCGCGGTCACGCAGCAGCTGCGCAAGATAGCGCGCGACATGGACGTGACGCTCAGCATGCTGACGTTCGGCATCTACGCGCTCACCATGAGCCGCGTCATCGGCTCGGAGACCGTCGTCATCGCCAACCCGGTGCGCGGCCGCCAGCAGCCCGAGACCGAGGATGTGATGGGCTTCTTCAACAACGTGCTGCCGGTGTCGCTCACGGTCGATGCAGCGGCTTCATTGCCCGAGTTCATGCGCTACGTGAAGGGCGAGCTGCTGGCGCTGATGAACTACCAGCAGGTGCCCTTCGAGCGCCTCATGGCCGAGCCCGTGCTCGCCAGCCGCATCCGCTCGGTCGGCCCCTACCAGGCAATGTTCTCGTTCCAGGATGCACGCGACCGCGCACGCCGGCTCGGCAGCCTGCAGACCCGGCAGCTGCACCTTATGCAGCGCGGTGCCACCGACGACATCGGCGTGTGGCTCATGGACAAGCCGCACGGGCTCGAGGGCGCGCTGATCTACAACGCAGACATCTACCTGCGCGAGACCGGTGCGCAGCTGCGCGACCGCTACCTCGAGGTGCTGCACCGCGTGGTCGAACAGCCCGCGGCGACGCTCGCCACGTTGGCGGCCGAAGAAGGCTCGCCCAGCGCGCTGTACCTGCGCCGGCTCGCGGCTGCCGAACCGACGAAGACGCTGGTGTCCGAGGGCGCCGCGCCCGGTACCAAGGTCGAGGAGATCCTGCTGAACCCCGAGCACGCCAAGCTCGCGCAGATCTGGGCCTCGGTGATCGGCATCGACGTGAACGACATCCGGCCCACCGACAACTTCTTCGATCTCGGCGGCGACTCGCTGCTGGTGCTGCGCGCCATCGAGCAGGCCGAGCGCACGCTCGGCTACCACGTGGCCTCGCGCCGCTACCTGTTCGAGAACCTGGGCCAGATCGCGGCCACGGCGCATGCGGGACTCGACGAAGCCGACAGCGCCGAGACGCTGCGCGTGCCGCTCGCACAACTCAAGAGCGCCGCGCGCAGCGAAGGCTTGCTGAGCCGCGCATTCGGCGGCTGGCTGCGCAGGGAGTGAACCATGGGCTACGCTGACTTTTCCCTTTCCGCGGTCGAGGCGCCGGTCTGCCGGTACCTCGAACTCGACGACCGCGCCAGCGGCGACGCCGAGCTGGTGCTGTGCGACGAGGAGCGCGCCCGCGCCGCGCAGTTCCGCTTTCCGGCCGATCGCCGGCGTTTCGTGACCGCCCACGCGGCGCTGAGGCGCGCGTTGGCCGAGCAGACCGGCCAGCGCCCCGAGGCGCTGTGCTTCACGCGCAGCGCCTTCGGCAAGCCGTCGCTCGCGGACGGGCCGCGCGTGCATTTCTCGCTGAGCCACAGCCATGCTTTGGGCCTGATAACCATCGGCCGGCGCGGACCGCTGGGCGCCGATGTCGAGGTGCTGCGCCCGGTGCCCGACGCGCTCGAAATGGCCGAGCGCCACTTCACGCCGTCCGAGCATGCCGCCCTCGCGGCGCTGCCCCAGGCCGAGCGCGAGCATGCGTTCCTGGTCTGCTGGACGCGCAAGGAGGCCTGCCTCAAGGCCATCGGCCTCGGGCTGATCGTGCCGCCCGATCGCTTCGAGGTCGGCATCGAAGCCGACTGCCGCAGCGTCGAGGTGCCGGTGGCCGGCCGCATCCTGTGGCTGGTGCTGCAGCCTGCGCCGCTGCGCATCGACAGCGTCGGCTCGATCGCGGAATGGCGGCAGACCCGCGTGCGTGCAAGCCAGCCGGCCGCTTCTGCGGTGGACGCCTTCATGCGGCACCGGGCCGCGCCCGGTGCCCGGCGCCACGGGGAGCTGACCCAATGAGCGCCTTGCCGTTCATGTTCGGCCCGGCCTCGCGCCAGTTGTTCGGCGTGTACCACCCGGCCGCCGAGGTGCGCGAGACGCGTGAAGCGCACCTCACGCTGCGCAGCGCGGCACTGCTGTGCCCGCCCTTCGGCCAGGAAGGCCTGCGCACCCACCGCTTCTTCAAGGTGCTGGCCGAGCGGCTGGCGCGCACCGGCACGGCCACGCTGCGCTTCGACTTCCACGGTGCAGGCGATTCGCCAGGCGACGAGGCTGACGGCGACCTCGACGGCTGGCGCCGCGACCTGTGCACCGCGCACGAGGAACTGCGGCAGCGCAACCCGCATGCGCGCATCGTCTGGATCGGGGCGCGGCTCGGTGCCACGCTCGCGGTGCTGGCCGCGCGCAGCGGCCGCAGCGACCCCTCTCGGCTGGTGCTCTGGGAGCCGGTGATCGACGGCCAGCGCTATGCGCGCCACCTGCGCGAGCAGCACGTGGCCGCGATCGACGCCACCTTCTGCATTCCCGACCTGGCCTGGCGCCGCGGCCTCTCGCGCGAGCCCGACGCCATGCCCGAGGAGGCGCTCGGCACCGTGTTCTCGCCCGCCCTGCGCGCGCAGCTCGAGACGCTGGCGCCGGCCTCGCTGCCGCTCACGGCGCTGCACGAGACGCTGGTGCTCACCGGTCCCGACGACGAACCCACCGCGCGCTGGGCGGCCGAGCAGCAGTCGCGCCACATGCCGGTTCGGCTCGCCTACCTGCAGCACCGCCTCGACTGGACGTCCGACCCGTACCCCAACAGCGCGATGGTTCCGGCCGATGCGCTCAACCGTCTTCAGGGAGCCCTTCATGAATGACACCATGTCGCAGACACCGATCCGCTTCGGCACCGACGACGCGCTCGTGGGGATGCTGACCACGCCGCGGCAACAGGGATCCGCCAACGTGGCCTGCCTGATGTTCAACATGGGCGCCAACCACCGGGTCGGCCCGCGCCGCATCAACGTCAAGCTCGCCCACCTGCTGGCGGCGCGCGGCGTGAGCAGCCTGCGCTTCGATCTCGGCGGCATCGGCGACAGCGACGCCTCGGGCACCTCGCACGACGTGCAGGGCCGCGCGCTCGGCGACCTGCGCGCCGCCATGGACCTGGTCGAAAGCCGGCTCGGCATCCGGCAGTTCGCGATCGTGGCCATGTGCTCGGGCGTCGAGCATGCGGTGGCCGCGGGCGTGACAGATTCGCGCGTGGTGGCGCTCACGCTGTTCGACGGCTTCGCGTTTCCCGAACGCCGTGCCCGCTGGGAGCGCACGCTGCGCCGCGCGCTCGCCGCGCCGGTGCATCCCTCATTCCCCGGCAAGGCCAAGCGCTGGCTGCTGCGCCGCGTGCTGCGCAGCCATGCTGCCACGCCGCTGCCGGGCTTCTTCACCGAGAAGCAGCCGATGGCGGAGAGCGCCGCCTGGTTCGGCGCCAACATGCGCCGCCTGGTCGAGCGGCACGTGGCGGTGCAGCTGCTCTATTCGGGCTCGCTGCACGTCAGCGACCACGACCGTGACCAGCTCGGCGCGTTTGCGCGCGAGCCGTTCGCCCAGTCGCTGCAGTACGAATTCATGCGCGAGGTCGACCACACCTTCGCCACGGCCAGGGGACAGCAGCTGTTCCTGAAGTCGGTCGGCGACTGGGTCTGCGCCTGCGCCTGCGCGGGTACCGCCGGGGCCGAGCGCCGGCCGCCGCCGCAAGCTGTCTCACCGGCCGCCGGGCCTGCGCTGCACGGCGCCTACGTCCCGCAGTGACCCCCACACCAGGAGCAAGGACATCCCCATGGCACACCTCGAACTCGCCCGTTCCCCGCACGGCGCATGCGCCGCCTCCGCCCCCTTCGGGGAAACCGCGCCGGCGCGCATCCGGCGCCGGCTCGCACCGCTCGCCGTGCTCCTGCTGCCGCTGGCCCTGGCGGGCTGCGGCGCGCCGGGCTTCGGCTCGCCCGACAGCGGCAGCTGGACCACGACGCGCAGCGACGGCAGCGGCCAGCTGGTGGCGCCGAAGATCGTCACCATCACGCCCGACGTGGTGCGCGCCCAGGCCGCGCTGAACCCGCAGGCCGTGCCGGCCGACGTACAGCAGCTGTTCGGCAAGGCGCCGGGCTACACCATCGCCCCAGGCGACGTGATCGGCATCGTGGTGTACCGCCACCCCGAGCTGATGCCCAACGCTGGTGCGGTGATCTCGCAGCAGTCGGACCCGACCGGCGTGAGCGTGGCGCCGGGCTTCATCGTCGACGGCGAGGGGGAGATCAGCTTTCCCTACATCGGCCGCACCAGGATCGCGGGCATGACCGAGCGCACCGCGGCCGAGTTCATCACGAAGCGCATCGCGCCGTACGTGAAGGATCCGCTGGTCAGCGTGCGCATCCAGTCGTTCCGCGGCCGGCGCGTCTACGTCGAGGGCGAGGTCCGCCAGCCGGGCCTGCAGATCTTCACCGACATTCCGATGACGCTGGCCGAGGCGATCAACCGCGCCGGCAGCACCACGCCGACCGGCGACCGCTCGCGCGTCACGCTCAAGCGCGGCGACCGCACCATGGTGATCGACCTGCCGATGCTGCAACGCTACGGCTACGACGCGAGCCGCATCCCGCTGCAGAACGGCGACATCGTGAACGTCGGCACACGCGAGGACAGCCGCGTCTACGTCATGGGCGAGATCCGCAACCCCTCGGCGCTCTTGATGCGCAACGGGCGCCTGAGCCTCAACGAGGCGCTCGGCGATGCCGGCGGCCCCGAGGCGCTGACCGCCTCGCCGGGCCAGATCTACGTGGTGCGCAACTCGAACTCCGACGTGCCAGAGGTCTATCACCTCGACGCCAAGAACCCGATCGCGCTGGCGCTGGCCGACCGTTTCGAGCTGCGCGCGCGCGACGTGGTCTACATCGACCCCGTGCCGCTGGTGCGCTGGAACCGGGTGATCAGCCTGATCCTTCCTGCTGCGCAGGTCGTGAACCTCGGCGGCACCGCCAGCCGGCGCTGAAGCGCCACCCTCCGCCCCTTCCCCCGTCAAGGCAACACAAAAAGGTGACCTCCATGAATGCGCACTGGCAACCCCTGGTTCCCGTTCCCCCCGATGCGGCGATGACGGCGGCCGCGGCAGCCGCTGCCGAGCAGCCACCCTCGCGGCTCCGGGAGCATGTCGACCTCCTGATCGACAACCGCTGGAAGATCGCGAAGATCACGCTGGTCGCGCTGCTGCTCGGCGCGGCCTACACCATGTTCGGTCCGCGCGTTTACGAATCGAACGTGCTGATCCAGGTCGAGGACCCCGAGCGTTCCGGCGGCACGCTGGTCGGCGATTCTGCGAGCAGCGCGCTCAATGCCAAGACGCCGACCGCGGGCGAAGCCGAGATCCTCAAGTCGCGGCTGGTGCTGGGCCAGGCGATCGAAAACACCAAGCTCTACATCGAGGCCGAGCCGCTCTACGTGCCGGTGGTCGGCCAGTGGCTCGCGCGGCGCGCCAGGTCGCTGTCGGAGCCGGGCTTCCTGGGCATGTCGGGCTATGTCAGCGGCAACGAGCGCATCGTGGTCGCGCAGATGGACGTGCCGGCCGATCTCGAAGGCAGCCGCTTTGCGCTGACCGCGGACGCCGACGGCGCCTACACGCTGCGCCACCCCAAGCTGGCCGAGCCGCTCGCCGGCAAGGTCGGCACACCGCTCGACGCCGAGACCCCGCTCGGACGGGTGCGCCTTCTCGTGGGCTCCATCTCGGCACAGCCCGGGGCCGAGTTCAAGCTGGTGCGCGAGTCGGCGCAGCTCACGCTGCTCGAGTTGCAGAAGGACCTGCGCGTGGTCGAGCGGGGCAAGCAGTCCTCGATCATGGACGTGAGCTGGCAGAGCGGCAACCCGGCACAGCTCACCAACCTCCTCAACGAGGTGGCGCGGCTCTACGTACGCGTCAACATCGACCAGAAGACCGCCCAGGCGCAGCGCGCACTCAACTTCCTCGGCACCGAGCTGCCCAAGCTGAAGCAGCAGCTCGAGGAATCCGAAGAGGCGTACAACCGCTACCGCAACCAGAACGGCACGGTCAGCCTCGACGACGAGGCGCGCAATGCGCTGGCGCAGAACGCCGACCTGCAGACCCGACTGCTCGAAGCCACGCAGAAGCGGCATGAGCTGACCGAGCGCTTCACCTTCCGAGATCCGACCGTGGTGACCCTCGACGCGCAGATCAACACGCTGCGTCGTGCGCTCGGCGGGGTGGAGCAGCGCATCCGCCGCATGCCGCAGTTGCAGCAGGATTCGCTGCGCATGCAGCGCGACATCAAGGTCAACACCGACCTCTACGTGTCGCTCCTGAACAGCGCACTGCAGATGCGGCTCGCCAAGGAAGGCCGCATCGGCAACGTGCGCGTGCTCGACCAGGCACTGCTGCCCGAGAAGCAGATCCGGCCCAAGGCCGCGATCACCATGGCGCTCGCGCTGCTCGCGGGCCTTTTCGCCGGCGCCGCGGCCACCTTCCTGCGCAGATCGTGGCGCACGACCATCGCGAGCCCGGCCGAGATCGAGGCGCACACCGGCCTCGACGTCTACAGCACCGTGCCGCTGAGCACGCGGCAGCGCCAGATCGACAGCGACATTCGCCACGGCAAGGCCGGCGTTCACCTGCTCGCGCTGCAGCACCCCGACGACCCCGCGCTCGAGGGGCTGCGGCGGCTGCGGACCGCGCTCAAGTTCGCGGTGCCGCGCGCACCCAACAACCGCATCATGATCTCGAGCCCCACGCCGGGCGCGGGCAAGACCTTCGTGTCGGCCAACCTCGCGGCGCTGCTAGCGTCGACCGGCCGACGCGTGCTGCTGATCGACGCCGACCTGCGGCGCAGCAGCCTCGCACCACGCTTCGGGCTCAAGCGCAAGGGCGGCCTGTCGGAGCTGATCCAGGGCAGCCTCGATCTCGACCATGCGGTCCACAAGGGCGTCCTGCCGCACCTGGACGTGATGACCACCGGCGCGCTGCCCGCCGACCCGACGGGCCTGCTCACGAGCGATGCCTTCTCGCGCGTGCTCGAGAAGGCGTCGGCGAACTACGACGTGGTGATCGTCGACACGCCGCCTGCGCTGCTCGCGTCGGAGTCGGCCGAGATGGCCACCTGCATGGGCACGCTCCTGCTGGTGGCGCGCGCCGGCGACAACGAGATCGGCGACCTGACCGAAACTGCCAAGCAGCTGCGCCACGCCGGCGCACACTTCCAGGGCGTGGTGCTGAACGCGCTCGACACGCGCCGGCGCTACTACGGCAGCCTGGCCTACCGCTACGGCGCCTACCGGCAGCGCACACACACCTATCCGGGCGTCGCCCCCGAGCTGCCGCCTCCCGCCACCTCGGGAGGTGCCGCGTGAACACCCTGCGCTCGACCGCGCGGGCGCGTCCCGCGGGCAGCTCGCGGCTGCTCCTGGCCACCAAGCGCGGCATGGACATCGTGCTGGCCAGCACCTTCTTCCTCGTGCTCGGGTGGGCCTATGCGCTGATCTGGCTCGGCGTGCTGCTGACCTCGGGCCGGCCCGGGATCTACAAGCAGCCGCGCTACGGCCGCGACGGCCGGATCTTCAGCTTCTACAAGTTCCGCTCGATGGCGCCGGATGCCGACGCGGTGCTGGCGCGGCACCTGCGCGAGAACCAAGAGGCGCGCCGGCAATGGGACAAGTACCAGAAGCTCGATCCCGATCCGCGCATCACGCGCTTCGGCGCCTTCCTGCGCAAGTACAGCCTCGACGAGCTGCCGCAGTTCTGGAACGTGCTCAAGGGCGACATGAGCATGGTCGGCCCCAGGCCCTGCATGTTCGCGCAGAAGGTGCTCTACGGCAGCTACTGGAGCAGCTACTGCGCGGTGCGGCCCGGCATCACGGGGCTCTGGCAGGTCAGCGGGCGCAACGAGGTCAGCTACCGGCGCCGCGCGGCCATGGACGCCGACTACGTCGCGACGCTGTCGGTGCGCCAGGACATCGCGATCCTGCTGAAGACCTTCGCGGTGGTGGCCGGCGCGCAGGGGTCGCGCTGACGCGCCATCCCGCCCTTTCTTGTTTTATTCGTCTCCTCTTTCAACCAACCTCAACCGAAAGTGCATATGCGTATCTACGTTGCTGGTCATCGCGGCATGGTGGGACAGGCGCTCGTGAAGCGCCTGCTGGATCTCGGGCATGAGCTCGTCACGCGCAGCCACGAGGAGCTCGATCTCCTCGACCAGGACGCCGTGCGGCGGTTTTTCGCCACGGAACGCATCGACCAGGTCTACCTCGCGGCGGCGAAGGTCGGCGGCATCCACGCCAACATGACCTACCCGGCGGAGTTCATCTACCAGAACCTGCTGATCGCCGCCAATGTCACGCACCAGGCGTTCCTTGCGAACGTCAGGCGTCTCCTGTTCCTCGGCTCGAGCTGCATCTACCCGAGGCTTGCCGACCAGCCCATCCACGAGAACGCGCTGCTAGGCGGAAAGCTCGAGCCGACGAACGAGCCCTATGCGATCGCCAAGATCGCGGGCATCAAGCTGTGTGAAAGCTACAACCGGCAGTACGGCGCCTCGCACGGCATCGACTACCGCAGCGTGATGCCCACCAATCTCTACGGCCCGGGCGACAACTACCACATCGAGAACAGCCATGTGGTGCCCGCGCTGATCCGTCGCTTCCACCTGGCCAAGACCACCAACGCGCCCGAGGTGCTGATCTGGGGCACGGGCCGGGCACGACGCGAGTTCCTCTTCGTCGACGACATGGCCGAGGGTTGCATCACGGTGATGGGGCTTTCGCGCGAGACCTATGCGCAGCACACGACCCCGACGTGCGCGCACATCAACCTCGGCACCGGCGAGGACCTGACCATCGCCGATCTCGCGGCGCTGATCGGCGAGGTGGTGGGCTACCGCGGCCGCATCCGCTTCGACACGTCGCAGCCCGACGGCGCCCCGCGCAAGCTGCTCGACGTGGCGTGCGCCGCCTCGCTCGGCTGGCGCGCCACGGTGCCGCTGGCCGAGGGCCTGCGCCGCACCTACATCGACTACCAGCGCGCGCTGCGCCCCATCGAGGAAGTGGCGCACGCCTGATCCGCGGACACCACCGACACGTTTCGAAGAGGCTCATATGAGAACACTCTGCTTCTGGTTCGGCATTGCCGCGGCCTTCGTCTGCGGCTGGGCAGACCCGGCCTGGGGCTATGCGGCCATCTGCGCACTGGCGCTGGTGCAGATCGCGATGCTTGCCGCGCCCGGCGCGAGCATGTTCCTGCTGATCCACTACACCACGGTGCTCACCTACTTCTCGCTCGCGCCGGCGCTGCAGATCGCCGCCGACGTGGCATTCTGGGACACCGGGCTCCTCGGCACCGAAGCGCACCGCCAGGCGCTGCTGCTGCTGTTGCTCTACATGGCAGGCATCGAGGCGGCGCGCCTCGGCATGCCGGCCCCGCCCGCACGACCGGCGCGACCGGTGCCCGCGGCGGGGCTGCAGCCGCTGCGCTCGGCAACGCCCATCGTGCTGCTGCTGGGCGGCGCGCTCGCGGCGTTCGCGGCGCTGTTCGTCCGGCCCGACCTCAACTTCGTCGCGCGCGGCATCATCCCCGTAGAGATCAACCAGCCGGTCGACTACATCGTCTTTTCGACGGTGCCGAAGCTCATGGTGGCGATGTGCTTCGTGGCACTCGCGATGCATGCCCTGCAACGCCGCACGGTCTGGGCCTGGAGCACCGCAGGCGTGGCCTTCGCGCTGGCGGCGCTGGCGGCCAACCCCGTCAACACGCCGCGGCAGATTTTGCTCATCGGGCTGCTGCCGCTCGCCATCCATGTCTTCAGCCAGCGGCGGCGCTGGGTGCTGCCGGTGCTCGTCTTCGGCACCATCGCGGGCCTGGGCCCGGTGCTGAATTTCATCTCGCGCGGCAGCTATTGGGACGAGGCGCTCACGGCCTTTCCGTTCAGCCCCGACTTCGACGCGATGTTCATCGTGGCCGGCATCATCGAGCGCGCGCCCTCGCCCGACCTCGGCATGGGACGCTACCTGCTGTCGGCGTTCTCGTTCTTCCTGCCGCGCGACCTGAAGATGTTCCCCGACTTCGATCCGCTGGGCTGGCCGTCGATCCTGAACAACTTCTCGCAGGCCAATCTCTCGCTGCCGCCCTTCACGACGGCGTACTTCGACTTCGGTTTGCTGGGGCCGGTGCTGCTCGGGCTTGCTATCTCGGCCGCTGCTCGCGTGGCCGACAGGCTCGTCGACCGGCCGGTCGCGGTGACGGGCAGCTACCTGGTGGCGCTGGTGCTGATCGCGGCGTACGTGCCGTTCTTGCGTGGGCCGATCCTCGGCTGGGGTCCGTTCGCTGCCTCGGGCGTGATCGCCGCGGTGCTCGCGGGCGTGCTGAGCGCGCGCGCCGCTGCCGGGCGGCATCGCCGCATCGCAACGCTGGCGCCGGCCGGCACGGCCTGATACCGCCATGGCGAGCTACCTCTTCTACGACACCATCCGCCTGAACCGTGGCGCGGGCGGCGTGCTGAACGTGTCGGACCTGCTGCTGCGCGGCATGCAGCTTTCCGAAGGCGACCGCATCGTGCCCGTCAGCGAGCGGCATCCGCGGCTCTTTGCCGCGGCGCGGCGCGTCGGGTTCAGCCGCTTCCTGCTCGAGACGCTGATCTACAACTACCACCGCCTGCGCATGCTGGCCACGGGCGAGCGGATGCTCTCGCTGTTCCCGAACTACTTCCTTCCGTTTTCGCCGTTCGGGCGGCACCGCGATTCGATCGTGATCGTGCACGACCTGCAGTACAAGTCGTACCCGCAGTATTTCAGCGCCGCCAAGCGGCTGTGGCTCGACTGGAGCCTGCGCCGCGCGGCGCGCAGCCAGGCCCACGTGGTCTTCATCAGCCAGAGCAGCCAGGAGGATTTCGAGCGCCACTTTCCGCGCTGCCGGCATGCCACGGTGATCTTCAATCCCGTGGACGCGGTGCAGGCACCCGCACCGGATGCCGCGGCCGGGGCCGCGCCCGGCGAGCGTTACCTGATCGCCGCCTATCACTACTACCCGCACAAGAACTTCAGCGGCACGCTGGCGTTGTTCACGCGCATGAAGCGCGAAGGCATGGTCGATTTCCTCGACATCACCGGCAACGGCGCGGCCGAGGTGAAGCGCATGGTGGCGGGCCTCGATCCGGCCCTCCGCGCCTGCATCCGGCACCGCGGCCTGGTCTCGCGCGACGAACTGATCCGCCTGTATGGCGGGGCGGCGGCGTTCATCTCGCTGTCGACCTTCGAGGGCTTCAACCTGTCAGCTGCCGAGGCCGCGACGCTTGGCGTGCCGTTGGTTCTGTCGAACATACCGGTGCACCGCGAGCTGTTCGGCGGCTACGCGTTCCTCGTCGACGACGAAGCCTGCGACCTCAATGCGCTCGGCCACTACCTGGCCACACACCGGGCGACGAAGCGGCCCTGGTCGCTGGCCGAGGCCTGCACGCCGGGCGCGGTGGCGGGGCGCTACCTCACGCTCAAGCAACGCGAGCCGGCTGTGCTCGCGGGAGCGCTGCCATGAAGATGATGAAGAAGAAACAAGCCCTGCGCGCGGTCCGGCGGCTCGCGGCGACGGCGCTGCTCGGCGCCGCGCCGGCACTCGCCATCGCCCAGCCGCAGGAGGCACCCGTGCCCGGCTTCGGCGTGATGATTCACTACCTGCCCGACAAGCAGACCGTGGCCGACGTCGCGCGCTTCGACGTCGAGGCGCTGGCCGCCGCGCTTGCGGGCATGCGCGCCTCGTACCTGGTGCTCACGCTCGGCCAGAACAACGGCCAGTTCATCGCCCCCAATGCCGCACTCGAGGCGCTCTGCCCCGAGAGCGCGCGGCACCGCCCGCCGCGCGACCTGCCGCTCGAGATCGGCCGCGCGCTCGAACGCCGCGGCATCGGGCTGGTGCTTTACTTGCCGTTCCGCGCGCCGCAAGCCGACCCGTACCTGATGGCGTGCCTGGGCGACGTGTCGGAGCAGCAGCCGCCGCCCGCGCGCTTCACGGCCGCCTGGAGTGCGGTGATCCGCTACTGGTCGGAACACTACGGGCCGCTTGCCCGCGGCTGGTGGTTCGACGGCACCTACAACACGCAGGGCATGTCGCCCGAAAGCTGGAACGCGCTCTGCGCCGCGGCAAAGAGCGGCGGCGGCGCGAACCGTTGGCTGGCTTTCAATGCGGGCGAGGGCCCGGCGCGCTTCAGCGCACGCGCCGCACCGTGCCAGAACCTGATGGCGGGCGAGTTCATGCAGCCGCCCCCGCCGACGTCGCTGTCGGCAACCCTGGCCGAACGGCCCTCGAACCTGGTCTTCCACCTGCTCACGCCGCTGGGCGCCTCGTGGGGCCAGACCACCGCGCCGCGCTTCTCGGCCGACCAGCTGCGCGGCTGGATCGCCGACGCTCGGGCGCGCGGTGGCCTCTTCACGCTCGACCTGCCGCTCGACAACGGACTGCGCCTGTTGCCCGCGCACGTCGCCCTGGTGCGCAGCGCGACCGCACCCACCCGGCCCTGAAACCAGCCAACTCCGATCGACCCATTCCATGAACATGAACAACACGCCCCTGGTCTTCGTCGTGGTGGAAGACCGCCAGAACAAGACGCTGCAACTGTGCCGCGAATCCGCCGCGCGGGCGCAAGAGCCGCTTGTGGTGCTTTCGGGCACCGACGCCGGGCCCGCCTACGAGCGCCTGTGCAGCAGCTACGTCCACTTGTCGAGCAACCCGCCAGAGTTCGAGAAGATCTGCTTTCGGCGCTATTTCCTGCTGGCCAATTTTCTCGACGCCAACCCCGACTGCCGCGAGTTCGTGCTGATCGACAGCGACGTGCTGCTGTTCCGCGGCATCGGTGCGCACATCCGCCGCGTGGCTGGCAAGGCCGATTTCTCGGGCTCGTACATGCGCCCACCGGCCGGCTGGGACCCCTGCCAGGTCTCGCCGCATGTGAGCTACTGGACGGCCATCGGCCTGCGCCGCTTTCTGGCCTTCGTGCTCAACACCTACGCCACGCCCTCGGGGCGCCGCAAGCTGCGCGCGATCGCGGCGCGCTTCGGCGCGCGCGGTGTGCGCGGCGGCGTCTCGGACATGACGCTGCTGCATCTGTGGGCGCAGGCAAGCGGAAACTTCGAGCCCATCAATCGCGTGTTCGGTGGGCGCGTGATCGATCACAACATCAATGGCGGCCACAACCTGCATCCGAACGAATTCGAGGTGCGCGGCGGGGCCAAGCGCATCGTGCACATCGACGGGCTGCCGCGCGTGGTCAAGCCCACTGGCGAAATGATCGACGTGCTGGCGCTGCACTTTCAGGGCAGCGCCAAGATGGCGATGGCGCATGCGCTCGAAGGCCGCACCGGCATGGTGGCGCTGCTGACCTATGCGCTGCATTTCGCGCGCCGCGCCAAGAACTTCGCCTTCGTCTTCGGTCTGCGCTCGCGGCGCGCTGTGGACGCCGGCCTCCTGGCCGACGCCCGCGTGTCGAAATGACGAGCCCGCTCCTGCACCGCGCGATCGGACTGGCCGGCTTCGGTGCCGCGCCCGGTGCCGGGCTTCGCGGGCTGGGCGCGCTGGCTTCGCGGCTGTACGTGTACCTCGCGGGCTTCGTCGCGCTGTTCGCCATGGCGGCCTATGTGCCGCCGGCGGAGTTCGGCGCCTACTCGATCTACCAGTCGGTGCTCGAGGTGGCGATGGTCATGGCCACGCTCGGCAGCTCGCTGCTGTTCTCGCGCGAAGCCGCACACGTGCCGCCCGGTGTGCAGAGCGGCGACATCGGGCGCACGCTCGCGATCGGGCTGCCGGCGGGCATCCTGCTGGTCGCGGGCATCCTCGCGCTGCAGCACCTGCCGGTGATGGGCGCGCCCTTCGCATTGCTGGCCGTCACGCTCGCGCTGTTCTCGGTCATCAGCCTGCGGCTGTCGTTCAGCCGGGGCATGGGCTATGCGGGGTTGCTGAACCTCGAAGCCGGCATCCGCGCGACCGTGCTGCTGATCGGCGTCGCCGCGCTCGCGGCACTGGGCGTGGGCATCAGCGCATCGCACCTACTGCTCGTCAACCTGGTGGCGCTGCTGCTCGTGGGCGCGGCCAGCCTGCGCACCGGTTGGGCCGAGGGGCCGCCCGCCGGGCCCGCGGCGCTTGCGCTGCCTGCGCAGGCGCGCGCCACCGGCTATTCGCTGCTGATGTTCCTGCTGCGCAAGTCCGACCTGCTGGTGGTCGCGTTCTTCATGCCGCTCGGCTATGTGGGCGCGTTCAAAATCGCGTTCCTGCTGGCCGAGGCGCCCTCGCAGTTCGTACAGGCCTTTCTGTACACCCGCACGCGCGCCATGCTGGGCGTCGAGGGTGGCAGCCACGAGGCTTCGACGCTGCAGCTCGCGAAGCAGTCGCTGCTGCTCGGTGCGGTGCTCTTTGCCGGGCTCGCCGTGGTCATCACGCTGGCCGCGCCGCTCCTGAAGATGGGTGGCGAGGCGCTCGAGATCTTCCTCTGCATTGCGCCCTACTTCCTGCTGCGCACCTACACCATCCACCACGAGATGCAGCTCGCGCTGAAGACGCCGATGGGCGCGCTCGGGCGCTGGGCCTTGCTCGAGGTGCTGCTGCGGCTGGCGTCGTACGCGGTGGTGGTGCCGCTCTACCCCACCAAGCCGCACTACGTGTTCTTCATTGCCTGCCTGACCGACTTCGTTCTCTATGAAGTGCGCATGCGCCGGCAGTTCGGCTTCTATCCGTTCGTGCGGCTGGTCCGCGGCTCCCCCGAAAGATCGACCCCGTGAAAATCCTTCTGTATTCGATGAACTTCACGCCCGAGCTCGTCGGCATCGGCAAGTACTCGGGCGAGATGGCCCAGTGGCTGCACGCCAAGGGCCATGAGGTGCGCGTGATCGCGTCGCCGCCCTTCTTTCCGCACTGGGTGCCATTCGAAGGGCATCGGGCCTGGGCCTACAGCAAGACCGAGTGCGGCGGCATCACCGTGTGGCGCGCGCCCACCTGGGTGCCCGCACGGCCGCGCGCACTGGCCAGGCTGGCGCATCTGCTGTCGTTCATGGTGTCGAGCGTGCCGCTGCTGTTCGGGCAGATCCGCTGGAAGCCCGACATCGTCTTCGTCGTGGAGCCGCCGCTCATGTGCGCGCCGGCGGTGCTTTTCTTCTCGCGCATGCTCGGCATCAAGTCGTGGCTGCACATCCAGGACTACGAGGTCGATGCCGCTTTCGACCTGGGCCTGGTGCGCGGCGCGCGCGTGCGGCGCCTGGCGCTGTCGGCCGAGCGCTGGCTGCTCGGGCGCTTCCATCGCGTGTCGACCATCTCGGCCGCCATGCTCGACAAGGCGCGCGGCAAGGGCATCGACGAGACCCGCCTCGTGCTGTTGCCCAACTGGGTGGACGTGCGCACGATCTTTCCGCAGCCCGCCGCTTCGGCGGCCGATGGCGTCCCGGCGCCGAACGGCTACCGCGCCGCGCTCGGCATCGCAGCCGACGACGTCGTCGTGCTCTATGCGGGCAGCCTCGGCAACAAGCAGGGCATCGAGCTGCTGGCCGACGCGGCGCACCGGCTGGTGGCGGCGGCACACATCCACTTCGTGCTGTGCGGCAACGGGCCGAGCCGTGAGCCGCTCAAGGCCGCCTGCGCCGACCTGGCGCGCGTTCATTTTCTCGATCTCCAGCCCGCCGATCGGCTCAACGAACTGCTCGGCATGGCCGACATCCACGTGCTGCCGCAGCGCGCCGATGCCGCCGACCTCGTGATGCCCTCGAAGCTCGCGGGCATGCTCGCGAGCGGCAAGCCCGTGATCGTCACCGCGCATGAAGGCACCGAACTGAGCCGCGTGGTCGCGGGCCGCGGCCTCGTGGTGCCGCCCGGCGACGCCGACGCGCTGGCCGACGCCATTGCACGGCTCGCGGTGTCGCGCCCGCAACGCGAGGCCATGGGCGCCGCCGCGCGCGCGTTCGCGGAAACCGAGCTGGACCGAAACGCCATCCTGCTGCGGCTCGAGCAGGAGCTGCTGCGCTGCGTCGCCGACTGATCCGACTGATCGACCCGTACAACCGCCATCCCACAGGGAAATCACATGCCCGATACCGTGCCTCTTTCTTCCGACAGCCCCGACGGTAGCCGAGCGCAGGAGCGCCGGCCCATGTACCCGGGTGGCGTCGTGCCACCACCCGAGCCGCTGTGGCCGCACTTCCTCACGGGCCAGGAAGATGCGCCCGTGCGCGTGCTGCTGGTCGACGACGACGAATTCATGCGCCGCGTGATCGCCCAGGAGCTGCTCTCGGACCTGCGCATCCAGCTCGAAGCCCAGGCCGGCAGCGTGCGCGACGGGCGGCGGCTGCTCGCCACCCACCAGTTCGACGTGCTCATGGTCGACCTGCGGCTCGGCGACGGCTCTGGCTTCGACCTGATCCGCGAAGCGCGCAAGCTCAACCGGCACTGCGAGATCATCGTTATCTCGGCGCTCGAGGACGATGCCCACGTGATCCATTCGTTCGAGCTCGGCGCCACCGGCTACCTGCTCAAGCACGCCTGGCTCCAGAGCTTCGCGCAGGCTGTGCTGCACGTGGTGAACGGCGGCGCCGTCATCACGCCCAAGCTCACGCGCCGCCTGCTGTCGCGCATGAACCTGCAAGGCACCGAGGAGCCGCCCGCGCCCGAGACGCCGACGCGCGAAGTCACCCTGACCGCGCGCGAACGCGAGGTGCTGCGCTGCGTGGCGCGCGGCTGCGTGTCGAAGGAGATCAGCCTGCGACTCGGCATCTCGGGGCAGACCGTCAACGCCCACATCAAGAACATCTACAAGAAGCTGCACGTGCATTCGCGCGCCCAGGCCGTGAGCCTTGCCACCCACACCGGCCAGCTCTGAGAACGAGCGCCATTCCAAGGAACATTTCCATGAACATGAACACCGACATCCTCCACTTCAGCGACAACGCGGGGGATCCCGTCATCCACCCCGTCGTGCTGTGCGGCGGCAACGGCACGCGCCTGTGGCCGCTGTCGCGCAAGGCGCTGCCCAAGCAGTTTGCGCCGCTCATCGGCAGCAAGAGCCTGTTGCAGCTCACGCTCGAGCGGCTCGGCCGGCTCAATCGCAACATCACCTGCATCGCGTCGGAGGAGCACCGCTACCTGGTGCGCGAGGCCGTCGAGAACGCCGGCATCACCGGCCGCCAGATCCTCGAGCCCGTGGCGCGCAACACCGCGGCCGCCATCGCCGCTGCCGCGCTGCTCGCCGAGCACGACGACGACCTGCTGCTGTTCGCGCCGTCGGACCACCACATTCCCGACAGCGCGCTCTTCGCCGACACCGTGCGCAGCGGCATCGGCGCCGCGCTCGCGGGCCGCATCGTCACCTTCGGCATTGCGCCGAGCTTTGCGAGCACGGCCTACGGCTACATCGAGGCCGGCCCCGAACTGCCCGATGGCTGTGGCCGCGCCGTGATGCGCTTCATGGAGAAGCCTTCGGCCGACGTGGCCGAGTCGCTCATCCTGCATGGCGGCTATTGGTGGAACGCCGGCATCTTCCTGGCGCGCGCCGGCACGCTGCTCGGTGCACTGCGCACGCATGCGCCCGACATCGTCGAGGCCTGCGAGCGCGCGACCGCCGCCGTTTCGGTCGACGGCAGCTTCCAGCGGCTCGACCCGCAGGCCTTCGCCGCCTGCCGCAGCGAGAGCATCGACTACGCCGTGATGGAGAAGCACCGCGACATCGCCGTCGTCAAGTTCAACGGCAACTGGAGCGACGTCGGCAGTTGGAACGCCGTGGCCAAGCTGCACGAGGCCGACAGCGCCACCGGCAACCGCCTGAGCGGCCGGGCCACCGCTATCGGTTCGCGCGACACCTTCATCCATGCGCCGCACCGCCCCGTGGTGGCGCTCGGCACCGAGAACCTCATCATCGTCGACACCCCCGACGCCGTGCTCGTGGCCAGTGCCGATTGCGCCGAGCGCGTGGGCGAAGTGGTGAAGATGCTCGCGCTCGACGGCCAGGCCGAGGCCACCGAACACCGCCGCGTCGTCCGACCGTGGGGCGCCTACGACCGGCTCGACATGGGCGAGCGCTTCCAGGTCAAGCGCATCACCGTGAAGCCGGGCTGCAAGCTCTCGTTGCAGATGCACCACCACCGCGCCGAGCACTGGATCGTGGTGCAGGGCACCGCCAAGGCCACCTGCGACGGCCAGGTCAGCCTGGTGCGCGAGAACGAATCGATCTACCTGCCGCTCGGCGCCATCCACCGCCTGGAGAACCCCGGCATGACCATGCTCGAGGTGATCGAGGTACAGACCGGCGGCTACCTCGGCGAGGACGACATCGTGCGCTTCGACGACACCTACGGGCGCTGTGCGCCGGGGGCGGTGGCGAAGAGCGAACCGGTGATCGATCCGGTGCTGCTGCAGTTGGCGGCGCAGCAACTGGCTGCGCATCCACTGGCGGGGGCGGAGCGGCACTGAGTGGCGAATCAGGCAGGTCATGAGCGTTGCGGGCATCGCTGAGGGGGAGAATGCCTGTCCCCCTCTTCGCCATGGAGCCGCGCATGAGCCAACCCGCCACCACTCCGACAGCCGGACGCCCTCCGGCCATCCCCGTCATCACCGCCTTCGAAGCGTCGCCCGACGAGGGCCAGGGGCTGGCGCGCGACATGCGCGTGCGCTGGGCCTTCGAGGAAGTGGGCCAGCCCTACGCCGTGCGCCTGGTTTCGTTCGAGGCGATGAAGCAGGCGCCGCACCTCGCGCTGCATCCGTTCGGGCAGATCCCGACGTACGAAGAAGGCGATCTCGTGCTGTTCGAGTCGGGCGCGATCATCCTCCACATCGCGCAGCGGCACGCCGGCCTGCTGCCGGACAATGTCGATGCCCGTGCACGCGCCATTGCCTGGATGTTCGCAGCGCTCAACACCGTCGAACCGCCGATCGTGGAACGTGAGCAGGTGCCCTATGCCGAAGCCGACAAGCACTGGTACGCGGAGCGCCTGCCGCTCATCGAGGACCGGGTCCGGGTCCGGCTGGATCAGCTTTCACGCCGGCTCGGCGACGCCGAGTGGCTCGACGGCGCGTTCAGCGCCGGAGACCTGACGATGGTGCTGGTGCTGCGCCGGCTGGAAGGAACCGGCATCCTCGCCGAATACCCGAGCCTCGAGGCCTACGTCGCTCGCGCCGAGGCGCGTCCGGCGTACCGGCGCGCGTTCGATGCCCAACGTGCGGTCTTCACGGACAGGCGACCGAGGCGTTGAGAAGCTGGGTCCAGGTTTCCGTCAGCGGGCGAAATCTCCCCGCAAAAGCTATGCTTCGCTCTCCAGAACGAGGCCCCTCCCCCGGCCCATTGCCGCGAGACACCCCCCACCTTGCACCCCACCGGAACCCTGCGCGGCATCGCCGCAATGCTGCTGGCCTGCGCCTTCTTCGCCTGCATGGACGCACTGCTCAAGAACCTTTCGGGGCACTACCCGCCGGTGCAGGTGATGGCGCTGCGCGGTCTGACCGCGTTGCCGCTGGTGTGCGTCTACATCGCCTGGCGGCGCGAGGCTGCGGGCGTGTTCAACCGGCGGCTGCGCTGGCGCCTGCACCTGCTGCGCGCCACGTTGAACATGACGATGCTGGTGCTGTTCGTCTATGGCTTGAAGACCCTCGGCCTGGCCCAGGCCTACACGCTGAGCTTCATCGCGCCGCTCTTGATGGTGCTCATCGCGGTGCCGCTGCTCGGTGAGTCGGTCCAGCCGCGGCACTGGGTCGCGATCGGCCTGGGGTTCGTCGGCGTGGTGATCGCGCTGCGCCCCGAGCGGAGTTCGTTCCTGTCGATGGGCGCGATCGCAGTGCTCGCGGCCGCGGTCTGCTATGCGCTGTCGAACATGCTGGGCCGGCTCATCAGCCGCACCGAATCGAGCGCCGCGCTGGTCTTCTGGACCACGGCGGGCATGGCCGTGGGCGGCAGCCTGTTGGCGGCGCCGCAATGGGTGCCGATCCAGTCCGCGCAGCTGTGGGTGCTCGGGGGCCTGGCCGTCAGCGGCTTCCTGGGCCAGATGTGCATTGCCGAGGCGTTTCGCCACGGCCAGGCCGCGGCCATCGCGCCCTTCGAATACAGCGCCCTGGCCTGGGCGCTGGTGCTCGACTGGCTGTTCTGGCGGGCCACGCCCGACGCATGGACGCTGGGCGGCGCGGCGCTGATCGTCGCAAGCGGGCTGTGGCTCGCGCGAAGCGAAGCGCCGCGGTCGGCAAAGCCGGAGCGGCAGGCTGCTTGATGGTGGACTGCGGCGCGGTCTAAAATGATGCGATGCACAAGTGCCGCACCGCCATGACGCACCGCCCAGGCTTTCCTGGCAGCGGGCTTCCGCGCGGCTACTTCTGCACGGTGACCCCGCCCTGAGGTCCCGCCGATTCCGCTGCGCTGATTCGCGCACGCCTCTTCGCAAGCCTCGGCTTGCGCTTGATCTCTTCTGAATACCTGTGGCCGCCGGCTTCTTGCCCGGCGCGGCCCTTCTTTTTTCATGCTCCTTTCATCCATTCGCAAAGATTGGCTGTCCAACGTGCGCGGCGATCTCCTGGCCGGCCTCGTCGTGGCACTTGCCCTCATCCCGGAAGCCATCGCCTTCTCGATCATTGCCGGCGTCGATCCCCAGGTCGGTCTGTACGCCTCGTTCAGCATGGCCGTCGTCATCGCCATCGCCGGCGGGCGGCCGGGCATGATCTCCGCCGCCACCGGCGCCATGGCGCTGGTGATGGTGCTCCTCGTCAAGGAGCACGGGCTGCAGTACCTCCTTGCGGCCACCGTGTTGACGGGCCTGCTTCAGATCGTGGCCGGCCTGCTCAAGCTGGGCTCGCTGATGCGCTTCGTGTCCCGCTCGGTCGTCACGGGCTTCGTCAACGCGCTGGCCATCCTGATCTTCCTCGCACAGTTGCCCGAACTCACGAACGTCACCTGGGTCGTCTACGCGATGACGGCCGCCGGCCTCGCGATCATCTACGGCTTTCCGTACATCAGCCGTGCGATCCCCTCGCCGCTGGTGTGCATCGTCGTGCTGACCATCGTCGCCGTGGTGCTGAAGCTCGACATCCGCGCCGTGGGCGACATGGGCCAGCTGCCCGACAGCCTTCCGGTGTTCCTGCTGCCGGACGTACCGCTGAACCTCGAGACCCTGAGGATCATCCTGCCGTATGCACTGACGCTGACCGTCGTCGGCCTGCTCGAATCCATGATGACCGCGTCCATCGTGGACGACCTGACGGACACCACCAGCAACAAGAACCGCGAATGCATGGGCCAGGGCGTGGCCAACATCGCCACCGGGTTCATCGGCGGCATGGCGGGCTGCGCGATGATCGGCCAGTCGGTCATCAACGTGAAGTCGGGCGGCCGCGGGCGGCTTTCCACCTTCTGCGCCGGCTTGTTCCTGCTGATCCTGATCGTTTTTCTCGGGCCCTGGGTCAAGATGATTCCGATGGCGGCCCTGGTCGCCGTGATGATCATGGTCAGCATCGGCACCTTCAGCTGGGACTCGGTTCGCAAGCTGCGCGAGCACCCGCCGAGTTCATCGCTGGTGATGATCGCCACGGTGGCCGTGACGGTTTCCACGCACGACCTGGCCAAGGGCGTCTTCGTCGGCGTGCTGCTCTCGGGCATCTTCTTCGCGCACAAGGTCGGCCGCGTGCTGCGCATCGACCGCAGCAGCGACGCCGAGGGCCGCATGCGCAACTACGCGGTGGTTGGGCAGGTGTTCTTTGCCTCTTCCGAAGCGTTCGTCGGTGCCTTCGACTTCAAGGAAGTGGTCGAGAAGGTCCGGATCGACGTGAGCCGTGCCCACTTCTGGGACATCACCGCCGTCAGCGCGCTGGACAAGGTCGTGCTCAAGTTCAAGCGCGAAGGCACGGATGTCGAAGTCATCGGCCTCGACGAGGCCAGCGCGACGCTGGTGGACCGCTTCGCGCTCCACGACAAGCCGGGCGCCGTCGAAAAACTCATGCACTGAAGGAGACTCGCCATGAACAAGGTCTACGCCTGTATCGACGGGCTCGGCAATACTGCCGCGGTGATCGACTGGTCCGCCTGGTCGGCGCAGCGGCTGGATGTGCCACTGGAATTCCTGCATGTGCTGGAACGGCATCCGGGCCGCGCGTCGGCCGGCGACTACAGCGGCGCGATCGGGCTCGGCGCCCAGGAGTCGTTGCTGCAGGAACTGAGCGAACTCGATGAGAAGCGCAGCAAGCTGGCCACCGAAAGCGGCCGCCGCCTGCTGGCTGCCGCGCGCGAACGCGCCGAGGCCGCAGGCGTCGGGCGCCACGATGCGCGGCTTCGCCATGGCGAGCTGGTCGACAGCGTGCTCGAGGTCGAGACCGAGGCGCGCCTGTTCGTGCTCGGCGAGCATCGGCGCGCAGAGGCGTCGCACGGCAGGGTTCATCTCGACCACCACGTCGAGCGCGTCATCCGCTCGGTCAAGCGCCCGGTTCTGGTCGCCACGAGCGACGGCTTCGCGGCCCCTGCACGGTTCGTCATTGCCTTCGACGGCAGCCCGACGGCGCGCAAGATGGTCGAGACCGTGGCGCGCAGCCCGATGCTGGCCGGTCTTCCGGCACTTCTGGCGATGGCCGGTTCCGAGACACCGGAAGCCCGGCGCCAGCTCGAGGATGCACGGCGCGTGCTCGCGGACGCAGGCTTCGCGGTGGAAACGGTGCTGGCCGCCGGCGACCCCGAGGATGTGCTGCCCGCGCTGGTTGCGGGCCAGGCGCCGGCGCTTCTGGTGATGGGCGCCTATGGCCACTCGCGCATCCGGCAACTGATCGTGGGAAGCACCACCACGACGCTGCTGCGCACGAGTGTGGCGCCGGTTCTCATCCTGCGCTGATGCGGGTACATCGATCGCCGCGAGCGCTTCCCGGGGGGCTGGAGCCTGTGCTGGCCGCAGCGCTGCTGTGCGCCATGTACCTGGCTTTCGACATCGGGTGGCGCGACTCGGCGAAAGCGGCACTGGTCTTCTGCCTCGGTGCCTGCGCACTGCGTGCGGTGCCTCCCCTGGCGGGGCTGCGCGCCGTTCTCGAGGTGGCATGGCGCCTCGGGTTCGCGGGGGACCTGCTGCTGCGCTCCTTTCTCATGGCCGTCTACCGGACCCATCCCGACGCGGCGCTCGTGCTCGATGCGGTCGGGAACACCTCGGCTGCGGAGTCGATGGAGTTCGCCCGGCACCATGCCGTCGACCTGGCGCTGCACCTGGCTGCGGCCGGCGCGGCGTCGTTGCTGCTCATTTGGTCGTGGCATCGGCGCAGGCGGGCGCGTTCGCATCCCGCCGCCGGCATCGTGTGCGTTGCGCTCTTTCTCGGCGTGCAGGTCAATGCAACGGCACGGGGATCGAATCCGTTCCTGTACTGGCCAGGGCAAGCGTCCAGCTACGTCGAGTACCAGGCGGGCATCCGCATGCTGGCGCTCAAGCGAGCTGCGACCGAGGACAAGCTCGATGCACTGGACGTCGCCTACACGGGGCCGGAGCGCAATACCGTTGCATTCGTCGTCGGAGAGAGCATCAACCGCAACAACTGGAGCCTCTACGGCTATGCGCGCGCGACATCACCCCGGCTCGATGCACGACAGGGCCAACTCGTGGTGTTCAAGGACGTGCTGTCGGCGAGCAGCCACACGGTCGGTGCGTTCCAGCACATGCTGACGGCGAGGGACCTGGAGAACGAGGTCGACGACGAAGCCGTACCGAGCGTGACCTTGATGGCGCGCGAGGCAGGCTACAAGACGTTCTGGATCTCGAACCAGCACGACCGCTACATCAACAACCGCTTTGCCGAGGAGGCCGACGTCAGGTTCCTTCCCAATCCGGGCGGAAGGCGCGGCGATCGAAGCCTGGATGAACGCCTTCTGCCTGCGTGGGCGGCCGCACTGAAGGACCCGGCACCGAGGAAGCTCATCATCGTTCACCTGCTCGGTGCGCATCCTCACTACGACCAGCGACGCCCGGATGAATTCAAGGTATTCAATGGCGTTGCCGACAGCGTGACGGCGCAAATGCGCAAGACTGGCCGCATGCCCTGGATCGTGGCCCAACGCAATGAATACGACAACGCACTGCGCTATCACGACCACGTGGTCTCCAGCCTTCTCGATGGCTTCATGCAGCACAAGACGAACCAGCCCAGCGCCTTCCTCTACACCTCGGACCACGGCCAGGATGTCGGCCACACACGCAACCATGCGGGGCACGCCGAGAACCGGGCCGGCTACGAGGTGCCGATGCTGCTCTGGACATCCGGGGCCGTCAGCGCATCGACGCGCGCCGATCTTTCGGCGAGGCGCTTTCAAAGCGACATCCTCGACTGGACACTGCTGGACCTGCTCGACCTCAGCATTCGCAACGCTCAGCCGTGGCACTCGCTGATCAGCCCTGACTATCGCAGCCGCGACCGGAGCGTCAGTCCTTGAGGTGCGTTGCGGGCCGTCTCCCGCGCCGGCAAAATAACTGTACATCCATACAGTTCACCCTCTAGAATCGATCGTCTCCAAGAGCAACATTCGAGGCGACACCATGACCACCGCCCGCCCGCCGGCACCCTCTTCCCCCTCTGCGCGGGTCCTGTTTTTCTCGCCGCTGCTGCGCCAGCTGCCGCGGGCGCATGCGGCAGCGCGGCTGTCGACCTGGCCGTTCCGGGTGGCGATCGACGCGCACCCTGCCAAGCTTCGCGAAGGCGCCGACATCCGCGTTCAGGCGGCACGCGTCATCCGCACGACCGCGGTGTATTGGGGGTCGAAGGCCGGCTGAGCGGGTTGGCGTTGTGCTTCTTTTCTTTCGAGAAAGGCGCCGCGTTACCCGGCCAAGCTATCCGGCCGCGGCCGCGAGTTCGCCCAGCATGTCCTGCGCATCGTCGTCGAAGCCCGCAATGGGCTGCGCCTTCGCGAGCGCCATCCACACGCCGAAGGGAATGCGTTCGAAGGCGCGGTGCACGGCGGCGCGCGCGACGACGAGCCGCTCGCCGTCGAGCAAGAGCACGCCGCATTCGGCCGGTATCTCGTCGGGTGACGCGATGCAGCGGCCGCGCGCATCGTTGCCCAGCACGTACCAGCACTCGCCGCCCAGGTCGAGGTAGGCCGCGCGCTTGTCGGACTTGCGCAGGTCGCCGAGCAGGTCGGCGCGGCTGACCTTGACCTCGTGCACGATGGGGTGCGCATAGGCCTCGACGCTGGTGTTCCGGATCGAGAACACGTCGGGCCGGGCCATGCACCAGCGCGGCTTGCCGCCCTCTTCGAGCGCGGGCAGGCGCGCCCGCAGACCCAGGCCGCGCCAGGCGATGCGGCCGCCGCGGGTCATCTCGCGCGCCACGCGCTCGACCAGCGCCTCGTGCGGCGAGAGCGCCGCGCGGTTGAGGGTGAGCGTGGTGGCGATGCGTGCAATGCCGGCATCGGTGACGCGCAAGGTCTCGTGGCCGTGTGCGGTGCGCACGCGCTCCAGAAAGCCGCCCGCGAGCAGCTCGACCTCGATGGCGTCGCAGCAGGGCCAGCCGGCCGAACGGTAGATCTCGCGCAGCCGCCGCGCATGGTGCTTGCCGAACGGCACCTCGGCGCGCTGCATGGGCGGCGGCGGGTCGCCCACGGGCGGCGGAAAGCCGGGGTCTTCGATTGGCGGCACGACGGGCGGTGGATCGCCTTCGGGTGGCGGAGGCGGCGGCGGCATGGGAACCGGCACGTCGGGCGCGGGCGGCGGCGGACCGATGGGCCCGGCCACGGGAAGGTCAAGGACGAGTGCGGACATGGGCTACAGGTTAGCGAAAACGAGCGTCGGGCGCGAGCCATGGAACGATCGGTTGCATGGGGGTCTTCATGGGCATGCGGGCCGGCTTCAATGGAAATCGCGGCTGGTGTTGCTCTCGGCCAGTCGGCCCATGAGCGGGGTCAGGTCCTTGAAGCCGGTGGCAATGAGGTGCTGCACCTTGCCTTGGTTGTCGTCGTCGCGCTGCCAGGTGCCCTGCACCGCGAGCAGGTGCGACTTGAGCAGCGGCTCGCGCCAGGCGTCGATGACGTGGTTCCAGACGATGACATTGACGTTGCCGGTCTCGTCCTCGAGCGTGACGAAGATGGTGCCGTTGGCGGTGCCGGGCCGCTGGCGGCCCTTGACGATGCCGCAGGCGCGCACGGTCTGTCCGGTGGGCACCTGCCGAAGCTGCTCGGCACTCATGAGCTTCATGCGCGCGAGGCGCGGGCGCAGCAGCGCGAGCGGATGGCGCCGCAGCGTGAGGCCGAGCGCGGCGTAGTCGCCGACGATCTCTTCGCCCTCGGGCGCGGCGGGCAATTGCAAGGCCTCTTCGTTGACGGGCACACCGCGCAGCAAAGTGGCGCCGCGGCTGCCCGTGTCGCGCGTCGCGGTGGCGTCCCAGACCTGCTGGCGCCGATGGCCCGACAGCGACATCAGCGCATCGGCGGCGGCAAGCGCGGCCATGTCTCTGGCGTCGAGCTCGGCGCGCAGCGCAAGGTCTTCGGTGCTGTTGAAGGGCGCCTGGGCGCGGGCCGCGAGCAGGCGCTGGGCGCCTTCCTCGCCGAGCCCCGAGATGCGGTTGAGGCCAAGCCGCACCGCGGGCTGGTTGGGGTTGCCGAGGCGATCGGCATGGCGTTGGTCGGTGCCGGGCGGCATGCACGGCGCATCGGGCGCGCGGGCCTCGAGCGTGGTGTCGATCTCGCTGCACGCGACATCGACCGGCCGCACCTCGACGCCATGCCGACGCGCGTCCTGCACCAGTTGCGAAGGGCTGTAGAAGCCCATCGGCTGCGAATCGAGCAGCGCGGCCAGGAAGCAGGCGGGCTCGTGGCACTTGAGCCAGCTGCTCACGGTGACCAGCTTGGCAAAGCTCGCGGCATGGCTTTCGGGAAAGCCGTAGTCGCCAAAGCCGAGGATCTGCTTGAAGATGGCTTCGGCGAACTCGCGCTTGTAGTCTCTCGCAACCATGCCGTCGACGAGCTTCTGGTGGAACTTCTCGAGTCCGCCCTTGCGCTTCCAGGCGGCCATGGCGCGGCGCAGCTGGTCGGCCTCGTCGGCGCTGAAGCCGGCCGCGATCATCGCGATCTGCATCACCTGCTCCTGGAAGATGGGCACGCCGAGCGTGCGCCCGAGGGCCTCGCGGAGTTCCTCTTTCTCGTAGTGGATCGGCAGGCCCTTGGCGACACGCTCGCGCTGCTTGAGGTACGGATGCACCATGCCGCCCTGGATCGGGCCGGGCCGCACGATCGCGACCTCGATCACCAGGTCTTCGTAGCAGCGCGGCTTGAGGCGCGGCAGCATCGACATCTGCGCGCGGCTCTCGATCTGGAACACGCCCACGGTGTCGGCATCGCAGATCATTTCAAACACGTTCGGGTCGTCGTGCGGCACCTGGTGCATCTCCATCGTCGTGCCGCGCCAGCGGTTCATGTGGTCGAGGCCGCGCCGGATGGCGCTGAGCATGCCGAGCGCGAGCACGTCGACCTTGAGCATGCCCATGGCCTCGAGGTCGTCTTTTTCCCACTGGATGACGGAGCGGTCTTTCATCGATGCCTTCTCGACCGGCACCAGCCGCGTGAGCTTGGTGTGCGTGAGCACGAAGCCGCCGACGTGCTGGCTCAGGTGGCGCGGAAAGCCCTTGAGCCGCCGCGTCATCTCGATCCAGTGTTCGAGCCTGAGCGCGTCTTCCTGCACGCCGACGCGCTCGGCGGCCTTCTGCAGCTGTTCGCCGAGCACGGTGTCGTCGAACCAGTAGTGGTCTTTCGCGAACTCGTCGATCAGCCGCTCGTCGATGCCGATGGCCTTGCCCGCGTCCCGCAGGGCGCTGCGCGCGCGATAGCAGATGACGACGGCGGCGATGGCGGCGCGCTCGCGGCCGTACTTCTGGTAGATGTACTGAATGACTTCTTCGCGGCGCTGGTGCTCGAAGTCGACGTCGATGTCGGGCGGCTCGTTGCGGTGGCGGCTCAGGAAGCGTTCGAACAGCAGGTGGCCCTTGTCGGGATCGACTGCGGTGATGCCCAGGCAGTAGCAGACGGCCGAGTTGGCGGAAGACCCGCGGCCCTGGCAAAGGATGTTCTGCGAACGTGCGAAGCGCACGATGTCTTCCACCGTGAGGAAGAACATCTCGTACTTCATCTCGGTGATGAGGGCGAGTTCCTTCTCGACCTGCGCGCGCACCTGGTCGGGAATGCCCGCCGGATACCGCCCTGCCGCGCCCTCCCAGGTCTTGCGCAACAGCGTTTGCACGGGCGTCTCGTGGGTGCCCACGGTTTCGAGCGGGTATTTGTAGTTCTCGCGGATCACGGCGGGATCGAAGCGGCACCGCTCGGCCACGACGAGCGTGTTCGAGAGCATCTCGGGCATGTACAGCGCGGCCAGCCGCACGCGCTGCCGCAGATGCCGCTCGGCATTCGACTGCAGCGCGAAGCCGCACTCGGCCACCGCCTTGCCCTGGCGCACGGCCGTGAGCACGTCGTGCAGCGGCTTGACCGAACGCGCATGCATGTGCACGTCGCCTGCCGCCACCAGCGGCACGCCGGCCCGTTCGCCGGCCTGCACCAGCGAGACGAACCAGAGGTCGTCGTCGAGCTCGTTGAAGAGGCCGAGCGCGAGCCAGAGGTTCTCGCCGTAGAGCGCCTTGGCCGCCAGCAGGTCTTCGTGCAGCGTGGCGGTGTCCGGCGCCTGGCCGGGCTGCCGGTGCGGCACGAACAGCACCTGGCAGTGCTGCAGCGAGGCGACGTCGCTCTCGTCCCAACCCACGCGGTATTCGCCCTTGGGCAGTTCGGTGTTGCGCGCGGCGGTGATGAACTCGCAGAGGTTGCCCCAGCCCTCGGTGTCGTTCGCGATCACCACGAGCCGAAAGCGCTCGAAGCGGAACTCGCTGCCGAACAGCAGCCGGAAATCGGGGTTGCGCGGAATTTTCGGTTCGTCGGGGTGTTCGCGCTCGTATTCCGCCAGCTTGGCCGGCAGTTCGCGCAGGCAGACATGCGCGCGCACGATGCCCGCCACCGAGCATTCGTCGGTGATGGCCAGGGCCTTGTAGCCGAGCTGGTAGGCGCGCTCGACCACTTCTTCGGGCGTGGAGGCGCCGCGCTGGAAGCTGAAGTTGGTCAGGCAATGCAGCTCGGCATAGTCGGGCAGGCCAGGCACGGCGCGTGCCTTTGGCGGCAGCGCATGCACCTTGGCGGTGTTGCGTCCGCGCAGCTGCTTCTCGCTCAGGTCAGGCATAGAAACCCTGCAGGTACCAGCGCACTTCGCCCGACGGCGAAAACCGCGCCGAGGGCCGCTCGCGGAAGATCCACACCAGGCCGGCCTCGGGGCTTTCGGCGATGTAGTAGTCGCGCATGGCGGGCTGGCCGCCCTCTTCCTTGTCGCCCCACCAGCCGGCCTCGACGCGCTGCGGGCCGATGAGCCTGGCGAGCGGTCCGCGGTAGCAGGGGCGTTCGCCGTCCATCTCGAGCAGCAGGGGTTCGGGCAGCAGCCAGGCGGGGTAGATGGCGTCGGGCTGCTGCTGCGCCTGTTCGGCCTTCGGCTGCCTGCGCGCCTTGCCGGACGGTGCCTCGGGTTTCGCGTTCGCCTGCAGCGCTGGCCGCCAGGCCTGCTTGCGCTCGGGCCGGTGGTCGGCCTGCGCAGCGGGCACCACCACCCGCTCGGGCCCGAGCCGCACACTGAGCCGCTCGACCATCTCGTGCAGCTTGTCGCCCTTGCGGTTGTCCTCGGGCAGGAAGCTGGTGCTGGCGCCGGCCCACGGATCGGTCTCGAGCGTGCGCAGCCGAATCCAGCTGGCCGGCGCGGCGAGCGTGGCCAGCGCGAGCTTTTCGGACAGCAGGCGGCGCAGGTGCGCCATGTCCTGCGTGGGCTCGGCCGTGCGCACGGTGACCTGCTGGTACGGCGGCAGGTCGGCGCCGTTGAAGCGCCGCAGGTCGAGCGTCCATTGCAGCTCGAGCGCGCGCGCGCCGCGCTGGCGTGCGCGCAGCCAGATCTGCAGCGCCGACAGCAGCCGGTTGGCCGACCACATGAGCTCGGGTGCCGTTTCGGCCAGCGCGGGGAGTTCGAGCTTCTGCTCGAACACGTCGGGCAGCGTGAGCCACTGGTGGCTTTCTGGGCAGAAGCCCCAGGCAGCGTCGAGCGCATCGCGCAGCTCGGTGCCGAAGCGGCGCACGAAACCGCCGCGCGGCAGCGCCGCCACGTCGCCCCAGGTGCGGCAGCCCAGCCGCGCGAGCAGGTCGAGGTGGCCGCGCGCGGCGCTCAGGGTGTCGAGCGGCAGGCCCGCAGGCAAATCCCGAGGCCGGCGCTCGTTGCGCTCGAACAGGCGCAGCCGCGCGAGCGCGACCAGGCTGGTGGCGCCCTGCGCGCCGCGCATCACGGCGCCGGGCGCGGGGTTCTCGTGGGCCAGCTGGCGCATCAGCGACGTGCGCCCGCCCCACAGGCGTTCGCAGGCCGAGACTTCGAGCATCAGCGCCTCGTCCTGCCAGGCGACATGCGGCGTGTAGCGCAGCGCCCACCAGCCCAGCGCCTCGGGCGTGGGGAGCGTGGCGGCATCCGGCGCGTCGGGCGTGTCCGGCGCGTGAGGCTCAAGCGACCACCGCAATGCGATCCAGTGCATCGGGTCCCCCTTTCCACGCGTCGATGCGCACCACCGTGGCCGACGACGACGGCGCTGCGGCGGCCGGGTCGGCGGGCAGCATGCGGCCCTGCTGCTGCAGGCGCAGCTTGCGGCGCACCCGCGCGGCCGCGAGCAACGCACTCATGCGCTCGTTGCGTGCGGGCAGCACGACGGGCGCAGCCAGCGGCGGGCCGCGCCGCTTGAGGATGTGCAGCGCCATCTGCGAGGTGTCGGCCGGGTCGGTGTCGAGCTGGATGCGCAGCCGCGCGGGCGATGCCCCCTGCGCGGCCGAAGCGGGCCGGCATACGAACAGCAGCACCTCGTGCTGGGCGGCCGCGAGCTGCAGCCGCCGCAGTTCGCCGACGCGGGCCTGCGGCAGCCAGGCCAGCACCGCGGCCACCTCGGCGCAGCGCAGCGCCTGCTCGCAGGCCCAGAGCCGCGCGGGCGGCGCATGGCTCTTGATGCACATGAGCGCCTCGAGTGGCAGGCCCCCGGCCGCGAGCGAGGCGCCGCAGGGCTCGAAGGGCGCGCCGATCAGCACCACGGGACCGCCCCGCGCCTGCACCGCCTGGGCCAGCGCAGGCAGCAGCAGCTGCCAGACATGGGCCTCGGGCGTCGCCTGCAGCAACTCCGTCATCGCGCCCACGGGCCAGCCGCCGCCCGGCAGCTCGGCGTCGAGCGCGGCATGGCCGGTGGCGGCGACCTGGGCGTCGGCCAGGCCGAGCTCGTCGGCATGCCAGACGCCCCGGCCTGCGGCGGCGGAGAAGGAGTCGAGTGAAGGAAGACCCATGGTGATTGCGATTTAACTGTATTTTCATACAGTATTTGCCGCATTGGCAAGCGGCGGAAACCTTCTTTTCGGACGCCTTTCTCACATTCCTATGACTCATGTCACACGGACCAGAAAGCGTTTGAACGCCGACCGAGGCTCCGCTCCAATGCCTCTTTCGAAGGAGCCCCGCAATGACACCCAGCACCCCCATCACCGCCGGCCTCAATTACCTGCAGCCCGATGCGCTGCGACCTTTCAGCTACACCTTCCCGCCGCCGCCCGGCACGCCTTGGGAAAGTGGCCGCTATGCACTACACGCTGTGCCGATCGCGGATGCGCGCACGGCCACCGAGCCGCCGCGCATCGAACGCGAAGGCTTCGAACTGCGTGATGCGCCGACCGCCGTTTCGAACTTCCTGGACGACAACGAGGTCGCGGCCGTGTACCACCGCGAGGTGGCCGAACTGGCGCTCGCGGTCACTGGCGGCAGCCGCGCCCATGTGTTCGACCACCTGGTGCGCCGCCGCGAGGCCGACCGCACCGCGTTGAGCTTCGGACGGCGCGGTGCCGACGGCCGGGCCGCGGCCAACGGCCGCATCCACAACGACTACACCGAAGAGTCGGGCCGGCGCCGGCTCGCGCTGGTGCTCGGCGATACCGCCGAGGCGGCTTCGGTGCGGCGCTACTGCATCGTGAACGTGTGGCGCTCGATCCGCGGGCCCGTGCTCGACACGCCGCTGGCCGTTTGCGACGCGCGTTCGGTAATGGCCGCAGACCTGGTGAGCGCCGAGGTGCGCTACCCGCGCCGCACCGGCGAGATCTACCTGGCCACGCATTCGCCGGCGCATCGCTGGTCGTATTTCTCGGCGATGGACCGGCACGAGGCACTGGTCTTCAAGCAGTACGACGCGCAACTCGGCGGCGTCTCGCGCTTCACGCCGCATGCGGCCTTCGACCACCCCGACGCGCCGGCCGACGCGCCGCTGCGCGAGAGCATCGAGGCGCGCTGCCTGGTGGTGTTCGAATGACGTCGCCGCAAGCCCGCCCGGCGCTCGACTTCTGGTTCGACTTCGGCAGCAATTACAGCTATCTCAGCACCATGCGCATCGAGGAAGAGGCGGCCCGGCGCGGCATCGACATTCGCTGGCAGCCCTTTCTGCTGGGACCGATCTTCCGTTCCTTCGGCTGGGCCACGTCGCCCTTCGTGCTGCAGAAGGAAAAGGGCGACTACATGTGGAAGGACATGGCCCGCCAGTGCCGCAAGTACGACCTGCCATGGACGCAGCCCACGCGGTTTCCGAGAGCCGCCGTGCTGCCGCTGCGCATTGCGCTGGTGGGCGCATCGCAGCCGTGGATCGGCGCGTTCTGCCGCCGCACGATGGCGATGAACTTTGCGGACGACCGCGACATCGATTCGCCGCATGCGATGCGCGACGTGCTGGCCGCGCTCGGCCTGCCCGCGCACCGCATCCTCGAGGAAGCGGCTTCCGATGCGAACAAGGGGCCCTGCGGCGACAGACGGAAACCGCTGCAGAGGAAGGCATCTTCGGCGCGCCCACCTTCTTTGCAGGCAACGAGATGTTCTGGGGCAACGACCGGCTCGACGATGCGATGGACTTCATCGCACCCGGCGCGGACTGCTCAGGCGCTGGCGGCCCCGGCCGCGCTTGAACGCCCGGCCTCTTCCAGAAGCCAGGCAGCCACATGACGCACCTCTTCGCGCGGCGTGCCGTCGGCCTGGACCAGCCAGTAAGCGTGGCCCGAAGGCTGCACCGGCGCGAGCGTTGCCACGCGCACGAGCCGCTTGTCGGCAAGCAGCGGCCCGATGAGTTCGAGCCGCCCGAGCGCCACGCCCTGCCCCGCCAGCGCGGCCTGGATCAGCTGGTCGTACTGGTTGAAATGCAGCGCGGCCTGCGGCCGGGCATCGGCCCAGCCGGCCGAGGCCAGCCAGCCGCGCCACTGCAGCCACGGATGCTGCGGATCGTCGAAGTCGAGCAGGCACAGGTCCGTGAAGGCCGCAGCGCCATCGAGGGCGGTGAGCCCAAGCGACGGATGCGCCACCGGCGCCACCGTTTCGCCGAAGAGCCGCAATGCACCGGCCGGCGCAAGCGCCGGCGTGGTGTAGCGGATCGCCAGGTCGATGCCTTCGGTGCGCAGGTCGACCAGGCGGTTGTTGGCCGACACGCGAACGTCCACGCCCGGATGCAGGCGCTGCACCCGGCTGAGTCTGGGCAGCAGCCAGAGGCCGGTCATGCCGATGCTGGCGCTGAGCGTGACCGGGCGCTGCTCGCCGCGCCGGCCGATCGCGCCCATCACGTCCTGCAGTTGCTGCACCGCGCCGTCGGCGCTGCGAAAAAGCCGCTCGCCCTCGGCCGTGAACGAGATCGACCGGTGGCCGCGCACCAGCAGCTTCACGCCGAGCTGCTCCTCCAGGGCATGGACCTGCTTGCTGACCGCCGACTGGGTGAGGCAGAGGTCCTGCGCGGCGAGCGAGATGCTCATGCGCCGGCCGACCGCGACGAAGCCCCGCACCAGGTCGAGCGATGACAGGCGAAGCAGCGAGAGTGGCATTCCCATGGTGAATATCATGCCCGATCGAAAACGGCGGCCCGAGCCGCCATCGCCTCAACGCACTTCGCGCAGGCCCGCTCACGGTGGGCGCTACAGGGTAATCAGGGCATTCATCACGACCTCGGATGTGAAGATTTCACATCCCATCGTACGCCTGGTTACGCGTTCATGCCAGCCCGCCGAAAAGCAAGCGCGCGGGGCTACAGCGTTTTCTCGAGGACCTCCCTCGGCACAGGAAGCTGCGCGTCGGGCCGCGCCCGGTGCTATCGTGAGCGCGGTTTTTCGCCCCGCCGCAATGGAAACACCGCCGCCCTTCCCATGAAAGACCTCGGCCCGCACGATGCCTCGCCAGCGCATTGGCCCGGCGCACGCCTGACCCGCGCAGCATTCCTGCGGCTGGCCGCCGCACTGCCGCTCGGCGCCGCCGCCATGGCGAATGCAGCAACAGCGCCGCAACAACCCGCGAGCAAGATGAACACCCGCCCCATCCCGTCGACCCGCGAAGCGCTGCCGGTGATCGGCTGCGGCACCTGGATCGGCTTCGACCGCCGGCCGGGCAGCGACGAATACCAGCGCCTGCCGGGCGTGCTCGACGCGCTGTTCGCGGCCGGCGGCAAGGTGATCGACAGCTCGCCGATGTACGGCCGCTCGGAAGAAACCACGGGCGAACTGCTGGCCGCCGCCAGGCAGCGCGACCGGGCCTTCCTGGCGACCAAGGTCTGGACTTCGGGCCGGAAGGCCGGCATCGCGCAGATGGAACAGTCGTTCGCACGCCTGCGCACCAATCGCATCGACCTGATGCAGGTGCACAACCTCGTCGACTGGAAGACCCATCTCGCCACGCTGCGCGCCTGGAAGAAGCAGGGCCGCGTGCGCTACATCGGCATCACGCACTACACGGCCTCGGCCTACGGCGAGGTCGAGGCGGTGCTGCGCGCCGAGAAGCAGCTCGACTTCCTGCAGATCAACTACTCGCTCGACGCGCGCGACGCCGAGCACCGGCTGCTGCCGCTTGCGGCCGACCTGGGCGTGGCGGTGATCGTCAACATGCCCTTCGGCGGCGGCGGGCTGCTGCGCCGGCTGCAGGGCCGGCCACTGCCCGCATGGGCGGGCGAGATCGGCTGCACGAGCTGGGCGCAGGTGCTGCTGAAGTTCGTGCTGGGCCATCCGGCCGTGACCTGCGCGATCCCGGGCACCGGTCGCCCCGAGCACATGGCCGACAACGCCGCCGCGGGCGCGGGGCCCGTTCCCGATGCCGCGTTCTGGCGCAGCAACGCGCCCGCCATCGAGCGCTGAATCGCGCCGGCTACTCGAACTTCACGTTGTGCTCTCGCACGGTGGCGCCGAAGGCCTCGTACTGCGTGCGGAAGAATTCGGTGAACTTCGCGGGGCTCATGCCGTAGCCCTCGAAGCCCTGCTGCACCAGCTGCGCATGCACCTCGGGCCGCTTCAGCGTGTTCTGCAGCTCCTGCGACAGCCGCTCGGTGATGGCCTGCGGCAGCCCGGGCGGACCGAAGAAGCCGGCCCACGGCGTGATGGTGAGCTTGCCGAGCCCGAGCTCGCCGCCCGTGGGCACGTCGGGCAGCAGGCCGCTGCGCTGCGGCAGCAGCGTGACCAGCGCGCGGATGCGCCCTTCCTTCACGAAGCCCGGCGCCAGCGTGCCGGTGGTGAACATCATGTGGATCTGGCCGCCGAGCAGGTCGGTCATGGCCTGCATGTCGCCCTTGTAGCGCGCGTTGACCACCTTGCGCTCGCCCAGCAGCTGCAGCATCGCGAGCTCCGAGGCGCTGTTGCTCGAGGCCGAGTTGTAGGCGCCCGGCTTGGCCGCCACCAGCGCGAGCAGCTCGTTCACGCTCTTGGCCGGCAGGCTCGACGGCACCACCAGGAACATCGAGAACTGGCCGGCCGAGCTGATCGGCGTGAAGGCCTTGAACGGGTCGTAGGGCGGCGTCGGCCGCAGCGTGGGCGCGGCCACCATGGCGGTGTTGGTGCCCATCAGCAGCGTGTAGCCGTCGGGCTTGGCCGACGACGTGGCCTGCGCCGCGAGCACGCCGTCGGCGCCGGGTCGGTTCTCGACAATCACCTGCTGGCCGAGCTGCTTCGAGAGCCCTTCCGCAATGATCCGCGTGAGCACGTCGGCGCCGCCGCCGGGCGCGAAGCCGACGATCAGCCGCAGCGGCTTGTCGGGGAAGGCGCCGCCGGCGCTCCACGCCGCTGTGGCGGGCAGCGTGGCCGCGGCAAGTGCGGCGAGATTGAGGTGTCTGCGTTGCATGGGGTCGCTCCTTTCAGAACAGGTGCCGCACGCCGAACTCCCAGCCCGACGAACGCTGTCCGCCCGCCGGCGCCACGCCGCCGCTGACGACGTAGCGCGCCTGGCCGCTGTTCATGAGCCGTGCATAGGTGCCGTAGAGCGCGGTGCGCTTCGAGAGGTTGTGCACGTAGCCGATGCCGAACTGCCGCGCGTTGTCGCGGTTGCGCGGCATGCCGTCGGCATGGCGCAGGCTGTCGTCGCTGCGGTCGTCGAGGTAGGCGTAGCTCAGGCGGATGCGGCCGACCTCGAACGCCGGGATGTGCGCGCCGATCTCGGTGGTGCCTTTGCGCACCGTGCCGGCCGCGAGCTTCACCGTCACGCGGTTGTAGAGCGCGAAGAACTTCGCGAAGCCCGCGTCCCAGCTTGCGCCGACGTTGGCGTGCGTGTAGTTGCCGATGGCCGCGGTGGCGTCGAAATGCGTGCGCGTCACGGCCGCGGCGATGTCGAAGGCGCCCGAGGCGAAGCCGAAGCGCGCGCCGGCGAAGTTGCCGTCGTCGCGGTTCGGCGCCGTGGAGTCGTTCTCGCCGGTGCCGGCCATGGCCATGCCGTAGAAGCCGCCGAGCCCGGCCGGCAGCCAGTAGCTCACGGTGTTGCTGCCGGTGATGCCCGTGGGCAGCGGCCCCGTGCCCGCTCCCGCGAACGTGAGGTTGCCCGCGCGCGCCACGCCGTTGGCATTGAAGGGATCGAAGTAGATGCTGTTGTAGTGCGTGGGAATGAAGTCGCGGCCGAGGCGCACTTCGCCGAAGCGCTGGTGCGAAAGGCTCACGAAGGACATGCGGTCGAAGGCGATCGGCCCCGCCGTTCCCGCGCCGCTCGGCTGGTTGTTGGTGTTGCTGGCGCGGCCGCCGCCGGTGTCGGGGTTCAGGCTGGCTTCGAGCCAGAAGCCCGCGCGCAGGCCGCCGCCCAGGTCTTCGGTGCCGCGAAAGCCGAGGCGGCTGGTCGAGAGCCCGCCGTTCGACAGCGCGGTGACCGAGCCCCCGCCGCCGCTGCGCGTGTGCTGCACGCCGAGGTCCATCACGCCGAACACGGTGACGGACGACTGCGCATGCACTGCGCCGCCCGCCAGCCCCAGCGCCGAACACATCAATAGTCTTTTCATGGCTGTCTTGTCTCCTGCTTCTTCTCTTGGTTGAACAACAACTCGGGTGCGCGCAGGGCTGCGCCACCGGGGGCGGAACTGCGTCCGCGCCGGTTGCGAAAGCCGTGCGAGAAAAACTTACTGCTCGGTGCGCACGAGCACCGCGCCTTTCGAGAGAGGGCTCACGTTGCGCCGGTACTGCTGCAGCCATCCGGTGTCGTGCATCGGCGGCGGCGCCTGCCAGTCGGCGCGGCGCGTCTGCAGCTCGGCGTCGCTCAGGTCGACGTCGAGCCGGCGCGCATCGAGGTCGATGGTGATCCGGTCGCCGTCTCGCACCAGGCCGAGCGGCCCGCCGAGCGCGGCCTCGGGCGAGACCTCGGCCACCACGAGGCCCTTGCAGACCAGGCCCGAGAGGTGGCCGTCGGTCAGTATCGCGACCTGGTCGCCCAGGCCCGCGCCGTCGACCGCGAACACCACACGCGAGGCACCGCCGCCCATCGCAGGGCCGCCGCAGGCACCGGCGCCGCGCATCACGACCACTTGGCCCGGCACGATCTCGCCCTTTTTCAGCGCCGCGATGGCGGCATCGGACGTCCAGAAGCACACCGCCGGGCCGGTGAAGCGGCGCACCTTGCGCTCGGCGATGCCGGCCTTGACCAGCCCCGATTCGGGCGCGAGGTTGCCGCGCAGCAGCACGATGGCGGGCAGCGGTGCCACCGGGCGGTCGATGGGGCGGATCACCTCGGCATCGGCCACGGCCGCATCGCGCAGGTTCTCGGCCACGGTGGCGCCGGTGACGGTGAAAGCGTCGGTGTCGAGCAGCGGCGCCAACTGCTTCATGAGCGCGCGGCAGCCGCCGGCCGCCTCGAAGGCCTCGATGCTGTGCTCGCCGATCGGGCGCACGCCGGCCAGCACCGGGGTGTCGGGGCCGAGGCGCTCGAACAGGCCATACACGTCGACGCCGCATTCGCCTTCGGTCGACACGGCCTGCAGGTGCTTGGCCGTGTTGAGCGACGCGCCGGTGGCGAGCACCGCACGCACCGCGTTGGCGAAGGCGCCGGGCGAGAGGATGTCGCGCGGCTTCAGGTCGTCCCACACCATCTGCACGATGCGTGCGCCGGCGGCGCGCACGTCGGCCATCATCTTCGGGCTCAGTGCGGCGACCGGCGCGCTGCCGGGCAACGCCATGCCGAGCGCCTCGCAGACGATGTGCATCGAGTTGGCCGTGCCCAGGCCCGAGCACACGCCGGGGCCGCGGATCGCCTCGCGGCTCATGGCCACGAGTTCCTCGACCGGCAGGTTGCCCGTCACCGCATGCATCGCGCCGATGAACACCTCCTCGATGTCCATGTGCCGGCCGCGGTACTCGCCGCTGGGCTGGTAGCCGCAGGGCACGAGCAGGGTCGGGATGTTGAGCCGCGCCGCCGCCATGAGTTGGCCCGGCACGGTCTTGTCGCACGAGGTGAGGCAGACCATGCCGTCGAGCTGCGCGCCCTCGACCGCCACTTCGATGTCGTTGGTGACGAGGTCGCGCGCGCCGAGCATGTAGGCGCCGCGTGCGCCGGCGCCGGTGATGAAGTCGCTCGGCGCGGCGGTGCGGATCTCGAACGGCACGCCGCCCGCGGCGCGGATCGCGGTCTTGATCTCAGCCGCCACCTGGTCGAGGTGGCTGAAGCAAGCGGCCAGCTCGGACGAGCTGTTGACGATGGCGATCTTGGGCTTCTCGCAGTCTTCCTCCGGGATGCCGAGCGCGCGCCAATGCGCATTGCGCACCGACCAGAGGTAGGAGCCACGCGGGAAGTTGCTGCGCAGGGGGCGGGTCATGGGCGGTCTCCGGAGAGGTTCTTCTTCTTGGTGATCTCGATCACGCCGCGGTCGGCGTCCACGCGCACCCAGTCGCCGGTCGCGATGCATTCGAGCGGATCGCGTTCGAAGTCGGTCATGGCGGGCGCGTGGGTGACCACGGCGCCGAGCGCCATCTTGGTGGTCATCTCGTTGAACAGGAATGCGGCGGGCGCGACGTTCATGAGCCGCGTCATGTGGAACATGGCCGACCAGCCCGACGATCCCTTGGCGCCGGGAAACACCAGCACCTTGCCCGCGAAGCTCTGGCCGCGCAGTTCGTGCCGCGTCTCGACAATGCTGCCGGTGCGCGGGTCTATGCCGCCCCAGCCCGAGATGCGGTCGCGCGTGACGAGCGCCTCGCCCTCGGCGACGCCGCCGACGACCTTGCGGCCGCGGATGATCAACATGGTTTCGCTCAGGCTCGCGGCGCTCATTGCATGCCCCCATTCCACCGCCCCGTGCAGGCCGCATCGATGCATTCCGCCGTGCTGCCGAACCACGCCTGCACCCCGAGGATCGCCGGCAGGTAGTGCGCCTGCTTGGCGGAATCGAGCGCGACGGTCTTCGTGCCCTTGGGCACGGCGCGGCTCATCGCCGAGCAGCTGTCGGTCATGAGGATGCCGCCCGCGTCCTCGATGATCTTCGTGTAGCCGTTCCGGTCGGCAAGCGACTTGATGGCCCGCGGCGTGAAGATCCAGAGCTCGCAGCCGTCATGCACCTTGCGCCCCTCGATGAGCTGCGCGGCTTCCCAGATCTGCTCGATGGTGTAGTGCGGGCAGCCGAGCATCACGTACTGCACGTCGGCATCGCGGCCGGTGGCGTTGATCTTCTCGTAGGTGGCGCGGCGCTCGGCCTCGCCGTAGTGCAGCACCGCCTGCGGCTTGCGCCCACCGAGCGCCTGCTCGAGCGTCAGCGCCTCGGGCGTGATGCCGACGATGTGGTACATCTCCACGCCGCCCGACGACGACGCGGCCGCGCCGAAGTGCTTGAGCCGCGGCAGGTTCGGCACCCGGGCGATGCCGCGCCGGCTGTGCACCACCGGCACGCGCTCCTGCACGTGCTCGCCCATGAAGTAGCCCAGCAGGCCCCAGTCCTGCACCGACTCGACCTCGATGCCCGCGTCGAGCTCGATCACGTGCGTGGCATGGCGGTTCTCGTCGAGGTGGTAGCCCCAATAGGGAATGCGGCCGGTGAGCATGGCCGCGCCGGTGCTCTCGCGGCCCTCGGTGTTGGTGCGCGCGCCGAGCACCGAGTTGCAATACACCACCGCCGACGATTCCATCCACGCGCAGTGCTCGCCGCGCGTGGGGATGTTGCCTACCTGGTAGGGCGTGCAGGTGTTCATGATCTGCGCGCCGAGGCCGGCCGCGTGGCGCTCGCTGCGCTCGTAGAACTGCACGATCTCCTCGCTCACGCCCATGCGCTCGGGCTGGCCGGGGTCGAAGCCCAGCTGCAGGTGGCTCGTGAAGACCTTGAACTTCGGGATCTCGACGGTCTCCTGGCTGTCGAGGCTGAATTCGGAGAACACCGCGTCCATGCCGCCGCCCTTGGCGAGCGCGAAGTCGCGCTGGAACGGCGTGGTCGAGGTGATCGATGCGCAGACGTTGCGCGTCTCGACCAGCCGCTCGGCGCCGAGCGCTTCGCCGTAGCGCATCAGCAGGTCCATGGCCTTCTGCACGGCCGGTCCGTCGCGGCCGTCGTACATGGCTTTTTCTTCATCGCTCAGGTGCATGGCCTGTGTCTCCGTTCTTCTTTTCCGTCGTGGGGGGAATCTGGTGGTCGCTAGCCCGATGTGGGCGACGGCACGTGGCCGCCGATGTCGCGCGCGATGGTGAGTGCGATGTCGTGCAGCCGCGGCGCGAGTTCGTTGCGCAGCCGCTCCTCGGTGAACACGAAGGCCGCGCCGCCGCCGTTGAGCGCCATCACCTCGCCGTCGGGCCCGACGAGCGGCACCGACACCGAATTGATCTCGCGGTGGAACTCCCCGAGCGACAGGCAGTAGCCGAGCCGCTTCGCCTCGCCGATGGCACGCGCCATGGGCGCCGCAATGCCGTCCCATTCGGGGCCGCGCAGCAGGCGCAGCGAATCGACGAGCTGGTTGCGCGCGGCCTCGGGCAGCGCCGACAGGTAGGCGCGGCCGAGCGCCGAGTTGGGCAGCGGCGCGCGCGAGCCCACGTCGAGCCGCGCCGACAGCATCGACGAGCGCGGCCGGCAGGCTTCGATCAGCACCATCTCCATGCCGTCGCGCACCGCCAGGTAGACCGAGGCGCCGACCTCCTCGGCCATGGCCTGCATGCTGGGCCGCGCGGCGGCGCGCACGTCGAGGCTGCCGAGGAACACGCGCGAGAGCGACACCACGCCGGGGCCGAGCATGAGCCGGTCGGCCGCGGGCGCGCTCTTGAGCATGCCGAGCGAGAGCAGCGTCGCGACCAGCCGGTTGACGGTGGCGCGCGGGATGCCGGTCATGCGCGCGATGTCGGCATGGCCCAGCACCGGCCGCTCTTCGCTGAAGCAGCGCAGCACCGAGATGCCGCGCTCGAGCGCGCTCACGGTGTCGGAGCGGTCGGCACGCGACTCAGCGGCGTCGGGCGATGCAGAAAGTGAGGAGGTTTCGTTCTTTTCAGTGGACATGGGAAAACCCGTTGCAAGACCCAGGACCATGCAATGTAGAGGTTCAGGCTTCGGCCGCTGCTGCCGGCGCCTGCGCGCCCTGCCCCGCACCGGCGCGCAGGTACACGCCCTGCGCGAGCAGCGCCGACTGCAAGGCGCCGATGCCGACCGCGCGCGGCGCGATGCCGCCCTGCGAGGCCAGCGCGGCGGCCACGCCCGCGGCCTGGCCGGTGATCCAGCATTGCGGGATCTCGCGCATGAAGCCGTGCGAATTCCGGTCGCACGAGATGTGCCGGCCGCAGGCGAGCAGGCCGTCGAGCTGCTGCGGCACCAGCGCGCCGTAGGGAATGGAGATGTTCGGGAATTTCGGCGACACCGCGGGCGTCACGCCGATCTCGTCGGCCAGCGCCACGCCGTCGGGCCACTGGCTGCGCAGCACCGCACCCACGCCCGTGAGGCGCCGCGCATGGCGCACGCCGATCTGCGGCGCGCTGAGCATCAGGTAGGCGTCCTCGAAGCCCGGCGCATGGGCACGGAAATAGTCGAGGTGCGCGGCCATCGCGCGATGCGAGCGCACCTCGACCGCGGTGAGGTCGTCGACGTCGAGCGCCGAGTAGCCCGACTGGCGCGGCCCCATGAACAACGCCACGTCGTTGCGCCAGGAGACGAAGGGGCGCTCGAACAGGCCGAGCTGCTCGCGTCCAAGCGCCATGAAAGCGCTGAACGCCTCGGGCTGGCCGGCCTTGAACGCGATCCAGCGGTTCATGTCCACGCCGCCGAAGAGCCACGAGGTGTTCATGCAATGGTGCACGTCGGCTTCCTCGATGTCGTTGACGAAGGCGGCGCCGGCGCGCGCGAACAGGTCGCCGTCGCCGGTGGCGTCGACCACCACGTCGGCCATGATCGCCATGCGCCCTTCCTTGCTTTCGAACACCACGCCCTTCACGGCGCCGTCCTGCACGATCGGGATCGCGGCCCACGAGTGATAGATGAGCTTGACCTGGCGCTCGAGCACGATCTCCTGCGACAGCAGCTTGAGCCGCTCGGGGTCGATGGTGGGCGACCAGGTGACCACGCCGTGGTAGGCGGCGGTGCGCTGCGACCAGTGCGCGGCCTTGGCCGGGTCCTGCGAGCCCCAATCCTCGCGCGCCGGGCCGGCGATGGCCTCGGCCGGCAGGCGGTCGAACAGCTCCTCCGCAAAGCCGCGGATCACGAGCTGGCCCTCCCAGTCGGTCATGCGGTCGATCCAGATCACGAGCCCGCCGGTGGAAAGGCCGCCCAGGTGGTTGTAGCGCTCGAGCAGCGCCACGTCGGCGCCGGCGCGCGCGGCCGCCGCGGCCGCGGCCGTGCCCGACGGGCCGCCGCCGACCACCAGCACGCCGCAGCGGTGGTAGACCGGAATCTGCTTGCCGGGCTCGGCCCAGCTGCCATGGTCAGGGCGCTTGACACGGCTGTCGCGGTCGAAGATGTCGGAGGACAGGATGCGCTCGTCGGTGCGGACGACAGTTTTCATGAATGCGTTCTCGGCTAAGCTGGTTTCGTCATATTTTGATTTCAACTTCCATTTTGTCAACTTGATTGATGTATGTTCGGGGTATTCCCTAGTGAATATGGCTTTTTATGGTTTTCAAGATCAATATACGCGCCGAAAACCAACGGAGACATAGATGAACAAACTTCCAGGCACCCGCCGCGCGTTCAGCTCGGCGCTGGGCGCCGCGGCCCTGCTGGGGTTGGCGCCGCGCGCCTTCGCGCAGGAAGCGCAGGGCTTTCCCGCACGCGGCAAGCCGATCCGGATCGTGGTCGGCTTCACGGCCGGCGGCGGCACCGACGCGCAGGCGCGGATCGTGGCGCAGAAGCTCGGCGAAGTGCTCGGCACCGGCGTGATCGTCGACAACCGCCCCGGCGCCAGCACCATGCTTGCCGCCAGCGAGGTGGCGCGCGCCCTGCCCGATGGCCACACGCTGCTCTACGCGCCCTCGTCCACCATGGCGCAGAACCCCCACACCTTCGCCCAGGTGCCCTACGACCCGTTCAAGGACTTCACCGCCATCTCGATGGGCGGGCGCGGGCCGCTGGTGCTGTCGGTGAGCACCACGGTGCCGGCCTCGAACGTGAAGGAACTCGTCGCCTGGGTGAAGGGCCGTCCGGGCCAGGTGAGCTACGCCTCGTTCGGTGCGGGCACCTCGTCGCACATCTACGGCGAGGCCTTCGTGCAGAAGACCGGCATCGACGCGGTGCACATCCCGTACAAGGGCGGCTCCGACGCGGCCAAGGACCTGATCGGCGGGCGCGTGCAGTACATGTTCGACTCCGCCTCCTCGGCCATCATCACTTCGGCCACGGGCAAGGTGAAGATCCTCGCCGTGGCCGCGAACGCGCGCATTTCCGCGCTGCCCGAGGTGCCGACCTTCACCGAGCAGGGCTACGCCGGCCTCGACCTGCCGAGCTGGCTCGGCTTCTACGGACCGGCGCGCATGCCGCCGGCCGTGGTCGCCACGCTCAACGCCGCACTCGCCAAGGTGCTCGCCATGCCGCAGGTGCAGGCGTTCTACCGCACCGGCGGCTACGAGGCCGGCGGCTCGACGCCCGAGGAATTCGCCGGCATCACGCGCTCGACCTACGAGCGCTGGGGCGCGATGGTCCAGCAGGTCGGGCTGGCCAAGCAATGACGGACGGCACCATGCATTCTTCTTCGCGCCGGCGCCGACTCGCCGCTTCGCTCGCGCTGCTGCCGCTCGCTGCGCTGCCGTCGATGTCGGTTCGCGCAGCCGACGCGCCCGCCTTTCCCGACAAGGGCCGCACCGTCCGCATCGTGCTCGGCCTCGCGGCCGGCGGCGCTTCCGATGCGCAGGCGCGCTTCGTCGCCATCAAGCTCGCCGAGGTGCTGCAGACGCCCGTCATCGTCGAGAACCGGCCCGGCGCGAGCTTCATCCTCGCCACCGAAGAGGTGATCCGCGCCGCGCCCGACGGCTACACCCTGATGTATGCGCCCTCTTCCGTGGTGGCGCAGAACCCTCAGACGCTCGCGCAGGTGCGCTACGACCCGTTCAAGGACCTTGCGCCGATCTCGCTCGGCGCGCGCGGGCCGCTGGTGCTCACCGTGCATGCGAGCGTGCCCGCACGCAACGTGCAGGAGCTCATCGCCTACATCAAGGCCAACCCCGGCAAGATCGCCTACGCCTCGTTCGGCACCGGCACCTCGTCGCACATCTACGGCGAGGCCTTTGCCCAGCAGGCCGGACTCGACGTGGTGCATGTGCCCTACAAGGGCGGCGCCGACGCCGCGAAGGATTTTCTCGCGGGCCGCGTGCACTTCTACTTCGATGCCGCGCCCAACGCGATCCAGAACACCGCCACCGGCAAGGTCCGCATGCTCGCCGTCGCAGCGCCCCAGTCCAGCCCGCTGTTGCCTGGCGTGCCGACGATGGGCGAGCAAGGCGTGAGCGGCGTCGACATGCCGAGCTGGCTCGGCTTCTACGGCCCCGCGCGCATGCCCGCGCCCGTGGTCGCCAGGCTCAACGCGGCGCTCGCGCAGGTGCTCGCCATGCCCGCCACGCGCGACTTCTTCCGCCAGGGCGCCTACGAGGCCGAGTCGTCGACGCCGCAGCAACTGGCCGAGCTGACGCGCGCGACGTATGTGCAGTGGGGGGCGACGATCAAGCGGCTGGGGTTGGCGAAGCAATGACGAGGTTCAGCGCAGGAAGTCGAGCACGCGTCGGTTGAACGCATCGGCGCGCTCGTACTGCGCCCAATGCCCCGCCCCATCGATCACCGCCCCTTCGCGCTCGGCGTGCCCGGCGACCAGCTGCGCCACGAGCGGCCGCGGATCGGCAGTCACGTCGTATTCACCCCAGAGCAGCAGCTGCGGCCCGCCGATCGCGTCGAGCGCGGCCTGCAGCCCGCCGGCTTGCGACACGTCCTTGCTGCGAAAGCGCGTGCCGTGGCAGGCGATGTCGTGGATCTCGAAGGCGAGCGCATCGATGGCCGCGTTGTCGTGCAGCATCAGCGCGCCGAGGTTGTGCAGCAGCGCGGCACGTTCCGCGTCGCGGCCCGCCGCGACGCGCCAGTTGATCATTTGCACGGCCATGCGCCGGAGCGTCCCGTGGCCGCCGCTGCCCACGAGCAGCAGGCGCCGGATGGCACCACGCCGCACCGCAAAGCGCGCGGCGGTGAGGCCGCCGAACGAGAAACCGCCGAGATCGATGGGCGTGTCCGCGCCGATCAGCTGGTCGAGCGAGCCGCCGAGCGCATCGAGCAGCGGACCGAGCGGGTCGCCGCCGGGCACCGCGGGTGACGGCGCATCGGAATCGTTGAAGCCCGGCATGTCGGGCAGCCACAGCGTGCGGCCGGCCGACAGCGCCTCGACGTTGCGCAGCCAGTGCATCCAGCTGCCGTGGCCGCCGTGCAGCAAGACGAGCGGCGGCTTGCCGCTTTCGGCGGCATCGCCGAAGCGGCGCCAGCAGACGCGCACGCCGCCGTGCTCTACGTCATGCCGCGTGCCAAGCGCGGCGATGCGGTCGATGGTGGCGCGGGCCGCGCGCTCGGCGGAAGGATCGGGAATCGGGGAAGAAGGCATCGCCCGATTTTGCCAAGGCGCGCTGCCCGTTCGTCCGCGGCTTCTCAGCCCGCCGCAGCGCCGAAGCGATAGCTCGACACCACGAGCCCGCCCATGAAGTCCTCCTCGTGGTAAATGCGCTCGCCGGGCTCCTGCTCGGCCGCGCCCACCGCGACCATCAGCGGGATCAGGTGCTCCTCGCGCGGATGCGCCATGCGCGCCGACGGCGCAGAGGCCCATTGGTGCAGGCGCAGCACGCGTTCGGCGGGCGCCGAATCCACGGCCGTGTGATCGAGCCAGTCGCCGAAGTCCTTCGAGACGCCATGCGCCTGCGGCCCGAAGTTGCGCAGGTTGTGATAGCTCAGGCCGCTGCCGACGATGAGCACGTTCTCGTCGCGCAGCGGCGCGATCGAGCGGCCGAGCGCGAGGTGCTCGGCGGCATCGAGGCCGCGCTTCAGCGACAGCTGCACCACAGGCACGCTGGCGTCGGGAATCATCGCGGCCATCGGCGAGAACATGCCGTGGTCGAAGCCGCGCTGGGGGTCGATGGCCACGGGCAGCCCGGCCGCACCGAGCAGCGCTGCGACCCGCTCGGCGAGCGCGGGCGAACCGGGCGCGTCGTAGCGCACCTGGTAGGTGTGGGCCGGGAAGCCGCCGTAGTCGTAGACCATCGGCGGGCGCGGGTTGCCCTGCACCATGAAGACCGGCGCCTCCCAATGCGCCGACACCATGAGCACGGCCGCGGGCGTGCGGCCGATCTGGCGCGGCATGTCGGCGAGGGCGGCGGCAAGCTGGTCGTAGGTGCCGCCCATCTCCTTCCTCATCCAGGGCCAGGGGCCGCCGCCGTGCGAGATGAAATAGGTGGGAAGGCGGGTCATGTCGATGCTCCTTGGTTCAGGCATGGCATCGACTGTAGACATTTCCGAAGCCCGAGCGCGCCCTAAGGCGCACCACTCTGTTTCTCCACGGGAAACCCTTCGACCCGCAGCACGGCGTCGGCCGGCAGCGCCTGCCAGTCGATCCATTCCCCGGCGGCGGCGTGGTGCGTGGGCGTGGCGGCATCGCCGGGCGTTCCCCATTGCAGCGCCAGGCGCCGTGCGCCGAGCCGCAGCGCGATCTCGAAGCCCGGCCAGTGCGCGGGCACGCGCGGCGTCAGCGACAGCAGGCGCCCCTTGACGCTGAGGCCCAGCAGCGTTTCGACGGCGGCGCGGTGCAGCCATGCGGCCGAGCCGGTGTACCAGCTCCAGCCGCCGCGGCCGACATACGGCGCGGCGCCGTAGATGTCGCCGGCCATCACGTAGGGCTCCAGTTCGTAGGCGGGCCCGCGCTCGGGGTGCACCGCGCGGTGCGCCGGGCTCAGGCCCTCGAAGCTCTGCCATGCCGCCTCGTGGTCGCCCTGCAGCGCCTGGGCCATCAGCGCCCAGACGGCCCCGTGCGAATACTGGCCGCCGTTCTCGCGCACACCGGGCGGGTAGGCCTGGATGTAGCCGGGGTTGTCGCTCGCCTGGGCGAAGGGCGGGGTCAGCAGGCGCAGCAGGCCGGCGGGCTCGTCGAGAAGGTGCCGCCGGACGGCGGCCATGGCCGGCACGGTGTGGGCCTCGTCCGAGGCGCCCGAGAGCACCGACCAGGCCTGCGCGATCAGGTCGATGCGGCACTCGTCGTTGGCCGACGAACCGAGCGGCGCGCCGTTGTCGAAGAAGGCGCGGCGGAACCAGGCGCCGTCCCATCCGGCATCGTGCAGCGCGACGATCCAGCCGCGGCGCGCCTCGTTCCAGCGCGCGGCGCGCGCGTGCTCGCCGCGGCCCTGCGCGATCGGCGCGAACTGCGCGACGACGCTGCACAGGAACCACGCCAGCCAGACCGATTCGCCGCGGCCTTCATGGCCGACGCGGTTCATGCCGTCGTTCCAGTCGCCGGTGCCCATCAGCGGCAGGCCATGCACGCCGGTGGCCAGGCTGCGGTCGATGGCCAGCGCGCCGTGCTCGAACACGCTCGCCATGCGGCCGCTGTACTGCGGCGCGTAATAGGCGTCTTCGGCGCCATCGGGAATCGCGGGGCCTTCAATGAAGCCCACGGCGTGGTCGAGCAGCGCCTTGTCGCCGGTCACCTCGACGTAGTGCGCGGTCGCAAAGGGCAGCCACAGCAGGTCGTCCGAGAAATGCGTGCGCACGCCGGCACCGCCGGGCATGTGCCACCAGTGCTGCACGTCGCCTTCGGGAAACTGGCGCGCCGCATTGACCAGGATCTGCTCGCGCAGCCGCGACGGATCGGTGAGCGCAAAGGCCATGGCGTCCTGCAGCTGGTCGCGAAAGCCGAAGGCGCCACCGGCCTGGTAGAAGCCGGCCTTCGACCAGAGCCGGCAGGCCAGGGTCTGGTAGATGAGCCAGCGGTTGACCATGGCGTCGAACAGCGGGTCGGGCGTGCGCACCTGCAGGCGGCCCAGCAGCTCGTCCCAGAAGCCGCGCACCTTTGCCAGGGCTTCGGGCACGTCGCGCTCGCGCCAGCGGCGGGCCAGCGCCAACGCGGCATCAGCGTCGCCGGCGTGGCCCAGCACGAAAGTGAAGCTGGCGCTCTCGCCCGCCCCGACGACGAACTCGCCGCCGATGGCCGCACACGCGTCGAGCCCGCCACCGGCGCGCTGCGCCAGCGCGTCGGGCACTTCGACGATGCCGCGCCCGGCGAAGAACTCGCTGCGGTCGCAGGTCCACTCGGTGGCGCCCGGCAGGCCCGCGAGCAGCAGGAAGGCCGTGCTGCCGCCAAAGCCGGCGCTCGCCTCGCGCTGCTGGCCAAACACCGCGCCCTGGTCTTCGGGCTTCCAGCAATGCACAGTCCGCCGTTCGCCGCGTGCAGCGCCCAACTGCCACTCGACCATGCCGAGCGCGCGCAGCCGCCGCGTGCCGGTGCCCTGGTTGTGCACGCGCACATGCACCAGCTTGACCGGCTCGTCGCGGTCCGCGAAGAAGGTGGTCTCGAGGGCCAGCGCCTGCTGCCGGCATTCGAACACCGTGTAGCCCTGGCCATGGCGCACGTGGTGGCGCACCTCGCTGCCGTCGTCCGGCGCCGACGCGCCCTGCCCGGCGGGCGTGAGCGGCAGCAGCACGCCGGAGGCGATGTCCTGCAGCAGGTAGTGCTCGAAGGCCGGGTCCTGCACCGGGTCGTTCGACCAGGGCGTGACCTGGTGCATGCGGCTGTTGCCGGCCCAGGTGAAGCCGGTGCCCCATTCGGACACCTGGAAGCCGAACGCGGCATTCGCGATCACGTTGATCCAGGGGCGCGGTGTGCGGTGCGCCGCATCGACGTCGAAGCGGTACTCGCCGCTCTCGGCGTCGAAGCTTCCGGCGGGCGCTGCTTCGTCGGCCGCGGCCTGCACGGACCGCTCTACCGCGGGACGGGCCAGGAGCGCGGCACGCGGCGCTGCCGCCGGCGTCTCGGCTGCGGCTTCGTGCAGCGCCGCCACCTGCGTTTCGAGCGAGCGTCCGTCGGCGGTGAACACCACGCGTGCCAGCTTCGACAGCGCGGCCTTTTCCGAGGCGGACACCTCCTGCTCGCGCAGCAGGTAGAAGCCGGCCGTGTCGTTGCGCGGAAAGCTGTTCTCGGTCTGGTGCGCGACGCGCTGGCGCAGGGCCTCGATCTCGCGCTGCAGCGGCATCAGGTAGGCGTTGGGCTCGCCGTTGAGCACCACCAGGTCGCAGGCCACGCCGCCAAAGCCCCACCACGGCTGCGCGCGCAGCAGCGCGTTGACCAGCCCCAGGCCGATCATCGAGTGGATCGCGACCAGCACGATGGGTTTGTCGCCCGAGATGCCGAAGCGCCAGAGCTGCCGCAGGTCGACGACGCCGCGGTTCGTGGTCGCGCGCGGCGTGGTGTAGGTGAGGATGGTCGTCAGGTCCTGCAGGGCGAAGGTCTGCGCGGGCGCGATGCGCAGGTCGCGCAGCCGCACCTGCGCCAGCGTGGCGGCCATGCGCGTGGCGCGCTCGACGTGCATCGGCTCCAGGTAGCGGTCGATGCTCGGCATCAGCGCTTCGACGCTCTTGTCGGCGGCGGTCGCGAAGCTCAGGCGCGCGGTCGCGCCCGCCGCGATCGACAGGCGCACGCGCAGGCAGGCGATGGGGTCGAGGCCGTTCACCGGCGTGCCGTCGGCCGCCAGTGGCTGGGCATCGAGCGCGGGACTCGCGAGCGAGCGGTTGCGGCCGATGAAGGCGCGCCGGTCCGTCATGCAGTCGACCGACAGCACGTGGGCGTCGACCGAGGCAAGAAAGTGCGCGGCGGCCACCACCGGGTCGCCGTGCAGCCGCGGCTTGCGCGTGAGCAGCAGCGCGCGCCAGGCCGGTTCCCAGTGCGATTCGACGAACAGGTTGGCAAAGGCCGGATGCGCCTCGTCGGCCTTGGGGTAGGACAGCACGGGCTCGAAGTACGAGACGAGCTCGAGCGTGCGGGTCACGCTGCCTGTGTTGTGCAGCGTGATGTTGCGCAGCTCGGTGTCGTCTTCGGGGCTGATCAGCACCGTGGTGCGCACCTGCAGGCCGTCGCTCGAGGCATCGAACTGCACCTGTTCGGCGAGAAAGCGGGTGCGGTAGGTCCAGCCGGCGCCCGGCGCCGGCAGCGCGGTGAGCGAGACGAGGTCGGATGGCGTCTGCCCCGTTTCGATGTCGCGCAGATAGAAGAAGGTGCCGTGGCTGTCGCGCAGCGGGTCGTCGCGCCAGCGGGTCACGTTGAACGCGTGCCAGCGGCTGACGCCCGCGCCATTGGCGCGCAGCGCCACGGTGTAGCGCCCATTCGACAGCAGGTGCGTGGGCTGGAAGCCAGGCACCATCGGGTTGACCGTGCGCGGCTGGAACAGCGGCGCGAGCTCGGCCACGCTCGGCTCGGGCGGCGTGCGCGGGTCGGCGCTGCCGATGATCTGCCGCGGCGTGCGCTCATGCAGCAGCGATTCGTGCGCCTGCACCAGCGCGGCGCTTGCGAACCAGCGGCGCGGCGCCTCGGCGCGCAGCACGTGGCACAGCGCGACCAGCGACATGCCCTGGTGGTGCGCCATGAAGTTGCGCACCACGGTGAACGCCTCGCCCTTGGCCTGGCGCGAGGCGGTGAAGTCGACCGCGTCGTGAAAGCCGAACTCGCCGCGCGCGCCCATGGCTTCGAGCCGTTCGAGGTTGGCCACCGCGGCGGCCGGGGCCAGTACGGCCGCCATGGCGCTGGCATAGGGCGCCACCACGCGGTCGGTGGGCGGCGTGCGGCGCAGCGCCAGGCGCGGCACGCCGAACGGCGAGTACTGGTAGGCGAGCGAATGGTCCTGCCCGAAATAGGCCGACTCCGAAACGCCCCACGGCAGGTCGAGCGACCGGCCGAAGGCCTGCTGCTCGGCGATGGCCGCGCTGTTGGCCACCTGCAGCAGGCCGTCGGCGGGCTCGGACATCACGAGCGCGGGCATGAGGTACTCGAACATCGAGCCCGACCACGACTTGAGCCCGGGCTGGAACCCCACCAGCAGGAACGGCCGGCCGAGCGCCGTCCAGTGGCGCCGGGGCACATCGCCTTTGGCGATCGCAAGGAAGCTCAACAGCCGCGACTCGGAGGCCAGCAGGTCGTAGTAGCTCGCGTCGAGCATGTTCTCCTCGACGCGCAGGCCGATGTGGAACAGGTGGCGCTTCGGGTCGTACAGGCCGCTGAAGTCCATGCCGGTGTGCAGCGCGTCGCAGCGCCGTGCCAGCGCGTGCAGCGCCGTCTGCTCAGGGCGCTGGCAGCCCGCTTCCACAGCGAAGGCACGGCAGGCCTCGGCCACGGCCACCAGGTGGCCGGCGAGGTTGCCGCTGTCCACACTGGAGACGTAGTCGGGCGGCAGCGGCCGCAGCGTCTGGGTGTCGTACCAGTTGAAGAGATGGCCGCGGTGCTTCTGCATGCGGTCCACGGTGTCGAGCGTGGCCGCGAGCCGCGCAAGCAGCGCCGGGGTGTCAATCCAGCCGAACTCGCGCGCACAGCAGGTGGCCAGCAGGTACATGCCGATGTTGGTCGGCGATGTGCGGTGGGCAATGGTCGGCTGCGGCTCGAGCTGCAGGTTGTCGGGCGGCAGGTGGTTGTCGTCCGGACCGACCACGTGTTCGAAGAAGCGCCAGGTGTCGTGCGCGAGCTTTTCGAGATAGCTGCGCTGTTCGGCGCTCAACGGGTCGGGTGCCTTCGCGGCGACGCGGCTGCCCCACCAGGCGGCGAATGGCGCCAGCGCCCAGACGAGGAACAGCAGCGGCCCTGCCACCGGGTAGGCGCTCCAGCGCGCCGCGGCCACGGCCAGCACCAGGCAGAGCACGCTGGCGAGCGCCGCATTGCGCAGGAACGGCGGCAGCCGCTGGCTGGACTGGGCCTCAGCCTGGGCTGTCGTGGTCCACTGGAGCAGGTGCCTGCGGCTCACGGTGAGCCGCCATGTCGCGAGAAAGATCGCATCGAGCAGCAGGCGCGACTGTGCCGCCAGCTGCACGAACTGCCAGGCTGCGCCGGCCATGGCGCGCAGCAGCTCGACCGCGCCGACGTCGAAGAAATGGCGCAGCTCGATGGCGCGGCGCGTGGGCACCAGCCCGGCCAGTGCGCCGAGCAGCGGCCCGAGCGTGAGCGCCGAGGCGACCGCGGCGATCGCCCATGCCAGCGGCATCGCCTCAGTGAAGATCACCAGAACCAGCAGCGCGAACGAGGCAGGCACCACCAGCGAGCGGCGCAGGTTGTCGCCCATCTTCCAGAGCCCGAGCGCATCGATGCCGAAGCGCCCGGCGCGCCAGATCAACGGCAGCAGTTGCCAGTCGCCGCGCACCCAGCGGTGCACGCGCGAGGCGGCCACGCCGGCATGGTGCGGATGGTCCTCGATCAGCACCACGTCGCTCACCATGGCGCAGCGCGCGACGCTGCCCTCGAGCAGGTCGTGGCTCAGCACCGCGCCGTCGGGCAGGCGGTTGTCGAGCGCGGCATGCACCGCGCGCACGTTCAGCAGGCCCTTGCCGGTGAAGGACCCGCTGCCGAACACGTCCTGGTAGATGTCGGACGCGCCGCTGCCGTACGGGTCGAGCCCGCATTGCCCGGCAAACATCCAGTGGAAGAACGAGCGTTCGCTGCGCTTGGGAAACGGCGTCACGATGCGCGGCTGCAGGATGCCGAAGCCCGCGACCACGCGCCGGCTCTGCGGGTCGACCTCGGGCGCGTTCAGCGGATGGGCCGCGATCGACACCAGGTCACGCAGCACGCCCGGCGGCAGGCCGGTGTCGCTGTCGAGCGTGAGCACGTAGGGCGTTCGCCCGGCGGCCAGTTGCTGGCCCGGCGCCAGCGGCAGAAAGCCACTGGCGTCGCCGACGGCCAGCAGGCGCACCAGCATCTCGAGCTTGCCGCGCTTGCGTTCCCAGCCCATCCAGCGTGCTTCGGTGCCGCTCCAGCTGCGCGGCCGGTGCAGCAGCAGGAAGCGCGCGGCCATGCCGGCGGGCGGCGGATATTTCGCATTGAGCGCGTCGATGCGCCGGTTGGCATCGGCCAGCAGCGGCGCGTCCTGCGGCAGCGAGGCGTGCGCCGCATCGGCCCAGTCGGTCAGCAACGCGAACTGCGCATGCGCCTCGCGGTTCGCGAGCCAGTGCAGTTCGAGCCGATGGGCGAGCTGCGCGTTGTTCGCGGGCGAGCTCAACAGCGTGGGAATGACGACGAGCGTGCGGTGCTTCTCGGGAATGCCGGCCGCGAAGTCGAGGCGCGGCAATGCCTGCACGCGCACCGACTCGGCCATGATGCGCTGCGCCAGCGCGATCAGCGCCTCGGAAAGCGGCCAGGCCAGCAGCGCCATCGCGGCGATGGTGGTCCAGCCGCGCGGCGGCGGCAGGCCGTGCGCCACGCTCGCCAGCAGCCCCACGGTGCCCAGCACGACGAACAGCACATAGGCCGGCAGGCGCCAGCCGCTGCGGCTTTGCGGCGGCCGGGCCGTCCTCGCCGGACGGCCGATGCCGCTCGCCGCCGCGTTGGCCTGCAGCGCCGCGACCAGCACGGCGCGGCCCTGGCCGAAAAGGTGGTAGCCGGCCGTGCCATCGGCGCGATCGCCCTGGTCGGCAGGATCGGCGCCGGCTGCTGCGGCAGCGGCCGCGAGCCGAACCACGGCCTCGGCCACTTCGCGCTCGGAGCGGCCGCTGTCGTGCGCGACCCGCTCCATCGCATGCGTGATCTGCTGGCGCGTGCGCTCGCTTTCGTCGGCAAAGCTCGGCAGGCCGCGCAGCACGCGCAGCGAACGGCTGACGGGTTCGATCAGGTCGCTCCACTCGACCTGGCCGATCATGCGCAGCGTGGTGATGATGTTGCCGACCGTGAGGTTGGCCGCGGCCTGCGCGTTGTGCGCTTCGCCGATCAGCGCGGGCCCGTTGGGGCAATGCAGTTCGGTCCAGCGCACGAGCGCGGGCATGGCCTCGCCCTGCTCCACCGGCAGGCGCTGCCACAGCTGCGTGAGGTAGGCGTCCTGCAGGTCGTGGCTCTGCAATGCGCGGTACAGCGTGTCGAGGTCTTGCGCCGACAGATGCGGCGCCGCGTCCCAGACGGCATGCGCGATCTCGCGCGCCACCTTGTTCTCGGCGATGCTTTCGGCCACGCGGCGCAGGTTCTCGAGCAACACCACGCGCAGCGTGGTGGGCAGCGCCCAGAGTTCGCCGAGCGTGAGCTCGTCGATGTCCTGGTAGGCGTTGAGAAAGGCCGTGAACAGCGTGTTGTTGAGCACGCTGTCGGTGTGTGCCACGTAAGCCCACGCAATGCCATATACGCGCGGCAGGCCCGCGAGCGGCGGCGTGGCGAGCTTGGGCAGGCGCGCGTAGTAGCTGCGCGGCACGCCTTCGTGGATCTGCTGCAGCTGCGCTTCGACCAGGTGGAAGTTGTCGAGCAGCCATTCGGCCGCAGGCGACACGTAGCGCCCGCTTTGCGAAATGAGCGCGATGTAGTCGAACGCCTGGCGCAGCGATTCGAGGTTTTCGTCCACCCGCGGGAAAAACGGCGCGCCCTCGCGCGCGCGGCGCGGGTCGGCCTCGACCGGCTGGGCGCGCGCCAGGCTGTGGCCGTGCTGCTCGAAGCGCTGTGTGCCGAAGAGTTCGGCCCGGATCGGGGGCGCCACCGGATCGTGCGGCGCGAGCAGCAGCGCGCGCGCGTAGGCACTCAGGTTGGCGAGCCGGTCAACGACGAAAGCGGCGCTCACGAGAGCACCCTCGACGCGGCCGCCCTCAAGCGAAGGCGAACAGGACGATGCCGAGCGCGGCTACGACGCAGGCCAGCGTGACGATCCGGCCCGCAGCCAGCGCACGGGCGCGCTGCATGTGGCTTTGCATCGAGAACCACGGGCCGTGGGCACGCGCGCAATGGCGCATGTGGGAGGCCAGGGCTTCGAAGTCGCCATGAACGAAATCGATCTGTGAACGGGTGAGTGATTGGGGGGTGGACATGGCAACGGGCTCCTGAATACGACTCGGGCCGCCGCGCGAATGCGGGATATAGCGAGAATCTTGGGGTATTCCCGACCCTACTCTTTTAATTGACCTTACGGGTTGCTATTGCGGGCGCACCTGCGTAGGAAAGACGCTCGAAGCTGTCGGAACGCACCTTTCCGGGGCAGGGAAAAGCCGTCCCGGCTAGAGTCCGGGGCTCGATTCCGCTGGAGATCCCCCGTCTTGTTCCGTTTCTTTGAAAAACTGATTCATCCCTACCCCGCCGCCGAACCCGCTCTGCCGCCGACCGGATTCTTCGCCTTTCTCTGGGCCTGCACCCGGGGCGTGCGCCTCAAGATCGCCGCGATGGCAGCGCTCACGGCGCTCATGTCGGGGTTCGAGGCGCTGCTGTTCGGGGTTCTCGGGCGCGTGGTCGACTGGCTCGGCGGCCAGGAGCCGTCGCGGCTCTGGGACGACCGCGGGAACACGCTGGGCTGGCTCGGTGCGCTGCTCGCGATCAGCATCGGCGTGGTGGCGCTGCAGACCATCGTGAAGCACCAGACGCTGGCGATCAACCTGCCGATGCGGCTGCGCTGGAACTTCCACCGCCTGATGCTGGGCCAGAGCATGGCCTTCTACCAGGACGAATTCGCGGGCCGCATCACCGCCAAGGTGATGCAGACCGCGCTTGCCGTGCGCGACACGGTGTTCGTGCTGGCCGACGTGGTGGTGGCAATGGGTGTGTACATCGTGACCATCGTCGTGCTGGTGAGCGTGCTCGACCTGCAGCTGGTGCTGCCCTTCGTCGTCTGGCTCGTGCTGTATGCGGCCTCGCTCGCGTATTTCGTGCCGCGACTCGGCAAGATCGGCAAGGCGCAGGCCGATGCGCGCGCGCTCATGACCGGCCGCATCACCGATGCCTACACCAACATCGCGACCGTCAAGCTGTTCTCGCACACGCAGCGCGAGGCCGGCTTTGCGCGCGACGCCATGCGCGACTTCATGCACACCGGCTACGGCCAGATGCGGCTCGTGAGCGCGTTCGAGATCGTCAACCACGCGCTCAGCATGGGCCTCACCGCCGGCATGGCGGGCATGGCGCTGTGGCTCTGGTCGCAGGGCACGGTCGGCGTCGGCGCCGTGGCGGCGGCCACCGCGATGGCGCTGCGCCTGCAGGGCATGTCGCACTGGATCATGTGGGAGATGACCAGCCTGTTCGAGAACATCGGCACGGTGCAGGACGGCATGAAGACGCTGTCGCGCGCGCGCACCGTGCTCGACGCGCCGGGCGCCGGCGTGCTCGAGGTACCGCGCGGCGAAGTGCGCTTCGCGCATGCGAGCTTCCGCTATGCCGACGCCGGCCGCCGCGTGATCGACGACTTGAACCTGGTGGTGCGCCCCGGCGAGAAGATCGGCCTGGTCGGCCGCTCGGGCGCGGGCAAGTCGACGCTGGTGAACCTGCTGCTGCGCTTCCATGACCTCGAAAGCGGCCGCATCCTGATCGACGGGCAGGACATCGCTCAGGTGACGCAGGATTCGCTGCGCACCCACATCGGCATGGTCACGCAGGACACCTCGCTGCTGCACCGCTCGGTGGCCGACAACATCGCCTACGGCCGCCCCGACGCCACACGCGAAGAGATCGAGGCCGCCGCGCGCCGCGCCGAGGCGCACGATTTCATCCAGACGCTCGGCGATGCACACGGCCGCCACGGCTACGACGCGCACGTCGGCGAGCGCGGCGTGAAGCTCTCGGGCGGCCAGCGCCAGCGCGTGGCCATTGCGCGCGTGATGCTGAAGGACGCGCCGATCCTTTTGCTCGACGAGGCCACGAGCGCGCTCGACTCCGAGGTCGAGGCCGCCATCCAGCAGAGCCTCTACCGGCTGATGGAGGGCAAGACCGTGATCGCGATCGCGCACCGGCTCTCGACCATCGCGGCCATGGACCGGCTCGTGGTGCTCGACGAAGGCCGCGTGGTGGAAGAAGGCGACCACCGCACGCTGATGGCCAAGGGCGGGCTCTATGCGCGCCTGTGGGCGCACCAGAGCGGCGGTTTCCTCGGCGAGGACCTCGACGAGGGCGAGGCCGAGGAGGCGCTGCGCGCCTGAGCGGGCTTCAGTTCACGGCTTCTCAGCCCGGCAGCGCGCCCGCCTCGTACTGGGCCGCGAATTCCGCGCTCGGCGGAATCGGCTTGATGATGTCGATCAGCACGCCGTTCGGGTCGCGCGTGATGAAGTGGCGCTGTCCGAAGGCCTCGTCGCGCAGCGGCAGCAGGATCGGCAGCCCGGCCGCGGCAAGCCGGTCGTGCGCCGCATCGGGGTCGTCGACCTCGAAATTGAGCAGCAGCCCGCCCACCACCTGCCCGCGCGCCGCTTCGGGGATCGTCTCGTGGCGGCCGTCGAGCACCGCGAGGTTGACCGCAGGCCCGCCCTCCAGCTGCAGGTGCACGTACCAGTCGCTCGTGAACAGCGGCACGAAGCCGAAATGCGCCTGATAGAAGGCCGCGGTCTGCGCGACATCGCGGGTCATGATCACCGGGTAGTAGCTCGTCACTTTCATGGCTGGTTCCTTTCAATTAACATACAAACTGCATGTAAGTTGAATCTTATCTACAGACAGTCTGTATGTAAATGACCTGGAACGTCATGGCCACACCCCGCACCAACCGCGAACGCACCGAAACCACCCGACTGGCGTTGATCGACGCCGCGCGCGCCCTCTTCGTCAGCAAGGGCTACGGCGACACCTCCACGCCCGAGATCGCAGAGGCCGCCGGCATCACGCGCGGCGCGCTTTACCACCACTTCGCCGACAAGCGCGACCTGTTCCGCCAGGTGCTGGTACGCGAGGCCGAAGCCGTGGCCGCCTGCATCGAAGCCGCCGCGCCGGCGCCGCTCGCCCCGCGCGATGCGCTGCTCGAAGGCAGCAAGGCCTACCTCGACGCGATGACCGCGCCGGGCCGCACCCGGCTGCTGCTGATCGACGGCCCCGCGGTGCTGGGCCGCGAGGAGATCACGGCGATCGACGATGCGACGTCGGCGGCCTCGCTGCGCGAAGGGCTGGCGCAGCTGCAGACCGGCAAGGCAGAGGTGCCGCTCGATGCGCTCGCGCGCCTGCTGTCGGCCGCCTTCGACCGCGCCGCACTCGAGATCGATGGCGGTGCCGATGCGGCCGAGGTGCGCTCGGCCATGCTGTGGCTGCTGGAGCGGGCGCTGCCCGCACCCGCGCCGCGCAAGCGGCGCGCCTGAGGCGGCGCGCCGCGGCACTGGCGCTCGCCCGGCCCTTGGCGAGTCCTACAGCACAGGCCGTCTCTTGCCGACAGCCCCGCGCCACCCTGGGCGCGATGCTGGCGCTGTCGTCAACAAAGAGGAGTCCTCGCGTGAATTCCATCATCTATATCGTCGGTCTGGTCGTGGTCGTGGTCGCTGTGCTTTCGTTCTTCGGCCTGCGCTGACCGGTCATCGGCACACCGCGGACCCGGCTTGCGGGCCGCCGGTGGTGCCTCCTTCAGCGCGAGGCGGCGGCCTCGAGTCATGTCGCTACCGGGCGTTGGCATAATTTGCAGGGCCAAAGAGCGAAGGGACCCTGTTGACCAACACCGCATTGCGCGAACCAGTTTTTACCGATGCGGTCGTCACCGAAGCGATCCGCTGGACCGAACAGCAAGGTCCGCTCGACGATGCGCAAGCCATGCGCATCGCCCTTTCTTCCCCCAACACCGACCGCCACGCGCAGATCACTGCCCGAGCGCTTTCGCTTGGCGAACGCATCGGGCTCTCGGCCGAACTGACGCGCGCGCGCCAGTGGGCACCCTGGGTGCTGCTCGGGCTCGTGGCGCTCATCGTCATCGCCGGGCTCGGGCTGGCCGGCAACGTGGTCGGCAGCGGTGAGCGGCACATCAACGTCATCGTCGCGCTCGCCAGCCTGTTGGGGCTGCATGCGCTCACGCTGCTGCTCTGGCTCGTGGGGCTGTGGCTGCCGGCGGGCGTCTTCAATGGCGCATCGCTCGGGTCGCTCTGGCTGTCGCTCACTGCGCGCGTCGCGGGCGGGCGCCGCGGCCAGGCGCCGCTGCTGGTGCGCTCGGCCACCGACCTGCTCGCGCGCGCCCGGCTGCTGCCCTGGGCCTTCGGGCTGGTCAGCCATGGCATCTGGGCGCTCTCGTTCGCCGTGGTGCTTGCCGCGCTGCTGTTCGCGCTGGCGTTCCGCAGCTACACGCTGAGCTGGGAAACCACCATCCTCGACCCTGCGTTCTTCGTGCGCGCCGTACAGCTGCTGGGCTGGGCGCCGGCGCAGATCGGCTTTCCGGTGCCCGAAGCCGCGACCGTTCTCTCTCCCGTGGCCGGCGCCTCGGGCCAGCGCAGTTGGGCGCTATGGCTCACCGGCTGCATCGTGGTCTACGGACTGCTGCCGCGCGTCGCATTGGTACTGCTGAGCGCCCTGGTGTGGCGGCGCCGCCGCAGCGCATTGCAGCCGGATTGGCACACGCCCTACTACCGCAGGCTGGCGGACCGCCTGGCGGCGCTGGTGCCGCCCACGATCGTCGATGCCGACCCGGGGCATGCGCGCGGTGCGGTGCCCGCGGGCCTCGCGCCTTCCGAATGGCATGACGACGCGCTCTTCGTGCTCGGCTTCGAACTGCCGCCCGACATGGCATGGTCGCCCGAAGGCCTGCCGGCCGCCGCCGAGGTGCGGCGCATCGACGGCAGCGCGCCCGCGCGCCGCGAAGTGCTCGACCTGCTCGCGCAGGCGCATCCGCGCGCCGTGCTGCTGGTGTGCCATGCCGCCTCGAGCCCCGACCGCGGCACCGAGCGCTTCGTGCGCGAACTGTTGGCCCATTGCGGCGAGTGCCGGCTCTGGCTGGCCGGCGCGGGGCCCGTCGAGCGCTGGACCGACTGGCTCGCCGAGACCGGCCTCGCACCGCGGGTCGCGGCCACGCCGCGCCTCGATGACGCACTGCAGGCGCTGGCCGCGACGACATGACGAACGAAGCCCCACCCATCCGCATTGCCGTGGTCGGCCACACCAATGCCGGCAAGACCTCGCTGCTGCGCACGCTGACGCGGCGCGCCGGCTTTGGCGAGGTGTCGCAGCGGCCCGGCACCACGCGCCATGTCGAGTCGGTCGATCTCGAGGTGAACGGCCGGCCCGCGGTGCGCTTCCTGGACACGCCGGGCCTCGAGGACGCGGTGGCGCTGCGCGAGCACCTCGCGGGCTACGACACCAAGGCCACGCCGCCCGAACGCATCCGCCAGTTCCTGCAGGGCCCCGAAGCGCACGGCGTGTTCGAACAAGAGGCCAAGGTGCTGCGCACCATGCTCGACATCGATGCCGCGTTCCTGGTGATCGACGTGCGCGAGGCGGTGCTGCCCAAGTTCCGCGACGAGATCGAGCTGCTCAACGCCTGTGCGCGGCCGGTGCTGCCGGTGCTGAACTTCGTGCGGGATGCGGCGAGCCGCGAGGCGGCCTGGAAGGAGCTGCTCTCGGCCTATGGCCTGCACGTGCAGGTGCGCTTCGATGCCGCGGCGCCCTTCGTGGGCGCCGAACGCGAGCTCTACAACGACCTTGCCACGCTGCTGCGCGACCGGCGCGAGCTGCTGCGCGCCGTGGTCGATTCGCTCGCGGCCGAGGCCGCCGAGCGCCGTGATGCGGCCTGCACGCGCATCGCGCAGTGGCTGGTCGACGCGGCCGCGCTGCGCCGCACGGTGCCGGCGCACGAGTTCGCCGACCTGCAACGGCGCAAGACGATCGTCGCGGCCCTGCAGAAAGAGGTATTCGACAAGGCACAGCACTGCACCGACGACCTGCTCGCGCTGTTCGGCTTTCGGCAGGACGATGCGAGCGAGGCGCCGCTGCCGCTGGTGGAAGGCCGCTGGTCGCTCGACTTCTTCAGCCCCGAAGCCATGAAGGAGGCCGGCCTGCGGCTCGGCAAGGGCGCCGTGATCGGTGCGGCGGTGGGCGTGGTGGCCGACCTCGCGGTGGCCGGCATCTCGCTCGGCGCGGGCGCCGCGATGGGCGGCGCCATCGGCGGCGCGGTGTCGCAGGGCTGGGGGCCGCTCGGCCGCAAGCTGGCGAACCGGCTGCGCGACCTGCACGAGCTCACGGTCGAGGACGGTGTGCTGTTCGCGGTGGTGGCCTGGCAACTGAAGCTCACGCACGCGCTCGAGCAGCGTGGCCATGCGGCCACCGACCGCATCGCGGCCGCAGCACCCGGCACCGAAGACGGCACGGCCACGCGCGCCACCGCCGCGGCGGTGCGCGCGGCGCGGCCCGCGCGCAGCCATCCCGAATGGGAGACCAAGGGCGTGGCGACACGCGCCTTCTGGCGCCCGGCGCCGCAGCGCGACGCGCTGGTGGCGGAGATCGCGCAGGCGCTGCACGGCGCGTTCGAGGCCTGAGCGCGGCCGCACCGCAGCACCGCCGCGGCACAGTCACCGTGCGGTCACGCGGCCTGCCTAGCATCGGCAGGCCCCTCCTCCACCCGACCTCACCAGGACTGCGCTGTCGCGATGTACCCCGGCGAAAGGCTCAACGGCTACAGCCATCTGCTGGGCCTGCTGCTCGCGCTGCCGGCCACGGCGCTGCTGCTGGCCAAGACACTGCCCACCGGCGATGCCGCGCGCATTGCGGGCGCGCTGGTGTTTTCGCTCTCGGCGGTGGCGCTGTACGCGGCCTCGACGCTGTTCCACAGCACGCGCGGGAAGCTGAAGCGGTTCTGGGAGCGTGCCGACCACTGCGCCATCTACCTGCTGATCGCGGGCACCTACACGCCGTTCGCGCTCGTCACGCTGCGGGGCCCCTGGGGCTGGCTGCTGCTCGCCGCCGCATGGGGCGCGGCGGTGTTCGGCATTGCGCGCGAACTCCGGCAGGCCGGCGACACGTCCTCGAAGCCGCCGCTGTCGCTCTACCTCGGCATGGGGTGGCTCGGCGTGCTCGCGGCAGCGCCGCTGGCCGCACGGCTCGACGGCGGCGGCCTGGCATGGCTGCTGGCGGGCGGCGTGCTCTACACCGTGGGCACGGTGTTCTATCGCAATCGCCGCGGCTTCCGGCATGCCCATGGCGCCTGGCACCTGTTCGTGCTCGGCGGCACCGCGAGCCACTTCGTCGCGGTCGGCTGGTTCGTGCTCTGAGAAGCTGTAAGCGACCGTTACCGCACGGCGTGCGGTCAGAGTGCCTTCGCGGATGTGCAAAATGCGCACCATGCCAAATATTGCCTCCATCCTGAAAGCCGAGATCACCCGCGTCGCCCGCAAGGAAGTGCGCACCGAGGTCGAGGCGCTCAGAAAAGCGTCCACCCTGCACCGTGCCTCGATCGCCGCACTGCGCCGGCAGGTCGACCAGCTCGAGAAGGAACTGCGCCGCACCGCCAAGGGAAGCGCGCGCGCCGCGGCCCCGGCCGACGACGAAGCCGATTCCGCCCCGCCGCGGCGCTTCAGTGCCAGCCGCCTGGCCTCGCATCGCGAGAAGCTCGGGCTCTCGGCCGCCGCCTACGGCAAGCTGGTGGGGGTGACGGGGCAGACCATCTACAAGTGGGAACAGGGCAAGGCACGTCCGCGCAAGGCCCAGCTAGAAGGCCTGGCCTCGGTGCGCGGGCTGAGCCCGCGCGAAGCCGCGCAGCAGCTCGAAGCGGCCTGAGCTTTCCCTCTCTCCTTTCCTCTTCCCATGTCCAACCTCATCGTGCACGGCGGCACGCCGCTTCGGGGCCGCATCACGCCTTCCGCCAACAAGAACGCCGTGCTGCCGGTGCTCTGCGCCACGCTGCTCACGCGCGAGCCGCTGCGCCTCTATGGCGTGCCCGACATCACCGACGTGCGCAAGATCCTCGACATCTTCCGCAGCCTCGGCAGCGACGCGCAGATGGACCACGCCACGGGCACGCTCGAACTGCACCACCGCGACACGACGTTCGACCCTGCGCGCGACCGGCTGCCCGAGGAGATGCGCTCGTCGATCATGCTGGTGCCGCCGCTGCTCGCGCGCTTCGGCGTGGCGCGCCTCGAAGACAACGTCAAGGGCTGCACACTGGGCGTGCGCGAGATCGATCCGCACGTCGAGGTGTTCCGCCACTTCGGCGGCGAGGTGGAACGTGCGAGCGGCTCGCTGCTCGTGCGCAGCAACGGCGAGCGGCTCAGGCCCGTGGCGCACTGGCTCGACTACGCCTCGGTGACGACCACCGAGAACTTCGTGCTCTGCGCGGCCGCGGCCGACGGGGTCTCCACCCTCACCAATGCCGCGTCCGAGCCGCACGTGCAGGAGTTCTGCCGCTTCATGACGATGCTGGGCGTGCGCATCGACGGCATCGGCACTTCGCGGCTCACGGTGCACGGCGGCGTGGCGCTCGGCGGCGGCGAGTTCCGCTTCGACGAGGACTTCCACGAGATCACCACCTTCCTCGCGCTCGGCGCGATCACGGGCGGCGACGTGGTGGTGCGCAACAGCGCGCCGGCCAACTTTCCGCTGATCGACCGCACCTTCGCCAAGTTCGGCGTCACCGTCACGCACGAGGACGGCTGGTCGCGCGCCAGCACCAACGGGCCGCTCAAGGTGCAGACGCCCTTCACGAGCAACGTGCTTACCAAGGTGGAGGCCGCGCCCTGGCCCTACTTTCCGGTCGACCTGCTGCCGATCTTCATCGCGCTGGGCGTGCGCGCGCAGGGCAACGCGATGTTCTGGAACAAGGTGTACGACGGCGCGCTGGGCTGGACCGGCGAGCTCTCGAAGTTCGGCGCGCACGTGTTCTCGTCCGACCCGCACCGGCTCATCACCTTCGGCGGCAGCCCGCTCACGCCGGCCGTGGTCGAGAGCCCCTACATCATCCGCGTGGCGATCGCGCTCCTGATGGTGGCGGCCAGCATCGAGGGCCGCTCCGAGATCCGCAACGCCACGCCGATCCGCCGCGCCCATCCGCGCTTTGCGGAGAACCTGCGCAGCTTGGGCGTGCAGGTCGAATGGACAAGTGAAGACTAGCGAGCCTCAGCCGCGCAGCGCGTTCACCGCGATGCGCACCGCCGAGGCGACGACGTCGTTGCGCACCGGCGCGTCCTTGGCCGGGAAGGTGAGATAGATCGCCACCACCAGCGGCGCACCGGCCGGCGGCCACAGCACGCCGACGTCGTTGTTGGTGCCGTAATCGCCGCCACCGGTCTTGTCGCCCACCTTCCAGTCCGCCGGCACGCCAGCACGCATGCGCGTGGCGCTGGTGGTGTTGCCGAGCAGCCATTCCTGCAGCTGGCGGCGCTCGGCGGCGCCGAGCGCATCGCCCAGCACCAGCCGCTCGACGCTCGCGGCCATGGCCTCGGGCGTGGTCGTGTCGCGCGGGTCGCCCGGAATCGCCGTGTTGAGCTCGACCTCCCAGCGGTCGAGCCTGAAGGTGGTGTCGCCGATGGATCGCGCATAGGCGGTCACCGCGGAGGGCCCGCCGAGGATCGTCATCAGCAGGTTGGCCGCGGCGTTGTCGCTGTACTGGACGGTCGCGGCGCAGAGCGCGGCCACGCTCATGCCCTGGTCCAGATGCTTGCCGGTGATCGGCGAATGGGGCTGCAGGTCGCTGCGGGCGTAGCGCACATGGCGCGCCAGCAGCGCCGGCTCGCGCGTACTGCGTGCAAGGATGGCCGCGGCCAGCACCGTCTTGAAGGTGCTGCACATCGGGAAGCGTTCGGTGGCGCGGTGGCTCACGCGGGCGCCGGTGCCGGTGTCGAATGCGGCCACGCCGAGCCGCGCGCCCACCGATGCCTCGAGCGCCGCGAGCGCGGCCTCGGCTTCGGCCGCGCGCGCGCCCGGGCGCTTCGCGAGCCCGGCGGTGCAGGCGCTCGCAAGCGGCAGCGCGGAGGCGGCGAGCAGGAATGTGCGACGCTGAGTGAAGAAAATCGAAGAAGTCATGTGCTTGGGTTTCAGACGAGTGGATGGAACGAAGGGCATCGTAGGAGCGCAGCCGCGCCGGCTCCAGCGCCCGGCGGCGCGGCCGCGTCCCGGGTGTATCGGCTGTAACGCCGGGCCGGACGCGTCGGCGCGCGACTACAGGCGGACCACGCGGCTTGCGTTAAGGTTCGTGCCATTCGCCGACTCCGGAGCTCCCCATGACCCCTCCCCCCGCTGCACCGGTCCGCAGGCATTTCTCGATGATCCGCGGCTTCCACCTGGCCGATGTCTTCACGCTCGGCAACGCAGCCTGCGGCGTGGGTGCAGTCTTCCTCGCGATGGCCTTCATGGCGAGCCAGTCGCTCACGCAGTTCTACTGGGCCGCCGCGCTGGCCCCGGCGGCCTTTGTTTTCGACGTGTTCGACGGCCGCATCGCGCGCTGGCGGCAGACCCATTCGGCGCTCGGTCGCGAACTCGACTCGCTGGCCGACGTGATCTCCTTCGGCGTGGCCCCCGCTGCGCTCGCTTTTGCCGCGGGCCTGGACGGCGTCTGGGACTGCCTGCTGCTGATCTACTTCGTCGGCTGCGGCGTGAGTCGCCTCGCGCGCTACAACGTCACGGCCGAGGCGCTCTCCGAAGGCGCGGACAAGGTCAAGTACTTCGAGGGCACGCCCATTCCCACCAGCGTGGTGCTGGTCGGCGTGCTCGCGCTGGCGGCCTGGCAGGGCCGCATCGGCGATGCAGTCTGGGGCGGCGCCTGGGTGCTGGGGCCGTGGCAACTGCATCCGCTCACGCTGCTGTTCGCGCTCTCGGGCACCTTGATGATCAGCAAGACCCTGAGGATTCCCAAGTTCTGACTTCCATCGGAGACGCCTTGTGACCATGAAGCTGTATTTCGATCCGCAAAGCCGCGCACAGATCGCCAAATGGATGCTCGACGAGGCCGGCGCCGCTTACGAGATCGTGCCCACGCTCATCCGTGACGGCGCGCACAAGAAACCCGACTACCTGAAGATCAACCCGGCGGGCAAGCTGCCGGCGCTCGTCGATGGCCGCACGCGCCTCTTCGAAAACGCGGCGATCTGCATGTACGTGGCCGAGAAGTTTCCGCACGCCCGGCTCGCACCGCCCGTGGGCTCGCCCGAGCGCGGCCGCTACCTGTCGCTGATGGCCTACTCGACCGCACAGCTCGAGCCCGCGATGGGGGATAGCCTGCTCGGCCTGCAACATCACGCTGCGCGCGGCTGGACCGATTTCGAGCAAGCCAAGGACGTGGTGGAGCGCGAGCTGGGCAACGGCCCCTACCTGTTCGGTGCGCAGTTCACCGCCGCCGACGTGATGATCGGCTCGATGTTCATCTGGCAGCGCGCCTTCGGCAGCCGTTCGAACCGGCCGAAGATCGACGCCTACGTCGCACGCCTGCAGGCGCGGCCCAAGGGCCTGTCATTTGGCTGAGCCAGAATCCTTTCATGCAGACCCACGCCTCTTCTTCGCCCCCTTCCACCACCCACGCCACGTCGCCCGGCCTCGAGCAGCTGGCCCGCATCGCGGCCGAACAGCCGCTCGCGCCGGCCTGCGACCATTTCTACTTCCTGCGCCACGGCCAGACCGGCCGCAATGCGCAGCGCATCTTCCAGGCGGTGGACGAGCCGCTCAGCGAACTCGGCCTGCAACAGGCGGCGCGCGCCGCGCAGTTGCTCGCGGGCGAACCGATCCGCACCATCGTCTGCAGCGATGCGCGGCGCGCGCACGACACGGCGCATGCCGTGGCGGCGGTGCTGCGGATCGAGCCCACCCTCCAGGAGGGGCTGCGCGAGCGGAACTTCGGCGCGCTGATCGGCACCTCGTCGGTCGACATCGACTGGGCCTGCGAACCCGCGGGCGGCGAAACCCTGGCGCAGTTCGTGGCGCGCAAGCGGCTCGCGCTCGATGCCGCGCTGGCGCAGCCGGCGCCGGTGCTGGTGGTGGCGCACGGCGGTTCGCTCTATGCGCTCGCGGCGCTGCTCGGGGTGCCGATGGACCTGGGCCTGCTCGGCAACGCGCAGCCATTGCGTTTTTCGAAGAGCGGCCCTACATGGACGATAACGCCGCTGTTGCGGCAGGCCGACGGGGATTCGGCCCTGGCCTGACGCGCCGGGCTGTGCACCGTCGGGCAACCCACCACAACCATGGAATTCAAGGACTACTACAGCGCCCTGGGCATCGAGCGCACCGCTTCCGACGAAGAGGTGCGCAAGGCCTACCGCAAGCTCGCGCGCAAGTACCACCCCGACGTCAGCAAGGAAGCCGACGCCGAGCAGCGCATGCGCGACATCAACGAGGCCAACGACGTGCTGCGCGACAAGGAAAAGCGCGCGGCCTACGACGCACTGGCCGACCGTGTGGCGCGCGGCGGACAGGCCGGGCCTGGCTTCCAGCCGCCGCCGGACTGGGACACCGGCTTCGAGTTCCACCGCGGCCCGAACGCCGGACCGGCCGACCACGCAGAATTCAGCGAGTTCTTCTCGTCGCTGTTCGGCGAGGCCGAACGCCGCGGCGCGGCCCGGCGCAACCACCGGGCACGAGGCGAAGACCACCATGCAGCGATCGAGATCGCGCTCGAGGACGCGATCCAGGGTGCCGAGCGCGAGATCACGCTGCGGTCGCAGAAGCTCGACGCCGCGGGCCGCCCCGTGTTCGACACGCGCACGCTGAGCGTGAAGATCCCGCCCGGCATGCGTCCCGGGCAGTTCATCCGGCTCGCGGGCCAGGGCATGCCAGGGCACGGCGGCGAGCCGGCGGGCGACCTGTACCTCGAAGTGCGCATTGCGCCGCATCCGCTCTACCGCGTCGAGGAGCGCGACATCTACATGACGCTGCCCGTCACGCCCACCGAGGCGGCGCTCGGCGCGCAGGTGAAGGTGCCGGTGCCCGCCGGGGGCGCGGTCGAGGTGACGGTGCCGCCCAACGCGCGCGGCGGCCTGAAGCTGCGGCTCAAGGGCCGCGGGCTCGGCGGCAAGCAGCCCGGCGACCTGTACCTGCTGCTCGACATCGCGCTGCCGCCGGCCGGCGAACCGGCCGTGCGCCGCGCCTACGAGCAGCTCGCGCAGGCCTCGGCAACGTTCAACCCACGCCAGCACCTGGGAGTTTGAGCATGGCGACAGTAACCGTGACCACGGCCGTGGGCACTTCGCATCCGCTCGCCGCGAGCGAGCTCGCGCATGCCTGTGGCGCCGACACCGAATGGGTGGTGCAACTCGTCGAAGTCGGCATCGTCCAGATCGCCGCGGCCGAGCCGCCCGAGCAGTGGCGCTTTTCGAGCAGCGACCTGCAATGCGCGCTCGAGGCGCGCCGGCTCGAGCGCGACTTCGGCGTGGGCCTCGATGCCGCCGCGCTGATCCTCGACCTGCAGCACGAAGTGCGGCGGCTCAAGGCGGTGCTGCGCGCGCACGGGGTGGGCTAGGACTTCGGGCGCTTCCTGGGGGTGGGCTTTGACGGAGGCTGGGCCTCGGCCTTCGCCGCGCTCGCGGCAGGCGGCGCCGCACGGCCCTGCAGTTGCTCGAGCCACAGCAGCCCATCGACATGCGCCATGAAGCGGTTGAGGTAGTCGGGCGAGAGTTCGTGCATGAGCACCAGCGCGCGGTGCACGAGTTGGTGCGAGTTGAGCGGGCCCGCGTTCTCGGGCACCCGCGCGAGCGACTGCGTGATGCGGCGTTCGGCACGCAGGCGCGTCCAGGTGCGGTTGAAGAAGCGCACGCCCTTGAGCTCGGGCGCGGAGCCCGACGCCGCCAGCGCCATGCCACCGGGCGCGGCGACATCGGGTGTCGGCGCATGGCGCGCGATGTGCTCGAGCAGTTCTGCGAGCCCGCTGCGCGCAGGCGGTGCAGCATCCGCCGCCGGTGCCGGCGCCTCGTCGAGCGCACGGCCATAGGCATCGATCAGCACGGCCAGCCGCGCATCGAGCAGCCGCCGCGCCTCGCCCTGGTGCCCGGCCGTGCGCCGCGCCATCGCCTCGATCAGGCGAAAGCGCACGGGGTCGCGCCGATGCGCACCACGCTCGCGCCAGGCCGCGAGCGTGGCCGCGGCGTCGATCGCTCCAGCGCTACTCACGGGGCCGGGCATCGGCATGGGCGGCAGCGCCGGGCTTGTGCCTCGGCGTCGGCGCCATCTCCACGCGCCGGTTCTTCGAGCGCCCTTCGGCATCGGCATTGGAGGCCACCGGCTGCTCCGCGCCGAACGCGGCCGCGAACACCGCATCCGAGGGCACGCCTTCGTCGATCAGCGCGCGCGTCACCGTGAGCGCGCGCTGCGCCGAGAGCTCCCAGTTGTCGGCGAACGGCCGGTTGCCGTCGCGCGGCGCGCGCATCTGCCGGTCGTCCGTGAAGCCGCTGACCATCAGCACTTCATCGCGCGCGCGCAGGTAGGCCGCCATCGGCCCGGCGAGGCTCTCGAGCACCTGCCGCCCCTCGGGCTGCAGCTCGGCGGAATTGAAGGCGAACAGCACGCTGCCGCTGATGCCGATGCGGCCGTCGCGCAGCGTCACGCGGCCGGCAGCCAGCGGCCCCGCGAGCGCCTGCTCGAGCGCCTCGCGGCGCTGGGTCTCGGCCTGGCGCTGCTGCACCTCGGCCTGCAGCTTCGCGGCCAGGTCGAGCTGCATGCCCAGCGCACCGACGAGGATCAGCACGAAGGCGCCGACCAGCCCAGCCATCAGGTCGCCGAACACCGCCCAGACCGGAACGCCCGGCTCCACGCCCGCGTCGATGTCGATCTCGTCGTTCACTGGTGCACCCTTGGCGCTGCGCGCCTTCCCGCCAAGCGGGAGCGAGCTTGCTTGGGGCGGCCCGGCGCGGCGCTCATCACGCTTCGCCTCCCACCGCCACCGCTGCCGCAGGCCGGCCCGCGATCTGCTGCAGGTCGTCGACGATCTGCTTCTGCGACATGATGCTCAAGTCGATGACCTCGCGCGCCTGTGCCACGTAATAGGCCAGTTGCTCGTCGCTGCGTTCGATCGACTTGCCGAGTGCGCCTTCGACGCGCTGCAGGTGCACCACCAGCTTCTCGTTCGATTCGCTGAACAGCTGCACCGCATGGCCGAAGGCCTCGCCGAGGCTCGCCACCTCGACCGCGCTGCCGGTGACCTGCGCGGCCACCTCGGCCAGCCGGCCGGTGTCGGCTTCGACCTGCTCGGTGAAGCGGCTGCCGACACGTTCGAGCACGTCGGCCGAGGCGCCGACCAGCGCATCGACGGCCGAGCGCTGCTCGGTCGAGGCATGGTTCACCGCATCGAGCAAGGTGCCCAGCGTTTCCATCAGGCGGCTGCGCTCCTCGAGCATCGCGTTGTCGCGCGCCATGCTGTCGGAGAGCTTCTGGCGCAGTTCGGCCACCACCTCGGCCGCGACGCGCGGCGCCTCGGATGCGGCCTCGAGCAACCGCGAGATCTCGGCCACGGTGTTCTTGGCATGGCCTTCGGCCTGGGCCGACATGCCGCGTGCGGACTCGGCCAGCGCGTCGAACAGTTGCTGCTGGCGGCGCTCTGACTCGGTGCCGGCTTGCTGCCATTCCTGCTGCAGCGAGGCGGCCACCGCGCCCAGGGCCTCGGTCCATGCCGCAAGACGCTCCGCATCGCGCGAGGCGATCTGCGCCTGCAGGCCGGCATGGGCCTCATCGACGCTGCGCAACAGCGCGGCCGCCTGCTGCCCGGCATCGGCCGCGGCCGCCGCGAGCGACTGCTTCGCCTCGGCGGCGAACTGCGCGCCGACGCGCTCGTGCTCGGCCAGCGCGCGGCCCCAGCTGCCCGCCACTTCGTCGGTCGTTTGGCCGAGGCGGGCCGAGACGCTCTCGACCAGCGTGGCCGAGCGTTGCTCGAAGGTTTCGGCGAAGCGCTCCTGCGTGCTGCGCAGGTCTGCGACCAGCGCCTGCGAGGTGCTGCGGTGCTCGGCCAGCGCGCCCTTCCAGGTGTCTGCGACACCGGCGGTCGCGGTCTCGAAACGGACCGTGAGGCCGTCGAGCTGCTGCTGAACCGTGCGCGCGACGCTGTCGTGCAACGAGGCGGTCTCGCGCGCGATGCCGGCCATGGTGGCCTCGACCACGGGCTGGATCGTCGCACCGGCGATGCGCGCGCTCTCGGTCAGGCTCTGCTTCAGCGAGCTGTCGACCGACGAAGCCAGGCCGGCATACACCGCCTCGGCCTGGCTGTGGAACTGCGCTTGGCCCGCGGCGAGGCGCTCGTTCAGCGCCAGGGCTTGCCGCTCCATGGTTTCCATCATGGCCTGCATGCGGTCGACCAGCTGCGGCATCAGGCGGGCCTGCTGCTCGAGCAACTGGAACGACGCCTCGCGCTGGTGGGCACGCGAGTAGGGGCGCAGGCGCGTGGCGATGAGGCTGTCCAGCCGCTGCCCGGCCTGCAGGCGGTCGCGCCGGCACAGCGCCGAGGCCAGCCCCAGCATCGCCGAGGCGGCCACACCGGCCACCGAGGTGCCGAAGGCCAGGCCCAGGCCCTTCACCGGTGCCGACAGCGAGTTGCGGATCGCCTGCAGGTCGGTCGCGCTGTCGAGCGCCAGGCCGGTGCCCTTGAGCGTGACCACCATGCCCATGAAGGTGCCGAGCATGCCGAGCAGCACCAGCAGGCCCGAGAGGTACGGCGCCAGCGCCGGGCCGGGCAGGCCCACGCGCTCGCCCTCGATGCGCAGCCGTACCGCGTTGCGCAGCGACGGATGCAGCTGTGCCAGCCAGGCGCCGAGATCGGCCGGCGGCTCGGACAGGCCGTCGACGGCGCGCGCGAGCGTGCCGCTCGCCTGCCGGAAGCGGTGCAGCTCCAGCCCGCCGATGACATAGAACACGCCGACGATCAGCGTGACGGCAAAGGCCAGCGCGTGCGAGCCGGCATACCCCGCGCCGACCCAGCACACCACGGCAAGGCCCGCGGCAAAGACGAAATAGGGAAGAAATCTATTCATGGGACTCTGGTTGCCTCATGCGAAGGGCGTCGAGCAGCCCTTCGACGGGTTGGAATCGGAAGTCCAGTTCGGCGAGCAGCACGTTCCGGATGTCCTTGTGGAAGGCATCGAGCCAGGGTCCGGGCGCAGCGGGTGCAGCGGGTGCAGCAGGCTCAGCGGCTCCGTCGGCCGGGTCCGCGGCGGCGGCAGGCCGCAGGCGGTCAAAGTGCTTCTCGAGCAGCGTGGGCACGGCTGCGAGAAAGCTGCGCTCGCGCGGCGCCAGCACCTGCTCCATCACCACGTCGACCGACGCGAGCCGAGCCATGGCGGGCGACCGCGCCGCCAGCATCGCGCGCAGCCGTGCGCGCAACGGGCCGACGGCCGCATCGAGCGCCTGTTGCTGGGCCAGGTAGCGCCGGCGGTACGGTGTGAAGTCGGGTGCGGCATCGTCGGCGTTCTTGCCGCGCCGCCAAGTGGCGTCTTCGGCAATGGCCTTGGTCAGTGCCGTGCGCACGCGGGTGCATTCGCGCTCCTCGGCGCCGGGTGCGGTACGGCCGGCCGACGGCATGCCGGAGGCGCCGCCGTCGAGCGCGGCCGAGAGCGAAATCGCCTCGGTCCAGCCGAACCACTGGCTCAGCTGGTCGGCCGTTGCCTGGCGCGGTTCGCGCACGTCGGATTGGGCGAGCCCGAGGAGCAAGCGAACGAGCGCCGAATCGCTGAAGGCCGTGCGCTGCTGCTGTGAAACTTGCCCCATGAACGCCAGAACGAAAAACCTGGCAGTCTACACCGGGGGGCCGCGCCGGCCTCCCGTGCATGGCGCGCCGAAGGAAACCGCCGGTAACGCTGGCGGGCCCGCTCGGATCAGGCCCCTTGGGAGTCAGAGTCCGTTGCTGTGGTAGCGCGGCCTTTGCTTGTAGAGGGGGACGGCCGAGATGGCGGCTGTCAGCGCGGCGACGTCGGCCTGCGGGATCGCATACATGCCGGCGTACACCTTGGCAGCGATCGGCTTGGCAATCACGCGGATGGGGTGCGAGGGAACGTCGCGCCCCTTCGCCGCCAGCGTATAGAGCGCCTCGGCGATGTAGCCCATGGCTTCGTTCTCGTAGCCCGAATGCTCGCCGAACGCCAGCATATCGAGGTGGGCGTGCGTCGCTTCGTGAAACACCACAGCGCGATGGCGCTCGTCGAGCACGTTGAGGTCTTCCGACACGTCCATCACGGCAAAGGTCATGTCGTACTGAGCGGCATTGCCGGCACTCAGGTTGGACCCGACGCGAATCTTGCCTGCTGTGATCGCGTCGGCCACGTCGTGGTAGGCGCGCGGCCAGATCCGCAGCGCACCAATGGCGAAGTTGTGGCGCGCGATGAATTTGTCATGCCTCAGGATGTTGACCACCTGTGCGGTGAGCGTCTCGGGATCGGACATGGGAGCGACTTTCAGTGATGGAGTGAAGTCGCGAATTCTGTCGGGCGGACGCGCGGCCGACCATATGCTGTTGGTCGTGTCCGCAAGGCTGTCGGCTCTGGCGAACGGCCGGCCCGGTTTTCAAAGCGCCCAAGGACAAAAGCCGGACGGTGCTGTCGCACCGTCCGGCTCTGGCTGTCTTTGCTTGCCGAAGCGCCGGCCGCCCAGGGCCGCCGGCGTTCTGCCTGCCTGTTCGATTACAGGCCGGCTTGGCGGGTGAAGCCGCGTGCCTGCTCGGGGATCACGCTGCCTGCGAAGGCTTCGCGGCGCAGGTTCTGGCCGGGAGCGTGGGCAGCGGCCACAGCTTCGCTGCGAACGATCGCACGGTCGGTGGCGCTGGCGAGCACCGGGGCCACGCCGGCCGAGGCGACTTCGCTGTAGGCATTGCCTTCACGGGCGGCAGCAACGGCTTGCGGCGCGACGTCGGCGCGGCTGTAGCCGGAGGTCAGGGGCTGCACGCCTTCGTAGGTTTCTGCATGGGCGCCAGCGGCGGCGAGCAGGGAGAGAGCGGCGGCGGCGAGGATGTTCGAGGTCTTCATTTCAGGTTCCTTCTTGGTTTCTTGGTTTGGACTTTGGATGCCTTGAAGTTTGCACCACAAACCAAGGGAAAACCCTCGACGAATTGAACCGCAGTGTTCATGAAACTGAAACAATGACGCGGAACTTTCTTGCGTCCGCCTAAAAGTTGCGGTTCGATTAAGAAGTTTGCCTCACTCGGCGGCCATTTGCCCGCGATGTAAGCCAGTTGGCCGATGCGGGCGGCGAGTATCGCGCATCCGGTTCATACCTGTCGCGTCCCGGCCAATTTCCCCGGCGCGGGCGTTCAGGAGCGCGGCGGCCAGCCGCGCAGCAGCGTCCGGATCGCGACCGCGCCGCTCGCCTTCACCTCGGCACGGTAGGTGCCCACGAGCGCTTCGCGCTCGGCCGCGGCTTGCGGATCGCTGCGCCAGGCGAGCAGCGCCGCCGCATCCGCATCGGGCAGCGCCGCGAGCAACGCCTGCGCGAGCTGCCGCTCGAACTCGCGCGCCACGATGAGCAGGTTGCGCGGGCGCGGCGAGGTGACGCCGCGCGACCACAGCGTGTCGAGCGCCATGTCGAGCGTGGCATCGGGCAGCGCGGTGTACTGGCCCGCATTGCCGCGCGCGAGCTGCTTGACGACGGCGCTCAGCAGCAGCTGGCTCGAGAAGTCGACCTCGCGCAGGTCGGCCACGGCCATGCGCTCGAGCAGCTCGGTGCGCACCGCGTCGGCGGGCTTCGCGCGCTCGCGATGGAAGAAGGCCACCCTGGCCGGCTCGTCCATCGCGGCATAGTCGGCGCGCAGCTTCGCGAGGCGGGCCACTGCCGCCTGCACCTGCGGGCCCGGCGCCGCGGCGCCCTGCCCCGCCGCTGCCACCTCCTGCCGCACGGCCGCCACCGATGAGGCCACATCGAAGGCACGGGCCGCGGCCTGGTCGAGCGCTTCGAGCGCCTTGCCGGCAATGGCCTGGTCGGGCGCCTCGAGCAGCTGGCGCGCCTCGCGCGAGACGGCGCCGGGCGCATAGGCCGCCTGGTAGCGCGCCTGCACGCCTTCGAACAGCATCAGCGCCTCGGCCCGGTCCTGCGCGCGCGCCGGGGCCGGCAGCAGCAAGACAATGGCCGCGGCCAAGAGCAACGGCAGCGCGGAAAGAAGAACAACGGATCGCGAACGAACGGCGTGAAAGGGCATGGCGCCATTATTGGCGCCACGCTGGTCAGGCCGGCGCGAGCTCCGCGCGCAGCAGTTTCGCGGCCGCAACCATGTTCGCGAGCGCCGCCTCGGTCTCGGGCCAGCCGCGGGTCTTGAGGCCGCAGTCGGGATTGATCCAGAGGTTCGCGGGCGGCACCACGGCGGCGGCCTTGCGCATCAGGCGCACGATCTCGTCGACCGATGGCACGCGCGGCGAGTGGATGTCGTAGACGCCGGGGCCGATCTCGTTCGGGTAGCGAAAGCCGCCGCCGGCTGCGTCACCGCCGAACCCGCGAAGCAGCGCCATGTCGGAGCGGCTGGTCTCGATGGTGATCACGTCGGCGTCCATCGCCGCGATCTCGGGCAGGATGTCGTTGAATTCCGAATAGCACATGTGCGTGTGGACCTGGGTCTCGTCGCGCACGCCCGCGGCACTGATGCGGAACGCGCGCGTCGCCCACTTCAGGTACGCCGGCCAGCCGGCGCGCCGCAGCGGCAGGCCCTCGCGGATCGCGGGCTCGTCGATCTGGACGATGCCGATGCCGGCGCCTTCGAGGTCGGCCACTTCGTCGCGGATCGCCCAGGCGATCTGCTCGCAGGTGACGCTGCGCGGCTGGTCGTCGCGCACGAAGGACCACTGCAGGATGGTGACCGGCCCCGTCAGCATGCCCTTCATCGGCCGCTTCGTGAGGCTCTGCGCGTAGGCGGTCCATTCGACCGTCATGGCCGCCGGGCGCGACACGTCGCCGAAGATCACCGGCGGCTTCACGCAGCGCGAGCCGTACGACTGCACCCAACCATTGGCGGTGAACGCGAAGCCGTCGAGCTGCTCGCCGAAATATTCGACCATGTCGTTGCGCTCGGCCTCGCCGTGCACCAGCACGTCGAGGTCCAGTTCTTCCTGCTTTTGCACTGCCAGCGCGATCTCGGCGCGCATCTTCTCGCGGTAGCCGGCGGCATCGAGCTCGCCGCGCTTGAAGGCGGCGCGCGCGGCACGGATCTGCGGCGTCTGGGGGAACGAGCCGATGGTGGTGGTCGGCAACGCGGGCAATGCAAAGCGCGCACGCTGCAGCGCCTGGCGCTGTGCGAAGGCGGAGGCACGGCGGTCGTCGCCCGCCACGCTGCGCGCGAGCCGCAGCGCCACGTCGGCGCGGTGCACGCGCGGGCTCGCGCGGCGTGCCGCCACCGCCGAGCGTGCGCTCCGCAGCGCATCGGCCACGCTGTCTTCGCGCCCGTCGAGCACGGCACGCAGCACGCGCAACTCGCCGAGCTTCTCGACGGCAAAGGCCAGCCACGAGCGGAGTTCGCCATCGAGCTTGTGTTCGGCTTCGAGGCTGAACGGCACATGCAGCAGCGAGCACGACGGCGCCAGCCAGAACTCGCTGCGCGGCTTTGCCGTCGCGGGCTGCAGCGCGGCGAGCGCCGCATCGGGATCGGTGCGCCAGATGTTGCGTCCATCGACGATGCCGACCGACAGCACCTTGTGCGCCGGGAGCCAATCGGCCACGCCGATCAGCTCTTGCGGCGCGCGCACCGCGTCCACATGCAGCCCCGCCACCGGAAGCTGGCAGGCCAGGCGCAGGTTTTCCGCGAGCGGCGAGAAATACGTGGCCAACAGCAGCCGCGGCGCGCTGCGCGCGAGCTGCCAGTAGGCGCGCTCGAACGCGTTGCGCCAGGCGTCGGGCAGGTCGAGGCCGAGGATCGGTTCGTCCACCTGCACCCATTCCAGGCCCTGCTGCTTGAGGCGGGCGAGCACCTGTTCGTACACCGGCAGCAGCGCGTCGAGCAGCGAGAAGCGGTCGAACCCGGGCTCTTTTTCCTTGCCGAGGTAGAGAAAGCTCAGCGGCCCGAGCAGCACGGCCTTGACCGGATGCCCGGCCTGCTGCGCCTCGGCCACCTCGTCGAAGAGCCGCGTCGACGAGAGCGCGAACTGCGTGGCCGCGCTGAACTCGGGGACGAGATAGTGGTAGTTGGTGTCGAACCACTTGGTCATCTCGAGCGGGAAGCTGCCGGCGGCGCCGTGGCTGCATCCTTCTTCGTGCGCATGCGCATGCCCATGGCCCGGCTCCTGCGCCACGCCGCGCGCCATCGTGAAGTAGCGCGACAGCGCGGGCTCGGCGCTCTCGAAGCCGAAGCGCGCCGGTTCGCAGCCGAGCAGCTGGATGTGGTTGGCGACATGGTCGTAGAACGCGAAATCGCCGACCGTCACGAAGTCGAGGCCCGCGTCGCGCTGCAGCTGCCAGTGGCGCGCGCGCAGTTGCCGGCCGGTGGCTTCGAGCGCCTCGCTATCGATCTCGCCGCGCCAGTGCTGCTCGAGCGCGAACTTGAGTTCGCGCTGCGCGCCCATGCGTGGAAAGCCGAGGGTGTGGGTACGGGTGGTCATGGCGGGGGTCCGGTCGGAAATCTTGATGGGAGCCGGCAATGCTCGGGCTTTGGGCTCTATGATTCAAACGAAACCTTTTGCCCTTTCGCTTGAATTTCATTCATGTTGCAGTCCATCCTCGAAATCCGCCACCTGCGCACCCTGGCGGCGCTGCGCGACACCGGCAGCCTGGTGCGCGCGGCGCAGCTGCTCAACCTCACGCAGTCGGCGCTGTCGCACCAGATCAAGCTGCTCGAGGACCGCTACGGCGCGCAGCTCTTCGAGCGCAAGTCGGTGCCGCCGCAGTTCAGCACCACGGGGCTGCGGCTGTTGCAGCTGGCCGACGCGGCGCTGCCGCTGGTCGAGGAAGCCGAGCGCGACGTGGCGCGGCTCGCGCTGGGGCGCAGCGGGCAATTGCGCATCGTGGTCGAGTGCCACACCTGCTTCGACTGGCTGATGCCGGCGATGGACGCCTTCCGGCAGCGCTGGCCCGAGGTCGAGCTCGACATCGTCTCGGGCTTCCATCCCGACCCGATCGCGCTCGTGATGCAGAACCGCGCCGAGGTCGCGATCGTGTCCGAGGCCGACCCCGACGAGACGGTCGACTACCACCCGCTGTTCCGCTTCGAGATCATGGCGCTCGTCGCGAACGACCATCCGCTCGCGGCGCGCAGCCATCTGACGGCGCGGCACTTTGCCGACCAGACGCTCATCACCTACCCCGTGCCCGACGACATGCTCGACCTGGTGCGCCAGGTGCTTGCGCCGGCCGGCGTGCAGCCGGCGCACCGCCGCACCACGGAACTCACGGTGGCGATGCTGCAACTGGTGGCGAGCGGGCGCGGCGTGGCGGCCCTGCCGCTGTGGGCGGTGCAGAACTACCTCGACCGCGGCTACGTCACGGCCCGGCGCGTGGGCAAGAAAGGCTTGACGGGGCGGCTCTACATGGCCTCGGCGGCACGCACCTCGGCCCAGCCCTGGCTCGCGGACTTCGTGCGCGTCACGCGCGAGAGCTGCTTCAAGAGCCTGCCGGGGATCGAGCTGCTGTAGCGCGCCTGCCGCGCGGCTTTGGAACGGGGCGATTCGCCTCGCCGACGATCCAGTCGCGAAAAGCCGCGACCTTGGGCCGTGCCTCGCTGCCTTCGGGGCACACGAGGTAATAGGCGAAGTCTTCGAGCCGGTGCGCGCCAGCGAGTTGCACGAGCCGGCCCGCCGCGAGGTCGTCGGCCACCACCGTGGCGGGCAGGAGCGCCGCGCCCTGCCCCGCAAGCACCGCCTGCAGCAATAGCCCCGCGTCGTCGAAGGACGGGCCGCGCGCCCGGCCCGGGTCGTCGACGCCCTGCGCCTCGAACCAGCGCTGCCAGGCCTTGCGCTCGGCGTCGTTCACGCGCGGCCAGCGCCGCAGGTCGGGCGGTGCCGCCGGCAGGCCGTGCCGCGCGACCAGCGAGGGCGCGGCGACCGGAACCACCTCGACCGTGAGCACGCGCCGGCTGCTGAGCCCCGGGTAGCGGCCGAGGCCATGGCGGATCGCGACATCGACGCCGTCGCGCGAGAAGTCGGCGAGCGCGCCGGTGCTGCGCAGCTGCAGGTCGATGTCCGGGTGCGCCTCCTGGAAGCGCTGCAGGCGCGGCACCAGCCATGCCGACGCGAAGAACGGTGTGGCGCTCACGGTGAGCAGTCCGCTGTCGGCCGGCGCGGCCACGCGGCGGGTGGCGTCACTGATCTGGCGGAATGCGTTGCGCACGGGCGGCAGGTAGGCCTGGCCCGCGTCGGTCAAAAAGATGCCCCGGTTCGCGCGCCGAAAGAGCGCAATGCCGAGGTGCAGCTCGAGCGCCTTGACCAGCTGGCTCACGGCGCCCGGCGTCACGCACAGCTCGTCGGCCGCGTTCGTCACCGAGAGGTGGCGCGCGGTGGCCTCGAAGGCCCGCAAGGCGTGGAGTGGCGGAAGCTGGTGCTCTTTCATCAGTAAATCTAAATCGAATGGCTCAGAAGATCTGGATTGCAGGATCGCACGGTGCAACCGATATTCGCACGATCAATGCAGAAAGAGAACCGTCTTGCCGACCACGACTGAAGATCATCCAGTTAGGTATTCTGATTCATCCAGTAACGCACTCCATCGCCTGGAGATTGCCGAGCTCGCCGCGTGCATCCGCAGCCGCGAGGTCTCGTCCATCGACGCGACACGCGCCCAACTCGAGCGCATCGCCGCGCTCGACGGCAGGCTGCACAGCTACGCGTTGGTCATGGGGGACGAAGCGATGGCGCAGGCCGGACGCGCCGACGCCGAGATCGCGGCCGACCGGTACCGCGGGCCGCTGCACGGCGTGCCCGTTGCCGTGAAGGACTTGTGCGCTACCGCGGGTTTCGCGACCGCGGCCGGCATGGCGATCCACCGCGACCGCATTCCGCACGAGGACGCGACCGTGGTGCGCCGCCTCAAGGAAGCCGGCGCCGTGCTGCTCGGCAAGCTGCAGCTCACCGAAGGCGCGTACTCCGACCATCATCCCGGCATCACGCCGCCACGCAACCCATGGCATGCAGGCCATTGGCCCGGCATGTCGTCGAGCGGCTCGGGCGTGGCGACGGCGGCGGGCCTTTGCCACGGCGCGCTGGGCTCGGACACCGGCGGATCGATCCGCTTTCCGTGTGCCGCCAACGGGCTCACGGGCATCAAGCCGAGCTGGGGCCGCGTGAGCCGCCACGGCGTGTTCGCGCTGGCGCCCTCGCTCGACCACGTCGGGCCGATGGCACGCAGCGCGGTCGATTGCGGCCTGCTGCTCGGCGCGATTGCGGGCGCCGATGCGAACGACCCGGGCGCCGCGCACGCGCCGGTGCCCGACTACCTCGCGGCAGTTGGCGAAGGCATGCACGGCCTGCGCATCGGCATCGACGCCGATTGGAACGCCGACGGCGTGCACCCCGCGACGCAGGCGATGCTCGCGGACGCCACCGCGACCCTGCGCTCGCTTGGCGCGCGCATCGTCGACGTGCGCGTTCCCGACATGGCGCAGGCGGTGGCCGACTGGTTTCCGCTTTGTGCGGACGAGGCGGCCGTGGTGCATGCAGCGACCTTTCCGTCGCAGCGCGGCGCGTACGGGCCGGTGCTGTCATCGGTGCTCGATGCCGGCCTGGCGGTGCGTGGCCCGGCAGTGCAGGCGATCCACGCGCGGCGCGCGCGCCTGCGCGGCCAGGTCGATGCGCTGCTCGGCGGCGTCGACCTGCTGCTCGCGCCGGTGCATCCGTTCGCATCGCCCACGGTTGCCGAGATGCAGGTGCTCGGCGAGACGCCGGCGCTGGTGTCGGCGCTGCTGCGCTACACCGCGCCCTTCGACATGACCGGCCATCCGACGATCACGCTGCCGGGCGGCTTCACCGCGACGGGCCTGCCGCTGGCGTTCCAGCTGGTCGCCACGCGCATGGACGAGGCGACACTGGTGCGCGCGGGCGCCGCCTTCCAGCGCGCCACCCGCTGGCACCGCGGCCATCCGCTCGACTGACGGGAACGAAGACCATGCAGACAACACCTTCCAGCGTTTCCCCCGCGCCGCCGCGCGCACGGCTCTTCCACGGCTGGCTCGTGGTGGCCGGCGCCTTCGCCGTGATGCTCGTGGGCTTCGGCAGCGCCTACACATTCAGCGCCTTTCTCGAGCCGCTGCAGCGCGACTTCGGCGCCTCGCGCGGCTCGGTGTCGCTGGTGTTCTCGCTCGCAGGCTTCCTGTACTTCGGCCTCGGCGTGCTCAGCGGGCCGCTGGCCGATCGCTGGGGATCGCGCCGGCTCGCGGTTGCGGGCATGGTGCTGGTCGGCGCCGGGCTGGCCGCCGCGGGCCGGGCAGAGACGCTGACCCAGGTCTACCTGGCGTACGGGCTCGGCGTCGGGCTCGGCGTGGGTGCGTCCTACGTGCCGGTGCTGGGCGCGGTGCAGCGCTGGTTCGTGCGGCGCCGCGGCTTCGCTTCGGGCTTGGCGGTGAGCGGCATCGGCGTGGGCACGCTGCTGATGCCGCCGCTGGCGGCGCTGCTGATCGACAGTCTTGGTTGGCGCAACGCGTACCTGGCGCTGGGCGCCCTGGCGGTGGTGGTGGGCGTGGGCATGGCACTGCTGGTCGAGGACGATCCGCGCCACCGCGGCCTCGGCCCCGACGGCGACCCGCCGCCGCCCGAGGCCGCAAGCGCCCATGCCGCAGCGGCCGGTGCCTCGGTGCGCGCTGCGGTGGCATCGCGGCGTTTCGCGGGGCTGTATGCGGCGTGCCTGATCAGCTCGTTCGGGCTCTTCGTGCCCTTCGTCCACCTGGTGCCCTATGCGCTCGACCATGGCGTGGCGCCCGGCTCCGCCGTGCTGCTGCTGGGCGCGATCGGCGTCGGCAGCACGGCGGGCCGGTTCTTCCTCGGCGGGCTGGCCGACCGCATCGGCCGCCGGTTCGCGCTGCCCCTGATGTCGGCGGGCATGGCGTGCTCGCTCGTGCTGTGGGCGGTGTCGGGCAATTTCTGGGGATTGGCCTTGTTCGCGTTCGGCTACGGCGTGTTCTACGGCGGCTTCGTCGCGCTGCTGCCGGCGCTGGTGATGGACCATTTCGGCGGCCGCAACATCGGCGCGATCATCGGCGTGCTCTACACGAGCGTGGCGGTCGGCACGCTGGTCGGGCCGACCGCGGCAGGCTACGCCTTCGACCTGAGCCGCAGCTACCTGCTGCCGATCTTGGCGAGCATCGGCGCGAACCTCGTTGCCGCCGGGCTCCTGCTGGCGATGGCCCGGGGCGATGCGGCCACCGGCCGTGCAGCGGACTGAGCCGCCCGGCCGATCAGGACGCCTTCTTCTGCACCAGCTTCAGCACGCTCGAAAAATCGAGCGCGCCGTGCCCCGCGAGGCTGTGCGCCGCATAGAGGCTGCGCGCCAGGCCGCCGAGCGGCGTGGCGGCGCGAACGGCCGTGGCGTTCTCCTGCGCGAGGCCCAGGTCCTTGAGCATCAGGTCGGTGCCGAAGCCGCCCGCATAGTTCTTCGACGCGGGCGCGGTGTCCATCACGCCCGGCATCGGGTTGTACTTCTCGAGCGCCCAGTTGCCGCCCGAGCTGCGGCGCATGATCTCGGACAGCACCTTCGGGTCGAGCCCGTTCGCCACGCCGAGCGCCAGCGCCTCGGAGGTGCCGATCATCAAGATGCCGAGCAGCATGTTGTTGCAGATCTTCGCGGTCTGCCCCGCACCCGCGGCGCCGGCGTGGAAGATGTTGGCGCCCATCTTCTCGAGCACGGGCCGCGCGCGTTCCAGGTCTTGCGCGTCGCCGCCGACCATGAAGGTCAGCGTGCCGGCGATGGCGCCGCCGGTGCCGCCGGAGACCGGCGCATCGATCATCGCGATGCCCTTCGCAGCCGCCGCGGCGGCCACTTTCTGCGACGTGGCCGCGGCGATGGTGCTGCTGTCGATCACGAGCGTGCCAGGCTCGATCTTTTCGAGCAGGCCGGGCTTGCCCTGGGCGCCGAGGAACAGCCCTTCGACATGCGCGCTGGCCGGCAGCATGCTGACCACGACCTCGGCGCCGGCCACCGCATCGGCGGCCGAGGCGGCAATGGCGAGGCCCTCGGCCGCGAACTTGCTGCAGGCATCGGTCGACAGGTCGAAGGCGCTGAGCACGTGGCCCGCCTTCATCAGGTTGAGGGCCATCGGGCCGCCCATGTTGCCCAGGCCGATGAAAGCGATCTTCATTGTCTGTCTCCGTTCGTTGTTCGCGTTGTTTACTTCAGCGCCGCCAGTTCGGCCGGCATCTCGCCGCGCGGGCGCAGGTGGTCCTCGATGAACTCGGGCGTGATTTCCTCGATGCTGGCCGGCGACCACTTCGGGTTGCGGTCCTTGTCGATCAGCACCGCGCGAATGCCCTCGGCAAAGTCCTTGTGCGCGCAGAAGCCGAGCGAGGCCCAGTATTCGAGCCGGAACACCTCGGCCAGCGACATGCGGTGCACGCGCTGCCAGAGCTCGAAGCTCAGCGCGGCCGAGCTCGGCGCGCCCTTCATGAAGCTCTTGGCGGCCGTCTGCAGCCAGGGGTCGTCGCTTTGCAGTGCGCGCAGGCGCTTCGCGATGTCGAGCAGGTCGTCGCCGGCCATCAGCGCGTTGATCGTGTCGTAGTGCTCGCGCACCTTCGAAGGCGGCAGCGCGGCGCCCTCGCCGGCCCCGGCCAGGATGCGCGAGAGCGTCGCGCGGTCGGCCTTGCCGTTGCCGGCCCATGCGGCGGCGGCGATGGCCTCGACCACGGCGGCCTTGCGCCCATGCGGCACCAGCACGTCGGCCAGGCCGCAGAAGATCGCATCGGCCGCATTGAGGTTGGCGGCCGTGAGCGCGAGGAACAGGCCGGTGCGCCCGGGCGTGCGGCGCAGGAACCAACTGCCGCCCACGTCGGGGTACAGGCCGATGGCGATCTCGGGCATGGCGATGCGGCTTTGCTCGGTGACCACGCGGTGCGAGCAGCCCGCCATCAGGCCCACGCCGCCGCCCATGACGATGCCGTGGCCCCAGCACAGGAACGGCTTCGGAAAGGTGTGGATCAGGTGGTCGAGCTCGTACTCCTCGCGGAAGAAGTCTTCGGCGTAGGTGTTGCGCGCGGGGCCGCATTCGCCGAGCGTCTGGTAGAGCTGGCGCAGATCGCCGCCGGCGCAGAAGGCTTTTTCGCCCGCGGCCTGGAGCACGACGCCCACCACGCCGCCGTCGGCGGCCCATTCGCGCAGCCTGGGCGTGAGCAGGCGCACCATGTCCACCGAAAGCGCATTGAGCGAAGCAGGGGCGTTGAGCGTGGCGGTGGCAAAGCGCTTGCCGCCGGCGGTCTTGATTTCGTCGAAGAGAACTACGGAGTCGGTCATTGTCTTGAGGGTTTCCGGATGCGGGGCGTCAGCGGATGTCGCTGTCCCCTTCCAGCAATTTTCGCGCAACGATCACGCGCATGATCTCGTTGGTGCCTTCGAGGATCTGGTGCACGCGCGCATCGCGCACCAGGCGCTCGAGCGGGAACTCGGCCAGGTAGCCGTAGCCGCCGTGCAGCTGCAGCGCGTCGTTGCACACGTTGAAGCCCGCATCGGTCGCGAAGCGCTTGGCCATGGCGCAATAGGTGCTTGCATCGGCATGGCCCGCATCGAGCTTGCTGGCGGCCAGCCGCACCATCTGCCGTGCGGCCACGAGCTCGGTCGCCATGTCGGCGAGCTTGAACTGCAGCGCCTGGAAGCTCGCGAGCGGCTTGCCGAACTGCTGGCGCTCGTGCAGGTAGCGGCGCGCCGCGTCGAGCGCGCCCTGCGCCGCGCCGACCGAGCAGGTCGCGATGTTGATGCGGCCGCCGTCGAGGCCCTTCATCGCGATGCGGAAGCCCTCGCCCTCGCTGCCCAGCAGGTTCGCGGCCGGGATGCGCACGTTGTCGAAGCTGATGGTGCGCGTGGGCTGGCTGTTCCAGCCCATCTTGTGCTCCTTCTTGCCGTAGCTCACGCCCGGCGCATCGGCCGGCACCGCGAAGGCCGAGATGCCGCCCGCGCCGCCGCCGCCCGTGCGCGCCATGAGCACCAGCACGTCGGTCGCGCCCGCGCCCGAGATGAAGGCCTTGCCGCCGTTGATGACGTAGTCGTTGCCCTGCAGCTCGGCGCGCGTCTTGAGCGAGCCGGCGTCCGAGCCGGCACCGGGTTCGGTCAGGCAGTACGAGGCGAGCTTGCGCCCGCTGGTGAGGTCTTCGCCCCACTCGGCGGCGACCGCGTCGGTGCCCCAGGTGCCGAGCATCCACGTCGCCATGTTGTGGATCGTGATGAAGGCCGTGGTCGAGGGGTCGACCGCGGCCATCTCCTCGAACACCAGCGCCGCATCGAGCCGCGGCAGCCCGAGGCCGCCGATGCGCTCGGGCGCGTAGAGGCCACAGAAACCCAGCTCGCCCGCCTTGGCGATGGCTTCCTTCGGGAAGATCGCCTCGGCGTCCCAGCGGGCCGCATGCGGCGCGAACTCGGCCTGGGCGAATTCGCGCGCCGAATCCGCGAAGGCGCGCTGCTCTTCGGAAAGCTCGAAGTCCATTCGCTCGACTTCTTACTTGAGACTGATCGTTGTGTTGACGCCTTGCGACACCGTGCTGTCGTCGAACCAGCGCGCGGTCACCGTCTTGGTCTGCGTGTAGAACATGATGACCTGCTTGCCGTACGGCCCGAGATCGCCGAGCTTCGAGGCGCGCGAACCGGTGAACGAGAACATCGGCACCGGCACCGGGATCGGCACGTTGATGCCGACCTGGCCCACGTCGATGTCTTCCTGGAACTTGCGCGCGGCGGCACCCGACTGCGTGAAGATCGCGGTGCCGTTGCCGTTCGGGTTGCTGTTGATCAGCGCGATGGCCTCGTCGATGGTCTCGGCATCGGCCACGCACAGCACCGGCCCGAACACCTCCTGGTCATAGATCGTCATGCCGGGCTTCACGCCCGAGAAGACCGTCGGTCCGACGAAGTTGCCCTTCTCGTAGCCCGGCACGGTCGGCTTGCGGCCGTCGAGCGCGAGCGTGGCGCCGTCGGCCACACCGCGTTCGATGAGGCTGTTGACGCGCTCGTAGGCGGCGCACGAGACCAGTGGGCCCACGTCCACGCCCTTCTCGGTGCCGGCGCCGATCTTCAGCGTCTTGGCCTTGGCGATGAGGTCGGGCACCCAGTTGCGCGCCTCGCCCACGAGCACCGCCACCGACACCGCCATGCAGCGCTGGCCCGCAGCGCCGAAGCTCGCGCCGGCCAGTGCGTTGAGCGTCTGCTCCTTGTTGGCGTCGGGCATGACGATGGCGTGGTTCTTCGCCCCCATCATGCATTGCACGCGCTTGCCGGCCAGCGTGGCGCGGTTGTAGACGTGCGTGCCGACCTTGGTCGAGCCGACGAAGCTGATCGCCTTGATGTCCTTGTGGTCGCAGATGCCGTTGACCACCGCCTCGCCGCCATGCACTACGTTGAGCACGCCGGGCGGAATGCCGGCCTGGAGCGCGAGTTCACACAGGCGCATGGTCACCATCGGGTCCTGCTCGGAGGGCTTCAGCACGAAGGTGTTGCCCGTGACGATCGCCATCGGGAACATCCACAGCGGGATCATGGCCGGAAAGTTGAACGGCGTGATGCCCGCGCACACGCCCAGCGGCTGCAGCAGCGTGTAGGTGTCGACGCCATTGGCCACGTTGTTGGCCATCTCGCCGAGCTGCAGGTTGCCGATGGCCGCCGCATGCTCGACCACCTCGAGGCCGCGGAACACGTCGCCTTCGGCATCGGGCAGCGTCTTGCCCTGCTCGGCCGTAAGGATCGCGGCCAGCTCGGCCATGTTCTCGCGGATGAGCTGCTGGTACTTGAGGAAGATGCGCGCGCGGGCGCCGATCGGCGTCTTGCGCCAGGTCTTGAATGCGTCCTTGGCGGAAGCGACGGCGGCATCGAGTTCGGCCTGCGTGGCGAAGGGCACGCGCGCCAGCACTTCCTGCGTGGCCGGGTTGACGATGTCGCGCCATTCGGTGGTCTTCGACTCGACGAACTGGCCGCCGATCAAGAGCTTGACGGTGGCGACCTGGGTCTTGGATGTGGTGGTGGCGTCCATGGGGTTTGTCTCCTGTGAATACGGGGCCTGAATGGCGGGTTCGACACGCATCGTAGCTTTGCAGATTTGCCATGACAATAGACAAAATTGCGCCAGCGCTTTGCAAAAATGCAGATCACCACGGGGAGAACGCGCACATGGACTGGGACAACCTTCGCTACTTTCTCGAACTGGCCCGCTCGGGCACGCTGATGAGCGCCGCGCGCCGGCTCGAGGTCGACCACACCACGGTGGCGCGGCGCATCCAGGCGCTCGAAAAGGAAGTGGGTGCCCCGCTCTTCTCGCGCGAGTCGGGCGGCCACCGGCTCACCGAGGCCGGCCGCAGGCTGCAGCCGCAGGTCGAGGCGATGGAGAGCGCGTTCCAGGCGGTCGAAAGCACCGCGCCCGCGTCGCAGGAGGGCCTCTCGGGGCTGGTACGCATCGGCGCGACCGAGGGCTTCGGCACGGTGGTGCTGGCGCCGCAGCTCGCGCGCTTCGCGCAGCAGCACCCAAAGCTCACCATCGACCTGCTCGCCATGCCGCGGCTGGTACACCTCTCGCGGCGCGAGGCCGACATCGTGATCTCGCTCGAACGGCCCGCGCGCGGGCCGGTGGTGGTGACCAAGCTCACCGACTACACGCTGCGGCTCTATGCCTCGAAGAAGTACCTGGCCGCGCACAAGCCCATCAAGACGCGCGAAGACCTGCGCGGCCACACGTTCATCAGCTACGTGGACGACCTGCTGTTCAGCAAGGAGCTGCAATACCTCGACGAGCTGCACCGTCCCGACGCGTTCGCGCTGCGCAGCACCAGCGTGCTCGCGCAGCACCGCGCGGTGGCGGCGGACGCGGGTATCGCCGTGCTGCCGGCCTTCGTGGCCGACGAGGACCGGTCGCTGCGCCCGGTGCTCGAGGACCAGGCGAACTTCACGCGCACGTTCTGGATGTCGATGCCCGCGGAGACCAAGCACCTTGCGCGGATGCAGGCGGTGTGGGCCTTCCTGCGCGAGACGGCCGAGGCGCAGAAGGCCGTGCTGCTGCCGCGCACCCGAAAGCAGGCCGCTTAGCGCACGCCGGATGCCTCAAGAAAAGAGGCGCTTCCACAGGCTCTTGCCGGCCGCCGGCCCGCCCGCAGCCGCCTCGGAGCTCTCGAGCAGCTCGATCAGCCCCGGCACCCGCGGCTTCGTGAGCCACCGGGCATAGGCAAGGTAGTTCTCGGCCTTTCCCTCGATGCGGAGTTGCTCCGGCATGGCGGGGCACGGCCGGTCGCCCAGCAGCAGGCGCAGGGCTTCGAGCTGGTTCATGCGGATCGCACTGGCGATCGCGGTTTCGCCGAGCGACGGAATGATCTCGTTGGCCCCCGCAAGCCCGGCGCCGAGCAGCGACCCGACCGCTGCCGTATCGCCGCCGATGGCTGCGGCGCCGAGCGCTTCGAGTGCCTCGCGCTTTTCGGGGGAAAGGCTCGCGGCGTAATCGTCGTCGCGCTTGTCGTCCTCGCTGCGCGGATCGCCGCCCTGCATCGTCATGAAGTCGGTCACCAGCGCCACAGGTTCGTCCGACGTATCGAGCGCCCAGTAGCTCGGGTAGCTGCCGTCGCCCCATCCCGAGGTGAAGATCAGCACGTTGTTCGCATTGCCCTCGCCGAGCGGGTAGTGGTCGGCCACGTCCTTGTCGCCCAGTTCGGTGCCGAGCACGTCGTCGTAGTAGCTGATGTAGCCGGGCTCGGCCGATTCGCGCGCGTCGCGCTCGGCGAGGGCCGCTGCGCAGTCGGCGTCCATGAAGCAGCCCACGCCAGCATCGACGGGATAGCCGTAGAACTCGTCGTCGCCCAGGTCTTCGGGCGACTGGCCGTCGATCAATGCCGGCGTCCAGTGCAAGTCGGCGGCCTGCAGGCCTTCGCGCCCGCGCAGCCAGAGCACCGCCAGTGCGTGACGCCCGCCGTGCTGCACTACGTCGACAGGGAAGGTGCCGCGCACGCCGACGCTGCGGGCAAAGGCGGCGCGCTCGGGCTGCACCAGCGGATCGCAGGCCACGATGCGCCCGCTCGTGATGCGAAGCATCCCGCAAGGCTGCCGCTGCAGGCGCCGCCATTGCAGCGCCTCGTCGTCCAGAAGGATGCTCTGCAGGTTGTCCGGGTCGAGATAGGCCATGGGTACCGTGCGGCCTGCCTTACTGGATCAGCTTGGCCCCCGTCTTCGCCTGCAGCGCATCGAAGCTCACGCCGGGCGCGAGCTCGACGACCTTCAGGCCCTCGGGCACCACGTCCATCACGGCCAGGTCGGTGATGACGCGGTCGACCACGCCCACGCCGGTCAGCGGCAGCGTGCACTCCTCGAGGATCTTCAGGTCCTCGGTGCCGTCCTTCTTCCTGGCGACGTGTTCCATCAGCACGATCACGCGCTTCACGCCGGCCACGAGGTCCATGGCGCCGCCCATGCCCTTGACCATCTTGCCGGGAATCATCCAGTTGGCGAGGTCGCCCTTCACGCTGACCTGCATCGCGCCGAGGATCGACAGGTTGATCTTGCCGCCGCGGATCATCGCGAAGCTGTCGTGGCTGCCGAAGATGGCCGAGCCCGGCAGCGTGGTGACGGTCTGCTTGCCGGCATTGATCAGGTCGGCGTCGACCTGGTCCTCGGTCGGGAACGGGCCGATGCCGAGCATGCCGTTCTCGCTCTGCAGCCACACTTCCTTGTCGCCGACGAAGTTGGCCACCAGCGTGGGAATGCCGATGCCCAGGTTCACGTAGAAGCCGTCTTCGAGTTCTTGCGCCGCGCGTGCAGCCATCTGATCTTGGGTCCAGGGCATCTCAGGCTCCTTCTTTGTTGTTGTTGTTGACGACCTTGGCGGGCGCGGGCACCTCGCTGCCGGCGGCGGCCTGGGCGATCGCGGCCTGGGCCTCGACCTTCGCGGCGGCGGCATCGACCGCGGCGCTCAGGGTGCGCTTCTCGATGCGCTTCTCAGGGTTGGCGTTGAGCACGATGCGGTGCACGTAGATGCCCGGCAGATGGATGTCGTCGGGCGCCAGTTCGCCGATCTCGACGATCTTCTCGACTTCGACGATGCAGACCTTGCCGGCCATCGCGGCGGCCGGGTTGAAGTTGCGCGCCGTGAGGCGGAAGCGCAGGTTGCCGGCCTTGTCGGCCACGTCGGCTTTCACCAGGGCCACGTCGGGCACCAGCGAGCGCTCCATCACGTAGGTCTCGCCGTCGAACTCGCGCAGCTCCTTGCCCTCTGCCACCTGCGTGCCGACACCGGTCTTGGTGAAGAAGGCCGGAATGCCCGCGCCGCCTGCCCGCAGCTTCTCGGCCAGTGTGCCCTGCGGCGTGAATTCGAGTTGCAGTTCGCCCGCCAGGTACTGGCGCTCGAACTCCTTGTTCTCGCCCACGTACGACGCGATCATCTTCTGGATCTGGCGCGTCTCGAGCAGCTTGCCGAGGCCGAAGCCGTCGACGCCCGCGTTGTTCGAGATCACGGTGAGGTTCTGCACGCCCGTGTCCTTGAGCGCCTCGATCAGCGCCTCGGGAATGCCGCACAGGCCGAAGCCGCCGACCGCGAGCATCTGCCCGTCGGCCACGACCCCCTTGAGTGCCGCGTCGGCGGAGGGATAAATCTTGTTCACTCGAACTCCTTGGTGGATGAATGGAGAGTGGCTGGAAGGAAGGAAAGAATGTCCTGAACGATACTACGTACCCGCATACGTAGTATTTCGTAATGGTGACTCCCGATGCCCGACCGCGCGCCGCCTGAGATCGACTACCGGCTCGCCTTCGAGCAGGCGCCCGTCGGCATGGTGGTGTCGCGCAACCGCACCATCGTGGCCTGCAACCGGCGGGTGTGCGAGATTTTCGGCGCAACCCCCTCGGCCCTGGTGGGGCATTCGTTCAGCATCCTGTACCCGAGCGTGGCCGAGTTCGAGCGCATCGGCAAGCGCATGGAGCCGTTCCTGAACGCCAGCGGCCACTATGCCGACAACCGCATGATGAAGCGGCTCGGCGCCCTGCACGGCGCCATGGCGGGCGAGACCTTCTGGTGCCACGTCACGGGCCAGGCGCTCAACCGCGAGGCGCCGCACGAAGCCGGCATCTGGACCTTCGAGGACCTGGGCGCGCGCCGCGCCGACAAGGCCGAGCTCACGCCGCGCGAGCGCGAGGTGGCCGCGCAGGTGATGCGCGGGCTCACCTCCAAGGAGATCGGCCGTGCGCTCGGCATCAGTCACCGCACGGTCGAGCTGCACCGGGCCCGGCTGATGCGCAAGTACGCGGCGGCCACCACGGCGGAGCTGGTGCAGAAGCTCATCGCGGGCTGACCCATGCGCCGGCGATCGTTGCAGAAACGGAAACGCGGTGTCGCCGAAAGCCCCGCGCCGGGCTGCGGGCCGAGGCCTATCGTGGAGGCATGCGGGCAACCCGCCCGCAGCCACTCAAAGGAGTCTCGCCATGTCCACCGCTCTTCATTCCGAACAAAGCCAGTTGCGCGCCCAGAAGCTGCCCGCTGCCCGCCTGCATGCGCTGGCCGCGCACCAGCTGCCGGTCGCGCTGACGCTCGGTGCCGTGATCCTGTCGGTGCTCGGGGTCAATCGGCCTTGATCTGCGCCCTCAGGGCAGCGGAAACCCTTCGCCGAGCGTCTCGCGCAGGTGGCCCACGAACAGGTCGACCGCGCGCGGGATGTGCAGCGAATAGGGCCGTATCGCATAGATGCGGTCGGCGAACGCGCCCGTGGGCTGCCAGTCGGGCAGCACCTCGACCAGCTTGCCGGCCTGCAGGCCCGATTGCGCGCTGAAGTCGGGCAAGAGCGCGATGCCCAGGCCCGCCTGCGCAGCATCGCGCAGCGCTTCGCTGTTGTTGGCGGCCAGCGGCCCGGCGATGGGCACCGTCACGCGGCCGGCCTGGCGCGTGCGGGCGTTCCGCCGCTCGAAGGACCACACGTTGGTTTCCTGCCCGCGCGGGTAGTGCAGGCAGTCGTGCTCGGCCAGCATGGCCGGCGCCAGCGGCGTGCCCTTGCGGCGCAGGTAGGCACCGCTGGCCACCAGCACCGAGCGCGTGTCGCACAGGCGCCAGGCCACGTGCGTGTCGGGCGGCGAGGCCGCATGCCGCACCGCGAGGTCGAAGCCCTCGGTGGCGAGCGAACTGAGGCGGTCCGACAGCTCCATCTCGATGCGGATCGCCGGATGTGCGAGCAGGAAATCGGCCAGCCTGGGCAGCAGTTGCTGCCGGCCGAGCGCCACCGGCGCCGTCACGCGCACCAGGCCGCGCGGCTCGCCCCCATGGTCCTGCGCCTTCAGGAAGCTATGCGCGATCTGCTCGAAGGGCTCGCGGGTCTGGTCGACCAGCTGCTGGCCGGCCTCGGTGAGCCGCATGCTGCGCGTGGTGCGGCGCACCAGCGGCACGCCCGCGGCGCGCTCGAGCTCGGCGATGCGCTGGCTCATGGCGGCCTTGCTCACGCCCAGGCGCGCCGCGGCGGCGGTGTAGCTGCCCTGCTGGCCGAGCACGATGAGCCAGTGCAGGTGGGTCCAGAGCGACTCGGCTTTTTGCGATTCCATGGCTCCATTGTTCACCATGGCGAACAAACAGTTCAATCCTGGCACCTAGGCAAGCAGCGCCCGCTTTCCTAGACTGGCAACATCACTCCACCATCGTCGGGACCTCCATGACCACACAGATCGCGCATTTCATCGGCGGCCAGCGCACCGCCGGCGGCAACTCCGACCGCACGCAAGACGTCACCAACCCCGCTTCGGGCAAGGTCACCGGCAAGGTGGTGCTGGCCGGTGCGGCCGATGTCGACGCGGCCGTGGCCGCCGCCCAGGCCGCGTTTCCGAAGTGGTCCGACACGCCGCCGATCCGGCGCGCGCGCGTGATGTTCAAGTTCCTGGAGCTCTTGAACCTGCACAAGGACGAGCTCGCCCACATGATCACGGCCGAGCACGGCAAGGTGTTCACCGACGCGCAGGGCGAGGTCTCGCGCGGCATCGACATCGTCGAGTTCGCCTGCGGCATCCCGCAGCTGCTCAAGGGCGACTTCACCGACCAGGTCTCCACCGGCATCGACAACTGGACGCTGCGCCAGCCGCTGGGCGTGGTGGCGGGCATCACGCCGTTCAACTTCCCGGTGATGGTGCCGATGTGGATGTTCCCGGTGGCCATTGCCGCGGGCAATACCTTCATCCTCAAGCCCAGCCCGACCGATCCGACGCCGTCGCTGCGCATGGCCGAGCTGCTGAAGGAAGCGGGCCTGCCCGACGGCGTGTTCAACGTGGTGCAGGGCGACAAGGTCGCGGTCGATGCGCTGCTCGAGCACCCCGACGTCAAGGCTGTGAGCTTCGTGGGTTCGACGCCCATCGCCAACTACATCTACGAAACCGGCGCGCGCCACGGCAAGCGCGTGCAGGCGCTCGGCGGCGCGAAGAACCACATGGTGGTGATGCCCGACGCCGACATCGACCAGACGGTGGACGCGCTGATCGGCGCGGGCTACGGCTCGGCCGGCGAGCGCTGCATGGCGATCAGCGTTGCGGTGCTCGTGGGCGATGCGGCCGACAAGATCATGCCCAAGCTCATCGAGCGCACGAAGGCGCTCAAGGTGCTCGACGGCGAGAACCTGGCCGCCGAGATGGGCCCGATCGTCACGCGCGCGGCGCACGAACGCATCACCGGCTACATCGCCCAGGGCGAGAAGGAAGGCGCGAAGCTGCTGGTCGACGGCCGTCAGTTCGACGGCAACCAGGCGGGCGCGGGCTGCGGCGACGGCTTCTGGATGGGCGGCACGCTGTTCGACCACGTCACGCCCGAGATGCGCATCTACAAGGAAGAGATCTTCGGCCCCGTGCTCTCGTGCGTGCGCGTGGCGAACTTCCAGGACGCCATCGACCTGGTCAACGCCCACGAGTTCGGCAATGGCGTGAGCTGCTTCACGCGCGACGGCAACGTGGCGCGCGAGTTCGGCCGCCGGATCCAGGTGGGCATGGTCGGCATCAATGTGCCGATTCCGGTGCCGATGGCCTGGCACGGCTTCGGCGGCTGGAAGCGCTCGCTGTTCGGCGACATGCATGCCTACGGCGAGGAAGGCGTGCGCTTCTACACCAAGCAGAAGTCGATCATGCAACGCTGGCCCGAAAGCACGCCCAAGGGCGCCGAGTTCGTGATGCCCACGGCCAAGTAGGCGCCGCACGCCCCCTCAGCCGCAGAGGGGGCACAACCTAAAGTCTGACTTGCCGCTCGCGGCCGCAGCGGCCAGACTGGGGCATGTTCTCGTTCGACCGACCATGACCCACGGCAAGGCCGCGCGCCGCCTTGCGGCGGTGCCCTCCACCTTGCGCATTCCGCTGGCGGCGCGCGCATCCGGCGACACGATGTTTCCGCAGCTCGCCGTGCGCGACGCCTATGCCGCCTCGATCCTCGAAAGGATCCGCGACGACGGCGACGCGCTGCCCGAGGACCGGACCACGATCTACGGCATCCTGAAGCGCACGCGCCACCTGCGCAGCCTGGCGCAGCAGTTCCTTCAGCGGCATCCGGGGGCCAGGGTGGTGAACATGGGCTGCGGGCTGAGCCACTACTTCCAGTGGCTCGACGACGGGGCGTGCCGGCTCACCGATGCCGACCTGCCCGAAGTGCTCGACCTGCGCCGCGAGCTGATTCCCAAGCTCGGCCCGCGTCACGACGAGCGCGCACTCGATCTGGCGCTGCCCGACTGGTGGGAGCAGCTTGGGCTGCCGACGCGCCGGCGCCGCGGTGCGCAGCCGGTGTTCCTCTTCACCGAAGGCGTGCTGATGTACCTGACGCCGGCACAGGTGCGCGCAGTGCTCGCCACTTTCGGCGAACGTGCGCCTGCGGGATCGGTGCTGGCCTTCGACGCCATCTGCTGGCTCGGCGTGGGCCATGCGGCGCGGCATCCTTCGGTGCGCGCCACCGGCGCGGAATTTCTCTGGGGCGTGCGCCGCCCCGCCGAGCTTGCCCAGGCCCATTCGCGCCTTCGGCTGGCCACCACCCACCGTTTGCTCGAAGGTGCGGGCCTGCCCTATGCGCTGTTCGGGACGTTCTCGATGCTGCTGTTCGGCGTACCGGCGTATGCCGTGTACGCGCTCGAGGCGATGGACGCACAAGAACATAAATCTACAAACTTTGCAAATTCGGCGCCTGTCTGGCCCGAAAAACGCGGGTTGGCTGACGCGGCGGGTGCGCTGCAGCAGGCATGCTCGCTGCTTCACTGCGTGTGCTGCCTCAGCCTGCCACACTCCCCACTTTTCCAACCTGCACGAAACGACGCCTATCTACATGCTCGATCGCCGATCCTTCCTTGCCGCTGGTGGTGCCGCCGCCGCACTCGCCGCCCTTGGACTGCCCGAAGAGGCACTGGCCGCCAATGGCCTGCAACTGAGCCAGCCCGCGCCTTTTTCGTTCGATGGTCTCGTGGCCCACGCCAGGCGCCTTGCCGGCCAGGCCTACACCGGCCCCAAGCCGCTAGCGCCCGAAGTGCTCGAGAAGATCGACTACGACGCACACGGCAAGATCCGGTTCGATCCCGCCAACGCCCTCTTCCGCGACGGGCCCGGCGCCTTTCCCGTCACCTTCTTCCACCTGGGCCGCTTTTTCCAGGCGCCAGTGCGCATGCACGTGCTCGAGAACGCCGGCGGCGACATGTTCGCGCGCGAGGTGCGCTACAGCCCTTCATATTTCTCGATGCCGCCCGACAGCCCCGCGCGCGCGCTGCCCGCGGGCGCCGGCTTCGCGGGTTTCCGGCTGCAGGAGAGCCGCTTCGGCGACCAAACCAAGCTCGACTGGCAGAAGAACGACTGGGTGGCGTTCCTGGGCGCCTCGTACTTCCGCGCGATCGGCGAGCTCTACCAGTACGGCCTCTCGGCCCGCGGCATAGCGCTCGACGTGGCGGTGCCGGAAAAGTCGGAGGAATTCCCCAATTTCACGCGCTTCTATTTCGAGGCGCCGGCCGCGGACAACGCCACCTCGATGACCGTCTACGCGCTGCTCGAGGGGCCGAGCATCACGGGCGTCTTCAAGTTCGTCATGCAGCGCGGCAAGGCGGTCATCATGGACATCGATTCGCGCCTGTTCCTGCGCCGCGACGTCGCGCGCCTCGGGCTGGTGCCGCTCACGTCGATGTACTGGTATTCGGAGACCGTGAAGCCCACCGCCATCGACTGGCGGCCCGAAGTGCACGACTCCGACGGCCTCGCGATCTGGAACGGCGCGGGCGAGCGCATCTGGCGCCCGCTCAACAACCCCACGCAGACGCGCGCCTCGGCCTTCGCCGACACGCGCCCGCGCGGCTTCGGCCTGCTGCAGCGCGACCGCGTCTTCGACAACTACCAGGACGGCGTCAACTACGAGAAGCGCCCGAGCCTCTGGATCGAGCCGCTCGGCGACTGGGGCGAAGGCTCGGTGCAGCTGATCGAGATTCCGACCGACGACGAGATCCACGACAACGTGGTCGCCTTCTGGGTGCCCAAGGCCGAAGCCAAGGCCGGTTCGAGCTACAGCCTCAAGTACCGGCTGCACTGGACCGACCAGGAGCCCTTTCCGTCGCCGCTCGCGCGCTGCGTGGCGACCCGCATCGGCCGCGGCGGCCAGCCGGGCCAGCCGCGCCCGGCTGGCGTGCGCAAGTTCATGGTCGAGTTCGTCGGCCAGCCGCTGACCACCGTGCCCTTCGGCGTCAAGCCCGAACTCGTGCTGACCGCGCCGCGCGGCAAGTTCTCGTACGTCTTTGCCGAGGCCGTGCCCAACGGCGTGCCGGGCCACTGGCGCGCGCAGTTCGACTTCACGCCCGAAGGCACCGAGCCGATCGACATGCGGCTCTACCTGAAGAACGGCGACCAGACGCTGACCGAGACCTGGCTCTACCAGTTTCAGCCAGGTTGAGTGGCTTGGGGCGAGGCTTCGTGCCTCAGCCGACGAAGTCGTCCACGCACTTCCACATGACATCGGCGTAGCTGACGCCAGCCAGCATGCGCGCGGGATCGGGAAACCGGTCGCCGCGCGTGACCCTGGCCGTTCGGCCCCAGACGTTGAACCGGCTGGCCAGCGGATGGTCGTCGGCGACGCGCGCGAGCCACAGCCCCGAGCGCGGGCACGGCGCGACGCCGTGAACCCATTCGGTGCTGCCGTTCGCCGTGGTGGTCGAGAAGTCGGAGAGGCTGTCTTCGGGGCTGCCGGCCACCGCGACGAACGCCGCGCCCAGGCCGCCGACCACGAAACCGATCGCGCCGCCTGCTGCTGCAAACAAGAGCCCGAGCGCGGCGCCGGCGGCATCGGCCGCGTCGTGGCAACCGCACATCGAATGGCCGATGAATGCGCCGATCACAGTGCCAGCGATCGAGAAAGCCAGCCAGATCATCCGGCGCATTATGGGAGGGCGAAAAACGACAACGTCCTTCGCACGCCACCCAGGCGCCATTCCGAGGCGCCAAACGTGACGGACTGCACACTCTTTTTTCGCGCAGTCGGGCCGATTGCCGCCGCGCGCGCGCCGGTCAGCGCTTCTTGACCGACACCAGCTCGACTTCGAAGTTGAGCGTCGCGTTCGGCGGAATCACGCCGCCTGCGCCGCGCGCACCGTAGGCGATCGCGGGCGGGCAGGTCAGCTTGGCCTTGCCGCCGGGCTTCATCTTCTGCACGCCTTCGGTCCAGCAGGGGATCACGCCATTGAGCGGAAATTCGGTCGGCTCGCCGCGGCTGTAGGAACTGTCGAACTCCTTGCCGCTGTCGGGGAAGGTGCCGCGGTAGTGCACCTTGACCACATCGGTCGCGGCGGGCGATGCGCCACTGCCTTCCTTGAGCGACTGGTAGACCAGGCCGCTCGACGTGGTGACGGGCGCGGACTGGGCCCACGCGGTGGAGACCGCGCACAGCGAGACCAGGGCGGTACAAAGGAGCGACGACGGGGAGGAAGACTTCACTGAACACCTCGGGGAATGAAGAAACACCGATTATGGCGAGCGGCAGATCGCCCCTTGCCTTGGGGGTGGCGCACTGTCAACATCCGCCGATCGAAGGACATCGAGATGCGCTACCGCACCACCATCGCCGGCCAGGTCTTCGCGTTCGACGCGCTGCGTCAGGTCATGGCCGCGGCCAGCCCCGCGCGTTCGGGCGACTACCTCGCGGGCATCGGCGCGGCCACCGCGCAGCAGCGCATGGCGGCGCGCCACGTGCTTGCGGAGACACCGCTCAGCCAGTTCCTGAACGAGGCGCTGATTCCCTACGAGAGCGACAACATCACCCGGCTCATCGTCGACGGCCATGATGCGGCGGCCTTTGCGCCGGTGTCCCACCTCACGGTCGGCGACTTCCGCAACTGGCTGCTATCGGCGCAGGCCACCACCGAGGCGCTCACCGCCCTCGCGCCGGGGCTTACGCCCGAGATGGTCGCGGCCGTGTCCAAGCTCATGCGCAACCAGGACCTGATCTCGGTGGCCAGCAAGTGCCGCGTCGTCACGCGCTTTCGCAACACCCTCGGCCTGCCGGGCCACCTTGCGGTGCGGCTGCAGCCCAACCACCCCACCGACGACCTGCACGGCGTGGCCGCCTCCACGCTCGACGGCCTGCTCTATGGCGCGGGCGACGCGGTGATCGGCATCAATCCGGTGTCGGACAGCCTGCCGGTGCTCGAGCGCCTGCTGCGCATGCTCGACGAAGTGATCCAGCGCTTCGACATCCCGACCCAGAGCTGCGTCCTCACGCATGTGACCAACACGCTCCGGCTCGCCGAAGCCGGCGCACCCGTCGACCTGGTGTTCCAGTCGATCGCAGGCACCGAGAAGGCGAACCTGTCGTTCGGCGTGACCCCCGCGCTGCTCGACGAGGCCCACGCCGCCGCGCAGGCGCTGAACCGCGGCACCGTCGGCAACAACCTCATGTACTTCGAGACCGGCCAGGGCAGCGCCCTGTCGGCCGACGCGAACTTCGGCGTCGACCAGCAGACCTGCGAGGTGCGCGCCTATGCGCTGGCGCGTCGCTACCAGCCGCTGCTGATCAACACCGTCGTCGGCTTCATCGGCCCCGAGTACCTGTACGACGGCAAGCAGATCATCCGCGCCGGCCTCGAGGACCACTGCTGCGGCAAGCTGCTCGGCCTGCCGATCGGCTGCGACATCTGCTACACCAACCATGCGGAGGCCGACCAGGACGACATGGACAACCTGCTGGTGCTGCTCGGCACCGCGGGCGTCAACTTCATCATGGGCGTTCCGGGCGCCGACGACGTGATGCTCAACTACCAGAGCACTTCGTTCCACGATGCACTGTTCCTGCGCCAGACCCTCGGCCTGAAGCGCGCGCCCGAGTTCGAGGCCTGGCTGCAGCGCATGCAGATCACGGACGGCGCCGGACGGCTCGCAGCGCCCTCTTCCAACCGCCTGCTGGCCGACATGGGCGGGCTGGCCGCACTCGCGCCATGAACGACGAGCCCGTCACCCCCAGCCCCTGGTCGGCATGGCGTTCGGCCACGCCCGCGCGGCTCGCGCTGGGCCGCGCCGGTGCCGGCATGCCGACGGACGAGATACTGCGCTTCGGCTGGGCCCATGCGATGGCGCGGGATGCGATCCACGCGCCGCTCGATGTCGATGCGCTCGAAGCCGCGCTGTGCGCCGAGCACGGGGCGGTGCTTCGCGCGCGCAGCCGCGCCGAAGACCGCACCGCCTACCTGCGCCGCCCCGACCTGGGCCGCCAGCTCGACCCCGCGGATGCCGAACGCCTGCGCGCCGCCGCTGCCGCCATCGGGCCGTGCGAGGTCTGCGTCGTGGTGGGCGACGGCCTTTCGTCGCTCGCCGTCGCACGCCATGCCGCGCCGCTGCTCGCCACGCTGCGCCCGCTGCTGCCGCCCGGCGTTCGCTTCGCGCCCGTGGTGATCGCCACGCAGGCGCGCGTGGCGCTGGCCGACGAGGCCGGCGAACTGTTCGGCGCCGCGCTCTCCGTCATGCTCATCGGCGAAAGGCCCGGGCTCAGCTCGCCCGACAGCCTCGGCATCTACCTGACCCATTCGCCGAAGCGCGGCCGCAACGACGCCGAGCGCAACTGCATCTCGAACGTGCGCCCCGAAGGCCTGCCGTACGACACCGCGGCGTTCAAGCTGGCCTGGCTGATGCGCGAGGCGCTGCGCCGCGGGCTGACGGGCGTGGCGCTCAAGGACGAGAGCGAGCGCGCGGTGATCGACACAGAACGCAACGCCCGGCTCGCCCCTTCAGCGGGGTAGCTCTTTGGCACGCTGACCCCGGAGCCGCCGGTCTTCGAGCGGCAAATCACATTTCATCCTTGAAGCACGAAAGCCTGCAGCTCGGCCATCTTTCCATCACGGAACCGCCAGACGTCGCAGTAGGCGCAGGGTCGTGTGTTTCCCACCTCGTCCCTCAACGTGATCTCGCCGAGCGCGGCAACGAAGTCACCGTCGCCGATCATGTGGTGAACCTGAAAACGGGGCGGCTCCTTGTAGGTGGCGGCCATCCACTCGCGAACCGCCTGCTTGCCTCGCAGGACGGTATCCCCCACGAAGGTCCATACGGTGTCCTCGGTGCAGAACTTCAGGAATCCCTCGAAGTCGCCATCCTTGATGGCGGCGTTGGCGGCAACGAGGATGGTCTTGTGGTCTTCCGGCATGTCGAAATCTCCTACATCGAATGGCGCTGGTGTGTGTCCGCGCAATGGGCGCTCACGCCCGGTCGGGCCTGATGTCGGGCGCCGGCGTCGCCGAAACGCCCTGCGTTTCGGCTGCGCGCGACTGTGCAGCCATCGCGGCCTCGAAGCCGGGCCGCGTTCGAAGGCGCTCCCAGTACGCCGCCACGGCGGGTGTGAAGCGTTCGCAAAACCCCAGGTGCTCGGCCAGCAACAGCGCATAGCCGACCGACACGTCCGCGGCAGTGAAGCGCCCCGCACAGAGATGGTCGCGCTCGGCCAGCAACGGCTCCAGCGTTCGCAGCCGCGCCAGAAACCACTTGCCGTAGTCGTCGGCGACCTGCGGCTGCTTTCGCTCTGGCGATTCGAAGTGCACATAGCGCAGCACCAGCGTTTGCGGAAAGGTCAGGGTCGCCTCGCCGAAATGGAGATAGTTGAGGTAGGGACCAAAGTCAGCTTCGTCAGGGCCCACGTCCAATTGGCCCGGGGAGAACCGCGCGGCCAGGTACTGGCAGATCGCGGCCGATTCGGTCATGCGCACCGCGCCGTCGGCGATCAGCGGCACCGTGCCGAGCGAATTGACCTCGAGGTACGGCCGCGACAGCACGCGCGGCGGAAAGGGCAGCATCCTGAGCTCATAGGCGATGCCGATCTCCTCGAGCATCCAGAGGGGCCGGAACGAGCGTGCGCTGACGCAATGGTGAAGGGTAATCATGTGTCGCTGGGCAGGGGTCCGCCGTGATCTTGCACCAGATGGCCGATTCGCGGTGCCTATGATCGTGGCATCACATCCAGGAGACGACCATGCCCGTTCGCTATCCCCTCGCCAAACTCGAGAACCTGCCCGACGACATCCGCACCGCCATCCTCGCGGTGCAGGAAAAGGCGGGCTTCGTGCCCAATGTGTTTCTCGGCCTTGCGCGCCGCCCGGCCGAGTGGCGTGCTTTCTTCGCCTACCACGACGCGCTGATGCTGAAGGAGGAAGGCTCGCTCACCAAGGGCGACCGCGAGATGATCGTCACCACCACCAGCGCCGCCAACAAGTGCCTCTACTGCGTGGTGGCGCATGGTGCGCTGCTGCGCATCTACGAGAAGAAGCCGCTGGTGGCGGACCAGGTGGCGGTGAACTACCGCAAGGCCGACATCACGCCGCGCCAGCGCGCGATGCTCGACTTTGCGATGAAGGTCTGCGAGCGCTCGCACGAGATCGAGGAAGCCGACTTCGCGGCGCTGCATGCCCACGGCTTCGACGACGAGGACATCTGGGACATCGCGTCGATCACCGCCTTCTTCGGCCTGAGCAACCGGATTGCGAGCTTCAGCGGGATGCCGCCGAACCCCGAGTTCTTCCTGATGGGCCGGGTGCCGCGCGAGAAGAAATAACTCACGCACGACTGCGGCACGAGGCCAGCGCGTCGAGCGACCGCCGATAGGTGGGATTGCCCACGTCCATGAGCCCGAGCACCGTGTGAAAGAGGTTGTCGTGCGTGAGCGGCGCGTCGAGCCCCGCCTCGAGGCAGGCGCGCGAAAGTCCGCGGCGCGCGCTCATGCCCTGGCCGAACCACGCGACCATCGGCACATGCTTCTGCACCTCGGGTGCAAAGCCGTACGGCAGACCGTGCAGGAACAGACCGTACTCGCCGAGCGATTCGCCGTGGTCGCTCAGGTAGAGCAGCGCCGTGTCGTAACGCCCCGACTGGTCCCTGAGCCAGTCGATGGTCCGGGCCAGGAAACGGTCGGTCTGGGCGATCGAGTTGTCGTAGGCATTCAGCAGTTCGGCATGGCCGCATTCGGCCAGCGCGTTGGTCCGGCACTCCGGCAGAAAGCGTTTCACATCGGACGCCGAACGCCTGTAGTAGGCCGGGCCGTGGCTTCCCATCTGGTACATCACCAGCACCACGCCCCTCGCCCGGCGCTCGGTAGGCAGCGCGGCGATGCGCGCATCGAGGCCCTTCAGCATCACGTCGTCCAGGCATTCCTCGCCATCGCACAGCGCTGCCTTGTCGGCGGGCGCCAGGCCATCGTAGGCCGAGGCGCTCGGGATGCGCGCGCAGACATCCTTGCACCCCGCCTGGTTGTCGAGCCACAGCACGGCAAGGCCGGCCGCCTGCAGCACGTCGACGAGGTTCTCGTGGTCGTCCGTGCGCGATTCGTAGCCCTGCTTGCCGAGGTGCGAGAACATGCAGGGCACCGATGCCAGCGTGTTGGTGCCGCAGGAATGCACGTCGCGCCAGCTCAGCGCGCCGCGCGCGGCGAGCTCGGGCGTGGTGTCGCGCGCATAGCCATCGAGCCCGAAGTGGTCGGCCCGCGCGGTCTCGCCCACCACCAGCACGAAGAGCGGTGGCCGTGCCTGCCCCGCATAGCTGGCGCCAAGCGTGGTGCCGGCGGTGATCGGAACCAGCTTGCGGTGGCGCTTGAACATCGGCTTAAGCAGCACCGACCCGGCCGAATACATGCTGGCAACGGGATTCATCATGTAGCGCAAGTGCACGTTGTTGCGCATCAGCGGTGCGAGCTGGCGGTTCATCGACACGGCGGCCAGCAGCGCCACCGCCACCGACAGCAGCAGCAGCGCCGCATTGCGCCAGAGCCCCGACGCCGCACGCACCGGCGCAACGCGCAGCCGCCAGAGCGCGAGCGCCGGCAGCAGCGCCACCACCAGCACATGGAAGGCCATGCGCCAGCCCAGCAGGTCGCGCACCTCGTTGAGGTCGGTCTGCAGCACGTTGGCGATCATGGTCGGGTCCATCACCACGCGGTATTCGAGCGTGTAGTGCTGCGCGAAGGCGGCCAGCAGCACCACCGCCAGCCACAGCGGCTTCATCCCCCGCGGCCAGGCGGTGAACGACAGCAGCGCCACCGTGGCGCAGACCAGCAGCACCGCCATCGCGGCGATCGTCGACAGGTAGATGGCGGGCGCGCCGCCGATGCGCGCGAGCTCGCTCCACAGCGGCCAGTTGGCGGCCGCCGCGAGATAGATGGCAAGCCATGCGACGACCTGCTGCGGCGAGCGCGGCCGCGCCAGCACGCGGTCGACATGCGCCCGCAATGCATCGGCGCGGACCCACCACGACGGCGCAGCGGGCAGCGCGGTGACCCGCACGGGCGCGGGTTCGATTCGGGAGAAAGACATGCGCCCACTGTAGGAAGCGCAACTGAAGGAAGCCTGAACCGCGCGTTCAGGCGGCGTTCAGGTGGCCCGGGCCTTTCGTGCCCGCAACCGCGGCCGCATCCAGGCGCGCAGCGCGACATTGAGCGGCCGCGAGACGCGCCGCTCGACCGCGATCGACACCAGCGCCGCGAGCATCGCGCCCACCACCACGTCGGTCGGAAAGTGCAGACCCAGGAACACGCGGCTCCATCCGACCACCGCCGCGATCGCGAGCGCCGCGAACATCGGTCCGCGCCGGGGCAGGCACCAGAGCGCAAACGCCGCCGCGAAGGTGCCCGCGGCATGCAGGCTCGGAAAGCCGGGCCGCATGCCCTGCGGCTCCCATTGCACACCGAGGCCGAAGAACGCCGGCCGCGGAAACGGCAGCACCGAGCGGAACACGTTCACCAGCAGCCAGACGGCCAGCACGCTGACCACGGCGGTGAAACAGGCATAGCGCAGCCGGCGATCGAACAGCGCGCCGCAGAGGATGCCGGCAGCCAGCAGCGTCGGCAGCACGTCGGAGGCGAAGCGCGCGAACGCGATGCTCCATGCGGGCGCGGCGACGCCCGCGTTCACCAGCTCGAAGAGCGCGACGTCAAGGGCTCGCATGCAGCGCATCCGGTTTGGCTTGCGGCAGGGAGCGAACGGCGCGCGCCGAGGCGAGCAGTTCGATGGCGAAGCCGACCACCCAGCAGATCCAGCCGGTCCAGAGCGTGTGGCTCATGAAATGAGCGCCGCGCCACTGCTGCGACAGCCCCAGCGCCAGGCCGGCCGCGAGCGACACGCCGAGCCAGCGCGCGGCGGCGCGCGGCGACACCCTGCGCAGCACGAAGAAGCCGCCCGCATAGGCCAACGCCGCCGATGCATGCCCGGCGGGAAAGCAGCCGCCCGGGCCGCCGTCGTGAACACGCCAGGCCCAGTGCGACACATGGCGGGCCACGCCGCTGAATTCCTGCAGGTCCCAGGGGCAGCTCGTGTGGCTCGCATGCTTGATCGCGCTGATCGCGGCCACCGAAAGCAGCACCGTCAAGGCGAGCTGCGCACGCGCAGCGGCAGGCAGGCGCCGCAGCAAGCCCACCGGCCAGCGGATCGCGGCGAACAGCGCGATCAACAGCAGCCAGCTCAGGTCCTTCGCGCCCTCGTGCATCACCTGCACGAGAAAGGCGTTGTCGCGCCAGGGGAAGCCCATGGGCGTGCCCGCGAGGCGCGCCAGCGCCAGGTCGCCGCCCGTGGCGTCCCACGCCAGCAGCACCGCCAGGGCAGCCAGCGTCAGCCACGCAAGGCGGCGGTTCGACGGGTTCATCGGGCGATAGGGGGCAACAACACGCGTCATGGACATGAAAAGCAGCAAGCCAGGAAAATTCGCGCGAGGCTACGTGGGCGAGATGAACCCAGCCTGAAGCGGTGGTGGGCACGCCCGGCGCTAGACTCCCGCTTCTTTTTTCCCCCTTCCTCCTGAAGAAAGTCGGTCCGGCGTGCGCATATTGCTTGTCGAAGATGACAGCGCGTTGTCAGACGCGGTCTGCGGCTATCTGCGCGCCAAGGCTTTCGTGGTCGACGTGGCACCCAGCCTCGCCGACGCGCGCGGCGCGCTGCTGTCGGTGCAGTACGCCGCGGTGCTGCTCGACCTTCACCTGGGCGACGGCGACGGCCTCTCGCTGCTGCCCCAGGTGCGCGCGCTGCGCGAGCCGCCGATCGTGATCGTGCTGACCGCGCGCGACCAGGTCACCGACCGCATCCGCGGCCTAGACGCCGGCGCCGACGACTACCTCGTCAAGCCCTACGACCCGGCCGAGCTGCTGGCGCGGCTGCGCGCCGTGGAACGGCGGCGCAATGCGGGCAGCGCGCCGGTGCTGCACCTCGGCACGCTGGAGATCGACCTGGCACAGGACCGGGTGCGCAAGGACGGCAGCCCGGTCGTGCTGACGCAAAAGGAATGGGCGCTGCTGCGCGTGATGGCCACGCGGCCCGAGCGCATCCACACGCGCGAGAACCTGGCCGATGCGCTCTACGGTTTCGGCGACGAAGCCGACAGCAACACGCTCGAGGTGTTCATCAGCCGGCTGCGGCGCAAGCTCGGCAAGCGCCACATCCAGACGCTGCGCGGCCTCGGCTACCGCCTGTCGACCTCGGCCGGCGACGACAACGAATGACGCTGTCCACCCACCGCCGCGGCGGGCGCGACACGCTGGCCGGCCGACTGGCCCGCACGCTGATCGTCTGGGTCGGCGGCGTGTGGCTCGTCTGCGTGCTAGCGGTGGTCTGGTATGTGGACCGCGAGATCAACCACAACTTCGACAACGAGCTCGCCGAGGTGTCGCACCGCATGTTCGACATGGCGGTGCAGGAGCTCGAAAAGCTGCAGCCGGCAGGTGCCGCGTCCGCCGCACCGCTGATCGCGCCGAAGCAGCTGTTCGCGCAAGATGCCGTGATGTACCAGGTGGTCGACATCCACGAGCGCGTGCTGCTGCGCTCGGCCGAGGCGCCCACCGGCGCCTTCGATGTGCCGCTGGCGGCGGGCTTCGCGAACAACCACGCGTGGCGCGTCTACACGGTGCGGCATCCCACGCTCGGGCTGTACTTCCAGGTGGCCGATCCGCTCGACGAGCGGCGCACGGCGCTCAACCGCACGCTCGTCGGCCTCATCATCCCGCTCGGTGCGGTGCTGCCGCTGCTGGCGCTGGTACTGCGCAAGGTGGCGCGCACCGAGCTGCGCGTGCTGGAGCAGCTCGCGGGCGAGATCGAGAAGCGCAGCGGCGCCGACCTGCGGCCGATCGCCCTGCCCGGCCTGCCGATCGAGCTGCGCGCGGTCGGCGACCATGTCAACAGCCTGCTCGAGCGCCTGTCGCAGTCGCTCGATGTCGAGCGCGCGCTGGCCGCGAACGCCGCGCACGAACTGCGCACCCCGCTGGCCGCGGCGCGGCTGCGGCTGCAGACCGCGCTCGAGCACGAACTGCGACGCGACGACGTGCAGGCCGCGCTCGATGCGCTGCAGATGCTCAGCCACCGCACCGAGAAGCTGCTGCAGCTCTCGCGCGCCGAATCGGGCGCATCGCTCGCGCGCGCGCGGGTAGACCTGGTGCAGCTCGCCGGCGCGGTGGCGCAAGAATTCTGGGACGACCCGCAGACCGTCGAGCGTCTTGGGCTCAAGGTGCCCGACAAGGTGGCACCGGTGGCATCGGGCGACGTCGATGCGCTCGCGATCGCGCTGCGCAACCTGGTGGAGAACGCGCTGCGCTACGCCGGCGCGGGCCGTGTGGTGATCGAAGTGATGGCGCCCTGCACGCTCGCGGTGCGCGACTTCGGCGCGGGCGTGAGTGCCGAACAGCTGCGCACGCTGCAGCAGCGCCATGTGCGGCACAGCGCCGACCGCGCCGGCTATGGCTTGGGGCTGTCGATCGTGGGCACCATCGTCGAGAAGCACGGCGCTGCGCTCGAACTCGCGTCGCCGCCGCCCGGTGCGTCGAGCGGCTTCGAGGCACGCATCGTGCTGCCGCCGGGGTAGCGGCGCGACTCCTACCCGCCCCTTACCCGCCCACCAGCGCCCGCAGCCAGTCCGGCAGCGGCATGGCCTTCTGCTTCGGAAAGTCGACCCAGATCATGGTCGCGCCGCCGGCTGCGCAGACCACCTCGGGCGCATCGGCGCGCGCCATCGTGGCCCAGCTCTCGAAGGTGGTGCGCGCGGGGTCGCTGACGTACATCTTCACCTGCACGTCGCCCGGGTATTCGATCTGGCGGTAGAAGTTGCAGAACGCGTTGACGATCACCATGCCCTCGCCGCCGGGCTCGGGCTCGAAGCCGATGGAGCGCATCCAGTCGATGCGCGCGGTCTCCATGTAGCGAAAGTAGGTGCCGTTGTTCAGGTGGCCCATGGCGTCCATGTCGCCCCAGCGGATCGGGATCGACATTTCATAGACGAGCTTCTTCTGTTCGGGAATTTCGATTTTCATGGGTCTTTTTCAGAGCGCGAAGCCGTCGTCGGCGGCAATCACCGCACCGTTCACAAAATGGCTCTGGCCGCTCGCGAGCAGCACGATCAGACCGTCGAGGTCCTCGGGCTTGCCCACGCGCTTGCGCGGCAGCATGTTCACCAGCTTGGCGCCGCCTTCGGTGGTCCAGTGCTCCTCGTTGAGCTCGGTCGCGATGTAGCCAGGGCACAGCGCGTTCACGTTGATGCCGAAGCGGCCCCATTCGAGCGCCATGGCCTTGGTCATCTGCACCACGGCGGCCTTGCTCATGCAATAGGTGCCGATCTGCGGCATGACCTTGAGCGCGGCCACCGACGCGATGTTGATGATCCGCCCGCCGATATAGGTGCCCGGCGCCGCGCCCCTGGCGCGCGCGAGCATGCGCTTGCCGACCTCCTGCGCAACGAAGAACGAGCCCCTCACGTTGGTGTCGAAGATGTAGTCGAAGTCGTCGGGCGCGACGTCCTGCAGGCGCTGCGTGGTACTCACGCCCGAATTGTTGACGAGGATGTCGATGGGCCCGACCTCGGTCTCGGCGCGCGCCACGGCAGCCCGGATGCTCGCGATGTCGGTCACGTCGAGCTCGACCACGTGGGCGTCGCCGCCCTCGCCCTCGATGCGCGCGCGCAGTTGCTTGAGCTTTTCGACGCGGCGGCTCGCGAGCACCACCGCGGCGCCGGCACGCGCAAGCGTCTTGGCGAACTGGGCGCCGAGGCCGCTCGAAGCGCCGGTGACGAAGGCCACGCGGCCCGAAAGATCGATCGTGTACGCCATGAAAGAGGGTCCTTTTGAGTCGCCGAGGTGACGCCTCGCACTCCACATAAAATGTTTCGCGCCCCCGAAGCGTCCGAGCCTCAATCATTATCGACGAGACCCCCACAATGACCCCCGACGAAATCCTCGCCCAATTCGGCCCCCGCGAATCCATGGAATACGACGTGGTCGTGGTCGGCGGCGGCCCGGCCGGCCTCGCGACCGCGATCCGCCTCAAGCAGCTTGCCGCGCAGCACGACAAGGAGATCTCGGTCGTGGTGCTCGAGAAGGGTTCCGAGCCCGGCGCGCACATCCTGTCGGGCGCCATCATGGACCCGCGCGCGCTCAACGAACTGCTGCCCGACTGGAAGGAACTCGGCGCGCCGCTGAACCAGCCGGTGACCGACGACGCGATGGTGTTCCTGGGCGAGAACTCGGGCCTGCGCACGCCGGGCTTCCTGCTGCCCGAGTGCTTCCAGAACCACGGCAACTACATCATCAGCCTCGGCGCGTTCACCAAGTGGCTCGCGCAGCAGGCCGAGAACCTCGGCGTCGAGATCTTCCCGGGCTTTCCGGCCGCCGAGGTGCTCTACAACGAGAACGGTTCGGTGCGCGGCGTGGCCACCGGCAACATGGGCGTGGGCAAGGACGGCGAGCCGACCGAGAACTTCCAGCTCGGCATGGAACTGCTCGGCAAGTACACCGTGTTCGCCGAAGGCTCGCGCGGCCACCTGGGCCGCCAGCTCATCAGCCGCTTCAAGCTCGACGAGGGCAAGGACCCGCAGACCTACGGCCTGGGCGTGAAGGAAGTCTGGGAGATCGATCCCAAGCGCCACCAGCCCGGCTTCGTGCTGCACACGGCCGGCTGGCCGATGAAGAGCGACACCTATGGCGGCGCCTTCCTCTATCACATGGAGGACAACAAGGTCACGATGGGCTTCATCACGGGCCTGGACTACAGCAACCCGTACCTGAGCCCGTTCGAGGAAATGCAGCGCTGGAAGCTGCACCCCAACATCCGCTGGTACCTCGAAGGCGACGAAGCCAAGGGCATCAAGCCCGCCAAGCGCATCGGCTACGGCGCGCGCGCCATCACCGCGGGCGGCCTGATGTCGCTGCCCAAGACGGTGTTCCCGGGCGGCGCGCTGGTGGGCTGCGAGGCCGGCTACCTCAACGTGAGCCGCATCAAGGGCAGCCATGCGGCCATCAAGACCGGCATGCTGGCCGCCGAAGCCGCGTTCGAAGCGGTGACCGCCGGGCGCCAGCACGACGAGCTCACGGCCTATCCGGCCGCGTTCGAGAAGAGCTGGCTCCACACCGAGCTCAACAAGGCGCGCAACTTCAAGGCCTGGTTCAAGAAGGGCCTGGGCATCGCCACCGTGATGAACGGCGTCGAGCAGTGGCTGCTGAAGGGCCGTATTCCATGGACCCTGCACCGCGACAAGCCCGACCACCTCTACCTGAAGCCCGCGGCCGAGTGCAAGCCCATCGCCTATCCGAAGCCGGACGGCAAGCTCACCTTCGACCGGCTTTCGAGCGTGTTCATCAGCAACACCAACCATGAAGAGCAACAGCCGGCGCACCTGACGCTGAAGGACGCCTCGGTGCCGGTGAACATCAACCTCTCGAAGTTCGCCGGACCCGAGAGCCGCTACTGTCCCGCGGGCGTGTACGAGTTCGTGCCCGACGAAGCCCATGCCGGCAAGGAGCGCCTGCAGATCAATGCGCAGAACTGCGTGCACTGCAAGACCTGCGACATCAAGGACCCGACGCAGAACATCGTCTGGGTCACGCCCGAAGGCGGCGGCGGCCCCAACTACGTGGGCATGTGAGCATGCAGGTCGTCATCACAGGAGGCGCGGGCTTCCTGGGCGCGCGCCTCGCACGCACGCTGCTCGCCACGGGGCGCCTGTCGCTCGCGGGGGCGCCGGCAGAACCCATCTCCCGCATCACGCTGGTCGACCGCGTCGCGCCGCCGGCTGACCTGGCGGGCGACCCGCGCATTGCCGTTGCGCTCGGCGACCTCAACGACCAGCTCGCCGCACCCGATGCGGCGCCCTGGCGCGAGGCGGCCGCCATCTTCCATCTGGCCGCCGCGGTCAGCGGCGAATGCGAGGCCGATTTCGACCTCGGCATGCGCAGCAACTTCGCGGCCACGCATGCGCTGCTCGAAAAGGCGCGCGCGCTGGGCACCCGGCCGCTGGTGGTGTTCGCGAGCTCGCTCGCGGTGTTCGGCGATTCGCCCGAGCAGCCGCTGCCGCCGGTCATCGAAGACCACACGCTGCCCACGCCGCAGACCAGCTACGGCATCCAGAAGTTCATCGGCGAGCAGTTGATGGCCGACTACACGCGCAAGGGTTTCGTGCGCGGGCGCAGCGTGCGGCTCATGACGGTGAGTGTGCGTCCGGGGCGCCCCAACGGCGCCGCCTCGGGCTTCTTCAGCGGCATGATCCGCGAGCCGCTCGCGGGCCTTCGCGCCGCGTGCCCGGTGCCCGACGAGACGCCGGTGGCCATCGCCTCGCCCGCGCGCACCATCGAGGGCATCATCCGCGCTGCCGAGGCGGGCGATGCCGAATGGGGACCGCGCACCGCGCTCAACCTGCCCTCGCTCGCGACCACCGTCGGCGACATGGCCGCCGCGCTCGAACGCGTGGCCGGTAAGGCTGCGACCGACCTGCTCGACCGCACGCCCGATCCGGCCATCCGGCGCATCGTCAAGACCTGGCCCGGCCACATCGAGGCCCGGCGCGCCCGCGGCCTGGGGCTGCTGCCCGATGCCGACTTCGAGGCGGTGATCCGCAACTACGTCCGTGAAAATCCCGACGCAGTCAAACTGCTTATTCGTGCATAGTCACCGCTTGCGTGAAACCGGTCTCAAGGCCGATTTCCACTCTTTTTTCCAACCGAGGAGACACACAATGAAGTTGACCCGACTGGCCGCCGGCCTGGTTCTGGGCCTGGGCATGGCATGCGCCGCTTTCGCGCAGACGACCATGAAGATCAGCATCTCGACCTCGCAGAACTCGCACCAGGGCGTCGCCATCGACACCTTCGCGAAAGAAGTGGCGAAGCGCACCAATGGCCGCTACAAGGTCGAGACCTTCTACAACGGCTCGCTCGGCGGCGAGCGCGAGTCGATCGAGGCGGTGCAGCTCGGCACCCAGGAACTCGCGTTCTCCTCGACCGGCCCGGTGCCGAACTTCGTGCCCGAGACCAAGATCCTCGACGTGCCCTTCCTGTTCCGCGACAAGGCGCATGCGCGCGCCGTGCTCGACGGTCCGATCGGCCAGGAGCTCTTGACCAAGTTCGAGGCCAAGGGCTTCAAGGCGCTGGCATGGGCCGAGAACGGCTTCCGCCACATGACCAACAGCAAGCGCGAGGTGAAGGCGCCGGAAGACCTCAAGGGCCTGAAGATGCGCACGATGGAAAACCCGGTGCACATCGCCGCCTATAAGGGCTTCGGCATCGTCACCACGCCGATGGCCTTCCCCGAAGTGTTCACGGCGCTGCAGCAAGGCACGGTCGACGGCCAGGAGAACCCGCTGCCGGTGATCATCTCGGCCAAGTTCGACCAGGTGCAAAAGCACCTCTCGCTCACCGGCCACGTGTATTCGCCCTGCATCTTCGTGATGAACAAGGCCAGCTTCGACAAGCTCAGCGCCGCCGACAAGCAGGCTTTCCTCGAAGCCGCCAAGGAAGGCACCAAGGCCAACCGCGCACGCGTGGACGAAGACGACGCCAAGGGCGTGGCCGACCTGCGCGCCAAGGGCATGACCGTGATCGAGAACCTCGACAAGGCCAAGTTCGTGGCGGCGCTGGCACCGGTGAACACGCAGTTCGAAAAGGACTTCGGCAAGGCCAACCTGGACAAGATCCGCAACTACAAGTGATCGTCGGCCCCCGACCGGCGCTTGCTTGAAGGCTGCGCCCGCCCGGCACCACGCCAGGCGGGCGTTCCTGTTTTTGTTTTACCGTCAGAGTTTTTTCAAATGAAAACCATGTTCCTCGGCGTGGAGCGATGGACCACCATGGTGTCCATGGCCCTGGCCTGCGTGATGCTCGTGGTGGCATCCTCGCTCGGCGTGTTCCAGATCGTCACCCGCTTCGTGCTCGAGCAGCCCGCCGAATGGAGCGAGATCATGATCCGCGTGAGCCTGATCTGGATGGTGTTCCTCGGCATTCCGATGGCGTTTCGCCAGGGCGCGATGGTGAGCGTCGACGTGCTGTACCGCTGGAGCTCGCCGCGCATGCGCCGCCTGCTCGATGCGGCGGTGAGCGTGGCCGCGCTCGCGCTCATGCTCATCATCCTGTGGTGGGGCTGGGACTACGCGATCCGCGGCCGCGTGCAGAGCATGGCCGGGCTCGAGAGCCTGTCGATGATCTGGGCCTACATGGCGTTGCCCGTGGGGGCGGTGTTCTCGCTCTTCGGCATCGTCGGCAACTACCTCGACCCGAAGCGGCTCGAACTGGAGACGGCGCAATGACTTCCGCAATGCTTGCCACGATGGTGCTGTGCTTCGCACTGTCGGTTTCCGTCGCCGTCTCGATCGGCCTGGCGTCGATCGTCGGCATCCAGGTGACGAACGCCCACATGCTGATCTCCGCCAAGGAGATCTTCAACTCGATCAACAAGTTTCCGCTCGCGGCCATCCCGTTCTTCATCCTCGCGGGCAACCTGATGGAAACGGGCGGCATCTCGCGCCGGCTGGTCGAGTTCGCCAAGAGCATCGTCGGCGGCGTGCAGGGCGGCCTGCCGATGACCTGCGTGCTGACCTGCATGATCTTCGCGGCGGTGTCGGGCTCGTCGGTGGCCACCACCTTCGCGATCGGCGCCATCCTGATCCCCGCGCTCATCAAGCACGGCTACCCCACGTCGTATGCGGCGGCGCTGCAGGCCACGAGCGCCGAGCTGGGCGTGATCATCCCGCCGTCGATTCCGCTGATCCTCTACGGCGTGAGCGCCGAAGTGTCGATCGGCGAGCTGTTCATCGCAGGCGTTGGTCCCGGCCTGCTCATCAGCGGCGCGCTGATGCTGTTCGTCTGGGCCTTCTGCAAGTGGAAGGGCTGGGGCAAGAGCGACGGCGAGGGCCGCATGCCCTTCGGCCGCGCGCTGCTGCAGGCCGGCTGGGCGCTCTTGATGCCGGTCATCATCCTGGGCGGCATCTACGGCGGCATCTTCACGCCCACCGAAGCCTCGGCGGTCGCCGTGTTCTATGCGCTCGTCGTGGGCGTGGTGATCTACCGCGAGATCAAGCCGAGCGACCTGTTCGGCATCCTGCGCAAGTCAGTGCTCTCGTCGGCGGTGATCATGTTCATCATCGCCAACGCGGGCCTGTTCGCGTTCCTGATCACGCGTGCGGGCGTGCCCGATGCGATCGGCCATTGGCTCGAGGAAGTGCTCAAGTCGCCGACGATGTTCCTGCTGGGCGTGAATGCGGCGCTGTTCCTCATCGGCATGTTCATCGAGACCAGCGCGGCGATCATCGTGCTCGCACCGATCCTTGCGCCGGTGGCGATGCACTTCGGGGTCGACCCGGTGCACTTCGGGCTCATCATGGTGGTGAACCTCGCACTCGGCATGATCACGCCGCCCTTTGGCGTGAACCTGTTCGCGGCCTGCACCGTGGCGCGCATCTCGCTCGACCGAATAGTGAAGCACCTGATTCCCTTCGTGCTGGTGATCATGGTGTGCCTGATGGTGATCACCTACGTGCCCTGGATCTCGCTGTCGGTGCGCGACCTGATGTACGCACGCTGACCTGCGCGCACACGTACAAGAAAACAGGGGGGAACGACACCATGCATCGCATCTCGACGCAGCTTCTCGCCGGCTGGGTTCTTGCAGCCGCCGCCCTTGGCGCCGCGGCGGCCGACAAGCTCCCTGCGGGCCGGTCGGCCGACGAACTGCTGCAAGGGGCGCACGCCACCCTGCGCCAGCTGGATGAAGACCGCTTCGGGCCGCTGTGGGACAACGCATCACGCGTGCTCAAGTCGCGCGTGCCGCGCGCCGCCTTCGTCGACACCACGCGCAAGGCGCGCCAGACGCTCGGCGCCGTGAAGCAGCGCGACTGGCAGAGCGTGACGCGCCGCACCACCAGCGCCGACGGCAGCCTGCAGGACCTGCCCGCCGGCACCTATGCCAACGTAGAGTTCGTCACGCTGCTGGCCGATGGCAAGGCGGGTTCCGAGAAGCTCAGCTTTTCGCTCGATGAGGGCAAGCGCTGGCGATTTACGGGGTACGTGGCGTTTCGGCCCGAGGCCTCGGCGGCGTCGGCCGCACCGGCACCGACTGCCAGGGCTGCTTCTGCAGCGGCGGAATCTCCCCCCACGACGGCCGGCACCGCCATCGCCGAAGTCGATGCCGCGGTGCGCGCCTGGGCCGCCGCCTGGGCCGCCAAGGACCTGGACCGCTACTTCGCCGTCTATGCGCCGGAGGCGGTGCCGAGCGGCAAGCTCGACCGCCGCGGCTGGGAAGCCGACCGGCGCAAGCGCATCGAGGGCAAGTCGCGCATCGAGGTGGGTGTCGACGACCTCGTCATCAGCATCCATGGCACCACCGCCACCGCGCACTTCAAGCAGACCTACCGCGCCGATGCGCTGAACGACACGAGCCGCAAGACGCTCGAGTTCCAGCGCGTGGACGACCGCTGGCTCATCCGCCGCGAAACCGCGGGCTGAGTCCGGGCGCCGCCGAAGCCTTCGCCATGTAAGGCAAAAGCTTCATCAAGATGTCACCGCGCGCCGCGATGCTTCAGCCCTCGAATTCCAGGGCTGTTGCGCCATGTTCCCCATCAAGACCGACAAGGCACGCGACGAACTCCGGGGCGGCCAGCGCACCCTGACGCAGCGCGAACGCGCGCTGCTGCTGATGGCCGACGGCCGTCGCTCGCTGAGCGACTTCGCCCCGCTGTTCGCGAGCCGCGGCGACGCCGAGCAGGCGCTGCAGGCGCTCGCGCACCGCGGCTACCTGCAGTTTCCCGCGCCTGCCGCCCTCATCGCACAGCCCGCCGCTGCGCCCGGCAACGCCGCCGACACCTTCGACGGCAAGCGCTCCCTCGCCACCACGCGGATGTTCCTGTTCGACATCTGCGAGCGCATGTTCGTGCGGCGCGATCCGGCGTTCGCGCTGCAGATGCGCGACGCGCTGCGCGAGGCGCGCGACCGCGAGGCGATGCTGGAGATCGCGGCATTGATGCTGGCCGAGGTCGAGAAGACCGCGGGCGCGGAGCGGGCCGAGTCGCTGCGCGAGCGCATTGAAAAATTGCTGCCGTCGGCAGCACAGGCCGTTCATTGAACCGGTCGTCGGCGGGCGTCGGAGACCCTGCTCAGTCGACCTGGATGTTGGCCTGCGCGGCCACGGCCCGCATCTTCGGGAGCTCGCGCTCGACGCGCTCGCGCACCGCACTGGCCGGGCCCCATGCCGGCGTGAGCCCCATCTCGACGAGCTTCTTCTGGAAGCCGGGCTCGCGCATGCTCGCGGCCAGCGCTGCCTCGAGCTTCGCCTGCACGGGCGCGGGCAGTCCCGCAGGCGCCAGCAGCGCGAACCAGGTGCTCATGTCGAACCCGGGATAGCCGCTCTCTGCCATCGTCGGCACGTCGGGCAGCAGCGCCAGGCGTTTCGCGCCGAGCGCGGCGATCGGCCGGATGCGCCCGGCCTTGACGAGCGGCGCCGACGCGACCACCGTGTCCACCGCCACCTGCACCTGTCCGCCCATCAGCGCCGTGAGGCTCGGTGAACTGCCGTTGTACGGCACATGGACCATCTGGATGCCGGTCGCCGACTTGAGCATCTCGCCGCCGAAATGCACCGACGAGCCGGTGCCGAAGCTACCGTACGAGAACTTGTCGGGCGCAGCCTTGGCCTGGGCCACGATGTCCTTGAGCGAACTGCCCGGCGTGTCGTTGCCGGCCACCAGCAGCAGCCCCATGTCGGCCACCAACCCGAGCGGCGTGAAGCTCGCGAGCGGGTCATACGGAAGGTTCGGGCGGATCGCCGGGTTCAGCGTGAGCGTGGTGCTGGCGCCCAGCAGCAGCGTGTAGCCGTCGGCGGGCGCCTTGGCCACCAGCGAGGCCGCGACGACCGTAGACGCACCGGGGCGGTTTTCGACCACGATCGGCTGCCCGAGCTTCTCGCCCATCGCGTTGGCCATCAGCCGGCCGAGGATGTCGGTCGCGCCGCCCGGCGAATAGGGCACCACCAGCTTGATCGGACGATCGGGAAAGCCCTGCTGGGCCAGCGCCATCGCGGGCACCGCGCATGCCGCGGCAGCGACGAACGCAAGGGAGAGGAAACGGGAACGACGGAGAGACATGGCGGTGCAAAGCTCCAGTTGGCAGGCAAGAAAAACGGAAGAGGCGAGACGGCGGTCAGCCGAGCAAGGGGCTTCGCACCCGTGCGTGACCGCTGGCCTCGTCGTAGGCATGGCCGATCTGCAGCACGGCCGCGTCGGCCTGCACCGGGCCGATGATCTGCAGGCCGGCAGGCAGGCCGCCGGCACCGAAGCCGGCGGGCGCCGCCAGTGCCGGCAGGCCGGCCATGGTGGCGGGAACCACTGCCTGCATCCAGCGGTGGTAGGTGTCCATCGCGCGGCCGCCCACCTCGTGCGGCCAGTCGAGCACCAGGTCGAAGGGGAACACCTGCGCCGATGGCATCACGAGGAAGTCGAACTGCGCGAACAGCCCGCGCAGTGCCTGGTACCAGGCCGAGCGCGTGCGCGCGGCGTCATACACCTGCATGCCGCTCAGCTGCAGGCCGCGCTCGATCTCCCACACCGCCTCGGGCTTGAGCAGCGCGCGCCGTGCCGGGTCATGGTAGAGCGCGGCATTGGCGCCCGCCACCGCAAAGCTGCGCAGGTCGATCCAGGCGCGCCACAACTGCTCGAGGTCGAAGGCCGGCAGCACCGCCTCGACGCTGCAGCCGGCCGCCTCGAAATGCCGCAGCGCCGCGGCGCAGGTGTCGAGCACGCCGGGCTCGGTGGGCAGATGGCCGCCCAGGTCGCCGAGCCAGCCGATGCGCGTGCCGCGGAAGTCGCGCGCCAGCGGTTGCAGGAAGTCGCTGCCCTTCGCCTGTCGGTGCGTGAGCGGCAGCCGGGCGTCGAAACCGGCCTGCACGGCCAGCAGCATGGCCAGGTCGGGGATGTTGCGCGCCATCGGACCGGCGACGCTGAATTGCTGGAAGAAGACCTCTTCGGTGGGACCGTGCGGCACGCAGCCGATCGAGGTGCGCAGGCCATACACGTTGTTGAAGGCCGCCGGCGTGCGCAGCGATCCCATCATGTCGGAGCCGTCGGCCACCGGCAGCATGCGCAGCGCCACCGCCACGCCGGCGCCGCCGCTGCTGCCGCCTGCCGAGCGGGCCGGGTCGAAGGCGTTGCGCGTGGCGCCGTACACCGGGTTGTAGGTGTGGCCGCCGAGCCCGAACTCGGGCGTGTTGGTGCGGCCGACGAACAGCGCGCCGCCGGCACGCATGCGTTCGAACACCACCGCGTCGGCCGGCGTGACCTGGCCACGGAAGATCGGCGAGCCGCGCGTGGTGACCATGCCGGCCACGGGCATGATGTCCTTCGGCGCCTGCGGGAAGCCATGCATCGGCCCCAGGCTGCGGCCCTGCCCCAGTTGGTCGTCGCGCTCGCGGGCCTGGGCGTGCAGCGCATCGCGGTCGGCGTGCGCCACGATGGCATTGACCACCGGATTGAGCCGGTCGATCTGCGCCAGGTAGGCATCGAGCACTTCGACGCACGAGACCTCGCGCGAATGGATGGCATGCGAAAGCGCTGTGGCGCTGAGTTCCACGATGGCCGAAGCCACCGGCGCCGGCGTGGCCGATCGGGGTTTGTGCATGCCTCTCCTGCGGAAAAATGACGGGACGAAGTCAGAATAAGCGCCCGCCAGCCATACGACAATCGCCGTTTGTTGCAAGAATCGTTGCGTTTTACGCAAACCTAGGAAGGTTTTCGATGCTGTCCGACCGACTGCAGGACACGGCGCTGCGCTACTTTCTCGAGGTGGTTCGCAGCGGCTCCGTGAGCGAGGCCGCCTCGCGGCTCAGCGTGTCGCCCTCGGCCGTAAGCCGGCAGGTGGCGGCATTGGAAGAACTGCTCGGCGTGCCGCTGTTCGAGCGGCACGCGCGCGGCATGGCGCCCAGCGCCGCCGGCGAACTGCTGGCCGCGCATGCGCGCCGCGGCGCGATGGAGGCCGACCGCGTGGTGTCCGACATCCAGGCGCTGCAGGGTCTGCGCCGGGGCCTGGTGCGCCTGGCCAGTTCGTCCGGCTTCGCCATCGAGTTCCTGCCCGGCGCGATGGCCGAATTCCGTGCCCGCCACCCTGGCATCCTGTTCCACCTCCGCGTGGTGGCGCCGGCCCAGGTAACCGCGGCGGTGCGCAATGGCGACGTGGACATCGGCCTCACCTACAGCCGGGCTGCCGAGCGCGACATCCAGGTGCAGCACATGCAGGCGGCGCCCGTCCACGCGATCATGCGGCCCGACCATCCGCTCGCGCGCTTTTCCACCGTCACGCTGGCGCAGATGCATCCGCATCCGATCGCCCTGCCAGAGCGCGACAACACGGTGCGCCAGTTGTTCGACATCGGCTGCAGCCAGCGGCGGCTGGTGTTCGACCCGGTGCTGGTCAGCAACCATTTCGAGTCGCTCACCAACTTCGTGCTGCACGGCGGCGGCCTGTCGATTTCGGGCGAGGTGACGGTGCGCGACCGTGCGCGGCGCGGCGAGCTGCATGCCGCACCGATCCGCGAGCGCGGCATGAACGGCCGCGCCGTCGAGGTCCAGACCCTCGCCGGACGCACGCTGCCACAGGGCGTCAGCGCCTTTCTCGACCATCTGCGTGCGGAACTGCCGCCGTCCCGCGCGGCCGGCCCGCAGCGCGATCCACTACACTCGCCGGGTCAGGAGAGAGCTTCGCCACGCGAGGCCGCCGAAGGCGCAGGGAACCCCCGAACGCTCAGGCAAAAGGACTGACACAGCGACAGCGAACGCCGTCGCTTCCTTGCTGGAGAGAGGCCGTTGCAGCGCGCGTTTGCGGCGACGGCCCACCGAAGGAGCAAACCCCGATCGTGGGGCGAATCTCTCAGGTAAAGCGGACAGCAGGGGTGGCCCATGGCTTGCGCCATGGAATTCGACTGCCCCTTTGGAGAGTGCCCCGTGGCTGCTTCCGCTGACCAACAACAACCATTGCTCAAGACCCCGCTGCACGACCTGCACGTCGAGCTCGGCGCCCGCATGGTGCCGTTCGCCGGCTATTCGATGCCGGTGCAGTACCCCGCCGGCCTGATGGCCGAGCACCGCCATACGCGCGAGCAGGCCGGGCTGTTCGATATCTCGCACATGGGCCAGTTGCGCCTGGTCGGGCCCGACGCCGCCGCCGCCTTCGAGACGCTGATGCCGGTCGACGTGATCGACCTGGCCCCGGGCAAGCAGCGCTACGGCCTGCTGCTGAACGACGAAGGCGGCATCCTCGACGACCTGATGTTCTTCAACGAGGGGCACGGCTCGCTCTTCGTGATCGTCAACGGCGCCTGCAAGATGGCCGACATCGCGCACATCCAGCAGAAGATCGGCGCACGCTGCGAGGTGCAGCCCCTGCCCGACCACGCGCTGCTCGCGCTGCAGGGGCCGCAGGCCGCCGCGGTGCTCGCAAGGCTCTCGCCCGGCGCCGAGCGCTTCGTGTTCATGACCGGCGGCGCAGTGCAGATCGGCGGCATTCCAGCCTTCGTCACGCGCAGCGGCTACACCGGCGAAGACGGCTTCGAGATCTCGGTCGCCGGCCGTGACGCCGACGCCCTGGCCCGCCTGCTGCTCACCCAGGCCGAGGTCAAGCCGATCGGCCTGGGCGCGCGCAATTCGCTGCGGCTCGAGGCCGGCCTGTGCCTTTACGGCAACGATATCGACACCACCACCACGCCGGTCGAGGCCTCGCTCAACTGGGCGATCCAGAAGGTGCGCCGCGCGGGCGGCGCGCGCGAAGGCGGCTTCCCGGGCGCGGCCCGGGTGCTGGCGCAGTTGGCATCGGCCACGTCGGGCGCGGCCGGCCGCACCGACCACGACACGCTCACGCGCAAGCGCGTTGGCCTGGTGGCGCTCGAGCGCATACCGGTGCGCGACGGCACGGTGCTGCAATCGTTCGAGGGCCAGGACATAGGCCTCGTGACGAGCGGCCTGCTCGGCCCCACGGCCGACCGCCCGGTCGCGATGGGCTACGTGGCCATGGCCTTCGCCGAGCCCGGCACGCGCGTGCAGGCCATCGTGCGGGGCAAGCCCGTTCCGATGGAAGTCTCGGCCATGCCTTTCGTGCCCACGCGCTACTACCGCGGCTGAGCTCGGCATTTCATTTTTTCCACGAGGAGTTTTTTCACATGACCATCAAGTACACCAAGGACCACGAATGGGTCTCGGCCGAAGGCGACGCGGCCACCGTCGGCATCACCGTGCATGCGCAGGATGCGCTCGGCGACGTGGTGTTCGTCGACCTGCCCGACGTGGGCAAGACCTTCGCGCAGGGCGAAGTGGCCGGTGTCGTCGAATCGGTGAAGGCCGCGGCCGACGTGTTCATGCCCGTGTCGGGCGAGATCACCGAAGTGAACGAGGCGCTGCGCGCCGATCCTTCGCTCGCCAACAGCGACCCGCTGGCCGCGGGCTGGTTCTTCAAGGTCAAGCTCAGCGAACCTGCGCAGCTCGACGCGCTGCTCGACGCCGCCTCCTACGACCAGTTCGCAGCCGAGTCCTGATGCACCGCTGAAGACGGGCTGGCCGCACGCGACGCGTCCGGCAGCCCCGCCCTTGCCTTTTCCCCCCGACACCGCCATGCCCACCCCTTCCCTCCCCTCCCTGCAAGAACTCGAGAATGCCGAGGAATTCCTCGCCCGCCACATCGGCATCGATGCGGCCGACGAAGCGCGCATGCTGCCGGTGATCGGCTCGGCCACGCGTGCGGAGCTCATCGACGGCATCGTGCCCGCGGCGATTCGCCGCGCCCGCCCGATGCGGCTGCCGGCGCCCGCCAGCGAAGCGGACGCGCTGGCCGAGATGAAGGCCATCGCGGCGAAGAACAAGGTGTGCAAGAGCTTCATCGGCCAGGGCTACTACGGCACCCACACGCCCGGCGTGATCCTGCGCAACGTGCTCGAGAACCCCGCCTGGTACACCGCCTACACGCCCTACCAGGCCGAGATCTCGCAAGGGCGCATGGAGGCCCTGCTCAATTTCCAAACGATGGTGTGCGACCTGACGGGCATGGCCATCGCCAACGCCTCCATGCTCGACGAGGCCACGGCCGCGGCCGAGGCCATGACGCTCGCCCGGCGCAGCGTCAAGAGCAAGAGCAACGTGTTCCTGGTCTCGGGCGACTGCCATCCGCAGACGATCGAGGTCATCCGCACGCGTGCCGCGCCGCTGGGCATCGAAGTGAAGGTGAGCACGGCGTCCGAGACGCTGCCGCACCTGATGGCGAGCTGCGACTTCTTCGGCGTGCTCGCGCAGTACCCGGCCACCACCGGCCATGTGCACGACCTGCGCCCGCTCGCGGGCCATGCCCACCAGTGCGACGCCGCCTTCTGCGTGGCCGCCGACCTGCTCGCGCTCACGCTCCTCGCGCCGCCCGGCGAATGGGACGCCGACATCGTCTGCGGCACCACGCAGCGCTTCGGCATGCCGATGTGCAACGGCGGCCCGCACGCGGCCTACCTGGCCTGCCGTGACGAATTCAAGCGCTCGCTGCCCGGCCGGCTGGTCGGCGTGAGCGTCGATGCGCACGGGCGTCCGGCCTACCGCCTCGCGCTGCAAACGCGCGAGCAGCACATCCGGCGCGAGAAGGCCACGTCCAACATCTGCACCGCGCAGGTGCTGCCGGCCGTGGTGGCGAGCATGTACGCCGTCTACCACGGACCCGACGGCCTTACGCGCATCGCGCAGCGCGTGGCCGCGCTCACCGCGATCCTCGCGCAAGGCTTCGCGCAGATGGGCCGCGAAGTGGTCAATGCCACCGCGTTCGATTCGCTGACGATCCACACCGGCGACGACACGCAGAAGATCGTCGAGCGCGCCGAGGCCGGCGGCATCAACCTGCGCCAGCGTCTGCAGCAGCACCTGGGCATCTCGCTCGACGAGACCACCACGCGCGCCGACATCGAGACGCTCTGGGCGCTGTTCGTGCCCGCCGGCACGCCGATGCCGCGCTTCGACGAACTCGCCGGCACCGCGCCGCGACTGCCCGACGACCTGCGCCGCACCAGCGCCTTTCTCGCGCACCCGGTGTTCAACACGCACAAGAGCGAGACGGCGATGCTGCGCTACATCCGCAGCCTGTCCGACAAGGATCTGGCGCTCGACCGCAGCATGATCCCGCTCGGCAGCTGCACCATGAAGCTCAATGCGACCAGCGAGATGATCCCCATCACCTGGCCCGAGTTCGCGAACATCCATCCGTTCGCGCCCGCCGAGCAGCTCGCGGGCTACGCCCAGCTCGACGCCCAGCTGCGCGCCTGGCTCTGCGAAGCCACCGGCTACGCGGGCATCAGCCTGCAGCCCAATGCGGGCTCGCAGGGCGAATACGCGGGCCTGCTCGCGATCCGAGCGTTCCAGGAAGCCAACGGCCAGGGACACCGCAACATCTGCCTGATTCCGTCGTCGGCGCATGGCACCAACCCCGCGAGCGCACAGATGGTGGGCCTGCAGGTGGTGGTGACGGCCTGCGACGCGCAGGGCAACGTCGACATGGACGACCTGAGGCGCGCCTGCGAGAAGCACAGCGCCAACCTGGCCGCGGTGATGATCACGTATCCCAGCACGCACGGCGTGTTCGAGACCCGCGTGAAGGAACTCTGCGAACTGGTGCACGAACACGGCGGCCGCGTGTACGTCGACGGCGCCAACATGAACGCGCTGGTCGGCGTGGCCGCGCCCGGCGAATTCGGCGGCGACGTGAGCCACCTCAACCTGCACAAGACCTTCTGCATCCCGCACGGCGGCGGCGGTCCGGGCGTGGGGCCGGTGTGCGTGGTCGAGGACTTGGTGCCGTACCTGCCGGGGCATGCGACGGCCGGCGCCGCGGGCAATGGCGTAGGCGCCGTTTCCGCTGCGCCCTTGGGCAATGCCGCAGTGCTGCCGATCAGCTGGATGTACTGCCGAATGATGGGCGCCAAGGGCCTGCAGGCCGCCACCGAGACCGCGATCCTGAGCGCCAACTACATCAGCGCGCGGCTCAAGGAGCACTACCCCACGCTCTACGCCAGCCCCAACGGGCATGTCGCGCACGAGTGCATCCTCGACCTGCGCCCGCTCAAGGAGACCAGCGGCGTCACCGCCGAAGACGTGGCCAAGCGCCTGATCGACTACGGCTTCCACGCGCCCACGCTGAGCTTCCCGGTGCCGGGCACCTTGATGGTCGAGCCGACCGAGAGCGAACCGCTGGCCGAACTCGATCGCTTCATCGACGCGATGATCGCGATCCGCGGCGAGATCCGCCGCATCGAGGAAGGCGTCTGGCCAAAGGACGACAACCCGCTCAAGCATGCGCCGCACACCGCCGCCAGCCTGGTTGCGAGCGAATGGACGCATCCGTATGCGCGCGAACTCGGCGCCTATCCGCTGGCCGCGCTGAAGGACGCCAAGTACTGGCCGCCCGTGGGCCGCGTCGACAACGTCTATGGCGACCGCAACCTGTTCTGCAGCTGCCTGCCCGTGGGCGATTACCAGGAAGCCGAAGCCGCCGCCTGAGCGCTTGGCGGCCTCAGCCGCCGGTTCAACCTTCGCGGCGGTACATGGCCCACTTGACGGTCAGCAGGTCGGCGGCGATCTTGGCGGCGTTGACGCCGGCGTAGTCCTGGGAGGGGTCGAATTCGAAGCCCTCCCGGTAGCGCCGGACCTCGCCGTAGTCGGCATCGAAGGTCATCGGACCCATGAGTTCCGTCGGGTCCGTGCCGGCGGGAAGCGCCAGGAATTTCGCGGGATCGGTAGCACTCTGGTAGAGGTCGACGCTCATCAGGCTCATACGGTGGTCCTCGAAACGGCTTGGATTTCGTGAAGGCCGATCATCTGCGCCATCGCCGCCGCGCGCAATCGGCCCGCGCCTACACGGCGCGCGTCAGGGCTGGCCGGCCTTCTTCGCCACCGCACCCGTCGCGACCTGCTGGCGGAAGCTGCGCAGGCTCGCCTTGAGCTTGCGCTCGTTCTCCAGGCCCACGCGCACCATGATCTTCTGGCCCGCCGAGAGCGATTCGAGCGCAGGGTCGACGTATTCGTAGCGCACCCACGGCCGCTGCGACGGCACGCTGCCCTTGACCTCGACGAGCCGCACGCTCACCGGGCCCGCGGGCTCGGGCGCCTGCAGCAGGTGGTCGATCACCGCGATCAGGCGGTCGTTGAAATAGCGCCCCGGATAGCCGAGCTCTTCGTACGCCTGCTGAAACAGCGGGTAGAGCCGCGCATACACCTTGGCCGCCTTCGCCGAATCGACCGACTGCGTCAGTTGCACCAAAGCGGCATAGCGCGCGCTGTTCTTCGCGTCGATCACCTCGGCGTTGCCCTGCCCCGCGGTGATGAAGCGCTGCCCGGTGGGGTGGACCGGCCACCGGCTGGCGGGCGCCTGCTCGCGCGGGAGGTTGTCGACCGTGGCCACGAAGCGGCGCACCACGCCGTCGGGCAGCAGGAACTCGGCCGCGTTGCGGCTGCCGAGCAGGTCGGCCAGCGCCTTGCTCACGCGCGAATCCGAATCAGCCACCGGCGGCAGCCCCGCGTCGGGCGGTGCAAGCCCTTCGAGCGGGTTCTGCGGTTCGAGCAGCTCGGGCAGCGGCGAGAGCGGCGGCAGCACCAGGCCGTCGTTCGGCGTGGCGGCCATGGGCGGCGAAGGCGCGAGCGCCTCGGGCTGCTGTTGCTGCTGCTGGTACCAGCGCCAGCCGAAGAACGCCGCCACCAGGGCCAGCAGCAGGATGACGACGATGAGGCCGGTGGGTGTTTCGCGCCGCGGCCTGAACTCGGGGGCGTCGGAATGGTTGTCGCGGAGGTCGGAGGGATCTCGTTCGGGCATGTCGGCGGTTTCCTTTTGCAAAGAGCAATGGGAGACGAGCACCGATGGTGCACCAAATCGACGCCGTAGCGCCTCCTCCCGCTCGTAACGCGGTGTGACCCGTTCACCGCGTCGAAGTTCAGCCCGGCGCGATGTGTCTTCAGGCCAGGCCGTGTGCCAGCGCACGCGTGATCTCGGCGGCCGGCAGGTCGCGGCAGCCCATGGCGTTCTGCCCCGACCAGAGCGGCGAGAAATCACCGCTGCCCTGCGCCTCCGCCTTGGCCCGCAGCGGCGCGATGGCCGAGGTGGCGAGCGGAAACTCGGGCGCCGCCGCGCCGATCGGTCCGAGATCGCGCATCACGCGGTTCACGATGCCGCGCGCCGGCCGGCCGGTGAAGAGATTGGTCAACGCCGTGTGGCGCGCTCCCTCGCTCTGGAGCGCCGCGCGGTGCAGCGCGCTGGTGGTGGCCTCGGGCGCGAGCATGTAGGCCGTGCCCACCTGCACGCCCGCTGCACCCAGCGCCATGGCGGCCCTCACGCCATCGGCATCGGCGATGCCGCCCGCGGCGATAACCGGCAGCCGGACCGCGCGCACCACCTGCGGCAGCAGCGCGAAAGTGCCGAGCTGCTTGGTCAGGTCGTGCGAGAGGAAGTGGCCGCGATGGCCCCCCGCTTCGAGCCCCTGCGCAATGACCGCGTCGACGCCCTGCGCCTCGAGCGACAGCGCCTCGTCGACGGTGGTGGCCGATGCAAGGATCTTCGAGCCCCAGCCGCGCACCTGCGCCAGCAGCGCTTCGTGCGGCAGCCCGAAATGGAAGCTCACCACCGGCGGGCGGAATTCGGCGAGCAGCTCGGCCACTTCGGCGCTGAAGGGGTTGCGCCCCGGACCGGTCGGAATGGAAGCGGCATCGATGCCGAACTCGCGGTAGTAAGGCGCCAGTGCCTCACGCCACATGGCTTCGCGCGCCGCGTCGGGCGCGGGCGTCACATGGGCAAAGAAATTGACGTTGTAAGGCTTGCCGGTGCCTGCGCGGATGGCCGCCAGTTCGCTGCGGAGCGCGTCGTTGCCGAGCATCGCGCAAGGCAGCGAGCCGAGCCCGCCCGCGTTGCTGACCGCGATCGCCATCGCGCTGCCCTGGATGCCGGCCATCGGCGCCTGGATGAGAGGAAGCTCGGTGCCGAGGAGTTGCTGCAGTGTGGTCTTCGTCATGCCGCGATTCTGCGACGAAGCCGAAAACCCTGGGGCTCAGGAAGCCGGCGCGGGCGGCAGCTGCGTCTCGAGCCAGCGCAGGCCGAAGGCCATGGCCAGGAACACCAAGGCCACCGCCGCCGAGTTGAGCAGCGCGCGCGCCAGGCCGATCTTCGCCACGTCCATGAACGGGTACGGATACCAGTCGACGAACGCGCCGCGCACGAAGGTGTAGCCGATCCATGCCAGCGGCAGCAGCATCGCGCGGCCGATGGTGCCGCGGTCGGTGCGCGGGCGCGGGCCCACGAAAAGCCAGCCCAGCACCGCGCCGAGCGGGGTGACGGTGTGCAGCAGGAAGTTGGCCAGCTCGCCCGACGGCGTCAGGTCGCGCAGCCCCGTGAGCACCGTGTGGAACACCACGCCCGTCACCGCGATGCAGAGCACCGCCGTGAGCCGCAGCACGCGGAACACGCGGCCGTCATGCGCAGGCCTGAAGACCAGCAGCGCGCAGACGCCACCGATCAGCAGGTTCGAATCGATCGTGAAAAAGCTGAACAGCCGCACCAGCCTTTCGAGCTGCGTCGGCGCGAGGCCCGGCCCGTGAATGATCGCGGTGGCGAGCTCGAGCCCCACGCCCCCGGCTGCCGCGAGCGCGACCACCGCGTGGAGCAGGCGCGCCAGCGCCAGCGGGCCCCATGCGGCCTGGGGCGAGACGGGGTTGTCGATGTTCGTGGGCGTGGGCATCGGGCGCGTCCGGCGGTGGATGGGATAGCGGCGAAGCTACACCATGTCGTCAAGCCCTGCCTTGCTGCACCCCACGCTCCGGCAACATCAGCGCAAACAGCTCGTTGCGAAAGTGAATCCCGAGCCGGCTAAAAGCCCGGTTGCGATAGGTCTTGACCGTCGGCAGCGCGAGGCCCATGTCCGATGCAATGCCCTCCTGCGTCATGCCGCGCAGCAGCCGCAGGCAGACGTTGAGTTCCTGTGGTGTCAAGGCCGGGCAGCGGGCATGCAGCCGTGCGCGGAGTTCGTGCGCCGTGTCGGCGCGTGCCAGCGCGATGTGCTTGCGCGTGAGCGCCATCAAGAGGCGCCCGGCGGCGCCGAAGTCGGCGAGTTGCGCATCGCTGAGCGGGCGCTGATGGGTGTGCCGATAGAAATTGACCGCGAACAGCGCGCCGGCGTCGTCGCCCTCGTCGTATGCCGCGGGATCCTCTTCGACCACCGACACGCGCTCCACCACGCCGTGCGCCTCGTAGATCTTCGCGCGATGCTCCGGCGGCACCTCGGGTGCCGTGATGTGGCACACGCGCAGCGGCTGCGGCACGCTCGCCTCGCGCAAGGTGCGGTCGCTGCGGATGGGTCCCGAAAGGTAGGCGCGCCAGCAGTCGCGGGTGGTGTCGGGCACGCCCCGGCTGCCGCTCAGGAAGATGGCCGGCCGCGACCCCGTGCGGTAGACCGAGAACGAGCCCACCGGCAGCGCCGGCGCCATGGCCTCGAGAAGGCAGGCGCCGAACCCGGGCTCGCCGAGCGCAGGCACCACCATGGGCAGGCACTGCACCAGTGACGCGGCGACAGGCTCGGCGGGCAGATCGGGAATCCAGGTGCGCATGGGGGCAAGACGGGCAATACGGGCAATACGGGCAATCCCGTCATCTTCCAGGATGACAGCGCCGGCTCGCCACCGGGCTTACGCTAGGGCATGACTTCCACCATCGAACAACCCCAACCGCCGAACGATCCGCTGGCCGCACCGCGCCTGGCCTGGTTTGCCGATGTCTCGGTCGACGTCGGCGCGCCGCTGGTGCTCGGCGAAGGCGCCGAGGGGCTGCGCCGGGTGGTGCCGATATTGGGTGGCCATGCCAAGGGCGACGGCTGGACCGCGCGCGTGTTGCCGGGGGGTGCCGATTTCCAGCGCATCGCGAGCGACACCGTCTCGGAGCTCGACGCGCGCTACGGCCTCGAGACCGATGCCGGCGACCGCATCTACGTGCGCAACCGCGCCTTGCGCACGGCCCCTGCCGAGGTGATGGCGAAGCTGCTGCGCGGCGAGCCGGTCGATCCCGCGCAGGTCTACTTCCGCTGCACGCCCTCGTTCGAGACGCGCAGCCAGTCGCTGCAGTGGATCACCGAGCGCCTGTTCGTCGGCGTCGGCATGCGCCACCCGGCACAGGTCGTGATGCGCTTCTTCGCGCTGCAGTGACCGGCCACGCCGGCCTTTGACCCGATTCCCATACCGATACCGACAGGAGACCTGAATGATCACCGCCCTCCCCGCGGGCGTGCGCCGCCGCGCGCTCGCCATCGCCGTCCTCACCACCCTCTTCGGGGCACCGCAGGCCTTCGCCCAGGCGGCTGCCTCGGCCTATCCGCAGCGGCCCGTGCGCCTCGTCGTGGGGTTTCCGGCCGGCAGCGGTCCGGACATCGTGGCGCGCCTGCTGGCCCAGAAACTGTCCGAAGGCTGGAGCAACGTCGGCGTCATCGTCGACAACAAGCCGGGCGCCGGCGGGCTGATCGCCGCCTCCGAAGTGGCGCGCGCGCAGCCCGACGGCTACACCCTCATGCTCGGCGAGACCGGCCAGCTGGCCATTGCACCCAGCAGCTACAGCAAGCTCGCCTACGACCCGAAGAAGGACTTCGTGCCCGTGAGCCAGGTGGTCACCTCCAACTTCATGCTGGTGGTCAACCCCGCCAAGGTGCCGGCGCGCGACGTGAAGCAGTTCGTCGAATGGAGCCGCGCACAGAAGGGGCTGTTCATGGGCACCTTCGGCGCCGGCACGCCGGGCCATTTCGGCGCCTTCCTCTTCGGCGATGCCATCGGCCTCAAGCCGGAGCCGGTGCACTACAAGACCACGGGCGATGCGCTGGGCGGCCTGTTCAGCGGCGACGTGTCGGGCGCCTTCGCGAGCGTGGGCCTGTCGGCGGCCAACGTGAAGGGAGGCAAGCTGGTGGCGCTCGCCTCGAGCGGCGAAGCGCGCAGCCCCGCGCTGCCCGACGTTCCGACCTTCCGCGAGCAGGGCTACCCGCAGCTCGCCTTCAACTCCTGGTTCGGCATCGTCGTCCCGGCCAAAACACCGCCCGAGATCGTCGCGCGGCTCGAGACCGACATCCGCCGCGCCGTCCAGTCGGCCGAAGGCAAGGCGAAGCTGGAAGATGCGGGCTTCGCCGTCACGGGTACCACGTCGCAGGAGTTCAGCCGCGTGATCGCAGCCGACACAGTGCGCTGGGGCAAGGCGGTTGCTGCGACGGGGTTCAAGGCGGATTGAGCCGGTCAGACCGGTGTCGAAATCTCCGAAACAAAATTCCGGTACGAGCGCAGTGGTCGCGCCAGCAGCTCCGTCAGGCGCTCCACGTCGCCCGCACCCGGGGTCATGCCTTCCGTCATGAAGTGTTCGCTCATGAGGCGCATGTCGTAAGCCATCCAGCTCGTCCTGGTGCGCGAGGCGGTCCGGGGCGGCGTCGGCGCCGCGTACCTGCCCGTGTCGCTCGTGACTCAGGACCTCGCCGCAGGGCGGCTGGTGCGCTGGGGCGAGATCGAGGGGCCGGAGATCGCGCTGTGGGCGCTGTATCCGTCGCGCAGGCTGCTGAGCAACCGCGTCTCGACTTTTCTCGAATTTCTGAAGGAAGCCTTTCCCACAGGATCGCCTGAGGAACCGGCGTCATTCATGGATTGAAGATGCGGTCTCATACTCCTCAGTCCGCGGCGAGGCGCTTGTACGCCGCCTGGAGCCAGCCGAGATTCGAAAACTCCGCGGTCACCGTATCGCGGCGGAACGAACTGCTGTCGAAGCGCGAATAGCCGTTCATCGGGTTGTCGATGGCCGGGCTCACCGGCACGACATAGGTGCGGACCTTACCGTCGAAGCTGTACCGCTCGCTGTTGCGCGGCAGGGGTTTGATCACCGAGTCCTCTGCCAAGGTGTTGGCCAGATGCAGCCTGATGCTTTCCGTGCTGAGGCTGTACGCCTCGTTGGCCGGCTGGCTGGCGAGCTCGTCGGCGCTCGCCGAAGCTGCGGCGAACAGCGAACCGACGCAGAGGGCGAGTGCCGTGGGACCGAATTGGAAATTCAAACTCATCGAGAACTCCTTCGCCTGGACGGCACTGCGGGAGCCGAGGTTGTAGCGCAACGCGCCGTCATACACACGTCACACTGCCGCGCGCCAATGTTTCGGGTCGTCACAACACTGGCCGCCACCGCGCGATCATCATTTCGCCATGACCACCAGCCACCCGATCCACGTCCTCTTTCTGTGCAACAGCAACACCGCGCGCAGCCTGATCGCCGAGTCGCTGCTCAAGCAACTGGGCCGCGAGCGCTTTGCGGCTTACTCCGCCGGCAGCGCGCCGACGCCGGGCGGGCAACCCGACCCGCGCACGATCGAGGTGCTGGGTGGCGCGGGGCTTCCCACCGACGGGCTGCGCAGCAAGAGTTGGGACGAGTTCGGCGGCGCCTCCGCGCCGCGCATGGACCTCATCGTCACGCTGTGCGACGAAGCTGCGGGAGAGACCTGCCCGGTCTGGCCGGGCCATCCCGCATCGGCGCATTGGTCGCACCCCGATCCGTGTGCCAAGGACGCCGGCGAGGGCCTCGGGGCTTTTTCGCTCGCGATGCATGCGATCCGCCGCCACGTGGAATTGCTGGTCAACCTGCCCGACGAGCGCATCGATCGCCTGGTGATCGAAGGCGAGGCGCGAAGCATCGGCGCGTCCTGACGTGCGTCCAGTGTCAGCCATCTCCGGCAACGCGCGGGAGCGAGCGGCTGACACCGCCCGCATCGACGCAAGCCAGGATCCCTGAATGAGCGAGCGAGTCCTGCTCGCGCATGGTGGACAACGGCATGAGAACCCAACGACTTCGTCTGTCCGGCGGCACCGCGCTGTCTTTCACGACCGCCGGCGAGCCTTCCAGCCCCGCGCTGCTGCTGCTGCACGGGACGCCGAACTCGGCCCGCCTGTTCCGACCGATCATGCCCGCGCTGTCGCAGGCTGCATTCGTGATCGCGCCGGACCTGCCCGGCCACGGCGCGTCCGATCCGCTGCCGGCGGTGTCGTTCGAGGCCATTGGCCACGCGATCTCCGAACTGCTGGAATCGTTGGAGATCGGGCCGCGGTTCATCTACCTGCACGACTGGGGAGCGCCCGTGGGCCTGCAGATCGCGATGCAGGCGCCCGAGAAAGTGTTGGGCCTCATCGTCCAGAACGCCAACGCGCATCGAACCGGCTGGGGACCGGGATGGGCCGCGACGCAGGCCTACTGGTCGCAGCCGAATGCAGAGAACGAGGCCGCGGCGACGGCGCATCTCACCCTTGCGGGCACGCGCGACACCTACATCTCCGGCGTGCCTGCGGACATAGCCGGACGGATTCCTGCCGAACACTGGGAAGAGGATTGGCGCGTGATGAACCTGCCGGGCCACATGGAAACCCAGCGCGCGCTCATCGCCGACTATGCGAACCATGCCGCCCGCTTCGACGAGATTGCCAGGTACCTCGAACACTGGCAGCCGCCCGCCCTGCTGGTCTGGGGAAGGCACGATGTCTATTTCGATCTGGCCGAAGTCCTTTCCTGGATGCGTGCGCTGCCACGGATGGAAGCGCATGTTCTGGACGCCGGCCACCTGCTCCTAGAGACCCATGAAGAAGTCGCCGTCTCGTTGATGCGCGAATTCATCGCACGCGCCGCTTGCGCCCGTGGGTAAGCTTCAGGCGAATACCAATTTCTTATGGAAATAAATCACCAATCCAAAGAAAAGATCAAACAGTCGCAACAAAGCTGCACGTTGGAAATCATTCTTTACTAAAGTAATGCATTCCCAATCACGACATTGATCGAATCATTTGTTATTAATTTGCACTGCATTAATGCTTTCGAATTGATGACTTCGGACGCTGGCGAGCCTCTGGCATGTCGATGGATTTCAGCGCTCGCGTCCGGCCGGAACGGCTGATTTCGCCCAACGCGTAGCGGGCCACCAACCTCTGGAGATAACAACCATGACAGTAGACATGTTCATGCGCGTGGAGGGCGCGAACGGCGAATCCAAGGACACGAACCACAAGGAGTGGACGGATATCAAGTCGTTCGCCTGGGGCACCGCCTGGAACATCAAGGAAAACCGCGAAGGCTGATCCCGATGCTCCCCGGCGCTGCGCTTGCGCGCGTGCTGAGCGTCTCGTCGCCGGCCATGCCCGCGCTGGGCGGCGAGCCGGCGCTCGAGCCCGTCGCGATCGAGGGCGACGAGGGGCTGAGCACGCTGTTTCGCTACACCCTCACCCTGGCCACCCCCGAGCAGCCCGGCTACAACGAGCGCCAGGCCGCCAACGTCGCCATCAAGCAGCTCGTGGGCGAGCCGCTCACCGCGCACATCGTGCTCGACGGGCGCCCGGGCAGCGGCCCGGCCCAGCGCCACCTCTCGGGCCTCGTCACGCGCGTGCGCTTCCTGCGCCTGGAGAACCGGCGCGCGCTGTACGAGGCCGTGATCGAGCCCTGGCTCACGCTGGCCACGCGCACCAGCGACTACCGCATCTTCCAGAACCAGAACGTGCTGGACATCGTGCGCGAGGTGCTCGGCAAGTACGGGTTGGCGTTCGATGTGCGCGCCACGCGCAGCTACCCGCCGCGCGAGTTCCAGGTGCAGTACGGCGAGACCGACCACGACTTCGTAGCGCGCCTGCTGCACGAGTGGGGCCTGTACTACTACTTCGAGCATGCGCAAGACAGCCACCGGCTGGTGATCGTCGACGACATGGCCTCGCACCAGCCCTTCGCGCATGCGGGCTACCAGCGCATTCCGTTCCACGCGGCGGAAGCCACCGTGCGCGAGGAGCACTGCGACCGCTTCAATGCCTGCGAAGAGCTGCAGAGCGGCCGCTGGGTGACCGACGACTTCGACTTCCAGCGCCCGCGCGCCGAGCTGCAGCAGGTCAGCGCGATGCCGCGCAAGACGGCGCAGGCCAGTTGGGAGCGCTATGGCTGGCCTGGCGACTACGTGGTGGAGTCCGAAGGCGAGCAGTTGGTGCGCACGCGCATGGAAGAGACCGGCAGCCAGGGCGAGCGCGCGAGCGGCGCGGGCAACCTGCGTGCGGTGGTGCCCGGCTGCCTGGTCGCGCTGGAGCGCCATCCGCACAACGAGTCGAACCGCCAGTACCTGGTGACCGCAGCGCACCTGCGGCTGCAGGACGTGGGCGACGCGAGCGCGCAGCAGCCGTTCGAGTGCCGGGTCGATTTCGAGGTGATCCCCGCGAGCAAGGTGTTCCGCGCGACAGCGCCGCCGGTGCCCAGGCCGCGCACCACGGGGCCGCAGACGGCGATCGTCACGGGACCGGCGGGCCGCGAGATCTGGACCGACGAGTACGGCCGCGTGAAGCTGAGCTTCCACTGGAACCGCTACTGCACGAAGGACGAGAACAGTTCGTGCTGGGTGCGCGTGTCCTCGCCATGGGCCGGCACCCAGTTCGGCGGCATCCAGGTGCCGCGCATCGGCCAGGAGGTGATCGTCGACTTCGAGAACGGCGACCCCGACCGGCCGATCGTGACGGGGCGGGTCTACAACGCCGACAACATGCCGCCCTGGAAGCTGCCGGACAACGCCACGCAGAGCGGCATGCTCACGCGCAGTTCCGAAGGCGGCAGCGGCGAGAACGCCAACGCGCTGCGCTTCGAGGACAGGAAGGGCCAGGAGCAGGTGTGGCTGCATGCCGAGCGCAACCAGGACATCGAGGTCGAGCGCGACGAGACCCACTGGGTGGGGAACGACCGCAGCAAGAAGGTCGACCGCAATCAGATCTCGACGATCGGCATGGCCTACATGCACAACGTGGGCCTCGCCAAGATGGTGAACATCGGCCTCGCCTATTCGTTCAACGTGGGCATGCTGCGCAATGCCGTGGTCGGCATGACCGACAACACCCTGGTCGGCAAGACGAAGACAACGAAGGTCGGCGAGCAATACACGCTATCGGTCGGCGGCGACAAGGGCAGCCATATCCAGATGGACGGAACCTCGATTTCGCTTCGCGTGGGCGCATCGGTGGTTCAGTTGAAGGCGGACGGGTCGATCGCGGTGACGGGCAAGAAGATCAACATCACCGCGCAGGGCGACGACGTGACGCTGAACGGAGAGCACATCTGGCTCAATCCGACGGGCGGCCAGGCGGCGTTGCAGCCCACGGCGGTGCCGCGCGCGCCGGCGCCCGAGCCGCCCGGCAGTCCGATGGCGAGCCTGGGTGCGTTGATGGGTGGGAATCCCGGCTCGCTGCTGGGCCAGGCCTCGCAGCTGGCCTCGATCGCCAAGCAGGTCGCCGGCGCCGCCGACGGTGGCGCCGGACTCGCGGCGCAGGTGTTGGGCGTGGCGTCCGCCGCTGCGGCCTCGGACGTGTTGGGCCGCGCTGCCGCTACGGACGGCGGCATCGATCCCGTCGGCGCAAAGGCGATGCGCCAGTGACTGCGCCAACCGTTCCGTCGCCGCGATTGCAGCAGGTGCGCAATCTCACGCCCTTCGGACACCTCCAGTACGACAAGATGGGGCCCGGCAGGCGCTTCAGCGACGTGGTGATCGTCTGCGCGAGCTTCGTGCTGGCCCCCGGGCGACTGCAAGCTTCGCCGGTTCATCGCGGCCCGGTCTTTGCCGACGTGGCGTGGGACGTAGCCCACCCTGCCCTTTCGAGCCTGCGCGCCGCGACCGATCTCGTGCTGGTGAAGCCCGAAGCCGATGTATTCATCACGGGCAGCGCCAGGGCGCGCAACTGGACACCGCAGCGCGAATGGCGCGCGACCCTCGAGGTCTTGCGAGGCGACATCCGGTTGCTGCAGAAATCGCTGCGCCTGACCGGGCCTCGCGGGTGGCACTGGCATGACGATCCGACGCAGTGCACGCCCACCGATCCCGAGCCCACGCTCGAAGTGCCGCTGCGCTGGGAACTCGCTTTCGGGGGATGCTGGCACGATGAAGGCGATGCGCCGGGTTCGCCGCCACGCATGAACGCCGCCAATCCCTCGGGCCTCGGCTGCTTCGGCACGGCCGGCCGCGACGCGCGTTCGCCCGCACCGCGGATCGAGGCCGCCGAGGCGCCAGTCATGCATGCCAACCAGGAGGGCCTCGCTCCCGCGGGGTTCGGTCCGGTCGCGCGCCACTGGGCGCCGCGGGTACAGCTTGCCGGCACCTACGACGAAGCATGGCTGCAGCGCAATGCGCAAGCGCCGTTCATGGACTACGCCGACGACTTCGATCCGCGCTTCTTCCAGTACGCACCGGCTGACCAGCGAATTGCCGGGGGGCTCGCAGGCGATGAGCGGCTGCGCCTGGCCGGCTTCTTCGCGTCGGCCGATGCGATCGAGACGGCATTGCCCGCCTGGCGTATCGGTGCACGCTGGCGCAGCGGCGACGGGTCGCAAGGCAGCGAAGCCATGACGCTCGATACCGTGCACGTCGACCTAGACGACATGCTGGTCCACCTGACCTGGCGCCTCAGCCTCGACCAGGCCCGCGAGATCGACGCCGTCGACCTGCATCTCGAGGCGATCGACAACGCGGACAGCGGCCACGTCAATCCGGTTCACGACAGAAGGACGCACGCATGAGCTCGGAGCGGCATATCGCGGATGCCGAGACCCGCTTCATGGTGGTCAACGTGACGCCCGACTTCTGCGTGGTCGGCGATCGGGTCGTTCCGTTCGACATCGTCTCCATCCTGCCGCCCGAGAAGGCGGCGTACGCGGGAACCGTGTTCGCGCGCGGCGAGAAGGTGTTGATGATCGAGAGCGTGATCCGGGGCGTGGCAGGCAATGCCGGCAGCGGCGTGCGCTCGGGCGTGTCCCTCGGGTCGGGCAACGTCAAGGTCGTCTCCGGGTCCCAGACCGTGTTTGTCGAAAGCCGCGCCGTCGCGCGCCACGGCGATCTTTGCGAGATGAACGGAGCGGCCTGATGAGCGCCGCGCCGGGCCGCCCCAAGCAAGCTCGCTCCCGCTTGGCGGGAAGGCGCGCAGCGCCAAGGGTGCACCAGTGAGCGCCGCGCCCGACAGCCGGGACACGCTGGCCCAGGCGGTGCAGACAACGCCGTTCAACGGCAACGGGACCATCGGCCGACTGCTGACCGTCCAGGTGCCGAGCGGCCCGATGCTGCGCCGCCGCCCCGGCATCTGCAGCGAGCGCTACGAGCGGGCCCAGGCCGAATTCGACAGCCAGCCGTTCTATGTGCGCTGGACGTCGGGCCTCGACCGCCCCGCCGGGGTGGAACCCACCGATGCGCTGATGTACGCCCGGCAGTTCAAGGAAGAATGCGAGCGGTGGCCCGACGAGATCCCGCAATCGGTGATCGACGACAAGCGCCAGCAGCTCAGCGACCATCTGACCGGCCAGTCGCCGCTGCCGCCCGAGCAATCGCTGAAGCTGCGGCGCGATCTCGACTTTCTCGACGACGTCTACAACCCCGGGCCTCGCGTCTCGGGCAGCCTCTCGAATGCCGAGCAGGCCTGGCTGGACGAACGCAACCTGCGTTTCGGCAACACGATGGCCATCAGCTTCCTCGGACCGGTGTTCGGCGGCCCCGGCGCCGCGACGCGCGTGCTCGGAGGCACCGAACAGCAGGTGGCCGCGGCCAATCAATTCGGTGCCGGGCTGCTCGACGCCGCGACGATCCGTACCGGGTTCGGAGGGCGGCGCCCGACCCAGCCCATCGCGCGCCCGGGCGAGACGGCGCGCGGCGCACCGCTCGAGCCGGTGAGCAGGCCAACGGAACAGGGACACACTCGCCCATCCCCGCGTGTCGAGGTGGGCCGCGACGGTACCGTGGTCGTGCGGCCCTTGCCGCCCGGCATGAAGGCCACCGACAACAAGTCGATCCGCGAGTGGTACAACAAGCACACCTCGCCCGAAAGGATGAAGGCGCTCGATGAACAATGGAAGGCGGAAGGCAAGAGTCCCCAGGAACGCGCCGAACTGGCCTTCAACGAACGGCACGACGCGCGGATGACTGCCCGCTCCTACATGCAGGACCCGGTCGAAGTCGAGGGGCTGCGCCAGCGAGACCTGCAGAAGTACGGCTCACCGGACGGGCCGACCTTTCAGCAGGAAGTACAGAAGTACCAGGCGCGTGGCCTGCAAGGCGACGACATCTACCAATCGATCATCGATGGCGCGTCCAGGACCAGCGCGGAATACAACAGCAAGTTCGGAATCACGAAATGAGTTCACCCCATCTTGAAACGCCGATGTCGTGGTCGAAGACCGGCGATGCGGAATTTCCCTACGAGGCGACCGACGCGGACGGACAGAAGCTCGTCGTCCGGATGAACGATTTTCCCGAGGAGCCGATGTACACGCTGTTGTGCGGCGGGGTTCCGCTCGAGAGCTTCGACGACTGGCCGGCGGCCTGGCGCATCGAAGCCTGAGATCCCGTCACGCCGCAGCCACCGCATTCGGCGCCGCGCCCGCAATCTGCCGCAACGCCCGTTCGAACACCTCGACCGGCTGCCCGCCCGAGATCAGGTGATGGTCGTTGATGATGATCGCGGGCACCGAGTGGATGCCCGCATCGGTGTACATGCGCTCGCGATCGCGGGTCTCGCGCGCGAATTCGTCGCCCGCGAGGATCTCGCGCGCCCGCGCCGGGTCGAGCCCCGCGTCTCCGGCTGCGCGCACCAGCACCTCGTGGTCCGACGTGTTCTCGCGGTCGGTGAAGAAGGCCTTCAGCAGCCGTTTCTTGAGCGCGAGCTGCCGGGCCGCGTCCTCGAGCCCCGCCCAATGCAGCAGGCGGTGCGCGTCGAAGGTGTTGTAGACGCGGGGGCGGCCCTCAGGGTGGAACGCGAAGCCCACCTCAGCGCCGCGCGCACGGATGGCCTCGCGCGTCTGGGCCTGCTGCTCGCGCGTGGCGCCGTATTTCTCGTTCAGGTGCTCGAAGGTGTCCTGCCCCTCGGGCGGCATCTGCGGATTGAGCTCGAAGGGCTGAAAGTGCAGCTCGGCCGTGACGTCCGGCGCCACGCGGCCGAGCGCGGCCTCGAGCGCGCCGAGGCCCACCGCGCACCAGGGGCAGGCCACGTCGGAGACGAAGTCGATCTTGAGATGGGAGGGGGAGGAAGAAGTCATGCCGGCATTCTTCCCCACGCCGGCGTCCTTGGTGCAGACAGGGACTTCAGGCCACGGCCCGCGCCAGGCGCGAATCGGCCAGCGTCTGCTCGCGCAGCCGGTCGTACTCGGCCTTGTCGACCGGCACCGCATCGGGCTTGCCGAGGTCGTTCATCTGCACGCGGTAGGTCTCGCGTGCGCTCATCGCGGCCAGCGCGGCGAGCACGGTGATCGCGAAGGTGATGGCGCCCACGGTGAGCCAGATGTTGGCCGCGCCGGGCGGCGCCACGGTCGCGAACAGCGCCGGCAGCAAGGCGGTGAAGGTGGTGCCCAGGTTCTGCGAGATCGCCATCGCCGACACGCGGCTGCGCGTACGGAACAGCTCCGGATAGAAGCTCGGGAAGGTGGCGTTGTAGCCCTGGTAGACCACGCCCCACATCAGCAGCGACATGCACACGGCGAGCGGCACGTTCCTGATGCTGATGGCGTACAGGTATGCGAACGAGAGCAGGCCCGAGGCGAGCGCGCCGAAGATGATCGGCGGCTTGCGGCCGATGCGGTCGGACAGGTTGCCCACGAACGGAATGACCACCACGGCGACGATGTTGCCGAGCACCGGAATCCACAGGTACACGTCCTTCTCGAAGCCGATGCCGTAGGCGGCCTGCACCGCGTAGGCGCCGCCGAACACGGTCGCCACCACCGGAATCACGTTCATCAGCGCCATGCAGATCACGCGCAGCATGTCGCGCCAGCTGTCGGTGATGGCCTGCACGATCGGCGCCTTGGGCACTTCGCCCTTCTTGTCGACCTCGGCGAAGGCCGGTGTCTCGTCGACCTCGCGGCGGATGATGTAGCCCGCGACGATGACCAGGAAGCTCAGCAGGAACGGAATCCGCCAGCCCCACGAGTTGAAGGCTTCCTCGGGCATGTAGTGCGCGAGCGGCAGGAACACGGCGGCGGCCATGATCTGGCCAGCCTGCACGCCCTGCAGCGTGAAGCTCGCGAAGAAGCCGCGCCGGCCGAACGGCGCATGCTCCAGGATCATCGAGCTGGCGCCCGAGATCTCGCCGGCCACGGCAAAGCCCTGGATGAGGCGCATGAGCACCAGCAGTGCCGGTGCGAGCAGGCCAACCTGGTCGTAGGTCGGCAGCAGGCCCACGGCGACGGTCGAGAAACCCATCAGGAACATGCATAGCACCAGCACCTGCTTGCGCCCGTGGGTGTCGCCCCAGTGGCCGAGCACGAAGGCGCCGATGGGCCGGGCGATGTAGCCGACGCCATAGGTCGCGAGCGACGCGATGATCGCGGTCTTGGGGTCGCCCTTGGGGAAGAAGATCTGCGGAAAGATCAGCGCCGCCGCGGTGGCGTAGATGAAGAAGTCGTAGTACTCCAGCGCCGAGCCAATCCAGCCGCTGGCGGCGGCCTTCTTCGACTGGTGCCGGCCTTTGGGTTCATGGGCCATCGGATTTGCCATGCTGTTTGTCTCCGGTTGAACAATGGGAAAAGTTGCTGTCAGTCCTGCGCCTGCGAGGCCATGCGCGCGGGCGCATTGAGCGCGCCATAGGCGTCGTAGCCCGCGGTGCGCTGTGCAAGCTCGAAGAAGAGCCCGCCTTCGAGGCCTTCGGTGTAGATGTGCAGGTAGTCGCCGGCCGGCGAGCGGTCGAACATCACGCCGGCGGCACGCATGCGCGCGAGCAGCGCGGGGTCCAGCTCGACGCGCGTCGCCAGGTCGTCGTAGTAGTTGTCCGAGATCGGCACGAAGCGCGTGCCGATCTCGCGCAGCCGCGCCACGCTCTCGAAGATGTCGGTGCAGGCCAGCGCGATGTGGTGCACCGCACCGCCGCCGGTCACGCTCAGCGTGCGCGCGGTGCGGGTGCGCTGGCTCAGCGACACGTTGAGCACCAGCCGAACGCTGCGCTCGGCATTGGCCACGCCACGGCTGCGGATGAGCCCAAACGGGTCGGCGAGTTCGAGGCTCTCGCCAGGCGCCAGGCCCAGCACGGCGCGCGTGAACAGCACCCAGGTGTCGAGCTGGTCGAGCGCCAGGCCAAGCGCCGCATGGTCGATCCGAAGCAGGCCGGCACCGTGCACGTCGGCATTGGCATCGAGGACGAAATCGGCCTCGTAGAGCCCGTTGGCGCCGAGCGATTCGGCCACGAAGTGCAGCAGGTTGCCGCCTGGCGCAACGATCGCCGGCACGCGCAGTTCGCCCGGGCCCACGGGGCTGTCGTGGCGCTGCGAGCACATGGCGGTGGCACGCTCGACCGCCGCTTGCGGATCGGCACAGCGGATGCCGAGCGCGCACACCGAGGTGCCGTGCGCCTCGAAGCGGCTGCGCGCAAACGACGCCGGCTCGCCATTGACCAGCAGGTTGATCTCGCCCTGGCGGTACAGCGCCACGGCCTTCGAACGGTGGCGGCCGATGCGGCGAAAGCCGAGCTGCTCGAGCATCGCGCCGAGCGCGGGCGCGCCGTTCTCGTCGGTCGCGAACTCGATGAACGAGAAGCCCGACAGCGCGGGCGCCGGCGGCGGGCTGAAGAGCACCACGGCGGGCGCAACCGCCGGCGCGGCGGCCGTGGCAGGCGCGTCCGCGGCGAGCCGCCGCCGCGCTTCGCTCTCGAGGTAGAGCAGCGAGCGCATCGCGTCCACCGCGGTGCGGCGGTTCGGCGTCTCGCGGAACAGGTCGTTGAAGATCTCGAGCGACAGCGGCCCGGCATAGCCGGCGCGCAGCACCTGTTCGAAGAAGCCGATCACGTCGAGCTCGCCCTGCCCCGGAAACGCGCGGTGGTGGCGCGCCCACTGCAGCACGTCCATCGACAGCAGCGGCGCATCGGCCATCTGCAGAAAGAAGATCCGGTCGCCCGGGATGTCGGCGATGCCGTTGAAATCGTCCTTGAGCGACAGCGTATGGAAGCTGTCGAGGATCAGGCCCAGGTTCGGATGGCCGGCTTGCCGCACGATGTTCCAGGCCTGGCCATAGCGCGAGGTGAAACGGCCCCAGGCCAGCGCCTCGAAGCCCACCCGCAGCCCGCGGCGGGCGGCGCGTTCGGCCAGTTCATGCAACTGGGCCGCGGCCAGCGCAGGATCGTCGACGGCGAGCGGCGAGGTGTTGGAGCAGCACAGCATCAGCGGCGCGCCCATCGCCTGCATCAGGTCGAACTTGCGCTCGGCGCGTTCGAGGTTGCGCCGAAACTGGGCCTCGGGCATGGCCTCGAAGTCGCGGAACGGCTGGTACAGGTCGATCGACAGGCCGAGGTCCGCGGCGATGCGGCGCAATTCGGCGGCCGAGCCCCTGAAATTGACGAAGTCGCTCTCGAACAGCTCGATGCCGTCGAAGCCGGCGGCCGCAACGGCTTCGAGCTTCTGGCGAAGGGTGCCGCTGAGGGACACGGTGGCGATGGCGCGGTGCATGGGCCTGACTGTAGGAACCCCAGCCGCCGCCCACAATGCTTGGCGCACCAGAAATGTTCGATCATCGAACGCGAACGTTCATTCTTCGCGCGAAATAGGGGTTACACCTAGGAGCCACGCCCCGCCAGCAACCCGGTAGATCAGAGGCTGCGCCAGTAATCGATCAGCAACTGGCTGAACTCGACCGGGCGCTCGACCGCACTCAGGTGCGCCGCGTCGATGGTCGCGAGCCGCGCACCCGGGATCGCCGCCACCATGGCCTCCGACATCGCGAGCGGCGTGGCCTCGTCCTGCACGCCCGCGATCACCAGCGTGGGCACGGCGATGCGGCGGTTGCTCTCGCGGAAGTCGATCGCGGCCACGGCATTGCAGCTCTCGATGTAGCCCTGCGCGTCGGTGCGCACCAGTACGTCGTGGAGCGCCTGCGACGCGGCCTTGCCTTCGGCCGTGGTGACATAGCCCGGCGTGAGCCAGCGCGACACCGCGCCCTGCGCGATCGCCGCGACGCCCTTGGCGGCCACGGTTTCGACGCGCGCGCGCCACGGGCTCTGGTCTGCATAGTAGGCCGACGAGTTGGCGATCACCACACTGCGCAGCAGTTCGGGGTGCCGCACTGCGAGCGCCTGCGCGGCCATGCCGCCCATCGAGAGGCCGACGAAATGCACGGGCTCGCCGCCGGTCTCGCGCTGGATGAGCTCGGCGGCATCCTGCGCCAGGGTCTCGATGCCGAGCGCGCCCGGCACCACCTCGGAGCCGCCGTGGTTGCGGTGGTCGTAGCGGATCACGGTATGGCCGCGCGCGAGCTGCTCGGCCACGCCGTCCCACATGTGCAGGTCGCAGCCGAGCGCGTGGCTCAGCACGACGAAGGGGCCGCTGCCTTCTCGGCGCACGTTCAGACGGGTCATGGTGTTTCCTTCTCGATGAATGCTGTGGAGGGCGCGGCCCGATCGTTCACTTCGCCGCCGCTGGCGGCAGCAGGCCCTTCTCGCGCAGGATGCCGGTCGCGATGCCGAATGCATGGTTGGCCACCGGCACGCCGCAGTAGATGGCAGCCATCATGATGACTTCCTTGATGTCGTCGGGCGTGAGGCGCGATTCTTCGGGTCCGTCGAGCGCGGCGCGCACATGCATCGCGAACTCTTCGTAGGCATGGATGCCGAGCATCATCGACAGCACCATGAAGCGGCGCGTCTTGTCGCCCAGCGCGGGCCGGCCCCAGATGTCGTTCCATGCATGGCGCGTGATGAGCGCCTGGAACTCGGCGTTGAATTCGTTGCGGTTGGCGAGCGATCGGTCGACCCAGGCATCGCCCAGCACGCGGCGGCGGTTGACGAGGCCGGCTTCGTAGTCGTCGTGGCCGGTGCTCGGTGTTTCGGGTGCGGTCATGCGGAGAGTTCCTTGTCTGAGAGTTTGGCCCGGAGCGCCTTGGCCTCGGCCATTGCGACTTGCCCGGCTTGGACTGCAAGCGCGGGATCGAACCATTCGTCGGCGGCGTTGCGCGGCAGCTCGGCGCGCAGGCGGTCGATGTTGGCGCGCATGCGCGCGGCATCGACCTGCAGGCCCGGCAGCGCGCCGGCCATGGCGCGCACGCTGCCATGCGCCGACATCAGCAGCTGCGGCCATTCGGCCAGTTCGGCCTGCCAGGCGCCGAGCGCGCGCTCGTGCTGCTGCGGCATGGCGCCGAGCAAGGCGGCCACGCGCTGCGGCGCCCGGTGCGCGGCGGCGATGGCCACCATCGATGCCACGGGATTGCGCTTGTGCGGCATGGCCGACGAGCCGCCGCGGCCGGGCTCGCTCGGCTCGGTGACTTCGCCGACCTCGTACTGGCCGAGCAGCGCGATGTCGACCGCGATCTTGCCGAGGCTGCCGGTGACGAGGCCGAGCTCGCAGCCCAGCGCCACCCATTCGTCGCGCTGCGTGTGCCAGGTCGCGCCGGGGTCGCCGAGGCCGAGTTCCTTGGCCATGCGCGCGCGCACCGCGGCACCCTGCCCCTTCATCTGCGCCAGCGTGCCGACCGCACCGCCGAGCTGCACCTGCAGCGCGTGCTTCGCGGCCGCGCGCAGGCGGATGCGGCTGCGCACCAGCGGCGCCGCCCAGCCCGCGCACTTGAAGCCGAAGCTCGTGACCGAGGCCGGCTGCATCAGCGTGCGCGCGAGCATCGGCGTCTCGGCATGCACCACGGCCAGGCCGAGCAGCGCGTCAGCCGCCTTGGCCAGGTCGGCCTCGACCAGCGCCACGGATTCGCGCGTGACCAGCGCCATCGCGCTGTCGATCACATCCTGGCTGGTGCTGCCGAAATGCACGAACGGCGCGGCCTCTGCATTGAACAGGCCCACCGCCTCGCGCAGCGCCTTCACCAGCGGGATCGCCACGCTGCCCGCCCGGCCGCTCTCGCGCACGATCTTGGCCACGTCGAACAGCTCGACCTTGCAACTGCCCACGATGGAGTGCGCCGCGCTCTCGGGAATCAGCCCTTCGGCAGCCTGGGCGCGCGCGAGCGCGGCCTCGAAGCGCAGCATCGCGTCGACGAAGGCGCGGTCGCTGAACGCACCGAGCGTTTCGGATGTGGAAAGAAAACCTTCGAAGATACTCATGTCGATCGCTCAGTATTTCAATTGGGCCACGGCGCGCAGGTCGTCGGGCGACGCAGTGCCGAAGCCGAAGAACTCGAGGTAGGCCGGGATCATCTCGAACAGCATGTCGGTGCCGACCTGCACCGCGCAGCCCTTGGCCTGGGCGGCCTGCAGCAGCGGCGTGTATTCGGTCTTCATGACAACCTCGCCGACGAAGGTGCCGGGCGCGATGCGCTCGACATCGAAGGGCAACGGGTCGCCCTCGTTCATCCCGAGCGGCGTGGCATTGACGATCACGTCGAAGCCCGCCGGGTCCTTCGAGCCGGTCGCCACCTTCATCTGCGGGTAGTGCGCGTGCAGCCGGGCGGCCAGCGCCTGGGCCGCGGCATCGTTCATGTCGAACAGCATCAGTTCGGCCGCGCCGGCCGCGGCGATCGAGGCCGCAATGGCCGAACCCACGCCGCCCGCGCCCGACACCAGCACGCGCGTGCCCTTGAAGCGCCGGCCCTTGCGCTCGACGCCGCGCACGAAACCCGCGCCGTCGAACTGGTCGCCGAGCAGGCTGCCGTCGGGCCGCTTGAGGATCGCGTTGCAGGCGCCGGCCACGCGCGCCGTGGGCGTGGCCTCGTCGACCAGCCCCATGGTCGTGACCTTGTGCGGCATGGTGACCAGCGCGCCGCGGAGATTGCTGAACTTGAAGACCTGCGCCAGCGTGGCAGCGTAGTCCTCGGGCTTGACGCCCATTGGCACCACCACCGCGTCGATGCCCTGCCGCTCGAACCAGGGGTTGTAGATCATCGGCGCCTTGAAGGCCTCGGTGGGATAGCCCAGGTGGGCGATGAGCGTGGTCTTGCCGGAAATCATTCGGTGTCGTGTTTGTTGGAGCGTTGCGCGGACGTCAGGCGACGCTGGCCGAGTGATAGCGCAGGGGGTTGGCGATCTCGCCGTGCATCGCGGGCGGATAGATGATTTCGCGCAGGAAGCTGGCGTCGGCCTGCATCGCCTCGGCCGCATCGAGGTGCCCGAAGTAGCGAAAGTAATGCGGCATCTGCTGGATCAGCATCTCGAAGCCGGCCTGCGCATTGAGCCCGCGCGCGCGGGCCGCCTGCACCAGCGGCGTGGGCTGGTTGCGCAGCAGGATGTCGAACAGCGCCGCATGCGGCGCCATGCGCGACACGTCGACCGGCAGCGCATCGCCTTCCACCAGCCCGAGCGGCGTGGCGTTGATGACAAGGTCGTAGCCCTCGGGCGCATTGCTGTCGACCACCGTCACGCGCGCATCGAAGAAGGCATCGAGCTTGGCCGCCACGCCGGCGGCCTTGCCGGCCGAGGTGTCGTGAAAGGCGATGTGCTCGGCCCCGTCGACCGTGCCTCCCTCGGCCAGCGCGACGCCGATGGCCGCCGCGCTCACGCCCGCGCCGAGGATCAAAACGCGCTTGCCGCGAAACGGGATGTTGAAGTGATCGAGCGCGCCGAGCAGACCCTCGCCGTCGAACAGGTCGCCCTCGAGTTCGTTGTTCTCGATGCGGCGCACCACGTTCACCGAGCCCGCCACCCGGCCGAACAGCCCGCAGCCGTCGAGCAGGTCGACCGCCAGCGGCTTGTGCGGCGGCGCAAGCACCATGCCCAGCACGTTGCGCGCCAGGAACGCCGACTTGAAGAACACCGCGAAGTCGCGAAGCGGCACCTGCACGGGCAGCATCACCGCGTCGATGCCGAAGCGCTCGAAGGCCGCATTGAACATGCGCGGCAGCCGCACGTTGCGCACCGGGTCGCCCGGGATCAGGTAGGCCTGGGTCGCACCGTTGATGGATTGGCTCATGGGCAAGCTTTCGTTCGTCAATCGCCCTGCGAAGAGCGGATCGAAGGGTTTATAGCCCGATCGAGTTGTCCTTGCAGGTTGGAGCGGGCCGAATCGTACGATTGTCGAATTCAAATGATCGATGATCGATCAAATCAAGGGTTTTCACTAGATCGGAAGGTAGGTTGCATCGGTCGTGCGCAAGGCAAACTCCCGCGATGAGCAGCAGCAACAGCATCGGCCACAAGCACGACGACGCGGCGCCTCCCGCCGGCCTCGACAAGCGCGACTGGATCGCCGGGCTCGAGCGCGGCGTGAGCATCATCGAGGCCTTCGACGACGCGCATCCGCGCCTGACCGCCAGCCAGGCCGGCGAACGCACCGGCATGACGCGCACCGCGGCCCGGCGCTACCTGCTGACGCTGCAGCACATGGGCTACGTGGCGAGCGACGGCAAGCTGTTCTGGCTCACGCCGCGCGTGCTGCGGCTCGGCCAGTCGTACCTCGAATCGGCGCGGCTGCCGCGCGTGGTGCAGCCGTTTCTCCAGCGGGTCGCGGCCGGCACCCACGAGATCGCGTACCTCAGCGTGATGGACGGCGACGAGGTCGTCTACATCGCGCGCAACGGGCCCAACCGCAGCATGAGCACCGGCTACGTGCTCGGCGCGCGCGTGCCGGCGCAGGTCACGGCCTCGGGCATGCTGATGCTGGCGCTGCGCAGCGACGCCGAGCTCGACGAATGGCTGGCGACCCACCGGCTCACCGTGTTCACGTCACACACCATCGCCAGCATGGAGCGCATGAAGCTGGAGCTCGCGCGCATCCGGGCCCAGGGCTGGGCGATCTCGGAGCAGCAGCTCGACCTCAACTCGCGCGGGATCGCCGTGCCCCTGCGCGACCGGCACGGCATGCTGGTCGGTGCGCTCAACATCACGATGCCGATGGGGCACGAAAGCTCCGAAGACGCCGTGGCGCGCGTGCTGCCGGTGTTGCGCGAGACGGCGCAGGCGATGCGCAACCTGATCTAGGCAGATGCGAACGAGGCATGCGCCTCAGGCGGGCTCCAACAATCCGTGGTCCGTCGACCGGCCCTGGCGCGCCTGCGCGTCATCGTCCGCGGCCCGGTACTTCGCCCACGAGCCCGAGGGCCACTCGAACTCCTGCACGCCGGCATCGGTCGCCTGGCTGAACAGCGCCTGCGCGCTATCGTCGATCGTGCCTTCGAGGATCTGCGCACCGAAGATGGCAAAGCCGTGCAGATCGCTCGCAGCGCGAAACGGAAATGCGACCGTCACGGCCAGCGGCGCGGCGCCGTGGCAGCGCAGTTCGATCACGATGGCCTCGCTGTCGCGACCGTCCGGCAGCGTGACGAGGGCCTCGCGCGCGAAGGCGGCGACGAGTGCACCGTCGATCGGCGCCTCGAGCGCGGCCCTGCCCCGCCCAAGTGCGCTGCCGTCGGCACCGGCGGTGATCGCCTCGAAGTACGGGCGCGCGCCGTCGACGCCCGGCTGGAACAGTGTGGGCATCAGGTGTCTGCCTTCCGAGACCGTGTACATCGCATAGGACGCCAGCATGCCGAGACACCGCGCGGCCGTGATCCAGGCTATCGGGCCCGCATGGTCGAGCTGCGCCACACTGTCGGCCACGTACTCGGCGCAGGTGGGCGCCCGGGTCGCGCCGAACAGCTTGGCCTCGATCCAGCCGAACGGCAGCAGCACGACGCCCGCATCCTCGGCCATGGCCACGGTGGGCAAGACTGCGTGTCGCGGCACAGGCGCGCGCGCGCCGGGCGTGTGCTGCACGGGGTAGACCGTGTTGGGGTTGTCCTCGTGCCAGGCGATCCGCGCCCCGGTCTGCCGCGCGATGTACGCGACGAGGTAGAACGCGAGCAGCGCGCAGAAATTGTGGCCGCCTGGCAGTTCCAGGAACGACCCGCGGCGGGGGTTCAGCCGGGCCTTGACCTCGTCGAGCAGCAGGTCCATGCGCTCGAGGCTTGCCGGCGTGTAGTCCAGTCGCGCCTGCTGCAGCGCGTTCGGAAACACCCAGCCGCCGCCGGGCTCGATGCCCAGCGCATAGCAGTCCAGGAAATGTCGCGCGCTGTCGTTCATGTTGTTTTCTCCCCCTCGGTGGTCCACGGGATACAGCCATCTACAGGGCAACATGCGTGCCGAAGTCCCCAGCGCCGGTTCAAGCGCCAGAAATGAGTAATTTGGTTTTCAAAACAACCGGTCTTTGAACCATCGGGCGCGCCGGCAGTCCTGGAGGCCTCCACGGGGTTCCCGCGCGTTACCGGCCGGCGTTACGGTCTTGGGCGTAACGGTGGAGCCGGCTATCTCACGCTTGCGCCAACACGGCCTGCTCCAGCCGCATCGCCCGCCATGCGCAAAGGCTGCCCACCATTGCCAGCACAGCCGCAGCCGCGAACATCGCGCGATAGCCGAATTCCTGCGCCACCGCACCGCCCAGCAGCACGCCAAGGACGCCGCCGAAGCCGTAGCCGATCACCGTGAAAAGCGCCTGCCCGCGTCCGCGCAGCCGCCCCGGGAAGCGGCGCGACACGACCGCGATGCAGGTGGTGTGGTGCGCCGCGAAGCTCAGTGCATGCAGCCACTGGGCCACCACCAGCGCCGCAATCGATCCGCCGAGCCCGGCGGTGAGGCCCAGCCGCGCGACCGCCGCGATGCCGCACACGAGCATCCAGCGCGACATTGGCAGCAGGCCGATCAGGCGTCCCTGCAAGAAGAACCAGACGATCTCGGCCACCACCGACAGTGCCCACAGCAGGCCAATGGTGCCCTTGCCGTAGCCGAGCGAATCAAGGTAGAGCGAGAGGAACGCATACACCGAGAAATGCGACATCACCTGGAAGAAGAGCGATGCGAAGAACCAGCGCACCGCGGGAATGCGCAGCACCGGCCCGATGGGCTCCTTGGGCGCATCGTGGGCCGCCACGGGCTCGCGCACGTCGGGCAGCTTGAGCGTCGCGAGCAGCACCACGGCCAGCGTGCCGGCGGCCCAGGCCGGGAAATGCTTCATGCCGAAGCGCTCGAACCACTCGCCCGCGACGAACACCGTCACCAGGAAACCCGCCGACCCGCACAGCCGGATGCGGCCATAGCGCCCCCAGTCGCCCGCCACCAACTGCGCCATCGCCGCTTCGGTGAGCGACATCATCGAGCTGGTGTGCGTGAACATCACGAGCAGCACCAGCGCCAACCACCACGCACCGCCGTTCCACCAGAGACCGAACGAACTGGCGAGCGCCACCGCTGCGCTGAAGCGCAGCAGCATCACGCGATGCCCGGTGTGGTCGCTGAGCGCGCCCCAGGCATAGGGTGCGAACACGCGCGTGATCGACTGCACCGACGCCAGCAGGCTGATCGTGAAGATCGGCAGCCCCAGGTCCTGGAGCCACAGCGGCAAGTACGGATTGAAGAATCCGATGTGCGCGAAATAGCTGGCCGACAGGCCAGCGAACGCCAGCAGGTGGCCGCGCCCGGCGGCCGCTGACGCCGGCGTGGACATCAGGGCCTGCTCACACTGTGCAAGGGGATCGCGTTGCTTCGCCAAGGGGCTGGATGCAAGGCGCCCGGGCGCAGCAATGCTGAAGCATTGCAAGCGCGGGCAACGCCGCAGACGGCCCCTTGGCGGAGCAACCCGAAGGGAAACTCGCCACAGCCCGCCCCTCGGCGTTGCGCTCCTTGTGCGTGCGGACGCACGCACGGCGTCACGCGCCTTGATGGGCGGGCTGTGGCGAGCTTCGCGACCCCTTGCACAGTGTGAGCAGGCCTTAAAGGAACGAGGCCTTTGGTGAAGCCGCTGCGGCGGCCTCCGCGGCGTCGGCCTGAGCCTGCTGCAGGTCGCCGCACTGCGCGCGATGGCGCAGCACATGCTCGATGACCACCAGCGCGAGCATCGCTTCGGCGATCGGCGTGGCCCGGATGCCCACGCAGGGATCGTGGCGGCCCTTGGTGACCACCTCGACCGGATTGTTGTGGATGTCGATCGACTGGCGCGGGCTGATGATCGAGCTCGTGGGCTTGATCGCGATGCTCACCTCGAGGTCTTGCCCCGAGCTGATGCCGCCAAGGATGCCGCCCGCATTGTTGGTGACGAAGCCGGTTGGGGTGATCGAGTCGCCGTGCGTGGTGCCGCGCTGCGTGACGCTGTCGAAACCGGCGCCGATCTCCACCGCCTTGACCGCGTTGATGCCCATCATCGCGTAGGCGATCTCGGCGTCGAGCTTGTCGAACAGCGGCTCGCCCAGCCCGACGGGCACGCCCGTCGCCGTGACACGCAGCCGCGCGCCGCAGGAGTCGCCGGCCTTTCGCAGGCGGTCCATGTAGGCCTCGAGCGCACTCACATCGGCGATGGGCGCGAAGAACGGGTTGTTCGGCACATGGTCCCAGCTCTCGAACGGAATCTCGATCTCGCCGATCTGTGTCATGCAGCCGCGAAACGCGATGCCGTGCCTCTCGGCCAGCCACTTCTTGGCGACCGCGCCGGCCGCGACCATGGGCGCAGTGAGCCGCGCCGACGAACGCCCGCCGCCGCGCGGATCGCGGATGCCGTATTTCTTCCAGTAGGTGTAGTCGGCATGGCCGGGACGAAACTGCTGCGCGATCTGGCCGTAGTCCTTGCTGCGCTGGTCGGTGTTCTGGATCAGCAGCGCGATCGGCGTGCCGGTGGTCTTGCCTTCGTAGACGCCGGACAGGATCTGCACCGCGTCGGGCTCGTTGCGCTGCGTGACGTGGCGGCTGGTGCCGGGGCGGCGGCGGTCGAGATCACCCTGGATGTCGGCCTCGCTGAGCGCCATGCCCGGCGGGCAGCCGTCGATCACGCAGCCGATGGCCGGGCCGTGCGACTCGCCGAAATTGGTGACCGCGAAGAGTGTTCCGAAGGTATTGCCGCTCATGGGGAACGATTATCCCCACAAAGCAACGGTCAATGCCGGGGCGGGGTCAGCCCGGCGTGTCCTCGGCGCGCCGCTCGAGTGCGCCCAGTTGCAGCTCGATGGCGAAGAGCCGCTCGTTGAGCACGGCCGTCTGCAGGCGTATCGCCTCGACGATGGCCCGGGCCTGCGGGTCGGTGGTGTTCTCGGCGAGTTCCGCCAGGTCGTGCAGCTTCTTGCGCAGTTCGTTGCTCATGGTGGGACTCCGGTCGTTGCGTCGTGGAGGTTCCAGTATGGGGCGTCCTCAGCGCTCCGGCAATGCGGCGGCGCCCGGGGGCTCGGACGCTGCAGCCTCGCTCGCCGGCCCCGCGCCGCGCAGCCTGAATGCCACCAGCCCTGACACCACCAGCAGCACGGCGGCGCAGATGCCGGCCGTGAGCCGCAGCCCGTGCACCAGCGCAGCGCGGCCCGCGTCGAGCAGCTCGGCGCCCGCACTGCCCGTGAGCTGGGCCGCGAGCGCCACCGTGCCGCCAAGGGTGCTGCGCGCGGCCTCGACCTCGGCTGCGCCCGCCAGGCCCGCAGGCACTGCATCGGCCATGGTGCCGCGGTAGATGGCCGCGCCGATGCTGCCCAGGATGGCAATGCCCAGCGCCCCGCCGAATTCGGAACTGGTCTCCGAAATGGCCGAGGCCACGCCCGCGCGCTCGGGCGGCGCGCTGCCCACGACCAGGTCGGTGGCCAACGTGAACACCGGCGCGAGGCCGAGCGAGGAAACGACGGCGCTTGCCACCAGCCAGGCCAGCCCGCCCTGCATCGGCAGCACCACCAGCATCGCGAAACCCAGCGCAGCCACGGCCAGTCCGCCACCCATCACATAGGCCGGGCGCATGCGCCGCACGAGCGCCGGCACCACCATCGAACCGACGATGAAGGCGCCCGCGCCCGGCACGCTCCACAAGCCCGCCTGCAACGGCGGCAGGCCCAGAACCAACTGCAGGTACTGGGCGTTGTAGAGGAACAGCCCGAACATCACGAAGCAGGCCAGCATGTAGGCCGCGAGCGAGACCGCGAAGGCCGGCAGCCGAAAGAGCTGCAGGTCGATCATCGGGTTCTCGAGCCGCTTCTGCCTGCGCGCGAAGACCCAGCCGAGCAGCGCGCCCACCGCGATCGCCGAAACCGACACCGCATCGGGCCCGTGCTCCGCGGTCTGCTTGATGCCGTAGATGGCCGCCAGCACCGCACCGAGCGACAGCGCCGCGCTGGCCAGATCGAGCCGCCCTGCATCGGGGTCGCGGTACTCGGGCAGCAGGATCGGGCCGAGTACCAGCAGCAGAGCCATCACGGGCACGCCGATGAGGAACACCGAGCCCCAAGGGAAGAACTGCAGCAGCACGCCGCCCAGCACCGGCCCGAGCACGGCACCGGCCGAGAAGCTCGATATCCACACGCCGATGGCCACAGTGCGCTGCGCCGGGTCGAGGAACATGTTGCGGATCAGCGAGAGCGTGGACGGCGCGAGCGTCGCGCCCGCCACGCCGAGCAGCGCCCGGGTTGCGATGAGCATGTTGGCACTGGTGGAGAATGCCGCCAGCACCGACGCGATGCCGAACGCCGCCGCGCCGATCAGGAGCAGCCGCCGGCGGCCGATGCGGTCGCCCAGCGTGCCCATGGTGACCAGCAGCCCCGCCACGAAGAAGCCGTAGATGTCGACGATCCACAGCAATTGCGCCGCGGTCGGCTTGAGTTCCTCGCTGATCGCGGGGATCGCGAGGTTCAGCACCGTGAGGTCCATCGAATAGAGCATGCACGGCAGCGCGATGACGGCCAGGCCGGTCCATTCGCGCGCCGTGGCACGTGGCGGGACGATGGCTGCAGTCATTCGCGGCCCAGCCATCCCTCGAGCTTGACGAGCGCGCCATTCCAGCCATGGCTGTGTCCGTCGCGCGCGGCCTCGTCGAAGAACTGCTCGTGCAGCAGCACGAGTTCGCAGCCCGCGCCAACGGGCTCGATGCGCACCGTCACGCGCGACGCACGCTCGGGCGTGCTGCGCCAGGCCCAGCTGAAGACCAGCTTGCGGTTCGGCACGATCTCCAGGTAAGTGCCGCTCACCTCGTGTGTCTCGCCATCGGCCGCATGCATGCGCACGCGAAACCCGCCGCCGACACGCAGGTCGATCTCGGCCACCGGGACCTCGACGATTTCTTCAGGCCCGAACCAGGCCTTCAGCGCTTGCGGCTCGGTCCACGCGCGCCAGACTTTTTCGCAGGCGACAGGGTAGTGGCGGCGGAGCGTGAGCGAGGGGCGCTCGGTGCCGGAGGCGGTGTTGGGGGTGGCAGGTTTTTCCATTCGGTCTCCTCTTGCTGGTAGAGAAAGCGCGCCAGTGCATCGAGTCGCCCGGTCCAGAATTTCTCGTAGCGCGACAACCACATGGCGGCCTCCTGCATGGGCTGCGGCGACAGTTCGCAGCGCACGATCCGGCCCGCCTTCGTGCGCGAGATGAGGCCGGCCTCCTCGAGCACGCGAAGGTGCTTCATGAAGCCGGTCAGCGACATGCCATGCGGCTCGGCGAGTTGGGTCACGCTGAGGCTGCACTCGCCCAGGGTCTCGAGCACGGCACGCCGTGTCGGGTCGGACAGTGCGGCGAACACTGCATCGAGCGTCGCCTGATCTTCTGAGTGAACCATGAGGTTAAGTATCGCGGCAGCGGCCGGCTGCGTCAAGCCGGTGGGCGCAGCGCGCTCAGGCGGACACCAGCACGCCGCTCACGAGCAGCACCGTGAACAATGCGGCCACCGCCCGCCATGAGACCGGGCGCGCCTCCACCCAGCGGTACAGCAGATGCGCGGCGGCTACCGACAGCGCGAAGGTCGCCGCGAGGCCGAGCGCATCGATCCAACCCGCGTGCGGCTCCATCCGCGCCACCAGGGCATTGGTTGCCAGCAGCACCGGAAAGTGGATCAGGAACAGCGAGTACGAAATGCGGCCCAGGCGCTGCAATGGCATGGCGAAGCCAGGCCGCCCTGCAAGCGCGAGCCAGCCACGGCGCTGCGCGATGGCGATCAGCATCGCGCTCGCGAGCGCCAGCGCGATGCGGCTGCGCCAGTCGATCGCGAGCGCGGCGGCGCCGGTCAGCATGAGCAGCGCCACGGCGCCCTGCCAGGTGCTCGCACGCGTGGCGCGGCCGATCCAGAACACCAGCATGCCGAGCCCGTACGCGCCGAAGAAATAGAAGGCCGTGTCGTCGAGGTCGGCGTCGCAGTTGAAGAGCGCCAGCGATGCCACGGCGGCGGCGAGCACCAACGCGACCGGCGTCCAGCGCTCGCGCGCCGACACCGGCGCGTCCGCGGGTGCGCGCCGCCGCCATGCCGCGGGCAGGCCCATGAGCGCGAGCGCCAGCACGAACAGCTGGAAGTCGATCGCCACATACCAGACGCCGGTCGACAGCGACTCGTAGTCGAGCAGGTCCTGCAGCAGGAGCCCGTGCGCGAGCAGTTGGCCGAGGCTCGGCGCGGCCGGCACGTCCTCGTCGCCGAGCAGGGGCCGCACGAGCGCCGCCACGAGCACGCAGGCAGTGAGCGCGGCCAGGTAAGGCATGGCGAGGCGCCCGTAGCGCTGCCATATCCGCGCGGCCGGCGAGCGGTCGGCGCGCAGCACGCCGTCGGGCGCGAGGCTGGCCGCCGCGAGAAAGCCCGCGATCACGAGGAAGACCTGCACCGCGAGCCGTCCGTCGTCGGCCAGCCAGCCGAAGAAGGCCGGCGCAACGGCAAGAGCGCCGTCGGGCATCGCGCCGTAGCGCGACAGGTGGTGGCCGACGATCACCGCACAGGCGATGCCCTTGGCGATGTCGAGCAGCGGCATGCGCCCGCGCTCGGCGGGCGCCGCGGCGGGCCCTGGGCTCAAAGCGCGAGCCGCTGCCTTGCCTCTTGGTATTCGCGCTTGAGCTTCTCGATGTAGGCGGCGGCGCTCGACACCTCGGTGACGGCGCCGATGCCCTGGCCCGAGCCCCAGATATCTTTCCAGGCCTTGGCCTTGCTGCCCTCGCCGCCGCCGAAGTTCATGGTCTTCACGTCGCCTTCGGGCAGGTTGGTCGGGTCCATGCCGGCCTTCACGATGCTCGGCGCCAGGTAGTTGCCGTGCACGCCGGTGAAGAGGTTCGAATAGACGATGTCGTCCGAGTTGCCGTCGACGATGGCCTGCTTGTAGTCGTCGCTCGCGCGCGCTTCCTCGGTGGCGATGAAGGCGGTGCCGATGTAGGCGAAGTCGGCGCCCATGGCCTGCGCCGCGAGCACCGCGCCGCCGGTGGCGATCGAGCCCGACAGTGCGATCGGGCCATCGAACCACTGGCGGATCTCCTGCACCAGCGCGAACGGGCTCTTCACGCCCGCATGGCCGCCGGCGCCGGCCGCCACGGCGATGATGCCGTCGGCGCCCTTCTCGATCGCCTTCTGCGCGAACTTGTTGTTGATGATGTCGTGCAGCGTGACGCCGCCATAGCTGTGCACCGCGTCGTTCACGTCGGTGCGCGCGCCGAGCGAGGTGATGACGATCGGCACCTTGTACTTCACGACCATCTCCATGTCGTGCTCGAGCCGGTCATTGCTCTTGTGCACGATCTGGTTGATGGCGAACGGCGCGGCGGGCTTGTCGGGGTTGGCCTTGTTGTAGGCCGCGAGTTCCTCGGTGATCTCGGCCAGCCAGTCTTCGAGTTGCGCCGCGGGACGCGCATTGAGCGCCGGCATCGCGCCGACCACGCCGGCCTTGCATTGCGCGATCACGAGCTTGGGGTTGCTGATGATGAACAGCGGCGAGCCGATGATGGGCAGCGGAAGGTTCGCAAGGACGGGGGGCAGCTTCGACATGTCTTCTCCGGAATGGGGTTCGGCTTTATATAAGAGGAAGGCCTCGGTCGCCCGTCAGCCAGGCGACACGGAGCCGGGATTCAGAAGGCTTCGAGCGCCAGCGCCGTCACGCTCTCGGCGCCCTCGACGATGCTGTCGCGCAGGCCGGGCGCCTTGGCGAGGACGTGCTCGGCATAGAAGCGCGCGGTCACGATCTTGGCCTGCATGAAGTCGACATCGACGTTGCGCGAGGCCTGCTCCTCGGCAATGACCAGCGAGCGCGCGAGCTGCCAGCCGGCCACGAGATTGCCCGCGAGCATCAGGTACGGCACGCTGCCCGCGAACACCGCGTTGGGCGATGCCTTGGTGTGGCCGGCGACGAAGTCGACCACCTCGACGAAGGCTTCGCGCGCGGCCTTCAGGCGCTTGTGCACGGCCGCCGCCGCGGCGCTCTCGCGCTTGGCGAGCTCGGCCTCGGTCTTCTCGATCTGCGCGGCGATGGCACGGGCGGTCTGGCCGCCGTCGCGCACGGTCTTGCGGCCCACGAGGTCGTTGGCCTGGATCGCGGTGGTGCCTTCGTAGATCGTGAGGATCTTCGCGTCGCGGTAGTACTGCGCGGCGCCGGTCTCCTCGATGAAGCCCATGCCGCCATGCACCTGCACGCCGAGCGAAGTGACCTCGAGGCTCATCTCGGTGCTGTAGCCTTTCACGAGCGGCACCATGAATTCGTAGAAGGCCTGGTTCTGCTTGCGCGCCTCGGCATCGGGGTGATGGTGCGCGGCGTCATAGGCAGCTGCAGCCACCGCGGCCATCGCGCGGCAGCCTTCGGTGTAGGCGCGCATCGTCATGAGCATGCGCTTCACGTCGGGGTGGTGGATGATCGGCGCGCTGGCGTTCATCGAACCATCGACCGGGCGGCTCTGCACGCGGTCTTTCGCGTAGGCCACGGCCTGCTGGTAGGCGCGCTCTGCGATGGCGATGCCCTGCATGCCGACCGCATAGCGGGCCGAGTTCATCATGATGAACATGTACTCGAGGCCGCGGTTCTCCTGGCCGACGAGATACCCCACAGCGCCGGGTCCGGCGCTGTCCGCGATGCTCGCCGCCGTTCCGTCGCCGTACTGCAGCACGGCCGTTGGCGAGGCCTTGATGCCCATCTTGTGCTCGATGCTCACGCAGTGCACGTCGTTGCGCGCCCCGAGCGAGCCGTCCTTTTCGACCAGGAACTTCGGCACCACGAACAGGCTGATGCCCTTCACGCCCTCGGGCGCGCCGGTCACGCGCGCGAGCACGAGGTGCACGATGTTCTCGGCCATGTCGTGCTCGCCGTAGGTGATGAAGATCTTGGTGCCGAAGACCTTGTAGCTGCCATCGGGCTGCGGCTCGGCGCGGCTGCGCACCAGCGCGAGGTCGCTGCCGGCCTGCGGCTCGGTCAGGTTCATCGTGCCGGTCCACTGGCCGCTCACGAGCTTCTCGAGGTACACCGCCTTGAGTTCGTCCGAGCCCGCGGTCAGCAGCGCCTCGATGGCGCCGTCGCTCAGCAGCGGGCACAGCGCGAAGCTCATGTTGGCCGAGTTGAGCATCTCGCCGCAGGCTGCACCGATGGTCTTCGGCAGGCCCTGCCCGCCGAAGTCGGCCGGATGCTGCAGCCCCTGCCAGCCACCCGAGGCGTACTGCGCGAATGCTTCCTTGAAGCCCTTCGTGGTCGTCACGTCACCGTCCTTGAACGACGAGGGTTCGCGGTCGCCCACCACGTTCAGCGGCGCGACCACGTCCTGGTTGAAGCGCGCGCATTCCTCGAGCACGGCCTGCGCGGTTTCGAGGCCGGCATCCTCGAAGCCCGGCAGCCTGGCGATCTCGCCGATGTCGGCAAGGTGCTCGATGTCGAACAGCATGTCCTTGAGGGGGGCGATGTAGCTCATGGTCTTGTCTCCAGATGCGGCGGATACGGCGGATAAGGCGGATACGAAAAGGGCATCGCGAACGATGCCCTTCGGCTCAGTGCGGCAAGGCGATCAGAGCGCCTTGGTCAGTTCCGGCACGGCCGTGAACAGGTCGGCCACGAGGCCGTAGTCGGCCACCGAGAAGATCGGCGCCTCTTCGTCCTTGTTGATCGCGACGATCACCTTCGAGTCCTTCATGCCGGCCAGGTGCTGGATCGCGCCCGAGATGCCCGCGGCGATGTAGAGCTGCGGTGCGACGATCTTGCCGGTCTGGCCCACCTGCCAGTCGTTCGGTGCGTAGCCCGCATCGACCGCGGCGCGGCTCGCGCCCAGGCCCGCGTTGAGCTTGTCGGCCAGCGGCGTCATGACTTCGGTGAACTTCTCGGCGCTGCCCAGTGCCCGGCCACCCGAGACGATGATCTTGGCGGCCGTGAGTTCGGGGCGGTCGCTCTTGGTGACCTCGCGGCCCACGAAGCTTGACTTGCCGCTGTCGGCCACGCCTTCGGCGGTTTCGACCGTCGCGCTGCCGCCGGTTGCTGCGGCGGCATCGAAGCCGGTCGTACGCACGGTGATCACCTTGGTGGCATCGCTGCTCTGCACGGTGGCGATGGCATTGCCGGCATAGATCGGGCGCTCGAAGGTGTCGGGGCTCTCGACCTTGGTGATGTCGGAGATCTGTGCCACGTCGAGCTTGGCGGCCACGCGCGGTGCGACGTTCTTGCCGTTGGCGGTCGAGGGGAACAGGATGTGGCTGTAGTTGCCCGCGATGGCGAGCACCTGCGCGGCCACGTTCTCGGCCAGGTTCTCGGCCAGCGAGGGGCTGTCGGCCACGATGACCTTGGCCACGCCGGCGATCTGGGCGGCGGCCTTGCCGGCCTCGGCGGCATTGGCACCGGCGACGAGCACGTGCACGTCGCCGCCGCAGGCGAGTGCTGCGGTCACGGTGTTGAGGGTCGCGGGCTTGACGGTCGCGTGGTCGTGTTCGGCAATAACAAGTGCGGTCATTTTTTGTTCCTCCTCAGATCACTTTGGCTTCGTTCTTGAGCTTGTCCACCAGCGTGGCGACGTCGGGCACCTTGATGCCGGCGCCGCGCTTGGGTGGCTCGCTGACCTTGAGGGTCTTCAGGCGCGGCTTGACGTCGACGCCCAGGTCTTCGGACTTGAAGGTGTCGAGTTGCTTCTTCTTGGCCTTCATGATGTTGGGCAGCGTGACGTAGCGCGGCTCGTTCAGGCGCAGGTCGGTGGTGATGACCGCCGGCAGGCTGAGCTGGATGGTTTCCAGGCCGCCGTCGACCTCGCGCGTCACGGTGGCCTTGCCGTCGGCCACTTCGACCTTCGAGGCGAAGGTGGCTTGCGGCAGGTCGGCGAGTGCGGCGAGCATCTGGCCGGTCTGGTTGGCGTCGTCGTCGATGGCCTGCTTGCCGAGGATGACGAGCTGCGGCTGTTCCTTGTCGATCAGCGCCTTGAGCAGCTTGGCCACGGCCAGCGGCTGGAGTTCTTCGGAGGTCTCGACCAGGATGCCGCGGTCGGCGCCGATGGCCATCGCGGTGCGCAGCGTTTCCTGGCATTTGGCATCGCCGCAGGAGACGGCGATCACTTCGGTGACCACGCCCTTCTCCTTGAGCCGCACGGCCTCTTCGACCGCGATCTCGTCGAAGGGGTTCATGCTCATCTTGACATTGGCAATATCGACACCGGTGCCGTCGCTCTTCACGCGCACCTTGACGTTGTAATCGACGACCCGTTTGACAGGCACTAGAACCTTCATTGACTTGACTCCATTGGGATTGCAAAAAGGGGGCTGCGAGAGCAACCGGTCATTCTAGAGTCCGGCCCCGGCCGGCTCCGCATTCGTCGCGATCAGTACTGCACTGCAGCAAAAAAGAACGGTCGTGCTTTTCGGTGATTATACGGCAGGGTCGGCGGGTGCCGAAAGGCCCGCCGGCATCGATTCCACGCGCAGCACGCGCTGCGGGTACGGAATGTCGATGCCCGCGGCACGCAGCCCTTCGAGGATCGCGATGTTGATCTCCGAGCGCACGTTGTCCTTGCCCTTGTCGGGGTCGGTGACCCAGAAGTTCAGCACGAACTCGAGCCCGTCGGGCGCGAAGCTGACCAGGTAGCTGACCGGCTCGGGATCGGTCATGACGCGCGGCTGGGCCCTGGCCGCGCCGGTCAAGATCGATTGCACCTGCGCCACGTCGCTCTCGTAGCCCACCACGATGCGCGTGGTGATGTTGAACTTGAGGTCGGCCATCGAGAGGTTCTCGACCCGGCTCGTGATGAGCGATTCGTTCGGCACGATGGCTTCGCGGCCGTTGCCCGCCCGGATCAGCGTGTAGCGCGTCTTGATGTCGGTGATGCGGCCCTCGAAGGTGTCGACCTTGACGTTGTCGCCGATGCGGATCGAACGCTCGAGCAGGATCACGAAGCCGCTCACGTAGTTGGCCGCGAGCTTCTGCAGGCCGAAGCCCAGGCCCACGCCGAACGCGCCGCCGAGCACTGACAGCGCCGTGAGGTCGACACCCACCGCCGATAGCGCGAACAGCAGGCCCACCAGCAGCAGGAAGGCGCGCACCGCGTTCGAGGCCACCTTGCGCATCGACAGGTCGGTCACGGCCTCGCGCAGGATGCGCTTCTCGATGGTGGCGGCGATCCAGAGCGCGATCACCATCACCAACCCCGCCGAGAGCACGCCCTGCACGATGGTCTGCAGGCTCACGCGCGTCTTGCCGAAGGCCAGCGTGATCTCGTCGAGTTCGGCCAGAAGCGGCGGCAGCAGCCCGACGATCCAGAGAATCGCGGCGATCCACGCCAGCCACGAGATCGTGCGCTCGACGAGCCGCACCAGGTGCGAGGTGGGAAACACCGCCCGCATCACGCGCGCGCACAGGCGGATCACCGCGAGCGACAGGAACACCGACACGCCAATGCGCAGCATCAGGACCGTCTGGTACTCGGCCACGGTGCGCCGAGCGAGCTCGGCGAACACCAGCGCGAGCAGCGGGAACAGCACGCCGTCGAAGATGCGCTCGCCGAACCAGATCGAGTCCTTGGGCTGGTCGCGCCCGAACCAGCGGCTCACCAGCCAGGCGAGCGCCACGCAGGCCACGAGCGCCGCGAGTTCGATGCCGATGCCGCGCGCGTCGACCAGGTTCAGCCGTTGTGTGAAGTCGTGGAAGTTCATGGACCGAGGCAAAAGGGCTTCGCGCCCACGCCGTGCGGGCGCTCAGAGACCCGCAAGCACTCGGATGTGGGCTTCAACGCTGCGCGCCAGCGCATCGAGGTTGTAGCCACCTTCGAGCATCGAGACGACGCGGCCCTGCGCATGGCGCCGGGCCACGTCCTGGATGCGCCCCGTGATCCAGCTGAAGTCGCTCTCGGTGAGCCCGAGCTGGCCCAGGTCGTCCTCGCGGTGGGCGTCGAAGCCCGCGCTCACGAACACCATCTGCGGCGCGAACTCCTCGAGCCGCGGCATCCAGAGCGCCTCGATCAGCTCGCGCACGTCCATGCCCTTGGTGTAGGCCGGAACCGGCAGGTTCAGCATGTTCGCGGCCGGTTGATTGGTGCCGCTGTAGGGGTAGAACGGATGCTGGAAGAAGCCCACCATCAGCACGCGCTCATCGTCCGAAAGGATGTTCTCGGTGCCGTTGCCGTGGTGCACGTCGAAGTCGACGATCGCCACGCGCTCGAGCCCGTGCACCTCGAGCGCATGCCGCGCCGCGATGGCCACGTTGTTCAGGAAGCAGAAGCCCATCGCCTGCTCGCGGCAGGCGTGGTGGCCCGGCGGGCGCACCGAGCAGAAGGCGTTCTCGATCTCGCCCGCGATCACCGCGTCGGTGGCGGCAATGGCAGCGCCCGCGGCGCGGCGCGCAGCCAGCAGCGTGTAGCGGTTCAGGATGGTGTCGGGGTCGAGCTGTGCGTGGCTGGGTCCGCCGGCTGGCTCGTCGGCCACGAGGCGCTGGTGCAGCGACTCAAGGTATTCGAGGTGCGCTTCGCTGTGCGCCCGCGTGATCTGCGACAGCGTGGCGAGCGGCACCTCGCGGCGCTCGAGGGCATCGCCCACGCCGGTAGCGAGCAGCCGGTCCTCGATGGCATCGAGACGCTCGGGACATTCGGGATGGCCCCGGCCCATGTCGTGCTTCCAGCAATCGCGATGTGTGAAGTAGCCGGTCGTGCCCATGTGACTCTTTTGTTGCTGGACTTGTCTAGACCTCACACGGCATGGGGCCGCGCGGTCTTCGGGTATCGTTTGCATATGGATACAAATATGGACGTTGCCGCCAAACTTTCCACTTTGCTAAATCAGCTTAACACGGTGATTGTCGGCAAGGAGACCCAGGTGCGCGACTGCGTGGCGTGCCTGCTGGCGGGCGGCCACCTGCTGATCGAGGACGTGCCCGGGGTCGGAAAGACCACCCTCGCCCATGCGCTGTCGCACACCTTCGGGCTACAGTTCTCGCGCGTGCAGTTCACCGCCGACCTGATGCCGGGCGACCTGTCGGGCGTCGCGATCTACGACCGCGGCCAGCAATCGTTCGTGTTCCATCCGGGCCCGATCTTCGCGCAGGTGCTGCTGGCCGACGAGATCAACCGCGCCAGTCCCAAGACCCAGAGCGCGCTGCTCGAGGCCATGGAAGAGAAGCAGGTCACGATCGAGGGCGAGACCCGACCGCTGCCCACGCCGTTCTTCGTGATCGCCACGCAGAACCCGCAGGACCAGCTCGGCACCTTTGCCCTGCCCGAATCGCAGCTCGACCGCTTCCTGATGCGCATTTCGCTCGGCTATCCCGACCGCGCCGCGGAGCGCGAACTGCTCGCGGGCGCCGACCGTCGCGAGATGCTCGCCACGCTGCCGGCGCTGCTCACGGCCGGCGAACTCACGGCCCTGCAGCAGCGCGTGCAGCAGGTGCATGCGGCCGAGCCGCTGCTGAACTACGTGCAGGACCTGATCGCCGCCACGCGGTCGGGCCGCTGGTTCCTGCAGGGCCTGTCGCCGCGCGCCGGCATCGCGGTGCTGCGCGCCGCCAAGGCGCAGGCGCTTCTGGCCAACCGCGACTACGTAGCGCCCGACGATGTGCAGTCGGTGCTGCCGCAGACCATTGCGCACCGCCTCACGCCCGTCGGCGACGCGGGCCGCGGCGCGGTCGAGCAGGTGCGCGCGATGATCGCCGACGTGCCGCTGCCCTAGGCTGGCGCCCTCATGATCGCGTCGCTCCGTTCGCGCATCGACGGCTGGTTCCTGTCGCGCCGGCCGCCCTCGGACACGCTCGAACTCACACAGCGCAACGTCTACATCGTGCCCACGCGCGCCGGCTGGACGCTGGCCGTCACGCTGCTGGTGCTGCTCGTGGCCTCGATCAACTACCAGCTCAACCTCGGCTACCTGCTGACCTTCCTGCTTGCGGGCAGCGTGGCCGTGGGCATGCATGTCTGCCACGCCACGCTGCGCGGGCTGGCGCTGCACCTGGCGCCGCCGGAGCCGCACTATGCGGGCGCGGCCGCCGTCTTCCGCGTGGTGCTGCACAACACGCGGCGCAGCGTGCGCTACGGCATCGGCATGGCGGTGCGCGGCAGCGGCCACTGGGCCTGGACCGACGTGCCGGCCGAAGGCAGCGCCACGGTCGAGATCGCGTTCCTGCCCGAGCGGCGCGGCCTGCATCCGGTGCCGCCGCTCACGGCCGAAACGCGCTTTCCGCTCGGCACCTTCCGCGTCTGGACGGTGTGGCGGCCGGCGGCGCAGATGCTGGTCTATCCGGCGCCCGAGGCGCATCCGCCGCCGCTGCCGCCCGCCGAGCCGCTCACCGGCGCGGCCGCGGTGTCGTCGGCGCTGCGCGCGCAGGCAGCCGGCGAGTACGACGGCCTGCGGGCCTACCGGCGCGGCGATCCGCTCAAGCTGGTGGTCTGGAAAAGGGCTGCCCGCGCACAGGCCACCGGCTCCGAAGAGCTCGTGAGCCGCGACCTGCAGCAGACGCAACGCGAAGAACTGTGGCTCGACGCGCAGGCTGCTGGTCTGGCCGACACCGAGGCCCGACTCTCGCGGCTGTGCGCCTGGGTGCTGATGGCCGAGCGGCTGGGCGTGGACTATGGCGTGCGCGTGGCGGGCCGCGTGGTGCAGCCCTCGCAGGGCGAAGCCCACCGCCGTGCCTGCCTGGAGGCACTGGCGCTATGTTGAAGAAACTCGCACGCGAACTGGCAGCCCTGCCGCGGGATGCCCGCGACACGCTGTTCCTGCTTGCGGTGATCGCGCTGATCGTCCTGCCGCAGGCCTCCAATCTGCCGTGGTGGTGCAGCGCCATCACCGCGATGGTGCTGGTGTGGCGCGGCATGCTCGCGGTCGAGGCCAGGCCGTTGCCCGGCAGATGGTGGCGCGTGGGCCTGCTGGTGCTCACGCTCGCGGCCACCTTCGCGACCCACCGCACGCTGCTCGGGCGCGATGCCGGCGTCACGCTGGTCGTGGTGCTGCTCGCGCTCAAGACGCTGGAGCTGCGCGCGCGCCGCGACGCCTTCGTGCTGTTCTTCCTGGGCTTCTTCGCGATGCTCACGAACTTCTTCTATTCGCAGTCGCTCGTGACCGCGTTCCTGATGCTGCTCGCGCTGCTCGGCCTGCTGACGGCGCTGGTCAACGCGCACATGCCCGTGGGTCGTCCGCCGTTGATGCAGGCGGCGCGCACCGCGGGCTGGATGGCGCTGGCCGGCGCGCCGATCATGCTCGCGCTGTTCATGCTGTTCCCGCGCTTCGCGCCGCTCTGGGGCACGCCGGGCGATGCCATGGTCGGCCGCACCGGCCTGTCGAACACCATGCGTGTGGGCACCATCGCGCAGCTCGCGCTCGACGACGGCATCGCGGCGCGCATTCGCTTCGACGATGGCCGCATCCCGCCGCAGAGCCAGCTCTATTTCCGCGGCCCGGTGCTGGCGCGCTTCGACGGCCGCGAATGGACCTCGCTGCCGGCCTGGCTGCGCGGCGCGCCGTCGCCTTCGAACCTGCGCACCCGCGGAGCGCCGGTGCGCTACGAAGTCACGCTCGAGCCCAACCACCGGCCGTGGCTGCTCACGCTGGATGCGGCAGCCACCGCGCCGGAACTGCCCGGCTTCGGCGTGACCGGCACGAGCGACCTGCAATGGCTCGCGAATCGCCCGGTTTCCGACCTGGTGCGCTACCGCGCCGAAAGCCACACCCAGTTCGAAAGCGGCCCGACGCGGCAAAGCGGCCTGCTGCAGGCCTATCTGGCGCTGCCGCCCGGAACCAATCCGCGCACCGCCGAACTGGCCGCCCAGATGCGCGCCGACCCGGCCCTGGCCGCCGCCGACACGCCGGCATTCGTGCGCGCCGCGCTGCAGCGGCTGCGCACGGGCGGCTACACCTACACCCTGGAGCCCGGCGTCTACGGCAGCGAGACGGCCGACGAGTTCTGGTTCGACCGCAAGCAGGGCTTCTGCGAGCACATCGCCTCGGCATTCGTGGTGCTGATGCGCGGCCTCGGCATTCCCGCACGCATCGTGACCGGCTACCAGGGCGGCGACTTCAACCGCATCGACGGCTACTGGATGGTGCGCCAGAGCGATGCGCATGCCTGGGCCGAGGTCTGGCAGGAGGGCACGGGCTGGGTGCGCGTCGACCCCACGGCGTCGGTGGCGCCGGGCCGGGTCGGCCAACTGCAGCGGCTCGTGCCGCAGCCGGGCCTGTTCGAGGGCGCGATCGGCGCGATGAGCCCGACGCTCGCCCAGACCGTGCGCGCCGCCTGGGAGGCGGTCAACAACGGCTGGAACCAGTGGGTACTCAACTACAGCCAGAGCCGGCAGCTCAACCTGCTGAAGAACCTCGGTTTCGACGCGCCGAGCCTCGCGGACCTGGCCTACGTGCTGCTCTGCCTGCTGGTGGGCGCGAGCCTGGCCGGCGCGGCATGGACGCTGTGGGAGCGCAGCCGGCACGACCCGTGGCTGCGGCTGCTCGGGCAGGCGCGCGCGCGGCTCGCCAAGGCGGGCCTGAAGGTGCTTGAGACCGCACCGCCCCGGCAGATCGCGCAGCAGGCGGAGGCGCGCTTCGGCCCGGCCGCAACAGCCGTGCGCGACTGGCTGCTGAAGCTCGAGGCGCAGCGCTATGCCAAGGCATCGGCCACGCCGGCCGCCTCGCTCGCGGCGCTGCGCGCCGAGTTCCGCCGCCTCGACTGGCCGTCAGCCCAGAACCGCCGCTGAAGCGCCCGCGGCAGCCGCGCCCGCGCGGACGGCACAATCGCTTCCATGCGATCTGTTCTTTCTGCGCCGTCGCGCGCCGCCACCCTCGCCCTGTTTGCCGCCTGCTGCGTCTGGCCCCTGGGCGCAGCGGCCCAAAAGGCCTCGTCCCAACGTGCCGTCAAGACCGTGACCGGCAGCACGCCCTATGCCACGCGCGACGACGCGATGCAGTTTGCCGACCAGGTGGCCGAGCGCCGCGGCCTCGACCGCGACTGGGTGCGCGCCACCATCGGCAGCGCGCGCTTCTTGCCGAACGTGCCGCGTCTGATGCTGCCGGGCCCGCCGGGCACGGTGAAGAACTGGCAGGCCTATCGCAGCCGCTTCATCGATGCCACCCGCATTGCCGCGGGCGTGCGCTTCTGGCAGGCCAATGCCGAGACGCTCGCGCGGGCCGAGGCGATGTACGGCGTGCCGCCCGAGATCATCGTGGGCATCGTCGGCGTCGAGACGATCTACGGCCGCAACATGGGCAACTTCCGCGTGATCGATGCGCTCGCGACGCTGTCCTTCGATTTTCCGCAGGGCCATCCGCGCGCGGCCGAGCGCGAGGCCTTCTTCCGCGGCGAGCTCGAGGCCTTTCTCGGCGACAACGGCCGCACCTCGCGCAATCCGCTGCTGCCCGTCGGCAGCTACGCGGGCGCCATGGGCATGCCGCAGTTCATGCCGAGCAGCATCGCGAAGTACGCGGTCGACTTCGACGCCGACGGCCGCATCGACCTGGTCGACAACCCGGTCGACGTGATCGGCTCGGTGGCCAACTACTTCAAGGCCTTCGGCTGGACACCCGGCATGCCGTCGACCTATGCGGTGCGCTTCGACGAAGCGCGCCTCAAGAAGGCGCTGCTGCTGGCGCCCGACATCAAGCCGACCTTCAGCGCCGACAGCTTCGTGGCTGCCGGCGCCGTGCCCGAGAGCGAGGGCCTCCGGCACCAGGGGCTGCTCGCGCTGATCGAACTGCAGAACGGCGCCAATGCCGAACCGACCTACGTGGCCGGCACGCAGAACTTCTACGTGATCACGCGCTACAACTGGAGCAGCTACTACGCGATGTCGGTGCTCGATCTCGGCCAGGAGATCAAGGCCGCGATGGCGCAATAGAACCATGTCGACGGCGACGCCGCTCGGGCCCGATGCGCTCTGCGACAACTGGCGCGCAGCGTGGCACGACGTGGGTGCGGCCGCCACCGACGACGCGCTGTGCCTTGCACTGCAGCGCTGCTACGCCGAGCCACAGCGCCACTACCACACCCTGCAGCACTTGGGCGAATGCCTGGCCTGGTTCGACCGCGAGAAGCAGCTGGCCGAACATCCGGGCGAAGTCGCGCTGGCGCTCTGGTTCCACGACGCGGTCTACGACGTGCATGCGCACGACAACGAAGCCCGGAGCGCCGACTGGGCACGCCGTGCGATGCGGGACGCCGGCGTTCCGGCGCCGGCCGCCGAGCGTGTGCACGCGCTCGTCATGGCCACCTGCCACGACGCGGTGCCCGAGGGCCGCGACGCTGAATTGCTGATCGACATCGACCTGTCGATCCTCGGTGCCGATCCGGTGCGCTTCGCCGAGTACGAGCGCCAGGTACACGCCGAATACGCGTTCGTGCCCGACGCGATGCGGCTGCCGCGGCGCCGCGCGATCCTGCAGCGCTTCCTCGACCGCGAAGCGATCTACGCCACGCCCCGCATGCACGCGCTGCTCGAGGCGCAGGCGCGTGCCAACCTGACGCGCTCGATCGCCGCGCTCAGCTGATCGGCACCAGCCGCCACCATTCGGAGCGTGCGGCCTCGCCGTTGCGCCCCTCCTCCACCACGCCGACGAGCAAGCCGGCGCTTCCCGCGCCGCACTGCGCAAGCTGCAGCGCGCGCTGCGGATCGCGGCACAGCGCAAAGCTCGCATCGCCCTGCCAGCCGAGGCAACGCCCGACCTCCGCGAGCATCAGCGCCGGCTGCCCCTGCATGAAGGTGAAAGGCATCAGCATGCCGGCATCGTGCTGCGCCAGCCCCGCATGCGTGGCGCTCCAGGCACCGCGCAGGCTGGCCACGCGCAGGCGTGTGCCGGCCGGCAGCACGGCCTCGCCGGCTTCATCGAGGCAGCGGCGCGCACCGTACATCGCCAGCTCGGTCCAGAGGCCGACGCGCCGCGGCCGGTAACCGAGCCGCTCGGCGAGCCGGTCGCGCCAGTCCTCGGGGGGCGCATCGGCACCCACGTGCGCGACGGTGCGCCAGGCCGGCTTCATGCGGCAGCGTCCGACAGCACCAGCGCGGCATGCCCGCCACCGAAGCCGACCACATTGAGCAGCATGTGGCGCAGCCGCGCTGGTGCCTGCCCGGCCAGCGCGACATCGAGCCGATCGTCGATCGCGTGGGCTGCCGCGGGCCAGCAGCCGGCTTCGATGCAGGCCGCCAGCAGCGCCAGTTCGGCCGCGCCCGAGGCGCCGAGCGTGTGGCCGATCCACGCCTTGAGCGACACCAGCGGCGGCAGCGGCGCCGCGCCGAACACCTGCTTCAGCGCCTCGGCCTCGATGGCGTCGTTGACGGGGCTGCCCGCGGCCTGCACCTTGACCAGGTCGATGTCCGCTGGCCGAAGCCCGGCCTGCGCCAGCGCGCCCTCGCACATGGCGAGCACCGCGCCCGCTTCGGTGCCCGAGGGATTGCGCCCGTCCACCACGTTGGCGCCGCCGGCGATGCGCCAACGGCCCGCGCGCGACGCCGTGAGGCGCAGCGCGGCCACCGCCTCGCCGAGCACCAGCCCGTTGCGCCCGGCGCCGAAAGGCCGCGCCGCACCGTCGGGCGACAGCAGCTGCATCGCGCCAAAGCCCGCCAGCGTGAAGCGGTTGCCGAGCTCGGCGCCGACGACTAGCGCCTCGTGCGCCTCGCCGCTGCGGACCAGGTCGCATGCCGCGAGCACGGCATTGAAGGACGAGGTGCAGGCGGTGGACACGGTGAAGACCGGCCCCTGCCAATCGAGCGCGCCGGCGACGATGCCCGCGAAGTCCTGCAGGTCGCCGCCCAGGCGCAGGTCCTGCGGCGCCTGCTCCATCGCGCCGATGTCGAGCGACGACGAGGCGACGAAGAGCGGACCGCCGCGCGCGGCACCCAGGCCCGCTTCGGCCGCCACGCTGCGCACCGTGTGCACCAGACGCTGCTGCCAGTCGCCCTCGCCGCGCGGCAGGCGGTAGACCGGCCATTGCACGCCCGGTGACACCGCGACCGGTTCGGGCGCCATGGCGGCACCGCGTCCGATCGCTGCGACGGCCGACCGCAAGTCGGGCCCGAGCGCGCATGCGAGCCCCGTGCCCGCGAGGTACACGCCTGCGCCCGCACCGACGCTCATGCCTTGCCGGCCCGCACGAGGTGGTCGGCAAGGTGCGCGATCGACGCCAGCGCGCGGCGCGTTTCCTTGCTGTCGGGCATGCGCAGGCCAAAGCGCTGCTGCACCGTCATCGAGACCTGCAGCGCGTCGAGCGAGTCGAGGTCGAGGCGCGCGTCGGGGCCGAACAGCGGTTCGTCGTTGCCGAGCCCGCCCGGCGGCGCTTCCTTCTCGACGGCCTCGAGCACCATGGCCTTGAGGGTTGCGATGAATTCGGGGGAGATGGTGTCGGTCACGTTGCGGGTCTGCGAAAGAGGAAGACGGCGAGCACGAACATGGCGGCCGCGAAAAGCACCAGCCGGCCGACCTGCGGCAGCGTGTCAGCCACCCCGCCGCCGCGCAGCAGCACGGTGAGCAGCGCCTCGAGGCCCCAGTTCATCGGCGACACCTCGACCAGCCGCTGCATGAAGCCGGGCATTACGAACTTCGGCACCATGATGCCGCCCGCGGCCGCCATCAGCACATTGACCATCGGCCCGACGGTCGCGGCCTGCGCATGGCTGCGCACCGCGCAGGCGATCCCGAGCGACAGGCTGACCGCGGCCAGGCTCACCGCCGCGAGCGCCACCGCCAGCGCGCCCCAGTGGATGCCCGCGAGCGACAGCGCATCGCCGCCGATCAGCGGCATCAGCCAGATGCCGGCTGCGAGCATCAAGAGCGCCTGCAGCGCATTCACGCCGAGGTAGGGCAGCGCCTTCGACGCCAGCAGCATGGCGCGCGAAACCCCGAGGCTGCGCAGCCGCCCGAGCGCGCCGGAACTGCGCTCCTGCACGAACAGGCTCGAGAGCGAGGCCACCACGAAGAACATGCCGAACACCAGCCAGGCCGGCACGTTCTGCTGCACCGACGTGGGCCGCGGCCCGCTGGTGGCATGGCGCTCGGCATGCACCAGCGCCTGGATCGATGCGCCGGCCGGCGGGCTGGCGGTGCCGGGCACCGCGAGCGCGAGCCGCGCCTTGAGCTCGCCCGAGGCGCCCACGAGTTCGGCACGCAGCGCATTGAACAAGTTGGCGTCGATGCCCGGCTCCGCGAACAGGCGGATGTGCGCGCGGCGCGGCAGCGCGGCCGATTCGAGCTCGTCCGAGAGGCCAGGCTCCAGCACGATCACGTACTTGAGCGCGCCGCTCTTCAGCTGCGCCTGCCAGTCGGCGTCGAGCGCACGCGGTTCGCCGTGGCTGCGGGCCCAGATCTGCCGCAGCCACTGCGCGGGCGTGCCGCTGTCGCGCAGGTCGACCGCGTAGCTCAGCTCGGCCAGCGGCGGGCGGTAGATGTCTTTGAGCGTGAGCGACATCAGCACGATGAACACCATCGGAAGCAGGAACAGCGCCGCCAGCCCGTGCACGTCGCGCACGAGTGCGAGCAGTTCCTTTTTGATGAGTGCGATCAGCATCGAATCCTTCAATCGCGCAACGAGCGATGCGTGAGCGCCATGAAGAGCTGTTCGAGGTCGTGGCGGCCGAACTCGGCATGGCGCACCGCGATGCCTTCGGCCTCGAGCGCCGCGAGCACCGGGGCTGGGCCAACGCCTTCATTCAGGTGCACGCGCCAGTGCACGCCGCCCTCTTCCACCGTGCCGAAGCGCGAGAGCATCGCGGCATCGAGCCCGTCGGCGGCGAGCGTGAGCAGCATCGCGCTTTTGGAAAGCAGTGCGTCGAGCGAACCTTCGCGCAGCACGCGGCCGTGGTCGAGGATCGCGACGCGGTCGGCGATGGCCTCGATCTCTTCCATGTAGTGCGAGGCGTAGATCACGGCCGCGCCCTGCTGCGCCAGGCTCTTGATGGCATCGAGAATGAAGGCGCGCGACTGCGGATCGACGCCCACGGTGGGCTCGTCGAACAGCATCAGCTCGGGCTCGGGCAAGAGCGCGATCGCGAGATTGAGCCGGCGCTTGAGCCCGCCCGACAGCCGCTCGGCGCGCACGCCGGCAAACTGTTCGAGCTGCGCAAAGCCGATGCACTCTCCGATGCGCGTCTTGCGCCGGCCGCCCGACAGCCCGCCGGCCGCGGCAAAACAGGCCAGGTTCTCGGCCACGGTGAGCATCGGATAGAAGGCATGCTCCTGCGGCGTTACCGCGATGCGCGTGGGCGCGTTCGCACGAACCTGTGCCAGCGGCTGGCCGTCGATGTGGATCTCGCCGGTCTGCACCTCGAGCGCGCCCGAGAGGTGCGAGATCAGCGTGGTCTTGCCGGCGCCGTTGGGGCCGAGCAGGCCCATGACCGAGCCCCGCGGCACCGTGAGCGAGACGTCCGCCAGCGCCGCCGCATCGCTGTGCGGATAGCGGTGGCCGAGGTGCTTCAGTTCGAGCATGTCGGGGGTCGTTTTTGACGCTGTTGTTCGGGGGGCGATCCCGCCGACGGGGTACCTTGCTCCGCGAATGTCCCCCGGCCTGCGGCCTCCTCCTGTATTTCGCTGCGCAAGGCACCCCATCGACGTGATCGTTGCGCAGAGCGGTCGTTGATCGGCGATGCACAACGAGCGTGTCCCGGTGCCCTGGGCACGCGCCCTGGACGGCAGCGCCCAAGACAAGGCCCGCGTCGAAAGGAAGGAAGAAACCCCATCTCAGGCCACAGCCGCCTTGAGGTCGCGAAAGAACGCTTCTTCCTCCTGCGACAGCGCACGCAACATCGAAGCGAGCCGTCCCGGATCGACCGCCTCGCGCCCCTTCACCATGCGCGCCGCCTTGAGAGCAAACGCGCGCCAGTTGTCGCCGATCGCGATCAGCCGCTCCGACATCTGCGTGAGCTGCGGCTTGCCGAGCAGTTCGGCAGCCTCCTGCAAAAAGGCCGCGTAGATGAACCGGAAGCCCGCACCGCCCGTGCCGATCTCTTCCTGCATGCGCACCACGTGGCCGATGAAGTCGACGCTGCGCGGATCGGTCGCGGCGAGCTTCTGCAGGCGCGCGGCCAGCATGCGCATGCCGCGCACGCCCACGATCGGAATCGGTGCGAGCATGGTGCGCACCGTCTTTCGGATCGCCTTCGTCACCGAGGCCGCATCGGGCGCCTTGCGCTCGATCGCCTGCGGGTAGTACATGAGCCCCTTGGGCGCGAGCACGCCCTTCGCAAAGCGGGCACGCGCAAGGTCGGCGCTGGCGCAGCGCACGGGTTCTTCGAACACCGGGTCGCTGATGAGGTAGTCGTCGCCGTCCTTGCCGTAGACCAGCAGGTTGTGCGCATTGAAGTGGAAGCGCATGTTGGGCGGAAAGTACGGCAGCCAGTAGACCGAGGTCTGCAGGCCCACCAGTTGGCCCCCGGCCAGCAGCGCGTCGAGCCGCTGCTCGCCGGCCTCGGCGCTGCGGAAGGTCTCGAAGCGAAAGCGTGCGGCCATCGGCGCCAGCAGGCCCTTGATGATGGCCTTGGGCGGCATGCGGTACGAGATCAGCGGCAGGCCCGACAGCTTGATGAACGGCAGGTACGCGAACGACAGCGCCGACGAGAGGCCGAACGCCATCGCCTCGGTCATCGGCGCGCCGTGGTGACGCATCAGGCTCGAGATGACGCCGCTTTCGCAGTGCGCCGCTTGCTGGTGCGCGAAGTTCGTCGTCGTCACGGCAGGCTCCGCAAGGTGGCGATGGAAAGTCCCAGCGCCTCGGCGTAGCGCGCCAGCTGCCGCCCGGAAAGCGCCGCGAAGTGCCGCGGCTGCAGGTGGCGACGCACACGCCACTGCCAGAAGCCGCTGGTCTGCGAGAGCAGCGCCACGTCCATGCGGCGCGCGTACATCCAGTATTCGAGCGGCGACGCGACCCCGGCCGCTACGCGCACCCTGGCGGCCTCGGCCTGCTCCACCAGCACGTCGACCGCATGGCTCGTGACGATCTCCTCCGCCTCCCACCCGCGTGAGCGCGTGGTGACCACGCGGCCCTGCGCATCACGCGCGTACATGAGCTTGGAATGCCCGTCGAGCGTGGCATTGCCCTCTTGCGGAACAGCGTCGAGGTCCATGGCGATTCCGGTCAGACGGCGGTCAGGTGGATGAAGCCGCTCGAGAAGCGGCCGCTCTCGGGCACGAACATCAGGAGCTTCTGCCCCGGCCGGATGCGGCCCGATCGGAACAGCTCGTCGAGCATGATGTATGGCGATGCCGATCCGGTGTTGCCCTTGGTCGCCAGGTTGGTGAACCAGCGCTCGCGCGGGATCGCGAAGCCCAGGCTCTCGAGGCACTGCGCCACCGGCTCGAAGAAGTAGCTCGACGAGAGATGCGGCAGGAACCAGTCGATCTCGCCCGCCTTCAGGCCGTGCTTGTCGATGAGGCCCGCGAGCGGCTCGCCGAGCGTGGCGCGCACGATGTTCTCGTTGAGCAGGCGCACGTCCTGCTTCACCGCGAAGGTGGATGCCTGCGCCCAGTCGCCCGGCGCGGTGTGCGCCCATCCGTCGAGCCCGCCGCCGGCGTTCTTCTCGGCGCCCGCGTACATGCAGACCGGCAGTTCGTGCGCGGCCGAAGAGAGCTCGATCCAGTCCACGCGCAGCGACAGCGGCCCGCGCGGCTCGCGTTCGAGCAGCACCGCGCCCGCGCCGTCGGACAGCATCCAGCGCAGGAAGTCTTTCTCGAACGCGATCTCGGGCCGCTCTTCGAGCGCCGCGAGCTTGTGCGCGAGCTCGGCCTCGAAGCGGTCGCCGCGCATCACGGCAGAGGCCAGCTCCGAACCGGTGGCCACGGCACGCCGTGCATCGCCCGCGCGCACCGAGAGCCAGGCATGCTTGAACGCCGCGGCACCCGCCAGGCAGATGCCCGCGCAGGCCACCACCTCGAGCCGCGGCCAGCCGAGCTCGCCGTGCACCATCACCGCATGGTTGGGCATCAGCTGGTCGGGCAGCGAGGTGCCGGTGGCAAGGCAGTCCACGGGACCGATGTCGTCGCCGAGCGCCCGGATCGCGGCCGCCGTGAGCTGCGCATTGCTCATGGCGAGCCGGCCGGTGGCGCGGTCGATCGCGTAGTGGCGCGCCTGGATGCCGTTGCTGCGAAGAATGAGCCGCCGTGCGCGCGATGCCTTGCCGCCGATGCGGCCGAGGACCTCTTCGATGTCTTCGTTGCCGACCGCGGAAAAAGGCAGGAAGGCGGCGGTGCGGGTCAGGAAGACTTCAATCGTCATAAAGCGGAACACGGTCCATGCCCGAGCCCGAGGGGTGTTCGAAATGGGCCGTCATTTTAGTGAGCCAGCGCCCGAACAGCGGCCGCAGCAGGGCCTGGAGCGCCAGGCTCACCGGCACCACCGTGACGATCAGCGCCAGCAAGAAGAGCACATAGAGCAGCAGCAGCGGCTTGCGCTGCCAGGCGCCCGGCCGGCCCGCTGCCATGATCAGCCGCCCCCAGAGAAAGAAGCTGCGCGTGCCGGCCTTCTCGCTCGCGAGCAGCCGGGCATCGGCCTTGACAGCGCCCAGGCCCGCGAGCAGCGGCTCGGCCCCGCGTTCAAGGTCATGCAGGAGCGCATCACGCAGCGCACGGCCGAAGCGGGCCGCGCCACGGACCTGCGCATCGCAGAGGCCGGCGTCGGGCATGCCCCAGAAGCCGCGCTTGCGGCCCCAGATCAGCCAGGCCGGCGTGGTGAAGAAGGTGGCGAGCGTCGGGCCGGGGTCGGTAAGAACCACGTTGTCGATCAGCCGCGCGCCGACGGCGCCGAGCAGGCCCTTGAGCTTTTCGTGCGCCATGAGCCACATGTTGCGGCAAGCGATCACCGTGACCACCGGCTTGCCGCTCAGCAGCCGGGCCGCGACGGGGTGCTGGAGAAAGGCGACGACGGGCTGCGACGGCGCCAGGAACCACACCTGGTACGGCAGGATGACGAGGTCGAAATCTTCCTCGCCCGTGAGCGACAGCGGCGCCAGCGGCTGCGGCTTCAGGTGGGCCGATTCGGGAAAGGCATCGAAGAAGCGCAGGAACGGCCAAGGGAACGGAAATTCCGCCACGGGCCGCAGCACTTCGACATGCACCGAGATCCCGGGATCGGCCACGAGCGGCGCCACGATCTGCCCGGCAACGGCCGCGAGTTGACCCGTCTGCGAATACTGGACGACCAGGACGCGCTTCGGGCGCGCGGCGGGGATGGGGAGGCTTGAAGTCACTTGCTGGGCGAAACGAGGGCCGTCGAATGTAAGCGAAAGAGTGCAGTCGACGCATCTGCCAATGGTCATGGCGTCGCGTATGCCCCACGCGATAGGCTACGCCAAGCAAAAAAAAGGCCGCGCCCTTCGGCGCGGCCCGACGCGAAGCACCCGTGGAACCGGCTTCGCCGGGCCACCGGGTGCGCCCCCCCAGTGGGGGGGAGGCGCCGCAGGCGCTTCGGGGGGCGTCCTGTTTCTAGCGGGCCTTGCCTTCCTTCCAGGCGGTCAGCAGCTTGCTGTATTCGATCGTTTCGCCCTTGGGCTTCTCGTTGGCCAGCTTCTTCCAGGGCGCATTCTTGTCGCTGAGCCACTTGTTCGGATCGCCCTTGGCGTTGAGCTTGGGTGCGCAATGCGCCATGCCGGCACGCTGCAGGCGGGCCATCACGTTGTCCATCTCGTCGGCCAGGTTGTCCATCGCCTTCTGCGGGGTCTTCTCGCCCGTGACGGCCTCGGCCACGTTCTTCCACCAGAGCTGCGCCAGCTTCGGATAGTCGGGCACGTTGGTGCCGGTGGGCGTCCAGGCCACGCGCGCCGGGCTGCGGTAGAACTCGACCAGGCCGCCGAGCTTGGGCGCCATGTCGGTCATGGCCTTCGACTGGATGTCCGATTCGCGGATCGGGGTCAGGCCCACGATGGTCTTCTTGAGCGAGACGCTCTTGGACGTGACGAACTGCGCATAGAGCCAGGCCGCGGCGGTCTTGTTGGCGTCATGGCCGTTGAAGAACGACCACGAACCCACGTCCTGGTAGCCGTTCTGCATGCCCTGCTTCCAGTACGGGCCGTTCGGGCCGGGCGCCATGCGCCACTTGGGCGTGCCGTCCTCGTTGACCACGGGCAGGCCCTTCTTGGTCATGTCGGCGGTGAAGGCCGTGTACCAGAAGATCTGCTGCGCGATCTGGCCCTGCGCCGGCACCGGGCCCGACTCGCCGAAGGTCATGCCCATGGCTTCCTTGGGTGCGTACTTCTTCATCCAGTCGATGTACTTGGTGAGCGCGTACACGGCGGCCGGCGAATTGGTGGCGCCGCCGCGCGACACGGCCGCACCCACCGGCGTGCACTTGTCGTCGGCCACGCGGATGCCCCACTCGTCGATCGGCATGCCGTTGGGGTTGCCGACGTCGGCGGTGCCGGCCATCGAGAGCCAGGCGTCGGTGAAGCGCCAGCCGAGCGACGGGTCCTTCTTGCCGTAGTCCATGTGGCCGTAGATCGGCTTGCCGTCGATGGTCTTCACGTCGACGCTGAAGAACTCGGCGATGTCCTCGTAGGCGCTCCAGTTGAGCGGCACGCCCAGGTCGTAGCCATACTTGGCCTTGAACTTGGTCTTAAGGTCCTTGCGGTCGAACAGGTCGGCGCGGAACCAGTAGAGGTTGGCGAACTGCTGGTCGGGCAGCTGGTAGAGCTTGCCGTCGGGCGCGGTGGTGAACTTGGTGCCGATGAAGTCCTTGATGTCCAGGCCCGGATTGGTGAACTCCTTGCCCGCGCCGGCCATGTAGTCGGTCAGGTTCATCATCTTGCCGTAGCGGTAGTGCGTGCCGATCAGGTCGGAGTCGGAGATCCAGCCGTCGTAGATCGACCTGCCAGACTGCATCGAGGTCTGCAGCTTCTCGACCACGTCGCCTTCCTGGATCAAGTCGTGCTTCACCTTGATGCCAGTGATCTCCTCGAAGGCCTTGGCGAGCGTCTTCGATTCGTATTCGTGCGTGGTGATGGTCTCCGACACGACCGAGATCTCCTTCACGCCCTTCGCCTGCAGCTTCTTGGCCGCATCGATGAACCACTTCATCTCGGCGGTCTGCTGCTCCTTGCTGAGCGTGGAAGGCTGGAACTCGCTGTCGATCCACTTCTTCGCCTCGGGCTCTGCGGCCCCTGCACCGTGCGCGGCGCATAGCGCCGCTGCCATTGCCAATGCCGTATAGCGCATCTTCATGAATGTGTCTCCTCGGTTGAAGGCTTCCCCGGGTGTTTCGATCGCGGCTCCGGGGAGGCGGAGAGCCGGTCGCGTCTTTCCTTGAAGAAACTAGCCCTTGCGCATCACCAGCGCGAGGAGAAACATCGACAGCACGAAGCTGATCCAGATCGACGGCTCGGCCTCGAGGCTCAGCCATTCCTGGAACTTGCCCGCGAGGCCGATGAAGATCAGGTTGAGGTAGGCGGCCGAAAGCAGGCCGATGAAGAGGCGGTCGCCGCGCGTGGTGGCAATCGGCAGCCAGCCACGGCGCATGGTGGTGGGCGACTTGAGCTCCCACACGGTCATGCCGATCAGCATCAGCACGATGCAGGTGAAGAAAACGGCCACCGGGGTGGTCCAGACCATCCAGTCAAACATGTTGTCGCCCTCCTCTCAGACCCTGCCCATCGCAAAGCCTTTTGCGATGTAGTGGCGCACGAACCAGATCACGATGGCGCCCGGCACGATCGTCAGAACGCCAGCCGCCGCCAGCGTGGCCCAGTCCATGCCCGAGGCGCTCACCGTGCGCGTCATCGTCGCGACGATCGGCTTGGCATCCACGCTCGTGAGCGTGCGCGCGAGCAGCAGCTCGACCCAGCTGAACATGAAGCAGAAGAACGCCGCCACGCCGACGCCGGCCTTGATGAGCGGCAAGAAGATCTTGATGAAGAAGCGCGGGAACGAGTAGCCGTCGATGTAGGCGGTCTCGTCGATCTCGCGCGGAATGCCGCTCATGAAGCCTTCGAGGATCCACACGGCGAGCGGCACGTTGAACAGCAGGTGCGCGAGCGCCACGCCGAGGTGCGTGTCCATGAGGCCGACGGTGCTGTAGAGCTGGAAGAACGGCAGGAGGAACACCGCGGGCGGCGTCATGCGGTTGGTCAGCAGCCAGAAGAACACGTGCTTGTCGCCGAGGAACGAATAGCGCGAGAACGCATAGGCCGCCGGCAGCGCCACCGTGAGCGAGATGACGGTGTTGATCGCCACGTAGATCAGGCTGTTGATGTAGCCCGAGTACCACGACTCGTCGGTGAAGATGCGCGCGTAGTTGGCCCAGGTGAGCTCCTGCGGAAAGAACGAGAAGCTCGAGACGATCTCCTCGTTCGTCTTGAAGCTCATGTTGACCATCCAGTAGATGGGCAGCAGCGCGAACAGGATGTACAGCACCAGGAAGATGCTGCGCTTGCGGAACCGACGCTCGTTCATTTCTCCACCTCCACCGTCTGCGTACCCACGCGCTGCATCCAGTTGTAGAGCACGAAGCAGAACAGCAGGATGATCAGAAAGTAGATCAGCGAGAACGCCGCCGCCGGCCCGAGGTCGAACTGCCCCACCGCCTTCTGCGTGAGGTACTGGCTCAGGAAGGTCGTCGCATTGCCCGGTCCGCCGCCTGTCAGCACGAAGGGCTCCGTGTAGATCATGAAGCTGTCCATGAAGCGAAGCAGCACCGCGATCATCAGCACCCCGCGCATCTTCGGCAGCTGGATGTAGCGGAACACCGCGAACTTGCTCGCGCCGTCGATGCGCGCCGCCTGGTAGTAGGCATCGGGGATCGAGCGCAGGCCCGCAAAGCACAGCAGCGCCACCAGCGGCGTCCAGTGCCACACGTCCATCACCAGCACCGTGAGCCAGGCGTCGGTCGCACTGCCGGTGTAGTTGTAGTCCACGCCCAGCTTCTGCAACGCGTGGCCCAGCAGGCCGATGTCGGCGCGGCCGTAGATCTGCCAGATCGTGCCGACCACGTTCCAAGGGATCAATAGCGACAGCGCCACCACCACCAGCACCGCCGACGACTTCCAGCCCTTGGCCGGCATCGACAGCGCCAGGCAGATGCCCAGCGGAATCTCGACCAGCAGCACCGACAGCGAGAAGCCCAGCTGGCGCCAGAGCGCCTGGTGCAGCTCGTCGTCGCGCATCACCGAGGCGAACCACTCGGTGCCGACGAACACGCGCCGGTCGGGCGAGATGATGTCCTGCACCGAGTAGTTGACCACCGTCATCAGCGGCACGATGGCGGAGAAGGCCACACACAGCAGCACCGGGAGCACGAGCCACCAGGCCTTCTGGTTCACGGGCTTGTTGGTGGCGTTCATGCCGTGACCCCTGCGCCGGCCACCACCAGCTCCTCGTCCTTGTAGAAACAGGTGTGCGCATCGAGCACCCGCAGCCACACTGTCTCGCCGACCGCGGGCGGCACCTCGTCGGCATGCAGCCGCACCCTGACCAGGCTGCCGTCGACCTCCGCGCTCAGCATGGTGTGCGTGCCGACGTCCTGCGCCTGCGTCACCACCGCCGGCACCGCACCCGGCGCGCCCGCACTCGCGAGGCGAAGGTATTCGGGCCGGATGCCGATCTTGAGCATGCCCTGCGGCAGCGCGCGCGCCGGCGTAAGCCGGGTGCGGCCCACTTCGAGCGTGCCGTCCTCGCAGCGCGCCGCCAGGAAGTTCATGCCCGGCGATCCGATGAAGTGGCCCACGAAGGTGTGCGCCGGCCGTTCGAACAGTGCCTCGGCGCTGCCCACCTGCACGGCCTTGCCGCGCGTCATGACCACCACCTCCTCGGCGAAGGTGAGCGCCTCGACCTGGTCGTGCGTCACGTAGATCAGCGTGAGCTTGAGCTCGCGATGGATCTGCTTGAGCTTGCGCCGCAGCTGCCACTTGAGGTGCGGGTCGATCACCGTGAGCGGCTCGTCGAACAGCACCGCCGATACGTCGCTGCGCACCAGGCCGCGCCCGAGCGAGATCTTCTGCTTGGCATCGGCCGCGAGACCCGCCGCGCGCTGGTTGAGCTGGCCGCTCATGTCGAGCATCTCGGCGATCTCGCCGACGCGCTTCCGGATCTGGTCTTCGGGCACCTTGCGGTTGCGCAGCGGAAACGCCAGGTTCTCGGCCACGGTCATCGTGTCGTAGATCACCGGGAACTGGAACACCTGCGCGATGTTGCGCTCCTGCGGCGTGGCACGGGTCATGTCGCGCCCGTCGAACTGCACCGTGCCCTGCGACGGCGCCAGCAGGCCCGAGATGATGTTGAGCATGGTGGTCTTGCCGCAACCCGAGGGGCCGAGCAAGGCGTAGGCGCCGCCGTCGCGAAAGCTCATCTTGAGCGGCAGCAGCGCATAGTCGCTGTCCTGCGTGGGGCTCGGACGGTAGGCGTGCGCCAGGTCGAGGTCGATGCGTGCCATGACTAGTTTCCCCTGCGCCAGGCCGGCGCCAGCGCCAGCATCTCGCTGGCATCGAACACATAGGCTTGCGATGCGCTGAAGTACAGCGTGATCGACGTGCCGAGCTCGAAGCGGTGCACGCCCGTGAGCTGCGCCACCAGTTCGCCCACAGGCGTCTCGACGTGCACGAAGGTGTCCGAGCCCGAGATCTCGGCCAGTTCCACCTTGCCGGGCAAGGCGATGTCGCCCTCCCCCGCATCGACGTTCAGCGCGCTCGCACGCAGGCCCACCGTGACCGCGCCACCCGTGTCACCGGGCAGCGCCAGCGCGAGCGCCGGTCCGCCTTCGAGCTGCACCCGCCCGGCCGATGCCGTGGCGCGCAGCAGGTTCATCGGCGGATCGCTGAAGGCCCGCGCCACGCGCAGCGACTGCGGCGCATGGAATACCTCGGCCGTGGGGCCGTACTGCAGCAGCTCGCCGGCATCCATCACCGCGGTGTAGCCGCCCAGCAGCAGCGCCTCGCCGGGCTCGGTGGTGGCGTAGACCACCGTCGAATCGCCGCCCGCAAAGAGCTGCGTGAGCTCTTCGCGCAGGCCTTCGCGCAGCTTGTAGTCGAGGTTCACCAGCGGCTCGTCGAGCAGCATCAGCGGCGCGTTCTTGGCCAGCGCGCGCGCCAGCGCCACGCGCTGCTGTTGCCCGCCCGAGAGCTCGGACGGATAGCGGTCGAGGAACATGCCGATCGACAGCCTGTCGGCCAGCGCCTTGACGCGCGCATCGATGTCCGGCTCGCCGCGCAGCTTCAGCGGCGAAGCGATGTTGTCGGCCACCGTGAGCGAGGGATAGTTGATGAACTGCTGGTAGACCATGGCCACGTTGCGCTCGCGCACCGGCATGCCGGTCACGTCCTTGCCGTCCACCAGCACCCGGCCGGTGCTCGGCGCATCGAGCCCGGCCATCAGCCGCATCAGGCTGGTCTTGCCGGCTTGCGTCGCGCCCAGCAGCACGGTGACCGCGCCGCTCTTCGGCGCGATGCTCTGCTCGTAGAGCCAGGTCTGCGCGCCGACCTTCTGGGTGACGCGCTCCAGAGTCAATTGCATCAGCGCTCCTGGTTGATGATGTTGTTGCTGGGGTGGGTGGCGTGCTCCTGCATCCACGCGGCCACCTGCGCGCGCTCGGCGGCGGTGTAGCGCAGGCCGAGCTTGGAGCGGCGCCAGAGCACGTCGTCGGCGCCGGTGGCCCACTCGTTCTGCTGAAGAAAATGCAGTTCGCGCGCATGGAGCCCCGGGGCCACGGCCTCGCCCATGTCGGCCATCGACTGCGCGTCGCCGAGCAGGTCGGCCACGCGCGCACCGTAGGCACGCGCCAGGCGCCGCGCGAGCGCTTTGTCGAGCCAGGCATGGCGGGCCTGCACCGCGGCCACGAAGCGCTCGAAGTCGTCGTCGGGCCGGGTCGCGGCGCCGATCCATGCCGAGAGGTCGCCGCCGGCGAGGAAGGCGCCTTCGGTCCAGGCCGCGCGCTTCGGGCCCGGCTCGCCGAGCATCCGGCCGACCTCGTCGGCCGCGTCCTCGGCCAGCTTGCGGAAGGTGGTGATCTTGCCGCCCCACACAGATAGCAGCGGCGCCGCGGCGGTGTTCGATTCGAGCATGTAGTCGCGCGTGACGGCCGACGGGTCGCCCGAGGCATCGTCGAGCAGCGGCCGCACGCCCGAATAGGTCCAGACCACGTCGGCCGGCACCACCGGCCGCTCGAAATACCGGCTCGCCTGCGTGCAGAGGTAGTCGATCTCGTCCTGCGAGATGCGCGCCGCGCCGGGGTCGTCGGCGTTCAGCTCGATGTCGGTGGTGCCGATCAGCGTGAAGTCGTCCTGGTAGGGGATCGCGAAGATGATCCGCTTGTCGGGGTTCTGGAAGATGTAGGCATGGTCGTGCGCGAACAGGCGCTTCACCACGATGTGGCTGCCCTTGACGAGCCGCAGGTGGCGCGTGGCCAGGGCCTCGCCCTTGGCCGACTGCGCCACGCCGCGCAGGAACGATTCGGCCCACGGCCCCGCCGCGTTGACCACGGCGCTCGCGCGCACCACGCGGGTGGCGCCGCCCGCCACCTCAAGCGTCGCGGTCCAGCCTTCGGCGTCGCGCTGCGCGTGCGTGCAGCGCGTGCGCGTGAGCACCTCGGCGCCGTGCGCCCGCGCGTCCACCGCATTGAGCACCACCAGCCGCGCGTCGTCGACCCAGCCGTCCGAGTAGACGTAGCCGCGCTCGAACTGCCGCTTGAGCGGCTCGCCCGCCGCGTGGCGGCGCAGGTCGATGCCGCGCGAGGCCGGCAGCACCTCGCGCTTGGCGAGGTGGTCGTACATGAACAGGCCGATGCGGATCATCCAGCCGGGCCGCATCGAGGGATCGTGCGGCATCACGAAGCGCAGCGGCCACATGATGTGCGGCGCGCTCTTGAGCAGCACCTCACGCTCCTGCAGCGCCTTGCGCACCAGCGAGAACTCGTAGTACTCGAGGTAGCGCAGGCCGCCGTGGATCAGCTTGGTCGACGAAGACGAGGTGTGCGCCGCGAGATCGTCCTTCTCGCACAGCACCACGCGCCAGCCGCGGCCCGCGAGGTCGCGCGCGATGCCGCAGCCGTTGATGCCACCGCCGACGATCAGCACGTCGCATTCGGTGGTGGCCGGCGCCTTCGGGTCGGAGGACAAATCGCTCACTGAAAATGGCCCGTTCGAATCGTGACTTTGTTCACGGAATGGCGCCATTGTATTTTCGCGTCTTTTCATTTGGATTCCTTTCGACGCGATTTTCCTCCGAGTTTTCCCTTACAAATATTCGTTTTCTTTCGTTTTAAAGTAGCCCGCCTGTACCCTCGGCGGCAGTCTCACTGCTTTCCGCGACCGTTCCGTGAATTCCAACCCACGCCAGATCAACCTCCTCGACACCGTGCGCACGCGCGGGTCCGTCACCGTCGAGCAGCTCGCCGACATGCTCGGCGTCACGCTGCAGACGGTGCGCCGCGACGTGCAGCGCCTCGCCGACCAGGGGCTGCTCACACGCTTTCACGGCGGCGTTCGGGTGCCGAGCTCCACCACCGAGAACATCGGCTACCAGCAGCGCGAAACGCTGAATGCCGAAGGCAAGGCGCGCATCGCGCGCCGCGTGGCCGAGCTGGTGCCCAATGACTGCTCGCTGATCCTCAACATCGGCACCACCACCGAGGCCATTGCCAAGGCGCTGCTGCGCCACACGGGGCTGCGCGTGATCACCAACAACCTCAACGTCGCGACGATCCTGAGCGGCAATGCGTCGTGCGAGGTGATCGTGGCAGGCGGCTCGGTGCGCCCGCGCGACCGCGCGGTCGTGGGCGAGGCCACCATCGATTTCATCCGCCAGTTCAAGGTCGACATCGCGCTGATCGGCGTGTCGAGCATCGAGTCGGACGGTTCGCTGCGCGACTTCGACCTGCGCGAGGTGAAGGTGGCGCAGACCATCATCGCGCAGGCGCGCGAGGTCTGGCTCGCGGCCGACGCGAGCAAGTTCAACCGGCCCGCAATGATCCAGCTCGGCACCCTGTCGCAGATCGACCGCCTGATCACCGACGCCGAGCCGCCGCCGCCCTTCGCCGACCTGCTGCAGGCTGCCGAGGTGCGCCTGGAGATCGCAAGGCCATGAGGTCAGCCCGCATTCCTCCCTCCCCTTCCGGGGGAGGGCCCGGGTGGGGGCACGACAGCACCCGGAAAAGCGCGGCGCCCGAACGAACGCCTGCCCCCATCCCAACCTTCCCCCGGGAGGGGAAGGAGCAAGACAGAGGAAGATGAATCCATGACCACCTACCTGCTCGCCCTCGACCAGGGCACCTCCAGCTCCCGCAGCATCGTGTTCGACCGTGATGGCCGCATCGTCGCAATCGCGCAGAAGGAGCTCACGCAGATCTACCCGCAGCCCGGCTGGGTCGAGCACGATCCGATGGAGATCTGGCGCAGCCAGCTCGCCACCGCGCGCGAGGTGCTCGCCAAGGCGAAGCTGCAGCCTGCCGACATCCATGCGATAGGCATCACCAACCAGCGCGAGACCACCCTGCTGTGGAACCGCAAGACCGGCCAGCCGGTGCACCATGCGATCGTCTGGCAGGACCGCCGCGCCGAGCCGCTGTGCGCGCAACTGCGCGACGAAGGCATGGCCGACACCATCCAGCAGAAGACCGGCCTCGTGATCGACGCCTACTTCTCGGGCACCAAGCTGCGCTGGCTGCTCGACAACGTGCCCGGCGCGCGCGCGCAGGCCGAGCGCGGCGAGCTCGCCTTCGGCACCGTCGACAGCTGGCTCATCTGGCAGCTCACCGGTGGCAAGGTGCACGTGACCGACGTGACCAACGCCTCGCGCACCATGCTGTTCGACGTGCATCGCAACGAATGGGACGCGGAGCTGCTCGATGCGCTGCGCATCCCGGCCGCGCTGATGCCCGCGGTGCAGCCCTCGAGCTCGCACTTCGCCGACACCGATGCCGCGCTGCTCGGCCGCGCGCTGCCGATCGGCGGCGTTGCGGGCGACCAGCAGAGCGCCCTCTTCGGCCAGGCCTGCTTCGGGCCCGGCATGGCCAAGAACACCTACGGCACCGGCTGCTTCCTGCTGATGCACACGGGCGGCGAATTCCAGCCCTCGCACAACGGCCTGCTCGTGACCAGCGCCGCGCAAACAAATGCCATGCCCCAATACGCCATGGAAGGCAGCGTCTTTGTCGGCGGCGCCGTGGTGCAGTGGCTGCGCGACGGGCTGAAGGCCATCAAGGGCAGCGCCGAGGTGCAGTCGCTCGCGGAGAGCGTGCCCGATGCGGGCGGCGTGATGATGGTGCCGGCCTTCACCGGGCTCGGCGCGCCCTACTGGAATGCCGAGGCGCGCGGCACCATCACCGGCCTCACGCGCGGCACCACCGTGGCGCACATCGCACGCGCCGCGCTCGAGAGCATCGCCTACCAGAGCGCCGCACTGCTGCAGGCCATGAGCCGCGATGCGGTGGCAGCCGGCGGCACGCCGGTGGCCGAACTGCGCGTCGACGGCGGCGCCAGCGTGAACGACCTGCTGATGCAGTTCCAGGCCGACCTGCTGGGCATTCCGGTGGTGCGGCCCGAAGTGATCGAAACCACCGCGCTCGGCGCGGCGTACCTGGCCGGCCTGTCGACCGGCTTCTACAGCGACGTGCGCGCGCTGTCGAAGCTCTGGAAGATCGAACGGCGCTTCATGCCGACCATGGGCCGTGCCCAGGCCGAGGAATCGATGGCGCGCTGGGAGCGCGCCGTGCGGCAGGCCACGCAGGCGTAGCCGCTGCGCGGCGGCTACCAGCCCCAGAGCAGCTTGCGCGAGATCCACCCGGTGGCGCCGCTTTCGTGCTTCACCTTGATCCAGTTGCCGCGCCGCGCCAGCGTGCGCAGCACGTCGCCGTAGGCGGCCTTCATCTTGATCGCGCTCGTGGTGCTGGGCGAGCGGCGCAGGTTCGCGATCGCGACCTTCACCACGTGGTGCGGCGTCTTGTTGGTCATCGAGCGGAATACCCAGGCTTTGTCGCCCTCGAAGTCGCGCACATGGAGCCACGACCCCTTCCTGCCGATCACCCGGAACGGATAGCCTTTGCCGACGGTCCAGTGGGCCTCGTGGCGCTGGCCGGGGCCGGTGCGCATGTTCAGCGTCTTGACCGCGACGCTGACCATCTGCGGGGCGGCGAACGCGGCCGGCAGCAACATGCACGACAGTGCGAAGGCCAGCAGCAAGGCGGGAAGTCGGGTGAATCTCATGGAGAACGGGTTCCTTTTCTATGGGGTTGAAATGTCCGGCGGATGCCGGGCGAGCCCGTCTGGGCGCGCCAAGCCGAATAAGTTCCGCGGGGATATCCCTGAGTGGCCACGCCGCCGGACTTCATCAGGGATGCGCGGGGTGCCGCTATCATGGCGCGGCCTTCGGCAGCTACCCCGCATTCGACGATTGTCTCGCCCATGAACCGTATCCGCACGCCATCGCTGCCGGCCGCCTCCGCGCTGGTGCTGGCCGTGGCCTTCGCGGCCGGCTGCAGTCGTTATCCGAACCAGGACGCGCCCAGCGTGCGCCAGATGACAATGGCCGAGCACCTGAACGTGCTCAACGGCTATCTCGCACACGGCGGCAGGCCACGCCGGCTCGCGAGCCGCGACGAATGCCACCTCGTACTCAAGAAGACGCTCGACAGCGCCGCGGCAATGCAGCGCATCGTCATCCCGCTGCTCGAGACCAGCGTCGAGCTCGCCACCCGCCCGAGCGGCCAGGGGCTGCGCGTCAAGCTCACGCAGCAGGCCGAAGGCCAGCGCCAGGTGTGGTTGCGGCTGGACCTGGAGCACTGGGTCGATGCAGTCGCTTGGCGTTCGCATTTCCAGCAGTTGCAGTTGCATTGCCGGGACGTGCTGGGGAATGCGGAGTCCCACTGACATCGGCCGCCGCGCCGCATCGGACCGCGGACCTCAAGCGATCGCCAGCAGGTTCGCCAACGCCGGATTCCGGTTGCCCGCCATCCACGCCAGCCCGTGCTGCAAGGCACGCACCTTCGGCCGCAGCGGCCTGAGCACCACGCCGCCGAACTCCTCCAGCGCTTCCAGTTCGCGCGGAAGCACCGACACGCCCGCGCCCGCCGCGATCAGGCACAGCAGCACCTGCGACGCCTCGGATTCGCGCACCACGCGCGGTGTGAAGCCGGCACGCAGGCATTCCGCGTCCATGGCTTCGCGCAGGTGGAAGCCGCGGTTGGCCGGATAGCCCACGAAGGGCTCGCCGGCCAATGCCGCGAGCGAGACACTGCGGCGCCCGGCCAGCGGATGCGCTGCGGGCAGGAACAGGGCGAGTTCGCTGCGCGCGAAGGCGCGCGTCGCGATCCCGTCGCCGCCGAGCGGCAGGAAGCACAGCGCCGCATCCAGTGATCCGTTCAGCAGCGCCGCCTTGAGTGGGCCGGTGGCGAGCGGGCCCTCGATATCGAGCGCCACGCCGGGATGGCGTGCATGGAAGGCCTGCACCAGCCGGGGCAGCAGATGGTGGCTGGCGCGGCCGGTGAAACCCAGGCGCAGGCGCCCGGTTTCGCCGCGGTGCGCCCGGCGGCTCGCCTCGGCGGCCTGCTCGAGCTGCGCGAACACGGGCTCGATGCCTTCGAGGAATGCGCGGCCGGCGGCGCTCAGCGACACCTGCCGCGTGTGGCGGTCGAACAGCCGCACGCCCAGTTCGCGCTCGAGTTCGAGGATGCGCTGGCTCAGTGGCGGCTGCGCCATGTGCAGTCGCTCGGCCGCGCGCGTGAAGCTCTGTTCCTGTGCCACGGCCATGAAGCCGCGCAGATGCCGAAGTTCCATCGAGAAGCCCTTCTCCGTATTCAGACCCACACGATATCAATAGCCGGTGTATTCGGTATTGGACATCTGAATGGCGAATTCCTAGCATGAAAGTACTACAGACGAGCAAAAGGATCAGCACGTGGAACTCGAACAACGCACCGCACTGGTGACCGGCGGCAACAGCGGCATCGGCCTCGGCATCGCACGGCGCCTGGCGCGCGGCGGTGCGCACCTGGTCGTGAACGGCATCGCGCCCGAGGCCGAAGGGCAGGACATCTGCAAGGCGCTCGCGGCGGAATTCGGCGTGCGCGCCGACTACCTGCATGCCGACCTGCGCGACGCGGCGCAGATCGAACGGCTGATGGCGGCCGCCAGCGAGCTCGGCGGCGGCGCGATCGACATCCTGGTCAACAACGCCGGCATGCAGCATGTGTCGCCGATCGAGCAGTTTCCGGTCTCGGCCTGGAACGACATGCTGGCCATCAACCTGTCGGCCAGTTTCCACACCATCCGGCTGGCGCTGCCCGGCATGCGCGAGCGCGGCTGGGGCCGCATCGTGAACATCGCGTCGATCAGCGGTCTGCGCGGCCGGGCCGGCAAGTCGGCCTACAACGCCACCAAGCACGGCCTCATCGGGCTGAGCAAGGCAGTGGCATTGGAGACCGCCGACACGCCGATCACCTGCAACGCGATCTGCCCGGGCTGGGCGCTCACCGCGCTGGTGCAGCGCCAGGTCGATGCACTGGCCGAGCGCGAGCACCTCGACGACGAGACCGCCGCACGCAAGCTGCTCGGGCTGCGCCAGCCCTCGGGTCGTTTCGTGACCATCGACCAGATCGCCTCGCTCGCGGCCTACTTGTGCTCGGACGATGCACAGGAAGTGCGCGGCGCAGCCTGGACCATCGACGGCGGCACCACGGCCGCCTGAACCGAAAAACAAGGGACACAACCATGACGACCATCGCGACACGCATTTCAACGCTCATCGCCGCCTGTGCGGCAGCCTTCACCCTCACGGCCCATGCGCAGGCCGACTATCCGAAGCAGCCGGTGAAGCTCATCGTGCCCTACTCGGCCGGCGGCGTGACCGACCAGATGGGCCGCGCGCTGGCCGAGCTCGCGGGCCCGCGGCTCGGCCAGCCGATGGTGATCGAGAACCGCCCGGGCGCCAACGGCACGCTGGGCGCGGTGCAGATGCTCTCCATCGATCCCGCGGGCTACACGCTCACGGCGGTGCCCGTGGGCGTGTTCCGGATGCCGCACATCACCGGTGCGCCCTACGACCCGCTCAAGGACCTGACCTACCTCGCGGTGCTCGGCGGGTTCAACTACTACATCGCGGTCGCGGCCGACTCGCCGTGGAAGTCGGTGGCCGACATGGTGGCGCAGGCCAAGCGGCCCGATTCCAAGGTTTCCTATGGTTCGCCGGGCAACTACAGCAGCCAGCACATCGGCATGGCGCAGCTCGGCGACAAGAGCGGCGCACGCTGGGTGCACGTGCCGTACAAGGGCGACGCGGGCACCATCTCGGCGCTCTTGGGCGGCCATGTGCAGGTCATCGTGAGCTCGAGCACGCTGCTGCCCTACGTGCAGTCCGGGCGCATCCGCGTGCTGGCCACGCTCGGCGAAACGCGCTCCAAGGACCTGCCCGACGCACCCACGCTGAAGGAGCTGGGCTACCCCATCGTGCATGCCTCGCCCGTGGGCATCGCCGGCCCCAAGGGCATGGACCCGGCAGTGGTGGCCAAGCTCGACGCGGTCTTCAAGGCCGTCTACGACGACCCTTCATTCCAGGCGACGCTCGCGCGCCTCGGCATGTCGCCGATCTACATGGACCACAAGGCCTACACGCGCTATGCGCGCGAAACCTTCGTGGGCGACAAGGACGCGCTGAAGGCGATGGTGACGAAGGTCAAGTAACCCGCCCGCCGCGGCCCGCGCAGCTGCGCGGCCACTACAGCTTCGACGGCAGCCAGGTCGCGAGCGCCGGCCACATGTAGATCACCCAGGCCAGCACGAGGATCATCACCCAGTAGGGCGCGACGCCCATGAATATCTCGCGCACCGTGACCTCCTTGTCGGGCACCGCGGCCTTCACCACGAACACACTCATGCCGAACGGCGGGGTCAGCACGCCGGCCTCGATCACGAGGATGCCGATCAGCGCGAACACGATCGGATCGAAGCCCAGTGCCATGCCGATCGGCCAGAAGATCGGTACCGTCAGCAGCATGATCGAGATGCTGTCGATGAAGCTGCCGAGGATGAACCACACGGCCACGATGAAGAGCATCGTGCCGACCGGCCCGAGGCCCCACGACTGCAGCAACGCCTCGACCTCCTGCGGCAGGCCGTTGAGCGCCACCAGCTTGCTGAACATCATGGCGGTGAGCAGCAGCAGCATGATCGGCGTCACCGTGCGGCCCGCCTCCATGAACGCATCGCGTATGCCCTGCCAACGCATGCCCTTGGCCCAGGCCACGACGAGCGCGCCCACCATGCCGACGGCGCTGCCCTCGGTGGGTGTGAAGAAACCGAACCAGATGCCGCCCAGCGTCAGCAGGATCAGCAGGCCGACGTAGAGCGCGCCGAGCGATTCGCTGCGCAGCGGCGCCTCGGCGGCGCCCTCGGCTTCGGGCGCCGACGCAGGCCTGAGCCATGCGAACACGGCGCAGTACAGCGCGTACATGCTTGCGAGCACCAGCCCCGGCAGCACGCCCGCGGCGAACAGCTTGCCGACCGACTGCTCGGTCAGGATGGCCCAGACGATCATGAACACCGACGGCGGAATCAGCAGGCCCAGCACCGAGCTACCCGCGATACAGCCGGTAGCGAAGCTGCGGCTGTAGCGGTTGGCGCGCATGACCGGATAGGCCACATGGCTGAACGCCGCAGCGGCAGCCACGCCCACGCCGGTGACCGCCGCGAACACCGCGTTGCCGCCGACCGTGGCCACGGCCAACCGGCCGGGCACGCCACGAAGGCGCCGGTTGACCACGTTGAACAGGTCGTGCGCCGCGCCCGAATGCGCGATCAGCATGCCCATCACGGTGAAGCAGGGAATGACCACGAAGTTGTAGTCCTTGATGCCGCCGATGGCGGTCTGTCCGACCAGGTCCATGGCGGGCCACAGGCCGCCCAGCGCAATGCACAGGCCGAAGAGCGCGCTGCCCGCGAAGGCAAACACCACCGGCACGCCGGCCAGCACGAGCACGGCGAGCACCAGCACGGCCGCCCAGGTTTCGAGAAACATGTGGAGATTCCTAGTGGTTGGAGGCGCTCGGGCGGTCATCGCGTCCACGCAATGCCTCCACCACGAACCCGATGCACACCGCGGCGCCGACGATCCACAGCACCAGCGTGGCAAAGCGAAGCGGCGATGCCGGCAGGCGGAATGCGTCGTTGCCGTAGAACTCGGCGCTGTGCCAACCCTCGACCGCAGGCTCCCAGCCCGCCAGCACGAACACCGCGAACACCGCGGCGCCCACGGCCCAGGCCAGCGCCGACATCGCGCTGCGCACGGCCGGCGGCACCCGGTCCAGGAAGAAGGTCACGCGCAGCAGCTTGCCTTCGCGCATGGCGTGCGGCGCCTGCAGGAAGGTCAGCAACACCAACCCCGCGCCGGTGAGTTCGGCGGTGCCGGCAAAGGGCCGGTTGAACAGCAAGCGCCCGAGCACGTCGTAGCAGATGACCGCGACCATGGCCACGAGCAGCGCCGCGCCCAGGGCGTGAAAGCCGAGCAGGGCCCGGTCGAACCAAGTCTTCATGTGTGATCCTTTTCGGAGGGAAGGAGAAACCAGGCCGCGCATCCTGCCGCCACCAGCACCGCGGCCATGAGGACCACCGAGGGGTGCGCCGACAGCGGCAGCGCGCCGGCGATCCATGCGCTGAGGGCACCGGTGCACATGTGCACCGTGCCGATCCCCGCCGTGGCGAGCCCTGCCTGTTGCGGCATCTTCTGCAGCACCAGTGCGAAGGCCGCGGGAAACACCACGCCATGGCCGATGGCGCACAGCGTGAGCGCCGCGGCCCAGAGCCACAGCGCCGGCCACCACAGCGTGGCAACCAGCAGCGCGATGCCCGCGGCCACGATGCCGAGCCCGTGCGCCATGTGCACGTCGCCCGGCACCGCAGCGCGGCGGCGCACCCACTGGTTGCCGAGCGCGAAGCCGAGGTAGGTTCCGCCCAGCACGACCGCGATCAGCCCCGGCCCGGCACCGGTTGCGGCGTGCAGCGCCGCCGGGCCCGCGGCCGCGACGATGAAGAACGGCGCCGCGGCACCGGCCAGCGCAAGGCTGGTGCGCCGCACGATGGGCTGCCGCACAAGCCCACTCCAGGCCGCGAAGTCGGGCGCGCCCGTGATGGCGGGCCGCGTCTCCCGGTGCAGCCGCCAGGCCACAGCCAGCGCGCACAGCACCAGCAGCGCCAGCAGCACCATCGGGGCGCGCCACGACCAGGCATCGGCCAGCAGCCAGGCCAGCGGCGGCGTCACGGCGGGCGCCATGGCGAACACCATTGCCAGCACCGCCATGCTGCGCTGCAGTTCGGCGCCCTGGTACAGGTCGCGCAGGCAGGTGCGCGGCACCACGAGGCAGGCGGCGAGCCCCAGCCCCGTGATGAAACGGCCCACCAGCAGCATGCCGCCATCGCCCGCCGCCGCAGCCAGAAGCGCCCCGGCGCCGGCCAGCGCAAGGCCGGCCAGCATGGCGGCACGGCGGCCCCAGCGATCCGCGGCATAGCCCGCCGCTGGCTGCCCGAGGCCCAGCCCCAGCGTATAGAGCGCCACGACCGCCGCCCGGCCGCCGTCGTCCATCGGCCCCGCGGACGCGAAAGCCGGCTGTAGCCCCACCGCGACGTTGAGCCCGAAAGGCGACAGGCTCGCGATACCCACCAGGTAGGCGAGCGCTGGCGGCACCGGGAGTGCGCTGTCAGCGGCAAGACGGGCCGGGGTGGTCATGCGAAGGGCAACGGCGCGCGTGGGTTCGAGGTGTCGAAGCGTCAGAGCGGATACGCGAACGGCAGCGTGTAGCCGGCCTCACCGAGGAAGCGCACGTAGGTCTTCATCACCTCGGTGGCGGGCTGCCCCTTGGCGTCGAGTTCCTTCGCGGCGCTGGCGGGCATGTCCTTCACGAGCTGGGCCCAGCGCGCGCGCTCCGCCACGCTGAGCGTGTTGACCTTCACGCCCTCCTTCACGATGCGTGCCTCCGTGTCGAGGTCGCGCTGCTTGCTCTGCTCGGCAACGCGCACCGTCGCTTCGTCCGCCACCTGGTCGATGATCGCCACCACCTCCTTCGGCAGCTTGGTCCGCGTGTCCAGGTTCATGAACGCGGCGAGCGTGCTGTACGAGCCGAAGCCGGTCTTGGTCCAGACCTTGGCCACCTCGCGCAGCTTGAACGCCTCCATGCCCGAGATCCAGAAAAGGCTGCCCTCGGCCAGGCCGTTCTGGATCGCCTGGTAGTGGTCGCCGATGCCCAGCGTCACCGGCACCGCGCCGGTCGGAATGAACAGCGGCGCATTGGTTCCCGACATCGCGATGCGCTTGCCGCGCAGGTCTTCGTGGCGCTGGACCTCGAAGGTGGTGGCGACGCTGTAGGCCTCGGTCACCATCTGCGCGAGGATGTGCGCGTTGTAGGGCTTCATGCTGGCCTGCAGCGCGGGCACTTCCTTCAGCATGCGGCTCGCGACCTTCTGCTGCAGCACCGGATCGTCGGAGGTGAACGGCATGTAGGCGCTGTAGTTCATGAGGCCCGCGCGCGACTGCTCGAAGCCGATCGGCGACAGCGCAATGTCGAGCGAGCCCTTCTGCACCGCCTCGATGCCGCCGTCGACCTTGGCGACGCTGCCGCCCCAGGCCTTGATGAAGCGGATGCGGTGGCCGGTCTTCTCCTTCACGCGCTTGGCGACCTCGTCGGCGAAGAAGGTGTCGAACACCTTGACGTAGGTGGTGCCGGTGGTGTGGCCGCCGCCCATGCGCAGCGTGTAGTTGTCGGCGCTGGCCGTGCCGGCGATGGCTGCGAAAGCCGCAGCGGCAAGAAGTGATGTCGTCATTTTCATTTGTCGTCTCCTGTATTTTTGCTGGAATCGTCCGCGCGCCCGCTCATTCGAACGCCAGGTCGAGCAGCAGGCTCTCGTAGCGTTCGGGGTTCAGCACGTGGGGATAGTGGCCGCCGGTGGGCAGGCGCACATGGTGGGCCTTCGGGTAGCGCGCGCGCAGCCGGTCGCGCGCGGCGGCCGGGATCAGCGGGTCGTCCTCGCAGTCGAGGATCGTCACCTCCGACTCGGCCAACGGCAGCGGCGGGCAGGCGCGTGCCTGCGTCACGCCGAGAAAGCGCGCATGCAGGTTCTCCGGCGACTGGCGCTCGGTCAGCATCTGCAGCTGCAACTGCTGCAGCGGCGACACCGGCATGGCACGCACGCGCTCCACCCAAGTGGCATGCAGGTCCTGCGGCGCGACGTCGCGCACCCAGGCGGGCGCGAACATCGGGTTGGCCGCCAGGTCGCTCGAATCGGTGAAGCCGTTGCCGATAACGAGCTTGCGCACATGCTCGGGATGGCGCAGCGCAAAGTACTGCGCCCACCAGGCGGCGAACGAGGAACCCACCACCACCGCCGGCGGCAGGCCCAGGTGTTCGCAGACGGCCTTGAGCCCGTCGCTGAGCTCCTCGGCGCTCGCTACCGCCGGGTAAGTCACGGCGAGCAGCCGCAGCCGCTCGCCGAGCGACAGCAGGGTGCGCACGAACATCGCAGCGTCGCCGACCGAGCCCGGCAGCAAGACGACGGCCGGGCCGTGCCCCGCCGTGTCGAGCCAGCGCCAGGTGTGGCCGTTGGCGTCCGCCAGCGACGACCAGGCGTAGCGGCTCTCTAGCCTGTGGATCAGCTCGCGCATCGCTCAGTACTTTCCGTCGGGCGTCATGAAGCCTTCGGCGATCAGCTGCGCATGCGCCTCGGGAGAGAACTCGGCCTCGGGCGTGTCGCCGCCGATCACGAACATGAGCCAGTGCGTCTTGTCGGGTTCGTCGAAGGTGATGTTCTCGAAGCGGCGCTGTACGCCCGCGGGGAACGCGATCACGTCGAAGGGCTCGAGGTCGAAGGCCTCGACCTTGCCGTCGACCTCCCACGAGCAGCGCCACTTGCCGGTCATCGGCATGAAGGTCTCGTTGGTGTCGTGGTTGTGCATCATCGGCCCCTTGCCCGGCGTCGTTTCGCAGAAGCCGAGGTTGAAGCCTTCGCTGATCTTGATGTGGGCGTGCTCTGCCGCATCGTCGCCCACGGGCGAGACGATCGGCGCGGCGCCGCCATCGCTGCGCGCCGGCGGCTGGAAGCCGATGATGTTGTAGAGCTTGCGCTGCGCGCTCGGGTGGCGGCTGTCGGGCAGTCCGCCGTCGAAGCCCTTGACTTCCTTGAACAGGGCCACGCGCTTGCGCATCTCCTCACGGGTGACGCGGATGGTGGGGATCTTCGGTTGCATGGTTGTTTCTCCTTCGATGGATTGCGTGCTGAAGTGCTTGCGTGATGCGAGGCCCGGCGCGCACGGGCGTGCCGGTTCCGCCACGGCAAGGCCGTGGAAGCGGTTCTAGAAAAGGTGGTGCCGCCCGGACGGGGCAGCCGCTCAAGCGCGGCGCTGGCGGCGGCGGTGAGCAGGCAGGGGGTCGTGGGTCATGGTTTGTCTCGCGTATTTTTTTGAGTGCATCCATTACATTCACAACGCCGTGCGCACGCAATTCGCTGCGCCGATGTCCGCTATCTAAATTTCACGTCACGTGCGTCTTCGCGATCTCGACCTCAACCTGCTCGTAGCCCTGGATGCCCTGCTCCGGGAAGCCCATGTCTCGCGCGCGGCCGCCCGGCTCGAGATGAGCCAGTCGTCGATGAGCCTCGCGCTCTCGAAGCTGCGCACGCTGTTCAACGACCCGCTGCTCGTGAAGGGCGGCGGCGGGCTGGTGCTGACCGCGAAGGCCGTCGACCTCGCGCCGCGCGTCAGCGACGCGCTCCATCACATCGAGGGACTGCTGCACGTGCAGCAGGGCTTCGATCCCGCGCAGGCGCGCGACACGATCACGCTGATCGTCACCGACTACATCGACTTCCTGCTGGTGCCCGCGATCGTCAAGGCGATGGCGCGCCGCGCGCCCGGCGTGATGCTGCGCGTGGTCGGCCCCAACCCCGAGCGGCTCGGCGAGATTTTCAGCAGCGGCGAGGTCGATGTGTCGGTGTCGTACTTTCCCAATCCGCCGGCAAGCCTGCGCGTGCGCCCGCTCTTCACCGACCGGCTCGTGGGCATCGCGCGCCGCGGCCATCCGTTCTTGCAGGACACGGGCAACCTCGACGCTTACTGCAGCCACGGGCACGTCACCGTCGAGCCCGGCACGGCCACCTGGTACAACACCCAGGTCGACCAGCAGCTCACGCTGCACGGGCGCCAGCGCCATGCGCAGCTGACCAAGCCCACCTTCCTCGGCGTGCCCTTCATCGTCGAGGATTCAGACCTGCTGGCCACCTTGCCCGAGCGCGTGGCACGCGGCTTCGCCAGGTTCACCGACGTCGTGATGTTCGACCCGCCGCTCGCGCTCGAGCCGTTCAACGTCGTGCTGCTGTGGCACGACCGAACGCACACGAATCCGCTGCACCGCTGGTTTCGCGAACTCGTGATCGAGCTGTGTTCGGGCGACGAGGTGCCGGCGCCGCCCGCGGCCCCCTGAAGGCCGCTGCGTGCGTCAGTGCGCCGGAACCAGGAAGTCCTGGCTGATGCGCATGCCGAGCTCGTTCACCCGGTCGAGAAACTGCGTGAGGTAGGCATGCAGCCCGGTCGCCAGGATCTCGTCGACGCGACCGTACTGCAGGTCGGCCAGCAGCTTGCCGGCGCGGCGCTGGGTTTCGGCGCTCTGGTCGTTCTGCACCTTCGCGAGATTGGAAACCACCTCGGCAAGGCTCGCGTGCAGCGAGCGCGGCATGTCGGCGCGCAGGATCAGCAGTTCGGCCACGCGCTCGGGCTTGATCACGTCGCGGTACACCTTGCGGTACACCTCGAAGGCCGACACGCTGCGCAGGATCGCACTCCAGTGATAGAAGTCGTATTCCTGGTCTTCCTCGGTGGCGGTGCCGAAGAACTCGCTGTTGAGCGCATGAAATTTGACGTCGACCAGCCGCGCCGTGTTGTCGGCGCGTTCGAGGAAGGTGCCCAGGCGCGAGAAATAGAAGGCCTCGTCCTGCAGCATGGTGCCAAGCGTGACGCCGCGCGACAGATGCGAGCGGAACTTGACCCACTCGAAGAATTGCGCCGGATCGCGCTCGAAGCCGCCGGCGCGCAGCATGCGGTTGACTTCGAGCCAGGTGGTGTTCTGGGTTTCCCAAGCCTCGGTGGTGAGCGCGCCCCGCACCGCGCGGGCGTTCTCGCGTGCGGCCTTGAGGCACGAGACGATCGACGACGGATTGCTCTCGTCCTTGACCATGAACTCCATCACCTCGTTGGGCGCGATCTGCTCGTACTTGTCGTTGTACGAGGGCAGCAGCTCGCTGATCGAGAGCACGCCCTGCCAACCGTACTTGGCCACTTCGGCCGACTGGGGCAGCAGCGAGGTCTGGTAGTTGACGTCGAGCATGCGCGCGGTGTTCTCGGCGCGCTCGGTGTAGCGCGACATCCAGTAGAGGTGGTCGGCGGTGCGTGACAGCATCGGTTGTTTCTCCTAATTTTTGCTTGCCTGCACTCAGGCCGACGACGACTGGCTCTGCGACTGCGACCCGGGCTTGACGCGGGGCGCGCGCTCGGCTTCGAGCACCCAGGTGTCCTTGGTGCCGCCGCCCTGCGACGAGTTGACGACCAGCGAGCCTTCCTTGAGCGCCACGCGCGTGAGCCCGCCGGGCACCATCTGCACTTCGCTGCCCGACAGCACGAAGGGCCGCAGGTCGATGTGGCGCGGCGCGATGCCCGCATCGACGAAGGTCGGCGAGGTCGACAGGCTCAGCGTCGGCTGCGCGATGTAGCCGTCGGGCTTGGCGATCACGGCGCGCTTGAAGTCCTCGATCTCGGCCTGCGTCGAGGCCGGGCCGATCAGCATGCCGTAGCCCCCCGCGCCGTGCACTTCCTTGACCACGAGATCCTTCATGTTGTCGAGCGTGTACTGCAGTTCGTCCTTGTTGCGGCACATGTAGGTCGGCACGTTCTTCAGGATCGGCTGCTCGCCAAGGTAGAACTCGATCATCTTCGGCACATAGGGGTAGATCGACTTGTCGTCGGCCACGCCGGTGCCCACGGCATTGCAGATAACGACGTTGCCCGCGCGGTAGGCGCGCATCAGGCCCGCGCATCCGAGCGTGGAGTCGGGGCGGAACACCTCGGGATCGAGGAAGTCGTCGTCCACGCGGCGGTAGATGACGTCGACGCGCTTCGGCCCGCGCGTGGTGCGCTTGTAGACGAAGTCGTCCTTGACGAAGAGATCCTGCCCCTCGACGAGGTCGATGCCCATCTGCTGCGCGAGGAAGGCATGCTCGAAGTAGGCGCTGTTGTACATGCCGGGCGTGAGCACCACCACGGAAGGATCGGCCGTGGCGGGCGGCGCGCTGGCGCGCAGCGTCTCGAGCAGCAGGTCGGGGTAGTGCGCCACGGGCGCGATGCGGTTCTGATTGAACAGGTCGGGGAAGAGCCGCATCATCATCTTGCGGTTCTCGAGCATGTAGCTCACGCCGCTCGGCACGCGCAGGTTGTCCTCGAGCACGTAGTACTCGCCGTTGCCGTCGACATCGGCCGCTCGCACGATGTCGACGCCCGAGATGTTGGAGTACACCTCGTGCGGCACCGTGACGCCCATCATCTCGGGGCGGAACTGCGCGTTGTGGAGGATCTGCTCGGCCGGGATGATGCCGGCCTTGATGATCTCCTGGTCGTGGTAGACGTCATGCAGGAAGCGGTTGAGCGCCGTCACGCGCTGCACCAGGCCCTTCTCCATATGCTCCCACTCATGGGTCGGGATGATGCGCGGCAGCAGATCGAACGGAATGAGCCGCTCGGTGCCCGAGCCGTCCTCGTCCTTCGCGCCATACACCGCAAAGGTGATGCCGACCCGGCGGAAGATCATCTCCGCCTCTTCGCGCCGCGACAGCATCACCTCGGGAGGTTGCTTGGCGAGCCATTGGTCGTACCGTTTGTAGTGCTGCCGGATCGCAGCGCCCGCATAGGGCAGCTGCTCGTACATTTCGTCGAATTTTTTCATTGAACGACCGATCTCCTTGCGCCATAGCTTAGCAAGTTCGAGGCCAGTAGAACCCCTTATCTGCCAGCCGGAGACGGGCCGTTCGGCGATTTACAGATCACATCGCAGTCACCCGGCGGCGCGCTCGACCAGCGCATCGACCACCATCGCGCCCTCGCCCACAGCGCCGACCATGACGGGATTCGCGTCGATCGAGGCAATACGCCCCGGTGCGGAGACGATCAGCCGTCCGACCGCCAGAGCCACCGCGCAGAGCGCCGCCACGTCGAGCGGCGGCTCGCCGCGCACACCGTCGAGCAGCGGCGCGATGCGCAGGCCCTTCAAGGCCACCTGCACGGCGGCCGCGTCAAACGGGGGAATCAGCACCGCCACGTCCTGCAGCGCCTCGACGTACTTGCCGCCGTCGCCCACCACCACGACCGGCCCGAAGACCGGGTCGTGCCGCGCGCCCACCATGAATTCGTGCCGTGCCTTGTGCATCGCCGCGACGAGCACGCCCTCCTGCGCCGCGCCCAGCGCCGCGAGCTTCGCCCACTGGGCATCGAACAGCGCCTCGGCCTGCGCGGCACTGTCGACGTGCAGCGCGACCAGCCCGTGCTCGGACTTGTGCGGCAGGTCGGCCGAACAGGCCTTGACCACCGCCGAGCCACCCACGGCGCCCCAGGCGTCGCGCGCCTCGGCGGCGCTGCGGCAGAGCCGATGTGCCACCACCGGAACGCCATGCGCCGCCAGCAAGGCCAGGCTCTGCGCCTCGTTGAGGAAGCGGCCCGTGCCCGCGGGCAGCGAGGGCGCCGGCGCCGGGGGCCACGGCGCATGCGTCTCGCGCATCAGGGCTGTATGCGACGCCAACTGCGCGAGCACGCCGAGCGCCTCGGTTTCGTTGGCATAGGTCGGAATGCCGCGGGCCTGGAACGGGGCGGCCACCGAAGCCTGCCAGGCCGCGACCACCACCGGCTTGCCGGTCGCGGCCTCGAACTTCGCGGTGTCGGCGGCGAAGGCCTCGACGTCGTAGCCCGCGCCCGCCACCGGGATGTTGATGAAGAAGAGATCGGCGGCCGGGTCCTGGGCCACCGCGGGCAGCACATCGCCGAAGAGGCCGCTGTTCGACAGCAGCGCCGCCGTGATGTCGATCGGGTTCGTCGCGGTAGCGAAACCTGGCAGCCGCGCGGCCACGTCCTTTCGCGTGCCTTCCGACAGCGCGGCCAGCGGCAGGCCGAATTCTTCGGACGCATCGGCGCCCATCACGCAGCTCGCCCCCGAGTTGCTGATGACCACCAGCCGCCGCCCCTCGGGCCGCCAGCCCTTCAGGTAAGCCTCGGCCGCCAGTGCCTGCGCATGCGGATCGCGCACCCGCCAGATGCCGTGGTGCCGAAAGAAGGCATCGACCGCGCGGTCTTCGTTGGCCAGCGAACCCGTGTGCGATGACGCGGCCTTCTGCCCGCTCTCGGAACGCCCCGCCTTCACCGCGATGATCGGCAGGTCGCGCGCGCGTGCGTAGGCGGCCGTGCGCGCCAGCATCTCGGGGTTCGCGATGTTCTCGAGGTACAGCAGCAGCAGCTTCACCTCGGGATCGTGCGCCACGGCCCAGGCCAGGTCGGACACCGTCACGTCGGCCTCGTTGCCCGTGGCATGCACATGGCGCACGCCCAGGCCGCGCCCGCGCAGCAGGCCGTAGGCCATGGCGCTCATGCCGCCGCTCTGGCTCACCACGCCGATGGGCCCGTCGGCCGGCGGCACCTCGATGAACATGGTCGAGAACCCCGCGATGGCGCCGTTGCCGAAGTTCGCGAGGCCTTGCGTGTTGGGCCCGTAGAGCCGCATGCCGGCAGCGCGCGCACGGTCGGCCATGGCCTTCTGCACCGCTCGGCCCTCCTCGCCCGCTTCGCCGAAGCCCGATGCGATGACCACCGCCGACTTCACCCCGCGCGCGGCGCATTCGTCCACCGCGGCCACGGCCTTCTCGCCGCCCACGATCACCAGCGCCAGCTCGGGCGCCTCGGGCAGCGCGGCGAGCGAGGCGTAGCTCTTCCGCCCCTGCACCTCCTCGCGCGCCGGATTGATCGGATAGATCGTGCCGGCGAAGCCGTATTTCTGCATGTAGTAGATCGGCCGCCCGCCGATCTTGTGGATGTTTTCCGAGGCGCCGATGACGGCGACGGACTTGGGGTTGAGCGCGGATTCGAGCAGGTCTGACATGGACGCTTTCATTCAGGTTTTCGACGGCCGGCGGGCCGACAGGAAGGCTTCGATGGCGCTGCCGGCCTCGTCGCCGTAGAGGTTGTCGGCGAAGGCATCGCGCTCGGCGTCGAGTTGCGCGCGCCGGGTGCGCCCGCGTGCGGCATGCACCAGTTGCTTGATGCGCGCCTGCGCATCGAAGGGCCCGGCGGACAGCCGCCCGGCCCAATCGAGCGCCGTGGCGAAGGCTTCGCCGTGCGGAACCACCCGGTTCACCACGCCCCAGGCATGCAGGCGCTGGGCGCTGCAGACGCCGCCGTCGAGCAGCAGTTCGAGTGCGGCCTGCGCCGGCAAGGCGCGCGCCAGCGAATCGGAGCCGCCGCCGTCGGGCGAGAGCGCCAGCTTCACATAGGACATCACGAACTTCGCGTCCTCGGCCGCCACGATGAGGTCGCAGCCCAGGCACAACGAGAAGCCGCCGCCGGCCGCCGCGCCCTCCACCGCGGCGATCACCGGCTGCGGCGCGTCGTGCATGGCCATCACCCAGTCGTGCAGCGCATCGAGGTGGCCAAGCTGTTCTTCGCGGGGGCGATGGCGCTGGTCGGCCAGCCGCTTGACGTCGCCGCCGCCGCAGAAGTGCCCGCCCTCGCCCGTCAGCACGATGGCGCGCACCGTGCGGTCGGTGGCCGTCTCGCGCAGCAGCGCGGTGGCGGTGCGGTAGAGCGACGGATGCATCGCGTTGCGCGCAGCGGGATGGCTCAGGGTCAGCACCAGCACCGGCCCCTCGCGGTGCGACAGCAGGCGTGCGCCCACGGATGTTTCGATGCCCATGCTCAATCCACCTGGATGTTGGCGGTGCGCACCACCTGCGTCCACTTCACGATCTCAGTGCGCAGCGTCTTCGCGAAGGCCTCGGGTGTGCTCGGCGCGGCCTCGGCACCGGCCTCGTGCAGCCGCCGGTTGACGACTGGATCGTTCAGCGCACGGGCGATGTCGGCGGCCAGGCGCTGCGCGATGTCCTTCGGCGTGCCCGCGGGTGCCATGAAGGCGGCCCACGAATAGGCTTCGTAGCCGGGCAGGCCCGACTCGGCCACCGTCGGCACATCGGGCAGCAGCGCCGAGCGGCGCGCGCTCGCCACTGCGATGGCGCGCACCTTGCCGCCCCTGACCTGCGGCAGCGCAGTGGGCGCGTCGGCGAACATCAGCTGCACCTGCCCGCCCAGCAAGTCGGCCATGGCGGGCGCGCTGCCCTTGTACGGCACATGCAGCAGCTTGGTGCCGGCCTGGATGTTGAACAGCTCGCCCGCGAGGTGCGTGCCGCCGCCGTTGCCGGCCGAGCCGAAGCTCAGCTTGCCGGGCGACTTGCGGTCGAGCGCGATGAGTTCCGCCACGGTGCGCGCCGGCACCGACGGGTGCGCCACCAGCACCACCGGAAAGGTCGCGCCGAAGCTCAGCGGCACGAAGTCGCGTTCGATGTCGTACGGCAGCTTGGGCTTCAGGCTCGGCAGCACCGCATGGTGGATGCTGCACACGAAAAGGTTGTAGCCATCGGCGAGCGACTTGGACGCGATGTCCGCGCCCACGATGCCGCCCGCGCCCGCGCGGTTGTCGATGATGGCCTGCTGGCCCCAGAGTTCGGAGAGTTTCTGCGCCACGGCGCGCGCCGTGGTGTCGACCGGACCGCCCGCGGGAAACGGCACGATGAAGCGCACCGGCCGGCCTGGGTACGGCTGCTGCGCGAGCGCAGGAAAGGCCAGCGCGGCCGCCGCGACAGCGCCGCCGGTGATGCATGCGCGGCGCGTGACCCGCCGCAGTTCGGACACTTGCTTGGTCATGGATGCCTCCGGTTGGATTCGGTCTTCAGTCGCTGATGCGCGCATGCCCGTGGTCGAGCACGGTGCGGTCGCGCGCGGGCACGCGGGCCCGGAAGTACAGGTCCGCGCCCTCGCGGTACATCTCGATGCGCAGCGTGTCGCCCGGGACCGCCGGTGCCGAGAAGCGCGCGAACAGGCTCTGCAGCCGCGCCGGCGCATTGCCGCAGGCATGCGCGAGCACCGTGTGGCCCGCGATGCCCCAGGTGCACAGCCCGTGCAGGATCGGCCGGTCGAAGCCCGCGGCCCGCGCGGCATCCGGATCGGAATGCAGCGGGTTGCGGTCGGCGCAGAGGCGGTAGAGCAGCGCCTGCTGCGGCAGCGTCGGAATGTCGACCACGGTGTCGGGCGCGCGCTGCGGCACGGGCGCGGGCACTTCGGGCGCGGCATCGCCCGGTTGCGCCGCGGTCGCGAAGCCGCCGTTGCCGCGCGCGAAGGTCGTGTGCGTGACGGTGGCGAGCAGTTCGTCGCTCGCGGCATCGGACAGCGTCTTGTCGTAGGTGACCAAGGCGCCGCGCCCCGGCCCCTTGTCGACCACGCGCGTCACGCGGTGGCGCGCCACCACGGTGCCGGCCGCCGGCAGCGGCCGGTGCCACACCACGCGTTCTTCGCCGTGCACGATCTGCGCGAAGTCGATGCCGGTGGCCGGGTCCTGCATCCACGAGCCCGGAAAGCCGAGCACCACCGCCATCGTCGGCAGCGCGAGCGGCATGCCGGGCGCGGTGTCGTTGACGAACTGCAGCTGCGCTGCATCCATCGGGTCACGGCCCAGGCCCAGTGCGAGCGCGTAGCGCATCGTGTCGTCCGCCGTGTAGCGGTGGACGATGTCGTCGAAGCGCCAGGCCTTCAGTCGAACGGGATCGATCATGACCTCAGTCCAGCGTGGCGCCCGAGACCTTCACCACCTGCGCCCACTTGCCGACCTCGGCGTTCATGAAGACGCCGAAGTCCTCGGGCGTGTTCCATGTCGCGGCAAAGCCCTGGGCCTCGAACCTGTCTTTCACGTCGGGCTGCGACAGCGCTTTCTTCAACTCGGCGTTGAGTCGCGCGATCACCTCGCCCGGCGTTCCCGCGGGGGCGAGCAGGCCATTCCATGCGATCGCCTCGTAGCCCGGCAGGCCCGACTCGGCCACCGTCGGCAGCTCGGGCGCCGCGGGCGAACGCTTTGCGCTCGTCACGGCCAGCGCCTTGAGCTTGCCGCCCTTCACCTGCGGCATGGCCGAGAGCATGGTGTCGAACATCAGCTGCGCCTGGTTGCCCATCACGTCGGTGAGCGCCGGCGCACTGCCCTTGTACGGTACGTGCGTCATCTTCACGCCGGCCGTCGCGGCGAACAGCTCGGCCGCGAGGTGCGTCGATTGCCCGTTGCCCGACGACGCGAAGTTGAGCCCGCCGGGCCGGGCCTTGGCGAGCGCGATGAGCTCCGCCACGTTCTTCGCGGGCAGCTCGGGGTTGGCCACGATCACGAGCGGACCGCTGGTGAGCTGCGACACCGGCATCAGGTCCTTCGTGAGCTTGTAGCCGAGGTTCTTGAAGAGCGAGGGGTTGATCGCATGCGCGGTGGTGGCCACCACCAGCGTGTAGCCATCGGGTGTGCTGCGCGCCACCAGCTCGGCGCCGGTGTTGCCGCCTGCACCGGGGCGGTTGTCGATGATGAATTGCTGGCCGGTCTGCTCCGAGAGCTTTTGCGCGACCACGCGCGCCACGATGTCGGTCGGCCCGCCCGGCGGGTACGGCACGACCAGCTTGACCGGTTTGCTCGGATAGCCCTGCGCCTGGGCGGCCAGCGGCATCGCCGCGACGCAGGCGGTGGCTGCCAGCGCACCCGCCAGCCATTGGCGGCGGGCGAAGGATCGGATCGAATGCATGCGGTTGTCTCCTGCTTGTGGTTGTTGGGACGACGGGTGCGCGCTGCGGCTCAGTCGGGCGCGGGCGCGAAGCGCACGAGCACCTGGCCCGCGTGCGTGAAGAAGCCGGCCCGCACCGCGTCGCCGATGCGCACGCCGGGCGCGGCATGCGCCATGAGGCGCGGCCCCTCGTCGAGCGTGGCGAGCACCAGCGTGTAGGGCGCCAGCGCGCGGAAGGCGTCGGAGGGCGCGCGCGAGACGACGGTGACGGCGTGCACGGTCGCGCGGCCGCTCGCAGTCTTCCATTCGAGCTGCGTGCCGCCGCAGGCCGCGCAGGCGTAGCGCGCCAACGTCTGCGCGTGGCCGCAGGCGGCGCACGACTGGTAGCGCAGTTGGTGCCGCGCGAGGCCTTCGGTGAATGGAGCGGCAAGACTGCTCATGACCCACCCCCGCGAGAAAGCACCAGGCTCACATGCGACGACATCACGCCGCCGTCCGCATGCACGAACGCGTGGCGGGGGCGCCGCAATTGCCGCTCGCCGGCTTGCCCCGTCATCTGGCGGAACACTTCAACGGTGTGGGCCATGCCGCCCGCGACCCCACAGTGGCCGAACGACAGCAGGCCGCCGTGGGTATTGAGCGGCAGCGGTCCGCTGGCGCGGAAATCGCCGTTGCGCACGCGCTCGGCCGCACCGCCGCGCGGCGCGAACCCGATCTCCTCGAGCAGCATCGCCAGCGTGATGGTGAAGGAGTCGTAGATGCCGAGGCAGTCGATGTCGTCCACGCCCAGGCCCGCTTCGCCGAACGCGCGCCCGGCCGCTTCGGCCGCGCCGCACTGCATGACGTCGGCCATCGCGCTCAGGTGCTGGTGCCGGTGCGCCTGGCCCGCGCCCGCAATCGCCACGCCCTCGTCGCCGCGCGCGGCCGACGACACCACCAGCGCCATCGCGCCATCCGAAATGGGGCAGCAGTCCATCAGCTTGAGCGGCGCGGCGATGGGCTTCGATGCCAGCACGTCGGGCACCGACATGGGCGAGCGCAGGTGCGCGCCGGGGTGACCCATGGCGTGCGTGCGCATGAGCACCGCGAGTTCGGCCAGATCGGCTTCGCGCGTGCCGGTCTCGTGCATGTAGCGCGATGCGAGCAGGCCGTAGTAGGCCGGCACCGAGGCGCCGTTGGGCACTTCGAAATCGGCATCGCCCACCTGCGCCAGGGTCTGGATGGCGCTGTCGCGCGACTGGCCGCTGAGCCGGTTCTCGCCGCCCACCACCAGCACGTTGCGGCAGCGGCCGGCGCGCACCAGCTCGCGCGCCAGCATCAGCATCGCCGAGCCACTGGCGCCGCCAAGCTGCAGGCTGTGCGCATAGGCGGGCCGCAGTGCGAAGCGCTCGCAAAAGAGCGTCGACATCATCAGGTGCGGGAGCGTGGTCGCGTAGCCGCAGAGCACGCCGTCGATGTCGGCGCGCCGCAGCCCGGCCGCGTCGAGCGCCTGCTGCGCGGCCTGGGCCATGAGGTCGATGGCGCCCTGGCCTTCGTGGCGGCCGAAGGCGGTGCCGCCGGCACCGACGAGAAAAGCGTTGGGAGAAGTCATGTCGGTCAATGCACCCGCACCCGATGCCCGACGCCGCGCGTGGCGAGCGCGCTCTGCTGCGCTGCGCCGCTCCACAGCACTTCGCAGGTGGCGCATTCGCGCTTGAGCGCCTTGGCCAGTTCGGCCTCGCGCGAGGTGATGCGGTCGTTCAGCGCCGCGATGCTGATGGCCGCGACGGGCCGGCCATCGGCCCCGAGGATCGGCGCGGCGATGCCGCCCATGCGCTCGACCACCACGTCGAGCAGCACCGCATGGCCGCGCTCGCGCGCTTCGAGGGCGCGGGCTTCGAGCAGCTTGGGCGTGATGCGCGGATAGCGCTTGAGCTGCGGCGCGATCACCGCGAGCGCGGCCTTCCGCTCGGCTTCGGGCATCCATGCCAGCAGCGCGAGGCTGCCCGCGCCCACGCCGAGCGGCCGGCGACTGCCCACCGAAAGGTAGTTGGCGCGGATCGGGAAGCGCCCTTCTTCCACGTCGACACACAGCGACTCGATGCCGCTCGGGATCGACAGGATCACGCTGTCCTCGAAGGTGCCGGTGAGGCGAAGGAGGCTCGGGCGCACCAGCGGGCGCGGGTCGAAGCGCGCGAGGGCCGCGGCGCCGAGCACCAACAGTTCGGCGCCCAGGCTGTAGCGCTTGGTCTTCGCATCGCGCACCACGAAGCCGTCGCGCATCAGCACTTCGACGAGGCGCAGCACGGTGGTCTTGTCGAGGCCGGTGGCCAGGGCAATGTCGGTCAGGCGGGCGACGCCGGGGTCGGAGAGCGCCCGCAGGATGCGGCAGGCCCGCTCGACCGACGAGGTAGGTTCGGTGGCGCTGTTCGCCAGGACGGATGCAACGGAACGGGGTCGGACGGCCATCGGCTTTTCTCTTTGTTTCGCTTAGCGGAACCGCGATTGCAGCGCCATTGGAGGTCGCGTGCGGGGGCCGGTCAAGAAAACCCGAAATAGTTGCTGCCAGCGAAACTTTTCAAGGGAAAACCCGCGTGCCCACGGGATGCACGCGCACGCGGAACGCGTCAGGGCACGCGGTGGTGCCAGTAGCGCGCGTGGCGCTCGCGTTCGCAGTCCACCTGGGCGGGCGTCGTGCTGCGCCACAGCGCCGCGCCGCAGCGCGCGCTCTCGAAGAGCGGCACACCCGCGCCGGCATAGCGCGCGACCACCTCGGCGGCGGGATGCCCGAAGCGGTTGCGGTAGCCCGCCTGCACCAGCGCGATGCGCGGGCGAACGGCCTCGAGCAGTGCTGCGCTCGACGAAGTCTTGCTGCCATGGTGGGGCACCAACAGCACGTCGGCGCGCAGTTGCTGCGGCGTGCGTGCCACCAGCGCCGCTTCCTGCAGGCGTTCGATGTCGCCCGCCAGCAGCGCCGCCGCCCGCGCGTTGGTGAGGTGCAGCACGCACGACACCGCATTCGGCTTGGTGAACGAGAGGTAGTCGGCCGGCACCGGGTGCAGCACCTCGAAATCCACACCGTCCCAGGTCCAGCGCTGGCCCGCCTCGCAGCGCCGCACCGGCCGCAGCGACTGCAGCGGGTGCCCGGCCTCGATCGAACTCAGCAGCGCGGCCTGGGGCTGCATCGCGAGCACCGCGGCGGCGCCCCCGGTGTGGTCGCTGTCGCGGTGGCTCAACACCAGCATGTCGAGCCGCTCGTCGAAGGCGCGCAGCAGCGGCACCAGCACGCGCTGCCCCGCGTCGCTCCCCAGGCCGTAGCGCGGCCCCGCGTCGAACAGCAGGCTGTGCGTGGCGGTGCGCACCAACACGGCATTGCCCTGGCCGATGTCCGCCGCGAGCAACTCGAACTCGCCGTGCGCCGGTCGCGGCGCCTGCCAGAGCAGCACCGGCAGCAGCAGCGGCACGCCGGCCACGCGCAGCGCCCAGGGAAGCCGCATCGCAAGCAGTACCCCGCCCACCACGCCGCCGGCGGCCATCCAGGCCGGCGCCGCGGCCACCGAGAACGTGGCCCACGGCAAGCCGGCCAGCCAGGCGAGCAGCGCGCCGAGCACCTGCACGGCCGCGGCGGCAACGCTCCACAGCGGCGGCACCACCGTGCCGAGCATCGCGAGCGGCGTGACCACGAGCGTGACCCACGGGATCGCCACCGCATTCGCGACCAGGCTGACCAACGAGACCTGCTGGAAGAACAGCAGGCCGAGCGGCGCCAGCGCGAGCGTGACCACCCATTGCTCGCGAAGAAAGCCCGCGAGCCGCGCCGCCGGGCCGATCGCTTCGCCGGCCGGCTGCATGAAGCCGGTCGTGAAGAGAATGCCGACCGCCGCGAAGCTGAGCCAGAAGCCGGCCTGCATCAGCGCCCACGGGTCGAGCAGCACCACCACCGCGGCGATCAGCAGCCAGACATGGGGCCACGGCCAGCGCCGCCCCGACAGGCGCAGCAGCGCCGCGGCCGCCAGCATCCAGACCGTGCGCTGCGAGGGCACGCCCCAGCCGCTGAAGAGTGCATAGAGCCCGGCCAGCAGCACGCCGCCGACCAGCGCAGCCTGCGGCGCAGGATGACGCAGCATCAGCCGCAGGCTGCGGCGCCACAGCGCACCGACCGCGTGCGCGGCGAGCCAGGCGAACATGGTGATGTGCAGCCCCGAGATCGACATCAGGTGCGCCACGCCGGTGGCGCGAAAGATGTCCCAGCCGGCACGATCGATGGCCGCCTGGTCGCCCGTCACGAGCGCCGCGATGACGCCGGCCGGCCGCGCATCGGCCACGCGTTCGAAGACCGCGTCGCGCACCGCCTCGCGGGCCCGCTCGATGGGGTGGCGCCAGGTGGACGCCAGCCGTTGCGGCGCGGTGTCGCGCCCGCCCGTGCGCACGTAGCCGGTGGCCTGGACGCCCTGCTCCCAGAGCCTCAGCTCATGATCGAAGCCATGTGGGTTGAGATGGCCGTGCGGTGCCTTCAGCCGCACCGTGAAGCGCCAACGCTCGCCCGCATGCAGCGCCACCGCGTGGCCCCCGGCGTCGCCGTCGCCGTCGCGGTCGCGGTACCAGCCCAGCGCAATGCGCGCCGGTACGCGCGGCGGCACCTGCAGGCGCGTGGCGTCCGCATCGCGCCACTGCGCCGATTCCACATCGAGCCGAAACCGCGTGCCCCCCTCGTCGCGGCGCGGCATCTGCGCGACGACGCCGACCACCTCCAGGTCGCGCCCTTCGAGTGCAGGTTCCAGCGCGCCGGCCAGGAAAGCGCAGGCGCGCACGCCCGCGAGCCCCGCGCCGCAGCAGGCGCCCGCGAGCAGCGCTGCCGCGAGCATCGCAGGGCGCCTGGCGCGGAGGGTGCGCGCGGTCAGGGCAGCAACAACCGCGCCCCCCGCGATGCAAAGTGCCAAGTACGCCGGCCAAGGCCAGAGCGCGGCCTGCTGCAACTGCAGCGCACTGCCCAGCACCACTCCGCCCATTGCCGCGAAGGGCCATGCCGCGCGCGCGGCCTGCGTGTGTGCCATGCCTCCCTGCCTTCCCTTGCAGCGCCTCGAGCGGGCGCATTGCGTTGTCTTGTTGCTGTCGTTCTGCGCGGGAGTATGCGCGAACGCGGTGCTACTTCGGCCGCCTGCGCCCCGGCTCGACGAGCCCGAGATTGCCGCCGATCATCTCGAACACGCGCCGCGTCACCGGGCTCACGGCGTTCTTGCGCATGTACAGGAAATAGGGCACGTCGGGCAGCGGCGGCAGCCCCTCGCGCGCACCGAGCACGCGGGTGTACGAATCCACGAACTCGATGCCGCGCGCCGCCACGCCGAGGCCGGCGCGCAGCGCGGCCTTCACGCCCAGCACGTTCGAGGTGGTGTAGCTCGCGGTCCAGGTCAGGCCCACGCCCTGCAGCGCTTCTGCCGCCATGCGATGGAACAGGCTGGGCCCGTCGATCACGATCAGCGGCACCGGCTTGGAGGCATCGTGCTTGTAGCCCGCGGCGCAAAGCCACACGGTCGGATGCATCCGCAGCAGCACCCCTTCGGCCTCGGGCTCGGCCCGGTTGGCAATGATGATGTCGAGCCGCCCCTGCGCCAGAGACTCCATCAGGTACGGACTGCGGGAGATCTCGATATCGATCTGCATGCGCGGCATGGTCTGCGCGATCTGCGCCAGCACGCGCGGCAGCAGCAGGTCGGCCATGTCGTGCGGCGCGCCGATGCGCACGCGCCCCTGCTCGCCCGAATCCGCCAGCCCGCGCAGCGCCTCGTCGTGCACCGCGAGCAATTGCCGCGCATACACCAGGAGCCGCAGCGCATGGCTGCTCATGCGCTTGTTGCGGCCCGCCTTCTCGAACAGCGGAAAGCCGATGCGCAGCTCCAGCCGCTGCATCTGCTGCGTCACCGCCGACTGGGTGAGGTCGAGCCTCGCCGCAGCCGCTGCGAAGGAGCCGCATTCCTCGATGGCCACGAGGGTCCTCAACTGATCCAGGTCCAAAGCTCTCATAGTTCACGGATTCTAATGATTCTTGCACCTCGACTCGATTGATTCTTTCGACCTACACCGGGCAATATCGCCATTGCTGGCAGGGCAAGGATGGCAGACGACCGCGAACGTCGCCGCCTCCACTTTGCCAGCAACACATCAGCTTTGCTGACAATTGAAAAGGATTGGCGATGAGCATTTACGACCACACTTCCCGCGCGGTGGCGCACACCCTGGCCAAGGTTCAGGGCCGCCTGGAACTCGGGCTCACGCGTGACGCGCTGGAGCGGGTCAAGCAGGACCTGATGGCGCTGGCCGCGCAGGTTTCGCTGTGGTCGGCCGAGCATTTCCCGGCGCCTGCCGACGGCGAGCTGCAGGCGCGCTACCTGGTGGGCGAAGACAAGGCGCTGGGCCATTCGCTCTACCTGAACGTCATGCGCCCGGGCAAGCGCATCCTGCCGCACAACCACACCACCTGGGCCTGCATCGCCGCTGTCGAGGGCTCGGAGGTCAACCGCCTCTACGAGCGCACCGACGGCGGCCGCGAGGCCGGCCCGGCGACGCTGCACCCGGCGGGCGAAGTCATCGTCGCGCCAGGCAACGGCATCGCACTGATGCCCGACGACATCCATTCGGTCGAGATCCCGCCCGGCCAGGAAATCCGCCACCTGCACATGTACGGGCGCCCGCTCGAATCGCTGTCCGAACGGCTGGCCTACGACATGGAGCGCGGCACCTGCGCGCGCATGACGATGGGCGTGAAGACCACGGTGAACGCATGACCGCAGCCGTGCTCCAGAAGACGCCGCCACCGTCGATCGGCGCGCAGACCCTCAAGCGCTGGCTGCACGACGGCCAGGAACTGGCGCTGTTCGACGTGCGCGAGCGCGGCCCGTTCGCCGAATCGCATCCGCTGTTCGCAATACCGCTGCCCTACAGCCGCCTCGAACTCGATGCGCCGCGCCTCGCGCCGCGGCGCGTGGTCCGCACGGTCGTCTGCGACGCGGACGGCAAGGGCGCCGCGGTGCATGCGGCGCGCCGCCTCGAGGCGCTCGGCTACCGCGACGTCTACCTGCTCGAAGGCGGCACCGCGGCATGGGCCGCGGCGGGCTACGGCCTGTTCGCCGGCGTGAACGTGCCCTCCAAGACATTCGGAGAGCTCGCGGAGCTGGCCTACGGCACGCCGCACATCAGCGCCACCGAGCTGGCGCGCCGCGTCGCTGCGGGCGAGCCGCTGACGGTCCTCGACGGCCGCCCGATGACCGAGTTCCGCAAGATGAGCATCCCGGGCGGAACCTGCTGCCCGAACGGCGAACTACCCTACCGCGTGACCAGCCTGGTGCCCAATCCGCGCACCACGGTGGTCATCAACTGCGCCGGGCGCACGCGCAGCATCATCGGCGCGCAGACGCTGATCAATCTCGGCCTGCCGAACCCCGTGCTGGCGCTCGAGAACGGCACCCAGGGCTGGGCGCTGAACGACCTCGCGCTCGACCACGGGCGCGACAACGGCTATCCGCCCGGCTCGGGCAGCACCGCACTGCGCGACGCCGCGGTCCGGCTGGCCACCGCGCACGGCGTGCGCATGGTGGCGCCCGACACGGTGCGTGAGTGGGCGCGCGACGGTGCGCGCACGCTGTACCTGTGCGACGTGCGCTCGCCCGAAGAATTCGCGGCGGCCAGCTTGCCGGGGGCGCAGCACACGCCCGGCGGGCAGCTGATCCAGTCGACCGACGAGTACATCGGCGTGCGCAATGCGCGGCTGGTGCTGTTCGACGACGACGGCGTGCGCGCACCCACCGTCGCGAGCTGGCTGCGCCAGCTGGGCCACGATGCGCATGTGCTCGACGGCGGGCTGCGCAGCGGACTGGCGCTCGAGACCGCGCGGGCGGCTGTCCTGCCGCCCGCGCCGCCCGAGGTCGAACCATCGGAAGTGGCCGAGGCACTGCGCGAAGGCAAGGTGCGCGTGGTCGACCTGCGTTCCAGCGCACTCTTCCGCCAGTCGCGCATCCCCGGTGCCGCCTGGTCGATCCGGCCGCACATGCGGGCACTCGCCGACGCGTCCGACGACCGCCCGATCGTGCTCGTGGCCGAGCATCCGTCGATCGCCGCGCTCGCCGCCTCCGAACTCGAGCCCACCGCCCAGCGCGTTTCACTGCTCCGCGGCGGCTTCGAAGCCTGGGCCGCGGCGGGCCTGCCCGTGGACACCACGCCGATCGCGGCCTCGCAGGAGGAACACATCGACTTCGTGTTCTTCGTGCATGACCGCCACGACGGCAACAAGGAAGCCGCGCGCCGCTACCTGGCCTGGGAAATCGGGCTGGTCGCGCAGCTCGACGACGAGGAACGCGCCATGTTCCGCCTGCCTGGCGACGGCGGCCATCTCGCCTCATGACCCTCGATACGACCCATGATCCCGACGCGACGTCGTGGATCGGATCGGCCAATGCGCCGAGTTGCGACTTCCCCATTCAGAACCTGCCGTTCGCCTGCTTCGCGCCCGATGCCGGCGCCCCCGCGCGCGGCGGCATCGCGGTCGGCGACCAGATCGTCGACCTGGTGGCGCTGCATGCGAGCGGCCTGCTCGAAGGCGGTGCGCAGGACGCGGCCGCGGCCTGCTGCGCCCCGGTGCTGAACGACTTCATGGCGCTCGGCGCGCCCGCATGGCGTGCGCTGCGCCGCGCGGTGTTCGCGCTGCTCTCGACCGACGCCAGCGAAACCGAACGCATCGGGGTCAGCGCCTGCCTGCTGCCGCAGGCGCAGGCCTACTACCGCCTGCCGGCGCGCATCGGCGACTACACCGACTTCTACACCTCGGTGCACCACGCCTACAACGCGGGCCTGCTGGTGCGCCCGAACGATCCGCTCGCGCCGAACTTCCGCTGGCTGCCGGTGGCCTATCACGGCCGCGCCTCGAGCGTGTGCGTCGGCGTGCTCGGCGAAGGCGTGCGCCGGCCGCATGGGCAGCGCATGGCGCCCGGTGCCACGGCGCCCGAATTCGGGCCGAGCACGCGCCTCGACTACGAACTTGAGCTCGGCGCCTACATCGGCCCGGGCAACGCGCTCGGCGAACCCATCGCCGTGGGCGACGCGGAGGAGCAACTCTTCGGGCTGTGCCTGCTCAACGACTGGTCTGCGCGGGACATCCAGTTCTGGGAAATGGCACCGCTCGGTCCCTTTCTCGGCAAGAACTTCTGCACCACGGTGTCACCGTGGATCGTGACGATGGAGGCGCTGCGGCCGTTTCGCCGGCCCTGGCAGCGCGCAGCGGACGAACCGCAGCCGCTGCCGCACCTCGCGCATCCGCGCGTGGCCGCGGCCGGTGCGCTCGACATCCAGCTCAGCGTGGGCATCGAGACCGAGGCGCATCGCCGCGTCGGCGCACGCGCGGTGCAGGTATCGCGCACCAGTTTCGTCCACCAGTACTGGACGCTGGCCCAGATGGTGGCGCACCACACGAGCGGCGGCTGCAACCTCGCACCGGGCGACCTGATCGGCACCGGCACCATCTCCGGCCCCACGCCCGAAGAGGCCGGCTGCCTGCTCGAAATGACGCGCAGCGGGCGCGAGCCGCTGCTTCTGCCGGTGGCGGGCGAAGCGCCCCAGGAGCGCGCCTTTCTGGCCGACGGCGACGCGGTCGAACTGCACGGCTGGTGCGAGCAGCCCGGCGCGCGGCGCATCGGCTTTGGCTGCAACCGGGCCGTCGTGCGGCCGGCGAGGACCGCATGAAGAACACATCCCCTTCCGCGCCGGGCGCCACCCGGCTGGTGCATGGCGGCAAGCATCCGCACTTCGAGGGTGGCCAGCCGGTCAACCCGCCGGTGGTGCGCGCGAGCACCGTGCTGTTCGACAGCACCGCCCAGCAGCTCGACCTGCGCGCGCGGCGCGACCACGAGCGCAATTTCATCTACGGCGCGCGCGGCAATCCCACCAACTTCGCACTCGAGGACCTGGTCACCGAACTCGAGGGCGGCCATCGCACGCGCCTGCTCCCCACCGGCCTCGCCGCGATCGGCATGGTGCTGCTCGCCTACCTGAAGCCGGGCGATCACCTGCTGATGAGCGAGGGCGTCTACGAGCCCGCGCAACACCTGGTGCGCAGCCACCTCATGCCGCACGGCATCGCCTGCGACTTCTTTCCGGCCGACGGCCGCGACCTCGCGGAGCGCCTGCGGCCCAACACGCGCATGGTCTACGCCGAATGCCCCGGTTCACTGCTCTACGAGATGTGCGACCTGCCCGCGATGGCCGCGCTGGCGCACGAAGCCGGCGCGCTGCTGGTGGCCGACAACACCTGGGGCTCGGGCATGCAGTACCGCCCGCTGGCACTGGGCGCCGACGTTTCGGTGATGGCCGCGACCAAGTACCTGGGCGGCCATTCCGACGTGGTGATGGGCACCGCCTGCGCCACCGAGGCGGCCTGGGCGCCGCTGAACGCCACCTGCGACACCTTCGGCATGACGGTGAGCCCCGACGACGCCTACCTCGTGCTGCGCGGCGTGCGCACGATGGGCGTGCGGCTCGCCCGCCACGAGCGCCAGGCCTTCGAGGTCGCGCGCTGGCTGCAGCGCCGCCGCGAAGTGGTGCGCGTGTTCCATCCCGCCCTGCCCGAGGACCCTGGCCATGCGCTGTGGCAGCGCGACTGCCGCGGCAGCAACGGGCTGCTGTCGTTCGAGCTCGACCCCGCCTGGGACGCCGCCACCGCGCGGCGCTGGGTGGATGCACTGGCGCTGTTCGGCATCGGCGCCTCGTGGGGCGGCTACGAAAGCATGGTGGGCCTGTACGACATGGCCCGCACGCGCGGCGAATCGAACTGGGCCGGCTGCGGCCTCGTGAATCGCCTGCACATCGGGCTCGAAGACGTGCAAGACCTGCTGGCCGACCTGGCCAACGCGTTCGAGCTCGTCCAACGCACCAACAACTAACCAACTACCAAGGAGGCAAACCATGAACCCATTTCCACTCAACCGCCGCAACCTGCTGCTGTCCGCTGCCGCACTGGGTCTGCACCCGCTCGCCGGCGCCGCGGGCGACGAATATCCGTCGCGCAAGCCCGTGCGGCTGATCGTGCCGTTCTCCGCGGGGGGCAGCTCCGACGTCGTCGGCCGCACCATCGGCGACTGGATGGCGAAGGATCTCGACCAGACCGTGCTGATCGAGAACAAGACGGGCGCGGCCGGCGCCATCGGCAGCCATTACGTCGCCAAGGCCGAACCCGACGGCTACACGCTGCTGCTCGTGGACGCGCTTCACACCGTGAACCCGGTGTTCACGCGCAACATCCCGTTCGACCCCACGAAGGATTTCACCGCCATCGGCGGCATCGCCAAAACGCCGCTGTTCCTGGTGTGCCGGCCCGACTTTCCTGCCAAATCGGTGGCCGAGATGGTTGCCTACGCGCACAAGCACCCCGGCAAGCTGAACATCGGCATCCCCGGCAACGGCAGCATCGTGTTCGAGATGATCCGCCACCTGAGCAAGGCCAGGGTGACCGTGGTGCCGTACAAGGGCACCGCGCCTGCCATGATCGACCTCGTGGCCGGCCAGATCGATTTGATGGTGATCTCCATCGCCTCGGGCGCGAGCTTCGTGAAGAACGGCCAGGTGCGCATGCTCGCGACCACCGCCCCCGAGCGCCACCCCGACTATCCCGACGTGCCGACCTTCGCTGAAGGCGGCCTGCCGGGCGTGGTGTACGAGCAGTGGTTCGGCCTGATGGGCCCGGCCGGACTGCCCGCGCCGGTGTCCGAGCGCATCAGCCGCTCGATCAGCTTCGCGCTGGCCCAGCCGGCGATGAAGGAGCGCCTCAAGGCGCTGACGCTGGACCCCTTCGAGGCCGATGCGAAGACCTTCGGCGACCGCGTCGAAGGCGATGCCCGCAAGTGGCGGCAGCTCGCCAAGGACGCGAAGATCAAGCCGGTCGGCTGACCGGGACGCGGCTGGCGCATTCCTTGCGTCCGCCAGGGCGAAGGCCTGTCCGCAGGCCCTATCATGCGTCGAAGCCCGGCAGCAGCTGTCGGCGCGCAATATCGTCCTGACGGGAGAAACATGTCCATCCACGCCGCGCTCCACCACGTCACGCACTACAAGTACGACCGGCCGGTGCAACTGGGACCACAGGTGGTGCGCCTGCGCCCGGCGCCGCATTGCCGCAGCACCGTGGTCTCGTATTCGCTGCGCGTCGAGCCCGCGGACCATTTCGTCAACTGGATGCAGGACCCGTTCGCCAACTACCAGGCGCGGCTCGTGTTTCCCGAGAAGACGCGCGAGTTCAAGGTCACGGTCGACCTGGTGGTCGAGATGGCGGTCTACAACCCCTTCGACTTCTTCCTCGAGCCGCAAGCCGAGAATTTCCCGTTCAAGTACACGCCGTCGCAGGCCGAGGAGCTCGCGCCCTACCTCGTCACCGAAACCCCCACGCCGCTGCTGGCGGCCTACCTCGACAAGGTCGACCGCAAGGTGCAGCGCACCATCGACTTCCTGGTCGGCATCAACCAGCAGGTCCAGCAGGACGTCAACTACCTGATCCGCATGGAGCCGGGCGTGCAGACGCCCGAAGAGACGCTCGCCAGCGGCAGCGGCTCGTGCCGCGACTCGGGCTGGCTGCTGGTTCAGCTGCTGCGCCACTGCGGCCTCGCGGCGCGCTTCGTTTCGGGCTACCTGATCCAACTCACGCCCGACGTGAAGGCGCTCGACGGCCCGAGCGGCACCACCGTCGACTTCACCGACCTGCATGCCTGGTGCGAGGTATTCCTGCCCGGCGCAGGGTGGATCGGCCTGGACGCCACCTCCGGCCTCCTGGCCGGTGAAGGCCACATTCCGCTCGCCTGCACGCCCACGCCGTCGAGCGCCGCGCCGATCGAGGGCGGCGTGGATGAATCCGAGGTCGAGTTCGGCCACGAGATGAAGGTCACGCGCATCTACGAATCGCCGCGCGTCACCAAGCCCTACAGCGACGACCAGTGGAGCGAGGTGCTCGCGCTCGGCGAGGCGGTCGACGCGCAACTGCAGGCCGGCGACGTGCGCCTCACGATGGGCGGCGAGCCGACCTATGTGGCCACGAGCGACCGCGATGCGCCTGAGTGGAACACCGATGCGCTCGGCCCCACCAAGCGCGGCTACGCCACCGAGCTCGTGCACCGGCTGCGGGCCGAATACGGGCACGGCGGCTTCCTGCATTTCGGCCAGGGCAAGTGGTACCCCGGCGAGCAGCTGCCACGCTGGGCGCTGTCGATTTTCTGGCGTGGCGACGGCCAGACGCTCTGGCACGATCCCGCGCTCTTTGCCGACGAGCGCGTGCCCACGCACTACACGAGCGACGATGCGCAGCGCTTCACCACGCTGCTCGCACGCAAGCTCGGCATCACCGAGCGCTACGTCCTGCCGGGTTACGAGGACGTCTACTACTACCTCTGGCGCGAGCGCCGCCTGCCCGTCAACGTCGATCCCTTCGACTCGAAGCTCGAGGACGAACTCGAACGCGTGCGCCTGCGCCGCGTGTTCACGCAGAAGCTCGATGCGGCCATCGGCTACATGCTGCCGCTCGCGCCCGCCAATGCCGACCGCGATGCGCCCGCGCTCGAAGGCCCGGGCTGGCAGACCGGCCCGTGGTTCCTGCGCGACGACCGGCTCTACCTGATTCCTGGCGATTCGCCGATGGGCTACCGCCTGCCGCTCGATTCGCAGCCCTGGGCCAGCAAGGGCGACTACCCTTACCTGGTCGAGCGCGATCCGACGGCACCGCGCGCTGCGCTGCCGAGCGCCACCGACTACCGTGCGCGCTATGACGTCGTTGACGGCGCCGGCGCCGATCGCGATGCGGTGCCGTACGCCTTCGGCGCGCCGCCCGCGGTGCCCGCCGCGCTGCGCATGCAGTCGCCCGGCGATCCGGCCGCCGCCGGCGACGCGGCCAGCCACTTCGCGCGGCAGCAGACCACCCGCCAGCCGCGCCGCGGCGAATCGGCGCACTGGGTCACGCGCACGGCGCTGTGCGTCGAGGTGCGCGATCCGCGGCGTGCCAACGGCCCCGCCGCCGAGAAGCAGGGCAGCGCCTCTGGCGTGCTGTACGTCTTCATGCCGCCGCTCGCGCGGCTCGAGGACTACCTCGACCTCGTCGCGGCAGTGGAAGCCACCGCGCGCGAACTCGGCGTGCGCATCGTGATGGAAGGCTATCCGCCGCCGCGCGATCCGCGCCTGAAGATGCTGCAGGTCACGCCCGACCCTGGCGTGATCGAGGTCAACATCCATCCCGCGCACAACTGGAAGGAACTGGTCGCGCACACCGAGTTTCTGTACGACGCGGCCTTCGAAACGCGCCTGTCGGCCGAGAAGTTCATGACCGACGGTCGCCACACCGGCACCGGCGGCGGCAACCATTTCGTGCTGGGCGGGGCCACGCCCGCCGACAGCCCCTTCCTGCGCCGGCCCGAGCTGCTCGCAAGCCTGTTGCTCTACTGGCACAACCATCCCTCGCTGAGCTATCTTTTCTCGGGCATGTTCATCGGCCCGACCAGCCAGGCGCCGCGCGTGGACGAGGCCCGCAACGACCAGGTCTACGAACTCGAGATCGCGCTCGCGCAGATCGCCAGGAGCCGCGAGCTGCATGGCGAGGGCATGCCGGCATGGCTGGTCGACCGCACGCTGCGCAACATCCTGATCGACGTCAGCGGCAACACGCACCGCAGCGAGTTCTGCATCGACAAGCTCTACTCGCCGGATTCGAGCACCGGCCGGCTCGGGCTGCTCGAGCTGCGCGCCTTCGAGATGCCGCCGCATGCGCGCATGAGCATCGTGCAGCAGCTGCTGATCCGCGCGCTGGTCGCGCGCTTCTGGAACGCGCCATATCGGGCGCCGGTCACGCGCTGGGGCACCGAGCTGCACGACCGCTTCCTGCTGCCGACATTCGTGAAGATGGACTTCGACGACGTGATCGCCGAGATGCGGCAGGCCGGCTTCGCCTTCGAGGCCGAATGGTTCGCGCCGCACTTCGAGTTCCGCTTTCCGCTGGTGGGCCAGGTGCAGGCGATGGGCGTTGAGCTGTCGCTGCGCAACGCGCTCGAACCCTGGCATGTGATGGGCGAGGAAGGCGCGCCCGGCGGCACGGTGCGGTATGTCGATTCGTCGCTCGAGCGCATCGAGGTGCGCGTCACCGGGCTCAACGAAAGCCGCCACACGGTCACCGTCAACGGCCAGGTGCTGCCGCTGCAGCCCACCGGCACGGCCGGCGAGTTCGTTGCGGGCGTGCGCTACAAGGCCTGGAACCCGCCCTCGGCGCTGCATCCGACCATCGGCGCCCATGCGCCGCTGACCTTCGACATCGTCGACACCTGGATGAAGCGCTCGCTCGGCGGCTGCCAGTATTTCGTCGCCCATCCGGGCGGGCGCAACTACGAGACCTTCCCGGTCAACGCCTACGAGGCCGAAAGCCGCCGCCTGTCGCGCTTCACGCGCACGGGCCACACGCCGGGGCCACTGCAGACGCCGCCGGCCACGATCGAGATCGCGGGGAGCCGGGAGTTTCCTTTCACGCTGGATCTGCGGCGTTGAAGAAGGCGGGGTCGCAAGGCCCTGATGACGACGGTGTGACAATCCACGCACTGTGGAACCCCTGAACGAATCCCTGTTCGACGCCGCCGCGCTGGACCATCCAGCTGCGCTGGCGTCGGCGCTCGCGCCCGCGGCCCTGCCCGGCCACTTCGACGAGCTGCGCGGCCGGGCCGCCGGCGCGGGCGACAAGCCACCGCTCACGACCGGCTGGAGCGCCTTCTTCGAGCAGCTCGGCCCGGGCGGCTTCGCCGACCTGCCGCGGCGCGCGGTGAGCCTGGCGCGGCAGATCCGGGACAACGGCGTCACCTACAACGTCTATGCCGACGCCGACGGACCGCAGCGGCCCTGGTCGCTCGACCTGTTCCCGCTGATCGTCTCGCCCGAGAGCTGGCGCCAGATCGAGGCCGGCGTGCTGCAGCGCATGCGCGTGCTCGACCGCGTGATGGCCGACGTCTACGGCCCGCAGCAGCTGCTGGCCGAGGGCCTGCTGCCCGATGCGCTGGTGCGCGGCCATCCGGGCTACCTGCGCGCGATGCACGGCGTGAAGCCGCCGGGCGACACCTGGCTGCACATCGCGGCCTTCGATCTCGCGCGCGGGCCCGACGGCAACTGGTGGGTGGTGTCGCAGCGCACGCAGGCGCCGTCGGGGCTGGGCTACCTGCTCGAGAACCGGCTCGCGATCACGCGACAGTTTCCGCAGGCCTTCGAGGCCCTGCACGTGCAGCGCCTGGCCGCCACCTACAGCGCGATGATGGACGGCCTGCAGCGCATGTGCCCGGCCGGCGCGCCGCCGCATATCGCGCTGCTGACGCCCGGCCCCTACAACGAGACCTACTTCGAGCACGCCTACCTGGCGCGCTACCTGGGCCTGACGCTGGTCGAGGGCAACGACCTCACGGTGCGCGACCAGCGGCTCTACCTCAAGACGCTGCAGGGTCTGCGGCCGGTGCACGGCCTCATCAAGCGGCTCGACGACCAGTTCCTCGATCCGCTCGAGCTGCGCCCCGACTCCACGCTGGGCGTGCCGGGCCTGTTGCAGGCGATCCGCGCCGGCAACGTGCTGGTGGCCAACATGCCGGGCTCGGCATTCCTCGAATCGCCGGCGCTGCTGGGCTTTCTGCCCGGGCTTGCGCGGCGCCTGATCGGCGAAAAACTCAGCCTGCCCGCGCTGCCGACCTGGTGGTGCGGCGAGCGTGCCGCGCTCGACGCGGTGCTGCCGCAGCTCGGCGCCTCTGCCATCAAGCCGACCTATCCCGGCATCGACGGGCAGACCAGCTTCGATGCGGTGCTCGGCAGCCAGCTCCGGCGGCGCCAGCTCGACGAATGGGCCGGGCGCATCCTGCGCGACGGCGACGCCCACACGGTGCAGAGCTACATGCCGCTGTCGCAGATGCCCACCTGGGCCGGTGACATGGGGCCGGGCCACATCGCGCCGCGCGCGGTGCTGCTGCGCGTGTTCGCGGTCAGCGACGGCGCACAGTCGTGGCGCGTGCTGCCCGGCGGGCTCGCGCGACTCGCGGGACGCGACGCGCAGATCGCCTCGATGCAGCGCGGCGGCAGCAGTGCCGACGTGTGGGTCCAGACCCATGACGAGGTCGACCGCACCACGCTGCTGCAGCCGCATGCCACCACCGCCTCGCTCGCGCGGCACCGCGCACCCGTCACCAGCCGCGCGGCCGAGAACATGTTCTGGCTCGGCCGCTACACCGAGCGCGCCGAGAACGCGGTACGGCTCGCGCGGCTCGTGCTCGACCTGCTGGGCGGCGAGGACCAGTCGTCGCGCCCGCTGCTCGAATGGCTGCATCGCATGGCGCTGCGCAATTCGCTGGTGCCGGCGGGCGTGCCGAGCGCGCCGCAGTCGCGCCGCGTGTTCGAGCGCGCGCTGGTGGCCGAACTCGGCGACGTGGCGCGCGGCGGCAGCGTCGGGTACAGCCTGCGCTGCATCCGCCAGTCGGCGGCGGCCGTGCGCGAACGGCTCTCGCAGGACAACTGGAACCAGATCGTGCGCACCGAGGCCGAGTTCCTGCGCCGCGCGGCCGAGCAGGCTGGCGAAGGTAGCTTCGCGACCCCCGTCGCACTGCGCACGCTTGAATCGGCCAGCACCGCGCTGGCCGCGATGACGGGTGCGCAGACCGACCGCATGACGCGCGACGACGCCTGGCGGCTCTTGTCCATCGGCCGCCACATCGAGCGCCTGGGCTTTCTCTCGAGCGCGCTCGCAGCCGGCTTCGAGGGCGGCGCGGTGCACGAGGCGAGTGGCTTCGAGGCGATGGTGGCGCTGTTCGACAGCACCATCACCTTTCATGCGCGCTACCAGCAGCGGCGCGACGTCGCCACGTTGGTCGACCTGCTCGTGCTCGATACCGAGAACCCGCGCTCGCTCGCCTGGGTGACGCAGACGCTGCGCGGGCGCATCGCGCGGCTCGCGGGCAGCGCGCCAGGCAAGCTCACCGCGCTGTCGCACGAGCTGCCCGACCCCGCTACGTGGTCGCTCGAGGCGCTGTGCGCCCCCGGCGCCGACGCGAGCCATGCTGCGCTGATGGAGCTGCTCGCCGGCTGCGAGAGCGCGGCCTATCATGTGTCCGACGCGATCGGCATCCGCTATTTCACGCTCACCTCGGAGTCGCTGCGCTCGGTGGGCGCCTGACGTCGAGGCCGCGACACCCATGCTTCTCCACGTCACGCACGAAACCCGCTACGCCTATTCGCCCCCGGTCGAAACCGCGCAGCACCTGGCCCACCTGAAGCCGCTCGACACCGCGTCGCAGCGCCTCGTGAGCCACCGGCTCACGATCGACCCGGCACCCGCGCAGCGCAACGAGGTGCCCGACGTCTACGGCAACACGCGCGCCTTCTTCGCACTCGATGCCACGCACGAGAGCCTGGTGGTCACGGCCGAGAGCGTGGTCGAGACCTCGGTGCCGCAACTCGCGCCCGGCGTGGCGCGCGCGCTGCCCTGGGAGGCCGTGCGCGAGCGCTTCCGCTACCGCAAGGGCGCGGTGTTCGATGCGGCCTCGGAGTTCGTCTTTCCCTCGCCCTACGTGCCGCGCCACGACGATTTCGCGGCCTATGCGCGCGCCAGCTTCACGCCCGAGCGCCCCGCCTTCGAGGCCGCGATGGACCTGACCGAGCGCATGTACCGCGACTTCGAGTACGACGCCGACAGCACCGAGATCAACACGCCCGCGGTCGAGGCGCTCGCGCAGCGCAGGGGCGTGTGCCAGGATTTCGCCCACATCATGATCGCGTGCCTGCGCGCATTGGGGCTGCCCGCGCGCTACGTGAGCGGCTACCTGCTGACCCAGCCGCCGCCCGGCCAGCCGCGGCTCGTGGGCGCCGATGCGTCGCACGCGTGGGTCGCGCTCTACCTGCCGGGCGGCAGCAGGGGCGACGGCAACAGCGAAGACGCCGGCGGCTGGGCCGAATTCGATCCCACCAACGGCCGCCAGCCCGGCGAGGACTACGTGGCACTCGCCATCGGCCGCGACTATGCCGACGTGTCGCCGATGCGCGGCGTGCTGCACGGCGGCGCGCGCCACACGCTCGACGTGGGCGTGACGGTGCGCCCGCTCGACGAACTGCAGGGCGACGCGGCCGCGCAGGCAGCGCCGTCACAATCACAGACTCAGTTTTCGCAACCCCAGGACAAGGACCCATCATGAGCGTTTACGACAAGCTTTCCAGCCTCGGCATCACCCTGCCCCCGGTGGCCACGCCCGCCGCGGCCTACGTGCCTTTCGTGCGCACCGGCAACCTCGTGTTTCTCTCGGGCCACATCGCACGCAAGGACGGCAAGCCCTGGGTTGGCCAGCTCGGCGCCGATGTCAACACCGACGAAGGCAGGAAGGCCGCGCGTGCCATTGCCATCGACCTGCTCGGCACGCTGCATGCGGCCGTCGGCGACCTGAACAAGGTCAAGCGCATCGTCAAGCTGATGAGCCTCGTCAACTCGGTCGGCACCTTCACCGAGCAGCACCTCGTGACCAACGGCGCGAGCGAATTCTTCGCTGAGGTCTTCGGTCCCGAGAAGGGCGCGCATGCGCGCAGCGCGTTCGGCGTGGCGCAGGTGCCGATGGGCGCCTGCGTCGAGATCGAGCTGATCGCCGAAGTGGAATAAACAACTTCGGCCAAGGCCGCACCGCTCGCTCAGAAGCGGTCGGCCATGCCCATCGCCGGATCGCTCACTGCATGGCGGCCGGTCTCGATCCGGCCCGCAAGGCGGCGGTAGAACGCCTTGTCGGCATCGCAGCGCACGGCCAGGTCGTACCACTGGCCCGATGCCTCGAGGCTCCAGCTCAGCAGGGTCTCGCCGCCACCTTCCACACGCACCGTCCAGTCGTCGTCCGGCCGACCGCCACCATGGCCATGCCCGTGGCCGTGGCCCTTGCCCGGCCCGCCGTCACGGTCGCGGTCGCCGTGCACCCAGCGTCCGCCGCCGAGCACCCGTGGCCGCGCATAGGCCTTGTTCGACTGCACGGTGAAGACGCAGTCGCGGCGCCCGTCGTTGCGCAGCTGCAGGTACAGGTCGCCGCGGCGTGCGTCGTAGCCCACGCGGATCTCGGGCGATGCCGCGCCGCCCGCGCGCAGTGCGTTGAGGTCGCCCTTGAACTGCCGGTGGTAGCCGTTCGGGCCCAGCACCCAAAGGTCGTAGCGCCCGGCGTTGTCGGTCATCGCGTTCCAATGGCCGTCGAGCCGCTTGCCGGGCTCCACCATGTAGCGGCGCGGCAGCTGGTCGGCGAGGTGCAGCTTGTCATAGACATGGAACACCGCCGCGGCGCGCCCGCTGTTGGCGAAGAGCAGCTGGATGCGGCCGTTGGTCGCGTCGCTGCGCGCGCTGGTGTGCAGTTCGTACGGCAGGGCGCGCGAGGGCCGCACGCCGGTGGCCTGCTGCGGAAGCGCGGCATCCAGGGGCGGTTCGATCTTCGGCATGGCCTGCTGCGCGGCGGTGCGCGCATCGACCTCGGCCTTGGTGCTGCGCCCGGACAGGGTCGGCAGCGGCTCGTCGTTGGGACGGTCGAAGTTGAACGCGCTCGTGAGGTCGCCGCAGACCGCGCGGCGGAACGGGCTGATCTGCGGCTCGGCCACGCCCGTGACCTTCTCGAGGAACATCAGCGTGGAGGTGTGGTCGCAGACCTGCGAGTTGACCCAGCCGCCGCGGCTCCACGGCGACACCACCCACAGCGGCACGCGCGGACCGGGGCCGTAGGGGCGGCCGTCCTGCGCGGGCTGCTTGGGCGTTGCCGGCGTCCAGTCGTGGTACTCCACCGCCACGTCGTCGGCCGCCATGGTGGTGCCGCCGGCCAGCGTCCCGTCGGGGTTGCGCGAGGGTGCCGACGGCGTGGGCACATGGTCGAAGAAACCGTCGTTCTCGTCGTAGTTCACGAGCAGCACCGTCTTGCTCCAGACCTCGGGGTTGGCGGTCAGCGCGTCCAGCACTTCTTGCACATACCAGCCGCCCTTGGCCGGGCTCGACGGGCCGGGATGCTCGCTGTAGACCGAGGGCGCGATGATCCACGACACCGCGGGCAGCCGGCCGTTCTGGATGTCCTCGCGGAAGGTCTCTAGGAAGCCGTGCGGCATGGTGTTGTGGAAACCCTTGGCGAGCGGGCTCAGGGTGTCGTCGACCACGGGGTCGTAGAACGGGCCGGCCGCGGTCACCGGCTGCGTGATGTCGGTTGCGGGCACGTACACCGGCCGGCGCGCGGGCGGCATCTGCTCGATGGCCGCGCGCCAGTGGCGAAAACCCATCATCTCGTTGCAGCCGAAGTTGTCGACCAGGCTCTGGTAGACCTTCCACTTCACGCCGGCCTGCTCGAGGCGGTCGGCGTAGGTGGTCCAGGTCCAGCCTTCGGTCGAGGCACCGATGTCGTTGCCGCCGTTGAACTGGTTGTTCAGCGCTGCGATGCGGACCTTGCCGCCGTCGACCGGGCTGATGCCGTTCGGGCCGTTGGTGCCGCTCCAGTAGAACAGGCGGTTGGCGATGGTGCCGGTGTGCATGCCGCAGTGGTAGTGGTCGCAGAGCGTGAAGGCATCGGCGAGCGAGCGCTGGAATGCGACCTCGGCCGCTTCGTAGTAGCCCATCGACAGCGGGTTCTTCGCATCGGGCCACTTGTACATGCGGCCGTGGTCCCACGCAGCCTGCGAGTCGGCCCAGCTGTGCGGCGTGCTGCCGGCGCGCTGCGCGTTGCCCTTGCTTTCGTCGAGGTGGTAGGGCACGTAGGTGGTGGGCGGCGAGGTCTTGGTATAGGTCTGGTGGAAGACGTTCTTGCCGTTCGGCGTGGGCACGGCAAAGCGGTCGCCGAAACCGCGCACGCCCTTGAAGGTGCCGAAGTAGCTGTCGAACGAACGGTTCTCCTGCATCAGCAGCACGACGTGCTTGACGTCCTTGATGGTGCCGGTCTCGCGGTGTGCGGGAATCGCGAGCGCGCGGCGGATGCTCGGCGGAAAAGTGGCCAGCGTGGCGGCGGCAATGCCGGTTCCCGCGGCGCTCTGAAGGAAATTGCGGCGTGAGGTCATGGGGTGTTGTGCTTGTCGTTTGATGGGGCTCAGGGCGCGAAGCTGACGTTGGGCTGCGCCTGTTCCTGCTGGGCTTGCGCATCGGCCACGGCCGGGGCCTCGGTCTTGCTCGACAGGGGGGCGGCGAAGCCCGCCGCGCCGCCGCCACCATCGCCACCGCCACAGGCGCCAAGGCTGGCGATGAACGAAAGCGCGATGCACGCGCGCCAGGAAGTGAACTTGCTCATGGATGACGACTCCGTTGTCCGAACCGAAGAAATCCCTGCCGCCTCGGCAAGGCAGCCGCAAGACTAGGATTTCGAGGTGACAGGTCAACGAACGCGCAGCAGTTCGTGCGCGGTTGATGCGTGCAGCACACGAAGCGTTGCGAGTTGCAACGCGGCGTGCGAACTTAGGAATTCAAGGCTGCGCGAGCACGAGGTCGGCGCCCTTCTCGCCGATCACGATCGCTGCCGCGTTGGTGTTGGCCGAGGTCATCGTCGGCATCACCGAGGCATCGATCACGCGCAGGCGCTCGATGCCGCGCACGCGCAGTTGCGCATCGACCACCGAGCGTGCGTCGCCGCCCATGCGGCAGGTGCCGACGGGATGGAACACCGTGCCTCCCTTCTCGCGCGCGAAGCGCGCCAGCTGCGCATCGTCCTGCACGCCGTTGCCGGGCAGGTATTCCTCGCCGGTCACGAGATCGCGGAACGCGGGCTGCGCATAAATGTCGCGCAGCATCTTCAGGCCCTCGACGAGCACCTTCACGTCGTGCGGCTCGACCAGGTAGTTGGTCGTGATGCGCGGCGGCGCGAGTGGATCGGCGCTCTGCAGCGCGACGCGGCCGCGCGACTCGGGCCGGCACTGCGCGGCCGAAGCCGAGAAGCCCGAGAAGCCGTGCAGCGGATCGCCGGGCTTGTCGACCGACAGCGGCATCACGTTGAACAGCACGTCGGCGCGCGCGTCCTTGGCGACCGGCGTGCGCACCATGCCGCCCACCTGCCCCGCGCCCACGGTCAGCGGGCCGCTCTGCGAGAACAGCCACTGCGCGCCCATCTTTGCCAGGCCGAAGGGGCTTCGCACCTGGTCGTTGAGTGACATGCGCTCGCGCAGCTTGACGATGACGCGCGCCTGGTAGTGGTCTTGCAGGTTGGCGCCGACCTCGGGCGCATCGGCCTCGACCGCGATACCGTGGGCGCGCAGCGCATCGGCCGGGCCGATGCCCGAGAGCTGCAGCAGCTGCGGCGTCTGCAGCGCACCGGCCGCAAGGATCACCTCGGCGTCGGCGCGCGCACTCTGCAATTGGCCGTGCGCGTCGAGCCACTCCACGCCGACGGCGCGGCCCTGCTCGACGAGCAGGCGCGTCACGCGCACGCCGCTGCGCAGCTGCAGGTTGGGCCGCTGCCGCACCGGCGCGAGAAAGGCCGTGGCCGCATCGCAGCGCCAGCGCCCGCCGAGAGTGAGCTGGTAGGTGCCCAGGCCCTCGTCGCGTTCGCCGTTGAAGTCGTCGCTCTGTGCAAAGCCGGCCTGCGCGCCAGCCGCAAGCCAAGCGGCGCAGTAGGGATGGTCGTTGCGCAGGTTCGACACGCGCAGCTCGCCCGCGCCGCCGTGGTACGTCGTCTCGCCGCCGTCGTAGCGCTCGGATTTCTTGAAGAACGGCAGCAGCTCGCGGTAGCTCCAGCCGGTGGCTCCGGCCGCGGCCCAGTCATCGAAGTCGGCGCGCTGGCCGCGGATGTAGATCAGCCCGTTGATTGCGCTCGATCCACCCACCACCTTGCCGCGCGGCCAGACGATGCGGCGGTTGCCGGTCTCGTGCTGCGGCTCGGTCTCGAACTGCCACGAGAAGCGCGTGTCGTAGATCGAGCGGAAGTAGCCCACCGGCAACCTCAGCCAGAAGTGCCGGCTGTCGGTGCCCGCCTCGAGCAGCAGCACGCGCCGGCGCGCATCGGCGCTGAGCCGGTTGGCAAGCACGCAGCCGGCGGAACCGGCACCCACGACGATGTGGTCGAAGCCCTGGGTCGATCCGCTCATCCGCGCCGCGCCCTCACGCCTTGACCAGCGCGGCGAACAGCGCCGGATCGAAGTACTGCTTTGCGCTCAGCGCATTCTGGATGTTGGCGTTCGAGACGAAGAAATCCGTCACCTGCTGCAGCCAGTTGGCGACCGTGCCGTCGGCGTACTTGGCGCGCCACTCGGCCGACGAGTAGTATTTGCTGGCCTTGAACTGCTCCTTGAACTGCGCGAGCGGCACTTCCTTGTACTGCGACTTCTGCAGCGCGGCGGCCGCGCCGTCGGGGTCGTTGACCATGCGCTCGTTGGCGGGCAGCCAGCCGGCGATGAGCTTCTGCAGCACCGGCTTGTTCTTCTCGTAGTAGTCGTTGCGCGCGGCCCAGCCGCCGACGATGGCCGCCTGCGGGAAGAAGGCCGAGGCATCGATCAGCTTCTTTGCGCCGGGCGCCTTCTCGCGCACCGTGGTGTCGAACGGCGACCACAGCGCCACCGCCGGCACCGCACCCGAGATGAACGAGGTCACGGCCTCGGACATGCGCTGGTTGACGATGCGCACGTCCTTGGCCGGGTCGAGCTGCGCCGAGCGCAGCGCGCGGTCGAGGAACACGTGCGCGGTGGTGCCGGTGGTGGTGGAGATCTGCTTTCCCTTCAGGTCGGCCAGCGTCTTCACGCCCGCGTCCTCGCGCACCCAGAGCTGCGCAGTCGCGTACTCGATGTTGTTGATCAGGAACACCTTGCCCTGGCCGCGGGCGGGAAAGTTCGACAGCACCGCGCCGGTGGCCAGCACGTCGAGGCTGCCGCCCACCATCGCCTGGAAGATCTCCAGGCCGGTGGTGAACTGGCGCAGCTGCAGGTCGAGCCCCTGCTTGGCGAACGTGCCCATCTCCTGGCCGAGCCAGATCTGGCCGTCGACGGCGGGCGTGTGCAGGTAGCCCACGTTGACCTTGATGCGCGATTGCGCCCAGGCCGGCAGCGCGAGGCTGGAGGCCGCGACGGCGGCGCCGCCTGCGAGGATTGTTCTGCGTTGGAGGGACATGTCGTTCTTCCTTTCAAGCTCTACCAAAATGAAAATCAATCGGCCAGGCGGACCTGCTGCTTCGATTGGGCCGCGTACTCCTGCATCACCAGTTCGCGGATCTGCGCGCGCAGTTGCGCGAAGCGCGGGTCCTCGTGCACCGCCTCGCCGCGCGGATAGCCGAAGGGCACGTCGATCACGGTGCGGATGCGCGCCGGCCGCGCGGTCACCACGACGATGCGCGACGAGAGATAGATTGCCTCGTCCACCGAGTGCGTGATCAGCATCACGGTCTTGCCCTCGGCCTGCAGCACCTCGAGCAGCAGGTCCTGCATGGCACTGCGGGTCTGCGCGTCGAGCGCGCCGAAGGGCTCGTCCATGAGCAGGAACTCGGGCTTTACCGCATAGGCGCGCGCCAGGGCCAGGCGCTGGCGCATGCCACCGGACAGGTGCTTGGGATGGTGGTTGGCAAAGTCGCCCAGCCCCATGAGCTGCATGTAACGCTCGACGATGCCGGCATGCTCCGACCTGGGCACGCGGTTGGACCTCAGGCCGAGGCCGAACGCGATGTTCTGCCGCACCGTGAGCCACGGAAAGACGCCGTACTCCTGGAAGATCACGCCGCGGTCGGGCCCCGGCGCCGTCACCGGCTCGCCGTCGAGCAGCACGCGGCCCTCGGTGGGCTGCACGAAGCCCGCGAGCATGTTCATCAGCGTCGTCTTGCCGCAGCCCGAGGGCCCGATGATCGAGACGAACTCGCCCTGGTGGATGTCGAGGCTCACGCCGTCGAGCACCCGCATAGGGCCTTGCGCGGTGGGAAATTCGACCGCCACGTTGTCGAAGCGGATGCGCGGGGTGCCGTTCGCGAGCGTGTTCATGCCAGTCTGTCCTGCCAGGCCACCAGGCGCCGTGTGGCGGCGCGCAGCAGCAGATCCATCGCGAGCGCGATGAAACCGATGGAGATGATGCCGACGTAGATGATGTCGAGCTGGAAGAAGGACGATGCGTTCTGGATCAGCGCACCGAGCCCCTGCTGCGCCGCGATCAGTTCCGAGGCCACGAGCGTGGCCCACGCCACGCCGAGCGATACGCGCACCGCCGTCAGGATGTGCGGCACCGTGAGCGGCACGATCACGCGGCCGAAGATCTCGAAGTCGTTCGCGCCCAGCGTGCGCGCCACGCGCACGTAGATCGGGCTGATCTGCGCGATGCCTTCGTACATCACGATCACGCCCGCGAAGAACGAGGCATAGAACAGGATCACGGTCTTCGCGACCTCGCCGATGCCGAAGTAGACGATGACGAGCGGGATCAGCGCAATCGGCGGCAGCGCACGAAAGAAGTTGATCACCGGGTCGATGAAGCTGCGCACGCCGCGATACCACCCGAGGCAGAAGCCCACCGGAACCGCCGCTGCTGTGCCCAGCGTCACGCCGATGAACACGCGCTGCGTCGACATGAAGATGTCCATGGGCAGCCGGTCGCCCATCAGCGAGACGAAGCGCTCGGCCACCTCGTGCGGCGCCGGCACCAGCGCCGGATTGACGAGGCCGCTGTAGCGCAGGCCATACCAGATGGCCAGCAGCAGCAGCCACGGGACGAGGATCAATGCAGTTCGGCGCGCGGCCGTTCCTTGTCGCATGGGCTTGTTGTCTCCTGCCATCGGCTCAGCATGAAAGAAGTGGCCGCTGGCCCTTCGCTCTGCTATATTGGTTTAAAGGTTCTATAGACCATACCTTTAGAACACTCTCGATGGCAAGTGCGGATTTACCCCTCTTCGGCGACAGCCCCATTCCCCGCTACCTGCAGCTGGCCGACCTGATGCGCCAGCGCATTTCGCGCGGCCTCTGGCCGCAGGGCCACCGCTTGCCGTCGCTCGACGAACTCGGCCAGGAGTTCGGCGTGGCGCGGGTCACCGTGCGCCAGGCGGTCGAGCTGCTCGCGCGGGACGGCCTGCTGTCGCCGCAGCAGGGCCGCGGCACCTTCGTCACTGGCCAGGCCAGCGAGCGCTGGCTCAGCGTCGAGACCTCGCTCGAGGCGCTCGCACGCATGTACCGCGACACCGTGCCGCAGCTCGTCAACATCGACGAATCGACCGTCGCGCCCGCGCTGCGCCCCGGCGAAGGCCGGCCGGCCGATCGCTACGTGTTCATGCGCCGCGTGCACTCGCGCGAGGGCGCACCGTACTGCGTCATCAACATCCACCTGGCGGAGCCCGTGTTCCGCCGCACGCCGAAGCGCTTTCGCGACGAACCCGTGATCCCGATCCTCGTGGGCCTGAAGAGCCTGCGCATCGCCAAGGCGCACCAGGTGCTGACCATCGGCGCCGCCGACATGGAGGTCGCGCGCCTGCTCGGCGTGCCGGTCAATTCGCCGGTGGCCGAGGTACGTCGCGTGTTCCGCGACGCGGACGACTGCGTGGTCTACCTCGGCGAAGTCACCTACCGCGGCGACGCCATCCACCTCGAAATGAACCTGTTGCCATGAACCAAGACAACGCATCCATTCCCACGCCCGCCCTGCCCGTTTCGCCGCTCGCCATTGCCCGCGTGCGCGCGCATGTGTTCCGCTATCCAGTGCAGGTGCCGGTGCGCACCTCCTTCGGCACCATGACCGACCGCCCCGCCGTCTTCGTCGAGGTGACCGACGAGGACGGCGCGAGCGGCTGGGGCGAGGTGTGGTGCAACTTTCCGGGCTGCGGCGCCGAGCACCGCGCGCGCCTGGTGCACTCCGTGATGGCACCGCTGCTAGAAGGCCAAAGCTTCGACGAAGGCCCGCAGCAGGCATGGGAAGCGCTCACGCGCCAGACCGCGGTGCTCGCGATCCAGTCGGGCGAGCCCGGCCCGATGGCGCAGGCCATCGCGGGCATCGACCTCGCGCTCTGGGACCTGGCGGCGCGCCGCGCCGCCCAGCCGCTCTGGCGCTATCTCGGCGGCCAGCCGCGCATTCCCGTCTATGCGAGCGGCATCAACCCCGAGGGCGCGCTCGAGACCGCCGAGCGCATGCGCGCCGCGGGCCACAACGCCTTCAAGCTCAAGGTCGGCTTCGGCGCCGAGCGCGACGTGGGCAACCTCGAGGCCCTGCGCCAGACGCTCGGCGATGCGGCATCGATGATGGTCGATGCCAACCAGGCCTGGTCGCTCGACGAGGCGCTGGCCATGGCGCCGCGCCTCGCACCCTTTCGCCTCGACTGGCTCGAGGAACCGCTGCGCGCCGACCGCCCCTGGCCCGAGTGGCAGCAGCTGAAGGCGGGCTCGCCGGTGCCCCTGGCCGGCGGCGAGAATGTCGCCGGCCTGGATGGATTCGACAGCGCCATCGCCGCGCAGGTGTTCTCGGTGCTGCAGCCCGATGCGGCCAAATGGGGCGGCATCTCTGGCTGCTGGCCAGTGATCGCCAAAGCGCGTGCCGCCGGGCTGCGCTACTGCCCGCACTACCTCGGCGGCGGACTCGGCCTGCTGGCCTCGGCGCACCTGCTCGCCGCGGCGGGCGGCGACGGCCTGCTCGAGATCGATTCGAACGACAACCCGCTGCGCAGCGCGCTGAGTCCACGGCTCTCGCGGATCGACGACGGCTGGGTCACGCTCGACGAGACGTCGGGCATTGGCATGCCCGACGATGTGCTGCAGCAGGCGGCGGCCGTGGCACGGCCCGTGTCGGTCGACTGAACGACGCCGAGACACCGGGCGGCATCGCGCTCACGAAACCGGCGGCGTCTCCGGCTGCCCGGGTCCACCAGCGCCGTTCTTCTTCATGAGGCGGCCGATGTGCTGCCGCTTGCGAGTGCCCTCGATGTTCTTGAAGGCCTGGATCGCCAGCGCCTCGGGGTTCAGCCGCTCCCGCACGGCCGCGAGGATCTTCTCGCCGTGCAGCACGCCGTCGTCGGAGATGGCGCGCTCCAGCTTCTGCGCATCGCGCAGGCGCAGCGCGTCCATGATGTCTTCATGCTTGTGGCGGCCTTCCACGGGCGCGGGCTGCTCGCCTTCGTACAGGTACCGGATGCTCGGCCCCGTGATGGCCCAGAGCTGGCGCAGCAATGAACTGAGGTAGGGCATGTCGGCCGGCGCGTAGAGCGCGAAGTGGAACTCGACGTTGCTGCGCAGGATGTCGTCGGTGTTGCGCGCCTTCTTGGCCGCCATCACCCGTTCGTGGATCTGCGCGAGCCGCGCGAGGCCCTCGTCGTCCCACCGCCCGAGGCCCGCCGTGGCGGCCATGACCTCGAGGCGGATGCGGATCGCGCGCACCTCGGCCAGCCCCTGCACCGTCGGGCTCGGCACGCGGATAGAAAACCCGCGCTGGCCCACCAGGATGTCCTTCGCCACCAGCTGGAGCAGCGCTTCGCGGATCGGCGTCTGGCTGATGCCCGCGAAGTCGCCCGTTTCGGTCATTTCCCGCAGCTTGAAGGCGTGTCCCGGCCGGTACTCGGCGTGGATGAGCTGGTTGACGATCTTCTCTCTGACCACTTCGGTCAGGTTCTTGGCACTCATGAGGACTCGATCCAAGGGTTAACCCCCGTTTGCGACGGGCGTTCGAACGCGTTTTAATGCCAGGACTCTGCAGTATTTTATAAAACACTGCATCCTCCTGACCGACTTTTGATCGCAGCATGTCCAAACCTCTCCAGAACCCCGGCCTGAACAGGCGCGACACCGTGGGCCACATTGTGGCCAGAACACTCAAGAAGCACGGCATCGACCGCTTCTTCGGCCAGAGCCTGCCCAGCATGTTCGTGCTCGCGGCCGAGGAGGTCGGCCTCACGCAGGTGGCCTACCGCACCGAGAACGCCGGCGGCTACATGGCCGACGCGCATGCGCGCATGAGCCACCGGCCCGCGGTGATCACGGCCCAGAACGGCCCGGCCGCGGCGCTGCTCGTCGCGCCGCTCGCCGAGGCGCTGAAGGTGTCGATCCCGGTGATCGCGCTGGTGCAGGACATCGCGCGCGACCAGGCCGACAAGAACGCCTTCCAGGACCTGGACCACATCGGCCTGTTCAAGCCCGTGACCAAGTGGGTGCGCCGCGTGGACGTGGCCTCGCGCGTGGAGGACTACGTCGAGCAGGCCATCATCGCCGCCTGCAGCGGCCGCCCGGGCCCGGTCGTGCTGCTGTTGCCGGCCGACCTGCTGAACGAACCCGGCGTGCGCTCGAGCGTGGCGCGCCCGGCGTCGCTGGGCCGCTTTCCGCTCGACCGCAGCACGCCCGACGCGGCGGCGCTGCGCGAAGCCGTGGCGGCGCTGGCCGGTGCCCGGGCGCCGGTCGTCGTGGCGGGCGGCGGGGTCCATGTCTCGGATGCCTGCGAGGCGCTGAGCGCCTTCGCCGAAGCGCTCGCGCTGCCCGTCGCCACCACCAACATGGGCAAGGGCGCGGTGGCGGAGACGGCCGAGCTGTCGCTGGGCGTCATGGCCAACTGCCTGGGCCCCAACGGGTCGGGGCGCCACCTGAAGGACTTCATCGCCAAGGCCGACGTGGTGTTCCTGGTCGGCAGCCGCACCAACCAGAACGGCACCGACAGCTGGACGCTGTATCCGCCCGGCGCGCGGCTCATCCACCTGGACATCGACGGCCAGGAGATCGGCCGCAACTACGATGCGCTGCGCCTCGTCGGCGACGCCCGGCTCGGGCTCGAGGCGATGCTCGGCATCGCGCGCACGATGGACCTGTCGGCCCGCACGGGCCAGCGCGCGGCGCTCGCGGCGCGCATCGCCGAGGGCCGGCAGAAGCACCAGCAGGAATCCGCCGCCGTGCGGCTCGGCAACGACACCCCGATCCGGCCCGAGCGGATCATGCAGGAGCTCGATGCGCTGCTCGGCCCCGACGACACGGTGGTGGCCGACGCGAGCTACTCGACGCTGTGGGTCACCAACTACCTGACGGCGCGCCGCGCGGGGCAGCGATTCATCACCCCGCGCGGCCTCGCCGGGCTCGGCTGGGGCATGCCGATGGCCATGGGCGCGCGGCTGGCGCAACAGGGCGGCCATGTGTTCTGCCTGGTCGGCGACGGTGGCTTTGGCCACGTCTGGTCCGAGATGGAAACCTGCAAGCGCATGGGCATCAAGATCATCACGATCCTCATCAACAACGGCATCCTCGGCTACCAGAAGCATGCCGAGAACCTGAAGTTCGGCGACCACACCTCGGCCGTCGACTTCTCGCCCGTGGACCACGTCGCCATCGCCCGCGCCTGCGGCATCCGCGGCGTGCGCGTGACCGATCCTGCGGACATCGGCGCTGCGCTCCAGGCCGCGAAAGAGGCCGAGGACGCCACCCTGATCGAGGTGATGTGCGCCGAGAACGCCTATCCGCCGATCACCTTCTACACGCCGGGGAGCGAGGCATGAGCGCGGGCTCGAACAATCCTGCGCGCGTGGCGCTGGTCACCGGCGCGGCCCAGGGCATCGGCCTGGCCAGCGCGGTGGAACTGCTGCAGGACGGACGCACGGTGGTGCTCGCCGACCTGCACCTGCCCGCGCTCGACGCCATTCCGGCGGCGCTGCGCGAACGCGCATCGGCCGTGCAGCTCGACGTGTCGGACGAGGCGGGCCGCAGGCAGGTGGTCGAAGACATCGTGCGCACGCACGGCGGCATCGACATCCTCGTCAACAACGCCGGCATCAGCCTGAAGAACGCCGAAGGCCGCTCCAACGGCATCCTCGAGGTCGACATGGCGGAGGTGCAGAAGACGCTGGACGTCAACGTGCTGTCGATCGTCCGGCTCTGCCAGCTCGTGCTGCCGGGCATGAAGGCGCGGCGCTGGGGCCGCATCGTCAACGTCTCGTCGCTCGCGGGCCGCGGCAAGTCGATCGTCGCCGGGCCGGCCTACATGCTGACCAAGTCGGCCGTGCTCGGGCTCAGCCGCGCGATCGCCTCGGAAATGGGGCAGTACGGCATCACCACCAACTGCGTGGCGCCGGGCCGCATCCTGACCCAGATGGCCCTGCAGGCCGGCGAGGAAGTCAACCGCCGCTATGCGCAGCAGATCCCGGTCCAGCGCATCGGCGAACCGGCCGAAGTGGGTGCGGCGATCCGCTACCTCTGCAGCGAGGCGGCGGGCTTCACCAACGGCGCGGTGATCGACGTCAACGGCGGCTTCTTCATGAGCTGAGCGCCATCCAGCGGCCCCGCGGGGCCACTTCGACACTTCGGAAAAAACCCAGGGAACCCACATGCAACACCACACTGTCCATCTCGGCAAACGCTCTTTCCTCTCGCGCTGCGCCGCCGCGCTCCTCGTGGCGGGCGCGCCCTGCGCCGCCGTCGCACAGGGTGCGGAAGCCTTCCCCGCGCAAGACCTCGCGCTGATCGTCAACTACGGCGCGGGCGGCAACACCGACGTGGCGGCCCGCGCACTGGGCAACACGATGGAGCTCATCCTCAAGAAGACCGTCGTCATCCACAACCGGGCCGGCGCGCAGGGCACCCTCGGGGTCTCGAACCTCGCGCGGCAGAAGCCCGACGGCTACACGCTCGGGGTGGTGACCTTCTCGACGATCGCGATCACGCCGCACCTGCTGAAGGTCGACTACACGGTGGACGATTTCGACTTCATCGCGGGTGTCGCGCGCTATCGCTACGGCGTGGCGGTGCGCGCCGATTCGCCCTACCAGACCATGGCCGACCTCGTGGCCGTCGCCAGGCAGGGCAAGGGCATCTTCTTCGGTGCGCCGTCCGCGCCCAACAACGTCGCCATGCACGAACTCGGCCGCAAGACCGGCGGAAAGTTCGAGGAGGTGAACTACAAGTCCGGCACGGAGACCGTCGCCGCACTGCTCGGCGGCCAGGTCGACGTGATTGTGCAGAACCCGTCGGACATCCTTCCGCATGTGAAGGCCGGCAAGATGCGCTTCCTCGCGAGCGCCAGCCCGATGCGCTGGAAGGAGCTGCCCGAAGTGCCCACGCTCAAGGAACAAGGCTACGACGTCGAGATCGACTCCTGGATCGGCCTGGCGTACCCCAAGGGCACGCCCAAGGCCATCCGCAGCAAGATGGAAGCCGTGGCGATGGCGGCCACGTCGAGCGCCCAGGTCGTGCGCGCATTCGAGAGCGCCGGCGTGGACCCGGTGGCGCTCTCGGGTGCCGACTACCGCAAGAAGCTGGTGGAAGGCCGCGAGGTCATGGGCGCGGCGCTCAAGGCGGCCAAGCTGCCCCGCACGAACTAGCTTTGCTGCGCGAGCAGCGCCACCAGCTCCGGCACGTAGCGCTGTGCCCCGCCCTGCTCCACCGCGCCCGCATAGGTGCCGAGCACCGCATCGGCAATGGCGCGCGCCGCGTTGGCGCCGCCCGCCATCTCGGTGTAGTAGCCCAGGTCCTTCTGCGCATTGCTCATCGCGAACTTGAGCCCGCTCGGGTCGCCGGCCGTGATGAAGCCCCTGAGCCGCTCGAGCGCCACGCCGCCGCCGCCGCCCTTGGCGAGCACGTCGACGAACACGCCCGGGTCCACACCCGCGCGCTGGGCGCAGGCCGCGGCTTCGGCGATCAGCGCCACGGCGCCGAGCGACACGTAGTTGTGCAGCAGCTTCATGCCGTGGCCGGTGCCGACGGCGCCGGTGTGCACGATGTTCTCGGCAAAGCACGAGAGGATCGGACGACATTCGTCGAGCAGCGCGGCGTCGCCACCGACGAGCAGGTTCAGCCGGCCCTCGGCAGCCTCCTTGGGGGTGCGCGTCATCGGCGCATCGAGAAAGCGCCCGCCCGCGCGCTGCACCGCCTCGGCCACGCGCTCGGTCGAACCCGGGATGGCGGTGGAGCAGTCGATCACGATGGTGCCGGGCTTCAGGCCCTGCAGCAGGCCGCCGTCGCCGAGCACTACGGCCTCGACCTGCGGCGAACCGGTGACGCAGACGATCAGCACCTCGGCGCCGCGTGCCAGTTCGGCGCCGCTCGCGGCGCTCTTCGCGCCCGCGGCCTGGAGTGCGTCGAGCGGCTGGTTGCCCGGATGCTCGAGCACGGTGAGCGGATGGCCGTGCTTCACGAGGTTGCTGGCGATGCCGTGGCCCATGAGGCCGATGCCGACCATGCCGATGGCGGCTTTCTTCTTCATGTCATTCATTGCTGAGGATTCCTGATGTGCTGCAGCCGCCGATTGTCATTCAGCCAGGCCCGGCCGACGAGCCGCGCACGACCAGTTGCCCCGGCAGCAGCATCTGCCGCGCCGGGCCTTCGAAGCCGCGCAGTCGCTCGATCAGGCAGGTGGCCGCCGCGCGGCCGATGGCATCGGTCGGCTGGGCCACGGTAGAAAGCCCCGGCCCGATCAACGGCGCCCATTCGGTGTCGTCGAAGCCGACGAAGCCGAGCTCTTCGCCGAACTGCCAGCCCAGGCGCGCCATGGCCTGCGCCACGCGCAGCGTGACCACCGCGTTGCCCGCGACCACCGCCGCACGGCGTCCGCGCTTCGCACGCCGGTGCAGCGCACGCAGCGCCTCGTCGAGCCCTTCGTTGTCGCCCTCGACGCTCTCGAACACCTCGCCGGCCACACGCGGCTCGTGCGCCGCCACGCAAGCGCCGAAGGCCGCGGTGCGCTCGCGCCGCGAACTCACGCCCTGCTGCGGCTCCGTCACGTAGAGCAGCTCGCGGTAGCCGCCCTCGACGAGATGGCCGCAGGTGTTCTTCATCGCGTCGGCGTTGTCGAGCGAGACGAAGTCGGTGTGCATGCCGGCATGGCGCCGGTCGACCAGCACCGCGGGCTTGCCGTGCAACGTGACCGCGTCGACCACGTTGCTGCCGCGGCCCAGCGTGTTGAGGATGTAGCCGTCGACCTGGTAGCCCGACAGCGCATGGATGGCCTCGCGCTCGCGTTCGCTCTCGTTGCCGAGGTTGAACAGCATCACGAGGTAGCCCGCGTCCTGGCAGGCCTTCTCGGCGCCGCGCAGCACCGCCACCGAGTAGGGGTTGGTGATGTCGGCCACGATCAGGCCGATGAGGCGCGAGCGCCCGTGGCTCAGCGCCTGCGCCATCGGGCTCGGCGTGTACGCCAGCTCGGCGATCGCCGCTTCCACGCGCGCGGCGATGTCGCGGCTCAGCAGGCGGTCGCGGTGGTTGAGAAAGCGCGAGACGGTGGCCTTGGAGACGCCCGCCGCGGCGGCGACATCGGCGATGGTGGCGCGGCCGCTGGCTTTCATGGTCTTGCTCCTGCGCCGCTGGCCCCCACCCCTGCCCTCCCCCAGAGGGGGAGGGAGAAAGACGAGGTCGCGCTCATGCGGCGGCCGTGTCGAAGCGCGCCGTCGGCTTCTCGCCGGCCAGCACCTGCAGCAGGTTGGTCGTTGCCAGTTCGGCCATCGCATGCCGCGTCTCGTGCGTGGCCGAGCCGATGTGCGGCAGCGGCGTCACGCGCGGGTGCGTGCGCAGCGGCGAATCGGCCGGCAGTGGCTCCTTCGCGAACACGTCGAGGCCGGCGGCGCGCAGGGTGCCGTTGTCGAGCGCGTGCAGCAGCGCCGCCTCGTCGACCGTGGCGCCGCGCCCCCCGTTGATGAAGGCCGCCTGCGGCTTCATGCGCGCGAAGAACGCCGCATCGATCATGCCGCGCGTGGCCTCGGTCAGCGGCAGCATCGCGAGCACGATGTCCGAGCGCGCGAGCAGGTCGTCGAGCGGCGTGTGGGTGGCGCGGCCCTGCAGTTCGGGCGCCTGCGCGGCCAGGTCCACCGGACGGCGCGAGTGGTAGAGCACCGGCATGCCGAAGCCCAGCGCAGCGCGGCGCGCCACCGCCTGGCCGATGCGGCCGAAGCCGAGGATGCCGAGCGTCTTGCCATGCACGTCGGTGCCGAACAGGTCTTCGCCGATGTTCTTCGTCCAGCGGCCTTCGCGCACGAGGTTCGAGAGCTCGACCACGCGGCGCTGCGTCGCCATCAGGATCGCGAAGACGGTGTCGGCCACCGTCTCGGTCAGCACGTCGGGCGTGTGGCACAGCACGATGCCGCGGCGGTGCAGCTCGGCGAGCGGATAGTTGTCGACTCCGACCGACACGCTCGAGATCACCTGCAGCTGTGGTGCCGCATCGAGCAGCGCCGCATCGACCGGATGGCTCGACCCGATGAGCCCGTGCGCGCTGCCGAGCGCAGCCGCGAAAGCCTCGGGTTCCTTGCGCGGATCGGCCACGGTCACGTGGTGCGCGGCCGAAAGGCGCGCAAGCTGGTCACCAGGGAGTGCCCGGAAGACCAGCACGTTCCTCTTGTTGCTGTTGTCGGTGGTTTTCATCATGTTCTTCAAAGCCCTGCCTGATCGAGTTCGGCCCGCGTCGGCAGGCCCTCGGTGTCGCCCAGCACCTGCACCGCGCGCGCGCCGATCCAGGCGCCGCGGCGCACCGCCTCGGGCAGGCTGCGGCCTTCGAGCAGCGCGCTCACCACGCCGACCGCAAAGCCATCGCCCGCACCCACGGTGTCGACCACTTCGTCGACCGGAAAGCCCTCGACGCGGCCTGTGCCGGCCAAGTCGCTGTCGTAGTAGGCGCCGTCGGCACCGAGCTTCACCACCACGAGCTTCGCACCGCGTTCACGGTAGAACCGTGCCACCGCCTCGGGTTCGCTGTGGCCCGTGAGCAGCAGCCCTTCCTCGATGCCGGGCAGCACCCAGTCGGCGCGCGCGGCGAGTTCGTTGACCCAGTGGCGCATGGTCTCGGTGGACGACCACAGCGTGGGGCGCAGGTTGGTGTCGAACGAGATCGTGCGGCCGGCCGCACGCATCACGTCCATCGACTTGAGCGCGGCCTGCAGGCTGGTCTCGGAGATCGCGGCGAACACACCGGTCGCGTGCAGGTGCCGCGCCGAACGCAACCAGTCCTCGTCGACATCCGGCGGGCCCATGTGGCTCGCGGCGGAGCCCTTGCGGTGGTATTCGACCGGCGGATCGCTGCCGTCGGTGACGCGGCCCTTGAACTGGAAGCCGGTGCGCTGCGCCGGATCGCAGGTCACGTGCGAGCAATCGATGCCCTCGGCCTGCATGGTCGCGAGCAGTGCGCGGCCCATCGAATCGGTGCCGAGCCGGCTGGCCCAGCCCACCTTGAGCCCGAGCCGCGAGAGGCCGATGGCCACGTTGGTCTCGGCACCCGCGGTGCGCTTGTGGAAAGACTGCGCGTTCTCGATCGGGCCGGGCCGGTCAGCTACGAGCAGCAGCATGGCTTCGCCGAACAGCACGACATCGAAGGCGGTGGGTGGTGTCATGGATGCTCCAGGGCCCGTGCAGCACGGATGAAGGCGATCTGCGCGCGCGTGACGGCCTCGAGATCGTCGCCTACGAGCGGGTATTCGATGGCATGCGGCACGTCGGACGGCAATGCGCGCAGCACCGCGCGCCAGGGCGCGGCAGAGTCATCGAGCGGCACCGCGACCCACTTGTGGGCAAGGCGTTGCGCCCCCTTGCAATGCACGTAGCGCACGCGGTGGCCGAGCGCCTTCGCAGCCTGCAGCGGGCATTCGCCGAGCCAATGCCAATTGCCCATGTCGAAGGTCATGCCGAGCGAAAGGCCGGCGCGGTCGGCCGCATCGAAGAAGGCCTGCAGCGCGGCCAGCGTGCCGGCACGCGGCGTCTGGTCGTTCTCGATCAGCAGTTCGATGCCCGTGTCGGCGAGCAGCGTCTCGACTTCGCGCAGTGAGCCCTGCGACGACGACGCACGGAAACCGCCGATCGCCATCTTGAGCCGCTTCGCACCCAGCCGCGTGGCCGATGCAATGCCGCGCAGCAGCGCGTCGGCGTCGAGCCCACCGCTCTCGGCCCAAAGGCCCTCGGGGCTCGAGAACACCGAGGCAAGTCCGTGTAGCGCGGGCAGTTCGGCTTCGGCGTCGCGCAGCATCTCGCCGCGCACCTCGACCGAATCCGCGCCCGCCGCGCGCGCCAGTTGCGAACACCAGAGCTGGCCGTGCCGGCCCACCTCGGCCGCCCCGAAGGACGAGAGGGAAATCAGGACCTCGAACGACATTCAGCTCTGTGCCTGGTGCGAACTGAGGATCTGGCCGAGGAACTGGCGCGTCTTCTCGTGCTGCGGGTTGCCGAAGAACTGCTCGGGCGGCGCCTGCTCGACGATCTTGCCGTCGGCCATGAAGATCACGCGGTCGGCCACGCTGCGGGCGAAGCCCATCTCGTGGGTCACGCACAGCATGGTCATGCCGTCTTCGGCCAGGCCGATCATGGTGTCGAGCACCTCCTTGACCATCTCGGGATCGAGCGCCGAGGTGGGCTCGTCGAACAGCATGATCTTGGGCGTCATGCACAGCGCGCGCGCAATCGCCACGCGCTGCTGCTGGCCGCCCGACAGCTGGCTGGGGTACTTGCTTGCCTGCTCGGGGATTCGCACGCGCGTGAGGTACTTCATGGCAACCTCCTCGGCTTCGGCCTTGGACATGCCGCGCGAGCGCATCGGCGCGAGCGTGCAGTTCTCGAGGATCGTGAGGTGCGGGAACAGGTTGAACTGCTGGAACACCATGCCCACTTCGGCACGCACCGCGTCGACGTTCTTGCCGCCCGCGGTCAGCTCGATGCCGTCGACCACGATGCGGCCCTTCTGCACTGTCTCGAGGCGGTTGATGCAGCGGATCAGCGTCGACTTGCCCGAACCCGAAGGCCCGCAGATCACGATGCGCTCGCCCTGGCGCACGTCGAGGTCGATGCCGGTCAGCACCTGGAAGTCGCCGTACCACTTGTTGACGGCTTCCATGCGGATGATGGGTTCGGTCATGGACTTTTCACTCCGTTTGTCGTGTCCGCTCCGGCGTTTACTGCATCTTCGGCAGGTCGGCTTGCAGCCACTTCTGGTAGAGCTTGTTGAGCTCGCCGTTGGCGGTGTTCTTCTGCACGAATTCGTTGACCGCCTTGGTCAGCTCTTCCTGGCCCGGACGCATCGCGATGGCCATCGCCTGCTGCACCAGCGTGAACTTGTTCTCGTAGGTGCCGGCGGGCACGCGCTTGGCGATCTGCGCGGCCACGGTCACCGAGCAGCCGATGGCATCGACCTGGCCGGAGATCAGCGCCTGCATGGCCGAGGCGTCGTCGTCGAAGCGGCGGATCTCGGTGCCTTCGGGCGCGGCCTTCGTGACGGCCACGTCCTGCGTGGACGCGCGGGCCACGCCCACGCGCAGGCCCTTCAGGTCGGCGGCGGACTTGATGGCCTTCTTGCTCTCGCCATACAGCACGATCGTCGCGGCCGCATAGGGCTGCGAGAACTGCACCTGCTTGGCGCGCTCGGGCGTGACGGCGAGCGAGGCCACCAGCAGGTCGACCTTGTTGGTCAACAGGAACGGAATGCGGTTCGGGCCGGTCACCGGCACGATGTTGGCCTTCACGCCCCAGTCCTTGGCGAGCAGCTTCGCCACGTCGGCGTCGTAGCCGTCGGGCTGGTTCTGCAGGTTGGTGGTGCCGTAGGGCGGAAAGTCGACCAGCATGCCGATGGTGATCTCGCCCTTTTTCTTGATGTCGGCCACGGTCTGTGCCGAGGCGAAGGGAGCGAACACGGTGAGCGCGGCGCCGAGGCCGAGGGCTGCGAGCGCGATGCGGCGCGTGGGGGTACGGGTCATGGAATGTGTCTCCTGAAAAAAGTAGGAATGCAACGAGAAACTCAGCTTGATTGACGATTTATTCGTGGAACACCGCGGAACCGGCTTCGCCGGGCCGCTGGTGTTGCCCCCGGCGAGGGGGTTGGCGAAGCGACACGAAGTGCGCGAAGACTGGGGGAGTACTCATCTCGCCAGCGCACGCGCGCGCTTGCGCTCCATGCGTCCCGCCAGCAGCGACAGCGGCCAGCAGATCGCGAAGTAGATGCAGGCCACCACCGAGAACACGATCAGCGGCTGGAAGGTCGCGTTGTTGACGATCTGCCCGGCCCGCGTGACCTCGACGAAACCGATGATGGCCGCGAGCGAGGTGCCCTTGATGATCTGCACCAGGTAGCCCACCGTGGGCGCGAGCGCGATCTTGAAGGCCTGCGGCAGCACCACGTCGCGCATGCGGTCGCGGTACCGGAGGCTCAGCGCCTCGGCTGCCTCCCACTGGCCGCGCGGAACGGCTTCGATGCAGCCGCGCCAGATCTCGCCGAGGAATGCCGCGCTGTTGAGGATGAGCGCCACGCCCGCGGCGACCCAGGGGTTGATGTCCAGGCCGAGCACCGGCGCGCCGAAGAACACCAGGAACAGCTGCAGCAGCAGCGGCGTGCCCTGGAAGATCTGGATGAAGGTGGTCGAGATGCCACGCGCCCAGCGCGAGCCGGAGGTGCGCGCCAGCGCGATCGCCAGCCCCAGGATCGCGCCGCCCACGAACGCGATGGCCGAGAGCGCCAGCGTCCACTTGGCCGCTTCGAGGATGAACAGAAATTCGGGAAAGCCGAAGGTACGCATGTTGACTTCTTCCTGTCGTGCTATCTATCGGCGGTCGGGATAGTTGAGCGTGCGCTTGTAGATCAGCTTGAAAAGCGCGGAGAACGCCATTGCCAGCGCGAGGTAGATGCCCGCCACCACGATGTAGATCTCGAAGCTGCGGAAGGTCTGCGACTGCAGGTTGGCGGCCACCGAGGTCAGGTCGTCGGCCGAGATCACCGACACCACGGCCGAACTCAGCATCAGCAGGATGAACTGGCTCGTCAGCGCCGGATAGATCGCCTTCAGCGCGGGCTTGATGATCACGAAGCGGAAGATCTCCCACGGCTTGAGGTTCAGCGCCCTGCCGGCCTCGATCTGCCCCTTGGGAATCGACTCGATACCCGCGCGGATGATCTCGGTCGCATAGGCGCCGAGGTTCACCACCATCGCCACCAGCGCGGCCGTCTGCGGCGACCAGCGCAAGCCGATGGCGGGCAGCGCGAAGAAGAAGAAGAACAACTGCACGAGGAACGGCGTGTTGCGGATCACCTCGATGTAGGCATTGATGATGAAGCGCAGCCAGCCCGGCCCCGAGGTCTTGCCCCAGGCGCAGAAGATGGCGACCACCAGGCCCAGCAGCGTGGCCGAGAGCGAGAGCTGGACCGTGATCCAGGTGCCCTTGAGCAGCAACGGCCAGGCGGCGAAGACAGCGTCGAATTGGAACTGGTAATTCATGTCGGCGGCGGTGCACGGGGGACCGTGCGGGGCCTCGAAAGCAATGCTGGCAGCTTATATGAAACCGGTTTCAGTTCACGTTAGGGATTTCCCGTACATCACGTTCGGTGCGCAGTCCCCGTGGGCTTTCATCAGGTCGCGCTCCGCAGCCGCGCGGCTGTCGTATGCTCTGCTCCGGCGATTGCACACAGTTTGTAGACAAAACATATGAAATCCACGGTCGCAACCAAGTCCACGGCAAAAGCGACGGCGAAGAAGCCCGGCGCACCCAAGAAGATGGTGTTGCGTGGACGTGCTGCCGCACCGCGCCCCGCGCCGACCGATGAAGCAGCCCACCTCGGGGCGGACACGAATTCTCCCAAGAACCTCACCGACCGCGCCTATGAAGTGGTTCGCCGCCTGATTCTGCAGCGCGAACTCACGGGCGGGGAAGTGCTGGTCGAAGGCCGGCTGGCGGAGCGCCTGCGGATGTCGCGCACGCCGTTGCGCGAAGCGCTGCTGCGGCTCGAGGGCGAGGGCCTGCTGGTGCGCGCCAACGCACGTTCGTATGCGGTGCGCCGCATCACCGCGTCGCACTACTTCCAGTGCCTGCAGGTGCGCGAGCGCCTCGAGTCGCAGGCCGTGTCGCTGGCCCTGGGCCGCGTGCCGGTGAAGGACATCGAGGCACTGCGTTCGGCGATCGTGTCGCTCGAGCCGGGCCACCAGGGCTCCGGCCACTGGCAGGCCGACGACCAGATCCACGGGCTCTTCGCGCGGGCATCGGGCAACGAGATGCTCGCGGAGACCATTGCCCACCTGCGCGTGCTGTGCCGCCTGTTCGAGGTCGTCGACCCGTTCAACCGCATCGAGGAAGACCGCGTGGAGCATCTCGCGATCCTCGACGCCTACGTGGCGGGCGACGCGCGCGCCGCCGAAGATGCGGTGGTGGCGCACCTGCGCAACCTCGCGCGCTACACGCTGTCGCGGCTCAGCAATGGGCTCGTGATCTGAGAAAGCCCTGAGCGAAGCGGCCGCGCAGCCGCTTCGCCCCGCAACTCAGTGCCGCAAGATCTTCCCCACGAACTCGCGCGTGCGCGCCTCGCGCGGGTCGTCGAAGATCTGCTGCGGCGTTCCGGCCTCGACAACGCGGCCGCCGTCCATGAACACCACCTTGCTCGACACCTCGCGCACAAAGCCCATCTCGTGCGAGACGATGAACATGGTCATGCCTTCGGCCGCGAGCATGCGCACCGTGTCGAGCACCTCGTTGACCAGCTCGGGGTCGAGCGCGGCGGTCACCTCGTCGAGCAACACGATGTCGGGCTGCAGCGCGAGCGCGCGTGCGATTGCCACGCGCTGCTGCTGGCCGCCCGAGAGCTGGTCGGGGTACGACTTGAGCTTCTCGCCGAGGCCGACCTTCTCGAGCAGGCCGATGGCGTAGTCCTCGACCTGCTTGCGCGGCCGGCCCTTCACCTTCACCGGGGCCACGGTCACGTTGTCGAGCACGGTCATGTTCTGGAACAGGTTGTACTGCTGGAACACGATGGCCATGCGCGAGCGGATGCGCTTGAGCTGGGCCCGGTCGCGATGGTCGAGCACCTCGCCGTCGATGCGCACCCTGCCGCCGATCGGCGGCAGCAGGCCCACCAGCACCCGCAGCAAGGTGCTCTTGCCCGACCCCGAGGGGCCGATGAGGCTGACGATCTCGCCTTTCTCGACACTGAGGTTCACGCTTTCGAGCACCGTGTGGGCGCCGTAGTTGGCCTTCAGGTCAACGATTTCGAGCAGGGGCAAGTTTTCTCTCCAAATAGAGGCCGAACCGCGAGAGCGGATAGGACAGCATGAAATAAAGGACGAGGACCGTGCCGTAGACGAGCGCGGCCGAGAAGCCCTTGTTGTTCATCGTCTTGCCGGCAAAGGCCAGCTCCACCACGCCGATCTGCGATGCGAGCGCGGTGTCCTTGATGAACAGCACGAAGAAGCCGAACACCGGCGGCAGGATGATCTTCCAGGCCTGCGGCACGATCACCAGGCGCAGCGTCTGCAGGTAGCCGAAGTTCATCGTGACGGCCGCATCCCACTGGTTCTGGTGCACCGACTCGAGGCCGCTGCGCACGATCTCCGCGATGTAGGCGGTGGCGATCAGGCACACGCTGATGAGCGCCACCGAGAACATCGACAGGTCGGCGTTCAGCGCCTGGAAGATGAAGAACACCAGCATCAGCGTGACCAGGAACGGGATGCGCCGGAACAGCTCGATGAAGAGCTGCGCCGCGAGCCGCAGCGGCCAGAGCGCGCGCAGCGTGCTCAACCGCACCGCCGCGAGGCCGAAGCCCAGCGTGAAGCCGGCCACGCAGCCGATGGCCGAGAGCGCGAAGGTCGCGCCCAGCGCCTTCGCGAAGAACAGCAGGTTGTAGTAGCTGAAGAAGCGCGGCAGCTCCTCGACGATCTGGCCCCACATCAGAACCACCTCATCTTGGCGCGGAACACGCGGCGTCCGACGAAGGCGAGCGACAGCGTGGCGATCAGCGTGATCACGATGTAGAGGCCCGCGGCCACGGTGAACACCTCGATCGAGCGGAAGGTCTCGGCGTTGATGTTGTAGGCGCGCCCGGTGAGCTCCTCGACACCGAAGACCGCGGCCATCGAGGTGCCGAGCGTCATCAGGATGTACTGGTTCGACAGCGGCGGAAAAAGCACGCGCACGATGTGCGGCAGGATCACGTAGCGAATGGTCTGCATGCGCGAGAAGCCCAGCGTTTCGGCGGCCTCGAGTTCGGGCAGGCGCACCGATTCGAAGCCCGCACGCTGTATTTCGGTGAGGTATGCACCCGCATTGAGCGTCATGCCGATCAGCACCGCCTGGTACGGCGACAGCAGGATGCCCGCATCGGGCAGCGCGAAGAAGATGAAGAAGATCTGGATCAGCTGCGGCGTGTTGGTGAAGAACACCACGTAGGCGCCGACGATGCGCCGGGCCCAGCCGGGGCCGTAGGCGCGCACCGATGCGCCGCCCAGGCCGATCAGCATGCCGAACGCAAACGCGAGAAACGCGATCTGCAGGCTCAGCCAGGCGCCGCCCGCCAGATAGGGCAGGCGCTCCAGGATCGGCGTGAAGTCGAACTGCATGCCTTACTTGTAGGTCGGCGCGGTGCGCGGGTCGTGCAGCATCGGGCCGCCGAACCACTTCTTCCAGCGCTCGTCCACGTAGCCGTTGCGGTGCAGCTCCTTGATGGCCCCGTTGAGCTTCTCGCGCAGTGCGTCGTTGCCCTTGCGAACGCCGATGGCGCAGAAGTAGACCTCGATCGGCGCGTCCACGATGCGCCAGTCGATCTTGTGCCGGGACGTGTGCTCGGTCATGAAGTCCATCACGTCGATCATCGCGTCGGCGCGCCCCTGCGCAATAGCGCGCACCGCGTCGGGGTAGTTGTCGAGCAGCAGCAGTTGCGCCTTGGGCAGCTTCTCCTGCACCAGCTTCACCGGCGTGGCGCCGCGCACCTCGACCAGCTTGACCGAGGGATCGTTGAGCTCCATCCAGTCCTTGTAGGGCTTGGACTTGGTCGTCAGCACGCCCAGCACCTCGGTGTGCAGCGGCACGGTGAAGTCGATCACCTTCTGGCGCTCCGCGGTGATGGTCATCGCGCCGAGCACGGCGTCGATCTTGCCGCTGCTCACGAAGGGAATGCGGTCGGGCGAGCCGACCTGGACGATCTCGGTCTTCACGCCGAGCAGTTCGCCGAGCTTGCGCGCCACGTCCACGTCGAAGCCGTCGATCAAGTTCTTGTCGTTGAAGATGCCCAGCGGCGGCAGCGTCGGGTTGACGCCGATGACGAGCTTCTTGCTTGCCAGGATCTCGTCGAGCGTGCGCGCGGCGGCGGACGCCGAAAGGCCCAGCAGCGTCGAGCCGAGGGCGAGCGAGCCGGCCATGAGAAGGCCGCGGCGCACGGCGTTCGTTGTTTGCTTCATCAAAAAAACTCCTGAAGGTTGCATGGAACCCGGTCGCGGATGCGGGCCGGGCACGAGGAAAGCGAACGCAAGACCGATGCCAGAACGCAGAATGTCTTCAAACTATATGACAACAATATATGCAATGTATACAATAAAAACCCTGAGGTCCAGCACGCACGCGGGCACCAGGCGCCGCAGTCCGGCAGATCACCGTTTTTTTCTTCCCGATCCTTTACTTCCATGAGCGATCCTTCTGTTTCTTCGAAAGCAAAGCCGCTGCGCAGCGACCGCGCGGTGCGGCGCGGGCGCGCGGTGCGCTTTTCAGCCGACGGCGGAACGATCGAGGCCTTCGAGGGCGAGAGCGTGGCCGCGGCGCTGTTCGCGGCCGGCTGCCGCGAACTCCGGCGCAGCCCGCGTGCGGGCGCGCCGCGTGGCATGTTTTGCCTCATGGGCTCGTGCCAGGAATGCCTGGTCTGGGTCGGGGCGCGCAAGCTGCCGTCCTGCCAGGTGCCGGTGGCCGAGGGCCTGGTGGTGGAATCGCTCGCGTTCCGGGAGCGTGGCCTTGGTGAATGACAACGCCCCGTCGACAGTGGACCTGCTGATCCTCGGCGCCGGCCCGGCCGGCGCGCGGGCGGCGCTGCGCGCCCAGGCCTGCGGCCTTCGCGTGCTGCTGGTCGACGAGAACCCCGATGCCGGCGGCCAGGTCTGGCGGCCGCTGCCCGCCGGGTTCTCGCGCATGCCGAACGCCGCGCCCACGCCCGAAGCCCGCGACGGCGACGCGCTGCGCGCAGAACTGCGCCGCGCGAATGTGCAGTGCCTGTTCGGCCACAAGGCTTGGAACATCGGCACCAACCTTCGCACCGACCTGGTCGGCCCCGGGGGCGTGCAGAGCATCCAGCCGCGCGCGCTGCTCGTGGCCACCGGCACCACCGAGCGCGTGGTGCCCTTCCCCGGCTGGACGCTGCCCGGCGTGATCGGCCTGGCCGCGGCCACGATCCTCTTGAAGTCGCAGAACATGCTGCCCGGCCGGCGCACGCTGGTGGCCGGCGGCGGCCCGCTGCTGCTCGCGGTGGCCGCGGGCATCCTCAAGGCGGGCGGCGAAGTGGCCGCGGTGGTCGACCTTGCGGGGCGCGGCGAATGGCTGCGCACCCTGCCCTCGCTGCGCGGCCGGCCCGACCTGCTCTGGCAAGGCATGAAATGGCAGCTGCAGCTGCGCGCCGCGGGCGTGCCCCTGCTCTACCGCCACGGCATCGAAGCCGTCGAGGTCGCCGACGCGGCGCAAGGCACGTTCACGGTGCGCACCACCGCCGTCGACGCCAGCGGGCGCCGCGCCGCGGGTGCCGCAGCCGGGCCCGTCTTCGAGGCCGACGCGGTGGCCGTCGGCCACGGCCTCGTGCCCGGCACCGACATCACTCGGCTGCTGCGTGCGCGCCACCGCCATGTGGCGGAGCGCGGCGGCTGGATCGCCGAGACCGATGCGGCCGGCCGCACCTCGGTGCCGGGCCTGTACGTGGCCGGCGACGGCGCGGGCATCTCGGGCGCTGCGGCCGCGGGCTTTCACGGCGAGCTCGCCGCTCTGGCCTGTGCGCAGGACCTCGGCCTGATCGACGCGCAAGCCTGCGCGGCGGCCAGCGGCACCTTGCAGGCGCAATGGCGCGGACCCGCGCGCTTCGGCCAGGCGATGGCCAGGCTGATGGCGCTGCGCGAGGGCGCGGTCGCCGACATCGCGCCGGACACCGTGGTCTGCCGCTGCGAAGACGTGACGCGCGCCGAGATCGATGCCGCGGCGCGCGACGGCGCACGCGACATGAATCAGCTCAAGGCCTGGACCCGCTGTGGCATGGGCCCATGCCAGGGCCGCACCTGCGGCGACGTCGCGGGCCAGCTGCTGTCGGCCCACGTCGGCAGCCGCGAGGCCGCAGGCTGCTTCACCGCGCGGGCGCCCCTGCGACCGGTGTCGCTGGCCGAGGTGGCGGGCGACTACAGCTACGCCGACATCCCGATACCGAAGGCGGCACCGCTATGACCCCGGCCGGCTCCAACCTGCGCTACGACGCCGTGGTGATCGGCGGCGGCGTCATGGGCTGCGCCACCGCGCTGCACCTGGCCGAGGGCGGCATGCGCTGCGCCATCGTCGACCGCGGCCCTTTGTGCCGCGAAGCCTCCGGCGTGAATGCCGGCACGCTCACGCTGCACATGACGCGGGCCGCACTGGTCCCCTATGCCATGCGCGCCTGGCAGATGTGGATGGACGCCGAACGATGGCTCGGCATGGGCGTGCTCGCCACCGCGGTGCCAGGCCTCACGCTGGCCTTCACCGAGGCCGAATGCGAACTCGTCGAGCTGCGCGCCCGGGCGCGCCGCGAATACGGCGCGCCGATCGAGGTCATCGGGCCCGAGCGCGCGCGCCAGATCGAGCCGGGCCTGCACCCGGGCCTGCTGAAAGCGGGCTACTGCGAGATCGACGGCTTCGCGAGCGCCTATCTCACCGGCCGCGCCTTTCGCCATGCGCTGCTGAAGGCCGGCGTGGACGTGATCGAGAACGCTGCGGTCGACGGCATCGACTCGGGCGATGGCGGCCACGCGGTGCACTTCGCCGATGGCGGCCGCGCCCCGTTGCATGCCCGCCGCGTGGTGCTTGCCGGCGGCGTCTGGATCGAGCAGATGCTCGGCTGGCTCGGCGTGCAGATTCCCATCAAGGTGCTGGTCAACCAGCTCATCGTCACCGAGCGCGTCCGGCCGGTGATGGGCACCGTGCTCAGCGTGGCCAACGGCCTGCTCTCGCTCAAGCAGTTCGCCAACGGCACGGTGCTGATCGGTGGCGGCTGGCAGGGCGTCGGCGACCGCGAGCGCGGCGGCGTCGAGGCCCGGCCCGAGAACCTCGTGGGCAACATGCGGCTGGCCGCCTATGCCGTGCCCGCACTGGCCGAGGCCCGCATCGCGCGCATCTGGCTCGGCCTGGAAGCCGAGACGGCCGACGCGATGCCCATCATCGGCGAGGTGCCGGGCGTGCCCGAGGCCTACGTGGTGGGCAGCGCCCACTCGGGCTACACCAGCGGCCCGTTCATGGGCCGGATCCTTGCGCAGCACATGCTCGGGCAGCAGCCCGAGCTTCCGCTTTTCGATCCCGCGCGCCTGCTGGGCATGCCCATGCCAGGCGCCTGAACTCCTTTTCCACTTCCATTTCGATGATTACCCAACAACCCGACGCCTTCCACGGCATCTACGCCGCCACCGTGTGCCCCCTGCTCGACGATGGCCGCATCGACGAGCCCACGCTCGCGCGCCACCTGGAGGCGAACGCCACCGTCGCCGGCATGAAGGGCCTGCTCATCAACGGGCACGCCGGCGAGAACTTCATGCTGTCGCGCGAAGAGAAGCGGCGCGTCACCGAGATCGCCTTCGAGGTCTGCGGCCGGAAGTCGGTGCTGGTCTGCGGCATCAACGCCGAAGACAGCCTGGAGGCCCAACGCCACGTCGACGACGCGAAGGCGGCGGGCGCCGACGCGGTGCTCGTCTTTCCGCCGTTCTCGTGGGCGCTCTCGCAAGACGCCGACATGGCGCTCGCGCACCACACGATCGCCAATGCCCGGGCGCAGATGCCGCTCATGCTCTACCAGGCCGGGGTCAATGCGGGCACCATGGCCTACACGCCCGAGGTGCTGGCCGGGCTTGCGCAGCTGCCGCACGTGGTCGGCGTCAAGGAAGGCAGCTGGGAAGCCGCCGCCTACGAAGGCAACCGTCGCCTCGTGCGGCGCCTGGCCCCCCACGTGGCGATGATGGCCTCGGGCGACGAGCACCTGCTGACCTGCTTTGCCGTCGGCTCCGAAGGCAGCCTCGTGAGCCTGGCCGCCGTGGTGCCCGAGCTCGTGATCGCGCTCGACGCCGCCGTGCGCGCGGGCGACCTGGCCAAGGCGCGCGAACTGAACGAGCGCGTCTATCCGCTCGCCAAGGCCATCTACGGCACAGCCCCCGGCGGCCATGCGAACGCACGGCTCAAGACCTGCCTGAAGCTGCTCGGCCGCATTCCGCGCGACACGATGCGCCCCCCGATCGGGCCGCTCGCCGCCAGCGAGGTCGCCATGCTCGAACGCGCGCTCGCCGAAGCCGGCGTGAGCGCCTGAAGCCGCCACCCCATTCCAGCGCAACAAGGAAGCAACCGCCATGAACCGAACGCTCATCCGCAACGGCCGCATCGTCACGGCCGTGGACGACTACACCGCCGACCTGCTGGTGGCCGATGGCCGCATCGCCGCCATCGGCCTGGCACTCGACGTCGGCCCCGACGTGGAAGTCATCGACGCCACCGGCCTGCTCGTGCTGCCGGGCGGCGTCGACTGCCACACCCACATGGACAACACCTTCGGCGACTCGACCACCTGCGACAGCTTCGAATCGGGCACGCGCTCGGCGGCCTTCGGCGGCACGACCACGATCGTCGACTTCGCGTTCCAGCGCCAGGGCGTGGGCGTGCTGGAGGCGATCGAACGCGCGCGCGCCAAGGGCGAGGCCGGCGCCTGCATCGACTACGGCTTCCACGTGATCGTGACCGGCGTGGACGACCAGGCGCTGGCCGACATGCAGCAGGCCATCCGCCACGAAGGCGTGTCGAGCTTCAAGATGTTCATGGCCTATCCGGGCTCGGTCATGGTGGACGACGCGGCCATCTTCCGGGCCATGCGCATGGTCGGCCAGCACGGCGGCATGATCGCGCTGCACGCCGAGAACGGCACCATCATCGAACTGCTGATCCAGGAAGCGCTGGCCCAGGGCCACACCGCCCCCAAGTACCACGCTCTCACGCGCCCGGCCATCATGGAGGGCGAAGCCACGCACCGCGGCATCAAGCTGGCGGAACTGGCGGACGCGCCGGTGTACTTCGTGCACCTGTCGGCCAAGGAGGCGCTCAAGCACGTGATCGAGGCGCGCGACATGGGGGTGCCGGTGTTCGCCGAGACGTGCCCGCACTACCTGTTCTTCGACGACAGCGCCTACGACAGCGAGGACTTCGACCTCGCGCGCTACGTGATGAGCCCGCCGCTGCGCTCGAAGGAATCGCAGAACGCACTGTGGACGGCGCTGCGCACCGACGACCTGCAGCTGGTGTCGACCGACCATTGCCCGTTCTGCATGAAGGAAGGCCACCTGGGCCGGGTCAACCAGAAGCCCTATGGCCGCAATGACTTCTCGAAGATCCCCAACGGCGTGCCGGGCGTGGAGACGCGCATGGCAACGCTGTACGACGGCGGTGTGCGGGCCGGCCGCATCTCGCTCAACCGCTTCGTCGAGCTGACCTCGACGGCGCCTTCCAAGCTGTTCGGCCTGTTTCCGCGCAAAGGCACGATCGCGGTCGGCAGCGACGCCGACCTGGTGCTGTTCGACCCTGACGGCAGCCACGTGATCTCGGCCGAGACGCAGCACGGCAACTGCGACTTCACGCTGTTCGAGGGCCGCCAGGTGGCCGGCAAGGTGCAGAAGGTGCTGCTGCGCGGCGAGCTCATCGTCGATGGTGAGCGGTGGCTGGGCCGCGCTGGCCGTGGCGCTTACGTGCCGCGCGGCGAGTCGGGCGGCTGGTAGCGGCAAGCAGCCCGTGCCGATCTACGACTATCGCTGCGAAGGCTGCGGCGGCTTCACGGCGCGGCAGCCGCTCGCGCTGTTCGACCGGCCGGTGCCCTGCCCCACCTGCGGTGCGCCGTCGGCGCGGGCGCTCAGCGTCCCCGCGGCATGGGCGATGCCACGCCGAGGCAACGCGAGCGCGGCGGCATCGCCCGGCACGCAGGAGGCCGAGGGCTATCGGCGGCTGCGGCATGGCGGCGGATGCGCCTGCTGTCCTCCCTGAGGACCGGTCGAGGCGGCCGAGGCGCGCTCAGAACCCGATGTCTGCGCTGTCCGCCGCGCGAATCGGCACCCCGAAGCTTTGGATGTCCGACAAGGTGGCATTGTGGTGCGCACGGATGAAGGCGCCCGTGGCATGCGCCTTGTCGTGCGCGGTGTGCGCATCGGCCGCGAGCACCACTTCGTAGCCCAGCGCGGCGGCGCGCCGCGTGGTGGTGTCGACACAGAACTCCGACGAATAGCCGCAGATCGCGAGGCGGCGCACGCCCTGCTCCATGAGCCACGCTTCGAGCGGTGTGCGCAGGAACGCGTCGGGCGTGGTCTTGCGGATCTTCGTGTCGGCGGCGTCCACTTCGAGCCCGCCCGCGAGCTGCCAACGCTCGGAATCGAACTCAAGGTCGACCGCGTTCTCGTGCTGCACGAAAGCCACCGGCACACCCGCGGCACGCGCGCGTGCGGTGAGCGCATTGATGCGTTCGACCACGGCTTCGGCCTCGTGGGGGCGAGGCGGATCGTCGCAAAGGCCACGCTGCATGTCGATGACGAGAACGGCAGTTTTCATGGTTCGATGGGGGTGGTTGGTGGTGGTGAATCGAAGAGGAAGTCGCGCCGGTGCAAGCAAGTATGGCGCGCATCTGCAGCGCCGGCGCGGGCCTCCGCCCGTCCGAAATCCCCTCGCGCCTCGAATGTTTCTGCGCCTGAAACCATCGGCGCGCCACAAGCCGTTAGCCTCGCGCCCCAGCACTGATACACAGACACGAGGTTTTTCGATGCCCGACCATCCCGATCCGCAACCAGACTCCTACCTGCCACGCCTGCTGCGCCGCGGCAGCGCGTTCGCGGCCGCGGGCTGCTGCGCCCTGCTCGCGGGTTGCAGCGCCGCAGGCGGTGGCGAGACCCGCTACGACAGCTCGCCGCAGTTCAAGGACGGCGTGTTCCGCAACATGGAGAACCCCGAGGCGCTGCCCTCAGCGAGCGCATGGCGCATCTGGTCGCGCTTCATCGTTGCCAAGAAGGTCGACACCGTGCCGGTCGACCCGGTCCCCGTGCAGCCGCTGGCCCGCGCCGACCTGGAGGCGCTCGACGCCAACACCAGCCATGTGGTGCGGCTCGGCCATTCGTCGCACCTGCTCAAGCTGCAGGGCAAATACTGGCTGATCGACCCGATGTTCGGCGAGCGCGCGTCGCCGTTCACCTGGGCCGGCCCGCGGCGCTTCCACAAACCGCCGATCACGCTCGAGGAGCTGCCGCCGATCGAGGCCGTGATCCTCTCGCACGACCACTACGACCATCTCGACGTGCCGACGATCGAATACCTCGCGGCCCGCGTGCAGCGCTACTTCGTGCCGCTGGGCGTGCGTGCGCGGCTCGTCGCCATGGGCGTTCCCGCGGAGCGCGTGACGGAACTCGACTGGTGGGAGGGCACCGAACATGCGGGCGTGAAGCTCACGGCCACGCCCGCGCAGCATTTCTCGGGCCGCACGCTGGCCGACCGCGACCGCACGCTGTGGGCCTCGTGGGTGCTGCAAAGCGGCGCCGAGCGCATCTTCTACAGCGGCGACTCGGGCTACTTCCAGGGCTTTCGGCAGATCGGCGAACGCTTCGGCGGCTTCGACCTGGCGCTGATGGAGAACGGCGCCTACGACAGCTACTGGCCCGGCGTGCACATGACGCCCGAGCAGAGCATCAAGGCCTTCGAAGACCTGCGCGGCAAGGTGCTCTATTCGGTGCACAACAGCACCTTCGACCTGGCGTTCCACGGATGGCGCGACCCGCTCGAGCGCATCGCCAATCTCGCGGCAGAAAAGAAGATCGAGCTCGCGACGCCGGTGATCGGCGAAGTGCTCACCGTCGGCAAGGCGCGCACCAACACGCGGTGGTGGACGGGGCTGCGCTAGCTGGATAGCGCCGTTTTGCGGCACGGGCATGACAGCCCTCGCCCGCACCCGGACAACTTTGGTTCGCAACCTGACTGTCTTGTTGGCGACCCACACTCCATGACTGTCTCGGGGCGATGAAAAGCCCGAGGCACCCGATGCCCGCTTCGTCGTTGACCGACCGAGCGGCGATTCCCCATCATGGAGTGATACGAATGAAGAAATCCCTGGTCGTCCTGGCCGCGCTCGCCGCGTGCGGCGCAGCGTCGGCGCAGTCCACCGTCACGCTGTTCGGCGTCGTCGATGCCGCCGTGCGCAATGTCTCGAACAAGAGCGAGTCCGCCACCGTCTTCGGCCCGTCCTTCTCGGCCAAGGCCAGCCGCACCGAACTGGCCAACTCGGGCCTCAGCTCCAGCCGCCTCGGCTTCCGCGGCGTCGAAGACCTCGGCGGCGGCCTCGCAGCCGGCTTCTGGCTCGAGGCACCGATCACCAACGACGACGGCGCCACAGGCGTCTCGTCGTTCACGCGCCGCTCCACCGTGAGCCTGTCGGGCGCCTTCGGCGAATTCCGCATCGGCCGCGACAAGACCGCCACGGTCTACGCCGAAGAGCAGTACGACCCGTTCGGCGACACCGGCATCGGCGGCTCGCTGATCATCGACGCCAACGAGACCGGCGTGAGCGGCACGGGCTTCGGCTCCAACAGCAGCTACAAGCGCAGCGGCAACATGGTGCAGTACTTCCTGCCCCCGAAGCTCGGCGGCGTCTACGGCAGCTTCGAGTACGCGCTGCACGAACGCACGCGCACCTCGCCCGACACCTTCCCCGGCGCCGACCGCTCGAACGCCGGACGCCACGTTGCCGGCCGCATCGGCTATGCCAACGGTCCGTTCGACATCTCGGCCAGCTACGCGCAGAACGACACCACGTTCACCACGGGCAGCGGCGCTGCCGCCGTGGCGCGGCCAGGCAAGATCAAGACCTTCAACATCGGCTCGACCTACGACTTCGGCGTTGCGAAGGTGTTCGGCATCGTCTCGCGCTCGACCGACGAACGCGATCCGCTCAACATCTTCACGCAGACGCCCGACCTCGACCTGACGGGCTACCTGCTGGGCGTTTCGGTGCCGGTGGGCGCAGGCGTGATCCGCGCGTCGTACTCGCGCGTCAAGTACGACTTCAACCGTCAGGACCTGTTCGGCCTGACGACGGCCGATCCGAAGGCCGACAAGCTGGCGCTCGGCTACGTGCACAACCTGTCGAAGCGCACTGCGCTCTACGGAACGATCGCTCGCGTCTCGAACAAGAACGGCGCGAACCTCACGATCGGTGCCGGTCCGTCGTACCTGACCAGCGCCAATGCCGTGGCGCTGCGTCCCAAGACCTCGACTGGCTACGAGTTCGGCATTCGCCACACGTTCTGATCCTCGACCGACAACGCTTTCTCCGAGGGTCTTCCAACCGATCCTTTTCAGGCCCGCCTCGTGCGGGCTTTTTTTTTGCGCCAGCGCCTCAGCGCTCGGGCTGGCGGAAATGCCGCTCGATGGCCTCGACGGTCTCGCACAGCTTGGGGCGGACGTCCTGCATGAAGAAGTCGGGTGCCATCGATCGCGGGCCCGCCGCGCTCAGCACCATGAGCGGCATGCCCTTGCCGACGCGCAGCGGGGACGCGATGGCGTTGACCTCGCCACGCCAGTCGCCGAAGGAGCTGCAGCAGCCATGGCGCTCGATGTCCTCGACCGACTGCCGGATGCCGCGTTCGATGCGTGGCCAGTTCTCCGCATCGAGCGTGCGGATGCGTTCCTCGAGCCCGCGGCGCGCAGCCGGCTTGGCGCCCGCGAGGTAGGCGCGCCCCATCGCGGTGGTGGCGAGCGGAATGCGCGAGCCGATGTTCAGGCGGATGGTGACGATCGAATCGCTGCGGCAGGTCTCCACGTAGAGCATCGACATGCCGTCGCGCATGCCGAGCGACACCAGGCAGCCGGTCTCGTTGGCGAGTTGCTGCATCAGCGGCCGGCTCACTTCCTTGGCGTCGAGCCGCGACAGCGTGGTGCCGCCGAGCCGCAGCGTCGCCATGCCGAGCCGGTAGCGGCCCGCTTCGGGCACATGGTGCAGGAAGCCGAGCTTGGTCAAGGTGTAGGTCAGGCGCGTGACCGTGGACTTCGGCAGCGCGCAGCGCTCGGACAACTCCTGGTTGCCCAGCCGCTCCTCGCCCGACGAGAAGCACTGCAGCACCTGCAGTCCGCGCGCGAGCGCCGTCACGAAGTGCCGGTCCTCCTTGGCATGCGGCTTGTGCTCGACGTCCTGGTATTCGCCGAGCGCCCGCTTCGAATGGACTTCTGCGCGCTTCACGCTGCTCTCTGCGCGGCTGCTCAGAGCAGCCGCGCGAGGCGCTGGGAGACGATGTCCTCGGCCTCGCGCATGATGCGCGACACCAGCTCGCCGACCGTCGGCACGTCGTGGATCAGGCCCGCGACCATGCCGCAGCTCCACGCGCCGGCTTCCATGTCACCGTCCACCATCACCTTGGGGTAGACGCCGCCGACGAATTCGCGGATGTCGTCGATCGTGGTCTGGGCGCCCTTCTCCTTCTCGATGGCCAGCAGCGCCTCGACGCCCGCGTTCTTTAGCACGCGCTCGGTGTTGCGCAGCGGCCGCATCACGAGCCGCGTATCGAGCTCCGAGGCCGCGACGATCGCCGCCTTCACGTTGTCGTGCACCGGCGCCTCGCGCGTGGCGATGAAGCGCGTGCCCATGTTGATGCCCTCGGCGCCGAGCGCCAGCGCGGCCACCAGGCTGCGGCCGTCGGCCATGCCGCCCGATGCGACGAACGGAATGTCGAGCGCCTCGGCCGCGCGCGGCAGCAGGATGAAGTTGGGCACGTCGTCCTCGCCCGGATGGCCGCCGCACTCGAAGCCGTCGACGCTCACCGCATCGCAGCCGATGGCCTGCGCCTTCAGCGAATGTCGTACCGACGTGCACTTGTGGATCACCTTGACGCCGGCCTGCTTGAGCTGCGGCATGTACTGCTCGGGGCTGCGGCCGGCGGTCTCGACGATGCGCACGCCGCCTTCGATGAGGGCCTGGATGTACTCCGGGTACGGCGGCGCGGCGAAGGTCGGCAGGAAGGTGAGGTTCACGCCGAAGGGCTTGTCGGTCATCTCCCTGCAGCGCGCGATCTCGCGCGCGAGCAGCTCGGGCGTCTTCTGCGTGAGGCCGGTGATGATGCCGAGCCCGCCCGCGTTCGAGACGGCCGAGGCCAGTTCGGCCAGGCCGACGAAATGCATGCCGCCCTGGATGATGGGGTGCTCGATGCCGAAGAGTTGGGTGATTCTGGTCTTCATGATGAGGGGGTGGATTCCTGGGATGTTGTCGATGCAAGGACGATCGCTTCCTCGACCTCGCGCAGCCGGTCCTTGCCGAAGAATATCTGGTCGTCGACGAAGAAGGTCGGCGAGCCGAACGCGCCGCGCTCGAAGGACCGCTGCGTGTTCGCGAGCAGCGCCTGCTTCACTTCGGCGGCCTGCGTGGCGGCCAGCAGCTCCGCCGCGGGCAGGCCGGCTTCGGCCAGCGCAGCGGCCACCACCTGCGGGTCGGCCATGTCGAGGCTGCGCTCCCACATGCAGGCGAACACCGTGTCGAGGTAGCGCTCGAAGCAGCCGAGCCGCTGCGCCGCCACGGCGCCGCGCATGATGGTGAGCGTGTTCACGGGAAAGAAGGCGTTGCGGCGGTAGGCCGTGATGCCGTGCTTCGCGATGAAGCGCTGGACCTCGAGCGCGTCGTAGGCGCGCTTGTTCGGAATGTCGGCAAAGGCTTCGGCCGGCGATCGGTTGTTGGTGAGCTTGAACAGCCCGCCCAGCAGGATCGGCTCATAGGCCACCGCCACGCCGGTGCGCGCCGCCATCGCGGGCAGCACCTTGTGGCACAGGTAGGCATTGGGGCTGCCGAAATCGAACAGGAACTCGACTTTCACCGGGCGCATGCTCACCATGCCTCCATCCAGGGGCGCAGCTCCGTCTCATGCGTCCAGGCGTTGCGCGGCTGCTGGTGGATCTGCCAGTAGGCCTCGCCGATGCTCTCGGGCGAGACGATGCCGCCTTGCTCGAGCAGCGCATAGCGCTCGGGAAAATTGGTGCGGATGAAGTCGGTGTCGATGGCGCCGTCGATCACCGGATGCGCCACGTGGATGCCCTTGGGCCACAGCTCGCGCGCCATGCTCTGCGCCAGCGCGCGCAGCGCATGCTTGGCGCCCGCGAAGGCGGCAAAGCCCTCGCGCCCGCGCAGGCTCGCGGTCGCGCCCGTGAAGATGATGGTGCCGCGCTCGCGTTCGAGCATGCGCTTGGCCACCTCGCGGCCCATGAGGAAGCCGCCGAAGCAGGCCATCTCCCAGACCTTGAAGTACACGCGCGCCGTGGTCTCGGTGATGCCGAAGCGCACGTTGGCGCCGATGTTGAACACGGCCACCTCGATCGGTGCGATGTTGGTCTCGATGTTTTCCACGAGCGCCGCCATCTCCTCTTCCTTGCGCGCGTCGCTGCCGAAGCCATGGGCCTCGCCGCCCGCGGCGCGGATCTCGTCGACCAGCGGCTGCAGCTTGTCGGCGCTGCGCCGGGTCACGCAGGCGATGTAGCCCTCGCGGGCGAATCTGCGGGCGATCGCGCCGCCGGTGGCGTCCCCGGCACCGATCACGAGGATGGCTTTCTTGTCGGTCATGCGGTTCTTTCGTCGGTCAAGTGCGCGCCGGATTCGGTGCGCGGCCTGCCATTCTGGGATGCAGTCTGGCGCCGCGGTGTCATCGAGGCGATAGACAAAACTGCACTGCAGAATTTGCGTCTCACATGCGAGTGGCGCTGGACCCTGCTTCTCACCTGAGGAGTGCGCCCTCCTTTGCGAAGAATGCTGCCTTGGTGTTCTGCAATGCAGTCTTGAGGATCTGCCGCCTTGGCGTCCTGTTGCCTAGACTCGCCCCCGACAACGCACAGGAGACCGACTGAACGATGACTGCCGAGACCTACCCGCCGCCGCAACGGGTCCACGAGCTGCCCGCGCGCTGGATCGCGCAGCGTCCCGAGGCCCTGGCGCTGCGCGATGCCTTTGTGGCGCTGAGCTATGGTGCACTCGGCCGAGAGACCGAATGGATGGCCGCCCAGCTCGCCGCCGCCGGCGTGCGCGTAGGCGACCGCGTGCTGATCGTGGGCGAGAACAGCGCCGCGCTGTGCGTCGCGTTCCTCGCGCTCAGCCAGCTCGACGCCTGGGCCGTCGTGGTGAATGCGCGGCTGTCACCGCGCGAGATCGATGCGTTCATCGACCATTCGGGCGCGCGCCGCGTGCTCTACCTGTGCCATGTCTCGCCCGAGGCGGGCGCGCATGCACGGCGGCACGGCGCCGAGCCTTTTGCCAGCGAACTCGCCAGCGCGCTCGGCGGCGAACTCGCGATCGGGCCACTGGCCGAGGGCGCCGTGCCCGAACCGGGCGAAGCCGATCCGCGCCGGCAGGTCGCCGCCATGGTCTATACCTCGGGCACCACGGGCGCGCCCAAGGCCGTGATGCTGACGCATGCCAACCTGATCTTCGTCGCCACCGCCGCACGCGAGCTGCGCGCCATGGGCCCGGGCGACGTGGGCTACGGCGTGCTGCCGATGGCGCATGTGGTGGGGCTGTCGACCCAGTTCCTCGGCGCGATGAGCGCCGGCGCCACGCTGGTGCTCGAGCCGCGCTTCTCGGCCGAGGGCACGGCCCGCGCGCTGCGCGAGGACGGCATCACGATCTTCACCGGCGTACCGGCCCTCTTCGCACGGCTGCTCGAATGGTCGCGCCAGCACGGTGCGGCACTGCTGGCCCCGCGGCTGCGGCTCATCAGCGTGGCCGGCTCGCCGCTCACACCGAGCCTCAAGGCCGAGGTGGAGCGCACCTTCGGCCAGCCGCTGCACAACGGCTACGGACTGACCGAGACCGGCCCGACGGTCGCGCAAACGCGGCTCGCATCGCCACGCGGCGACTGCGCGGTCGGGCCGCCGATCCCGCAGGTCGAGGTGCGCATCCGCGCGGCCGACGGCCGCGACGTGCTTCCCGGCGAGGCAGGCGCGCTCTGGGTGCGCGGCCCCGGCGTGATGAAGGGCTACTATCGCAGCCCCGAGCTCACGGCGGCGGCCATCGACGGCGCTGGCTGGTTCGACACCGGCGACCTCGCGCGCCAGGAGGCCGATGGCGCGCTGGTCATCTGTGGGCGCACCAAGGAGCTCATCATCCGCTCGGGCTTCAACGTCTATCCGCTCGAGGTCGAACAGGTGCTCAACACCTACCCCGGCGTCGTGCAGTCGGCCGTCGTCGGGCGCGAGGCCGGCGACAACGAGGAGATCGTGGCCTTTCTCGAAACCGGCGAAGGCGTGGCGATCGACCTCGACCGCCTGCGCGCGTACTTGCGCGAGCACCTGTCGCCCTACAAGCAGCCCAGCGAGATCCGCACGATGGCCACGCTGCCGTCGGCGCCGAACGGCAAGGTGCAGAAGGGCGTGCTGAGGGCGCTCGCGCAAGTTCCAAACGACGTCGGCACGTAGCCGGCGCGGTATCCCGATTTTTTCCACCAACGACAGGGCATTTCATGCCCCAAGGAGACACCATGTCCGCTCGAAACCTCGGCCGCCTGGCCACCGCGCTACTTGCCGCCGCAATGCTTGCTGCCGCAGCGCCGGCCCATGCGCAGGAGAAGCCCGACGCCTATCCTTCCCGCCCGATCAAGATCATGATCGGCTTCGCGCCCGGCGGCTCGACCGACGCGCCGATGCGCGTGCTTGCGGAAAAGGCGGGCGCCATCCTCAAGCAGCCCATCGTCATCGAGAACAAGCCCGGCGTCGGCGGCACGATCCCGGTGCAGAGCCTGCAGTCGGCCGCGCCCGACGGCTACACGCTCGCGATCGCGCCGGCCGGCGTGTATCGCCTGCCCTACACCAACGACATCAAGTGGGATCCCGCCAAGGACCTGAGCTACATCATTGGCCTGACCGGCTACGCCTTCGGCATCGTCGTGCCCGCGAGCTCGCCCATCGGGACGCTGAAGGACTACGTGGCACAGGCGCGCGCCAAGCCCGGCACGCTGACCTACAGCACGCCCGGCGTCGCCACCACCAACCACCTGACGATGGAGCAGGTCTCGCGGCAGTTCGGCATCCAGCTCAACCACATTCCGTACAAGGGCAGCGCCGAATCGCTGCAGGCGATCGTGAGCGGCCAGGTCGATTCGGCGGCGGAGACTTCGGCATTCGTTCCCTACGTGGACGCCGGGAAACTGCGCCTGATCGCAGTCTGGGGCGACAAGCGCATGGCGCGCTATCCCGACGTGCCCACGCTCAAGGAAAGCGGTGTCGACATCGTGCAGACCTCGCCCTGGGGGCTGGTGGGCCCGCGCGGGCTGGACCCGGCCATCGCCGTCCGCCTGCACGACGCGTTCAAAGAGGCGATGCAGACGAAGGCGTTCAAGGACGTGCTCGCGCGCTACGAGATGGAGCCGGACTACAAGAGCCCGAAGGACTACCGCGCATTCGCCCTCGACGCGATGAAGCGCGAGAAGGAGATCCTGGGCGTGCTCGGGCTGGCCCGCTAGCTAGCCCCGCTCGCGCCGCTCGCGCGCCCGGCGCTGCTGGCGGGTCTCGCTGGCCTGGGCCGCGATGCGGTCCTTGGCCCGCTTCTTCGCCACGTGCTTCGTGCGCAGGTAGCGGCCGACCGCGAAGCTGCCGATGCCGGTCACCACCGCAAGCAACAGGCCGATGGTGCTGAAGTCGAGGCCGCCCATCACAGCACGCGCACGATGGTTGCCGGCTTGAAGCCCAGGTCGGCCGCCTTGCCCTTGCGCGCGCGGGTGCCGCGCGCGTTGTTGAGCGTGCGGATCTCGAGCGTCTCGTCGCGTTCCTTGCCGCCACGGCCGATGCCCTCGATGCGCACGCTGCGCGTGTAGGCCGCGGCGCCCGCGAGCGTGTCCTTGGCCTCCAGGTCGATCAGCGTGAGGCCGCGGCCGCCCTTCGGCAGGCTCTTGAGCTCGGCGATCTCGAACGTCAGGATGCGTCCGCCGGTCGAGGCGCAGGCCACGTGCGTGGCGGCCGGCATCGGCTCGGCGCCGCTGGCGCCGCCGACGAGCGACGGACGGCACAGCGCCTCGCCTTCGCCCACGTCGATGAAAGCCTTGCCGCCGCGCTGGCGCGACATCATGTTCTCGACCGTGGCGATGAAGCCGTAGCCGCCGGTGTTGGCCAGCAGCAGGCTGGCGCCCACCGGCCCCGCGAAGAAGTGCGTGACGTGCGTGCCGGCCTCGAGCTCGATGAGCGTGGTGACCGGCTGGCCGTCGCCGCGGGCGCCGGGCAGCGAGGCCACGGGCACGGTGTAGACGCGCACGGTCTTGTCCTTGGCCGAGCCGAACACCAGCAGCGTGTCGACGGTGCGGCATTCGAAGGCGCCGTAGAGCGCATCGCCCGACTTGAAGCTGTACTCGGGCGCTGCCTTCTCGCCATTGGCGCCAGCCGCCGCGGGCCAGCCCTTCTGCGCGCGCACCCAGCCCTTCTGCGAGACGATCACCGTGACCGGCTCGTCGACCACCTTGACCTCGGCCACGGCGCGCTTCTCGGCCTGGATCAGCGTGCGGCGGGGGTCTTCGAAGGTCTTGGCATCGGCCTCGATCTCCTTCACCAGCAGGCGGCGCAGCGCGGCCGGGCTGGCGAGGATGTCCTCGAGCTTCTTCTGCTCGTCGCGCAGGCCCTTGAGCTCCTGCTCGATCTTGATGGCTTCCAGCCGCGCGAGTTGGCGCAGGCGGATTTCAAGAATGTCCTCGGCCTGCCGTTCGCTGAGGTTGAAACGCGCGATCAGCGCGGCCTTCGGCTCGTCGGCCGCGCGGATGATCGCGATCACTTCGTCGATGTTCAGCAGCACCAGCTGCCGGCCCTCGAGGATGTGGATGCGGTCCTGCACCTTGCCCAAGCGGTGGCGCGAGCGCTTCTCGACGGTGATCTCGCGGAATGCGATCCACTCGTTGAGCATCTGGCGCAGCGACTTCTGCGTGGGCTTTCCGTCGATGCCGACCATCGTGAGATTGATCGGCGACGAGGTCTCGAGCGAGGTCTGCGCGAGCAGCGTGGTGATGAAGTCTTCCTGGCTGATGCGCGAGGTCTTGGGCTCGAACACCAGGCGCACGGCAGCATCCTTGCTCGACTCGTCGCGCACGACGTCGAGCACCGAGAGCATCGCGGCCTTGAGCTGCGTCTGATCGGCGGTCAGCGCCTTCTTGCCGGCCTTGACCTTCGGGTTGGTGATTTCCTCGATCTCCTCGAGCACCCGCTGCGTGCTGACGCCCGGCGGCAGCTCATTGACTACGAGCTGCCACTGGCCGCGGGCGAGGTCCTCGATCTTCCAGCGCGCGCGCACCTTGAGCGAGCCGCGGCCGGTGCGGTAGGCGTCGGCGATGTCGCTCGCGCCGCTGATGATCTGCGCGCCGCCCGGGTAGTCGGGGCCCGGCACGATGGCGACGAGTTCTTCCTCGCTGAGCTTGCCGTTCGACTTGATCAGCGCGACGCAGGCGTCGGCGATCTCGCGCAGGTTGTGGCTCGGGATCTCGGTCGCCAGGCCCACCGCGATGCCGCTCGCGCCGTTGAGCAGCGTGAACGGCAGCCGCGCGGGCAAAAGGCGCGGCTCCTCGGTGCTGCCGTCGTAGTTGGGAATGAAGTCGACCGTGCCTTCGTCGATCTCGTCGAGCAGCAGGCTGGTGATGCGCGCGAGCCGCGCCTCGGTGTAGCGCATGGCCGCGGCGCCGTCGCCGTCGCGGCTGCCGAAGTTGCCCTGGCCGTCGACCAGCGGATAGCGCTGCGAAAAGTCTTGCGCCATGCGCACCAGCGCGTCGTAGGCGGCCTGGTCGCTGTGCGGATGGAAGCGGCCGAGCACGTCGCCGACCACGCGCGCGCTCTTGACCGGCTTGGCGCCCACGTTGCCATTGGTGCCGCCGAAGCCCAGGCCCATGCGCGACATCGAGTACAGGATGCGCCGCTGCACCGGCTTCTGGCCGTCGCACACATCGGGCAGCGCACGGCCCTTGACCACGCTCAGCGCGTACTCGAGGTAGGCGGTCTGGGCGTAGTCGGCCAGCGTGAGGGTGGTGTCGCCGTCGGTAGGACCGATGAGATCGAGCGGGGGTTGGGAGTCGTCCATGGAGAAGAAAGAAGAGAAACCGTCGTTGTTCGTTGATGTGGGTTGTCGTTGTCCGCCGTGGGCCCGGCGCGCCGCGCGCGTGCCCCGTCAGGACGCGGGCGCATCGGCGCCGGCGGCAGGTACGGCCGGCGACCCGGGCGCCTCCGACACCTCGGGCAGGGCCGGCAGGGCCGCGGGCGATTTGGACGGCATGTTGCCACGCCCGAAGGCGCCGCCCTTCACAGTGAGCTCCATGCGGACACGCCCCGGCGCCTTGCCGCCGCGCACACCACCACCGCCGAGCCCCGCCGAAGGCTTGAGGTAGGCATACAGCTGCAGCACGGTGCGCACGTAGTTCTGCGTTTCCTTGTAGTTCGGGATCTTGTTGCCCGCGCGCTGCACCGCGCCCTCGCCCGCGTTGTAGGCCGCCAGCGCCAGTTCGAGCTGGCCCGGGAACATCGCGATCAGGTCGCGCAGGTAGCGCGAGCCGGCCGCGATGTTGACGCGCGGGTCGGCTAGCTTTTTCTCGATGCTGCCGCGCTTGTCGGCCGCCACGCCATAGCGCTGCGCGGTGGCGGGCATCAGCTGCATGAGGCCACGCGCGCCCTTGGGCGACACGGCCTCGGCATCGAAGCCCGATTCGGTGGCGATCAGCGCCTGCAGCAGCTCGTAGTCGATCGAATGCTTGCTCGACGCATCGCGCAGCGCCGCCTTGGCGGCCTTGTGGCTCGGCGACGACTCGAACAGCGCCAGCAGCGTCTGGGCCGCGGGCGAGACCTTGCCGTCGCCGCCGCGTTTGCCGCGCGTGCCGGCGGACGGGAGGCCCTTCGCGGTGTCGAAGCTCTGGCCGCGGCGAAAGAAGATCTGGTAGCGCTCGTCGAGCTTCTCGGCGGCGAAGTGCGCCACGCCCTTGCTGTCGATGTAGCCGTAGACGTCAGCCGCGCGCGCAAGCCCCTGCTGTGCGAGCAGCACGAGAGCGAGGAGCAGCGAACGCTTGAAGGCAGACATGCGGGATGGGCAGAGTGGGCAGAGGGGGGTCAAACATCGATGTCGACATCGTCGGCGCGCAGCTCCATCAGCTCGCGCCGCGCCGCCGCTTCGCCCTTGCCCATGAGCTTGGTGATCTCGCCCTGGGTGGCCGTGAAGTCGAACCTGCCCAATTGGACCTTCATCAGGCGCCGGGTGTCCGGATTGAGCGTGGTTTCCCACAATTGTTCCGCGCTCATTTCGCCCAGGCCCTTGAAGCGGCTGATGTTCCAGGCGCCCTCGCGGACCCCGTCCTTGCGCAGCTTGTCGAGCGTGGCCGTCAGCTCGCCCTCGTCGAGCGCATAGACCTTGGAGGCCGGCTTCTTGCCGCGCGCCGGTGCATCGACCCGGAACAGTGGCGGCTTTGCCACATAGACGTGACCGGTTTCAATGAGCTTCGGGAAGTGGCGGAAGAACAGCGTGAGCAGCAGCACCTGGATGTGCGAGCCGTCGACGTCGGCGTCCGACAGGATGCAGATCTTGCCGTAGCGCAGGCCGCTCAGGTCGGGCGTGTCGTTCGGCCCGTGCGGATCGACGCCCACGGCCACCGAGATGTCGTGGATCTCGGTGTTGGCGAACAGGCGGTCGCGCTCCACTTCCCAGGTGTTGAGCACCTTGCCGCGCAGCGGCAGGATGGCCTGGCTTTCCTTGTCGCGGCCCATCTTGGCGCTGCCGCCGGCGGAATCGCCCTCGACCAGGAAGACCTCGTTGTGGCTGATGTCCTTGCTTTCGCAATCGGTCAACTTGCCGGGCAGCACGGCCACGCCCGAGCCCTTGCGCTTCTCGACCTTCTGGCCGGCGCGCTGGCGCGTCTGCGCCGCCTTGATGGCGAGTTCGGCGAGCTTCTTGCCGTAGTCGACGTGCTGGTTGAGCCAGAGTTCGAGCGCGGGGCGCACGAAGCTCGACACCAGGCGCACCGCGTCGCGCGAGTTCAGGCGCTCCTTGATCTGGCCTTGGAACTGCGGGTCGAGCACCTTGGCGCTGAGCACGTACGAGGCGCGCGCGAACACGTCCTCGGGCAGCAGCTTCACGCCCTTGGGCAGCAGCGAATGCAGCTCGATGAAGCCTTTCACGGCCGTGAAGAGGCCGTCGCGCAGGCCGCTTTCGTGCGTACCGCCGGCGCTGGTGGGAATCAGGTTGACGTAGCTCTCGCGCACCGGCTGGCCGTCTTCGGTGAAAGCCACACACCACTCGGCGCCCTCGCCTTCGGCGAAGTTGTCGGCATTGCGGTCGGCATGGCCGGCGCCCTCGAACAGCGGGATCACGGGATCGCCGTTGAGCGTCTGCATCAGGTAGTCGCTGAGGCCGCCCTTGTAGAGCCACTGCTGCGTTTCCTTGGTCTTCTCGTTCGCGAGCGTGACGCTCACGCCGGGCATCAGCACCGCCTTGCTGCGCAGCAGGTGGGTGAGTTCGGCCATGGGCAGCACGGCGCTCTCGAAATACTTCGCGTCGGGCCAGGCGCGCACCGTGGTGCCCTGCTTGCGCTCGCCGGCCTCGAGCTTGCGTACCTCGAGCGCCTCGATCACGTCGCCGCCGCCGAAGGCCAGCTTCGCCACCGAGCCCTCGCGGTGCGAGCTGACCTCGAGCCGCTTCGACAGCGCATTCGTCACCGACACGCCCACGCCATGCAGGCCGCCCGAGAAGCTGTAGGCGCCGCCCGAGCCCTTGTCGAACTTGCCGCCCGCGTGCAGCCGGGTGTAGACCAGCTCGATCACGGGGGCGTTCTCCTCGGGATGCAGACCGAAAGGGATGCCGCGGCCGTCGTCCTCGACGCTGACCGAGCCGTCGGCATGCAGCGTGACCTTGATCTTCTTGCCGTGCCCCGCGAGCGCCTCGTCGGCGGCGTTGTCGAGCACCTCCTGGATGATGTGCAGGGGGTTGTCGGTGCGGGTGTACATGCCCGGGCGCTGCTTCACGGGCTCGAGGCCCTTGAGCACGCGGATGGAACCTTCCGAATAGCCGGAGGCAGCGGACGCTGAAGCGGGAGAAGTCTTGGGGGGAGTCGCCATGGGGGCGGATTGTAGTCAGTCGCCACCAAACAACTGGATGCCCGTACAGCCGCCCTGCCGCCGGCGCCGTTGATGCGTCCGGCGCATTGCATTGCCGCGGATAAATCATCAATCGCGAAGGCCCGCACGCCGGCGCGGGGACGGGCAAATCGCTACATTCGACGCCATGTCAACGTCCGCGCCCGCCCTCTCGGTCAAGCAAGTCCTGTTCTGCGGGGCGATGATCGTCACGCTGTCGATGGGCATCCGGCACGGCTTCGGTCTGTGGCTGCAGCCGATCACCCAGGCGCAGGACTGGAGCCGGCAGACCTTTTCGTTCGCCCTGGCCATCCAGAACCTCTCTTGGGGCATCTTCGGCGTGTTCGCGGGCATGCTGGCCGACCGCTTCGGCGCCTTCCGCGTGCTGATCGGCGGTGCCGTGTTCTACGCGCTGGGCCTCTTCGGCATGGCGCATTCGCCGACGCCGCTGCTCTTCACGCTGAGCGCGGGCATCTTGATCGGCGCGGCCCAGGCGGGCACCACCTATGCGGTGATCTACGGCGTGATCGGGCGGCAGATCCCGGCCGAGCGGCGCTCGTGGGCCATGGGCGTGGCGGCCGCGGCGGGCTCGTTCGGGCAGTTCCTCATGGCGCCGATCGAGGGCCGGCTGATCGGCAGCCTGGGCTGGCAGACCGCGCTCGCGGTGGTCGCGGTGCTGGTGCTGGTGATCATTCCGCTGGCCTTCGGGCTGCGCGAGCCGAAGACCGCGGCGCTCTCGGGGCACCGCAATCAGTCGGTGCTGCAGGCGGTGGGCGAGGCCTTCCGCTACCCGAGCTTCGGGCTGCTGATGGCCGGCTACTTCGTCTGCGGCTTCCAGCTGGCGTTCATCGGCATCCACATGCCCACCTACCTGCGCGACCGCAGCCTGCCGCCCGAGGTGGCGGGCTATGCGCTGGCGCTGATCGGGCTTTTCAACGTGTTCGGCACCTACACCGTGGGGCTGCTGGGCCAGACGCTCGCCAAGCGCAAGATCCTCGCGGCAATCTACTTCGCGCGGGCGATCGCTATCGCGCTGTTCCTGGTGGCGCCGCTCTCGCCCGCGAGCGTCTACCTGTTCTCGGCCGCCATGGGCTTCCTGTGGCTCTCGACCGTGCCCGCGACGAACGCGATCGTCGCCGGCATCTTCGGCGTGGCCCACCTGTCGATGCTCAGCGGCTTCGTGTTCCTGAGCCACCAGGTCGGGTCGTTCCTCGGCGTCTGGCTCGGCGGCTATCTCTACGACACCACGGGCAGCTACGACGTCGTCTGGTACCTCGCGATCGCCCTCGGCGTGTTCGCTGCGCTGATCAACCTGCCGGTCAAGGAAGGCGCGATCACGCGTGCCGCCCGGCCTGCCGGGGTGCCGGGCTGAGAGCGAAAATAGGCCCATGACGCCGCAAACGCACCGCCAACTCGTCCACGCCGGCTGGCTCGCCGCCGCGCTGGCCGTGCTCGGCGGCGTGTTCGCGCTCTACGTCGAACCGAGCTTCCTGGTCACGCTGGTGGACCAGGTCTGGTCCTGTTTCTGAACCTTTCGCCCCATCGCCCAGAATGAAAGACGCAGTGCCTCCGCACGCCGGCACCGAGCCGTCGGAATGGATCGTTCGGTGGTCGCACCTGCTCGCACCGGGCGCCACGGTGCTCGACGTGGCCTGCGGCCGCGGACGGCACATGCGCTGGTTCGCCGAACGCGGGCATGCGGCGACGGGCGTGGACCGCGACGCCGAAGCCGTCGCGGCCGCGGGGGCCTTCGGCAAGGTGCTGGCCGCCGACATCGAGGCCGGTCCGTGGCCCTTCGCCGGCCAGGCGTTCGGCGCGGTGGTCGTCACCCACTATCTCTGGCGTCCGCGCATGGACGACATCTTGGCCGCCGTCGCACCGGGCGGCGTGCTGCTCTACGAAACCTTCGCGGCCGGCAACGAAACCGTCGGCAAGCCCTCGCGCCCCGACTTCCTGCTGCAGCCCGGCGAACTGCTTGCCGCCTGCCAGGGTTTGCGCGTGGTGGCGTATGAAGACGGCTTTCTGGCCGCGCCCGACCGCTTCGTGCAGCGCATTGCGGCCGTCCGGGAGGACCTGCCCGTTCCGGGAGCGCCGGTGCGCCATCCGCTGCGGGCCGGCCGAGCCCGCCGGGCCCGGGATTTCCAGGCCCCCCGGAGTCAGTAGAATCGACACTTTCGTCCACCGACAGAGAGATTCCCCTTGGAGCAACTGACAGGCAGCATCGTCGCTCTCGTCACGCCAATGCACGACGACGGCAGTGTCGACTATCCCGCCCTGCGCCGGCTGATCGACTGGCACATCGACGAAGGCACGGATTGCCTCGGCATCGTCGGCACCACGGGCGAATCGCCCACGGTCGACGTGGAAGAGCATTGCGAAATCATCCGCGTGTCGGTCGAGCAGGCCAAGGGCCGCGTGCCCATCATGGCCGGCTGCGGCGCCAACTCCACCAAGGAAGCGATCGAACTCGCCCGCTTCGCCAAGGGCGTGGGCGCCGACTCGCAGCTGCAGGTCGTGCCTTACTACAACAAGCCGACGCAAGAAGGCCAGTACCAGCACTTCAAGGCCATTGCCGAGGCCGTGGGCGACCTGCCCACCGTGCTCTACAACGTGCCGGGCCGCACCGTGGCCGATATGGCGCACGAGACCGTGCTGCGGCTCGCGCAGGTGCCGGGCATCATCGGCATCAAGGAAGCCACCGGCAACATCGAGCGCGCGCAATGGCTGATCCGCGACCTCCCCGCACATTTCGCCGTGTACTCGGGCGACGACCCCAGCGCAGTGGCACTGATGCTGTGCGGCGGCAAGGGCAACATCAGCGTCACGGCCAACATCGCGCCGCGCAAGATGCACGAACTGTGCGTGGCGGCCCTGGCGGGCGACGTGCGCCGCGCGATGCAGATCCAGTTCGAGCTGATGCCACTGCACCGCCACCTGTTCGTCGAACCCAACCCCATCCCGCTGAAGTGGGCCATGGCCCGGCTCGGGCTCTGCGGCGGTACGCTGCGGCTGCCGCTCACCGAGCTTTCGGACGCACACCATCCGGTGGTCGAGGCCGCACTGCGCGCCACCGGCCTCCTCAAGGGCTGAGCGGCTCCCCGCTGCCATCATTTCCTCTCCGCCGCACAGAGGTGACGCAACCTTTTGCCTGAACCGCGCTCTGAGAGTGCGGGCATCGCGGCCCACCACAGACTGACCGAACCCATTCCAACAAGGAAGACGACGTTGAAGAACATTGCGCACATCCCGCGAGCTGCACTGCTGGCCACCCTCGTTGTCAGCCTCGCCGCCTGCTCCGTCCTCGAGGGCGACAAGATCGACTACAAGAGCGCCGGCAAGGCCCCCACGCTCGAAGTCCCGCCCGACCTGTCGCAACTGTCGCGCGAAAACCGCTATGCGGTGCCGGGCGGCCCGGTCACGGCCAATGCCTACCAGGCCGGCGCGGCGAATGCGCCGGGCATCCCCACGGCGGTCGCCAACATCGGCGACGTCCGCATGGAACGCGCGGGCACGCAGCGCTGGATCGTCATCAACCGCTCGCCCGACCAGCTCTGGGATCCGGTCAAGGACTTCTGGCAGGAAAGCGGCTTCCTGCTGACCACCGAGCAGCGCAACCTCGGCATCATGGAAACCGACTGGGCCGAGAACCGCGCCAAGCTGCCGCAGGACATCATCCGCGGCACGCTCGGCAAGCTGGTCGACTCGGTCTACTCGACCGGTGAACTCGACCGCTTCCGCACCCGCATGGAGCGCACGCCCAACGGCACCGAGATCTTCATCAGCCACCGCGGCATGCAAGAGATCTACACCAACAGCCGCCAGGACCAGACCGTCTGGCAGCCGCGCCCGAGCGACCCCGAACTCGAGACCGAATTCCTGCGCCGCCTGATGGTCAAGCTCGGCGTCTCGCAGGAGCAGTCGAAGATCCTCGCCGCCACCACCGCGCCGACCAAGACCGCCACCATCGCCAACGTCGGCGGACAGCCGGTCGTCCAGATCAGCGAAGGCTTCGACCGCGCCTGGCGCCGCGTCGGCCTCGCGCTCGACCGCACCGGCTTCACCGTCGAAGACCGCGACCGCAGCGCCGGCATCTACTACGTTCGCTACGTGACCCCGAACGCCGACAAGAAGGAATCGGGCTTCTTCGGCAAGCTGTTCAGCGGCTCGAAGAAGGACGAGGCACCCGTCAAGTTCCGCATCGTGGTCAAGGGCCAGGGCGAGATGACGACCGTCGCCGTGCAGAACGAAGCCGGCGCGCCGGAGGCCTCGGCCAATGCAGAACGCATCGTCAAGGTCATTGCCGACGACCTGAAGTAAGCCGCATGCTCCGCTTCCGAAGCCTCGGCAGCGGCAGCACGGGCAATGCCGCGCTGGTCGAGGCGACCAGCGGCGGCCGCACTTCGCGGCTCCTGATCGACTGCGGCTTCGGCATTCGCCAGCTCGACCTGCGGCTCGCGAAGGCGGGCCTCACAGCGGCCGACATCGACGCGATCTTCATCACGCACGAGCACGGCGACCACATCGGCTGCGCCCATGCACTCTCGCGCCGCGAGCGCATTCCGGTCTGGATGAGCGAAGGCACTTGGCTCGCTACGGGCGGGCGCGATTTCGAGGGCCGGCTCCATCTGGCGCGCGACGATGCGGCCTTCGAGGTCGGCGACCTGTCGGTACAGCCCTTCACCGTGCCGCACGATGCGCGCGAGCCGCTGCAGCTTCGCTGCTCCGACGGCGCGCGCACGCTCGGTGTGCTCACCGACCTGGGTCATGCCACGAGCCATGTGCTGTCGAGGCTCAGCGGCGTGCATGCGCTGCTGCTGGAGTTCAACCACGACAGCGACCTGCTGGCGAATTCCTCGTACCCGCCGTTTTTGAAGCTGCGTGTGGGCGGCCGGCACGGCCATCTGTCGAACGCGGCCGCCGCGGAGATCGCGCGCGCAGTGCATCACGACGGCCTGCGCCACGTGGTTGCAGCGCACCTGAGCGAGCAGAACAACCGTCCCGAGATCGTGCGCCGGCTCATGGCCGAGGCCCTGGGCGGACACGAGGCCGAAATGCTTACAGCGAACGCGCTCGACGGCTCGCCGTGGCTCGAGGTCTGAACAGGCCGGCGGGCTTCGACGAGCCCACGCAAAAAAGCCGCCCGATGATGAGGGCGGCTTTTTTTGCGGTCGTGCCAGGCGCAGGACGCGCCGGCAGCAGGCTCCGGATTACTGCTTGGGCGCTTCTTCCTTCTTGGCAGCGTCGGTCGCGGCATTGGCCGCGTCGAGTGCGGACGATGCGCCCGTAGACGGCGTGGCGGCCGCCGGATCGCTCATGGTCGACGGGCTCGATGCGGGCGGCATGGCCGGGGCGGGTTCGGTCACCGGTGCGGGCGGCGGCGTCACGACCGCCGGCGCGGCGTCCTCTTTCTTTCCGCAGGCCGTGAGGGCGGCAACGGCGATGAGCGAGGCGAGCAAGACGGAAGACGACTTCTTCATAGAGAAACTCCTTTGTATTGGGATGTCTGGACGAAAAAATTCTAGACCCCCATCGTCATCCCTTTGTGTCTTGCGGTCGCATTCGCGGCATTGGCTTACAAGCCCAATGTCGTTGCCGGAAATGCCAGCCGCCCGGCCCGCCACGATTCATCGAATGTTTCGCGCAGCGCGCGCCGGGCGCGCGGATCGAAGCCGCAGACGCCGCGGCTGCGCTCGGGGTCGATGCGGTGCATGAACCATGCGGGCGTCCAGATGGCGCTCGGCACCATTTGCACGCCGGCTGCGCCGCGCAAGCTGCGGCATTCGACGATGTGATCCCACATGCGGCGCCACGGCAAGAAGCGCGCATGCACGCGCTCGATCACGTCGAAACGCTCAGCGAGCAGCACGAAGCGCCGGCCCGGAGCCGACCAGGCCGTGAGCGCTTCGACGGCGGCACGCTCGCCGAGCGGCCAGTCGGCAAAATCCGGGTCGCTGAAGACCAGTTCGTTCCAGCCCTCGCGGGCCGCGTTCGCGAGCGCAGCACGCACGATGCCGTCGAAGGCTTCGCGGCCGTCGAAGCGGCCTTCGGGCAGATTCGGAGGCAAAGCCACGGCCTGCGCTTCTTCAGCCGGCATGGACCCACCCCGCCTCGCACCATTCGGACAACAGCGCCAGTGCGCCTTCGCTCGCCCGCGCCAGTTCGCGCGGACCGAGTGCGCGCCGATCGGCCAGCCGGCGCATCAGCGTGGCGTCGGCGCCGCCCGCGCGGAAGCTCTCGCCGTTGATGTAGAGGTGCCGCGCGTCGTAGAGCATGCGGGTGCGGCGGTCGAGCGCCACATGCCGCAGCACGTCGGGCACCTCGCCGCCGTCGTCGAACCAGACATTGGCCTTGGGCTCGGTGAGCGACTCGCCGAGCGCGCGGTCGATGGCATCGGGATCGCGCAGCGCCGCGTCGATGGCCTTGCGCGCGAAGGCCTGCATTGCCGCCGGCATCGCGGCAGGTGCATCGACCGCGGGCTGCGAGGGATCGCGGTAGCGCGCCAGTTCGGCCGGGCCCGCATCCTCCAGCGCTTCCGAATAAGCCTGCGCCATGCGGGCCAGCAGGTCGGCACCGAACTCGCCGGCAGCCGGCGAGCGCAAGCCGATCGAGCAGGTCATGCAGTCGTCGCCCAGGGCCACGCCGTCGTGCGCATAGCGCGGCGGCAGGTAGAGCATGTCGCCCGGCTCGAGCACGAAGCTCTCTTCGGGTTCGAAATGCTCGAGGATCTTGAGCGGCACGCCGGGCTGCAGGCGCAGGTCGTCCTGCCTGCCGATCGACCAGCGGCGCCGGCCCTGCGCCTGGAGCAGGAACACGTCATAGCTATCGAAATGCGGGCCGACCCCACCCTGGTCGCTCGCATAGCTGATCATCAGGTCGTCGAGCCGCGCATCGGGCAAAAAGCGGAACTGCTGAAGCAGTGCATGCACCCCGTCATCGTGCAGGTCGACGCCCTGCACCAGCAGCGACCATGCGGGCTGCGAAAGCGGCGGCAGGGCGCGGCGCCCGAAGGGGCCGTGCCGCAGGGTCCAGCCGGCCCTGCCATGGCGGATGAGCCGCGACTCCACCTCCTCGCGCCCGGCAAGGGCAAAGAGCGCACTGCGCGCTATCGGTGGCACCATGGCGGGCACGGCCTGGCGCACCAGCAGCGGCTTTTTCTGCCAATGTCGCCGCATGAACTGCGCGGCGCTCAGGCCGCCGAGCAGCGGCAGCGGTTGTGTGATCTCCATGGGAGAATTCTGCAATGGAAATCTCTGAACAATGCGTGGTCGGCCTGACCTGGACCATGAAAGACACCCTCGGCGAGGTGCTCGACGTGCTTGACGAGCCGGTGGAGTTCCTCGTCGGCGGCGACGACCTCTTCGATGTGATCGAAGCGGCGCTGCAGGGCCACGAGCCCGGCGCACGCGTGCAATTGCAGCTCGAGCCCGAGCAGGGCTTCGGCGACTTCAACGACCAGTTGCTCTTCCTGGAGCCGCGCGCGCTGTTCCCCGAGGGGACTGAAGAAGGCATGACCTTCGACGGCGCCGCGCTGCCCAAGGGCGTGAGCGAGGCGATGCCCAAGGACGTGATCTACACCGTGGCCGAGATCTACCCCGAACACCTCGTGCTCGACGGCAACCATCCGCTCGCCGGCATCGCGGTGCGGCTCGACATCACGGTGCGCTCGGTGCGCGAAGCGACCGAGGAAGAGATCGGCAGCGGCACTGCGGGCACCGCCTTCTTCAAGGTGCCGCCGACGGCGCCCGGCAACGACCTGCTGCACTGACGCCCCACTCGTCGAAGGCGCACAAGCAAAAGCCGGGCAGCGCCCGGCTTTTCTGCAGGCCGACGGTGCGCCTACATGCGCGAGATGTGCCCGTTGTCGATGCGCACGCGGTCGCCCACGCGCAGGTCGCCCGGGTGCGGCACGTCGAAGGCACGGTAGCCGCCACGATCGGTCTGCACCGAGATGCGGTAGCTCTCGTAGGCGCGCGGGCCGTTGTTCTGGGACTCGATGGTGTTGCCCAGCAGCGCGCCACCTACGATGCCGAGCGCCGTGGCCGCCGCACGGCCGCTGCCGTGGCCGAACTGGTTGCCCACGACGCCGCCCAGCACGCCACCCGCGACGGCGCCGCCGCCCGTGGGGCCGGTGCCCCCGGTTTCGCTGCGCAGCACCTCGATGTTGGCCACGTGGCCGTAGTCGACGTAGGCCGCTTCCTGGTAGGGCACCGCCTGCGGCGGCGCCTGGTAGGGATAGCGCGTGGTGTGATAGACCGGCGCCGGCGCGACGCAGGCGGTGAGCGTGGCCAGGGCCACCACCGAGGCGGCAATGGAAACGAAGCGCGTTGAGATTTTCATGGGAGGCTCCTCGAAATGGTGGGTGCATCCGTTGCACCAAGCCTGTGTCTAACGTTCTGGCCGCCAGCGAGATGACGCCCAACACACAGCACGATGTAGGAGCATGCCGCGCGCTTCGGGTTCCGGTCTTTACGGCTACGACATGAAGCCGCCGCCATGCGTTCGTCAGTGCTTGCCGGTCGACCCGTAGCCGCCTTCGCCGCGTTGCGAAGCTGAAAATTCGGTGACGACCTGAAACTGCGCCTGCACCACCGGTACGATCACCAGCTGCGCAAGCCGCTCCATCGGCTCGAGCACGAAGGGCGTGCTGCTGCGGTTCCACGCGCTGACCTTGAGCTCGCCCTGGTAGTCGCTGTCGATCAGGCCGACGAGGTTGCCGAGCACGATGCCGTGCTTGTGGCCGAGGCCCGAGCGCGGAAGGATCAGGGCCGCAAAACCCGGGTCGGCCAGGTGGATCGCGATGCCGGTGCCCACCAGCTGCCAGGCATTGGGCGCCAGCGTGAGCGGTGCATCGAGGCAGGCCCGCAGGTCGAGCCCCGCGCTGCCGGGCGTGGCGTAGGTGGGCAATTGATCCACCATGCGGGGATCGAGGATGCGGACGTCGACTTTCACTTAGTTGCTGCCTTGCTTGGTTGGCTGTTCTCTTTGATTGCGGTTGGCTTCTTCGAGCACCTGCTGCCACTTGGCGACACCGGGCGAGGCCAGGCCCTTGACGAGGCCTCTGCCGAGCCAGAACACGACGGCCAGCGCAACAGCCAGCGCACCGAAAGGCACGCCGGCCGCCCAGAGCACCAGGAAGACGACCGCGCCGATGCCCGCGAGCATCTTGAAACCCGTGGACCCGAGGGCGGTCTTCGCGGCTGCGGCGCTGTTCCCGGCCGGTGTGCGCCGGCGCTGCTGCTGCGCGGGCGTGAGCACCGCGCCCGGACTCGCTGCCGTCATGCCGGCGTCCATCTCGGGGTTGCCCTGCGCCACCACGCGGCGCGCGGCCTGGGCCGACAGCTGCTCCACGTAGCGTGCGAAGTCGCCGTTGGGCGGCGTGTTCCAGTCGGTGTTGTTCGTGGTGTTCATCAGGCTCTCCATTCAGGAAGTCGTGCGGCAATTTCGACCATCAGCTCGCGCGCGAGCCTGAGCTTGGGTGCGCGTGGCAGCTCGCGCACGCCGTTGGCATCCACCAGTAGCAGCGCATTGTCGTCCTGGCCGAAAGTCAGCGGGCCGATGTTGCCGACCAGGAGCGGAATGCCCTTGCGTGCGCGCTTGGCCTTGGCATGTTCGACGAGGTTCTCGCTCTCGGCCGCGAAGCCGACGCAGAACAGCTGCCGGCTCTTTGCGCGTTCGCTGCTCGCCACGGTGAGCAGGATGTCGGCGTTCTCGACGAAGTTCAGCACTGGCGTGTTGCCGCTGCCGTCCTTCTTGATCTTCTGCTCGCTGTGGGTGGCCGGGCGCCAGTCGGCGACCGCCGCGGTTGCTACGAAAATGCTAGCAGCCTGGGCCGCCGCCGTTGTCGCTTCGAGCATCTGCTGGGCCGAGAGCACGTCGATGCGGCTCACGCCGCGCGGCGTCGGCAGGTGGACCGGGCCGGCCACCAGCGTGACCTCCGCGCCGGCCTCGCGCGCCGCGCGCGCAATCGCGAAGCCCATCTTGCCCGACGAATGGTTGGTGATGCCGCGGATCGGGTCGAGCGCCTCGAAGGTCGGCCCCGTGGTCACGAGCAGTTTCTGCCCGGCCAGCACCTTGGGCTGGAAGAAGGCGGTGACGTCCTCGAGCAGCTGCGCCGCTTCGAGCATGCGGCCGTCGCCGGTCTCGCCGCAGGCCTGCCAGCCGCTGCCGACGCCGAGCACCGTGGCACCGTCGGCGGCCACCTGCATCAGGTTGCGCTGGGTCGCGGGATGAGCCCACATCTCGCGGTTCATGGCCGGCGCGATCAAGAGCGGCACGCGGTCGGCCGGACGCGCGAGGCACATCAGGCTCAGCAGGTCGTCGGCCCTGCCCTGCACCAGCCGCGCGATGAAATCGGCGCTGCAGGGCGCCAGCACGATCGCATCGGCCTCGCGGCTCAGGTTGATGTGGGGCATGTTGTTGGGCTCGCGCGCGTCCCACTGCGAGGTGTAGACGCTGCGCCCCGAGAGCGCCTGCATCGTGACCGGCGTGATGAACTGTTCCGCCGCTTCGGTCATCACGACCTGCACGGTCGCACCCGCCTTGACGAACAGCCGGCACAGCTCGGCCGACTTGTAGCAGGCGATGCCGCCCGTGAGACCGAGAACGATGTGCTTGCCGGCGAGATCTTGCATAGCGCTGGAGTGTAATGACCCGGCCCGCCGCGAAGGAGATGCCGCTTGCGGTTCGCGGCAGCACGGGGCCGGCATATACAATCGCAATTTCCCACTGCCCGGATTTACAGCGTCCGGAACTGGCATGACCAAATTTGTCTTCGTCACCGGTGGTGTCGTATCTTCCCTTGGCAAGGGAATCGCATCCGCCTCCCTCGCCGCGATCCTTGAATCGCGCGGCCTCAAGGTCACCCTCATCAAGCTCGATCCGTACATCAATGTCGACCCCGGCACGATGTCGCCGTTCCAGCATGGCGAGGTGTTCGTCACCGACGACGGCGCCGAAACCGACCTCGACCTCGGCCACTACGAGCGCTTCATCACCACGAGGATGCGCAAGGCCAACAACTTCACCACCGGCCAGATCTACAAGACCGTGCTCGAGAAGGAACGCCGCGGCGACTACCTCGGCAAGACGGTGCAGGTGATCCCGCACATCACCAACGAGATCCAGGAGTACGTCAAGCGCGGCGCCGGCCTCGGCACCGCGCACGAGGTCGACGTGGCCATCGTCGAGATCGGCGGCACCGTGGGCGACATCGAGTCGCTTCCCTTCCTCGAGGCCGTGCGTCAGATGAGCCTGCGCATGGGCCCGAACAACTCGGCCTTCGTGCACCTGAGCTATGTGCCATGGATCGCCGCTGCCGGCGAGCTCAAGACCAAGCCCACGCAGCACACCGCCAAGGAGCTGCGCGCCATCGGCATCCAGGCCGATGCGCTGCTGTGTCGCGCCGACCGCCCGATCCCCGACGACGAGCGCGCCAAGATCTCGCTGTTCTCGAACGTGCCCGAATGGGGCGTGATCTCGATGTGGGACGTCGACACCATCTACAAGGTGCCGCGCATGCTGCACGAGCAGGGCCTCGACGGCCTGATCTGCGACAAGCTGCGCATCAACACCCCGCCGGCCAAGCTGCAGCGCTGGGACGACCTGGTCTACGAGGTCGAGCATCCGCAGCAGGAAGTGACCATCGCCATGGTCGGCAAGTACGTCGACCTGTCCGACAGCTACAAGTCCCTCAACGAGGCGCTGCGCCATGCCGGCATGAAGAACCATGCCCGCGTGAAGATCGACTACATCGATTCCGAGACCATCTCGGCGCAGGACGTCTCGCGCCTCGCCAAGTACGACGCGATCCTCGTGCCGGGCGGCTTCGGCCAGCGCGGCGTCGAAGGCAAGATCGCCGCCGCCCGCTTCGCGCGCGAAAGCAAGGTGCCCTACCTCGGCATCTGCCTGGGCATGCAGGTGGCCACGATCGAATACGCGCGCCACGTGGCGGGCCTCAAGAACGCCAACAGCACCGAGTTCGACCCCGAGACGCCCTGCCCCGTGATCGCGCTGATCACCGAGTGGAAGGACGCCGACGGCACCGTGAAGACGCGCGACGAGAAGTCCGACCTCGGCGGCACGATGCGCCTGGGCGCGCAGAGCTCCGACGTCACGGCCGGCACGCTCGCGCACAGCATCTACGGCGACGTGGTGACCGAGCGCCACCGCCACCGCTACGAAGCCAACGTCAACTACCTCGACCAGCTGCGCGCCGCGGGCCTGGTGATCTCCGCGCTCACGCAGCGCGAGCACCTGACCGAGATCGTCGAGCTGCCGCAGGACGTGCACCCCTGGTACATGGGCGTGCAGTTCCACCCCGAGTTCAAGTCCACGCCGTGGAGCGGCCATCCGCTCTTCAACGCCTTCATCAAGGCAGCGCTCGAGCACAAGGCGCAGAGCGCGGGCGGCGCAACGAACCTGAAGGTCGTCGCATGAGCCGCCGGGCCGCTCCCAAGGCGAATTCCGAAGTGCGCAGCACGGAGGTATCTCTATGAAACTCTGCGGATTCGACATCGGGCTCGACCAGCCCTTCTTCCTGATCGCGGGACCCTGCGTGGTCGAATCCGAGCAGCTGCAGATGGACACCGCCGGCACGCTGAAGGAGATCACCGCCTCGCTCGGCATTCCGTTCATCTTCAAGAGCAGCTTCGACAAGGCCAACCGTTCCTCGGGCACGAGCTTTCGCGGTCCGGGCCGCGACAAGGGCCTGGAGATCCTCGCCAAGGTCAAGCGCGAGCTCGGCCTGCCGGTGCTGACCGACGTGCACACCGAAGACGACATCACCGAGGCCGCCAAGGTGGTCGACGTGCTGCAGACGCCCGCCTTCCTGTGCCGCCAGACCGACTTCATCCGTGCGGTGGCGCAGTCGGGCAAGCCCGTGAACATCAAGAAGGGCCAGTTCCTCGCGCCGCACGACATGAAGAACGTGATCGACAAGGCGCGCGCGGCAGCCAAGGAAGCCGGCCTCGACGAAGACAGCTTCATGGCCTGCGAACGCGGCGCGAGCTTCGGCTACAACAACCTCGTCTCCGACATGCGCTCGCTCGCGATCATGCGCGAGACCGGCGCGCCCGTGGTGTTCGATGCGACCCACTCGGTGCAGTTGCCGGGCGGCCAGGGCACGACCTCGGGCGGCCAACGCGAGATGGTGCCCGTGCTGTCGCGTGCGGCCGTGGCCGTGGGCGTGGCCGGGCTCTTCATGGAGACGCACCCCGATCCCGCCAAGGCACTGAGCGACGGCCCCAACGCGGTGCCGCTCAAGCACATGAAGGCCCTGCTCGAAACGCTGCTGGCGCTCGACCAGATCACGAAGAAGAACGCTTTTCTAGAGGACACCTTTCAATCATGAGCAGTGGTTACGTCATCGCCCACGTCGAAGTCACGAACCCGACGCAGTACGAGGAATACAAGAAATGGTCGGGCGCCGCGATGCAGGCGCACGGCGCCGAAGTGTGCGTGCGCGGCGGCCAGGTCGAGGTGCTCGAGGGCGACTGGACGCCGTCGCGCATCGTGATCCTGAAATTCCCGAGCTTCGAGAAGGCCAAGGCCTTCTATGAAACGCCCGAGTACCTCAAAGCGCGCGAGGCGCGTGCCGGCGCGGCCGTGATGCGCATGGTCGCCGTCGAAGGCTTGTGAGCTATACCTGAAGAATTCGAGACTCCAAGGAAAGAGAAAAACGCATGAGTGCAATCGTTGACATCGTCGGCCGAGAAATCCTCGACAGCCGCGGCAATCCCACCGTTGAGTGCGACGTGCTGCTCGAATCGGGCACCATGGGCCGCGCGGCCGTGCCCTCGGGCGCATCGACCGGTTCGCGCGAAGCCATCGAGCTGCGCGACGGCGACAAGAACCGCTATCTCGGCAAGGGCGTGCTCAAGGCCGTGGAGAACATCAACACCGAGATCTCGGAATCCGTGCTCGGCCTCGATGCCAGCGAGCAGGCCTTCCTCGACCGCACGATGATCGACCTCGACGGCACCGACAACAAGGCCCGCCTGGGCGCCAATGCCACCCTCGCGGTGTCGATGGCCGTGGCACGTGCCGCGGCCGAAGAGTCGGGCCTGCCGCTGTACCGCTATTTCGGCGGCATGGGCGGCATGCAGCTGCCGGTGCCGATGATGAACGTCATCAACGGCGGCGCGCATGCCAACAACAGCCTCGACCTGCAGGAGTTCATGATCATCCCCGTGGGCGCGCCGAGCTTCCGCGAGGCCGTGCGCTACGGCGCCGAGGTGTTCCATGCGCTCAAGAAGATCCTGGGCGACCGCGGCATCAGCACGGCCGTCGGCGACGAAGGCGGTTTCGCCCCCAGCGTCGAGAGCCATGAAGCGGCGATCCAGCTGATCCTCGAGGCCATCGACAAGGCCGGGTTCGTGGCGGGCGAGCAGATCGCGCTCGGACTCGACTGCGCCGCCAGCGAGTTCTACAAGGACGGCAACTACGTGCTGTCGGGCGAGAACCTCACGCTGTCGGCCGGCAACTGGGCCGACATGCTCGCGACCTGGGTCGACAAGTACCCGATCATCAGCATCGAGGACGGCATGCATGAAGGCGACTGGGACGGCTGGAAGCTGCTGACCGATCGCCTCGGCAAGCGCGTGCAGCTGGTGGGCGACGACCTGTTCGTCACCAACACCAAGATCCTGCAGGAAGGCATCGAGAAGGGCATCGCCAACTCGATCCTGATCAAGATCAACCAGATCGGCACGCTGACCGAGACCTTCGCCGCCATCGAGATGGCCAAGCGCGCCGGCTACACGGCCGTGATCTCGCACCGCTCGGGCGAAACCGAGGACAGCACCATCGCCGACATCGCCGTGGGCACCAACGCGGGCCAGATCAAGACCGGTTCGCTCTCGCGCTCGGACCGCATTGCCAAGTACAACCAGCTGCTGCGCATCGAAGAAGACCTCGGCGACATCGCAAGCTACCCGGGCCGCGGCGCCTTCTACAACCTCAAGTAGCGCCCGTAGCCGGCGGCAATGCGCTCGCGACTCGCTCCACCCATCGTGCTGCTGCTGCTGCTGGTCATCCTGCAGTGGCAGCTGTGGAGCGGGCGCGGAAGCGTTCCCGAGGTCACGCAGCTGCAAGACAAGCTGACGGCGCAAAAGGATGCGAACGCCAAGGCCGCCGTGACCAACGAGCGGCTCGCCTCCGAGGTCAACGACCTCAAGGTCGGCCTCGAGATGGTCGAGGAGCGCGCGCGGCAGGAGCTCGGCATGGTGAAGCCGAACGAAGTCTTCGTTCAGGTGACCAGGTAACGCGCGGCCGCTGCCGATGCCCGAGTTCTTCTCGGCCCCCGCCTTCGCGCTCTGGGGCGCCCCGGTCAGCTGGCTCGAACTCGTGGCCGCCGTGCTCGCGCTCGCGATGGTCGGCTGCAACATGCGCGAGATCCACTGGGGCTGGCCGCTCGCGATCGTCAGCTCGCTGCTCTATGTGGCGGTGTTCGCCGAGGCACGCATCTACGGCGACGCCTCGCTCCAGGTGTTCTTCGCGGTCGTCGCGTTCTGGGGCTGGTTCCAGTGGCTGCGCGGCCACCGAGCCGACGGCAGCACGCTGCGCGTGAGCCGGCTTTCGCCGCGCGGCATCGCGCTGGCACTCGCCGCCTGCGCCATTGCATGGCCCGCGGTGGCACTGTTCCTGCGCCGCTTCACCGATTCCGACGTGCCCTGGTGGGACGGCTTCGCGACCGGGCTCAGCCTCGTGGGCCAGTTCCTGCTCGGGCGCAAGTTCATTGAAAACTGGCTGGTCTGGCTCGCGGTCAATGTGGTGAGCGTGGGCCTCTTCATCCACAAGGGCCTGTGGCTCACGGTCGGGCTCTACGCCGTGTTCGCGGTGCTCAGCGTGGCCGGCTTCCTGGCCTGGCGGATGCGCTTGCACGGCGGGGCCGCACGCGCATGACGCCCGTGCTGCCCGTCGGCTGCGTGATTGCGCTCGTGGGCGCCGAAAGCACCGGCAAGACCGAACTCGCACAAGCGCTCGCCGAGCGGCTGCAGGCCCGCGGCACGGCCGCCACCTTCGTGGGCGAATACCTGCGCGAGTGGTGCGAGCGCGAAGGCCGCACGCCGCGCCCCGACGAGCAACGGGCCATCGCCGACGAGCAGACCCGCCGCATCGAGGCCGCGGCAGCGTCTGGCGTCGTGGTGGCGGACACGACGGCGCTCATGACCGCCGTCTACAGTGAACAGCTGTTCGGCGACCCCTCGCTCTACCCGGACGCCCTCGCCGCCCAGCGCCGCTGCGCGATCACGCTGCTCACCGCGCTCGACATTCCCTGGGTGGCCGACGCGCTGCGCGACGGCGACCATGCACGCGAGCCGACCGACAGGCTGCTGCGCGCCGCGTTGTCGGGCGCCGGGCTGTCGTTCGCGGTGGTCCACGGCAGCGGAGGCGAAAGGCTCGCCAGTGCCTGGAATGCCATCCTTGCCAGCGCCGGGCACGAAGCGCCCGCCGGCCTGCGCGGCCAGGCCGAACCGACACCCGCCCGCTGGTCGTGGGCCTGCGACAAATGCTCGGACCCGGCGTGCGAGCACCGCCTCTTCAGCGAACTGCTCGAACGCCGCGGCGACCCGCCATCTTCCACCCCCCACAGTCCGGAGATCTGATGTCCCCCCACGTTTCTCGCGTCCTGCTGCTTGCCGCATGGCTGGCCACGAGTGCCGCAACGGCCGCCCCCGTGGCAGCCACCGTGGAAAACGGCACCACCCCCACCGCCTGCGCGGAAGAGGACAACGTCTCGCTGGTGCTGCGCGGCGAAGGCATCCGCCGGCTGCGCATCGAGGCGCTGCAGCCGGCCTATCTCGACAGCATCCGCACCGACACGACCGCGCCCGACTTCTCGAACTGCAATTTCGATGGCGGTGCCCATCCCACCGATCCCGCGCACAAGTTCGAGCCCCGCACCGTGGTGCTGCACGAGGACGCGCAGTGGCGCATCGTCGGCATGACGCTCGCTAGCTTCTGGCGGCCGCAACAGGTGCCGGTGCGCGTGGGTGCGCGCAAGGACCGCGGCTTTCACCTGCTGCAGGTGTTTCGCAAGGAAGACGGCAAGGCGCTCGAGGCGATGGTGCTCTACCCGGCCGACGGCTACTGGCGCATCAAGCCACTGCCCGAGGCCCGCTTCGGCGACGGCGTGTACGGCTCTTCGTTCCTGCTGGGCCCAGTCGAGCAGGCCGGCCGGCCGGTGGTGGACATCGCGTCGATCCGCATCGTTGCGCAGCCGCTGTCGATCCACCTGCGCTTCACGCGCGGCGGCAGCGCCGTGGTCAAGGCCACCGAGATCAGCCGCACGCGCACCGCGCTCGACGTGCGGCTTTCGTCGCCGACCGCGAAGGGGCGCCCGTTCGCGGCGCTGCGCTCGATGTACGTCGCGCCCGACAACGCCGACATGAGCGAAGTGCGCTGGCAGGCATCGCCCGAAGCCGCCGAGCAGGCGCTGCCGCTGCCCGACGTGAAGACGCTGGACGCCACGCAGTTCCGCTTCGGACGCAGCCTGCCCTCGAAGCACAACACGAGCGCGCCCGACATCCTGTTCGGCGGCTTCGACGACGCCGCCACGCGCTGAGCGCCGGCGCGCGGCCTTTAGCTAGCGCGCGCGCCGCACCTCGCCCGGCGTGGCGCCGAGCACGCGGCGCATGCAGCGCGCCATGTGGCTCTGGTGCGAGAAGCCGCTCTCCAGCGCGACGAGGCTCACGGGCAGTTCGCTCGTCAGCAGCAGGCTGCGCGCGCGATCGACGCGGCGATGCACCACGTATTCGTGCACCGGCAGCCCGGTGGAGCGCTTGAACTGCGTCTTCAGGTGCGAGGCGCTCAGGCCCGCCACCCCGGCCAGCGCAGCCAGTGACAGGTCGCCGTCGAGGTGGTCCTCGATGTAGGCCGTCACGCGCTGCAGCTGCAGCCGCGTCAGGCCCTGCGCGGCCGACTTTGCGGAGCGCACCGGACCGGTCGCGACCAGTTGCACCGCCAGCGCGGTGCCGAGGCTGTCGGTGTAGAGCCGGCCGTTCGGAAAGCCCGCGCGGCGCTCGGCGTCGAGCGCCCAGGCGATGTGCTCGATCTGCGGGTCGCGGAACTGGTGGCGCTCGCCGAGCCGTGCACGTTCGGCCGGCAGCCCCATCTCTTCGGCCGTGCGCTCGAGCAGCGCGGGCGCCATGCGCACCACCACCGAGGTGCTCGGCGATGCCTCGTGCCAGATGTCACTGGTGCCGGCCGGCACGATGTCGAGGTCGCCGCGCGTGTAGACGAAGCGGTGGTACTGGCAGGCGCCCGCGACCGGCGCGCCCGCATGCAGCTTGATGCGATGGTCGGGCAGTGCCTCGTAGGCGACCTCGCCGCCGGGCGTCTGCCGCAGGTCCACGCGCAGCCCGCCCGAGGGCGGCGGCGCGGCGAAGCCGTCGTCCGGCAGCACCACGTCGGACCCCAGGCCCGCGCCGCGGAAGTCGGTTTCCAGGTCGGTATCGCGCATCGAAACATTATCGGCCGCGGCCACCCCGCATGTCATCGGCCGTTTGTGCTCGCGCACGGCTGATCGTGCGCGACGGCCGGCGGCGCGATGCCGATCATCGCAGCCATGAACTCCACGAACCATTCCTCCTCCCTCGCGCCTTACGCCGGCAAGAAGGCGCTCATCACCGGCGGCACCATCGGCATGGGCCTTGCCACCGCGCAGGCGCTGCTCGACGGCGGGGCCGACGTGCTCGTCACCGGCCGCAATCCGCACAACCTCGAGGCCGCGCGCCGCGTGCTCGGGCCGCGCGCCCACGTGGTGGCATCGGATGCAGCCTCGCTGGCCGACATCGACGCCCTCGCGGCGCTGGCACGCGAGACGCTAGGCCGAATCGACCTGCTGCACATCAACGCGGGCATCTCGGCGCTGGAGCCCTTCGAGCAGGTGAGCGAAGCTGCCTACGACACGGCTTTCGCGGTCAACACCAAGGGGCCCTTCTTCACCGTGCAGCGCCTGGCGCCGCTGATGCCCGCGGGCAGCGCAATCGTCTTCACCTCGTCGATCGCCGACGAAGGCGGCATGCACGGCCTGAGCGTCTACAGCGCCACCAAGGCCGCGCTGCGTTCGCTCGCCTCCGGCTTCGCGGCCGAGCTCGTGACGCGGGGCATCCGCGTGAACGTGGTGAGCCCCGGCTTCATCGACACGCCGACCCTCGGCGTGACCGACGCCACCGCCGCGGAGCGGGCGGAATTCATGAACCTGGGCGACCAGATCACGCCGATGCGTCGGCACGGCAGCGCCAAGGAGGTGGCGCGTGCCGTGCTGTTCCTCGCCTTCGAGGCCACCTTCACCACGGGCGCGCGGCTCACCGTCGACGGCGGGCTCGGCCAGAACCTCACGCTCGCCGCCGGTTGAGCCCGGCCACGCGCAGAAAGAAGATGCACATGACAGACGTTTCCCTCATCGGCGTCGGCCCCATGGGCGTGGCGCTCGCGCGCGCGCTGCAATCGAAGTTCACCCTCACGCTGTGGAACCGCACCGCGGCACGCGCGCAGCCGCTCTTGAACCAGGGCACGCAGCTCGCGCCCGATGCGCGCGCGGCGGTCGAGGCAAGCCCGGTGGTGCTGGTCTGCGTGGCCGACTACGCCGCCAGCCGCGCGATCCTCGCCGCGCCCGGCATGGCCGAGGCGCTGCGCGGCAAACTGCTGGTGCAATTGAGCACCGGCACGCCGCAGGACGCGCGCGATGCCTGGGCCGCGGCCGACGGCTGCGCCTACCTCGACGGCGCCCTGCTCGCCACGCCGAGCCAGATCGGCCGGGCCGACACGCCGCTGTTCGTCTCGGGCGAAGCCCGCGCGCTCGAGGCGGCGCGGCCGGTGCTCGAAACCATCGCCGGCAACATCCTCTACATGGGCGAGCCCATCGGCAATGCGGCCGCGTGGGACCTGGCGACGCTCTCGTGCATGTTCGGCGCCATGAGCGGGTTCTTCCATGGTGCGCGCATCTGCGAATCAGAGGGCCTGCGCGTGGACGAGTTCGCGCGCATGATCGGCGCCATTTCGCCGGTGCTCGGCGAGATGATCCGCTCCGAGGGCGAGGACATCCACGCCAACCGCTACGGCGAGCCCGAAAGTTCGATGGCCACCTGCGCCGGCTCGGGCCGCCTGTTCGTGAAGCAGGCGCGCGAAGCGAAGCTCGACACGAGCTTTCCCGACTTCCTGATGCGGCTGTTCGAACGTGCGCTCGACGCGGGCTTCGCCAACGAGCGGCTCGCCGCGATGGTGAAGGTTCTGCGCCAGCCCGCGTGAGAAAGAAAGGCGTTACTGAACCACCGAGCTGCCCGGGATCTGGTCGCCGGGCGGCTTGAAGAGCTGCGCGGCATCGACCGCATCGAAGCGGTACTGCTTGCCGCAGAAATCGCAGCCCACCTCGATGTCGCCGCGCTCGGCGAGGATTTCCTCGGCTTCCTTGGCGCCGAGCCCGCGGATCATCTGGGCCACGCGCTCGCGCCCGCAGGTGCAGGCGAAGTGCGGGCCCGCCGGGCCGGCCTGCGGCTCGAAGCGCAGCAGCTTCTCTTCCCAGAACAGGCGCCGCAGGATGGTCTCGATATCGAGCGTGAGCAGCTCGTCGCGCGTGAGGCTCGAAGCGAGGATCGCGATGCGGTTGTAGTCCTCGTTGCGGCCGATCTGGTCTTCGTTGGCCTGGTCGTGGTCGCGGCCCGAGGTGCCTTCGAGGTTGGACCCGCCCTTCACCGGCAGGCGCTGGATCAGCAGGCCCGCGGCCACCTTGTCGTCGGCCGCGAGCACCAGCGTGGTGTCGAGCTGCTCGCTTTGCAGCATGTAGTGCTGCAGCACGTCGCTGAGCCTGCCGAGCTTCTCGCCCTCGTCGTCGAACAGCGGCACCACGCCTTGGTACGGGGTGGTGCCGGGCAGCTTGTCCTTGGGGTCGAGCGTTATAGCGCAGCGGCCCTTGTTTCCCACGTTGACCATCTCGGGCAGGCGTGCATCGGCCGGCAGGTTGCCGATCACCTTGGCGGTGGCGCGCAGGCTCAGGTCGGGCATCGCCTCGGCGACCGCGACCTTGACCGGGCCATCGCCGAAGATTTGCAGGATCAGCGCGCCGTTGAACTTGATGTTGGCCTGCATCAACGTGGCCGCGGCCGTCATTTCGCCGAGCAGCTCGGCCACGGGCGGCGGGTAGGCGCCGGTGGCGGTGTTGGAGGCGCGCCGCGCCAGGATCTCCTGCCACGCATCCGTCAGGCGCACGATCATGCCGCGCACCGGCAGGCCATCGAACAGGAATTTGTGCAGCTCGCTCAAAACGGATTCTTTCTGTGGGGCCTGCGCAGGTCAGGCGATTTTCTTGAGGCCCTTCGCATAGCGAACGGCGTTCTGTACGTAATGGTCGGCGCCATGGCGCAGGCGGGTAGCGTCCTCGTCGCTGATCGTGCGCATCACTTTCGCGGGCGAACCGAAGATCAGGGAATTGTCGGGAAACTCCTTGCCCTCGGTCACGACGCTGCCGGCACCGACGATCGAGTTGCGGCCGATCTTCGCGTTATTCAAGACCACCGCCTGGATGCCGATCAGCGAGTTGTCGCCGATGGTGCAGCCGTGCAGCATGACCTGGTGGCCAATGGTGACGTTCTCGCCGATGGTGAGCGGCGAGCCCGGGTCCGAATGCAGCATCGACATGTCCTGCACGTTGCTGTTGCGCCCGATGGTCATGGTTTCGTTGTCGCCGCGCAGCACCGCGCCGAACCAGATGCTCGCGTTCTCGCCCAGCTGCACGTTGCCGATCACCTCGGCACTGTCGGCGACCCATGCGCCGCTGCCGAGCTTGGGTGCAATGCCGTCGAGTTCATAAATCGCCATCGTGGGGTCTCCGGGGCCAAAACTAGAATTGTAGGGATGCACCCCCGATTGAGCGCCCTGGCCGCGCTGCGCCTCACCGATCCCGAACAGAAGGTGGCGGCAACGCGCGCGACCGTTGCGCTCGCAGCTACCGAATCCATAGCACCGATACCCATTCGCACGGCAGGCGACGACACCGGCGTGCCGGGCCGCCCCGAGCGCCCGCTGCGCGTCAGCGCGACCGAGGTGCAGAAGCGCTCGCCCTTCACGCCCGAAGGCCGCGCCGCGCTGGTCCATTCGATCTGTCACATCGAGTTCAACGCGATCAACCTCGCGCTCGATGCGGTGTGGCGCTACGACGGCATGCCCGAGTCCTACTACCGCGACTGGCTGCGCGTGGCCGATGAGGAAGCGCAGCACTTCACGCTGCTGCATGCGCACCTGCAGGACATGGGCTGGCGCTACGGCGACTTCCCGGGCCACGACGGGCTCTGGAACATGTGCGAGAAAACGAAGGACGACGTGCTCGCGCGCATGGCGCTGGTGCCGCGCACGCTCGAGGCCCGCGGCCTCGACGCCACGCCGCTGATCCAGGCCAAGCTGCGGCGCGTGAACACGCCCGATGCGTTGCGCGCGGTCGAGATCCTCGACATCATCCTGCGCGACGAGATCGGCCATGTCGCGATCGGAAACCGCTGGTACCGCTGGCTCTGCGAGCGCGCGGGCCGCGACCCCGAAACGAGCTATCCCGAGCTCGTGGCGCACTACGATGCCCCGCGGCACAAGCCGCCGTTCAACCTCGAGGCGCGCAGCCGCGCCGGCTTCAGTGACGAGGAACTGCGCGCACTGGCTGCGGGCACGGGCAAGGGCTGAAGCGCTACGCCGGCCGAGCGTGCACCACGAGCTTCGGCCTGAAGTCCTGCAGCACCTCGCCGTGCTGGTTGCACGTCTGGCAGTGCATCGTCACCATCGCGCGGCCGGGCTTGCTGCGCGAAGGCGCGATCTCGACCACCTCGCTCACCACATGCAGCACGTCGCCCGGTCGCGTCGGCTTCGGCCATTGAAGCTGGCCGCCTGAACCGATGATGCCGTCGGCGAGCGGAACGCCGCTTTCCACCAGCAGCTTCATCGTCAGCGCCGCGGTGTGCCATCCGCTCGCCGCAAGGCCACCGAAGAAGGTGGCCTTCGCGGCCTCTTCGTCGGTATGGAACGGCTGCGGATCGAACTGCGACGCAAAGGCCTTGATCTGCGCGGCATCCAGCGCATGCTCGCCGCTTCGGAAACGGTCGCCGACCGACAGGTCATCAAGGTAGAGCTTGCGCGCCGCGCCCGCTTCAGGAATTGCAGCCATGGGGCCTCCGTGTGGTGATGGTCGCCATTCTCGGGCGATCAGGCGCGCTCGAGAATGGTCGCGATGCCCTGCCCGCCGCCGATGCACTGCGTGGCGAGCGCATAGCGGCCGTGCTCGCGCGCAAGCAGCGAAGCCGCCTTGCCGGTGATGCGCGCGCCGGTCGCGCCGAGCGGATGGCCGATCGCGAGCCCGCCGCCATCGAGGTTGATCTTCGCGGCATCGAGGCCGAGCTCGCGAATGCAGGCCAGCGCCTGCGACGAGAACGCCTCGTTGATTTCGATCACGTCGAGGTCGGCCGCAGCAAGGCCCGCGCGCGCGAGTGCCTTGCGGGTCGCAGGAATCGGGCCGATGCCCATGATGGCCGGGTCGACGCCCACGGTCGCAAACGAACGGATGCGCGCGAGGGGCGTCAGGCCGTGCTTGGCGGCGAAGGCGTCGCTGGTCACGAGCACCGCCGCCGCGCCGTCGGTCAGCGGCGACGAGGTGCCGGCCGTCACCACGCCGTCGGGCCGGAACGCGGGCTTCAGGCTCGCGAGCGCTTCGGCCGAGGTCGTCGGGCGGATGCAGCCGTCGGCCTCGACCTGCTCGCCCGACGCCACGCGCACCGGCACGATCTCGCCCGCGAGCCGGCCCTCGGCGCGCGCGGCGGCGGCCTTGCGGTGCGATTCGACAGCGAACGCCTCCTGGTCGGCGCGGCTCACCTGCCAGCGCGCGGCCACGTTTTCGGCCGTCTCGCCCATCGAGATGTAGGCATCGGTGCCGGCTTGCAGATCGGGGTGTGGCGAGAAGTTGAAGCCGCCCTGCGGCACCATCGTCATCGATTCCACGCCCACGCAGAGAAACGCCTCGCCCATGCCGGCCTCGATCTGCGCCGCGGCGATGTGCACGGCCTGCATCGACGAACCGCAGAAGCGGTTGACCGTCATGCCGCCCACTTCATGCGGCAGCCCGGCCAGCAGGCCAACGATGCGCGCGAGGTTGTTGCCCTGCGACGCCTCGGGGTAGGCGCAGCCCAGAATCACGTCCTCGAGCAGCGCGGGGTCGAGGTCGGTGCGCTGCAGCAGGCCCCGGACCACGCCGGCGGCGAGCGTGTCGGGGCGCACTTCGGCGAGCGCCCCCTTCTTGGCGAAATGGAATGGCGAGCGGGCATAGGCAGATATCACGGCTTTCATCGGAGACTCCTTCGTTGCAACAAACCTACCATCCAATCGGTAGGCACTCTGGGCCAAAAAATGGGCGCACTGCGCCCGCTGTATTGCCCGCCTCAGGCGGACAATGAACTCCTGAGCTGGGCGATGGCCTCGTCGAAGTCCTCAGCCCGTCCCGTCATGCGCGAAGCAAGCAGCGCACCCTGGCAGACAGAGAACACATAGGCCGCCAGCGAAGCGGCCGACGGCGCGCCTGGCGTCTGCCGCTGCTGCGGCGCCAGCGCGCCCAGCACGCCTGTCAGCCACAGCACCTGCGTGTTGCGCAGGTCCTGCACGGCCTGGCGCAGCTCGGACTCGATGCAATCCCAGCCCGGCGTGAGTGCCCCCGCCGGGCACATGCCCGAACCCGCCTTGAGCGTGTTGCGGTACATGCGGAAATAGGATTCGAGCGCCTCCTTCGGCGCACGCACCCGCGCTGCGTCCCAATCCTTGAACTGCTGGGTCGCCTGGCGGATCACCGCGATGCCGAGCGCTTCCTTGGTCGGAAAGTGGTGGTAGAGGCTCGCCTTGCGAATGCCGATGGTGTCGGCCACGTCCTGAAAGCTGAAGCCCAGGTACGAGCGCGTCTCGATCAGCGACCGTGCCACCGCGAGGATCTGCTCGCGGGTGCTGCCGGTGGCAAGGGCGGTAGCTCTGGTGGACATCTACCTACTATAAGGTAGGGAATGGCGAGCCTGCAAGCCGGAGGGTCAATCGGCCTTGATGTTTGCCGCCTTGACGATCCGAGCGTTGCTCTCGAACTCGATCGCGATCTCCTTCGCGAAGGCGGCCGGGGTGCCGCCGGTCGGCACGTTGTCGGTGGCAGTGAGCTTGGCGCGCAGTTCGGGGCTTGCCAGCGCCTTGTTGATCTCGGCGTTGTAGCGGGCCACGAGGGCGGGCGGCATCGCACCCGGCGCGAAGACGCCGAACTGCGAGCTGATGTTGGCCGCGTTGAAGCCGAGTTCGCCGAGCGTGGGCACCTGCGGCAGGCTGTCGAGCCGCGCCGGGGCGCCGACTGCGAGCGGGCGCAGCTTGCCCGACTGGATGTGCGAGGTGAGCGTCGGGCTGGCATTGGTCGAGAGAATCTCGAACTGCCCGCCGAGTGCGTCGTTGAGCTGTTGGCCGCCGCCCTTGTACGGCACGTGCGTGATGTCTACGCCCGTCGCGGCGCGCACCTGCTCGAGCACGATGTGGCCGAGCGAGGCCGGGCCGGAGGTGGCCCAGCGCACCGCGCCGGGCTGCGCCTTGGCCTCGGCGACCAGTGCGCGGAAATCGCGCGCCTTGCTCGCGGGCGTGGCGACCAGCAGCACGGGCGAATACATCACGCTCGCGACCGGCGCCACGTCCTTCAGCGGATCGAAGGGCAGCTTGCCCAGGTGCGGGCTCAGCACCAGCGGGCTGATGGCCGAGAAGCCCAGCGTGGCGCCGTCGGGCGCGGCCTTGGCAACCGCGTCCATGCCGATCGCGCCACTCGCGCCGGCGCGGTTCTCGACCACCACGGTGACGCCCATCTGCGCCGCGAGCCGGTCGCCGAGCGCACGTGCGACCACGTCGCTGACGCCGCCCGCCGGGTAGGCGACGATCAGCTTCAGCGTCTTGGGCGGTGCGGGCGCGGTTTGCGCGGCCGCGGCGCCGGACAGGAGCGTGCCGGCCGCAGCCAGCAGGGCGAGCACGGCGGTGCGCCGCGCAGGGGAGGAGGAGGAAGAAGAAAGTTCTGTCATGTCGCGCGGGATTCTGCCGCATCGGCGACGCGAAGCCGGCGGGCCAGCGTCATCGCGTTGCCCACCGCTTCGCCGCCAGCGGTGTTGTCGAAGATGCACCAGCACTGCACGCCCTCCTCGCGCGCACGCTGCAATCGCTCGGCGAGGCGTGCGAGCAGCGCATCGTCGTAGGCCGACCAGTAGCGGCGCGGCGAACCGTGCAGCCGCAGGTACACCAGCGCGGGCCAGCCGCCGGGCGCTGCCGCCTCGTCGAACAGCACCGGGTCGGCCAGCACACGCGCTACGCCAAAGCGCGCGAGCAGGGCGTCGACGGCTGGCGCAAACCAGCTGCGGTGGCGCGGCTCGAGCGCCACGCCACCGGCATGCCTGCGGCGCAGCGCCGCCAGGAAACGCTGCACTGTGCGAGGCTCGAATGCCAGGCTCGGCGGCAGTTGCACGACGAGGCAGCCGAGCTTCGCACCCAGGCCTTCGACCTGCGCCAGGAAATCGTCGAAAGCCGGCATCGCGCCGGCGAGCCGGCGCTCGTGGGTGATGGCCTGCGGCAGCTTGACGGCAAAGCGAAATCCCTCGGGCGTGGCGGCGGCCCAGCGCGCGTAGGTCTCGGCGCGGTGCGGGCGGTAGAAGGAACTGTCGATCTCGACGGTGTCGAAGCGCTGGGCATAGCGCGCAAGGTGCGACCCCTCGGCAGGAAAGTGCGGCCACATCGCGCGCGGCAGGCTCCAGCCTGCGCAGCCGATGCGTGCGGGGTCGGCGGGAATGGCCTGGTGCATCCCCGCATGGTAAGCACGCGGCGTGCAGCGACGCCGACATCTTCACTTCGGCCCACGCGCCGTGCCCGGCCGAGTGGATCAGCCGCGCGGATGGTGCTGCGCATGCAGCTGCTTGAGCCGTTCGCGCGCCACGTGCGTGTAGATGGTGGTGGTCGAGATGTCGGCATGCCCGAGCAGCAGCTGCACCGCACGCAGGTCGGCGCCGTGGTTCAGCAGGTGGGTGGCGAACGCATGGCGCAGCGTGTGCGGCGACAGCGGCACATGGATGCCGGCCGCGGTGGTCTGCTTCTTCACGATCATCCAGAACATCACGCGCGTCATGCCCGCACCGCGTGCGGTCACGAACAGGTCCTGCGTCTGCTGGCCGCCGAGGATGTCGGGCCGCGATTCCTCGAGGTAGCGCTCGATCCAGCGCCGCGCCTCGCCGCCGAAGGGCACGAGCCGCTCCTTGCTGCCCTTGCCGAGCACGCGCAGCACGCCGTCGTTGAGGCTCAGGTCGGTAACCTTGAGCGAAACCAGTTCGCTCACGCGCAGCCCGCTCGCGTACATCAGCTCGAGCATCGCGCGGTCGCGCAGCCCGAGCGGCGTGTCGACGTCGGGCGCGGCGAGCAGGTCGTCGACCTGCTTCTCCGACAGCGTCTTCACCGCGCGCGGCATCTGGCGCGCCGGCGCGAGCCGCAGGCTCGGATCGGCCACGATGCGCCGCTCGCGCAGGGCCCAGCGGTAGTAGCGCTTGAACACCGTGAGCCGCCGGTTCGCGGACGTGGCCTTGCCGCGCGTGGACAGGCGCGCACCCATGTAGGCCTGCAGGTCGCTCTCCTTCGCCGCCTCGAGCGCGAGTCCCGCACGCTCCTTGTGCAGCCACTGCGCGAACAGCGCTAGGTCACGCCGGTAGGCGGCAAGCGTGTTCTTCGACAACCCGTCCTCGAGCCAGAGGGCGTCGATGAAGTCGTCGATTCCACGGGTGGGCGGGGCGGCGGCCTCGGTCATGGCGGCAAGATAGCAAAAAGAAAACGGTGAAGAACAAAAGAAAAGGGCCACCCGTGCGCGGGCGGCCCTTTTTTCAGGCGAGGCGGATCATTCGAGCTTGAGCTTCTGCTTTACGACCACCTGCTTGTACACCTCGTACTCGGCCTTGATCTGCGCGGCGAACCGCTCGGGCGTGTTGGCCACGATCAGCGAGCCGGTGTCCTCGATGCGCTTCTTCACTGCCGGATCTTCGACCGCCTTCTTCACACCGGCGTTGATCTTGTCGACCACTTCCTTCGGCACGCCCTTGGGGCCGAGGATGCCGTAGTAGGCCATGCGGTTGACGGGCTCGAGCCCGACTTCCTTGAAGGTGGGCACGTTCGGCAGCGCGGCGAGGCGCTGCGGCGCCGACACCACGATCGGCACCAAGCGGCCACTCTGGATGAAGGGCATCGCCGAGGGGATGTTGTCGAAAATGATCGGCACCTGGCCCGCCACCACGTCGTTGAGCGCAGGGCCCGCGCCGCGGTACGGGATGTGCGTGACGAAGGTGTTGGTGAGGCTCTTGTAGAGCTCCATCAGCAGGTGGCCGATGCCGCCCGTGCCCGACGACGCGTACGAATACTTGCCGGGGTTCTTCTTCAGCTCGGCCACGAACTCGGCGTAGTTCTTGGCCGGGAAGCTCGGGTTCACCGCAATGATGTTCGGCGTGGCCGCGATGTTGATGATCGGCGTGAAGTCGTTGATCGGGTCGTAGGGGACCTTCGGGTTGATGGCGGGGTTGGCCGCCGTGCTCGAGACCGTGGCCACGCCGAGCTTGTAGCCGTCAGGTGCCGCGCGCGCCGTCTCGGCCGCGCCCACGATGCCGCCGCCGCCGGCGCGGTTGATCACCACCACGGGTTGGCCGAGCACCTTGCCCAGCGGATCAGCGATCACGCGCGCCACGATGTCGGTGGTGCCGCCCGGCGCGAAAGGAACGCTCAGTTCCACCGGTTTGGTGGGATAGCCCTGGGCAAAGCTCTGGCCCGTGGCCGCGAGCAGCGCGGCAGCACCCACGATGGCGCTCCATTGACGACGTTGCATCTATAACTCCTTGATTGACTGTGGTCGAAAAAGCAAAGCCCCGGATGCTAGCCGCAGCACGCGCCGCCCTGTGCTGTGGATTACCCATGGTTTCTACGGTTTATGCTCGAAGCGGTGAACTTTGCACAGCTGCTCTTCCCGGATTTCTCGCTCATCGCCATCGGTTGGCTACTTTGCCGCTACACCGCGCTGGACCGCCGCGTCTGGGACCAGGTCGAGAGCCTCGTGTACTACTTTCTATTTCCGGTGCTGCTGTTCCACTCGATCGTGCGCAGCCCGCTCGATTTCGGCGCCACCTCGAGCCTGCTCACGGCCGGCGTGGGTGTCGGCGTCTGCGGCATCGCGATGGCCTACGCCCTGCCCTTCGTGCCCGGCCTCGGCCGGCACATCGACCGGCGCGACCACGCGGCCAGTGCGCAGATCGGATTCCGCTTCAACTCCTTCATCTGCCTGGCGCTCGCCGAGCGGCTTGCCGGTCCGCAGGGCTTGCTGCTGATCGCGGTGCTCATCGGCGTGTGCGTGCCGATGTTCAACATCGCCGCCGTCTGGCCGATGGCGCGGCATGCCAAGGCCGGCTTCGCGCGGCAACTGGTGCGCAACCCGCTCATCGTCGCCACGCTCGCCGGGCTGCTCGCCAACGTGCTGGGGCTCACCGTACCGAACTGGGCGACGCCGACGCTCACGCGCATCGGTGCCGCGTCGCTCGCGCTCGGCCTCATGGCCGCGGGCGCGGGCATGCAGTTCGCAACGCTGGGACGCGGCAAGGCGCTCGCGGTATCGGTGCTCGCCATCCGCCACCTGTTCCTGCCGCTCGTGGCCTGGGGCCTGTCGCATGCACTGCGCCTCGACGCGACCCAGGCCGCGGTGCTGATGGCGTTCTCGGCCGTTCCGACCGCTTCGAGCGCCTATGTGCTCGCGGCGCGCATGGGCTACAACGGGCCGTACGTGGCGGGGCTGGTGACGCTGTCTACGCTGCTGGGGGTGGGGAGCCTGCCGTTCGCGCTGGCGCTGCCGCGCTAGGCAGCATCGGCCCCGGCGCCTTGCGCAAGCCCCCACGCCACATGCTCGCGCACCAGCGCGCTGGCATCGTCCGCGCGCGTGGCCAGCGCCTCGGCGGCGCCCGGTTCGCCGGCGCGCAGGGCGTTGCCGAGGGCCACGGCAATGTTGCGCAGCCAGCGCTCGTGGCCGATGCGACGGATCGGGCTGCCTTCGGTGCGGCGCAGGAACTCGTCCTCTGTCCAGGCGAAAAGCGTTGCCAGCGTCTGGCCCGTGAGCCCTTCGCGCGCATCGAAGTCGGGCAGCACGCTCTTCTTCGCGAATTTGTTCCAGGGGCAGGTCAGCTGGCAGTCGTCACAGCCGTAGATGCGGTTGGCCATGAGCGGGCGCAGTTCGAGCGGGATCGCGCCGGCATGCTCGATGGTCAGGTACGAGATGCAGCGCCGCGCATCGAGCCGGTGGGGCGCGACGATGGCCTTTGTCGGGCACACGTCGATGCAGGCGCTGCAGCTGCCGCAATGCGCGCTCACCGGGTCGCTCTCCGGCAGTGCCATGTCGACGTAGATCTCGCCGAGGAAGAACATCGAGCCCGCGTCGCGATCGAGCACCAGTGTGTGCTTGCCGCGCCAGCCCTGGCCGCTGCGCGAGGCGAGCTCGGCCTCGAGCACCGGCGCCGAGTCGGTGAAGGCACGGTGCCCGAACGGCCCCACTTCCTCGGCGATGCGCTCGGCGAGCCTGGCGAGCCGCGTGCGCATCACCTTGTGATAGTCGCGGCCACGCGCATACAGCGAGACGATCGCCTCGCCGGGACGCGAGAGCCGATCGAACTCGATCGCCTGCCACTCGCCCTCGGGCGTGTCGCGCGGCAGGTAGTCCATGCGCGCCGTGATCACGCTCACGGTGCCCGGCACCAGCTCGGCCGGCCGCGCGCGGCGCGTGCCATGCGTTGCCATGTATTTCATCTCGCCATGGAACCCATGGGCCAGCCATTGCATCAGACCGGCCTCGGCGCTCGACAGATCGACGCCCGCGATCCCTATTTGGGAGAATCCGAGTTCCCGGGCCAAGGCCTGAATACGAGCAACGAGTGGATGGCTGACGATCACTTGCCGATTGTAGAAACGCAAAAGACCCCGAACGCCAGCCGCAATTTGCACTGGCAAAGCGAGGACGACACCGCCGCCTTTGCGCGCGCCCTCGCCGCCGCCCCGGCGCTGCGCGATGCCTTCGTCGCACTGCACGGCGACCTCGGCGCGGGCAAGACCACCTTCGTTCGCCACCTGCTGCGTGCGCTCGGCATCGACGGCCGCATCAAGAGCCCGACCTACGCCGTGGTCGAGCCGCACGAGGCGCCCGATGGGCTCGCCATCTTCCACTTCGACTTCTACCGGTTCAACGACCCGCGCGAATGGGAGGACGCGGGCTTCCGCGACATCTTCGCCGGACCCGGACTCAAGCTCGCCGAATGGCCCGACAACGCCGCCGGCCATATACCGGCTGCCGACCTCGCTATTAAAATAGAAGCAATGACCGACGAAACCCGCCACGTGACCCTTCTTGCGAACACCCCCCGCGGCAGCGCCCTGCTGGCGCAGACCGGCGCATGAAGGCGAGCGGGCTGAAGCGGCGCGTGCTGCTGCAGGGCGGCAGCGTCGCGCTGATGCTCGGCGTGCACCAGATCGCGCGCGGCGCCACCATCCTGGCAGTGCGCGTGTGGCCCGCGGCCGACTACACGCGCGTGACCATCGAATCCGACGCGCGGCTCAAGTCGCAGCAGCTGGTGGTCGGCAGCCCGCCGCGGCTCGCGGTCGACATCGAGGGCATCGACCTCAACCCCGAGCTGCGCGAACTCGTCGGCAAGATCAAGCCCGGCGATCCCTACATCAACGGGCTGCGCGTGGGCCAGTACGCACCGAAGGTGGTGCGCATCGTGTTCGACCTGAAGCAGGCGGTGGTGCCGCAGGTCTTCTCGCTCGCGCCGATCGCCTCGTACAAGCACCGGCTCGTGCTCGACCTGTACCCCGAGCAGCCGGTCGACCCGATGGAGGCCCTGATTGCCGAACGCCTGCGCGACGCGCCGCGCGGGCGCGGCAACGGCAGCAACGATGCCGCCGTCGCAGCGGCGCCCCCGGCCGCGCCCTATGCCGGCTACACCGGCCTGGCCCCCGACGGGGGGCCACCGATCCTGGTGCGGCCGTCGCCGAACGTGCCCGCGCCGCCCCTGCCGCGCCCGCCGGTTCCGCCGCCGGTGCCGATGCCTGTGCCTGTGCCGGTCATGCCGCCGCGCCCGCCCGCCGTCGCCAATGCGCCAGCGCAGGCCGATCCGCTCGGCGAACTGATGGCGCAGCAGGCCACGCGGCCCGCGCCTCCCACACCGCCTGCGCCTTCGGCACGCCCTCCCGCGGCACCGCCGCCCGTGGCCGTGGCGCGCAGCGGCGCGACCGCGAACCGCACCGACCGCATCATCATCGTGGCGCTCGATCCCGGCCATGGCGGCGAGGACCCCGGGGCCATCGGTCCCAACGGCACGCGCGAGAAAGACATCGTGCTGCAGATCGCGCACCGGCTGCGCGACCGCATCAACGCGAGCAGCGTCAACGGCAACCCGATGCGCGCCTTTCTCACGCGCGATGCCGACTTCTTCGTGCCGCTGCGCGTGCGGGTCGACAAGGCGCGGCGCGTGCAGGCCGATCTCTTCGTGAGCATCCATGCCGACGCATTCACCACGCCCGCCGCCCGCGGTGCAAGCGTGTTCGCGCTGAGCCAGAGCGGCGCGTCGAGCAGCGCCGCGCGCTGGCTCGCGAACAAGGAGAACGACGCCGACAAGGTCGGCGGCGTGAACGTCGGCAACCACGACGTGCAGGTGCAGCGCGCATTGCTCGACATGAGCACCACGGCCCAGATCAACGACAGCCTCAAGCTCGGCGGCGCGATGCTCGGCGAGATCCGCGGCATCGGCGCGCGGCTGCACAAGCCCCGCGTCGAGCAGGCCGGCTTCGCGGTGCTCAAGGCCCCCGACATCCCGAGCGTGCTGGTCGAGACCGCGTTCATCAGCAACCCCGAGGAAGAAGCCAAGCTGCGCAGCGCGAGCTACCAGGAAGACCTTTCCGATGCGCTGATGCGCGGCATCCAGCGCTACTTCGCGCAGAATCCGCCGCTCGCGCGCAGCCGGCAGCTTTGAAGGCGCGCCCCGCCCTGCCGTCCCACGCGGCCCGGGCCGTCAGACCGCACACCTATGCGCGGCAGACTCCTACACTGGGCGAATGCGACTTTTGCGCATGATGAGTCCATCACTCTAGAAAGGTGGACATCATGATGAAGGCACGAATCTGGATCACCGCTGCAGCGGCTACCACGGTCATGGCGCTGGCGGGCTGCGCTTCCGGCCCCAACCAGAACCTGGGCACCGGCATCGGTGCACTCGGCGGCGCGGCCGTGGGGCATGCCATCGGGGGCAACACCGGCGCCACATTGGGCGGCGCGGCCATTGGCGGCGTCATCGGCAATCAGGTGGGGCGCAACGTCGACGAGCGCAACTACTACAACCAGCAGCAGCAGGCCTACCCGCCTGGAACCTACTATCCGAACAATGGCCCGCGCTACTGAGCGGACCGGCATTGAAAGAGCGCGCCACCGGCGCGCTTTTTTTTGCGCGTACGCTCAGGCCTTCGAGGGAACCGCCGCGCGCGCCTTCTCGGCGCGCGACGCACGCCAGGCACCGAAGATCGCGAGCACGCCCGGCACGAAGATCAGCGCCCAGATGATCTTGTCGAGGTGCTCGCGCACGAACGGCAAGTTGCCGAAGAAGTAGCCGGCGGTGGCGATGCCGAGCACCCAGATCAGCGCGCCCACCACGTTGTACATGGTGAACTTCGCGCGGTTCATCTCGGCCACGCCGGCCACGAAGGGCGCAAAGGTGCGGATGAAGGGCATGAAGCGCGCCAGGATGATCGTGACGCCGCCGTAGCGCTCGTAGAACGCGTGGGCCTGATCGAAGGCCTTGCGATTGAAGAAGCGCGAGTTCTCCCACTTGAACACTTTCGGCCCAAAGTAGCGCCCGATGCTGTAGTTGCACTGGTCGCCGAGGATCGCCGCCGCGATGAGGATCGCGCAGGCCAGCGGATAGCTCATGAACCCCGCGCCGCACAGCGCACCCACGATGAACAGCAGCGAGTCGCCGGGCAGGAACGGCATCACCACCACGCCGGTCTCCACGAACACGATCAGGAAGAGCAGCGCGTAGACCCAGGGGCCATAAGCGATGACGAAGGCCTCGAGGTGCTTGTCGACGTGCAGGATGAAGTCGACGAGAAAGCTGATGATTTCCATGGTCGCGGATTATCCTTGCTGCACGCCGTCCGGCGTTCCATGATGAATTCGGAGATCCCACATGACAGGTCGATACATCCGCGTCGATGCCCGTGACGGCAGCGGCACCTTCCGCGCCTACCTTGCAACGCCCGAGGCCGGCAGCGGCCCCGGCCTGGTGATCGCACAGGAAATCTTCGGCATCAACCACACGATGCGCGAGGTTGCCGACTACTACGCCGAGGAAGGCTACGTGGTCCTGGTGCCCGACCTGTTCTGGCGCCAGGAGCCCGAGGTGGAGCTCGGCTACAGCGAGGCCGACTGGCAGCGCGCGTTCGGTTTCTACCAGGGCTTCGACGAGGCCAAAGGCATGGAAGACATCCAGTCGACCCTCGACGCGCTGCGCGCGCTGCCCGAGGTGGACGGCGGCAAGGCCGGCGTGCTCGGCTTCTGCCTCGGCGGCAAGCTCGCCTACCTCGCGGCCTGCCGCACCGATGCGGATGTGGCGGTGGGCTACTACGGCGTGGGCATCGACGCAGCGCTCGACGAGGCCGAGCGCATCCGCCGACCGCTCATGCTGCACATCGCCGAGCTCGACAAGTTCTGTCCGCCCGAAGCCCGCGAGCGCATCGTGCAGGCGCTTGCCGGCCGCCCCGACGTGACGCTGCATGTCTATACGGGCATGGACCATGCGTTTGCACGCGCGGGCGGCGAGCATTTCCACAAGCCTTCGGCGCTCATGGCACACGAGCGCAGCATCGCCGCGCTGAAGGCCGCGATCGGCCCAAACTACGACCTGTCGGCGCTCTGGGACAAGCACTGCGAATACGAGTTCGGCACGCGCAACGTCGACGACACCATGTCGACCATGGTCGCCGAGCCCTACGTAAACCACATTCCCACCATGACCGGTGGCGTGGGCTACAAGGCGTTGCATGCCTTCTACAGCAACCATTTCGTCAACAGCAATCCGCCCGACACCACGCTGACATCGATCTCGCGTACCGTCGGCGCCACGCAGGTGGTCGACGAGCTGCTGTTCAGCTTCACCCACACCACCGAAATTCCGTGGATGCTGCCGGGCGTGGCGCCCACGGGGCGGCGCGTCGAGGTGCCGCTGCTGGCCGTCATCAAGTTCCGCGGCAACAAGCTCTATCACGAGCACATCTACTGGGACCAGGCCAGCGTGCTGGTGCAGGTCGGCCTGCTCGACCCCGCGCTGCTGCCGGTGGCCGGCGTCGAGACGGCGCGCAAGCTGCTCGACGAGACCCTGCCGTCGAACACGTTGCTGACGCGGGGCTGAAGGGCATCTGCCGGCCACCGGCGGCGCGGGTGGATGCGCTTCTAGAATGCCGCTCGTGAGTGCCCTTCCCGCTTCCATTTCCCCTGCTTCCGAACGCCGGCCGATCCGCGAGCTTCCCGACGAGCTGATCAGCCAGATCGCCGCCGGCGAGGTCGTCGAGCGCCCGGCCTCGGTGGTGCGCGAACTGCTCGACAACGCGCTCGATGCCGGGGCGCGCCAGGTCACGGTGCGGCTGGCCTCGGGCGGCGTGCGGCTGATCTCGGTCGAGGACGATGGCCAGGGCATTCCGCGCGAGGAACTCACGGTGGCGCTGCGGCGCCACGCCACCAGCAAGATCGCGAGCCTCGACGACCTCGAGACGGTCGGCACGATGGGGTTTCGCGGCGAAGCGCTGGCGGCCATCAATGCCATTGCCGATCTCAGCATCCTGTCGCGCTTTGGCGGCGCCGACAGCGCCTTCGCGCTCGACGGCCGCACTGGCGAGCTGCGCCCGGTGGCGCGCGCCGTGGGCACCACGGTCGAGGTGCGCGAACTCTTCTTCGCCACGCCCGCGCGCCGCAAGTTCCTGAAGACCGATGCCACCGAGCTGGCGCACTGCGTCGATGCGGTGCGCCGCCATGCGCTGGCACGCCCCGAGGTCGGTTTCTCGGTCTGGCACGACGGCAAGCTCGTCGAGCAGTGGCGCGCGGCCGAGCGCCGCGAGCAGCGGCTCGCCGATGCGCTGAGCGATGAGTTCGTCGCGCAGAGCGTGGCCGTCGAGCACCTCGGCGGCGCGGTGCGCGTGGTCGGCCGCGCGGGCATCCCCGACGCGGCACGCTCGCGCGCCGACCAGCAGTTCTTCTACGTCAACGGCCGCTTCGTGCGCGACAAGGTGCTGTCGCACGCGGTGCGCAGCGCCTACGAAGACGTGCTGCACGGCCAGCGCCAGCCGGTTTACGTGCTGTACCTCGAGATCGATCCCGCGCGCGTCGACGTGAACGTGCACCCGACCAAGATCGAGGTGCGCTTTCGCGATGGCCGCGAGGTGCACCAGGCGGTGCGCCATGCGATCGAGGACGCGCTCGCCGCGCCGCGCGCGGGCGATGCCGCCGTGGCATCGGCGAGCGCGGCCGCCACGCCCTTCTTCCTGAAGCAGCCGGTCCCCGCCAGCGGCGAGAACTGGACCCAGCCGGCCATCAATTTCAGGGCCGCCGAGCGCGGCGCCGGCGACTTCGAGGCCATGTGGCCGCGGCGCACCGGCCAGGACGAGGCGGCGCCGGGCGTGCCGTTCCGCGCCCCGACGGGGCTGTCCGCGGCGCCCGAGGCACCGGCAGCCGCCACCAGCGAGCAGGCCTGGCCGCTCGGCCGCGCGCTCGCGCAGCTGCAGGGCATCTACATCCTCGCCGAGAACAGCCAGGGGCTGGTGGTGGTCGACATGCATGCGGCGCACGAGCGGATCGTCTACGAGCGCCTCAAGTCGCAGCTCGAAGGCGCCGCCATCACGAGCCAGCCGCTGCTGATTCCGGCCACCTTCGCGGCCACGCCGCAGGAAGTGGCGACCGCCGAGGCCTGCGCCGCGGTGCTGCCCACGCTGGGCCTCGAGATCACGCCGTTCTCGCCACGCACCCTGGCGGTGCGCGCGGTGCCCGGAACGCTGGCGGACGGCGACCCGGTCGAGCTCGCGCGCAGCGTGCTGGCCGAACTGGCCCAACATGACGCCAGCACCGTGGTGCAGCGGGCGCAGAACGAACTGCTCTCGACCATGGCCTGCCACGGCGCGGTGCGGGCCAACCGAAAGCTCACGATCGACGAGATGAACGCCCTGCTGCGCCAGATGGAAGCCACCGAGCGCTCCGACCAGTGCAACCACGGCCGGCCGACCTGGCGCCAGCTGTCGGTCCGCGAACTCGACGCGCTTTTCATGCGCGGTCGCTAAGTTCGTTACAAATTGTTGAGGGTTTTTCCGGAGATTTCGCCGTCATCCGCGGTCTGGGCACGGGCGTTGCATGTGAGGACCAAAGTGTCGATGAACACTTTGGCAGGGGGAGGCCTGGAATGCAGTGTCGGCGTGTTCCAGGAAGAAAGCACATGAACTTTTCCGCCGACATCGTTGTCTGTCCCTTGCCCATGAAACGCTGGTCCCTGTTTGCCTCCGTTCTTTCGCTTTGCGCCCTCTTGGCCGCCGGCTGCGCCACGTTCGACGAACGACAACGCGAATGGATCTTCCAGCCCAGCGACCGGAGCTGGGGCAACAGCGCCAGCATGACCTCGGGCATGCAGGATGTCTGGATCGACTTCCAGTCGTCCATCACCGGCGAGCCCGCGCGGCTGCACGGTCTCTGGCTCGGCGGCGAACCCGAGACGACCGACCGCCCCGTGATGCTCTACCTGCATGGCGCGCGCTACAACGTGGCCGGTTCGGCCCCGCGCATCCAGCGCATGCACGAACTGGGCTTCTCGGTGCTCGCGATCGACTACCGCGGCTTCGGCAAGAGCACCAAGGGCCTGCCGTCGGAGGAATCCGCGCGCGAGGACGCCCGCGCAGCCTGGACCTGGCTCGCCGCGCGCCATCCGAAGCAGCACCGCTACATCTTCGGCCACTCGCTCGGCGGCGCCATCGGCATCGACCTCGCCTCGCGCGTGGGTGACGAAAGCGGCACCGTGGTCGAGAGCACCTTCACCTCGATCGCCGACGTGGTGAGCAGCTTCAAGTGGGGCTGGCTGCCGTTCGGCCCCTTCATCACGCAGCGCTTCGAGGCCATCAACAAGGTCAGGGACATCGGCGCACCGCTGCTGGTGGTGCACGGCACCGCCGACAGCCTCATCAATCCCACGCTGGGCCGCAAGCTCTACGAGGCGGCCACCGTGCCGAAGCTGTTCGTGCTGGTCGAAGGCGGTTCGCACCACAACACCAACTCGATCGGCGCGGCGCAATACCGCTCGGCGCTCACGCAGTTGTTCCGCATGAACCCCGAAGCCACGTTCGCGCGTGCGCCGCGGCCGCAGCCGGTGCTGCCGCTCGCGAACCGCATCGACGCCGACGGTTCGCAGCCCGAAGTCCAGACCAGGGCACGGCAGGCGGGCGCGCAGGCGATCTGAGCCCCGGCGGCAGGCGCTGCCCTGCCGCGGCACCGCGGCTTTGGTTGTTTGCTACCCTCGGGCGCTTATGCCGCCTTCCGTCGCCGCCTCCGGCCGCCCCGAACCCCTGAAGTACATCGCGCTGGCCGGGCCCACGGCATCGGGCAAGACCGCCGCCGCGCTCGCGCTGGCGCGCCGGCTTCCGGTGGAAATCGTCAGCGTCGACTCGGCACTGGTCTACCGCGGCATGGACATCGGCACCGCGAAGCCGAGCGACGGCGAATTGCGCGCCGTGCCGCACCACCTGATCGACATCCTCGATCCAAGCGAGCGCTACAGCGCCGCGGCGTTCGTCGCCGACGCCACCCGGCTCATCGGCGAGATCCGCGCGCGCGGCGCCCTGCCGCTGCTGGCGGGCGGCACCATGCTGTATTTCAAGGCGCTGTTCGACGGCATCGACGCGATGCCCGCGGCCGACCTCGAGGTGCGTGCGCGCATCGACGCCGAGGCCGCGGCGATCGGCTGGCCCGCGATGCACGCGCGGCTCGCCGAGGTCGATCCGGCCACCGCCGCGCGGCTCGCGCCGCAGGACAGCCAGCGCATCCAGCGCGCGCTCGAAGTGTGGGAAAGCAGCGGCCAGCCGCTGTCGCGCTTTCATGCGGGCGCCCACAAGACCACGCCCGCGGCCGCAGGCGGGCGCCTGTTCTCGCTCGAACCCGCCGACCGCGGCTGGCTGCATGCCCGCATCGCCGAGCGCTTCGACGCGATGCTGGCCGCTGGCCTCCTCGACGAGGTGCGCGCGCTGCGCGCACGCGGCGATCTCTCGCCCGAGTTGCCATCGATGCGCTGCGTCGGCTATCGCCAGGCCTGGGAAATGTTTGATGAGCTCGACGCGCCCGACGCTGCCGCGATGCATGCGCTGCGCGAGCGCGGCATTGCCGCCACGCGCCAGCTCGCCAAGCGGCAGATCACCTGGCTGCGCAGCATGCCGCAGCGCACGGTGATCGTCTGTGACGCGCCCGGGGCCACCGACGCGGCCGTGCAATGCATGGCGGAGGCGATCGAGGCATGACGTTGTGCATCACCGACCTCGGCAAGCACTACGGCGACGTGCCCGTGTTCGAGCATGTGACGCTCACCATCGCGCCTGGCGAGTTCGTCGCGATCGTCGGCGAGTCGGGCGTCGGCAAGTCGACGCTGCTCAACTGCATGGCCGGCCTCGATCGCTGGGACACCGGCACGGTGCGGCATGGCGAGACCGACATCGGCGCCCTCGACGGCGAAGCCTGCGCACTGTGGCGGCGCCGGCATGTGGGCTTCGTGTTCCAGGCCTTCCATGTGCTGCCGCACCTGGACGTGGCGCAGAACGTGTCGCTGCCGCTGATGCTGCTGGGCGCGGCGCGCGACGAGGGTCGCGTCGCGCAGATGCTTGAGGCGGTCGGCCTGGGGGACATGGGCGCACGGCTGCCGCAGACGCTGTCGGGCGGCCAGTTGCAGCGCGTGGCGATCGCGCGCGCGCTGGTGCACCGCCCTGCGCTGCTGCTGGCCGACGAGCCCACGGGCAACCTCGACCCGTCGACCGCTGCCAAGGTGATGGAACTGCTCGTGCGCCAGACCCGCGAGCATGGCGCCTCGCTGGTGCTGGTGACGCACTCGGAAAGCGCCGCGGCCCGCGCCGACCGCCTGCTGCACCTCACGGCCAGCGGCATTCGCGCCTGAAGAAGCTCAACTCGCGATCAGCGACGCGAAGCGCGCCAGGTCGACATTGCCGCCGCTCACCACGATGCCCACGCGCTGCCCTGCGATGGCCTTGCCTGCGGCGATGGCGCCCGCGAAGGCCAGGCAGCCGGTCGGCTCCACCACCATCTTCATGCGCTCGGCGAAGAAGCGCATCGCCTCGACCAGCTGGTCGTCCGTCACCGTGAGGATGTCGTCCACGTCGCGGCGGATGATTGCGAAGGTGTACTCGCCCAGGTGCTGCGTCTGCGCGCCGTCGGCGATGGTCCGCGGCGTCTCGATGTGCACGATGCGGCCCGTGCGGAACGACTGCTGTCCGTCATTGCCGGCCTCGGGCTCGACGCCGTAGACCTTGCAGGCCGGCGCCAGCGCGCGCGCCGACAGTGCCGAACCCGACAGCAGCCCGCCGCCGCCGAGGCAGACAAAAAGCTGGTCGAGCGGGCCGCTCTCCTCGATCAGCTCCTTCACCGCGGTGCCCTGTCCGGCGAGCACGTCCGGATGGTCGTAGGGCGGGATCATCGTCATGCCGCGCTCCTCGGCAAGCCGCTTCGTCAGCGCCTCGCGGTCTTCGGTGAAGCGGTCGTAGGTCACCACCTCGGCACCGTAGCCGCGCGTGGCCGCGACCTTCGCGGTGGGTGCGTCCAGGGGCATCACGATCACGGCCGGCATCGACAGCAGCCGCGCCGACAGCGCGATCGCCTGCGCATGGTTGCCAGACGAGAACGCGATCACGCCGCCCTTGCGCTGGGCCGCGTCGAATTTCGACAACGCGTTGAAGGCGCCGCGGAACTTGAACGCGCCCATGCGCTGGAAGTTCTCGCACTTGAAGAAGAAGCTGGCGCCCCAGCGTTCATCGGCCGTGCGCGAACGCAGCACGGGCGTGCGATGGGCATGGCCCTCGAGCCGCGCGGCCGCGGCGGCGACGTCGTCGTAGGTGGGAATTGACTGCATGCGCGCAGCTTAGCCGGTTGCATTTTCTTTCGGCCGGCATGGGTGAAAACCCGCTGCGCGCGGCTGCGCCAAGCTCTGTACTCTGTATACAGACTTCAGGAACAGGAGCCTTCCACCACCATGCCCGCCCAGCTCGTCAGCATCGAAACCGCGCCCGACCTCGTCGACCAGGTGTACCGCGCCCTGCTCGGCGCCATCAGCAGCGGCGAGCTCGCGCCCGGCGAGCGGCTCACTCAGGAAGACATCGCCCAGCGTCTCGCAGTGTCGCGCCAGCCGGTGCTGCAGGCGCTGCGCCTGCTCAAGAAGGACGGTTTCGTGCACGACGCGCCGGGGCGCGGCGTGCTCGTGGCGCCACTCGATGCCGAGTGGACGAAGAAGGTCTACCAGGTGCGCGGCGCGCTCGATGTGCTGGCCGCACGGCTCGCGGCGGGCGAACGCTTCATCATCGACCCGAAGCTCATGCAGCGCGGCCGCCGCGCCGCGCGCGGGCGCAACGTCGAGGCCATGATCGACGCCGACATGGCCTTCCACCAGGCCATCTACGACGCCTCGGGCAACCCGCTGATCGGCCAGAGCGCCGGCCAGCATTGGCGCCACCTGCGCCGCGCGATGGGCGCGGTGCTGCAGGCGGAGCCGCAGCGCGACTCGCTCTGGGACGAGCATGAAGCCATTGCAGCGGCCATTGCGGCGGGCGATGCCGAGCGGGCCGCGCGCCTGAGCGAAGCGCATGTGGCCCAGGCCAGCGAGGCGCTCGGCCGGCGGCTTGCCGAACAGCTTTCGCGCGGCACGGACGCCGCGCCCTCTTTCCCAAACCCCACCCCCCAAGGAGACACCGCATGAAGCTGACATCCGAGCAACGCGCGCAGTTCGAGCGCGAGGGCTACCTGTTCTTTCCCGGCCACTTCTCGCCGGAAGAGATCGGCGTGCTGACCGATGCCGTGCCCGCGCTCTACAGCCGGCGCGAGGCCTTCAACGTGCGCGAGAAGGGATCGGACGCGGTGCGCACCAATTTCGCGGCCCACCTGATCAGCGAACCATTCGCGAAGCTCGCGCGCCATCCGCGCATGGTCGGCCCGGTGCGCGATCTCTTCGAGGAGGAGGTCTACATGCACCAGTTCAAGATCAACGGCAAGATGGCCTTCGAGGGCGACGTGTGGCAATGGCACCAGGACTACGGCACCTGGCTCAATGACGACCTGATGCCCACCGAGCGTGCGATGAACGTTGCGATCTTTCTCGACGAGGTGACCGAGCACAACGGGCCGCTGATGTTCATTCCGGGCAGCCACAGGAAGGGCGTGGTCGATGCGAAGCACGATCTCACGACGACCAGCTATCCGCTCTGGACGGTCGACAACGACCTGATCCGGCAGCTGGTCGAGCGCGCCGGCGGCAAGCGGGGCGGCATCGTCTCGCCCAAGGGCCCGGCCGGTTCGATGATCCTGTTCCACAGCTGCCTGGTGCATGCCTCGGGCAGCAACCTGTCGCCGTTCAACCGGGTGGCGGTGTACCTGAGCCTGTGCGCGGTCAGCAACCACATCCGCCGCCACAAGCGGCCCGAATTCATCGCGCACCGCGACTTCGCGCCGATCGAGATGCTGCCCGACGACTGCCTGCTGAAGCCCTACCCCGTCGATCTGCCGTGGAAGAACGGCCTGCCCGAGAGCGCGCTGGCGACCTCGCTCGAGGTGCGCGACACCGTGGAGGCCTGACCCCATGAGCCTCTACACCCGCCTGCAGCAGCGCGAAGCCGAAGGCCGCCCGATCCGCATCGGCTTGATCGGCGCCGGCAAGTTCGGCTCGATGTACCTGGCGCAGATTCCGCGCACCCCCGGCGTGCAGCTGGTGGCCATTGCCGACCTCTCGCCCGCCGCGGCGCGCGCCAATCTCGCGCGCGTCGGCTGGCAGCCCGAGCGCAGCGCCGCACGCTCGGTGGCCGAAGCGCTGGACACCGGCAGCACCTGGGTCACCGACGACTGGCAGGCGGTGACGCGCGAGCCCTCGATCGACATCGTGGTCGAATGCACCGGCCACCCGGTGGCGGCGGTCGACCACTGCCTCGACGCGTTCGCGCACGGCAAGCATGTGGTCAACGTGACGGTCGAGGCCGACGCCTTCTGCGGTCCGCTGCTCGCACGGCGCGCGCAGCAGGCCGGCGTGGTGTATTCGCTCGCCTTCGGCGACCAGCCCGCGCTGATCTGCGACCTCGTGGACTGGGCGCGCACCTGCGGCTTTCCGGTGGTGGCTGCCGGGCGCGGCCACAAGTGGCTGCCGCACTTCAGCGAATCGACGCCCGAGACGGTTTGGGGAAACTACGGCCTCACGCCCGAGCAGGCCCAGCGCGGCGGGCTCAATCCGAAGATGTTCAACAGCTTTCTCGATGGCTCCAAGCCTTCGATCGAAAGCTCGGCCGTGGCCAATGCCACCGGCCTTGGCGTGCCGTCGGACGGCCTGCTCTATCCGCCCGCGAGCGTGGAAGACATTCCCTTCGTCACGCGGCCGAAGAGCGAAGGCGGCGTGCTCGAACGCAAGGGCATGGTCGAGGTGGTTTCCTCGCTCGAGGCGGACGGCCGCCGCATTCCCTACGACATCCGCATGGGCGTGTGGGTCACAGTCGAGGCCGAGACCGACTACATCAAGAACTGCTTCGAGGAATACAACGCCCACACCGACCCGAGCGGACGCTACTTCACGCTCTACAAGCGCTGGCACCTGATCGGCCTCGAGGTCGGCATGTCGGTGGCCAGCGTGGCGCTGCGCGGCGAGGCCACGGGCGTGGCCACCTGCTGGAATGCCGACGTGGTCGCCACCGCCAAGCGCGATCTCGCACCCGGCGAGATGCTCGACGGTGAAGGCGGCTACACCGTCTGGGGCAAGCTGCTGCCGGCCGAACGGTCGATGCGCCTGGGTGGCCTGCCGCTCGGCCTCGCGCACGACGTGAAGGTGGTGCGCCCGGTGAAGAAGGGCCAGAGCCTCTGCTGGGCCGACGTGGCGATCGACACCACCACCGCCGCCTACCGGTTGCGCAGCGAGCTCGAGGCGATGTTCGCCCCGGCCGAACGGGCCCGCGCGGCCTAGGAGGCTGTCGCAAGGCCTACAGGGCAAATCGGCCTTGCGCCGCCGGCGCGGCAGTCGAAGAATGGCGCAGAGCGATCCTCCGGGTTGCTTTGGAGGAAGGGGTGCACCATGCAGTCTGATCCCGCCAGGGCCGCCCGCCAGTCCCACGGCCGGCTGCTCGCCATCCTTGCCGTGCGCACGCGCGACATCGCCGGCGCCGAGAACGCGTTGGCCGATGCCTTCGCGCGCGCGCTCGAACGCTGGCCCGCCGACGGGGTGCCTGAGCGGCCCGACGCCTGGCTGCTCGGTGTGGCGCGCAACCGCCGGCTCGACGCATGGCGCCACACGCGCTCGCAGGACGAAGCCACGCGCGCGCTGCTGCTCCTGGCTGGCGAGACCGACACGGCCGAGGCCGAGCACCGCGACCTGCCCGACGAGCGGCTGCGGCTGATGTTCGCCTGCGCACATTACGAGGTCGATGCCGGCGCACGCACGCCGCTGATGCTGCAGGCCTTGCTCGGCGTCGACACCGCGCGCATGGCCGGCGTCTTTCTCGCCGCGCCGGCCACGCTGGCCCAGCGATTGAAACGCGCCAAGGTGCAGCTGCGCGGCATCGCCGATGCGTTCGAACGCCCTGCACCACGTGAACTGCCGCAGCGGCTGCAGGATCTGCTCGACACTATCTACGCGGCCTACGGCAGCGGCTGGGACGACGTCGACGGGGCAGATGCGCGGCCCACCGGGCTCACGGCCGAAGCCATCGAACTGGGCCGCATGCTGTGCGGCCTGTTGCCCGACGAGCCCGAGCCGCTGGGCCTGCTCGCGCTGATGCTGTTCTGCGAAAGCCGCGCCGGCGCGCGCCGCAGCGACAGCGGCGCCTACGTGCCGCTCGACCAGCAGGACACCGCGCGCTGGGACCCCGGTCTGCTCGCCGAAGCCGAGCACAGCCTGGGCCGCGCGACGGCGCTGCAGCGCACGGGCGCCTACCAACTCGAGGCCGCCATCCAGTCGGCCCATTGCGAGCGCCGCGTCGGAGCGCTGGTGTCCGGCGAAGCGCTGGTGTCGCTCTACGAAAGCCTGCTTGGGCTGCGGCCCGGCATCGGCGCGCAAGTGAGCCTGGCGTGTGCGCTCGCGAAGGCCCGCGGGCCCGAGGCGGGTCTGCGTGCGCTCGACGCCCTGCCCGCCGACGAGGTGTCGAACTACCAGCCTTTCTGGGCCGCACGCGCACACCTGCTCGCGGCTGGCGGCGCGCGCGCCGCCGCGCGGCAGGCCTTTGAACGTGCGATCGGGCTCAGCGCGGATGCGGCAGTGCGGGCCTACCTGGGCGCGCTGGCACAACGGCTGTGAAGGCCCGCCGGCCTACTCGCGCGCCGCTGCGTCATTCACGCGCCGGGCCGTGATCTCGCTGCCGCCCTGCGCCAGCGTCACACCGACGATCGCGCCGCGCTCGCGCCGAAACACGATCTGCGCGCCGATCTCGCCGACCACGAAGCGGTCACTGCCCACGGGCTTGAGCGGGTTGTAGCCGCGCCCGCTCTCGCGCACCAGCAGGCGGCCACCGCGCACAGTGAACTCGAGCGACTTGCCTTGGCTCACGCGGTATTCGCCGCGGTACTGTGCGAGCGCCGCGGCATCGACGGGCACCTCGTCGGCCGCCACCGGATAGCGGCTCTTGCCGATCGCAAGCATCACGCGCTGCAGCGGCGCGCGCGTGTTGCTCGCCAGCAGGATCATGGCCTCGCCGGTGTCGGGTGCGAGCAGCCACAGCGTGCGGTAGCCCTCGGTTACGCCCGCGTGGTAGTAGGTGCGGCGCTCGCCCTCGCGTCCGCGCACCATCACCGCGTAGCCGATCTCCGCACCCTCGTAGCGCGCCAGCGGCGTGAGCAGGCGCTCGGCGGCCGGGCCCAGCGGGCCGCGCGCGCCGGCCAGGATCGCGCGGCTGAAGCGCAGCATGTCGGCCGCGGTGGAGCGCAGTGCGGCCACCGGCGCATAGGCCTTCATGTCGAGCAGCGACCGCTGCCGGTCGCCCGCGAACGCGGGCGCCATGCGCGAAGCCTTGGCGCCGAGCAGCACCACGGTGTCGTTCATGCCCAGCGGCTCGGTGATGCGCGCGCGCACCAGCTCGCCCCAGGTGGTCTGGTAGCGCTCGGCCACCAGCTGGCCGACCAGCGCCATGCCGAGGTTGCTGTAGCTGCCCGCGCAGGGCGGCGCCGGACCGGTGAGCGTGATGCGGGCCAGCGACTCGTAGAGCGCCTGGCGTTCGAGCGCACGCATCTGCGACGCGAGCGCCGGGCCGCGTGCCACGCCGTCGGCCATCACCGGCATGCAGCCGGTGTGCGTCACCAACTGGCGCAGCGTGATCGAAGCCACGGCCGGCGGCAGCGACGCGACCTTGTCAGCGAGCAGCCGGCCCAGGTCGTCGTCGAGCCGGAGGTCGCCGCGCTCGACGGCCTGTGCGAGCAGCAGGCCGGTGAAGACCTTGGTGACCGAGCCGATCTCGAACATCGGCTGCTCCGCGCCGTCGGCCGGCACCCGGCGCGGGCCGTCCTGTAGCGCGGGGTTGTGGGCGCCGCCGTAGCGCGCCTCCCCGCCGCGCAGCAGCCCGACCACGACCGTGCCGCGCTCGCCGCCCAGCGCGGTGCGCGCGATCAGGGCCGGGTCGCTCGCGAGCGACAGCGGCGCCGCGCCCGCATCGGCGACGGACGGCGCCAACTGCGCGGCGGCGCCGGTGGCAACCAGCCACGGCAGTGCGGCCAGCAGCGCAGCCAGCATGCGGCGGTGCGCGGAGAGAAAGCTCATCGTCGATTCCCGGACATGGACAGGTGCCGCATGGTGCCACGCGCTCGGTGCGCCGGTCGGCCCGCCACAATGGCCCCATGCGCGCCTTGCTCACCACCTTCTCATGGCAGGAACTTCGCCATCACCCCTGGCGCAATGCGGCCGCGGTGCTCGCGGTGATGCTCGGCGTGGCGCTCGCGTTCTCGGTGCAGCTCATCAATGCCTCGGCGCTCGACGAATTCTCCAGCGCGGTGCGTTCGGTCAACGGCCAGCCCGACCTCGAAGTGCGCGCGGTGCAGGGCCGGTTCGACGAGGCCGTGTTCTCCACGCTGGCGCGGCATCCGCAGGTGGTGCTCGCGAGCCCCGTGCTCGAGATCCAGGGCCTTGCGCTCGCGGGCGACGAGCGCCAGGTGCCGCTGCGCGTGATCGGCATCGACGCGCTGGCACTCCCCACCATCGCGCCGGCGCTGATGCCGCAGCCGCGCCAGAATGCGTCGCGCTTCGCGATGCTGGCGCCGGGCCATGTGTTCCTCAACGCCGCGGCGCGCCGTGCGCTGGGGCTCGCGCCCGAGGCCGCCGAGGGCGGCACCGAGACCGTGCGGCTGCGCAGCGGCGGGGGCGCCTGGCGCACGCTCGAGGTCGCAGGCCACGTCGCGGCCGGCGGCGCCGCGATCGCGGTGATGGACATCGGGGCCGCGCAGGACCTGTTCGACCGCCTCGGCCAGCTCAGCCGCATCGACCTGCGGCTCGCGCCGGGTACCGACCAGGCTTCGTTCACCGCCTCGCTCGCCCAAACGCCGAGCGGGGCAGGCTGGCCCGCGGGCCTGCAGTTCGCCGAGCCGGGCGATGCGGCCGAGCGCGTGAGCAACCTTTCGCGCGCCTACCGCGTCAACCTCACCGTGCTGGCGCTGGTGGCGCTGTTCACGGGCGCGTTCCTGGTGTTCTCGGTGCTGGCGCTCAGCGTTGCCAAGCGCGCGCAGCAGTTCGCGCTGCTCGGCGTGCTGGGCCTCACGCCGCGCGAGCGGCTGCGCCTGGTGCTGGCGGAATCGCTGGTGCTGGGTCTGGTCGGCAGCGTGGCCGGCCTCGCACTGGGCACCGCGCTCGCGGCCTTCGCGCTGCGGGTTCTCGGCGGCGACCTCGGCGGCGGGTACTTCGAAGGCGTGGCGCCGACGCTGCATTGGAACGGCGGCGCGGCGCTGCTGTACGGCGCGCTCGGCGTGCTCGCGGCGCTGGCCGGCGGCTGGTGGCCCGCGCGCGCGGCGCAGGCGCTGCCCGAGGCGCAGACGCTCAAGGGCCTGGGCGCCGCGCCCACGCAGGGCAACAGCCACTGGCTCGCGCTCGGCCTGGTGGTTGCGGGCGCGCTGCTGGCCAACCTGCCTGCGATCGGTGGCATTCCGGTGGCGGCCTATGTGTCGGTGGGTTGCCTGCTGGTGGGCGGCATCACTGCCCTGCCCTGGTTCGTCGCGCTGCTCTATGACCGGATGGCGCCGATGTTCGCGCGCCGGTTGCTGCCGATGCTGGCCATCGAGCGCGCGCGCCGCATGCGCGGCACCGCGGCGGTGGCCGTGAGCGGCGTGGTCGCGAGCCTGAGCCTCGCGGTCGCGCTCACGGTGATGGTCGCGAGCTTCCGCGATTCGGTGACCCAATGGCTCGACGTCGTGCTGCCGGCCGACCTGTACCTGCGCGCCGCATCGGGCAGCGGCGGCGGCGACACCGCGGCCTTCTCGCCGGCCTTCGTGCAGGCGCTCGGCCAATTGCCGGGCGTGGCGCGCACCGGCACGCTGCGCACCCGAGCGCTGCAGCTCGATCCCGCGCAGCCCGCGGTCACGCTGATCTCGCGCAGCCTCGAAGGCGGCGCGGCGCAGGCGCTGCCGCTCACCGGGCCGGCACTGCCGGTACCGCCCGGGCAGATCGGCATCTACGTGAGCGAGCCGATGGTCGAGCTGCATGGCGCGAAGCCCGGCGCGCCGTACGCGCCGCTCGCTTCGGCGCTGGGCCGTGCGGGCCGAACGGCGCCGCAGCCGTTCTTCGTGGCGGGCGTGTGGCGCGACTATGCGCGCCAGTTCGGCGCGATCGCGATGGATGCGCGCGATTTTGAGCGGCTCACCGGCGAGCGAGAGGTCAGCGACGTGTCGCTGTGGCTCGTGCCGGGCGCTTCGGAAGCCGCGGTGCAGGCGGCGGTCCGCGACCTGGCTTCACGCCATGGCGCGGCGCCCGACACCGGCATCGAGATCTCGTCGGTCGGCCAGATCCGCGCCACGTCGCTGCGCATCTTCGACCGCAGCTTCGCCGTGACCTACTGGTTGCAGGCGGTGGCCATCGCGATCGGCCTGTTCGGCATCGCCGCGAGCTTCAGCGCCCAGGTGCTGGCGCGGCGCAAGGAGTTCGGCCTGCTCGCGCACCTGGGCTTCACGCGGCGGCAGGTGCTGGCCGTGGTGGCAGGCGAAGGTGCGGCCTGGACCGCGATCGGCGCGGTGGCGGGGCTGGGCCTCGGGCTCGCAGTCTCGCTGGTCCTCGTGAAGGTGGTCAATCCGCAGAGCTTCCACTGGACCATGGACCTGCTGGTCCCTTGGGGGCGCCTCGCGGCGCTGTGCGCGGCGGTGGTGGCCGCCGGCACCGTCACGGCCTGGCTCGCGGGCCGCGCCGCCGCGGGCAGCGACGCGGTGCTGGCGGTGAAGGAAGACTGGTAGGCGGCCTCTGGCGCATGGCTTGTAGACTGCCTCTTCCATGCAGCAGCCGCACACCCCCTCTCCTTCTTCGTCCCTTGCTTCTTCATCGCCCCGCACCGCATGGCGCGACGCTGCGATGCGCCGCATCGAGGCCGACTACCAGCGCAGCGCCGACACGCACCTGATCCCGCTGCCCCTGCCCACGCTCGCCGGGGCCGGCATCGACCTCTACCTGAAGGACGAATCGACGCATCCGACCGGTAGCCTCAAGCACCGGCTCGCACGCTCGCTCTTCCTGTATGCGCTGTGCAACGGATGGGTGCGCGAAGGCACGACGGTGGTCGAGGCCTCGAGCGGCTCCACGGCGGTCAGCGAAGCGTACTTCGCACGGCTGCTCGGCCTGCCGTTCATCGCGGTGATGCCGCGCAGCACCTCGCCCGAGAAGATCGCGCAGATCGCCTTCTACGGCGCGCGCTGCCACTTCGTCGACCATGCGGCCGAGGTCTACGACGAGGCCCGCGCGCTGGCCGAACAGACCGGCGGCCACTACATGGACCAGTTCACGAATGCCGAGCGCGCGACCGACTGGCGCGGCAACAACAACATCGCCGAGAGCATGTTCCGGCAGATGGCGCGCGAGCGGCATCCGGTGCCGGCCTGGATCGTGGTCGGCGCGGGCACCGGCGGCACCAGCGCCACCATCGGCCGCTACGTGCGCTACTGCTGCCACGACACGCAGCTCTGCGTGCCCGACCCCGAGGGCTCGGTCTTCTCGGCCTATCACCAGAGCGGCGACGCCGCGCTCACGGCGACGGGCTCGCGCATCGAAGGCATCGGCCGGCCCCGCGTGGAACCCAGCTTCATCCGCACGCTGGTCGACCGCATGATCGAGGTGCCGAACCTCGACTCGGTGGCCGCGATGCATGCGCTCTCGGCGCTGCTCGGGCGCAAGGTCGGGCCTTCCACCGGCACCAACTTCGCGGGCATGCTCGCGATCGCGCACGAGATGCGTGCGGCGGGCCGCCAGGGATCGATCCTCTCGCTGCTGTGCGATGCGGGTGAGCGCTACCTGCCGAGCTACCACGACGCTGGCTGGGTGCGCGACGCATTCGGCGACATCGCTCCCGCGCGGCAGCGCATCGACGAACTTGTGAGAGGCTGATGCCGGCGCGGGCGCCCCTCGCACTCTCGCGGCGCAGCCTGCTGCTGGCGGCGCTGGCCGCCGCGCCCGCGGGCTGGGCCTTGCCCGCACGCACCCTGCAGTTCCCGCGCGACTTCGGCAGCCATCCCGAGTTGCGAACCGAGTGGTGGTACATCACCGGCCACGCGACGACGCCGGCCGGGCGCACCTTCGGCTTTCAAGTGACCTTCTTCCGCTCGCGCGTCGACGCCACGCAGCAGTTGCGCTCGGCCTTCGCAGCCAAGCAGCTGGTGTTCGCGCATGCCGCCATCACCGACCTCGAGGCCGGCGCGCTGCGCCACGACCAGCGCATCGCGCGTGCGGGCCAGGGTGTTGCGTCGGCCAGCGAGCACGACACCGACCTGCGCCTGCGCGACTGGTCGCTGGTGCGCGGAAGCGACGGCAGCTACGCGGCGCGCATTCCGGCCGCCGGGTTCTCGCTCGACCTGCGTTTCTCGCCGACGCAGCCGCTGCTGCTGCAAGGCAACGCCGGCCTCTCGCGCAAGGGCCCCGAGGAAGCCCAGGCGAGCTACTACTACAGCGAACCGCAGTTGCAGGCGCGCGGGCACATCGCGCTGCAGGGGCAGGCGCCGTTCGATGTCGCGGGCAGCGCCTGGCTCGACCACGAATGGAGCGAGGCGCTGCTGCACCCCGAGGCCGTCGGCTGGGACTGGACCGGCATGAACCTCGACGACGGCAGTGCGCTCACCGCCTTTCACCTGCGCCGGCGCGACGGCAGCGCCTTGTGGGCGGGCGGATCGTTCCGCACGCGCGACGGTGCTCTGCGCATCTTCGGCCACGAGGAGGTGCACTTCGAGGCCGGCCGTGCCTGGACCAGCCCACGCACCCAGGCCCGCTACCCGACGCAGTGGCGCGTGGGCACGCCGGCGGGCGAGTTCGAGGTGCATGCGCTGCTCGACGACCAGGAGCTCGACAGCCGCGGCTCGACCGGCGGCGTGTACTGGGAAGGCCTGAGCGACCTGCGCGACGCGCAGGGCCGCCGCATCGGCCGCGGCTACCTCGAGATGACGGGCTACGCCGCACCGCTGCGGCTCTGAAGCCCCGCCCCGAGGTCGTCATCAGGCCGTCATGCCGCGCGCTTGAACTCGAACGATGAACCTGCCTTGCCGATGAGAAGACGATGGATCGCCGTGCTCGCAGTGCTGCTGACAGCCGCTGCGGGCGCCGCATGGCTGGCCGCGCGCCTGCCGCCCGCGGCACCCCCGGGCGGTGCCGCGCTCGAGATCCGCTGGCACGGCCACGGCATCGTGCTGCAGGGCGCGGTGCGCGACGCAGCCACGCAGCAGGCGCTGGTGGAAGGTGCGACCGCGCGGCTCGGCGGCGAGTCCGGCCAGGTGGTCGACTGGCTCGACATCCGGCCCGACGCCCTGCCCGTGGCCGACGCCGCGGCGCTCGCGCAACTGATCCGCCTCGGCCAGGAAGGCTGGCACCTGCAGCGCCGCGCCGCCGAGGGATCGCTGGCCCTGCCACGCCCGGACCCTGCGCACAGCGCGCCCGCGCGCGAACTGCTGCAGCGGGCCTTCGGCCCCGACCTGCCGGTGCGGCTGATCGACCTGCCCTGAGACGCCGTGGGCGCGGCAGCCGGTCACGCCGACGTCATCTGCCGCGGCCAGCATGCGACCAGTCCATTCACCGAGGAGAGGCTCGTGCACGCATCGATCAAACATCTCGCCGCGGCCGGCGCGGTCCTGGCCACGCTGGCGGCCTGCGGCGGCAGCGGCGGCGGCTCGAACGCATTCATCCCGTTCTTCCCGCCACCGGCGCCCGCCCCCGCGCCGGCACCACCCGGCAGCGTCGACGTGAAGATCATTGCTTTCAATGACCTGCACGGCAACCTCGAGCCGCCGCGGGTTTCGATCACCGCGCCGGCCAGCGGTGGCGGCACGGTCCCGGTGCCCGCGGGCGGCGCCGCCTACCTCGCCTCGGCCATCGCGTCGCTCAAGGCCAGGAACGAGAACCACGCGGTGGTTTCGGCCGGGGACATGATCGGCGCCTCGCCGCTGGTGTCGGCGCTGTTCCTCGACGAGCCCACGATCGAGGCGGTGAACGCGATGAAGATCGACTTCAACGCGGTCGGCAACCACGAGTTCGACAAAGGCCAGAACGAACTGATGCGCATGAAGAACGGCGGCTGCGACAAGCACACGCCGCTGGAGCCCTGCCGGGTCAACAAATCCTTCCCGGGCGCGAACTTCGGCTTCCTGGCGGCCAACACCGTCAAGACCGACGGCAACACGCTGTTCCCCGCCACCGGCATGAAGACCTTCACGAAGGACGGTGCCACCGTGAAGGTGGCCTTCATCGGCATGACGCTGAAGAACACGCCGAGCATCGTGACGCCGGCCGGCGTGGCAGGCTTGAGTTTCAAGGACGAGGCGGACACCGCCAATGCGCTGATCCCGCAGCTCAAGGCCGAGGGCGCCGACGCCATCGTCGTCGTGGTCCACGAAGGCGCCACGACCACGGTCGGCTACAACGACAAGAGCTGCACCGGCCTCAGCGGCGACATCCTGCCGATCCTCGACAAGCTCGACCCGGCGGTGGACGTGGTGATCTCGGGCCACACGCACCGCTCCTACGTCTGCGACTACGGCAAGTCGAATCCGGCCCGGCCCTTCCTGCTGACGAGCGCCGGCCAGTACGGCACGCTGCTGACCGACATCAACCTGACGATCGACACGCGCACCCGCAAGGTCTCGGCCAAATCGGCCGACAACGTGATCGTCCAGGGCGAGGCCTTCACCAGCGGCGCCACCACCATCGCGCTGACCGACCAGTACCCGGTGTTCGGCAAGAACCAGGAGGTGGCGGCGCTCGTCAGCCAGTACCTCTCGGTCGCCGCGCCGCTGGTGCAACGCGTGGTGGGCTCGCTCTCGGGGGCGGCCACGCGCACGCAGGCCCCGTCGCGCGAAAGCGTGCTCGGCAACCTGATTGCCGACGCACAGCTCGCCGCGACCCGCGCCAGCGACAAGGGCGGCGCGCAGATCGCCTTCATGAACCCGGGCGGCGTGCGGGCCGACCTCGTACCCGACGACAAGGGCAACGTGACCTATGGCCAGATCTTCAGCGTGCAGCCCTTCGGCAACAGCCTGGTGGTGAAGACGATGACCGGCGCGCAGATCAAGGCCCTGCTCGAGCAGCAGTTCAACAGCGGCAGCAACACGGTCGCCGCCCCTCGGGTGCTGCTGCCCTCGCACAGCCTCCGCTACAGCTACAGCCTGTCGGCACCGGCCGGCTCGCGCATCTCGAACATGGCGCTCAACGGCACCGCGATGGGCGACGCCACGAGCTACCGCGTCACGATGAACAGCTTCCTGGCCACGGGCGGCGACAACTTCACGGTCTTCAACCAGGGAACCGACACGCTCGGCGGCGACCAGGACGTGGATGCGTTGGAGGCCTACATCAAGGCAAGCGGCACGCTCGTTCCGCCTGCGACGAACCGCATCACGGCGCTGCCCTGAGCATCGGGCGGAGCCCGGCCTTAAAACGAAGAAGGCGGACCGGGTCCGCCTTCTTTCGCTTCAGGTTCGCTTGCCGCGCCGCCGGTCGACGAAGGCGATGATCTCGCCCATGATGCCCTTGCGGAACGCCAGCACGCAGATCACGAAGATCAGGCCCGTGACCATGGTGACCGACTCGCCGAGGGTGTTGAACCAGTTGATGCCCGTCAGGTTCGCCATGAAGACGCCGAAGTCGCCGACCTTGTTCTCGAGCAGCACCACGACGGCCGAGCCCACCAGCGGCCCCGACAGCGTGCCGAGCCCGCCGACCAGCGTCATGAGGATCACGTGGCCCGAGGCGGTCCAATGCACGTCGCTGAGCGACGCGAAGCCGAGCACCAGCGTCTTGAGCGAACCCGCCAGCCCCGACAGCGCGGCCGAGATCACGAAGGCCAGCAGCTTGAAGCGGTTGACGTCGTAGCCGAGCGAGATGGCGCGCGGCTCGTTTTCCTTGATGCCCTTGAGCACCTGCCCGAACGGGGAGTGCACGGTGCGCGCGATCAGCAGGAAGGCCGCCACCACGATCACCAGCGCGACGTAGTACATCGTGAGGTCGTCACGCAGGTCGATCAGGCCGAAGAGCTTGCCGCGCGGCACCGACTGCAGGCCGTCCTCGCCGCCGGTGAAGCGCGCCTGCAGCGCAACGAAGAAGATCATCTGCGCGAGCGCCAGCGTGATCATCGAGAAGTAGATGCCCTGGCGGCGAATGGCCAGCCAGCCGAACACCAGCCCCAGCAGCGCGCCGGCCGCCGTGCCCGCGAGCAGGCCCAGTTCGGGCGTGAGGTGCCAGACCTTGAGCGCATGGCCCGTGAGGTAGGCGGCCCCGCCCAGGAAGGCGGCGTGGCCGAACGACAGCATCCCGGTGTAGCCGAGCAGCAGGTTGAACGCGCAGGCAAACAGCGCGAAGCACAGCACCTTCATCACGAACACCGGATAGAAACCGATGAACGGTGCGGCGATCAGCGCCACCAGGAGCAGTGCGTAGACGGCGAGGGAGATCTTCTTCATGTCTTGGCGCCCGTTCACTTCTCGCTGCCGAACAGGCCGGCCGGGCGGATCAGCAGCACCACGACCATGATCGCGAAGACCACGGTGGATGAAGCCTCGGGATAGAACACCTTGGTGAACCCCTCGATGACGCCGAGCGAAAGGCCCGTGATGATGGCGCCCATGATCGAGCCCATGCCGCCGATGACCACCACCGCGAACACGATGATGATGAGGTTCTGGCCCATGAGGGGCGAGATCTGGATGACCGGTGCGGCGAGCACGCCGGCAAAGGCCGCGAGCGCCACCCCGAACCCGTAGGTCAGCGTGACCATCAGCGGCACGTTGACACCGAAGGCCTCGACCAGCCGCGGGTTCTCGGTGCCGGCACGCAGGTAGGCGCCGAGCCGGGTCTTCTCGATCGCATACCAGGTGGCGAAGCACACCACGAGCGACGCGACGACCACCCAGGCGCGGTAGTTCGGCAGGAACATGAAGCCCAGGTTGGTGCCGCCGCTGAGCGCCGCGGGCGGGCTGTAGGCCAGGCCGGACACGCCGTACACCGACCGGAAGCCGCCCTCGATGAGCAGCGTGAGGCCGAGCGTGAGCAGCAGGCCGTAGAGGTGGTCGAGCTTGTAGATCCAGCGCAGCAGCAGCCGCTCGATCAGCATGCCGAAGACGCCGACGATGAGCGGCGCTGCCACCAGCATGACCCAGTAGTTGACGTTGAAGTACGTCATCGCCATCCACGACAGCACCGCCCCCATCATGAACAGCGCACCGTGTGCGAAGTTGATGACGTTGAGCAGGCCGAAGATCACCGCCAACCCCAGGCTCAGGATCGCGTAGAACGACCCGTTGACCAGCCCCAGCAGGAGCTGGCTCAACAGGGCGGGCATGGAAATATTCATCGTGGCAACTGGGTTCGGAGTGGCGGCAGCGGTTTCGCGCGGGACAGCAGGTTTACTTCCAGAGGGCGCAGGTGCTTTCTTCCTTGGTCGTGTAGACCTCGTCGCCCGGCACCTTCTTGACGATCTTCAGCAGGTCCCACGGGCCTTTCGACTCCGAAGGCTTCTTGACCTCGGCCAGCAGCATGTCGTGCACCATGCGGCCGTCGGGACGGATCACGCCCTTGGCGTAGAAGTCGTCGATCGGCGTCTTCTTGAGCTGCTCCATGACCTTGTCGGCGTCGGTGGTCTGCACCGCCTCGACGGCCTTGAGGTAGGCCATGGTGGCCGAGTAGTCGGCGGCCTGGATGTCCGAAGGCTTGTTGCCGGTCTTTTCCTCGTAGCGGGCCGCCCACTTGCGCGAGGCGTCATCGGCGTCCCAGTACCAGCTGGTGGTGTGCAGCAGGCCCTGCGTGGCCTCGAGGCCGAGGCTCTTCACGTCGGTCAGGAACACCAGCAGGCCCGCGAGCTTCATGGTCTTGTCGATGCCGAACTCCTTCGAGGCCTTCATCGAATTGACGAAGTCGCCGCCGGCGTTGGCGAGCCCCAGCACCTGGGCCTTGGAGTTCTGCGCCTGCAGCAGGAACGAGGAGAAGTCGGACGCATTGAGCGGCGCGCGGACCGTGCCTACCACCGTGCCGCCCTTGGCCTTGACGACCTTGGAGGTGTCGGCTTCGAGCGCATGGCCGAAGGCGTAGTCGGCCGTCAGAAAGAACCAGCTCTTGCCGCCGGTGTCGACCACCGCGCCGCCGGTGCTCTTGGCGAGCGCCACGGTGTCGTAGGCGTAGTGCACGGTGTAGGGGCTGCACTGCGCATTGGTCAGCGCCGAGGTGGCGGCGCCGTTGGTGAAGAACACACGCTTCTTTTCCTGCGCGACCTTGGCGGTCGCCAGTGCCACACCCGAATTGGTGCCCGCGAAGATCATCGTGGCGCCGGCGGTGTCGATCCATTCGCGCGCCTTCGAGGCCGCGATGTCGGGCTTGTTCTGGTGGTCGACGGACAGCACCTCGACGGGTTGGCCGAGCACCTTGCCGCCCATGTCGTCGATGGCCATCTGGATGGCCGTGGCGCCGCCCTTGCCTTCGAGGTCGGCGTAGAGGCCCGAGAGATCGCTGATGTAGCCGATCGTGACCTTGTTGGGCGATGGTGCGTCCGCGGTGGGTGCGGCGGCAGGTGCAGGGGCCGCAGCCGGGGCGGGTGCCGTCGGCGCCGCAGGTGCGGGCGCCGGCGCGGGCTCTTCCTTCTTGCCGCAGGCCGCGAGCACGGCAACCGCCACCAGCGATGGAATCAGGAATTTCGAGTTCATGGAATGTCTCCTTGGAAAAATCGGGGAAAGCCTAGACGCCGAGCAGCTCGCCGAGCACGGGCATCTTCGCGTCGAGTTCGCGGGCACTGAAAGCCTCGACCATGCGGCCGTGCTCCATCACGTAGAAGCGGTCGGCCAGCGGCGCGGCGAAGCGGAAGTTCTGCTCCACCATCACGATGGTGTAGCCCTTGCCGCGCAGCGTCTGGATCATGCGGGCGAGGGCCTGCACGATCACCGGCGCGAGGCCTTCGGAGATCTCGTCGAGCAGCAGCAGCCGGGCGCCGGTGCGCAGGATGCGCGCCACCGCGAGCATCTGCTGCTCGCCGCCCGAGAGCCGGGTGCCGGGGCTGTGGCGCCGCTCGGCGAGGTTCGGGAACATCTCGTAGATCTCGGCCACCGACATGCCCTGCCCCGCGCCCTTGGCGCTCTTGAGCGGAGGCGGCAAAAGCAGGTTCTCCTCGGCCGAGAGGCTCGCGAAGATGCCGCGCTCCTCGGGGCAATAGCCGATGCCGAGGTGCGCGATGCGGTGCGTGGCCATGCCGATGGTCTGCACGCCATTGACCTGGATGCTGCCCTTGCGCGTGCCGGTCAGGCCAAGGATCGCGCGCAGCGTGCTGGTGCGCCCGGCGCCGTTGCGCCCGAGCAGGGTGACGACCTCGCCGGGCTGCACCACCATGTCGACGCCGTGCAGCACGTGCGATTCGCCGTACCAGGCGTTCAGGCCCTTGATCTCGAGTGCGGGCGCGGCCATCAGTGGGCTCCCTGCAGCTGGCCGTCGGTGGTGCCCATGTAGGCCTCCATCACCTGCGGGTTCTTCGAGACTTCGGCATACGGGCCTTCGGCCAGCACGGCGCCGCGCTGGAGCACGGTGATGGTATCGGCGATGGTCGAGACCACGCTCATGTTGTGTTCGACCATGAGGATGGTGCGCCCTGCCGACACGCGCTTGATGAGTTCGGCCACGCGGTGCACGTCTTCATGGCCCATGCCCTGCGTGGGTTCGTCCAGCAGCATCAGCTCGGGATCCATCGCGAGCGTGGTGGCGATCTCGAGCGCACGCTTGTGTCCGTAGGGCAGGTTCACCGTGAGTTCGTCGGCCTGCTCGGCGAGGCCGACCTCGGCCAGCAGCTCGAGCGCGCGCGCATCGAGCGGCGCGAGCGTCTTCTCGCTCTTCCAGAAATGGTACGAGGTGCCGAGCGCGCGCTGCAGCCCGAGGCGCACGTTCTCGCGCAAGGTGAGGTGCGGGAACACCGCCGAGATCTGGAACGAGCGGATGATGCCGCGCCGCGCGATCTGCGCCGGCCGCTCGCCGGTGATGTCGTTGCCGTTGAACAGGATGGTGCCGCTCGTGGGTTCGAGAAACTTGGTGAGCAGGTTGAAGCAGGTGGTCTTGCCGGCGCCGTTCGGGCCGATGAGCGCATGGATGGAGCCGCGCACCACCGAGAGGTCGACCTTGCTGACCGCGGTGAACCCCTTGAACTCCTTGGTGAGCTGGCGCGTTTCTAGGATGACGTCGCTCATCTCGCGAAGTCGCCCGGGTTCAGAAAGGATAGAAAAGTCATGCGGTCCATCTTGTCGCGCCACTGTCGAACGCGGACCGATTGTTGAGGGGCGCCCCGTGATTGCATACTGGGGCAAATGCCTATGCTGCGGTGCAACCTCGCGGCTGCCCGCAGGCGACTGTCGCCGCAACGACATTGGCAGCGCGCCCGGCGCGCGCTGCGCGCTCAGTGCGCGCCGGCCGCGGCGTCGCCGCCGGCACCGCCGCGCTGCGGCTTCGCGAGCCACACGAGCGGGATCAGGAGCAGGAACAGCAGCGCCGACGCATAAAAGATGTCGTTCGTGGCCAGCATGAAGGCCTGCTGGTCGACCACGCGGTTGATCTGGGCCAGCACCTGGTCGCTGCTGAGCCCGCTGCTCGCCAGGCCCGACATTGCGCTGGTCGCCGCGGCATTGCCCTGGTTCACCGACTCGGCAAGCTGCGCGTGGTGCAGCGCCGCACGGTTCTCCCACAGCGTGGTGGTGATCGAGGTGCCCATCGCGCCCGCGGTGATGCGCAGGAAGTTCGACAGCCCCGAGGCGGCCGGTATGCGGTCCGGCGTGAGGCCCGACAGCGTGATGGTCACCAGCGGGATGAAGAAGAACGCCATCGCAATGCCCTGGATGACCGTCGGGATGATGATCGTCACGAAGTCGGCCTGCGTGTTGAAGTTCGAGCGCATCCAGAGCACCAGCGCAAAGATCAGGAACGAGAAGGTTGCGTACTGCCGCGGATCGATCTTCGACACCGTGAGCCCGACCAGCGGCGAGAAGAAGATTGCGAGCAGCCCTACGGGCGCCATGATCATGCCGGCCTGCGTCGCGGTGTAGCCCATCCACTGCTGCAACCACAGCGGCAGCAGCACCACGTTGCCGAAGAACAGACCGTAGGCCACCGCCGTGGCCACCGCGCCCGACCAGAAGTTGCGCCGCTTGAAGAGCGAAAGGTCGACCACCGGGTGCTTGTCGGTCAGCTCCCAGATCAGGAAGAACGCGAAGCCGACCACGGAGATCACCGCCATCGCAATGATTTCGGGCGAGTGGAACCAGTCGAGCTCCTTGCCCTTGTCGAGCATCAGCTGCATCGCACCGACCCAGAGCACCAGCAGCGCGAGGCCGATGGCATCGATCGGCACCTTGTGCGTGCCGCTATCGCGCTTGCGGTAGAGCGCCCAGGTGATGACCGCCGCGACGATGCCGACCGGGATGTTGATGTAGAAGATCCACGGCCACGAGATGTTGTCGGTGATCCAGCCACCGAGCAGCGGCCCCATCACCGGCGCGACCAGCGTGGTCATCGACCACATCGCCATCGCGAGCCCGGCCTTGGCGCGCGGATAGCTCGACAGCAGCAGCGTCTGCGACAGCGGGATCATCGGCCCCGCGACGAAGCCCTGCAGCGCGCGGAACGCAATCAGCATGGTCATGTTCGGTGCCAGGCCGCACAGGAGCGAGCTGATCATGAAGAGGATCACGCTCGCCATGAAGAGCCGCACCTGGCCGAAGCGCTGGGTCATGAACCCCGTGAGCGGCACCGCAATGGCGTTGGCCACCGCGAAGCTGGTGATGACCCAGGTGCCTTGCGTGGTGCTCACGCCCAGGTCACCCGAGATGGCCGGCAGCGACACGTTCGCGATCGACGAATCGAGCACGTTCATGAAGGTCGCGGCCGACAGCGCGATCGTGCCCCAGACGCGGGCGGCGCCCTCGAGCGGCGGATGCGCGACGTAGGCGGGAGCAGCAGCAGTGGCCATGGGCTTTGCCTCGGGGTCCGGCGGCGATCAGCCGGGATGCGATTGAGAGGCGAGCTGCTGTTGCTTCGTGCCGGCGGCCGGCTTCGCGGCATGGCCGGCCGCCGCTCCGCGTCCGAGGTTGGCCGCGATGATGCGGTCCACCTCGGCATCGGCGCCGTGGTCGAGCCGGCTGTAGACCTGCGTCTGCGAGAGCGGCGTGGTGCGCGGCGCATCGGCCAGCATCTTGCCGTCCTTTTGCGTGATGTCGACCTCGGCCAGCATCGACAGGCCGATGCGCAGCGGGTTGGCCTTGAGCTGCGCGGGGTCGAGCGCAATGCGCACCGGCACGCGCTGCACCACCTTGATCCAGTTGCCGGTCGCGTTCTGCGCCGGCAGCAACGCGAACGCGCTGCCCGTGCCCACGCCCAGGCCCGCCACACGGCCGGTGTATTCGACCTTCTTGCCGTAGACGTCGGCCGTAAGCTTCACGGGCTGGTCGATGCGGATGTTGCGCAGCTGCACTTCCTTGAAGTTGGCATCGACCCAGAGCTGGTTGAGCGGCACGATCGACATCATCGGCGTGCCGGCCGCCACGCGCTGGCCGAGCTGCACCGTGCGGCGCGCGACGTAGCCGTCGACCGGCGCGGGCATCGCGACGCGTTGCGTCGCGAGGTAGGCCTCACGCACCTTGGCGGCGGCAGCCAGCACGCTCGGATGCTCGGCCACCGTGGTGCCCTCGGTCAGCGACTGGTTGCTCGCGAGCTGCTCGCGCGCGGCGAGCACGCCGGCCTGCGCCGCCGCCAGCGCGCTCTTCGCGTTGGCGAGTTGCGTCTCGGCATGGTTGAGTTCTTCCTTCGAGACCGCGCCATTGCCCGTGAGCGAGCGGCGGCGCTGCAGGTCGTCCTGGGCCTTGGCGACGTCGCTCTGCGCCTTGGCGATGTCGGCTTGGCGCAGCGACACCTGCGCCGCCAGCGAGCCGTTGTTGGCATAGAGCGTGCGCACCTGGCGCACGGCCTGCGCCAGCGCGGCCTCGGCCTGCTCGAGCGCGACCTTCGCATCGGCGGGGTCGAGCTGCACCAGCGGCTGGCCGGCCTTCACGAAGTCGGTGTCGTCGGCGTTGATGGCCATGACGGTGCCGCCGATCTGCGGCGTGATCTGGATCACGTGGCCTTGCACGTAGGCGTTATCGGTCTCTTCGTAGTGGCTGGCGACCAGCCATTCGTAGAGGCCCCAGCCGCTGCCGGCCACGATCACCACGGCCGCGAGTGCAGTCAGTGCGCGGCGGCGCTTGCCGTTGCCGGCCGGGGCTTCGGTCGCGAGGGAGGCTGCGGGTGCAGCGGGCGTCGGTGTGTTGTTGTCGTTCATGGTGATGAAGTTCTTTCCGAAGTTGGTCGACGGCGCGCTCAGTTCGGTGCGGCCCCTGGCGACGGCGCGGCGGCGGTCGCGATGGAAGGCGCCTGCCAACCGCCGCCGAGCGCACGCGCCAGGCCGACCTGGGTGTCGAGTGCGCGCGCGGCGAGGTCGACCGCCAGCCGGCGCTGCGAGAGCACAGCGGTTTCTGCCGTCAACACGTTGAGGTAGTTGCCGAGGCCTGCGCGGTAGCGCTGCACGGCGATTTCGTAGGCGCCCTCCGCCGCGGCCTGCGCGGCGCGCTGCTCGGCCTGCTGGCGCGTGATCGACTGCGCGCTCGACACCTGGTCGGCCGCATCGCGCACTGCGTCGAGCACGGTGGCGTTGTAGCTCTCGATCGCGGCATCGAGGTCGGCTGCCTTGCCGCGCAGGTTGGCGCGCAACTGGCCACCCTCGAAGATCGGGAGATGGACCGCGGGGCCAACGCCCCACTGCTCGCTGCCCGACTTGAGCAGCTTGCCCAACCCCAAGCTCTGGAAGCCGACGAAGGCGGTGAGGTTGACGTTGGGATAGAACTGGGTGCGCGCGTTCGCCACGTCGCTCGTGGCCGCCTCGACGCGCCAGCGCGCGGCCGCGATGTCGGCGCGCCGCCCGAGCAGGTCGGCAGGCATGTCGGGGCGCAGCGCGATCGGCTTGACGGCCTCGAGCATTGGCGGCTTCAGCGACGCGGTGACGCCGGGCTGGCCCACGAGCGCGTCGAGCGCATGCTGCTGCAGCGCGATCTGCTCGTTGAGCGCCTCGATCTGCTGGCGCGCCTCGGGCAGGCCGCCTTCGCTCTGGCGCAGCTCGAGCCGCGTGTCGAGGCCGGCGGCGACGCGGTCGCGCACGAGCTTCAGCGTCTCGTCGCGCTGCGCCAGCGTGCGCTGGGCCACGCCGAGCTGTTCGTTCAGGCGCGCCCACTGGAAGTAGCTGCGCGCCACGTTGCTGGCCAGCAGCACGCGCGCGGCATCGGCCTCGGCGGCCGCGGCGTTGGCGCTGCCGATCGCCGCATCGAGCGCGCTGCGGTGCTTGCCGAAGAAGTCGAGCTCCCAGCTCGCGCCGAGCTGCAGCAGGCCGGTGTTCTGGGTCGAGCCGCCGAGCGGCGCGGGATAGATGTAGTTGCTGTTGAACTTCTGGCGCTTCAGGTCGAGCGTGGCATCGACCCGGGGTTTCAGCGCCGCGCCGGCGATGTCGGCCGACGCCTGGGCCCGCGCGAGGCGCGCCCGGGCGACCTGGAGGTTCGGGTTGCCGGCCAGCGCGCGGTCGACGAGGCCATCGAGCTGCGCATCGCCGAAGGCGCGCCACCAGTGGCTGTCGACGGCCGGCATGGCGGCGGCATGGGTGTCGGCGGCGATACCGAGCGACGTGGCGTCGCGCAGCGTGGCCTGGGATCGGATGCCGCCCATGTCGGCACAGCCGGCCAACGCCACCACGAGCAGCGCGGCGGCAACCACGGGGGTGCGGCGCATCGCGCGCGCGACGAAGGATTCAGTCATTCTTTTCTCCACGGGCCGAGAGGGTCTGTGCGTTGTCGAGCACGCGGCGCAGGTAGCCCTTGAGCTGCACCCACTCTTCCTTGCTGAAGCCCGCGAGGACATCGTTCTGCACGCGGCACAGCACATGCGGCACCTCCTTGGCGGCGGCGCGGCCTTCGTCGGTGAGTTCGATGTTGACCACGCGGCGGTCTTCGAGCGAGCGCACGCGGCGGCACAGGCCCTTGGCCTCCAGACGGTCGAGCAGGCGCGTCATTGCGCCCGCATCGAGTTCGCAGGCGCGTGCCAGTTCGGCCACCGTGGTGGCCGCTCCCACGTGCAGCTTGTAGAGCGGCATCCATTGCGGATAGGTCGGCCCGCCCGGTTCGCACAGCCCGGTTTCCACCGATTGCGCGACCGAGCTCACGATGCGGCGCATCAGGTAGCCGATGCTGTCCTCGGCCCGGTAGGTCTCGGGACGATAGAAATCGGCCGGCTCGCGGTTGGAAGCCGGGGCCTGGGTGCCCTGCGGGGTATCTGCATCGCTCATGGCCGAAATATTACTTGCCCAGGCAATCATTGTCAAGGCTACCTTTGAGACGGCAAAGGTCGCTCGTTAGAATCGCCGCATGGCATCTCCTCCCCTGTCCTCGCCGGCCAAGGGCTCACCCCGATCGCTCTCGGGCCTGGGCCCTTTTCTTCGGCCCTACCGCGTGCAGATCGCGCTCGCCGGCATCTTTCTTGTCATGGCAGCGGTCACCACGCTGGCGTTTCCGCTCGCGCTGCGCAGCCTGATCGACGGCGGCCTGGTCAGCAGCGACAAGGGCGCGCAGACCATGGCGCTGCGCGAGCACTTCGGTGCCCTGTTCGCGGTGGCGGTGGCGCTGGGCCTCTTCTCGGCCGCCCGGTTCTATACGGTGAGCTGGCTCGGCGAGCGCGTCACGGCCGACCTGCGCAATGCGGTCTACGAGCGCGTGCTGCGCCAGAGCCCGGCCTTCTTCGAAACCACGCAGACCGGTGAGGTCCTGTCGCGCCTGACGGCCGACACCACGCTGGTGCAGACGGTGGTGGGCTCGTCGCTCAGCATGGGGCTGCGCAATGCGGTGATGGGCGTGGGCGCGCTCGCGGTGCTGATCTGGACCAATCCCTACGTGATGGTGCAAGTGATGGGCATCCTGGTGCTGGTGGTGCTGCCAAGCATGTGGTTCGGTCGCCGCGTGCGCAAGCTCTCGCGCGCCAGCCAGGACCGGGTGGCCGACGCGAGTGCGATCGCGGCCGAGGTGCTCAATGCCATTCCCGTGGTGCAGAGCTACACGGCCGAGGCGCGCGAGGCCGATCGGTTCCGCGCCTCGACCGAGAACGCGTTCGGCACCGCCGTGCGGCGCACGCGCGCGCGTTCGGTGCTCGTGGCCTTCATCATCATCGCCACTTCGGCGGCGCTGCTGTGGGGCCTGTACCAGGGCACGCAGGCGGTGCTGCGCGGCGACATCACGGCCGGCCACCTGGGCCAGACGGTGGTGTATGTCGCGATCCTCGCGGCGGCCACCGCGGTGCTCGGCGAGGTCTACGGCGACCTGCTGCGTGCGGCCGGCGCCACCGAGCGGCTCATGGAGCTGCTCCACGCGCCCTCGGCCATCGTGTCGCCGCCCAGCCCGGCCATGGCGCCGACGCCCGCCGCAGGCAGCACGATCCGCTTCGACGCGGTGACCTTCCACTACCCTTCACGGCCCGGGACACCGGCGCTGAAGGACTTCAGCCTCGACGTGGCCCCCGGCGAGACGGTGGCGCTCGTGGGTTCGAGCGGCGCGGGCAAGAGCACGGTGTTCCAGTTGCTGCTGCGCTACTACGACCCGCAGTCGGGCGGGCTGCTGCTCGACGGCGCGCCGCTCGCCGGGCTCGCGCTCGCCGACCTGCGCACGCGCATCGGCCTGGTGCCGCAGGATGCGGTGATCTTCTCGGCCAGCGCCTTCGAGAACATCCGCTACGGCCGGCCCGAGGCGAGCGCCGACGAGGTGCATGCCGCGGCCCGTGCAGCCTTCGCGCACGACTTCCTCAGCGCGCTGCCCGAGGGCTACGACACCTTCCTCGGCGAGCGTGGCGTGCGACTGTCGGGAGGGCAGCGCCAGCGCATCGCGATCGCGCGCGCGATCCTCAAGAACCCGCCCCTGCTGCTGCTCGACGAGGCCACGAGCGCGCTCGACGCGGAAAGCGAGCGCATGGTGCAGGCCGCGCTCGAGTCGGCGATGGAAAACCGCACGACGGTGGTGATCGCGCACCGGCTGGCGACAGTGCAGCGCGCCGACCGCATCGTGGTGCTCGACCACGGCGGCATCGTCGAACAGGGCACGCATGCGGCGCTGGTGGCGCAGGGCGGGGTCTATGCGCGGCTGGCCGCGCTGCAGTTCACGAGCTGAAAAGCTGTGAACGGACGGCCCGGCGGTTTGACTACTGCAGGGTTTCCTTGAGCGCGGCCGGGATCGGCAGCGGCAGCACGGGAATGCCTTCTTCGAGCAGCGCGACCGTCTGCTCGGGCGTGGCCTGGCCACGGATGCCGCGCTCCTCGGCTTCGCCGTAGTGCATCCGGCGGGCCTCGTCGGCAAAGCGGTCGCCGACGTCCTCGGTCCTGGCGAGCACCTCGCGCACGGCGCGCATCCAGCGCGCCTCGGGCGACTGTGGCAACTCGGCGGGCAGCTGCGACTTCGACGGCGCCGAGGCCGCTTCGGGCGGCCTGGGGTTGCCTAGGTTGAGGCGCGGGGCGCTCAGCAGCTTGACGATGCCTGTGTCGGCGCAGATCGGGCACTCGACCAGCCCGGCGGCGAGCTGGGACTCGAATGCCTCATTGGACGCGAACCAGCCTTCGAAGCCGTGGCCGTGCGTGCAGCGGAGATCGAGAACCTTCATGCGCGGATTATCCCGCGCCGCCTTGTTCCGGGGCGGCCTGCCAGTCCAGAGCCCATGCCCCCGAAAGGACGTTCTGCAGCCAGAGCGCGCAGGTGAGCGACTTGGCATCGGTGATCGTGCCGTCGCGGCACCAGAGCGCCACGTCATGCGGCGTGGCGGTGAACACGTCGAGAAACTCGCCGTGGTCGAGCTGGCGCTCGCCGAGCGAGAGGCCGCGCGCAAAGTAGATATGGATGATCTCGGTGGAATAGGCCACCGCCAGGTGCATGGCGCCTGCATGGGCCCATTCGCGCGCGGTGTAGCCGGTTTCCTCGAGCAGTTCGCGGCGCCCGCAGACGAAGGGGTCCTCGCCCGCATCGAGCTTGCCGGCCGGGAACTCGACCATCACGCGCTCGACCGGATAGCGGTACTGGCGCTCCATCACCACCCGGCCGTCGTCGAGCAGCGGCACCACGACGACGGCGCCCGGATGGATCACGTACTCGCGCGTCGCGCTGTGCCCGTCGGGCAGGCGCACCGTGTCGCGGCAGACCTTGAGGAAGTTGCCCTCGAGCAGCATCTCGCTGCCCGTGCGTTCTTCCCTCAGGTGCGAATCGGCGATTGGAGAAGAAGTCATTTCTTCAGTTTCAGTGCCTGTGCTTCATCAAGTAGCGCCAGGTGAACCCTGGGAAGGCCAGCACGATGAAGAGCGCGCCGGTCACCACATAGAACTCCCAGCCCTGCGGCGCGATCTGCCCTGCCCTGCGCTCGAACAGCAGGCCGACGCCGCCGGCAATGAAGTACATCACCACCAGCTCCGCGAAGCGGACGGCCAGCGGCTTGGGCTGCGTGGCCAGCGGCACGGCGCCGAACAGCCGTTCGTTGAGGAACGGCAGGTTGGCGGCCACCAGGGCCACCAGCAGCACGACCCAGACCGATGCGGTTTGCGACACCGAGCGTGCTCAGTCCGGAATCAGTTGGCCAACGTGGCCACGATGGCCTTGGCGCACAGCGCCATCAGGCCGCCCGGCACGATGCCCAGCACGAGGATCAGCAGGCCGTTTGCCGACAGCACGACGCGCACGTCGCGCGGTGCCGACACGGTGCTGACGGTGACAGGCGCATCGAAGTACATGACCTTGACCACGCGCAGGTAGTAGAAGGCACCGATCAGCGACATGACCACCGCGAACACCGCGAGGCCGATGTAGATCGCCTGGCCCGAGGCAATCAGCGCCTGCAACACCGCGAGCTTGGCGTAGAAGCCGACCAGCGGCGGCAGGCCCGCGAGCGAGAACATCGCCACGGCCATCACGCCAGCGTACAGCGGGCTGCGCTGGTTCAGGCCCGCGAGGTCGGTGATCTCCTCGCTCTCGAAGCCTTCGCGTGCCAAGAGCAGGATGATGCCGAAGCTCGCGAGCGTCGTCAGCACGTAGGTCACGATGTAGAACATCGAGGCGCTGTACGCGAACTGCGCGTTGTAGGTGTTGCCGTTGACCACGCCCGCCACGAGGCCGAGCAGCATGAAGCCCATCTGCGCGATGGTCGAATAGGCCAGCATGCGCTTGAGGTTGGTCTGCGCGATCGCGGCCAGGTTGCCGATCACGAGCGACGCGATGGCCAGCACGGCCAGCATCTGCTGCCAGTCGAAGGCAAGCGGCAGCAGGCCCTCGACCAGCAGGCGGATGATGATGGCGAACGCAGCCAGCTCGGGCGCCGCACCGATCAGCAGCGTGACGGCCGTCGGCGCGCCCTGGTAGACGTCGGGCACCCACATGTGGAACGGTGCCGCGCCGACCTTGAACGCCAGGCCCGCCACGATGAACACCAGGCCGAACACCAGCACCTGGTGGTTGACCTTGCCGCTCGCGATGATCTTGAACACCTCGTTGACGTCGAGCGAGCCGGTCGCGCCGTACATCATCGAAAGCCCGTAGAGCAGGAAGCCGCTCGCCATCGCGCCGAGCACGAAGTACTTCATGGCCGCCTCGCTGGCCACCGCGTTGTCGCGGCGCAGCGCCACCAGCGCATAGCTCGACAGCGTGAGCAGTTCGAGGCCGAGGTAGATCAGCAGGAAGTTGCTGCCCGAGATCATCACGAACATGCCCAGCAGCGCGAACATGCTGATGGTGAACAGTTCGCCGCCGCGCAGCATCTCGCGGTCGGCCGCATACGGACGGCCATAGACCAGCGTGACCATCAGCGCCAGCGTGGCGAAGCACTTGAGCCAGTTGCCCATGGGGTCGCTCACGACCATGCCGCCGAAACCGTAGACGGTCTTGCCGTCGTTGGCCGCGAGGCCGGTCAGCACCGCCACCACAGCGAGCGTGAGCAGCGTGAGCACATAGGTGCGCGTGCGGCGTGGGCTCGTGGTCGACAGGTCGACCAGCAAAATGATGCAGGCCATGACCAGCAGCACGATTTCCGGGTAGATCGCGACCCAGCTGAGTTTGTCAATCATCTCGTTCTCTTGTTCAGCGTGGCATCAGGGCAGTTTCGACACGGCGACATGGCGCAGCAGTTCGACCACGGACGCGTCCATCGCATCGGTGAAGGGCTTCGGATAGAGGCCCATCCACAGCACCGCGATCGCCAGCAGCGAGAGCATCAGGAACTCGCGGGCATTGATGTCGGTGAGTTCCTTGACGTGGTCGTTGCCGACCGGGCCGAGGTAGACGCGCTTGTACATCCACAGGGTGTAGGCCGCGCCGAAGATCAGTGCGGTGGCGGCCGCCAGGCCGATCCAGAAGTTGAACTTGACCGCACCGAGGATCACCATCCACTCGCCCACGAAGCCGGCCGTGCCCGGCAGGCCGCAGTTGGCCATGGCGAACAGCAGCGCAAAGGCCGCGAACCTGGGCATGGTGTTGACCACGCCGCCGTAGTCGGCGATCTGGCGCGAATGCACGCGGTCGTACAGCACGCCGATGCCCAGGAACATCGCGGCCGACACGAAGCCGTGCGCGATCATCTGCACGATGCCGCCCGACACGCCGAGTTCGTTGAAGATGAAGAAGCCGAGCGTCACGAAGCCCATGTGCGCGATCGACGAATAAGCCACGAGCTTCTTCATGTCCTGCTGCACCAGCGCCACGAGGCCAACGTAGATCACCGCGATCAGCGACAGCGCGATCATGAGCCAGGCCCATTCGTGCGACGCATCGGGGGCGATCGGCATCGAGAAGCGCAGGAAGCCGTAGGCGCCGAGCTTCAGCATGATCGCCGCCAGCACGGCCGAGCCGCCCGTGGGCGCCTCGACGTGCACGTCGGGCAGCCAGGTGTGGACCGGCCACATCGGCACCTTGACGGCAAAGGCGGCGAAGAAGGCGAAGAACAGGAAGGTCTGCGCGGTGCCATCCAGCGGCAGCTTGTGCCAGGTCAGGATGTCGAAGCTGCCGCCCGAGGTGTTGTACAGGTAGATCAGCGCCACCAGCATCAGGAGCGAGCCGAGCAGCGTGTAGAGGAAGAACTTGAACGCCGCGTAGATCTTGTTCGGGCCGCCCCAGATGCCGATGATCAGGTACATCGGGATCAGCGTGGCTTCGAAGAACACGTAGAACAGGATGCCGTCGAGCGCGGAGAACACGCCGATCATCAGGCCCGACAGGATCAGGAACGCGCCCATGTACTGGTTGACGCGCTCGGTGATCACTTCCCAGGCCGAGATCACCACCACGACAGTAATGAACGACGTCAGCAGCACCATCCAGAGCGAGAGGCCGTCCACGCCGAGGTGGTAGCTGACATTGAAGCGCGTGATCCAGCTCGCCTTCTCGACGAACTGCATGGCGGCAGTGCCGTTCTCGAAGCCGGTGAAGAGCGGCACGGTCACCAGGAAGCTCGCGATGGCGCCGACGAGCGCGACCCAGCGCACGCCCCGGGCGTTTTCGTCGCGGCCGAACGCCAGCAGCGCGGTGCCGAATGCGATCGGCACCCAGATGGCAAGGCTCAACAAACCCATTTTTCTTTTTCTCCAGCGCTTGGACTCAGCGTTTGAACCAGACGAAGTACGTCATCAGGATGAAGATGCCGAGCAGCATCGCGAAGGCGTAGTGATAGATGAAGCCCGACTGCAGCCAGCGCACCACGCCCGCGAGGCGGCCGATGAGCTTCCAGGAACCGTTGACCACGGCACCGTCGATCAGCGCCTGGTCGCCGCCCTTCCAGAGGCCGGTACCGAGCGCGCGCGCGCCGCGCGCCACGATGTTCTCATTGATCCAGTCGAGGTAGTACTTGTTCTCGAGCAGGCGATAGACCGGCCCAAAGCCGCGCTTGATGGCCGCCGGCAGCGCCGGGTTGACCATGTACATGTAGTACGAGAGCACCACACCCGCGAGCGCCAGCCAGAACGGCGCCGTCTGCAGGCCGTGCAGGGCCATCGCCATCGGGCCGTGGAAGGCCTCGCCGAGTTCCTTCATGGCGTGGTGCTTCGCGGCGTCCACGAAGATCGCGTCCTTGAAGAAATCGCCGTGCAGCATCGGCTCGATCGTGAAGTAGCCGATCACGACCGACGGAATGGCCAAGAGCACCAGCGGCAGCCACACCACCATCGGCGATTCGTGCGGCTTGTGGTCGTGGTGGCCATGGCCGTCGTCGCCGTGTGCACCATGGTCGTCATGGTGGGCATCGGGGTTCTGGTCGTAGCGCTCCTTGCCGTGGAACACCAGGAAGTACATGCGGAACGAATAGAACGCGGTCACGAACACGCCGGCCAGCACCGCCCAGTACGCGAACTGCGCGCCCCAGAGATGGCTTTCCTTCACCGCCTCGATGATGCTGTCCTTCGAGTAGAAGCCCGAGAACAGCGGCGTGCCGATCAGCGCAAGCGAGCCCAGCAGCGACGTGATCCAGGTGATCGGCATGTACTTGCGCACGCCGCCCATCCAGCGGATGTCCTGGTTGTGGTGCATGCCGATGATCACCGAGCCGGCGCCGAGGAACAGCAGCGCCTTGAAGAAGGCGTGGGTCATCAGGTGGAACACCGCCACCGAGTACGCCGAGGCGCCGAGCGCCACCGTCATGTAGCCGAGCTGCGACAGCGTGGAGTACGCGACCACGCGCTTGATGTCGTTCTGGATGATGCCCAGGAAGCCCATGAACAGCGCGGTGATGGCACCGATCACGAGGATGAACGACAGCGCCGTGTCGCTGAGCTCGAACAGCGGCGACATGCGCGCCACCATGAAGATGCCCGCTGTCACCATGGTCGCCGCGTGGATCAGTGCCGAGATCGGGGTCGGGCCTTCCATCGAGTCGGGCAGCCACACGTGCAGCGGGAACTGCGCGCTCTTGCCCATGGCGCCGATGAACAGGCAGATGCAGATCACGGTCACGAGCATCCATTCGGTGCCCGGGAAGGTGATGCCGGCCAGCGTGTCGGCCTTGGCAAAGGCTTCGCCGTAGTTCAGCGTGCCCGCATAGGCCGCGATCAGGCCGATGCCGAGGATGAAGCCGAAGTCGCCCACGCGGTTAACCAGGAACGCCTTCATGTTCGCGAAGATCGCGGTCGGCCGGTTGAACCAGAAGCCGATCAGCAGGTACGACACCAGGCCCACCGCTTCCCAGCCGAAGAACAGCTGGAGCATGTTGTTGCTCATGACGAGCATCAGCATCGAGAAGGTGAAGAGCGAGATGTACGCGAAGAAGCGGTTGTAGCCCTCGTCTTCCTCCATGTAGCCGATGGTGTAGATGTGCACCATCAGCGACACGAAGGTCACGACGCACATCATCATGGCGGTGAGGCCGTCGACAAGGAAGCCGACCTCCATCCGGAGGCCGCCGACCATCATCCATTCGTAGATGGTCTCGTTGAAGCGGGCGCCGTCGACGATGACCGACTTCAGCGTCATGGCCGAGATCACGAATGCGACGAGCACGCCGAGGATCGTCAGCGAATGCGTGACCTTGCGGCCGATGTGGTTGCCGGCAAACTTGGTGCCGAACAGGCCCGCGAGGACCGCGCCGACCAGGGGTGCCAGCGGAACGGCCAGCAGCGTGGATGCAGAGAGGGTTGCGCTCATGGTGAGTTCTTGTCGTTATCCCTTGAGCGTGTTGAGCTCATCGACGTTGATGTTGGACTTGTTGCGGAACAACAGGACCAGCAGCGCGAGGCCGATGGCCGACTCGGCCGCCGCCACCGTCAGGATGAAGAACACGAAGATCTGGCCGTGCATGTCGCCCAGGAAGTACGAGAACGCCACGAAGTTCATGTTCACCGCGAGCAGCATCAGCTCGATCGCCATCAGCAGCACGATGAGGTTCTTGCGGTTCAGGAAGATGCCGATCACCGACAGCGCGAAGAGCATCGCGCCGAGCGAGAGAAAGTGTCCGAGCGTGAGCGTCATGCCTTGTTTTCCTTTGCTGCAGGCGCGTCGGCGGCGGCTGGTGCTTCCACCACGGGCTCGGCTGCGCGCGTGGCGGACATCTGCACGATGCGCACGCGGTCACGCGCTTTGACGCGAACCTGGTCGGCCGGGTTGACGTACTTGCTGTCCTTGCGGGTGCGCAGCGTCAGGGCAATGGCCGCCACGATGGCCACGAGCAGGATCACAGCTGCGATCTCGAGCGGATACAGATATTCCGAATACAGCAACTTGCCGAGCTCGAGCGTGTTCGAGCTGTTGGCCGCGGCCTCGGTCGCCGCGCGCGGCGCCTCGGACAGGCGGAAGCCGCCCATCAGCACCGCGGCCATCTCGAGCGCGATGAGCGCGCCCACGCCGGCGGCCAGCGGAAAGTGCTTCCAGAAGCCCTGCCGCAAGCCGTCCATGTTGATGTCGAGCATCATCACGACGAACAGGAACAGCACCATCACCGCCCCCACGTAGACGAGCACCAGCGCGATCGCAAGGAACTCGGCACGCAGCAGCAGCCAGATGGCCGAGGCCTGGAAGAAGGCCAGCACCAGGTACAGCGCGGCGTACACGGGATTGCGTGCGGTGATGACGCGGAATGCCGCGAACAGCAGCACCGCGGCAAACAGATAGAACAGACCGGTCTTGACGTCCATTGGAATTCGGATGGGTACGGGGTTCGGGCCGATCGGATCAGCGGTACTTGGCGTCGGCCGCCTTGTTCGCCGCGATTTCTTTTTCGTAGCGATCGCCCACCGCCAGGAGCATGTCCTTGGTGAAGTACAGGTCGCCGCGCTTTTCGCCGTGGTATTCGAAGATGTGGGTCTCGACGATCGAATCGACCGGGCAGCTCTCTTCGCAAAAGCCGCAGAAGATGCACTTGGTCAGGTCGATGTCGTAGCGCGTGGTGCGCCGCGAGCCGTCGTCGCGCACGTCGGATTCGATCGTGATCGCGAGCGCGGGGCACACGGCCTCGCACAGCTTGCAGGCGATGCAGCGCTCTTCGCCGTTCTCATAGCGGCGCAGCGCATGCAGGCCCCGGAAGCGCGGCGACAGCGGCGTCTTCTCTTCGGGGAACTGCACGGTGATCTTGCGTGCGAAGGCGTACTTGCCCGTGATCGCCAGGCCCTTGAACAGCTCGAGCAGCATGAAGCTGCTCAGGAAGTCCTTGAGCGAGAACGGTGCGGACGCGGTGGTGGTTGCGGTGTGCGCAGACATGATGTTGGCGCTTCCAGTTAATTCCAGATATTGAACGGGGTCTGCATCCAGGCACCGACCACCACCAGCCACACGAGCGTGACCGGAATGAAGATCTTCCAGCCGAGCCGCATGATCTGGTCATAGCGGAAGCGCGGGAAGGTCGAGCGGACCCACAGGAACATGGTGACCACGCAGAAGGTCTTGATGCCGAGCCAGATCCAGCCCGGAATGAAGGCGAGGAACTCGAAGGGCGGCAGCCATCCACCGAGGAACAGCACGACGCACAGGATCGAGACCAGCCACATGTTGGCGTACTCGGCCAGGAAGAACATCGCGAAGCTCATGCCCGAGTACTCGATCATGTGGCCCGCGACGATCTCGGATTCGCCCTCGACCACGTCGAAAGGATGGCGGTTCGTTTCGGCCAGGCCCGAGATGAAGTAGACGACGAAGATCGGCAGCAGCGACAGCCAGTTCCACGACAGGAAGCCGATGCCCATGTCCGCGAACATGCCCTTGCCCTGCCCCGTCACGATGTCGGTCATGTTGAGGCTGGCCGAGACCATCAGCACCACGACGAAGCAGAAGCCCATCGCGATCTCGTAGCTCACCATCTGGGCCGACGCGCGCAGCGCGCCCAGAAAGGCGTACTTCGAGTTCGAGGCCCAGCCGGCGATGATCACGCCGTAGACCTCGAGCGAGGTGATGGCCATCACGAACAGCAGGCCGGCATTGATGTTGGCCAGCGCCTGGTCGGGACCGAAGGGAATCACGACCCATGCGACGAGCGCCGGCATGATCGTCATGATCGGACCGAGCAGGAACAGGCCCTTGTTGGCAACCGTCGGAAGGATGATTTCCTTGGTCATCAGCTTGAGCGCGTCGGCAATCGGCTGCAGCAGGCCCAGCGGCCCGATGCGGTTCGGCCCGACCCGGATCTGCGTGAAGCCGATGGCCTTGCGCTCCCAGAGCGTGAGGTAGGCGACCGCAAGCATCAGCGGGATCACGACCGCGATGATCTTGATGAGCGTCCAGATCACGGGCCAGGCCATGCCGGTCCACCAGCCGGCCTGAACCAGGCCCTGGCCGAAAGCGTGCAGTGCGTCGATCATGCCAAGGCCTCCTCGGCACGGGCCGGTGCGGCCGATGCACTGCGCGCATCGGCGGTGAGCTGCAGCGACGGCGCGCGGCGCACGATCGAATCGAGCTGGTAGATGCTCGCGACCACGGGCGCGGGCAGGCCCGCGTCGGCGGCCACGGCCTTTGCGGCGGTGGCGTTGGCCAGCGCACCGGCCGGCAGCGCGCCGTTGTCACCCACCGTGGCGAGCACTTCCGAGGTCGATTCGAAGGCGAAGCCCGGCAGGCCGAGCAGGTTCGCGAGCACGCGCAGCACCTTCCAGGCCGGACGCGCCTCGCCTTGCGGCTTGACGACGGCATGGAAGCTCTGCACGCGGCCTTCGGCATTGACGAAGGTGCCCGGCGTTTCGGTGAACGGCGCGATCGGCAGCAGCACGTCGCTGAATTCGAGGTTGGCCTTGAATGGGCTCAGCGTGACGACCATCTGGGCATTGCCGATGGTATCGGCGGCCGCGGCGCCCGCAGCCGAGTCGAACACCGGTTCGTTGTTGAGCAGCAGCACCGCCTTGAGGCCCGAACCGGCCGCGAGCATGCGCCCGGCATCGAGGCCGCCGTTCTTCGGGAACGCACCCACGAGCTGTGCGCCCACGGTGTTGGCGGCTTCGGTCAGGTAGCCGACGGTGGCGCCGGTCTGCGCGCCGATCCAGTTCGCGAGGGCCAGCAGGCTGCTGGCCTGCGCATGGTGCGCCGCGGCGTTGCCGAGCAGGATCGCCTTGCGTTCGCCGCCGAGCAGCGAAGCCGCGATGGCCTTGGCGGTGTCGTCGGGTGCGTTGGCGGGTGCGAGCGGCGATGTGACGCCCGTGGTCTGGCCGATCGCCGCGGCAACGCCTGCGAGCACCTCGACCCATTGGCCGGCGTCGACGACGGCGGCCTGGGCCACGGTCATGGCCCATGCCTCGGGATCGGCCAGCAGGCCTTGCGAGGTCAGCACCGACAGCGCCGCACCCTTGCGCACGGCTTCGCGGATGCGCAGCGCGAACAGCGGATGGTCCTTGCGCAGGTTCGAGCCGATGACGAACGCACGCTGCAGTTGCGACAGCGATGCGACCGAAGTGCCGAGCCAGCGCACGCCTTCGAATGCCGGGAACTCGGCGTTGCGCAGGCGGTAGTCGATGTTGTCGCTGCCGAGCTCGCGCGTGAGCATGGCCGCGAGCTTGAGCTCCTCGAGCGTGCTGTGCGGGCTCACGAGCGTGCCGATGCTTTGCGCGCCGTGGTCGGCCTTGATCTGCTTGAGGCCGTTGGCGACGTACTCGAGCGCGGTCTGCCAGTCGACCTGCTGCCACTGGCCGCCCTGCTTGAGCATGGGCTGCGTGAGGCGCTCGGGGCCGTTGAGCGCCTCATACGAGAAGCGGTCGCGGTCGGCGATCCAGCATTCGTTGACGTCGTCGTTCTCGAGCGGCACCACGCGCATCACGCGGTTGTTCTTGACCTGCACGATCAGGTTCGCGCCGGTCGAATCGTGCGGGCTCACCGACTTGCGGCGCGACAGCTCCCAGGTGCGGGCGCTGTAGCGGAACGGCTTGCTCGTGAGCGCACCGACCGGGCACAGGTCGATCATGTTGCCCGAGAGTTCGGAATCCACGGTCTCGCCGAGGATGGTGGTGATCTCGGAATGCTCGCCGCGGTGGATCATGCCGAGCTCCATCACGCCGGCCACTTCCTGGCCGAAGCGCACGCAGCGCGTGCAATGGATGCAGCGGCTCATTTCTTCCATGCTGATCAGCGGGCCGACGTCCTTGTGGAACACGACGCGCTTCTCTTCCTCGTAGCGCGAGGAAGAGCCGCCGTAGCCCACGGCCAGGTCTTGGAGCTGGCATTCGCCGCCCTGGTCGCAGATCGGGCAGTCGAGCGGATGGTTGATCAGCAGGAACTCCATCACCGACTGCTGCGCCTTGATGGCCTTCTCGCTCTTGGTGCGAACGATCATGCCCTGCGTCACGGGCGTGGCGCAGGCCGGCATCGGCTTGGGCGCCTTCTCCACGTCGACCAGGCACATGCGGCAGTTGGCCGCGATGCTGAGCTTCTTGTGATAGCAGAAGTGCGGGATGTACGTGCCCGCCTTGTCGGCCGCATGCATCACCATGCTGCCTTCGGTCACTTCGACCTTCTTGCCGTCGAGTTCGATTTCGATCATGAGTGTGTTTCTTCTCGCGCTCAGGCCTGAACAGGCGCCTTCGGGACATAGCCCGGGATCAGTGCCTCGAACTCGTGGCGGAAGTGCTTGATCATGGCGCGCACCGGCATGGCCGCGGCATCGCCCAGCGCGCAGATGGTGCGGCCCTGGATGTTGTCGGCCACGGAGTTGAGCAGGTCCATGTCGGTCGCCCTGCCCTGCCCGTTGTAGATGCGGTCGACCACGCGGTAGAGCCAGCCCGTGCCCTCGCGGCACGGCGTGCACTGGCCGCAGGATTCGTGCATGTAGAAGTACGAGAGGCGGCGCAGCGACTCGACCATCGAGCGGCTGTCGTCCATGACGATCACGGCGCCCGAGCCCAGCATGGAGCCGGCCTTGGCGATGGAGTCGTAGTCCATCGTGCACTGCATCATGATCTCGGCCGGCAGCACCGGCGCCGACGATCCGCCGGGAATCACAGCCTTGAGCGTGCGGCCCTTGCGCACGCCGCCCGCGAGCTCGAGCAGCTTCGAGAACGGCGTGCCCATCGGCACTTCGTAGTTGCCGGGCAGCTCGACGTCGCCGCTCACCGAGTAGATCTTGGTGCCGCCGTTGTTCGGCTTGCCGCATTCGAGGTAGGCTTGGCCGCCGTTGCGGATGATCCAGGGCACCGCCGCGAAGGTCTCGGTGTTGTTGATGGTGGTCGGCTTGCCGTAGAGGCCGAAGCTCGCCGGGAACGGCGGCTTGAAGCGCGGCTGGCCCTTCTTGCCCTCGAGCGATTCGAGCAGCGCGGTTTCCTCGCCGCAGATGTAGGCACCGAAGCCATGCGACGCATGCAGCTGGAAGCTGTACGCGCTGCCCATGATGTTGTCGCCGAGGTAGCCCGCCGCGCGCGCTTCCTCGAGCGCCTCTTCGAAGCGCTCGTAGCTCTGGAAGATCTCGCCGTGGATGTAGTTGTAGCCCACGCTGATGCCCATGGCGTAGGCAGCAATGGCCATGCCTTCGATCACGATGTGCGGGTTGAACTGCAGGATGTCGCGGTCCTTGCAGGTGCCCGGCTCGCCCTCGTCGGAATTGCACACGAGGTACTTCTGGCCCGGGAACTGGCGGGGCATGAAGCTCCACTTGAGCCCGGTCGGGAAGCCCGCGCCGCCGCGGCCGCGCAGGCCCGAGGCCTTGACTTCGGCGATCACCTGGTCGGGCGTGAGGCCTTCGGTGAGGATCTTGCGCAGCGCCTGATAGCCGCCGCGCGCCTCGTAGTCGGCCAGGCGCCAGTTGGTGCCGTCGAGGCCGGCATAGATCTGCGGCTCGAGGTGGCGATCGTGGAAGCAGGTCTGCACGCCCGTGGCGCGGAACTGCTGGAGCACTTGTTCGGGCGACATCATGCAGCCTCTCCCTTGGCCGAATCGCGCAGGCCGTCGACGAGCTGGTCGAGCTTCTCGTTGCTCATGAAGCTGCACATCGTGCGGTCGTTGACCAGCATCACCGGCGAATCGGCGCAGGCACCAAGGCATTCGCTCTGCTGCAGCGTGAACAGGCCGTCGGCCGTGGTCTCGCCCATCTTGATGCCGAGCTTCTTCTCGAGGTGCACGAGCGCGGTGGCGCCGTCGCGCAGCTGGCACGGCAGGTTGGTGCACACGTTGAGCTTGAAGCGGCCCACCGGATGCTGGTTGTACATGTTGTAGAAGGTCGTGACCTCGTGCACGGCGATCGGCGCCATGCCCAGGTAGTCGGCAATCTCGCGCTCGCGCGGGATGCTCACGTGGCCCTCGTCCTGCTGGACGATGGCCAGGCACGCCATCACGGCCGACTGCTTGCCGGCCTCGGGGTACTTGGCGACCTCGCGCGCGAAGCGCTCGAGAATGTCGGCCCTCAAAGGAGCAGAAGGCGCCGAGGGCGCCGTGTCGTGGTGGGTCGAGGAAGTCATTCGCTCTTTCTCACCTGTCGATTTCGCCGAACACGATGTCCATCGTGCCGATCACCGCGACAGCGTCGGCGATCATGTGACCGCGCGACATTTCGTCGAGGGCGGCGAGATGCGGGAAACCGGGCGCACGGATCTTCAGGCGATAGGGCTTGTTGGCGCCGTCGCTCACGAGGTAGATGCCGAACTCGCCCTTCGGATGCTCGACGGCGGCATACGCCTCGCCTTCGGGCACGTGGAAGCCTTCGGTGAAGAGCTTGAAATGGTGGATCAACTCCTCCATGTTCGCCTTCATCGATTCGCGCGCAGGCGCGGCGACCTTGTGGTTGTCGGTGATGACCGGGCCCGGGTTGACGCGCAGCCAGGCCGAGCACTGCTGGATGATCCGGTTGGCCTGGCGCATTTCTTCCACGCGCACGAGGTAGCGGTCATAGCAATCGCCGGTGCGCCCGACGGGCACGTCGAACTGCATGCGGTCGTAGACGTCGTATGGCTGCTTCTTGCGCAGGTCCCACTCGACGCCCGAACCGCGAAGCATCGGACCCGTGAAACCGAGGTTCAGCGCGCGCTCCGGCGTCACCACGCCGATGCCCACGGTGCGCTGCTTCCAGATGCGGTTGTCGGTGAGCAGCGTCTCGTACTCGTCGACCATCTTCGGGAAGCGCTTGCAGAAGTCGTCGATGAAGTCGAGCAGCGAGCCCTGGCGGTTCTCGTTGAGCTTCTCGATCGCCTTGGCGTTCTTGATCTTGCTGACCTTGTACTGCGGCATCGCGTCGGGCAGGTCGCGGTAGACGCCGCCCGGACGGAAGTAGGCCGCATGCATGCGCGCGCCCGAAACCGCCTCGTACATGTCGAACAGGTCCTCGCGCTCGCGGAAGCAGTAGATGAGCATGTTCATCGCACCGCAGTCGAGCCCGTGCGCGCCGAGCCACAGCAGGTGGTTGAGCAGGCGGGTGATCTCGGCGAACATCACACGGATGTACTGCGCGCGCTCCGGCACATCGAGGCCCATCATCCGCTCGATGGCAAGGCAGTAGGCGTGCTCGTTGCTCATCATCGACACGTAGTCGAGACGGTCCATGTACGGCAGCGACTGGATGAAGGTGCGCGATTCGGCCAGCTTCTCGGTCGCACGGTGCAACAGGCCGATGTGCGGATCGGCGCGCTGGATCACTTCGCCGTCGAGCTCCAGCACGAGGCGCAGCACGCCGTGTGCCGCGGGATGCTGGGGACCGAAGTTGAGGGTGTAGTTCTTGATTTCGGCCATGTCAGTGGAGTCCGGCGCCGTAGTTGTCTTCGCGGATCACGCGCGGCGTGATCTCTCGCGGCTCGATCGACACCGGCTGGTAGACCACGCGCTTCTGTTCTTCGTCGTAGCGCATCTCGACGTGGCCCGACACCGGGAAATCCTTGCGGAACGGATGGCCGATGAAGCCATAGTCGGTCAGGATGCGGCGCAGGTCGTCATGCCCCTCGAACACGATGCCGTAGAGGTCGAAGGCCTCGCGTTCGAACCAGGTGGTGGCACTCCACACCGGCTGCAACGAATCGACGACCGGCAGGTCGTCGCTCTCGGCGAACACCTTGAGCCGCACACGCTGGTTGAGGCTCACCGAAAGCAGGTGGGTGACAACGCAAAAGCGCGCGCCCTCCCACTCGCCTTCGCGGTAGTCCGAATAGTCCATGCCGCAGAGGTCGATCAGCTGCTCGAAACGGCAGCCGGGCGCGTCGCGCAGCAGCAGTGCGGCGTCGATGTAGTCGGCGGCGGCCACGACCACCGTCACCTCGCCGAGCGCAACCGTCACGCGCTTGGCCTTGGCACCCAGGGTCTGCACCAGAGTCGCCTGGAGCGCCTCTGGAGAAATCGCAAAGTCGGTCATCAGGGCAGTTCCTCAGGCGCGCGCAATGGTGTTGGTGCGGCGGATCTTCTGCTGCAACTGGATGATCCCGTAGAGCAGCGCCTCGGCCGTCGGCGGGCAGCCCGGCACATAGACGTCGACGGGCACGATGCGGTCGCAGCCGCGCACCACCGAGTAGCTGTAGTGGTAGTAGCCGCCGCCATTGGCGCACGAGCCCATCGACAGCACCCAGCGCGGCTCGGGCATCTGGTCGTAGACCTTGCGCAGCGCCGGCGCCATCTTGTTGCACAACGTGCCGGCCACGATCATCAGATCGGACTGGCGTGGGCTCGGACGAAACAGCATGCCGAAGCGATCGATGTCGTAGCGGGCCGCGCCCGCGTGCATCATCTCGACGGCACAGCATGCGAGGCCGAAAGTCATCGGCCAAAGTGATCCGGTCTTCGCCCAATTCACCACCGTGTCGTAGGTGGTGGTGACGAAGCCTTCTTTCATGACGCCTTCAATGGCCATTTTGTAGCTTCCTTGTCATTCCCAGTCGAGCGCGCCTTTTTTCCACTCGTAGGCGAAGCCCACAACGAGGATGGCGAGAAAGATCATCATGGCCCAGAAGCCGACGGCGCCGATTTCCTTGAGCGCAATGGCCCACGGAAACAGGAAGGCGATCTCGAGATCGAACAGGATGAAGAGAATCGCGACGAGGTAATAGCGCACGTCGAATTTCATGCGCGCATCCTCGAAGGCCTCGAAGCCGCACTCGTAAGGTGCATTCTTCGCTGCGTCGGGCCGGTTGGGCCCCAGGATGTAGCCGATGACCTGTGGCGCGACGCCTACACCGACACCGACCAGAATGAACAAAAGGACGGGGAGATAGGAATCGAGGTTCATCGGGAATTTTTCACCGCTTGCCACCGGCAGAAGAACGCTCTGAAAGAGGCTTTCTGCCGGTGAGATTTGGTGCGGTCGGCGAGACTCGAACTCGCACAGCTTTCGCCACTACCCCCTCAAGATAGCGTGTCTACCAATTTCACCACGACCGCGGTTTTGACTTGTCCGGATGGCATGAGGTACCTGTGAAGGTGTTTGGCTTTCCGAACAGCTTTAGAGTTTACCCTGAAATGAAGTCGTTTTCAGCGACCTGCTCAATGAAAACAACTTGATTATTTGCTCGGGATCTCGCCGGCGCCCGGAGCGGGTGCGGCCGGCGCCGATGCAGCTGCACCAGCCGGGGCTGCGCCAGCGGGAATCTGCCCTGCCGCGCCCGAAGCAGGCGTGGCCGGCACGCCGATGGCCGCGCGCTCCAGCAGGCTGTTGCCGCCGCCCGCGGGCCGCGCATGGCTGAAGTAGGCCAACAGCAGCGTGGAGGCAAAGAACACCGCCGCCAGCACCGCAGTGGTGCGCGACAGGAAATTGGCGCTGCCGCTGGCACCGAACAGGCTGCCGGCACTGCCGCTGCCGAAGGCCGCGCCCATGTCGGCGCCCTTGCCGTGCTGGATCAGGATCAACCCGATCATGACCAGCGCCGTCAGCATCTGCACGCCGACCAAAAGATTGAGGACCAGGTTCATTCGTTCTTACTCCTAATTGATGACTGCTCGCGCCGCGTTCAGCGTGCGGCAGCCGAAATGATCTGCAGGAAATCGGGGGCCTTGAGCGATGCGCCGCCGATGAGCCCGCCGTCGATGTCGGGCTGGGCCAGCAGCTCGGCGGCGTTCGCCGCGTTCATGCTGCCGCCATAGAGGATGCGGATGCCCGCTGCGTGCTCGCTCGCGGCATGGTGCAGTTGCGCGCGCAGCACGGCATGCACCGCCTGCGCCTGCTCGGGCGTGGCGGTCTTGCCGGTGCCGATGGCCCAGACGGGCTCGTAGGCCACGACGATCTCGCTGATGCAATGGCCGTTGACGTGGATCACCGCGGCCAGCTGGCGCTTGACCACTTCTTCGGTGTGCCCTGCTTCGCGTTCGGCCAGCGTCTCGCCCACGCAGACGATCGGCGTAATGCCGTTCGCCAGCGCGGCCGCCGCCTTGGCGGCCACCGCCTCGTCGGATTCGGCATGGTACTGGCGGCGCTCGGAATGGCCGACGATCGCATAGCGCACGCCGAAGTCCTTCAGCATGGCGGCCGACTGCTCGCCCGTGAACGCACCCTGCGGATGCGCCGAGATGTCCTGCGCGCCCAGCGCCAGGGCAGGCGTTGCGGCCAGCAGCGACTGCAGCTGCGCGAAATACGGCGCCGGCGCGCACAGCGCGACATCGCAGCCGGCCGGCGCCGCGGCGAGACCCTGCTGCAGGGCCTTCACGAGCGCCTCGTTGGCAGCCAGGCTGCCGTTCATCTTCCAGTTGCCGGCAATCAGCTTCTTCTTGGTCGTCGTCGTCATCGTCGTCTGTTGCTCGCTCGTCGTCACCATGTCAGCACGATCTTGCCGATGTGCTGGTTGGATTCCATCAGCGCATGCGCCTGGGCCGCGCCGCTCGGCTCGCCACTCGCTGCGAAGGTGCTGTGGATCACGGGCTTGACCGCGCCGCTTTCGAGCAGCGGCCAGACCTTCTCGCGCAGCGCGCGGGCGATCTCGCCCTTGAATGCGATCGGCCGCGGCCGCAGCGTGGAGCCGGTGATCACGAGCCGTCTGCGCAGCACCAGCCCCGCATTGAACTCGCTCTTGATCCCGCCCTGCACCGCGATGATCACGAGCCGGCCGTCTTCGGCCATGCACTCGATCTCGCGCGCCACGTAGTCGCCCGCGACCATGTCGAGGATCACGTCCACGCCTTTGCCGCCCGTGAGCTTCTTCGCCTCTTCGACGAAGTCGCTCGTGCGGTAGTTGATGGCGTGGTCGGCGCCGAGCTTCCTGCAGGCCTCGCACTTGTCGTCGCTTCCGGCGGTGGCGATCACTGTGGCACCCATGGCCTTGGCGATCTGGATCGCCGTCACGCCGATGCCGCTCGTGCCGCCCTGGATGAGCAGGGTCTCGCCCTTCTGCAGCCGGCCGCGATCGAACACGTTGCTCCAGACAGTGAAGAAGGTCTCGGGCAGCGAAGCCGCCTCGACGTCGCTCCAGCCCTTCGGCACCGGCAGGCATTGCGCCACCGGCGCCACGCACAGTTCGGCATAGCCGCCGCCCGCGACGAGCGCGCAGACCCTGTCGCCGACCTTGAGCCCCGCCTCGGCCAGCGCCGCGGCGTCGCCCGACACGATCTCACCGGCCACCTCGAGGCCCGGCAGGTCGGAAGCGCCCGGCGGCACCGGGTAGTGCCCCTTGCGCTGCAGCACGTCGGGGCGGTTGATGCCGCTGGCCGCAACGCGGATCAGCAGCTCGCCCGCCCCGGCCACCGGATCGGGGCGCTCCACGGCACGCAGCACCTCGGGGGCGCCGTACGAAGTGATTTCAATGGCTTTCATGATCCTGGCCTGCAACGCCCGCCTGCGCGGGCTTGGTTGGGAGGTTCCGCTTACTCTTCGCGCGGCGTGAAAGGCTGCTCGCCGGCCGGAGCGGCCTGCTGCGGCTGCTCGCTGCGCGGGGGCTGCTGCTCGCCGTTGAAGCGCGGCGCACGCTCGCCACCGCGGTCGCCGCGGTCCGAGCGCTCGCGGCGTTCACCGCCGCGGTCGCCACCTCGGTCACCGCGATCGCCGCGGTCTTCACGCGGCGCACGCTCGCTGTACTCCATGCCGGCCGGACGCTCGGTCAGGGCCTTCATCGACAGCTTCACGCGACCCTTTTCGTCGGTCTCAAGCACCTTGACCTTGACGATCTGGCCTTCGCTCAGGTAGTCGGTCACCTTCTCGACGCGCTCGTGCGCGATCTGGCTGATGTGCAGCAGGCCGTCCTTGCCGGGCAGCAGGTTGATGAGCGCGCCGAAGTCCAGGATCTTGGTGACCGGGCCTTCGTAGACCTTGCCGATTTCGACTTCGGCGGTGATCTGCTCGATGCGCTTCTTGGCGAACTCGGCCTTTTCCGGATCGGTCGACGCAATGGTGATGGTGCCGTCTTCGTCGATGTTGATCGTGGTGCCGGTTTCTTCCTGCAGGCCGCGGATGACCGCGCCGCCCTTGCCGATCACGTCGCGGATCTTCTCGGGATTGATCTTCAGCGTGGTCAGGCGCGGTGCGAACTGCGAGACCTCGGTCTTCGCTTCGCCCATGGCTTCCTGCATTTTGCCGAGGATATGCATGCGCGCTTCCTTGGCCTGGGCCAGTGCGACCTGCATGATTTCCTTGGTGATGCCCTGGATCTTGATGTCCATCTGCAGCGCGGTGATGCCGTTGGTCGTGCCGGCCACCTTGAAGTCCATGTCGCCCAGGTGATCTTCATCGCCCAGGATGTCGGTCAGCACTGCGAAACGGTTGTCTTCCTTGATGAGGCCCATGGCGATGCCGGCCACATGGGCCTTCATCGGCACGCCGGCGTCCATCATCGAGAGGCAGCCGCCGCACACCGAGGCCATCGACGACGAGCCGTTCGATTCGGTGATCTCCGACACCACGCGGATGGTGTACGGGAATTCTTCCTTCGTCGGCAGCACGGCGACGAGCGCGCGCTTGGCGAGGCGGCCGTGGCCAATTTCGCGGCGCTTGGTCGAGCCCATGCGGCCCACTTCGCCGGTGGCGAACGGAGGCATGTTGTAGTGGAACAGGAAGCGGTCTTCGTACTCGCCGGCCAGCGCGTCGATGCGCTGCGCATCGCGCTCGGTGCCGAGCGTGGTCACGACCAGGCCCTGCGTCTCGCCGCGCGTGAACAGCGCCGAACCGTGGGTGCGGGGCAGCACCGAATTGCGGATCTCGATGGGGCGCACGGTGCGCGTGTCGCGGCCGTCGATGCGCGGCTCGCCCGAGAGGATCTGGCTGCGAACGATCCTGGCTTCGATCGAGAACAGCAGGTCGTTGACCTTGCCGGCATCGAAGGGCTCGCCGCTTTCCTTCAGCGCGCTCATCACGCTGGCGTTGGCTTCGCGCAGGGCCTGCGTGCGGGCCTGCTTGCTGCGGATCTGGTAGACCGCGCGCAGCTTCTCTTCGGCCAGGCCCTTGACCTTGGCGACGAAGGCTTCGTCTTCGGCGGGCGGCTGCCAGTCCCACACCGGCTTGCCGGCGTCGCGCACGAGTTCATGGATCGCATTGATCGCAACGCGCGCCTGTTCGTGGCCGTACACCACGCCGCCCAGCATGATCTCTTCGCTGAGCTGCAGCGCTTCGGACTCGACCATCAGCACGGCGGCTTCGGTGCCGGCCACGATGAGGTCCATCTGCGAATCCTTGCGGGCCGTCTGGCCCGGGTTCAGCACGTACTGGCCATTGACGTAGCCCACGCGCGCAGCACCGATCGGGCCGCTGAACGGAATGCCGGAAATCGACAGTGCGGCGCTCACGCCGATCATGGCGGCGATGTCGGCGTCGACTTCGGGGTTGAGCGACAGCGTGTGGATGACCACGTGCACTTCGTTCAGGAAGCCTTCGGGGAACAGCGGGCGGATCGGACGGTCGATCAGGCGGCTGGTCAGCGTCTCGTGCTCGCTGGGCTTGGCTTCGCGCTTGAAGAAGCTGCCGGGAATCTTGCCCGCGGCATAGGTCTTCTCGATGTAGTCGACGGTCAGCGGGAAGAAGTCCTGGCCGGGCTTGGCCGACTTGGAGGCGACCACGGTCGCAAGGATCACGGTGCCGTCGATGTCGACCACCACAGCGCCACTGGCCTGGCGGGCGATCTCGCCCGTTTCCATGACGACGGTCTTGTCGCCCCATTGGAAGGACTTGGTGACTTTGTTGAAGAGGCTCATGTTTGCTCCTATTTTGATAGCGGCCGACCTGCAGAGGCTGCAGGTTCCGCGGGGGAGGAGGCTTCTCAGAACACGATGCCATTCCAGCGAAGCTCGAGGGGGAGAACTTCAGTGGAATGACACAGCTTCGCTCTGTTTAGGCACTCCGAATGTGGATCGCGAAGTAAAAAACGCCTGAGCTAGCGGACTAACCCAGGCGTTTCTTCATGCGATTCGGTTTACTTGCGCAGACCCAGCTTGGCGATCAGCGCGGTGTAACGGTCGGCGTCCTTGGACTTGAGGTAGTCCAGGAGCTTGCGGCGGCGGCTCACCATGCGCAGCAGGCCGCGACGACCGTGGTGGTCCTTGGCATGCGTCTTGAAGTGGGGGGTGAGCTCGTTGATGCGGGCGGTCAGCAGTGCGACCTGGACTTCGGGGCTGCCGGTGTCGTTGGCGTCGCGGGCGTTGTCCTTGACGACTTCGGCCTTGATGGAGGCTGCGATCATTTGAAATTCCTTGCGTGTTCCGGGATGTTTGACTTGCGGTGAGCGCTGGAACTGCCCTCACCGTGCGCCTTGCGGCATGCAAAGCTCTGGGATTATAGACCGAGCGCCTTGCGAGGCCTTTCAAGCCTTTTCGCGCGCCGGCCATCGAGCGAGGCGAGCGCTACTGCGCCCAGCACGCAGACCGCGCCACCGACCTGCGCCAGACTGATACTTTCGCCCAGCCAGGCCGCGGCGAGTATCAGCGCCGACACCGGCAGGATCGCCGTGAACAGCGCCGCCTCGGCGCCGGTGAGCCGCGACGCCCCCGCAAACCACAGCACGAAGCCGAGCACCGTCGGCACCAGCGCATAGTAGGCCACGCCGCCCAGCGCGGCCGGCGGCAGCGGCGCGGTCCAGGCCCGCTCGAACAGCGCCGGGACCAGCGCCAGGGCCAGCCCGAAAGCCGTCATCAGCGTCGACAGCGCCAACGGCCGCACGGGTACGCGCAGGCGCTTGTTGAGCAAGATGAACGCCGCCTCGCACCCCACGGCCCCCAGCACGAGCAGATTGCCTGCCAGGACGGCAGGGGATTTTGAGTCCCCCGCCCCGCCACCCCCCGCCCAGCTGATCGCGAGCACACCCGCCGTTGCCAGCGCGATGCTGCCGACCAGGTACCGCCCGGGCCGCTCGCGCAACGCCACCACGGCCACGAGCGCAGCCACGGCCGGCAGCGTGCCGGCCACGACGCCCGCGCTCGCGGCCGGTGCCAGCCGCACGCCCATGATCAGCAGCACTGTGTAGCCGACGCTGCCCAGGCCGGCCTGGCACAGCAGCAAGTACAAGTCGCGCCGGCCAGGCCGGGGCCACGGCGTGCGCGTGAGCCGCATCAGCAGCACGAACACCGGCAGCGCCAGCGCGAAGCGCAAGGCCGTGGCCGTGAACGGCGGCAGGTCGTGTGCGATCACCTTGCTTGCGACCACCGTGCTGCCGACCGTGACCATGGCCAGCGCGCACAGCCACATTCCCTTGCTTCGTTCCGACATCGTCGCGCCTTTCGCTGATTCCGTTGAGAAGCAGCGAGCGTCTCCCGCCAGGGGTGCTGCGGTCTTGAACGAAATTGCAGCGGCCCGGCCTGCGTTCAGCGTGCGCCGGCGAAGGCCCCCGGCGTGAAGCCCAGGAAACGCACGAAGGCGCGCGTCATGTGGCTCTGGTCGGCAAAGCCCGCGCCAGCCGCGGCTTCGGCCAGCGACTGCCCCTGCGCGATGAGACGGCGGGCGCGCGACAACCGGCATTGCTGGAGCCAGGCGTGCGGCGGCAGGCCGAAGGCGGCAGCAAAGCCGCGCAGCAGCTGGAAGCGGCTCAGGCCCGCCTCGGCCGCGAGCTCGGCGAGCGTGGGCGCATGGGCGCAGTCATCGGCGATGCGTGCGCGCGCGCGCTCCAGCGATGCCAAAGCCTCGCGCGGCGCGGGCTCCGGCGCCAACATGCCGGGGGCACGGCTCAGCAGCTGCAGCACGCCCTGCTCCAGCGCCAGCGCCTCATCGCCGCGCGCGACGGCGGCGAACAACCGGTCCACACCCGAACGCAGGGCCGGATCGTTCAGCACGGGCCGGGTGAGTTCGCACCCGGGCGCTGCATCACCGAACAGCGCAGGCGCCAGGTGCAGCATGCGCCAGGCGCGCGTTTCGCCGTGCAGCGCCACGCCATCGTGCACCTCGCCCGGGTTGACCGTGATGACGTCGCCACGCACCGCCTCGACCGCGCCCCGCGCGCTGGCCGAGCGTTGCCCCCCGCGGTCGATCACGCCGATGCCGAACACATCGTGCGTGTGGCGCGGGAAACTGCGCGCCGACTCGGCCGCCACCGCCTGCAGGCCGGGCAATGCCGAGCCGCGCACACGCACCGCATCGATCAGCGCGGCCCTCGACGGCATGCGTCTCGCCTCATCCATCCTGCGCCGCGAGCCACTTGCGCAGCCGCTCCACCCCTTGCACCAGCCGCTGCGGGTCTTTCGACGCGAAGCACCAGCGCAGCCAGCCCTGGGCCTCGGGGGCGAAGGCGTTGCCGGGGGCGAGGCCGAGGCCGGCTTCGACGACAAGGCGCTTGGCGAGCACGAGGGAGTCGCCGAACCCGTCGAGACGAAAGAAGGCGTACATGCCGCCTTTGGCCGGGGCCACCTGCACGCCGGGCAACCCGGCCAACAGGGGAACGAGGGTGTCGCGGCACAGCTTGAGATGCGCGACGACGCGGGGCGTGATCTCCGCGGTGTGGTCGATCGCCGCAATGGCCGCGCGCTGCGTGAAGACGCTCGCGCAGGAGGTGTTGAACTCGATCAGCTTGCCGATGCCATCGACCAGGGCCGGCGGCAGCACGAGCCAGCCAAGGCGCCAGCCGGTCATGAGGAAGCTCTTCGAGAAGCTGTGCGTCACCACGAGCCGATCGTCGGGCCTCGAGATGTCGAGAAAGCTCGGCGCGCAGCCATTGGGCGTGGGCTCGAAATACAGCCGCTCGTACACCTCGTCCGCCAGGATCCAGGTGCCCGTGGCGCGGCAGTGGTCGAGCACGGCCTGCTGCTCTTCGCGCGTCATGGTCCAGCCCGTCGGGTTGTTGGGCGCATTGACGATCAGCAGCTTCGTCGCTGCAGTGACCGCCCGGCGCAGCGCGGCGAGGTCGAGCGTCCATTCGCCGCCAGAAGGCACCAGCGGCACCGTGCGCACCCGGGCACCGAGGATCGCGGGCTGCGCCGTGAGGTTGGGCCACACGGGCGTGACCGCAACCACCTCGTCGCCGGCATCGACCAGCGCCTGCACCGCGAGCATCAGCGCGCTCACGCCGCCCGAGGTCACGGCGATGCGCGAGGCATCGACCGGCGGGTGCAGCGCGCTGGTGTAGCGCGCGATGGCCGCGCGCAGCTCGGGCAGGCCCAAGTTGTGCGCATAGAAAGTCTCGCCGCGCTGCAGCGAATCGATGGCCGCCTGGCGCACCACCTCGGGCGTGACCTCGTCGCTCTCGCCGAACCAGAAGGCGAGCACGTCGTCACGGCCGAGTCCGGCATTGGCCACTTCACGGATCTTGGAGGCTTCGAGGTTCTGGATGGCTTCACGCATGTTGTCGATTCCTAGGAAGGCCTTTTCATTTTGCAGGTGGTCGGCAGTTCGGCCCGTTCGGGCGCGATGGTCTTCACCACCCGAAATCCGTAGCCCGAGCCTTCGACGTCGAACTGCACGCCCGGGCGGCCCTGCTTGTCCATCATGCCGACCACCAGCTGCTGCTGGAACTGGTGGTCCGCCGCGCGCATCCGGCCGCGTTGTCCGTGCAGGCTCACGTCGGCCTGCTCGAGCGCGCGCGCCACGGCCACGGCGTCCACGCTGCCGGCGCGCTCGAGCGCCTGTGCGAGCGATTCGACGAGCAACTGCATGCGCATGTGCACGTAGTCGTCCGCGGGCCTCGGAAAGCGCGTGCGGAAGGCGCGATAGAAGGCCTCCGATTGCGCGGTCTGCACGTTCGGCAGCCAGTCGGCCACAGCAATCACGCGGCCGATGCCGGCGTCGCCGATGGCGGCAGGCGCGCCGAGCGCATTGCCGTAGAAGGTATAGAAGGTGCCGTTGAAGCCGCCCTCGCGCGCGGCCTTGACGAGCAGCGTGAGGTCGTTGCCCCAGTTGCCGGTGAAGACCGCTTGGGCGCCACTGGCGATGATCTTGCCGGCATACGGTGCGAAGTCCTTCACCTTGCCCATCGGATGGAGCTCCTCGCCGACGATCTCGACATCGGGCCGCTGCACGCCGAGCTGGCGCTTCGACTCGCGCAACACCGCCTGGCCGAAGCTGTAGTCCTGGCCGATGAGGTAGGCCCGCCGCAGCGCCGCATCGTCCTTCACCACTTCCATCAGCGCGGCCACGCGCATGTCGGCATGCGCATCGAAGCGGAAGTGCCAGAAGCTGCAGCGCTCGTTGGTCAGCGCCGGATCGACCGCCGCGTAGTTGAGGAAGATCACGCGCCGCGTGGGGTCGCGCTCGTTGTTCTTCTCGATCGCGTCGACGAGCGCCGCGGCGGTCGCCGACGAATTGCCCTGCAGCACGATGCGCGCACCGTCGTCGATAGCCGCGCGCAGTGCCGAGAGCGCCTCCTCGTTCTGCCCCTTGCTGTCGTAGCGGTCGAGCTGCAGCGGCCGCGCGCCGCCTGCGGCGCCGGGCAGGCGAATGCCGCCGCGCGCGTTCACGCGTTCGACGGCCCACAGCAGGTTGCGGAAGACGGCCTCGCCGGTATTGGCGAACGGTCCGCTCATGCTCTCGATCAGCGCCAGGCGGATGGGTGCGGGCGGCGTCTGCGCCTGCACCGCGAGGGCCGGCGTGCATAGCGCCAGCGCCGCGAATTTCAAGGCCTTGCGGCGCCAAATAAAGCTGGGGTTCATTGTCTTGAAACGGGTGCGGCTGGGCCTAGATGAGGTCTCAAGCGGCACCCGGGATGGAATGGCCGCGCAGTGTAAGGGACACACATTCCTTGTCCCCGTTGTGATCATCATTCAGGAGCCTCAGATGTTTTTCGCCCCCGCCCTCCGCACCGCCCGCTACGCACCGCGCTCGCACGACCGTGCCTTCGAGCGCTTCGTCGCCGACGCCTTCTCGGGCTTGCCCCGCTCGCCGCTGGTCGAGCAGGACGACAAGAGCTGGACGCTCTCGATCGACGTGCCCGGCCTCTCGCGCGAAGACCTCCACATCGGCATCGAAGGTGCCGTGGTCCGCATCGACAGCAAGGCCGACGCCAAGCGCCAGTTCAAGGCTGCCTACGAGCTGCCGCTGGACATCGACGCCGGCGCCAGCGAGGCCACGCTCGAGAACGGCGTGCTCACGCTCAAGCTTGGCAAGCGCGTACCGGTGAGCCAGGTCACGCCGCTGCAGATCAAGTAAGGAGCGGCTGGCGGAATTGCGCGCCGCGTGTCATGCCCTTGACACGCGGCTGCAATGCCCACGGCAGGAAAGTGCGTTAACTATTGTTTTTGACTTTGAACTGGTTCGCTCATCACAATAGAAGCGCTGGGAACGTCACATCATGTGATGTTTTCACATTGTCCTTTCCTCTTTCGTGGGCGGCTCGCATGCGCACCGCATTCATGGCGCATTCATGACGGTGCGGATTCGGGTGCCCTTCAAGGCACGCCATGATCACGCACCTCAAGTCAGCCAAAGACAATGAACGGTCCGACACGCTCCTGATCTTCCTGCCCGGCGCCTACCTCAAACCGGACGAGTTCGAACGCGAAGGATTCATCAGCGCGGTGCGCGAGCGCCATCTGGCCGCGGACGCCCTGCTCGTGGATGCCGACGTCTCCTACTACTACGACCAGACCCTCAGCGAGCGGCTGCATGCCGACGTCATCGCGCCGCAGCGCGCGCTGGGCTACAAGTCGATCTGGCTCGTGGGCATCTCGATCGGCGGCTTCGGTGCGTTGATCCACGAACTCTCCAAGCCCGGTTCGGTCGACGGCATCGTCGCGTTGGCGCCCTACCTCGGCCGGCGTGTGCTCGGTGCCGAGATTCTCAAGGCCGGCGGCCTGCGCACCTGGCAGGCGCCCGTCGGTCCGTTGCCCGACGAAGAACCCGACCGCAAGCTCTGGCCCTGGTTCCAGCAGTACCTCGATGCGCAGAAGTCGCGCAACCTGCCGCAGCTCTACCTGGGTTTCGGCCTCAGCGACCGCTTCGCGAGCAACCACAAGCTACTCGCCGACGCCCTGCCCGCAGGCCGCGTCTTCACAACCGAAGGCGGCCACGACTGGCCGCAGTGGCGCCAGCTCTGGCGCAACGTGCTCGACGTGCTGCCGCTGCCCTCGCTCGGCCGCGCGCGCTCGGCCCCTATGCCGGCACCTGCGCAGCTGCTGCCGGCGCCGACAGCGAAGCCATGGGCCATCGCGGCTTGACGTCGAAGGCATAGCGCGTGCTGGCCTGTGCCAGCCCCGACTGCAGCCGCATCGCGGCGGCCATTGCAATCATCGCGCCGTTGTCGGTGCACAGGTGCAGTTCGGGATAGTGCACGCGCACGCCGCGCTTCGCACAGGCGGCATCGAGCTGCTCGCGCAGGCTGCGGTTCGCGCCCACGCCGCCCGCCACCACCAGCCTCTGGAGCCCCGTGCGCTCGAGCGCAGCGAGCGATTTCTTCAGCAGCACCTCGACGATCGCGGCCTGCGTCGAAGCGGCCAAATCGGCCTTGTTCGCCTCCAGGCCGTCGCCGAGCTTTCGGGCCTGCGTGAGCACCGCGGTCTTGAGGCCCGCGAACGAGAAATCGAGGTCGCCGCTGTGCAGCAGCGGGCGCGGCAGCTTGAACGCGGTGGCATTGCCTGATTCCGCGAGCTTGGCGAGCCAGGGCCCGCCCGGGTACGGCAGGCCCATGAGCTTGGCGCTCTTGTCGAAAGCCTCGCCGGCCGCGTCGTCGATGGTTTCGCCAAGCAGTTCGTAGCGGCCCACGCCGTCCACGCGCATCAGCTGCGTGTGGCCGCCCGAAACCAGCAGCGCGACGAACGGGAACTCGGGTGGATCGGCGCTCAGGAACGGCGACAGCAGATGACCTTCGAGGTGATGCACGCCGAGCACCGGCTTGCCGAGCGCCGCGCCCAGCGCACAGGCGACGCCGGCACCGACGAGCAAGGCGCCCGCGAGCCCGGGCCCGCGCGTGTAGGCCACCACGTCGAGCTCGGCGAGCGTGCGCCCCGCTTCCTTCATGACCGCTTCGGTCAGCGGCAGCACGCGGCGGATGTGGTCGCGGCTCGCCAGTTCAGGCACCACCCCGCCGTAGGCCTGGTGCATGGCGATCTGGCTGTGCAGCGCATGCGCCTTCAACTGCGGCAGCGCGTGGCCGTGCGTCTCGACCAGCGCCACGCCGGTCTCGTCGCAGGAGGATTCGATTCCCAACAAGAGCATGGGGTGAGTTTAGGCGCCGGGCCAATCACGGGGTGGATGCGGGGACGTCCGCGCCGTTCGGCGGCACAGATGTTGCAGCAGGCGTTGAAGATGAAATCCAGCCTCAGCTTCCTCATTGCCGCGAGAAAGTGCGAAATCGACGAGCTGGACCAGCTCGCGCGCACCAGCGAACTGGTCGGGCTGATCGCACGGCTGGTCCATGCGCTGCAGCGCGAGCGCGGCCTTTCGAACGTGTTCCTCGCCGCAGGCGGGGAGCGCTTCACCACCGAGCGCGGCGCGCAGAGCGCCGAATGCCTCGCGCTCGAGCAGGTGGTGCGCGCCGGTTTCGACCAGCTCGAGAACGAGGCCCGCCCCGGCGCCACGGCGGGCAACAGCGCGCGCCTCTTCAGCCGGATCGCCTGGGTGCTGCCGGGCCTCGACGGATTGGCCGAACTGCGCCGCCGTGTCGGCGCCCTCGAGCTCACCCCCGCGCAGGCCACCGCGGCCTTCGCGAAGCTCGTCGCCGGGCTGCTGGCCGTGGTGTTCGAGGCGGCCGATGGCGCCACCGATCCCGAGATCTCGCGCCTGCTGGTCGCGATGTTCAATTTCATGCAGGGCAAGGAATTCGCCGGCCAGGAGCGTGCCTTCGGCGCCGCCACGCTGGCGGTGGGCCGCAGCGGCGAGCCGCAGCAGCGCCAGCAATGGATGCACCTGATCGCGCTGCAGGAGCGCTGCTTCCAGGTCTTCACCGAATTCTCGCGCGGCGAAGTGCTCGCGCTGTGGCACCGCAGCGAGGCCGATGCGGCCATGGCCGAGATCGAGCGCCTGCGCCGCGCGAGCCTGAGCGCCCAGGCGTCCCCTGCCGCCGCTCCCGACGCGCGGCTGAGCCAGGCCTGGTTCGACTGCTGCTCGCGCCGCATCGATGCGATGAAAGCGGTGGAAGACCGGCTCGCCGCCGACCTGCGCGCGCTCTGCGCCCAGAAGATCGCGCAGGCGCGCAGTGAGTTGCAGGCCTGCGAGGCGGTGCTCGGCAGCCTCGCGCCGCAAGCCGAGGGCGCGGCTTTCTTCGACGACGCCGACACCCGAACCACCGAGCCCGCGCCCTATGGCCGGCAACTCGAGCGTTCGGTGCTCGACATGGTGCAGGAGCAGTCGCTACGGCTGCAGGCCATGGGCGACGAACTCGAAACCGTGCGGGCCTCGCTCAACGAGCGCAAGCTCGTCGAACGCGCCAAGGGCCTGCTGATGGCCCACCGCCGCATGAGCGAGAACGAGGCCCACAAGATGCTGCTGCAGACCGCGATGAACCAGAAGCGGCGCCTGGTCGACGTGGCCGAGTCGATGCTCGCGATGGCCGACTACCTGTCCGACGCGACGCCCCGGCGCCGATGACCGGCGCGCCGCGGCGCGCGCATGCACAACATCTGTGCAGAAAAGCTGGCACACGGCTTGCAAGACCAGCCCATGGACCTTCAGGTCCGAGGCGGGCGCACCCAATGGCGGGAGCGGCTGCCGTCACCGGACAAAGGCGTCCCCACCCCGAAAGGGCTCGTTCTCGAGCGGCCCTTGCGTGGTGCGGACGCCTTCTTCGTTTTTGTTCCGTCTTCCATCGACTGCCTGTTCTTCAACCGGAGCCCGCCCCATGACCGACCTGCTGAAAACCCGTCTCAGCCGCCGCCGCGTACTGCAAGCCGCCGCCCTCGGCGCCGTGGGCATCGACCCCGCGCTGCGCGCCGCCGTCTGGGCCCAGGGCTCCGACAAGCCCGAGAAGGAAGAAGTGAAGATCGGCTTCATTCCGCTGACCGACTGCGCCAGCGTGGTGATGGCCTCGGTGCTCGGCTTCGACAAGAAATACGGCGTGAAGATCGTGTCGAGCAAGGAAGCCAGCTGGGCCGGCGTGCGCGACAAGCTGGTGAACGGCGAACTCGACATGGCCCATGTGCTCTACGGGCTGGTGTACGGCGTGCACGTGGGCGTCGGCGGCCCCAAGAAGGACATGGCCGTGCTCATGGGGCTGAATCGCAATGGCCAGGCCATCACGCTGTCGAAGGCGCTGGCCGACAAGGGCGCGGTCGACGGCCCTTCGCTCGCCAAAGTCATGGCGAAGGAAAAGCGCGAGTACACCTTTGCCGGCACCTTTCCCACCAGCACGCACACGATGTGGCTGAACTACTGGCTGGCCTCGGCAGGCATCAGCCCCGTGGCCGACGCCAAGGTGATCGTGGTGCCGCCGCCGCAGATGGTGGCGAACATGCGCGTGGGCAACATGGACGGCTTCTGCGTGGGCGAGCCCTGGAATCAGCGCGCCATCATCGACAAGATCGGCGTCACGGCCATCACCACGCAGGACATCTGGAAGGATCATCCGGAGAAGGTGCTCGGCACGCGCGCCGAGTTCGTCAAGACCAACCCGAACACCTGCCGCGCCGTGATGATGGCCGTCATGGAGGCCGGCAAATGGATCGACGCCAACCTTCAGAACAAGGCCCGGATGGCCGACACCGTGGCGCAGAAGAGCTATATCAACACCAGTGCCGATGCGATCAACCAGCGCATCCTCGGGCGCTACAACAACGGCATGGGCAAGACCTGGGACGATCCCAACCACATGAAGTTCTTCGACGACGGCGCGGTGAACTTCCCCTACCTCTCCGACGGCATGTGGTTCCTCACGCAGTACAAGCGCTGGGGCTTGCTGAAGGAGCATCCCGACTACCTCGCCGTGGCGAAGCAGATCAACCAGATCGACATGTACAAGGACGTTGCCGGCGCGATGAAGGTCAGCCTGCCGAAGGACCCGATGCGCAGCAGCAAGCTGCTCGACGGCGTGGTCTGGGACGGCAAGGACCCGAAGAAGTACGCCGATTCCTTCAAGCTGCACGCCTGAGGAGCACGCACCATGGTCAGCGCCGTCTTTCATTCGCCCCTGCCCCGCGCAGAGGCTGCCCCGCACCCTCACCCCCACGCTGCTCTTCCCAAAAAGGAGAAGAAAGAGAACAAGCCCCGCACACCCCTCGACCTGCGCGCGTTCTGGCTGCGCGTGCTGCCGCCGCTGGCGGGCTTCGGCCTGCTGGTGCTGGTCTGGGAACTGGTCGCGATGAGCAGCACCACCGGTTTCCCCTCGCCGCTCGCTACCTGGCAGCAGGCGCTCACGGTGTTCAGCGATCCGTTCTACAGCAACGGGCCGAACGACCAGGGCGTGGGCTGGAACGTGCTCTCGTCGCTGCAGCGCGTGGCGCTGGGCTTCGGGCTCGCGGCCGCCGTCGGCATTCCCGCGGGCTTCGCGATCGGCCGCTTCGAGTTTCTCTCGCGCATGTTCAACCCGTTGATCAGCCTGCTGCGTCCGGTGTCGCCGCTGGCCTGGCTGCCGATCGGACTGCTGGTGTTCAAGGGCGCCAACCCGGCCGCGATCTGGACCATCTTCATCTGCTCGATCTGGCCGATGATCATCAACACCGCGGTCGGCGTGCAGCGCGTGCCCAGCGACTACATGAACGTGGCGCGCGTGCTGAACCTTTCGGAGTGGAAGATCTTCACGCGGATCCTGTTCCCCGCCGTGCTCCCCTACATGCTCACGGGGGTGCGCCTCGCGGTGGGCACCGCCTGGCTCGTGATCGTCGCGGCCGAGATGCTGACCGGCGGCGTCGGCATCGGCTTCTGGGTGTGGGACGAGTGGAACAACCTCAACGTCGCCAACATCATCATCGCGATCTTCGTGATCGGCATCGTGGGCCTGGTGCTGGAGTTCACGCTGATCAAGCTCGCCACCGCATTCACGTTCGAAGAGGTGAAGTCATGAATGAAACGAAGTACATTGAGGTCCATGACGTCGAGCAGGCGTTCAAGACACCGAAGGGCCGCTTCGTCGCGCTGCAGGGCGTGAACCTGAACGTGGCCAAGGGCGAATTCGTCACCCTGATCGGCCACTCGGGCTGCGGCAAGTCGACGCTCCTGAACCTCATTGCCGGGCTGACCACGCCCACGCAGGGCGTGCTGCTGTGCGCCGACAAGGAGATCAGCGGTCCCGGGCCGGAGCGCGCGGTGGTGTTCCAGAACCATTCGCTGCTGCCCTGGCTCACCTGCTTCGAGAACGTGTACCTCGCGGTCGAGCGCGTCTTCGCCGCCGCCGAGACCAAGGCGCAGCTGCGCGCGCGCACCGATGCGGCGCTCGCCATGGTGGGGCTCGCGGCCGCCGCGCAGAAGCGCCCCGGCGAGATCTCGGGCGGCATGAAGCAGCGCGTGGGCATCGCACGCGCACTCTCGATGGAGCCCAAGGTGCTGCTGATGGACGAGCCCTTCGGCGCGCTCGACGCGCTCACGCGCGCCAGGCTGCAGGACGAGCTGCTCGCGATCGTGCAGAAGACCCGGAGCACGGTCGTCATGGTCACACACGACGTCGATGAGGCGGTGCTGCTGAGCGATCGCATCGTGATGCTCACCAACGGCCCGGCCGCGACCATCGGCGAAGTGCTGAAGGTCGGCATCGCCCGTCCGCGCAGCCGCGTCGAACTGGCCGAAGACCCGGCCTACGTGCAGGCGCGCAAGGCGGTCATCGACTTTCTGTACACGCGCCAGGCGCATGTGGAGAAGGCGGTGGCCTGAAGGCGACCGCACGCCTTCGCGCCAGGCGCCCTCAGGACATGATGACCTGCAGGCTGTGCTCGTACGACGCGGTCAGGCGCTCGAACGTATCGACCAGCGCTTCGCTGGCACGCACCAGCGTGGCGCGTCCCTCGGGGCTGTCGATCGTGCGCACGCCGCCCACCAGCCGCAGCCACTCGTCGCGTGCGCTCGCGAGCGCGGTGCGGATCTCGGCGGTGCTGAGCGGCGCGCGCTCCAGTTCGACGAGCGCGGCCTCGAACTCGTCCATCGTGGGCGCAAGCCGTGCGTTGGCGCCCGGCTGCCCGAGCACCGACGCCAGCAGCGCGTCCTTCGCCAGGCGCTGCGCCCGCATGCGCTGTCGCCCGCAGATGTTGACGATGCGCAGCGCGCGCCGCGCGCCCGAGGCTTCGAGCGCCTCGGTGAGCGCCTCGGCCGCGGCCAGCAGCATCTCGGCGCGGCCGTCGATCTCGGCCAGCCCCGCCGCCGTCGCGCGCGCGACCAGTGCCGTGGACAGCCCGGACCAGGCCGCCTGCACCTCCGCCAGCGCCTGCGCGCCCGCACCGGCCAGCTCGAGGGCCGCGAGGTGATCGAGGTTCTGCTGCACCCGTTCGGCCGACTGCGTACGCAGCACGCGCGCGCGCTGCGCCTCGACGCCGCCGACCAGTTGCGCGGCCACGCGCACCAGCCGCTGCGACAGCATCCGCAACTGCCCGGCGCGGTTGATCGCCTCGGCCCACTGCGCCGCCTCGATGACCGAGCGCGACACCTCGCCGAGCCGCAGGTTGGCATGCATCGCGGCGCCGCGCAGCAGGCCGAAGGCCTCGTCCTCGCCGATGCCGCGCGCCGACATCAGCAGGCCCTTGGCCCGGTCGACCCATTTGCGCTCGTCCATGCGGGTGCGCAGGTTTTCCAGTTCGGTGCGCAGCGCCGCCTCGCGCGCGAAGCGCGCCTGCGCGCGGACCAGCAGCCCGGGCAGCAAGGCCGCGTCGAGTGGCGCCCAGGCGTGCATGCCCAGCGCGACCAGCGCCGCATGTGCCTCGCTCGGCAACGCCGCACCGGTCACGCTCACCGCGCAGGGCGGCACGCCGTGCCAGCCCTGCATCGCGTCGGCGAGCGCCTGCACGGCCGCCGCGTCGTCGAGCCAGACCAGCACCTGTTGCGGTGCCAGCGCGGCCACCTGATGCACCAGCATGCGGCAGATGGTGCGCCCGCGCACGGTCGCGCCGGCGTCTTCCAACCCCTGCCGCAGCAGCTCGGGCAAGGGCGCGGATTCATCCCATTCATGGGGGGCGACGAGAAGAACGGAAGTCATGGCGGCGTGTGGGAAGGCACTGGAAGCATAGGCGACGCACGCCCGGAAAGGCGGGCACGGCTCTTGCATCGAACACAGCGCGGTGTAACGAAGCACCGCTTTGGTGAGGCTGCAGGTTCCTGCATCCGTTCCGGTCATGCACAGGCCGGGAAGCACCGCCCCGCCGACAGCACGCGCTGCCGGCCCCCCGCCCCCCAACCCGTCCGCGACGCGGCCTTTGCAGGCCGCGTCCGCGGTTTACTGCATCGTTGAAAGCCATGTCGAGTTTCAAGAGCTTCTTGCAGTCCGGCCACAGCCCCACGCTGTTCGCGGCCTTCCTGTACTTCTCGTTCTCCTGCTGCATCTGGGTGCTCAACGGCGCGATGGCGCCCTTCATCGGCGAGAGCTTCGACCTTTCGCCGGCGCAGAAGGGCCTGATGCTGTCGGTGCCGATCATCGCGGGCGCGCTGATGCGCTTTCCGCTCGGCATCCTGTCGCAGTACATCGGCCGCAAGAACGCGACGCTGGTCGAGATGGGCCTGATCGCGGTGGCGATGTTGTTCGGCTTCTTCTTCGTCGAGAGCTTCAACGACCTGCTGGCGATGGGCGTGCTGCTGGGCATTGCCGGCGCGAGCTTCGGCGTGGCGCTGTCGCTCGGTTCAGGCTGGTTCCCGCCGCAGCACAAGGGCCTGGCGATGGGGCTCGTGGGCGCCGGCAACGTGGGCACCGCGGTGTCGGTGCTGGTGGCACCGCCGCTCGCACAGTGGCTCGGCTGGCAGAGCGTGTATGCGGTTGCCGCCGCGGCGATCCTGCTGCCGATGGTGGTGATGGTGGTGTTCGCCAAGGAACCGCCCGACGTCGACAGCCATGCGAGCTTTCGCGCCCACATCGCCTGCCTGTTCGAGAAAGACGGCTGGGTCTTCAGCCTGATCTACGGCGTGACCTTCGGCGGCTTCATCGGGCTCATCACCTTCCTGCCTTCGTACTACTACGAGCAGTTCGGCGTCAGCAAGGTCGAGGCCGGGCAGCTCACGATGCTGGCGGCCTTCATGGGTGCGGCAGTGCGCATCGTCGGCGGCTGGCTCTCCGATCGCTGGGGCGGCGTCAACACGCTCACGGTGGTGCTGCTTGCGGTGGCCGTGGGGCTGGCGCTGGTGGGTGTCTCGTCGTCGTCGCTCGTGCTCACCACGCTGCTCTTGATCGTGTGCTTCGCCGCCCTGGGCGCCGGCAACGGCGCGCTGTTCCAGCTGGTGCCGCTGCGCTGGCCCGCGAGCACCGCCGTGGCCGGCTCGATGATCGGCGAGATCGGTGCACTCGGCGGCGGGCTCGTGCCCAACGCCATGGGTTTGTCGAAGCAGTACCTCGGCAGCTACGTCTGGGGCTTCGTGTTCTTCGCCGTGCTGTCGCTGGTAATGCTCGGTGTCATGCGCGTGATGCAGATCCGCTGGACCCGCACCTGGGCCGAGAAAGGTGGTCGCGCGCGCACCACGCCGGCGCCAGCCGACGCGGCAGCGTACGCCGTGCCACGCAAGGCGGCCCGGCCATGAACCTCATCCCGGCGTCGGCCTCAGCGTGGCAAGAAGAGAAGCCACAGCACGAGCAGCAGGTTGAACAGCAGCGACACGCCCAGCGCGATCTTCCAAAGCGCGACGGGATCGCGGCGGATCAGCGGCGTGGCAGCGGGCGAGGCGACGGGACGGGACGCGCCGCGCTCGAGCGCCAGCAGCATCTCCTCGGCAGTCTCGAAGCGCTCGCGCGGATCGCGCGCCACGGCCTTGCGCACCAGATGGTCGAGCCACACCGGCACGTCGGGCCGCAGGCGCGACAGCGCGACCGGGTCGCGCCGGTAGCGGGCCACCTGGTAGGGCTCGATCTCGCCGTAGGGCAGATGCCCGCCGAGCCACTGGTAGAGCGTGACGCCGAGCGCGAACAGGTCGCTGCCGGCATCGGCGTGGGCGCCCTCCCACTGCTCGGGATTGATATAGCTCGGCGTGCCGGCATGCAGTTCGCGCTGGGCCGCGCCTTCGCGGCCGGACAGCGCCACGCCGAGATCGAGAACGCGCCACCGGCCGTCGTCTCCGAGATGCAGGTTGCCGGGCTTGATGTCGCGATGCACCACGCCGTGGCGGTGCAGCCGGCCGAGCGCCTTGGCGATCTCGATGGCGGCCGCGACCACCTCGGCCACGCCACCGCGCGCGGTCGACTTCCGAATCTGTTCGAGCGTACGCCCGCCATGCCAGTCGAAGACGAGGTAGAGCGCGCTCGCGTCGCTGCCGCGCGGATGCACGCGCACGAAGCCGTTGCTGCCGACGCGCAACCCGAGCCATGCTTCGTGGGCGAGCATCGCGCGCTCCTGCGGGTCGCTCGCGCGCGAGGGATGCAGCGTCTTGATCGCCACCAGTTCGCGCGTGGCGATGTGGCGCGCCTGGTAGAGCAGGTGGACGCCGGTGTCGGCCACGAGCGCGGTGATGGCATGGCCGTCGAGCACGTCGCCCACCTTCAGGCGCGGCGGCGGCGCGAGCCGGCGGCCGTCGCCGAGCTCGTCGTCGAGCTGCCGCGCATCGAGGCCGACCACGCGGATCACCAGCGCGGTCGCGTTGTCGCGCGTGCCCGCCTCGAGCGCGGCCTGCACCAGCGCCTCGCCCGCCTCGCGGGCGCTGCCGCCGAGGGCCAGCGCGGCAAGCCGCTGCGGCTTGAGCACGCCGTGCACGCCGTCGGAGGTGAGCACGAAGCAGTCGCCGACGCGCACGTCGCCCTGCGTGTAGTCCACGCGCACCTGGTCGTCGAGGCCGATGGCGCGCGTGAGGCGACTGCGCAGGTCGGGATGCTCGAAGGCATGGTCCTGCGTGAGCGGCAGTGCCGCTTCGCCGTCGCTGCGCACGCGCCATGCACGCGTGTCGCCCACGTGCGCCAGCGTGTAGCTCTGGCCGTGCAGCACCAGCGCGGTCAGCGTGGTGAGCGCGGTGGCGCCGCCCTGGCGACGCCGGTTGTGGTCGGCCAGCCAGGCGTTCTGCGCGGCGACCAGCCGGTCGAGCGCGGCGGTCGGCTCCCAGGTGGCGGGCGTGGCGAAGTAGTCGGCCAGCAGGCCCATCACCGTGGTCTGCGCCGCCTCCAGGCCGCGGCCACCGGTGGACACGCCGTCGGCGATGGCCGCGATCAGCCCGCGCGATTCGTCCCCCGGCGGTGCATGCACGGCGCCGGCGAAATCCTCGTTCACCTCGCGCGGTCCGCGCTGGCTGGCATAGCCGATGTCCACTTCGAAGCTCATGGCGCGATTGTCCATGGGCTTTTCCTGCGCGCATCGCGCATCCCCGTTCGTTCGATTGGTTGAAAGGCCCTCCCCATGATGAAGAAACTCAAGCTCGTGATGGTCGGCAACGGCATGGCCGGCGTGCGCACGCTGGAAGAGCTGCTGAAGCTCGCGCCCGAGCTCTACGACATCACCGTCTTCGGTGCCGAGCCGCATCCGAACTACAACCGCATCCTGTTGTCGCCCGTGCTCGCGGGCGAGCAGACGGTCGACGAGATCGTGCTCAACAGCTGGGAGTGGTATTCGGACAACGGCATCACGCTGCACGCGGGCAAGAAGGTGGTCGAGGTCGACCGCGTGAAGCGCATCGTGCGCGCCGTCGATGCCGAAGGCGCCGTCACCGAGGCCGCCTACGACCGCCTGCTGATGTGCACCGGCTCCAACCCGTTCATGCTGCCCGTGCCAGGCAAGGCGCTGAAAGGCGTCATCGCCTACCGCGACATTTCCGACACCGACTACATGATCGAGACCGCGCGCACCCACAAGAATGCGGTCGTCATCGGCGGTGGCCTGCTGGGCCTGGAGGCGGCCAATGGCCTGATGCTGCGCGGCATGAACGTGACAGTGGTGCATGTGATGCCCTGGCTCATGGAGCGCCAGCTCGACGACGTGGCCGGCAAGCTGCTGCAGAAGTCGCTGGAAGACCGCGGGCTCAAGTTCATGATGGGCGCGCAGACCGAGGCGCTCCTCGGCGGTGAGGATGGACGGGTCAAAGCGATCCGCTTCAAGGACGGCACCGAGGTGGCGGCCGACCTGGTCGTCATGGCCGTGGGCATCCGGCCCAATACCGAACTGGCCGAGAAGATGCGGCTGCATTGCAACCGCGGCATCGTCGTGACCGACACCATGCAAACGGTGACCGACGCGCGCATCTACTCGGTCGGCGAATGCGCGGCGCACCGCGGCATCGCCTACGGCCTCGTGGCCCCGCTGTTCGAGCAGGCCAAGGTCGCGGCCAACCACCTCGCGCAGTTCGGCATCGGCCGCTACCTGGGCTCGCTGACCTCGACCAAGCTCAAGGTCACCGGCATCGACCTGTTCTCGGCCGGCGAGTTCATGGGCGGCGAAGGCACCGAGGAGATCGTGATGAGCGACCCCTTCGGCGGCGTCTACAAGAAGCTCGTCATCAAGGACGACAAGCTCGTGGGTGCGTGCCTGTACGGCGACACCGTGGACGGCAGCTGGTACTTCAAGCTGCTGCGCGACGGCCGCAGCGTGGGCGACATCCGCGACAAGCTGATGTTCGGCGAGTCGAACATCGGCGACACCGGCCACGAGGGTCACAGCAAGGCCGCGAGCATGCCCGACGAGGCCGAGGTGTGCGGCTGCAACGGCGTGACCAAGGGCACGATCTGCAAGGCGATCAAGGAAAAGGGCCTGTTCACGCTCGACGAGGTCAAGAAGCACACCAAGGCGAGCGCGAGCTGCGGCTCGTGCACCGGCCTGGTCGAGCAGATCCTGATGTTCACCGCGGGCGGCGACTACTCGGCCACGCCCAAGAAGAAGGCGGTGTGCGGCTGCACCGACGCGAGCCACCAGGACGTGCGCGAGGCGATCCGGCGCGAACACTGGCTCACGCACGAGGCGGTGTACCGCGGCATGGGCTGGCGCACGCCCGACGGCTGCGCCACCTGCCGCCCGGCGATCAACTACTACCTGATCTCGACCTGGCCCAAGGAGGCGAAGGACGATCCGCAGAGCCGCTTCATCAACGAGCGCAGCCACGCCAACATCCAGCGCGACGGCACCTATTCGGTGATCCCGCGCATGTGGGGCGGCCACACCACGCCCGACGAGCTGCGCCGCATCGCGGACGCGGCCGACAAGTACAAGATCCCGACGGTGAAGGTCACGGGCGGCCAGCGCATCGACCTGCTGGGCGTGAAGAAGGAGGACCTCGCCAATGTCTGGAAGGACATCGGCATGCCCTCGGGCTTTGCCTATGCGAAGAGCCTGCGCACGGTGAAGACCTGCGTGGGCAGCGAGTGGTGCCGCTTCGGCACGCAGGACTCCACGCAGATGGGCAAGGACCTGGAGCGCGCGCTCTGGGCGATGTATGCGCCGCACAAGGTGAAGCTGGCGGTCTCGGGCTGCCCGCGCAATTGCGCCGAGGCCGGCATCAAGGACGTGGGTGTGATCGGGGTCGACTCGGGCTGGGAGCTGTACGTGGGCGGCAACGGCGGCATCAAGACCGAAGTGGCGCAGTTCCTCGTGAAGGTCAAGACGCCGGAGGAAGTGATGGCCTATTCGGGCGCGTTCCTGCAGCTGTACCGCGAGGAAGGCTGGTACCTCGAGCGCACGGTGCACTACATCGGCCGCGTGGGGCTGGACTACGTGAAGAAGAAGATCGTGGAGGACGAGGCCGGGCGCCAGGCGCTCTGGGAGCGGCTGCAGTTCGCGCTCGACGGCGAGCCCGATCCGTGGTTCGCTTCGGCCGAGGCGCAAGTGGACGTGCGGCAGTTCACGCCGGTGGCGGTGGTCGAAGGTGCGGCGCAAGCCGCCTGAAAGGAACAGCACGATGAACGACAACATCCGCATCGAATGGCAGGCGATCTGCTGCGTGGACGACATACCGAGGCTCGGCGCACGCCGGGTGACGCGCCCGGTGGGCGTCGACGTGGCAGTGTTCCGCAACGCCGAGGACCAGGTCTTCGCCCTGCTCGACCGCTGCCCGCACAAGGGCGGCCCGCTGAGCCAGGGCATTGTCTTCGGCACGAGCGTGGCCTGCCCGCTGCACAACTGGGCCATCGGGCTCGACGACGGCTGCGCGAAGTCGCCCGACGAGGGCTGCACGCCGAAGTTCGCGGTGAAGGTGGAAGGCGGCGTGGTGCATCTCGATGCGGCCGAGCTCTCCACCCACGCGATCGACCTGCCGCGCCCTGTCGCCGGCCCGAAGCCTTTCGCGGTCTTGTCCCCTCTCCCTCTGGGAGAGGGCTAGGGTGAGGGCAGCAGCGTGCACACCGTCGGCGCCGCCGGCCCTCACCCCCTCCCTCTCCCAGAGGGAGAGGGAGTGATGCGGGAGACACGATCCACCTGCCCCTATTGCGGCGTGGGCTGCGGCGTCGTCATCGAATCCGATGGCGCGCAGATCACCGGCGTGCGGGGCGACCCCGACCACCCGGCCAACTTCGGCCGCCTGTGCACCAAGGGCTCGACGCTGCACCTCACCGCCAGCGCCGCGGTCACGCGCCAGACCCGGCTTCTGCAGCCGATGCAGCGCGCGGCGCGCGGGGGCGATCCGGCGCCGGTGGGCTGGGACATCGCGCTCGACGGCGCGGCCGACAGGTTCGCGCAGATCGTCCGCGACCATGGCCCCGATGCGGTCGGCTTCTACGTCTCGGGCCAGCTGCTCACCGAGGACTACTACGTCTTCAACAAGCTCGCCAAGGGCCTCGTCGGCACCAACAACATCGACACCAATTCGCGCCTGTGCATGAGCAGCGCGGTGGCCGGCTACAAGCAGACGCTGGGTGCCGACGCGCCGCCCGCCTGCTACGACGACCTGAAGCATGCGCAGTGCCTCTTCATCGTGGGCAGCAATGCGGCCTGGGCGCATCCGGTGCTGTTCCGCCGCATCGAGGACGCGAAGGCCGCGAATCCGGCGCTGAAGATCATCGTGGCCGATCCGCGCCGCACCGACACGGTGGAGATCGCCGACCTGTTCCTGCCGCTGCAGCCCGGCACCGACGTGATGCTGTTCAACGGCATGCTGCACCTGATGCTGTGGGAGGGCTGGACCGATGCCGCCTACATTGCCGCGCACACGAATGACTTCGACGCGCTGAAGGCCACGGTGCGCGAATGCACGCCCGACAAGGTCGCGCAGGTCTGCGGCATCACGAAGGACGACCTGCTCGCGGCGGCGCGACTCTTCGCGACCTCGCCCGCCACCTTGAGCCTCTATTGCCAGGGCCTCAACCAGTCGTCGAGCGGCACCGCGAAGAACGCGGCGCTGATCAACCTGCATCTTGCGACCGGCCAGATCGGCAAGCCCGGCGCCGGCCCGTTCTCGCTCACCGGGCAACCCAACGCGATGGGCGGGCGCGAAGTGGGCGGGCTCGCCAACCTGCTGAGCGCGCACCGCGATCTGGCCGATCCCGCGCACCGCGCCGAGGTGGCGGCGCTGTGGCAAGTGCCGTCGGTGCCCGAGAAGCCCGGCAAGACTGCGGTCGAGATGTTCCAGGCCGCGGCCGACGGCGAGATCCGCGCGCTTTGGATCGCCTGCACCAACCCCGCGCAGTCGATGCCCGACCAGGCGACCGTGCGCCGCGCACTCGAGCGCGCGGAGTTCGTGGTGGTGCAGGAAGCCTTCTCGACCACCGCCACCTGCGCCTTCGCCGACCTGCTGCTGCCTGCGACCACCTGGGGCGAGAAGGAAGGCACCGTGACCAACAGCGAGCGCCGCATCTCGCGCGTGCGCCCCGCGGTGCCGGCGCCCGGCGAGGCACGCCACGACTGGTCGATCGCGGTCGACTTCGCGCGGCGGCTCGAAGCACGCCTGGGCCGCACCGAGCCCACGCTGTTTGCGTACGGCACGGCCGAACAGGTCTGGAACGAGCACCGCGAATCGACGCGCGGGCGCGACCTCGACATCACCGGCCTGAGCTACGCGATGCTCGACACCGCGGGCCCGCAGCAGTGGCCGCTGAAGGAAGGCGAGGCCACGGGCCGCGCGCGTCTCTACGAGGACGGCGTGTTCCCCACGCCCGACGGCCGCGCGCGCTTCGTCGACACCGTCTACAAGCCCGTGGCCGAGGCGCGCGAGGCGCGCTACCCGTTCTCGCTCAACACCGGGCGCCTGCGCGACCAGTGGCACGGCATGAGCCGCACCGGCACGGTCGGGCGGCTGTTCGGCCACGTGGCCGAGCCCGTGGTGCAGATGAACGCGCAGGACATGGCACGCCGGCTCATTCGCGACGGCGACCTCGTGCACCTGACCTCGAAGCGCGGCTCGATCCTGCTGCCCGCGCGCGCCAGCGCGGAGATCGGCCTGAGCCAGGCCTTCGTCGGCATGCACTGGGGCGAGGAATACCTGAGCGGCTGTTCGTCGACGGGCACGCGGCTCGCCGGCATCAACGCGCTGACGAGCCCGGCCTTCTGCCCGACCTCGAAGCAGCCGGAACTCAAGCACACGCCGGTGAAGATCTTGAAGGCCGAGCTGCCCTGGGCGCTGCTCGCCATGGCCTGGCTGCCACCCGATGCGGCGCTCGCCGCGCACACGGCGCTCAAGCCGCTGATGGCGCTGTTCCCGTTCGCGGCCTGCGTGCCGTTCGCGGGCAGCGCCGCCGGCGAGGAACGCAGCGGCGTGCTGTTTCGCGCGGCCGCCCACGACGCGCCGGAAGACGCGCTGATCGATCGCCTCGAAGGCCTGCTTGGCCTGGGCGACGGCGACGTGCTGCGCTACGCCGACCGGCGCCGCGGCCAGCGCCGCGTGGCACGGCTGGTGCGGCGCGCCGACGGCAACGCCGGGCTCGAGGCCTTCTTGCTCGGCGGCGACACCAGCGCCGAGGCCTGGATCGGCACGCTGCTGCGCGAGGAGATGCCGGCGCAGAGCTACGGCCGGCTGCTGCTGTCGCCGGGCGCGCGCGCGCCGGTGGCGTTGCAGTCGCGCGGCAAGCCCGTCTGCACCTGCTTCAACGTGACCGACCTGGCGATCCAGGCCGAACTGGGCCGCTGCAGCGGCACGCCCGGCGAGCGGCTCGTCGCGCTGCAAGGCGCACTGAAATGCGGCACAAACTGCGGCTCGTGCATCCCGGAGCTCCAGCGCATGGTGCGCGCCACGTCCACGGCCGACCTGGTCGCGGGGGCATAAGCCGACCCGCATTCCGGCATAAGCATTGCAGGACAATCGGCGCACCCATGGGAATCAGTCACTACATCAAGGAAATCGGCCGCGGCGCGCGCGGCGCCAGGCCGCTCTCGCGCGAGCAGGCCGCGGACTTGTTCGGCCAGGTGCTGGACGGCGCGGTCACCGACCTCGAAATCGGCGGCTTCTGCCTGGCCATGCGCATCAAGGGCGAGACGCCCGAGGAGATGGCCGGTTTCCTCGACGCCACCCACGCGCGGCTTGCGCATGTGCCCGCCGGCGAGCGGCCGCTCGTCGTGCTGCCCAGCTACAACGGCGCGCGCAAGCTGCCGGTGCTCACGCCGCTGCTGGCCTTTCTGCTCGCGCGCGAAGGCCTCCCGGTGCTGGTGCACGGCAGCGCCAGCGAAACCACGCGCGTGCTGGCGTCGAACGTGCTGCAGGCGCTCGGCGTGCCGGAGCTCCCGGCGGTCCGCGCGATCCCTTCGGGCGAGGTGGCCTTCGCACCGACCGAACTGCTCAATCCCGCGCTCAAGCGGCTGCTCGACGTGCGCCGCGTCGTGGGCCTGCGCAACCCGGGCCACAGCGTGGTCAAGCTGATGCAGCCGACCACCGGCCCGGCCGTGGTCGTGGCGAGCTACACCCATCCCGAATATGCGCGCACCATGGGCGAGACCTTCGAGCTGATGGGGACCACCGCCCTGCTCTCGCGCGGGCTCGAGGGCGAAGTGGTGTCCGACCCGCGGCGCACGGCGCAGATCGACGGCTTCGTGCGCGGCGTGCGCAGCGAAATGCAGGCGCAGGCCAGCGGCACCGCGAGCGAGGTGCCGGGCCTGCCGAAGGAAATCGACGTCGCGACCACGGCCGACTACACGCGCCGGGTCCTCCAGGGCGAACTTCCCGTGCCGGACGCGATCGCCGCGCAGGTCGGACACATCATCCAACTGGCATCCCACGCATGACCACCACCTCCCGTTCCTCCTCTGCCCCCGGAAGCTGCACGCTGGTGGGCGCCGGTCCCGGCGACCCCGAGCTGCTGACGCTCAAGGCCATCAAGGCGATCCAGGCCGCGACCGTGCTGCTGGTGGACGACCTCGTGAACGAGGGCATCCTCGCCGCCTATGCGCGGCCCGGCGCACGCATCGTGCACGTCGGCAAGCGCGGCGGCTGCAAGAGCACGCCGCAGGCCTTCATCGAACGCCTGATGGTCACCGCGGTACAGGAGGGCGAGACGGTCGTCCGCCTCAAGGGTGGCGACCCGTTCATCTTCGGGCGCGGCGGCGAGGAGGTCGAGCACCTGCGCGCGGCGGGCATCGAATGCACGGTGGTGAACGGTGTCACCGCGGGCCTGGCCGCCGTGACCTCGCTCGGCGTGCCGCTGACGCACCGCGACCATGCGCAGGGCGTGGTGTTCGTCACCGGCCATGCCAAGACCGGCGCCAGCGCGCACGAGGACGCCACCGACTGGCGCGCACTCGCCGCCACGGCGCACAGCGCCCGGCTCACGCTCGTGATCTACATGGGCGTGGCGGGCGCGGCCCACATCGAACGCGAGCTGCTGCACGGGCTGCCGGCCGACACGCCGGTGGCGGTGGTGCAGCATGCGAGCCTGCCGCAGCAGCGCCACACCGTCACCACGCTGGGCCGGCTGCAGGCCGGCATCGCCGAAGCCGGACTCGCGAGTCCGGCGGTCATCGTGGTCGGCCACGTGTTGCAGGGGCTGGCGGCCGCCGTGCTGCCCGCGGGTACCGACGCGGGCCGCTTCGGCACCTGAAACCGCGCTGCGCATCGCGCCCGCGCTCCGGGCGCGTGAGATTTTTCCTACGCCCGCCTAGAATCGCGCTCCACAAAAACACAGCACGACTGAGGCGGAAATGCTCGAAAGACTCAACGAATTCACCGAAAGCCACGGCGAACTGCGCCCCGGCCGCGGTCTCGTCACGGGCACCATTGCGCTCGCGCTCGGCATCCTCTGCTTTCTCGGCGTGCTGGCCTTCCACTTTCCGCAGTACCTCACGACGCCCGAGCTGCGCAAGAGCTACGACGTGGACCTGATGCGCATCGTGCTGCTCGTGGCCCTCGTCGTGTCGGGCGGGCTGGCGCTCGTCAACATCATCTTCAACCGTTCGCGCTGGCTCTCGTCGGCGGCCTTCCTGCTGGTGGTCGCGGCGGCGCTGCTGGGCGGCCACAAGGTGCCGGTGAACGACTTCGCGGACAACACGCCGTACATCGGGCTCGACTGGTTCATCCTCGACCTGCTGGGTTCGGCGCTGATCTTCATCTTCATCGAGAAGCTGTTCGCGCTGCGCAAGGACCAGCCGGTGTTCCGCGCCGAATGGCAGACCGACTTCCACCATTTCGTGGTCAACCACATGATCGTGGGCTTCGTGCTGCTGGCCACCAACCTGATGGTGCACAAGTTCTTCGGCTGGGCCGCCTACGACGGCATCCGCGGCTGGGTCGGCGGCCTGCCGTTCTGGGCCGGGCTGCTGCTGATCGTCCTGGTGGCCGACCTGGTGCAGTACTGGACGCACCGGGCCTACCACGAGGTGCCGGTGCTCTGGCGCCTGCATGCGGTGCACCACAGCGTCAAGAGCATGGACTGGATGGCGGGCTCGCGCCAGCACATCCTGGAGCTGCTGATCACGCGCACGCTGGTGCTCGCGCCGATCTACGTGCTCGGCTTCTCGAAGGAAGTGATCGACGCCTACATCGTGGTGGTGGGCTTCCAGGCGGTGTTCAACCACTGCAACGTGAGCGTGCGGCTCGGCCCTCTGCGCTATGTGATCGTCACGCCCAACTTCCACCATTGGCACCACAGCCAGGACGTGGAAGCGCTCGACAAGAACTACGCGGCGCACTACGCCTTCCTCGACCACCTGTTCGGCACCGCGGTCAAGAGCACCAAGCTCTGGCCCGAGAAGTACGGCGTGCTCGGCGACTACGTGCCCAACGGCTTCTTCAGGCAGCTGAAGTTCCCGTTCACGTGGAAGGGATGATGCGGCGCGCCTTTCTCGCGGCCGCCGGTGCTGCCGCCGCGATGCTGCTGCTGTCGGCCTGCGCCAGCCGCATCGAGCTGCCGTCGAAGGACGCCGGCCTGCGCCTGCGCGTGCAGAGCTCGGTCATCGCGCCGGGCAACGGCGGTGAACTCGTCGCGGCCGATGCATTGCAGGCCGGCGACATCCTGCTGACCTCCATCGCCACGGTCAACTCGTTCGGCATCCGGCTCGGCACCTTCTCGCCCGTGAGCCATGCGGTGCTGTACCTCGGCGACGGGCTGATTGCCGAGGCGGTCGGCAGCGGCGTGCGCGCGCGCCGGCTCGCCGACGTGATCGACGAGGAACAGATGGTCGTCGCGTTCCGCGTGCCGGGGCTGCAGGCGGCCGACGTCGAGAAGATCCGCACCTGGGCCAATGCGCAGGTGGGCACGCGCTACAACACCGCCGGCGTGCTGCTGAACGCGCCTTTCGTGCTGAACCGGAGGCTCTGCGAACTGCCGCTGATCCCGTCCGCCGTCAGCCACTACTGCATCAGCGGCATGGCGATGGTCCAGCTGGGCGCGAGCCGCGACGACCAGTTCTTCTGCTCGCAGTTCGTGCTCGAGGCCTATCGGCAGGCCGGCGTGCCGGTCACCGAGGCCGATCCGCGCTGGGTCAGCCCCGCCGACCTGCTGCACATGCGCGAGGGCGACGTGCCCTCCATCGCGGCCACGCAGCCGCTGCGCTACGTGGGCCACCTCAAGTACAACCCGCCGCCGCTGCTGGCGGCCGACGGGCCCTGACCGGTTTGAGCACGCCTTCCCGATTCGATGTCGTGGTGGTCGGCGCCGGTGCGGCCGGCCTCTTCTGCGCCGGCGTGGCGGGCCAGCGCGGGCTGAAGGTGCTGCTGGTGGACCACAGCGAGAAGGTCGGCGAGAAGATCCGCATCTCGGGCGGCGGCCGCGCCAACTTCACCAACCGCGACCTCGACGTGCGTGCGCCGCAGCGCCACTTCATCGGCGAGAACCCCAATTTCTGCCGCTCGGCACTGTCGCGCTATGCACCGCAGCAGTTCATCGAGCTGGTGCAGAAGCACGGCATCGCCTTCCACGAGAAGCACAAGGGGCAGCTGTTCTGCGACGGCTCGTCGCAGCAGATCGTCGACATGCTGCTGGCCGAGTGCGATGCGGGCCAGGTCACGCGCTGGCAGCCGTGCAAGCTCGGGAACATCGGGTTCACGCCCGCCAGCGACGACCCCGCCGCGCCGGGCTGCTACCGGATCGATAGCAGCAAGGGGCCGATCGAGACGCCCCGGCTGGTGGTCGCCACCGGCGGCTTGTCGATTCCGCAGATCGGCGCGAGCGACTTCGGCTACCGGCTGGCGGCACAGTTCGGGCTGCGCGTGGTCACCCCGCGCCCGGCGCTGGTGCCGCTGACCTTCGGCGGCGACGCCTGGGCGCCTTATGCCGAACTGGCGGGGCTGGCGCTGCCGGTGCGCATCGAAACCGGGACGAAGAAGGAAAAGATCGCCTTCCTCGAAGACCTGCTGTTCACGCACCGCGGCCTGTCGGGCCCGGCGGTGCTGCAGATCTCGAGCTACTGGAAGCCGGGCGCGCCGCTCACGCTCGATTTCGCGCCCGGCGTGGACGTGGCCGAGGCGCTGGGCGAGGCCAAGCGCCGGTCCTCGAAGAAGCGCATCGCCAACGAACTGGCCGCGCTGGTGCCATCGCGGCTGGCAGACGCCTGGGTCGGCCAGGACCCTGCCCTGCAGCGCCCAGTCAACGAAGCCGCCGACAAGGCGCTGGCCACGCTGGCCGAGCGCATCGCGCGCTGGCAGATCGTTCCGAGCGGCACCGAGGGCTACAAGAAGGCCGAGGTCACGGCCGGCGGGGTCGACACCCGGGATCTCTCGTCCCAGACCATGGAATCGAAGCAGCCCGGGCTCTATTTCATCGGCGAAGTGGTCGATGTGACGGGCTGGTTGGGCGGGTACAACTTCCAGTGGGCCTGGGCGAGTGCACATGCGTGCGCAACCGCGTTATAATCGCGGGCTAACTTTGGCCTTCCCTCAACGGCCGCACATACTTTCAGTTGAGGAACCCCGGCCCGGGGCCTCGATCTCCCCAGGCCAAATTCAGTTCAACGATTCATCAATGACCACCATCCGCGTTAAAGAAAACGAGCCTTTCGACGTCGCCCTGCGCCGCTTCAAGCGCACCATCGAAAAGCTCGGCCTGCTGACCGACCTGCGTGCCCGCGAGTTCTACGAGAAGCCGACGGCCGAGCGCAAGCGCAAGAAGGCAGCGGCAGTCAAGCGCCACTACAAGCGCGTGCGCAGCATGCAGCTGCCCAAGAAGCTGTTCTAAGCAACGCCGGGGCAACCCGGACCGTTGGCCAGCGACACCGTCACCGCCAACGCACAGTTGCCGCAGCCGCGCCAGGGAAACCTGCCGCGGCTTTTGTTTTTTTGCCAAAGGATCTCTCGCATGACGCTCAAGGAACAGATCACCGAAGACATGAAGACCGCGATGCGCGCCAAGGATTCGGAGCGCCTCGGCACCATCCGCCTGCTGCTGTCGGCGCTGAAGCAGAAGGAAGTCGACGAGCGCGTCGAGCTCGACGACGCCATGGTCGTCGCCATCGTCGACAAGATGGTCAAGCAGCGCAAGGACTCGATCGCCGCGTTCACCACCGGCGGACGCACCGACCTGGCCGACAAGGAAGCCGCCGAGATCAAGGTGCTCGAGGTCTACCTGCCGCAACGCATGAGCGCCGACGAAGTGGCCGCCGAAGTGAAGGCCATCGTGGCCGAGCTGGGCGCCAAGGGCCCGGGCGACATGGGCAAGGTGATGGGCGCGGTCAAGACCCGCCTCGCCGGCAAGGCCGACATGGGCCAGGTGAGCGCGGCGGTCAAGGCCGCCCTCGCGGGCGCCTGAGCATGCACGGCAGCTGCGCCGACTCGGACAAGGTCGTGCTGAAGGCCTGCGCCTGCCTGGTGGACGCCGGTGGGCGGCTGCTGGTGTTCCGCCACCCCGGCGACGGCAACATGCAGCTGCCCAAGGGCACCATCGAGCCCGGCGAATCGCCCGAGATTGCCGCGCGGCGCGAACTGCTCGAGGAATCGGGCATCGACCATCTCGGCGCCCTGGAGCCGCTCGGCACGCTGCAGCGCGACTGCGAGGCCGGCATCGAGGGAAACACGCTGCGCCACGCGCAGCTCTGGCACCTGTTCCTGATGCGCGCCGACGGCCCGCTGCCCGAAACCTTCGACCATGTGGCGATGGGCAGTCCCGAGGAAGACGGCCTCGTCTTCTCGTTCAGCTGGCTGGCGGCCGGCGACGACATCGGCCACTTCACGCCACCCTACCGCCAGACCATCGAGCGCGTCCGCGCGGCCCTGACCACCGCCTGACGCATGCCGCGCGTCAGGCCAGCGCGCGAACCACCATGTAGAGGCCCAGCAGCGCCAGCCCGCCAAGGAAGCAGCGCCGGAACACCACCACCGGCAGGCGCTTGCGCAACCAGGTGCCGAGCGCCATGCCGCCCAGGGCCGGCACCAGCATCGCGAGCGAGCCGCCCGCCGCCGCCACCGGATAGCCCCCGTTGCCCGCGAGCCCGATCGCGAGCACCACGGTCGAGGTGGTGAACGAGATGCCCATCGCCTGGATCAGCGCGTCGCGCTGCAGGCCCAGCGCCTGCAGGTAGGGCACGGCCGGCACCACGAACACGCCGGTCGCCGCCGTCACCAGCCCCGTCGCCGCCCCTACGACGGGCGCGAGCCAGCGCTCGTGCGCCGCCGGCACCTGCAGCTGCCGGCCCGCCAGCCCCCACAGGCCATACGCGACCAGTGCCACCCCGAGCGCCACCGAGGCCCAGGTGCCCGCGGGCACGCCGAGCCACAGCGCGCCGCCCAGGCTGCCCGCCACGATGCCCGCCTGCAGGCCGCCGATGCGGCGCAGCACCGGCCAGAAGGTGGTGCGCGGACCGAGCTGCCAGAGATTGGTGACCAACGACGGCGCGATCAGCAGCGCCGCCGCGCGCACCGGCGGCATCCAGAGCGCAAGCAGCGCCATCGACACCGTCGGCAGGCCGAGCCCGATCACGCCCTTGACCACGCCGGCCAGCAAAAAGACCGCGGCGGCCGCCCACCCATGGCCTGCCAGTTCATTCGGGATCGTCGTCATGGCGGTGAAGTCTGCCGGCGCGCACGGCCCATGGGAATGCGGCGCTCGCGCAGCCGGCCTCAGGCAGAAACTGAGGCGCCCGTGCTACCTTGCACCCCACCATGCGATTCGATCTCACCGACCTGCGGCTCTTTCTCCATGTGGTGGAGGCCGGCAGCCTCACGGCCGGCGCGGCGCGCTCGCACATGACGCTCGCCTCGGCCAGCCAGCGCGTGCGCGGCATGGAAGACGCGCTCGGCAGCCCGCTGCTCACGCGCCATGCGCAGGGTGTGCGCCCCACCGAGGCCGGCCGCACGCTCGCGCACCATGCGCGCGTCGTGCTGCAGCAGATGGAGCGGCTGCGCGGCGAACTCGGCGAGTACGGCCAGGGCCTCAAGGGGCACGTGCGCTTCATGTGCGGCACCTCGGCGCTGACCGAGCACCTGCCGGAGGTGCTGAGCCGCTTTCTCATCCAGCATCCGCGCATTTCGGTCGACCTCGAGGAGCGCCCGAGCCCCGAGACCGCCGACGCGCTGCGCGGCGGGCGCTGCGATATCGGCATCGTCTCGGACGCCGTCGACACCGAGGGCCTCGAATGCCATCCGTTCCGCCGCGACGACCTCGTGCTGGTGCTGCCGCGCGGCCATGCACTGGCCCGGCGCCGCCGCGTGATGCTGGCCGAAGCGGTCGACAGCGAATTTGTCGGCCTGCCTGCCGACAGCGCGCTGCAGCAGCTGCTGACGCAACACGCGCGTGCGCTCGGCCGCCATCTCGCCTACCGCGTGCGCGTGGGCAACTTCGAGGCGGTGTGCCGGATGGTGTCGCATGGCATCGGCGTGGGCATCGTGCCGCAGACCGCAGCCGAGCGCTGCGCCCGCTCGATGAAGATCGCGCTGGCCGCACTCGGCGATCCGTGGGCCGAGCGCACGCTGATGGCGTGCGTGCGCTCGTCGCATGAACTGCCGCTCAATGCGCGGCGCATGCTCGAGCACCTGGTGGCACCGGCGCCGGAGGCTAGCGCAAGGTGACCGGCCGCCCCTTCCGCGCGCGTGCCGCGACGAACGCATCGAAGGCTTCGCTGCTGGTCTTGCGCGGCAGGTAGCCGAAGCGCGCTTTCAATGCGGTGTTCAGCAGCACGGGGCGGTAGCGCAGAAAGTCGAGCTGCTCCGGCCCGTAGCGGCTCACGCCGAGCGCGGAGCCGACCGCCAGCGCCGCCTTGAGCACGCCTGCGGGCCAGTCGACGGTCTTCTTGCCCAGGCGCGCCGCGATCTCGTGGAGGGTGAGCGCGCCGTCGCCGGCGAGGTTGTAGCAGCCGGGCGGCGCGCCAGCCAGTGCGTGCGCGATAGCGCCGGTCACGTCCTCGTCCCACACGAAGACGAACGGGCTTGCGCTGCCGCGGATGGCGATGAGCCGCTTCTTCTCGAACAGGGCGGTGATCTGGTTGTCGACGCCTTCGCCGAGGATGGTGCCGATGCGCAGCACCGTCTGCGCCAGCGCGGGATGCCGCGCGCGATGTTCGGCGAGCATCTCCTCGACCTGCCGCTTGTGGTCGGCATAGGCGAAGACCACGTTGCCACGCAGCGGCTGCTCCTCGGTGATCCACGCCGGGTTGTCGGCGTGGTAGCCGTAGGCAGCACCGCTCGACGACACCACGAGGTGCCGAACGCCCGCGGCCATGCAGGCCTCGAGCACGTTGCGCGTGCCGCCCACGTCCACCGAATGTTCGAAGGCGCGGTTCGAGCCCCGGCCAGGCGTGACGATCGATGCCAGGTGCACCACGGTGTCGATGGCGTACTCTGCGATGGTCTCGGCGATGCCGCTCTCGCGCACGTCCTGCCGGCGATAGACCACACCAGGCAGCCGCCGTTCACGAGGCACGTCGCGCACGTCGAGCGCCACGATTTCGTCGAGCGCCTGCGCCGACAGCGCGGACACGACACCGCGCCCCAGGAACCCGTCGGCGCCCGTGACGAGCACGCGCCGCGCCGTCACGCCACTCACGTTGCTTGCCGCGCTCATGGCCGCGCGGGCCTGCGCCCCCACCAGCTCGCGAGCGCCAGGCCCGCGATGATGTCCCAGAAGCCCCACACGCCGGCTACCACGGCCATGCCGCCGAGGCCGCCGAAGAAGCTGAAGATCAGCACCAGCCCGAGCCCCGCGTTGCGAATGCCCACCTCGATGGCCACGGCGCGGCGGTCGTAGTCGGCCAGGCCCGAGAGGCGCGCACAGAGATAGCCGGTGCCGAAGGCGAGCGCATCGTGGATCACCACGGCCACGAGCACCAGGCCCACATAGTCGAGGAAGTAGCGCCAGTTGCCCGCGATCGCGCCGATGATGAACGCCACCAGCGCCGCGAAGCTCAGGATGCGCGCGGGCTTCTTGATGCGCGCGGTGAGCCGCGGCAGCCGGTGCGCGCAGGCAACCCCCAGCACGAACGGGATGCCGATGATCATCACGATATGGCCCAGCATGTCGAGCGGATCGAGCGCAATCGACTTGAGCAGCGCCGACGCGGTCGGATGCAGCCCGCCCCAGAACGCGAAGTTCAGCGGCATCAGCACGATGGAGAGCGCATTGGAGATGGCCGTCATCGACACCGACAGCGCCACGTTGCCGCCCGCGCGGTGGGTGAGGATCTGCGAGATGTTGCCCGGCGGACAGCAGGCCACCAGGATCATGCCGAGCGCGACGCTCGGCCCCGGGTTCAGGGAGAGCGTGAGCGCGAAGGTCACGGCCGGCAACACGATGAACTGCGCCCCGATGCCCACCGCCATGGCGCCCGGCATGCGCGCCACGCGGCGGAAGTCGTCGATGCGCGTGTCCAGCGCAATGCCGAACATCAGGAAGCCCAGCACCACGTTGAGCGCCACCAGCGACGCGGGATTGAAGTTGAGCCTGATTTCGTCGACGGGGAGCATAGGGGGCGTTCTCGCTCAGGATGGATCGGCCAGCGCCGCAGACGCGCTGCGCACCGCTGCGCGGTAGGTGTCCTTGTGCACGTAATACGCCATGCGCTCGAGCTGCAGGTACTTGAAACCGCCCGACAGGTCAGGCAGCGGGCCCTGCACCGCCCGTCGCAGCGCCGCGGCCGAAGGCGCGCCCATGGCGGCGGCGCGAAGGTAGCGCGCCACCAGTTCGGCCTGCTCGTAGCGCCCCTGCCAGCCGATGCCGCTCGCCTCGATCATGCCGAGCACCGCGAGGGTCTCGAAGCGCGGCGAGAAGATGTTCAGGTGGAGCCGCGGCGCCATGCCCTGCCAGTCGAGCAGTTCGCGGTCGATGAACGGGTAGTGCAGCGCATAGCCGGTGGCGGCCAGCACCAGGTCGTAGTCGCGCGCGCTGCCATCCTTGAAATGCACGGTGCGTCCGTCGAGCCGCGCCACGTCGGCCCGCACACCGATGTCGCCGTGGCCCGCGTGGTAGAGGATCAGCGAGTTCACGATCGGGTGCGACTCGTACATCTTGTAGTCGGGCTTGGGGAAGCCGAAGCGCACCGGGTCGCCCGTGAACCACTTGAGCACGGTCGCATCGATCTTCTGCTTGAGCCATGGCGGCAGCGGGCGCTTGCCGCCGAGCGTGTCGGCGGGCTTTCCGAACACGTACTTGGGCACGAAGTAGTAGCCGCGCCGCACCGAGATGTCGACGCTCGCGGCATGGTGCACCGCATCGACCGCGATGTCGCAGCCCGAGTTGCCCGCGCCGACGATCAGCACGCGCTTGGCCTGGAAGATGCGCGGGTGCTTGTAGTCGCTGGTGTGCAGCAGCTCCCCGTCGAAGCGGCCCTCGAACTGCGGCCGCCTGGGCTCGGCGAGCGTGCCGTTGGCAATGACCACGCCCCTGTATTCGGCGGTCTCGCTGCGTCCGTCGCCGGCATCGACGCTCACGCGCCAGCGCGTGTCGGGCGCGTCGCTCACCGGCGCGACCCGGACCACGCGCGTGCCGAAGCGGAAGTGCGGCCGCAGGCCGAAATGGTCGGCGAAGTCGCTGAAGTAGCGGCGCAGCTCACGGTGGCTCGGATAGTCGGCCACCGTCTCGGCCATCGGAAACTCCGCGAACTCGGTGGTCGTCTTGCTCGAGATCAGGTGCGCCGATTCGTAGACGGTGGAGCGCGGGTTGTCGATGTCCCAGAGGCCGCCCACGTCGGTGTGCGCCTCGAAGCCCTGGAACGGTACACCGTGCTTCTGCAGGTTGCGCGCCGCCGCCAGGCCCGACGGGCCGGCGCCGATCAGCGCGATTTTCTCGTGGGTGGGGATGTCGTCGGGCATCGGCTAGTTGGCGGGTGGTTTCGGCTCGCTCAGGCCCGGAATGGCGGTGGCGCCGGATTCGCCGACACGCGGCTTGCGCGGCTGCGCGAGCAGCACCCGGTCTTGCAGCCTGTCGGGCAGCAGGTTCAGCAGCGACGAGAGCCAGCCGATGCGCCTTGGCAGCACGATGCGTTCGCGCCCCGCGCGCACGCCCGCAAGCAACTGCTGCGCGGCGACGTCGGCCTCGAGCAGGCCCGGCATCGCGAAGCGATTGCCCGCGATGAGCGCCGTGCGGATGTAGCCGGGGCTCACGGTGTGCACCCTGACGCCGGTGCCGCGCAGTTCGGCGCGCAGGCTTTCGAGGTAGCGGATCAGGCCCGCCTTGCTCGCGCAATAGGCGCCGTTGCCGGGCATGCCGCGCCAGCCCGCGATGCTGGCAACGCCGACCAGCGCGCCGCGCCGCTGCGCACGCAGGGCGGCCACGAAAGGATGAAAGGTGATGGCGGCGCCGAGCAGGTTGATCTCGAGCATGCGGCGCAGCACGGCGATGTCCGCGGCCTCGGCGGTGTCGAAGCCGCCCGCGACGCCGGCATTGGCGATCACAAGATCGGGCACGCCGCTGCGAGCCATCCAGTCGGCCGCCATCGCCTGCATCGCGGGCGCGTCCGACACGTCGGGCCTGTAAGCCACGCAGCGCTCGGGCGCCAGCGCCACGAGTGCATCGAGCCTTGCGGCATCGAGGCCGACCAGCGCCACCCGCGCGCCACCGCCGATCAGTTCACGGGCCAGTGCCTGGCCGAGTCCCCCACAGGCGCCGGTGAGGACCACATTGCGAAACGGCAGGGACATCGAGGCAGTGGCTCCGGTCGGAAAAACCGGCCCACTTTAGCCGGGGCGCAAGCATTCGCTCCCCCGCGTTTCCCCTTGCGCTCGCAGCGTCTCAGTCAGCTGCCGGCCACCTTCATGCGGTTGACTAGGATCGAGCCCGTGGTCTTGGCGCCGAAGGTGTAGGCGTCGGCCCCGATGGCCTCGATGCCCATCAGCATCTCACGCAGGTTGCCGGCGATCGTGATCTCCTGGACCGGAAAGGCGATGCGGCCCTTCTCGACCCAGAAGCCGCTCGCGCCGCGCGAGTAGTCGCCGGTCACGTAGTTCACGCCCTGGCCCATGAGCTCGATCACGAACAGGCCCGTGCCGAGCTTGGCGAGCATGGCGTCGAGGTCGTCGCCGGCCCGCGTGAGGCGCGAGCTGAGCGTCAGGTTGTGCGAGCCGCCGGCATTGCCGGTGGTCTTCATGCCGAGCTTGCGCGCCGAGTAGGTCGAGAGGAAATAGCCTTCGAGCCGGCCCGCGTCGACCACCTTGCGCGCGCGCGTCACCACGCCTTCGTCGTCGAACGGCGAGCTGCCCTTGCCGCGCAGGATGTGCGGGTCTTCGGCAATGTCCACGTGCTTGGGCAGCACCGGCTTGCCGAGCGAATCGAGCAGGAAGCTGCTCTTGCGGTACAGCGCGCCGCCGCTGACGGCCTGCACCAGGCCGCCCAGCAGCCCCACGGCGAGCGGCGACTCAAACAGCACCGGGCATTCGACGGTCTTGATCTTGCGCGCCTTCAGGCGGCTCAGCGCCCGCTCGGCGGCATAGCGGCCCACCGACTGCGGGCTCGCGAGCTCCGCGGCCGAGCGCATCGAGCTGTACCAGGCGTCGCGCTGCATGCCGTCGCCCTTGCCCGCGATCGGCGCTACCGAGATCGAATGCCGCGAGCTCGCATAGCCGCCGCGAAAGCCATGGGTGTGCGCACTGAAGAAATGGCTCTGCTGCGCCGAGACGCCCGCGCCCTCGCTGTTGGTGATGCGCCTGTCGGTCGACAGCGCGGCCTCCTCGCATTCGAGCGCCAGCCGCGCGGCCTCCTCGCTGGTCACTTCCCACGGATGGAACAGGTCGAGTTCGGGATGCACCTTGGCGATGTCGTCCTCGTCGGGAAGGCCGCTGACCGGGTCTTCGGCCGTGAAGCGTGCGATGTCGTAGGCCGCCTGCACGGTCTGGGCGATGGCCGCCTCGGAGAAGTCGGACGTGCTGGCATTGCCGCGGCGATGCCCCACGTAGACCGTGATGCCGAGCGACTTGTCGCGGTTGCGCTCGACGTTCTCGAGTTCGCCCTTGCGGACCGAGACGCTGAGGCCGCAGCCTTCGGACGCCTCGGCGCCGGCGTCGGTCGCACCGAGCTTCCTGGCGTGCGCCAGGGCCGTGTCGACCAGGTTTTCGAAGAAGGAGCGGCTGTAGGCGAAGCCGGAATCGGCGCGCGAAGAAGATGTCGTCATGTGATGGCTATGATACTTGCGCACCCCATTCCTCCGTTTCCCTCGCCTTTGCAAGGCGCGTTGCAGCGCCGCCCGGCGCGGCCCAGAATCCACCCCATGTCCCGCAAACCCAAAAAAGGCTATTTCGTCCGCGGCCAGTTCGTCGCCGAGGGCAGCGAACTCGACCTGGAGCTCAAGCGCGAGCTCAAGGGCACCGACGAGGCGAGCCGAACCGATCTCAAGCGCGAAAGCGCCGAACTCCAGAAGCTCGGCGAAGAGCTGCTCGGCCTGCGCGCCGGGCTGTTCGACGCGCTGCCGCTGGGCGACAAGCTGGTCGACGCGATCGCCGATGCCAAGCGCATCACCAACTTCGAAGGCAAGCGGCGGCAGATGCAGTTCATCGGCAAGCTGATGCGCGGCCTCGAACCCGAGGTGCTCGAGGCGGTCCGCTCGGCCTTGCAGGAGCAGAACAGCGTGCCCGCGGCCGAGGCCGCCGCGCTGCACGAGGCCGAGCGCTGGCGCGATCGGCTCATTGCCGACGACGACGCGCTGGGCGGCTGGATCGAGACCCACCCGGCGACCGATTCGCAACAGCTGCGTGCGCTGGTGCGCCAGGCGCGCAAAGACCTGAAGGCCGGCCCGCCCGGCGAAGCGCCGCGCCAGGGCAAGGCCTACCGCGAGATCTTCCAGCTGGTGCGCGCGCAGCTCGCGGTGCATGGCGGCGACGACCACGCCGCGGCAGCGGCCGCGCAAGACCGAGAGGAAGACGCATGAACGCATTGTTTTTCTCCCTCCCCTTCCGGGGGAGGGCCGGGGTGGGGGCACGCGGCGCATGCACCGGGCGCTCTGCGCGTCCCCATCCCAACCTTCCCCCGGAAGGGGAAGGAGCAAAACCATGAACGCACTCGACCCCGTTCGCATCGGCATCGTCTCGGTCAGCGACCGCGCCTCGAGCGGCACCTACGAAGACAAGGGGCTGCCCGCGCTGAAGGACTGGCTCGGCCGGGCGCTGAAGAACCCCGTCACCTTCGAGGCCCGGCTGATCCCCGACGAGGCGGCGCTCATCAGCGCCACGCTGGTCGAACTGGTCGATGCCGGCTGCGCGCTGGTGCTCACCACCGGCGGCACCGGCCCCGCGCCGCGCGACGTGACGCCCGAGGCCACGCTCGCCGTCGCGCACAAGGAAATGCCGGGCTTCGGCGAGCAGATGCGCCAAATCAGCCTGCGCTTCGTGCCGACCGCGATCCTCTCGCGCCAGGTGGCGGTGATCCGCGACAAGAGCCTGATCATCAACCTGCCCGGCCAGCCGAAATCGATCGCCGAGACGCTCGAGGGGCTGAAGAACCCCGACGGCACGCAGGCCGTGCCCGGCATCTTCGCGGCCGTGCCCTACTGCATCGACCTGATCGGCGGGCCCTACCTCGAGACCGACGACGCGGTCTGCAAGGCCTTCCGGCCGAAGTCGGCGGTCCGGCCGGGGCGCTGACACCCAGTGGGTCGGCACCGACGGAGGCGTTCGCTGTTGCACTCGGCGCTCATGGCTTGCGGCGAATCCAACGCAGCGGCTGGGTGACCCACCACGACCATGACGCCAGCTGTTCCCTGATGCGCTCTTCCTGCGCCAACAGGTTCGATCGCAGCGAGGCCAGCTCATTGACTGCGGCGCTGAGCGCTTCGTCCTGACGGGCATGGTCCAAAGCGAGCCTTCCGTGCATCTCCCTGAGTCGGGCGGCTTCAGCCTGCACAGAATCGCTGCGCGCGACCAGGGCGCGCAAGGTGGCGATGGCAGAGACCAAGGTCTCGCATCGGGCAAGGAGCTCCGCGTGTACCTGTCGCGACAGCTCGCGCTCCAGTTCGAGTGCGGCGATGTTCCGCTCCGCGGCAAGGAGCGCTGCGCGTGCCGTTTTGCTTCGGCACCCGCATTCTGCGAGCTCGGCACGAAATCGCTTGTTGTCAAGATACGCATCAGAGAGCGCCGCCGCCATGCGAGAGAGCTCACCTTGCCTCGCCTCGAGTTGCGCAGCCAGCTCATCGGCCCGCGCGAGTGACCGCGCATGCGATGCTTTTTCCGGTCGCCGCGCGATGAACCGGAGGTTCGAAAAGCCCTGCAGACTTTGCCGAAACACCGCGGCGTTCTTGCCATAGGAGTTGTCGCGCAGAGTGCATGGCACCCCGAGCAGCGCACTGCCGATCCCGACATGAAGACGATCGGTATTGATATGGCGCGCGCCGGCGATCGACCTTAGAAAGCACCAGGCGGCCAGCGGACCCTCATGCGGCCCGACCCCCAGCATGAACAGGTCAGAGATGTCGACATCGGACTCCGGGGCGTCGGAGGTGGACTCCTGATCCAATCGCAACATATCGACGCTCGGCCATGCATGCAGGGCGTCCAAGGAGTGCCCAACGCTTGCGAGTTTGGTTTGCAACAGCGCCGAACCGGGGCTGATGAGGGACTGGTCCTCGAGGAAGGCCTTCGCATCCAGGTGGAACGCCATGTCATGCGCAAGGCGGACATCGACGGCGGAGTTGACCCGCTGTACGTGCAGGAGGCTCTCCCGGTCGCGAACGAACAAGATGCAGTTGCCGTCCAACTCACGGAGCAGTTCCTCGTTGCCCCGAACGGTGTGCGGCAACAGCACGATCTTCCGAGCCCGCCCGAGAAATCGCTGGAAGGCCGTTCGAATATCGCCATACAAAGGGATGAGGTTGCCGCCCCCGCCCAGGAAGACAATCTCGCCCTGCACCTCAGCGTCGACCTCGATGACCGTGCAATCGACGCCCGCACGCGCGAAAGCCTGCATCGTTGCTGCAGATATCAGAGAGTCCCCGCCGTTCCCGGGGTTCGGCAAGAACAGCACGCGCTTTCCGCGGAACTGTTCGAGGTACGCCTGGACATCGCGGCGAAGCGTTGCCAAGGCCTGGGAAGTTTCTCGGAGATTCTTCAAGAAATAGATCCAGGATGCCTCGGCAGGGGACGAACCACCGCAACCAGGAGCGAGCAGCTCAAGCCGGCGCCGATTCGTTCGATAGCCCGAACTCGAACAGTGACCGACGGCCCGTCGACGGTCGAGCCGGCTGGCGATAGCGCATTCGCCGCTCCATGTCGGCAATGCCCTTGGCACGGGACAGGAAGAATGCCTCCCCGTAGGCGCGGTCCAGCGTTTCTCTCAGCACTGGCTGGGTCGGCATTCCACCCTCTGTGCGCGTTGCCATCAGATGCTCGAGTTGGCGTGTCCAGCGCAGATGCGCGGTGTACCTGGTACGCTCATTACCCCACGCTTTCAATGCCACATCGATCTCGCAGTAGGCGCGCACAGCAGGGTCATCGTGAAAGCTGGCAAACACACGCTGCGACAGCCCCTGGCGGTACGAGCGTTCGCAGAACTGGTCGAAATCGATCGCACGAATCATTGTCGTCAGCGCTCGGGGCTCATAGATCACGCGCAGCCCCTGCCCGGCCAGCCGCCATCCAAGTTCGATGTCTTCGCAGCCGAAGCGGAATTCGGGCCGGAACACACCGTTCCTGACCAGCAACTCGCGCTTGCACGAACTGCGTCCTCCCCAGAACTCCCTGTGGCTTAGCAACTGCCCTGGCTTCATCCACCCATAGCTGAACAGCTGACAACCCACCTCGGTCACGTAGTGCATCAGCGGTGAGCTCGCCACTTCCGGCGCCAATTGCGTCTTGCCCAGTATGGCGATGGCGCGGTCCGGGTTCGCGATGTGCGCAGACAGGTGCGCGGCCAGAAGCTCCGGATCGGCAACATCGTCGTCATCCAGAAAAACCACCACGGGGGCCCGCGCCATGAACACGCCAAGATTTTTGGCTGCCGAGAGCCCGGCGTGATTGAGTCGCACGATGCGCATCGGCAGTCGGTCGTTCCATGAGGCCAATACGGCAGGCGTCGCATCGGTCGAGCCGTCATCAATGGCAATCACCTCGAAGCGATGCGAGTCGATCGTCTGGCGCTCCAGGGCCGCCAGGACCATCGGCAGCAGGTGCGCCCGGTTGCGGGTTGTCAGGAGTGCACTGATTTCGACTGTCATGGATAGGCTTCAATCACGGTGAAGGCATCGTCCCTCGCAAGGTGAACGTTCCGCGCCAGCAGATCCGCCATGCTCAGGTGCGCTGCCAAGCAGTTGTAGGAAACGGCTTGCGCCCGGAGCCGATGCGCAACCGGCGCCGCGTCCACGATGCCCATGCGCAAGCCATGCTTTTCCAGCTCGACGGGCCAGACGAAGTCAAGCCCCCAACCCATTCCAGCCTCCGTACCGAACGGAAGGAGCAATTGGCATGCGTCCTTGCGAAGACAAACCACGGGACCGATCTCGACGAAGCGGGTCTGTCTCGCGGCAATGCCGGGAATCACCTGGACAATGGGGTGATCGATGAAGCTGTCAGAGGTCCTGGCTGGCTGGGAGACCGCAAAATCGTGCTTGTCCGACAGATGGATCAGCGAGTCCAGGAAGCCAGGGCCGAGCTCGATGTCATCATCGCAAAGCAGCACCCAATCAAAGTCGACCGCGTCTTCGGTCAGCTCATCCAGAAGTGAAAACTTCGGGGTGACTTCTGTCACTACCTTCCACGTGCACGGCAGGTCGAAGCTGCCTTTTCCCCCCGGTGCCAACGCGATCCACCGCTGGGAGACTTGGTGGTCGGTGCTGCCGGCCAGTTCGTGGATGACGTGCGCTGCGGAATTCGGCTTGGCCGCCATGTAGACACCGGCCACGAGAACCTTAGCCATCGAGCGCCTCCAGCAATTGTCTCTTCACCACCTCGGTCGAGAATGAACTCTGCATGTGCCTGCGTCCGTTGATCGAGAGCCGGGTCCACAGTGCGTTGTCCGTGAGCAGCCGAACCACGTGGGCCGCCAATGCCTGCTCGTCGTCAGCTACGAGCGCGTGAACACCGTCCTGCAGGAACATGCCTTCTGCACCAACCTGCGTGGCGACCACAGGCAGCCCGTGTGCAAGAGCCTGTCCGACCTTCCCCTTCGAGCCCGCTCCATACCGCAACGGCGCAACCGAGACGCGACTCCTGTCGATGAGGGGGGCAAGGTCGGGAACGAAGCCGAGCACCTCGATTCCCGGTTGCGCCCCCAGCGCCAGCACCTCATCGGTCGGGTTGCTTCCCACGATGCGCAGAACGGCGCCGGGCTTTTCGCGGCGAATCAACGGCCATATCTTTTCGACGAACCAGCAGATCGCATCCCCATTGGGCTTGTGCCAAAAGCCCCCAACAAACAGCAAGCCGTCGCGCCCATCGACGGGCGGCGCGGCGCCTGAAGGCATTTCGAACACGTTGGGAATGACCTCCACAACCGCCTGAGGCACCATCGAGAGCAACGTGCCCTTCTCTTCTTCATTGATGGCCAAGGTCACGTCAGCCGCCTTTGCGCACGCCAGTTCGATATCGCGCTGATGGTCGGCCCGCCGGAGCAGGTCGGTGTCGCCCAGCAGAGCCGCTTCGCGTGCCATGCGAAGACCGTGGAAGTCCACCATGTCGTAAGCGATGCGTGCCAATGGGCAGCGACTGCGAACCAGCGGCATCAGTTGCTCGGCCGTCGCCGGGAAGGAAAGAAAGGCCCAGTCGAGATCACGCCCCATCTCGGCCAGATAGGCATCGATCTCCTGGACGCCGTAAAGAAACCTGTCCACGCCAACGCCGCTGAGCACATTTTCGTAGCGTTGGCGCCCCTCATGCGTTCCAAGGATGCCCGGCAAATCGGTAATCTCTGCCATCGACGCGAAGGTCACCGACCAGCCGGCCTCACCCATCAGACCAATCAACGTTTTCAGACGGAGCCCGCCGGATTGCTGGTCGTGCAACGGCAGAAAATCCGAGGCGACCAGAATTCTTCGGTGCACCCTGGATCTTGACCGTGCCAGTGGTGAGTTCGCATCGCGGGTCAGTAGCTGCGCCGGGATGTCGCTCGACGCTTGGCCGATCGGTGTGAAGCTTGGCGGATCGCCGACGCGCTTGCCCATGCATTTTCTGACAATGTTCGCGACACGCCGCAACAGCCGGGTGCTTTGCCAGGATCGCGATGCATAGATGACGGAGATGACGTGCTCGCGGTAAGCAACCTCGTGCAGCAAACTTCGATACCTGGCTTTTTCCGCCTCGACCGCGTCACCGAGTGCTTCCACCTGGGCACGAAAGATTTCATGCTCCTGAAGCAGATAGGCAATTTCCCGCTGAAGAACTGCCTCCCGAACTTGAGCCCCCTGAGAGCTTTTTTGTCTTTTATGAAGTATCGAATTGATGGGTATTATTTCATTACTCGATTTCATTTCTTCCCTTGTGCGCCTCGACGTCCGTCGCTTGCCAGTGTATGCCAATACAAATAGCAATATTGAAAAGAGATGACCCAAGATTTAAGTAAAATAACCTTATTCATACATCAAATCAAAACCATATTAATTGTCAAATTTGGTATGGAATTGAATATTATTTAATCTGCCAGCCATTCGCCGGCGCTTCTCTCGATACGCCCAGCGCCTTCAGCCGCAGGCGAACGCAGCGCGGCCGCCCTGCTGGACGCGTAAGCATCCCGTCCTTCTTCGCACCCGATGCGCCGTCCGCGTTGCGCGGCCATGGGCTACGATCTTTCGATGCGGATCATGGTCATTGAGAGCGGCGCCCAACGTGGCAAATCGCTGAAGAACGCGCTGGAAGAGAACGGACACACAGTCGAGATGGCACGCTACGACGTCGAGGGCCGCGCCGTCGCAACTGGTGGGCGCCACGCGCTGATCCTGCTGGACATGCCGCCGCTGGCAGTGGAGGGTGTTTCGATGCTGCGCGCCATACGCAAGCGCAGCAACGTGCCGGTGCTGGTGCTGACAGAGCGCGACCGTGTCCAAGACCGCGTCCTGGGCCTGCAATTCGGGGCCGACGACTACCTCGTGAAGCCCTTCGCCGATGCCGAACTTCTCGCCTGCGTGCAGGCGCTGCTTCAGCGCGGCGGGCAGATGCCGGTGGCCGAGGTGCTCCAACTCGCGGACCTGGAACTTGACGAAGCCAGCCGCACCTGCACACGCAGCCGAGCGCGCATCGATCTGACCGGCCAGGAATTCGCGCTGCTCGCGGTGCTGCTGCGCGCCCGGGGGCAGGTGCTGTCACGCGCACACCTGGCCGAGCAGGTCTGGGACGGCAAGCTCGACAGCGACACCACCAACGCGATCGAGGTCGCCATCCGCAGGCTGCGCAGCAAGGTCGACGAGCCGTTCGCGCGCAAGCTGCTGCACACCGTGCGCGGCCAGGGCTACGTGCTCGAAGACCGCTCCTGAACCGCAGCAGCAGCGGCAGCCGCCGTCGCAGCGGCCGCCGGCTTCGCACGACCCATCACCAGGTTGATCAGCGGACCCGTCATCGCGGTGGTGGCGAGCGCCATCACCAGCAGCATGGTGAAGAGCTCGGGGCCGATCAGGCCGGCGTCCAGCCCGATCTTCATCACGATGAGCTCCATCAGCCCGCGCGCATTCATCAGCGAACCGGTGGCCAGGCTGTCGCGCCAGCCATAGCCGGCCATGCGCGCGCCGATGGCACCGCCCGCGAGCTTGCCGATGGTGGCGACCGCGACGATCAGCAGCATGGCGCCGACGCTCGCACCCGAAAACGCATCGGCCGTGGTGCCGAGCCCCGCGAGCGCGAAGAACAGCGGCATCAGCACCACGATCGAGATCGGCTCGATGCGCTCGGTGAGCGAGCGCAGCAGGCGGTCGTCGCGCGGCAGGCAGGCACCGAACAGGAAAGCGCCGAACACCGCATGCAGGTGCAGCCATTCGGTCGCGAGCGCGCAGGCCAAGAGGCCGATCATGAGCGAAGCCATCTCGGTGATCGAGGGCTCGCCGTCGGGCGCGCGCCTGCGCAGCAGCCACGCGTAGGCCGGCTTGATGCCGAGGAACAGCACCGCCAGCAGCACGGCTACGCCTGCCGTGATCTTGACGAGGCCGATGTAGCCCTCGCCCGCGCCGGCCATGGCCACCACGAGCGCCAGCAGGATCCACGCGAACACGTCGACCACGGCCGCCGCGCCCAGCGACAGCTGGCCGAATGGCGTGCGCGTGAGCCCGCGGTCCTTGAGGATGCGCGCCATCACCGGAAAGGCGGTGATCGACAGCGCCGCCGCCATGAACAGCGCGAACGGCCAGAAGCCCGTGCCCACCGGTGCCAGCGCCGGATGCAATACCGGCGCGATCGCAATGCCCAGCACCATAGGCACCGCGACGCTGAGCGCCCCGACATAGCCCGCGGCCTTGAGCTGCGCGCGCACCCCGCCGGTCGAACGCAGCTCGAGACCGACCACGAACATGAACAGCACCAGGCCCACGGTCGAGAGCGACGAGAGGCCATCGAGGTGGCTCTTCGAGAAAAGCTGCGCGTGCAGATCGGGAAACAGCGCCCCCATGACCGCGGGCCCGAGCATCAGCCCCGCCGCCATCTCGCCGACCACGCTGGGCTGGCCGACGTGGCGCAGCACCCAGCCGCAAGCGCGCGCGGTGCCCAGGATGACGATCAGTTGGAGCAGCGGGGAGGTGGCGGACATGGCAGGGGCGCAGGCGGTGGGCAGCGTTGGGGCCCGCAATCTTAGGGCGGCGCGCGATCGTCCGGCACCGGCGCATCGAACCAGCGGTCGGCCCACTGGTTGAGCGGCTTCAGCCGCTTGACCAGCTCGACGCCCGATGCGGTGAGCACGTAGCCCGCATCGGCCAGCGCCACGATGCCGCCCGCACGCAGCTCCTTGAGCCGGTCGTTGAGAACCGACGGCGACATGTAGTCCGTGCTCGCGCGCAAGACCCTGAAGCTCTGCGGCAGACCGTCGCGCAACTCCCAGAGGACGCGCAGCGTGCCCTTGCGGCCCAGCTGCTCGAGCAGCCGCATCACCGGCCGGCGCGATGCTGGCGGGGCGGCCTGCTCGTTCGGCGTCGTTCCTGCGTCTTCCATGCGGGTGGCTTCCATCGGGTGCGGCCCAAGGCCTTCTTGCGCTACGGAATGCGTAGCGATAAACTGGCTTTTCGCTACGCATTTCGTAGCGATCGATTCGCATTCTATGGAAAGGAACCCGCGATGACGATGCCCCCTGCCACGAGCGCGCCCCTGCCGCCGCGCATCCCCCCGCTCGCGCCGCCCTACCCCGCGCCCATTGCCGACCTGCTCGCGCGCATGAACCCGCCGGGCCGGTCCGAGATTCTTGCGCTATTCCGCGTGCTGGCGGTCCACCCGGAACTCGCCGAGCGCATGCTGGGGCTCGGGCGCCACCTGCTCGGCCGCGGGGCCGCGATCGGCCTGCGCGAGCGCGAAGTGGTGATCACACGCGCCTGCGCCCGCTGCGGTGCCGAATACGAATGGGGCGTGCACATTGCGGCCTTCGGCGATGCGGCGGGTTTCAGCGCGGCCGAGCGGCAGGCGATCGCTTCGCCGGCCAGCGACCTGCAGCAGCTCGCCCCGCGCGACCGGCTGCTGGTGTCGATGGTCGACCAGCTGCACGATACCTCCAGCGTGGACGACGCGCTGTGGGAGGCGCTCGGCGCGCACTGGAGCGCCCCGCAATTGATCGAACTGCTGGTGCTCGCAGGCTGGTACCGCACCGTGAGCTACGTCTGCAACGCCGCGCGCGTGCCGCTCGAGACCTGGGGGGTGCGCTGGTGAACGAACGGGCTCAGCCGCCCTTCGGCGCGCGCATCAGGCGCAGCCCGTTGGCCACCACGAGCAGGCTGGCGCCCATGTCGGCGAACACCGCCATCCACATGGTCGCGCTGCCGAACACCGCGAGCACGAAGAAGACGCCCTTGATGCCCAGCGCCAGCGTGATGTTCTGCCACAGCACCGAATGCGCGCGACGCGAGAGGCGGATGGTCTCGGGCAGGCGCCGCAGGTCGTCGTTCATGATGACCACGTCGGCAGCTTCCATCGCCGTGTCGGTGCCGGCGCCGCCCATGGCGAAGCCGATGTCGGCCTGCGCGAGCGCGGGCGCATCGTTGATGCCGTCGCCCGCCATGCCAGCCATGCCGTAGCGCTGCTGCAGCGCCTTGACCGCTTCGCGCTTTTCGTCGGGCAGCAGGTTGCCGCGCACGTCGTCGATGCCCGCCTGGTCGCCGATGGCCCGCGCGGTGGCGGCGTTGTCGCCGGTCAGCATCACCGGGGTCACGCCGAGCGCGCGCAGTTCGGCCAAGGCCTGCTTCGATGAGGGCTTGATGGTGTCGGCCACCGCGAACAGCGCCAGCACGGCCTCGCCCGAGGCCAGCAGCGTGACGGTGCGCCCGGCTTCCTCGTGCGTCTTCAATTCGGCCTCGAGCGCGGGGCTGCACAGCCTCTGCTCCTCGATCAGCCGGTGGTTCCCGAGCACATAGGTGCGGCCTTCGTGCGTGGCCTGCACGCCGCGCCCAGGCAGGGCCTTGAAGTCGCCGACCGGCTGCGGCGCCTGCGCCAGGCCCGCGGCAATGGCCTTCGACACGGGGTGGTCCGATCGGCCCGCGAGGCCGGCGGCAATGGCCAGCACCGCCTCTTCGTCCGCCGCGGACCCGAGCAGGCGCGACGCGACCAGCTTCGGCTTGCCTTCGGTCAAGGTGCCGGTCTTGTCGAGCGCCACCGCCTTGAGCTTGCGCGCCTCTTCGAGGTAGGTGCCGCCCTTGATCAGGATGCCGCGCCGCGCCGCCGAGGCCAGCGCGCTCACCACGGTGACCGGCGTGGAGATCACGAGCGCGCAGGGGCATGCGATCACCAGCAGCACCAGCGCCTTGTAGAGAGCCTCGAGCCAGGTCCAGTCCATGAGCCAGGGCGTGAGCACCGCCACGGCGATGGCCGCCACGAACACCGCCGGCGTGTAGACGGCCGCGAAGCGGTCGACGAAGCGCTGGGTCGGGGCGCGCGTGGCCTGCGCTTCCTCGACGGCATGGATGATTCGCGCGAGCGTGGTGTTGGCCGCCACTGCCGTCACTCGGAATTCAAGCGCCGCCGTGTGGTTGATGGTGCCCGCGAACACCGGGTCGCCCACCGTCTTGTCCACGGGGATGCTTTCGCCGGTGACCGGTGCCTGGTCGATCGCGCTCGTGCCCTCGGTGACCACGCCGTCGAGCGGCACGCGTTCGCCGGGCCGGATGCGCACGACCGCGTCGAGCGCCACCGTGTCGGCCTTGTGCGTCTTCCAGGCGCCATCGGCTTGCCGGACCTCCGCCATCTCGGGCGCGAGCGCGAGCAGCCCCTGGATCGCGTTGCGCGCGCGGTCGACCGCGCGCGCCTCGATCAGTTCGGCGATCGCATAGAGCGCCATCACCATCGCCGCTTCGGGCCACTGGCCGATCAGAAAGGCACCCGTGACCGCCACGGCCATCAATGCGTTGATGTTCAGGCGCCCGTGCACGAGCGCGGCAAAGCCCTTCTTGTAGGTGTCGAGGCCCGCGAGCGCGATGGCTGCGAGCGCCAGGCCCATCTCCACCGCGGTGGTTCCTGCGCCCTCCGGCGCGAAGAACGCCACCGTCTCGGCCGCGATGGCCAGCGCCAGCGCGGCCACCAAGCGCCACAAGCCGGCGCTGGCGAAACCGGTGGCGCTCGCCGGCGCGACCGGTGCCGAACTGCTGCCGGCCGCGGGGATTTCGAGCGCCTCGGGCTTGAACCCGGCCTTGCGGATGGCCGCGAGCGCCTCGGACAGCGCGGCGCCCTCGGCCGTGATCGCCATGGTGCGCTCGCCGAGCCGGAAGCGCAGGCCCGAAACGCCCGCCACGGGCTCGAGCGCGCGGCGGATCTCGGACTCCTCCACAGCGCAATCCATGGTCGGTATGCGAAATAGCCGTGCGCCAGCAGGCAGCGCTGCCGCCGCCACGTCGGGCGCTGCAATGGCTTCCGCGCCGCAGCCGCTGCCGCAGCACGACGTGGTTTCAGGCGGGTTCAGGGTGTTGGAATTCGTCATGGCCTCATTGGAAACCCTGAAGCAGGTGTAGAGTCAAACACCCCTGCTGATTCCCTTCGAAGCCCATGAAAATCGGAGAACTGGCCCGCGCCGCCAAGACGCCGGTCGAAACCATTCGCTACTACGAGCGCGAGCAACTGCTGCCCGCGCCGGCCCGCACCGACGGCAACTACCGCATCTACGACGACGCGCATGCGCAGCGCCTGGGTTTCATCCGGCGCTGCCGCTCGCTCGACATGACGCTCGACGAGATCCGCGTGCTGCTGCGCTTTCGCGATGCGCCCGGCGAAGACTGCGGCGAGGTCAACCAGCTGCTCGACGACCACATCGGCCATGTGGCCGCGCGCATCGCAGAGCTCAAGACGCTCGAGAAGCAGCTGAAGGCGCTGCGCGAGCAATGCGGCGGTGCCGAATCGGCCCTGCACTGCGGCATCCTGCACGAGCTGGACACCGCTGCGCTGGCGTCCGAGCCCTTCGGCCAGCATGCGGGCCATGTGCATGGCGCCTTGCACGCGGGACCGAAGCGGCCCGCCTGAGCCGGCCCTACTTCCCGATCAACTGCGTCAGCTTCTCGGCCTGGAAGCTCTCGTTCCGCTGCGCATCGCCGGGTACGCAATCCTTGTTGCCGGGCTGGGCCGACAGCTTCTCGATCGCCTGCCACAGCAGCGCGATCTGGTGTTCCTGGCCCGCGGCGTTGTCGATCAGGCCGCGCATCGCCTGGCTCAGCGGATCGTCTTCCTGCGTGATGCCGTAGGCCGAGAACTTCTGCGGCGCGGCCACGTCGGCGCTCTCGCCGGCCTTCGATGGAATGATCCGCGCCGGAATGCCCACCGCCGTTGCGCCCGCGGGCACCGGCTTGATGACCACCGCATTGCTGCCGATCTTGGCGCCGTCGCCCACCTCGAAACCGCCGAGCACCTTGGCGCCCGCGCTCACGACCACATTGCGCCCGAGCGTGGGATGCCGCTTGGTGCCCTTGTAGAGCGAGGTGCCGCCCAGCGTCACACCCTGGTAGATGGTGCAACCGTCGCCGATCTCGGCGGTCTCGCCCACCACCACGCCCATCGCATGGTCGAAGAAGACCCGCTCGCCGATCTTGGCCGCGGGGTGGATCTCGATGCCGGTGAGCCAGCGCGCGACATGGGCGATGAAGCGTGCGGGCCACTTGAAGCCATGGGTCCAGCAGGCGTGCGCCCAGCGGTGCAGCACCACGGCGTGGAATCCCGGGTAGACCGTGATCACTTCCCAGGCGCTGCGCGCGGCGGGGTCGCGTTCGAGAATGCACCGGATGTCGGCGCGCAACCGAGAGAACATCGCTGCCTTTGTTGTCGTTATATCGATAGGGCCGGGCAGTCTAAGGCCGGGGTTCTTCGCGCACGGCCGATGGGGTTTTGACAGCCGCGTCCGCCATGGCCTTGGCGATGCCGCGCAGGATGTGGATCTCCTCGGGCGTGGGCTGGGCCCGGTTGAAGAGCTGTTGCAGCCGCGGCATGAGCTTCTTCGGCGCCTCGGGGTCGAGAAAGCCGACGGCCACCAGCGAGCGCTCCCAGTGTTCGAGCATGCCGGCCACGGCCTTCGCATCGGCCGCCTGCACGGGCGCGGTGGCGTCGCGCACCGCGTAGCCGCCCAGCGCGAGCCGCCATTCGTAGGCGATCACCTGGATCGCAGCGCCGAGGTTCAGGGAGCCGAACTTCGGATCGGTCGGGATGGTCAGCGCCACATGGCAGCGGTAGACGTCTTCGTTCCGCATGCCGAAACGCTCGGAGCCGAACAGGAAGGCGACGTGCGGGTCGCCCTCGGCCGCGAGTGGCGCCAGGTGTTCGCGCGGCGTGCGGGTGGGCGGGCCGAAGTCGCGCGGCACCATGGCGGTGGCGCACAGGTGGGTGATGCCGTCGAGCGCCTCGTCGAGCGTTTCGACGATGCGGGCGTTGGCCAGCACGTCGAGCGCGCCGCTCGCGCGCTGGATAGTTTCCTCGCGGCGCAGCACGTTGGGCCAGCGCGGCGCCACCAGCACGAGGTCGTCGAAACCCATGGTCTTCATGGCGCGCGCGGCGGCGCCCACGTTGCCGGCATGGCTGGTCTGGATCAGGATGAAGCGGGTGCGCATGGCGGTCGAAGGGGCACGAAAATGGCGGAGCCGGTAAAATCCCCGATTCTCGCCGCCCGCATCGCCGGGCCGCCCACCGGGGCACCTGCCGCTCCTTACGCCGTTCTTCCACAATCCAATGTCGTCCCCCAACCTGCATCCCATGCTCAATGTGGCCGTCAAGGCCGCACGCGCCGCCGGCGCGATCATCAACCGAGCCGCCCTCGACGTCGAGGCCGTGCGCATCTCGCAGAAGCAGGTCAACGACTTCGTCACCGAAGTCGACCACGCCAGCGAGCAGGTCATCATCGAAACGCTGCTTGGCGCGTACCCGGGGCACGGCATCCTGGCCGAGGAATCGGGCACCGAACACGGTGCCAAGGATTCCGAGTTCGTCTGGATCATCGATCCGCTCGACGGCACCACCAACTTCATCCACGGCTTCCCGGTCTACTGCGTCTCGATCGCGCTGTCGGTGCGCGGCAAGATCGAGCAGGCGGTCATCTACGACCCGAGCCGCAATGACCTGTTCACCGCCACCAAGGGCCGCGGCGCCTACATGAACGAGCGCCGCATCCGCGTGTCCAAGCGCACCAAGCTCAGCGAGTGCCTGGTCTCCACCGGTTTTCCGTTCCGCAGCGGCGACAACTTCAAGCAGTACCTCGCGATCATGGCCGACATGATGCCGCGCATGGCGGGCCTGCGCCGCCCGGGCGCCGCGGCGCTCGACCTGGCCTACGTGGCCGCGGGCTTCACCGACGGCTTCTTCGAGACCGGGCTCAACCCCTGGGACGTGGCCGCGGGCTCGCTGCTGGTCACCGAGGCCGGCGGCCTGATCGGCAACTTCACGGGCGAGCCCGACTTCCTCGAGCAGCGCGAATGCCTGGCCGGCGCGCCGCGCATCTACGGCCAACTGGTGCCGTTGCTCGCCAAGTACTCGAAGTTCGCGAGCGTGGACGACAAGCTGCGCGCGAGCGACCGCGTGCGCGCGGTCTCGGCTTCGACCCGCACGCGCCCCGACGATGCCTCGGCCGACCTCTACGCCCGCAGCACCGTCACCGACGAGACCGCCGCCCCCCTCGAGGACGGCGAAGTCCCCGCGGCAGCGGCGCCCGCCGCGCCGGCGGCGCCCCGCAAGCTCACCCGCGTCAAGCGCGAGGCGCCCGCCGCCGAAGGCGACGCACCCGCGCAGTGATGGCGGGGCCGGCCGCCGCGACCCAGGCGCGCGAGGCGCTGCGCACCGCGCTGGGCCAGTACGTCGCGAGCGGGCTCACCGTCGCTGTCGGCCTGCTGCTGATCTCGGGCGGCGTGCACCTCTGGCTGGGCGCCGTCGCGGCCTCGACCGCCGCGGTCGGCGTGATCGTCACCGCGCCGCCCGACCTGCCCGGCCCGCGCCGCGGCAAGTTCTTCCAGATGCTGCCGGCACCGCTGCTCGGGCTGCCGCTGTTCTTTCTGGTGCAGCTGCTGCACGCCGCGCCGATCCGCCTCGGGCTGGTGCTCGTGCCCGCCACCTTCGTCGCCTTCCTGGCCATGGCCTGGGGCAAGCGGGGCATCCCGATCGCGATCGCGGTGATGTTCTCGATGGTCTTCTCGATGGCCACGCCCGCGCCGAGCGGCATTGCCGAGGCGCTCGAGCGCACCTGGCACTTCGGCCTCGGTGCCGCGCTCTACGTGGTCTGGGCCACGCTCGCCAACCAGGCGCTGAACTGGCGCTTTCGGGTCCAGTCGATCTCGGACGTGCTGTATTCGCTGGCCGCGCTAATGCGCACCGAAGCCAGCCAGTTCATGCCGCGCGACGACACCCGTGACGTGCGCGACACCCCCGCGCCGCTGCTGGGGCGGCTGCTGCGCGAACAGGCGGCGCTGGCCGACCAGCTGCAGGCCACGCGCGACATCGTGCTCGAGTCGCCGCGAACGCCGCGGCGCCAGCGGCTGGCCTCGATGCTGGTGATCGTGCTCGAGATGCGCGACCAGCTGCTCGCGAGCGAGCTCGACCTCGATGCGCTCAAGAGCCACCCCGACCATGCCGAGGCACTCATCGAGATGCGGCGCGTGCTCGAAGGGCTCGCCGACGACACCGCGGCGCTCGGCGACGCACTGCTGCTGGGCCGCCAGCCCGAGGCGCTGTCCGACCGCCGGCCGCGGCTCGCGGCGATCCACCTGCCGGGCGAGGACCACGCGCCCGGCCACGGCCTGCCCGGGCCGAATGCCGCCATGCTCGCGCGCGGCCTCGCGAGCCGCATCGGCCACATCAACGACGAAGTGCTGCGCCTGTCGGCCATGGCGCGCGGCGATGCCGAGCCCGACCTGGCGGTGGTGCGGGCCAACTGGCAGCTGTTCGTGAGCCCGACCGACTGGTCGATCCTGCCGTTCCTCGCGCTCTGGCGCTGGGACGCGCCGCCGCTGCGGCATGCGATCCGCGCCGCGCTCGCCATCGCAGCCGGCTACATCATCGCGGTCTCGCTGCCCTGGGTATCGCACGACTACTGGATCCTGCTGACCATCGTCGTGGTGCTGCGCGGCAGCCTGTCGCAGACGCTGGAGCGGCGCAACAGCCGGGTCGCCGGCACGCTGCTGGGCAGCGTGCTCGCGGTCGTGCTCTTGGCGGCGCATCCATCGCCGCTCGCGCTGCTGGTCATCGTCACGGTCTCTCAGGCGATCGCGCACAGCTTCGCGGTGCGGCGCTACCTGATCACCGCGGTGGCCGCCACGGTGCTCGGCTTGGTGCAGGCGCACATGCTCAACACCGGCACCGCGCCGATCTTCGCGCTGTTCGAACGCATCGCCGACACCCTGATCGGCGCCGCGCTGGCCTGGGGCTTCTGCTATGTGCTGCCCTCGTGGGAGCGCGGGCAGATCCCGGCGCTGGTGGCACGGGTGCTCACCGCGCAGGCGCGCCATGCCCGGCTGGCGCTCGGCCTGGGGCAGCTGCAAGCGATCGACAGCAGCCCCGAACTCGAATGGCGGCTCGCGCGCCGCGAGGCCTTCGACAGCCTCTCGGCGCTGGTGCAGGCCACGCAACGCTCGCTGTCCGAGCCGCGCGCGGTGCAGCCGCCGGTCGAGCCGCTCGAGCACCTGCAAGCGCACAGCTACCAGCTGCTCGCGCAACTCAGCGCGGTCAAGTCGATGCTCGTGCTGCGGCGCGACCGGCTCACGCCGAACGAGATCGAAGGGCCGATCAGCCGAACCGCCGAACGCATCGCCGCCGCCATCGGGACCCTGCCCAAGACCGGGCCGGCCCAGCCGGAGAGCCCAGGCTCCACGGCCGTCGGCGGCCCGATCCCCCCCCTGCCCGATCCGTTCGAGAACGACATCAGCCCCTGGCTGCTGCGCCGGCTCGACCTGGCCACGGCACTCGCGACGCAGCTGCGCGACGACGCGGCGCGCATTCTTCAACACCTGAACGAGACAACAGACCCAAAGACGCCACCCGCCCGATGACCCAAGAGATCCTCGACCACCCCTGGCTCGGCACCTGGATTGCCGTTTTCATTGCCGTCCCGCTCGCTCTCCTGATCCACCGCATCGGCGGCATGGTCCTCAGGCGCATCACCCGCCCGGCGCCCACGGTGCATTCAATGGTGCTCAGCTGCCACGCGCCGGCGCGCCTGGTGCTGCCGCTGATCGCCTTGCAGCTCGTGTTTCAGGCCGCCCCGGACGACCTGCGCTTCATCGGCACGGTGCGCCACTTCAGCGGCCTGCTGCTGATCGCCGCCGTCACCTGGCTCGCGGTGCGAGCCATCAGCGGCTTCGCCGACGGCGTGCTCGCGAAGAACCCGTACGACGTGGCCGACAACCTGCAGGCGCGCCGCGTGCTTACGCAGACGCGCGTGCTCTCGCGCACCGCCATCAGCATCGTGCTGGTGGCCGGCGCCGCGATGATGCTCATGACCTTTCCGGGCGCGCGCCAGGTCGGCGCGAGCCTGCTGGCGTCGGCCGGCGTGATCGGCATCGTGGCCGGCCTGGCGGCCAAGCCGGTGTTCAGCAACCTGATCGCGGGCCTGCAGATCGCGCTCGCACAGCCGATCCGCATCGACGACGTGCTGGTGGTCGAAGGCGAATGGGGCCGTGTCGAGGAGATCACCGGCACCTTCGTGGTGCTCAAGATCTGGGACGACCGGCGGCTGATCCTGCCGCTCACCTACTTCATCGAGAAGCCGTTCCAGAACTGGACGCGCCATTCGGCGCAACTGCTCGGCTCGGTCTTCGTCCACCTCGACTACGGCATGCCGCTAGCGCCGCTGCGCGAAGAGGCCGAGCGCATCGTGAAGGCCGCGCCGGAATGGGACGGCCGCTTCTTCAATCTGCGCGTCACCGACACCACCGAGCGCACGATGCAGGTCCGCGTGCTCTGCACCGCCGCCACCTCGGGCCTCGCCTTCGACCTGCGCTGCACCGTGCGCGAGGGGCTGATCGACTTCGTGCAGCGCGAGTACCCGCAGTTTCTGCCCAAGATGCGCTTCGACGACGGCGGCGGCAAGGCTAGCGGCGCAGCGGCGGAAGCTGCAGGTTCGTGACCGCGCGCAGCAGCCACTCGAACGGGCCGTACGCAAAGCGGCGCATCCACCAGCGGCTGAGCGGCAACTGGCAGGCGAAGATCGCGAACGCGATTGCCATTGCAGCGAGCGGCCCGGTCGTGCCGATCCAGCGCAGCCCGTAGGCCAGGAAGATCCAGGCGCACACCAGCGACTGCAGCAGGTAGTTCGACAGCGCCATGCGGCCCGCGGGCGCGAGCCAGGCTTCGAGCACGCGCCCGCGCTGCGTGCCGAACAGCAGCACCAGCCCGGCCGCGTAGCCCGCGCTCAGGAATGGCGCAGTGAGCAGCGTGGCCGCGAGCCCCTGGAAGCTGCGCACCGCGTCTTCCTCGCGCAGCGTGAACACCGTGTAGAAAGCCGCCCCGGGCAGGCCCACCGCCAAGCCCCAGGCGCACACGCGCCGCCACAGCGCCGCATGCGCGGCGGGGTCGGCCAGCAGCCGCCGCCGGCCGGCCACGCAGCCGACGAAGAACATCGCCAGCGCGGTCGGCGCCTGCACCAGCACCGTGATCCACCAGATCTGCCCCAGGTCGCGCAGATGCTGCGCCACCACCGTCGCAGGCGTGCCGCGGTAGGCCGAGAGCGCCGCGGCCGCCTGCGCATGGGCACCGCGCAGGTCGAGCATCGCGCCGCCCAGCGAATGCGACAGCAGCAGGCTGAAGCCGGCCCAGAGCGACGCCGTGGCGAGCACCAGCAGACACGCGCCGCGCAGCAAAAAGGCATCGCTGCGCCGCCGCAGCATCAGCAGCACCGCCCCGATCACGGCGTAGGTGGCGAGGATGTCGCCCTGGTAGAGCAGCACCGCATGCAGCACGCCGAGCAGCCACAGCATGGCTAGCCGCCGCGCCATGCGCGCGGCGAACGATGCGCCGGCGCGTTCGGCCGCCTGCATCTGCAGCGTGAAGCTGTAGCCGAACAGGAACGAGAACAGCAGGTAGAACTTGGCTTCGAACGCGAAGGTCCTCACCAGCACCGCGCAGCGGTCGGCGAAGGAGGTCGCGAGCGGATCGGGCAGCCCCGCGCCGTAATGGGCCGAGGAGAAGGTCGCGATGTTGACCACGACGATGCCGAGCAACGCAAAGCCGCGCAGCGCATCGACGGTGGCCTGGCGGTCTTCGCTGGTCGTCATGCGCCGCTTTCTGCCGGCGCCGTTCGGCCGGCGCGCGACCGCACGATGTGCGCGATCGCGTCGAGCAGCAGCCGCGCGCCTTCGCCCGGTTCGGCGTTGCGGCGCACCGTGATGCCCACCGGCCCCTCGGTGCCAGCCGTGTCGTAGGCCAGCCGCGCCAGGTCGCGCCGCGCGAGAAAGCCTTCGACGGCTCCCTGCGGCGCAAACCACACCGCATCGCTGCGCAGCAGCAGCCCGACCACGAAGCTGGTGTCCGTGGCCTCGACCACCTGCTTCGGCAGCGCCATGCCCGCTGCAATCAGGAAGGCATCGGCGGTATGCCGGATCAACGTGCCCTGTACCGGCAGCACCAGCGGATGGTTCGCCAGCGCATCGAGCAGCGGATGCCTGCGCGCGGCCAGCGGGTGGCCGGGCCGAGCCACCATCAGCAGCGGCTCGGCATAGAGCTGCTCGAAGGCGAGGTCGGCCATCGACGATGCCTGCGCGAGCCGCCCAAGCACCATGTCGATCTCGCCCTGGCGCAATTGGGTCATGAGCTGCGCATTGGTGCCGCTCGCCACCCGCACGTGCAGCGCGGGGTGCGCGGCCTGCAGCGCCGCCACGGCCTCGGGCAACAGGCTACCGGCCATGTTGGGCAGCGCGCCCACCGCCACCTGCACCTGGTCGCCCTCGGGCTGGTCCATCGCCAGGCCCAGGCCCTCGCGCAGGCTGCGCAGGGCCGCCACGCCATGCCGCACCAGCACCTCCGCCGCGGGCGTGAGCTCGACGCCGCGGCGCCGGCGCACGAGCAGCCTGCGCCCGACGATCTCCTCGAGTTCGGCGATGGTCTTCGACACCGCGGGCTGGGTGAGCGACAGCGCGCGCGCCGCGCGCACGAGGTTGCGCTCCTGCGCCACCATCACGAGGCACTGCAGGTGGCGCAGCTTCAGGCGCGCAAAGTTCATGGCTGGCATGCCTCCTCAAAGGAAAACGGGCAACTCCAAATATAACCAACAGGAATAGCTGGCGGAATAGCTTTCAGTTGTGCGTGCACCGGCACGCTCCTAAAGTGGACCGATACGGAGACAAGGACCGAAGCATGACCACCCGCTTTTCGAAGATCGCAGACGCAAGCACAGGCCGCGCGCGCCGCCGCGTGGCGCTGGCTGCCGCCTGCGCCGTGCTGGGCCTCGGCGCCCTCGCCACCACCACCGCCGCGCAGGCCGACGCGGCCTATCCCGCCAAGCCGGTGAAGTTCGTCACCAACTTCCCTGCCGGCGGACCGCTCGACATCCTCGGCCGCGCGCTCGGCGACGTGCTGCAGAAAGACCTCCAGCAGCCCTTCGTGGTCGACAACCGCCCCGGCGCGGGCGGCAACATCGGGGCCGACGTGGTGGCGAAGAGCGCGGCCGACGGCTACACGCTGCTGCTGAGCATCGACAGCACGTTCACGATCAATCCGCACCTCTATGCATCGATGCCCTTCGCGCCCAAGGACCTGAAGCCGCTGATGATCTTCAGCTCGTCGGGCCTGAGCTTCGGCGTGTCGCAGGGCGTGAAGGCGAAGACGCTGCCCGAGTTCGTCGCGCGGGCGAAGACCGAGCCCGCCACCTTCAGCTCGGCCGGCAACGGCAGCCCGGGCCACATCGCGGCCGAGATCTTTGCCGGTGCCACCGGCGCGAAGATCACGCACGTGCCCTACAAGGGCAACGCGCCCGCGGTGCTGGCGCTGATGGCCGGCGAGGTGCAGGCCGGCATCCTCGCCACGCCGGGCCTGCTGCCGCAGGTGCAGGCGGGCAAGCTCCGCGCACTGGCCGTGACCGGCCGCCAGCGCTCGCCGCTGCTGCCCCAGGTGCCTGCCGTGGGCGAGCTGGGACTGAAGGACATGGAGTTCGAGGTGCTCTACCTCGCGATGGTGCCCGCCGCCACGCCCGCGCCCGTGATGCAGACGCTGCAGAAGGCGCTCGCCAAGGCGCTCGCGCAGCCCGAGGTCAAGGCCCGGTTGGCAACGCTCGACATGGTGCCGCTCGGCGAAAGCGGGGCCGCGGCCTCCGATCGCCTCGCCGCGAACCACGCGCGATACGGGCGCATCGTCAAGGCGACCGGGATGAAGGTGGATTGAGCGCGCCGGCGCCCGCAGCAGCGCCGCGGCGGCCCCGGTCGGCCTTGGGCAGCACGGCCTCTTCGACCATGCGTTCGGCCCGGGCCTGCAGCTTCTGCAGCGAGGCATCGAAGCGCTGCGCATCGTCGGCGTCGAGCGCGCCCATCAGGTCGGCATTGATGCGCGTGACGAGCGGGAACAGCGCTTCGTACAGCGCCTGCCCTGCCTCGGTGAGGCAGAGCCGCACCTGCCGCCGGTCGCCCGCGCGCGTGGCCCGCGAGACCAGCTGCTTGATCACCAGCGAGCCGACCGCCTTCGAGGTGCGCGCCCGGTCGAGCTGCGCATGTTCGGCGAGTTCCGAGGAGCTCAGTTCGCCGCGGCTCGCGAGCGTGGCGATGAGTCGCCACTCGCGCCGCGTGATGCCGAAACGCCCCTCGCAAAGCCGGATCACCATGCTGCCCGCCACCGACAACAGCCGCGTCAGCCGGTACAGCAGCAGGTCGTCGAGCGGGCGGCGCGGCGAGGCGGTCATCGGGAATTCGGGGTTAGCCCGGAGGATGGTTGATTAGATCAATCGACTGTAGCGTCTCTACAGTCGTCGCCACCACACGAGAACCCGGAGACACCCCCACATGACACGCCCCGCCATCGACCGACGCCAGGCCCTCGCCGCCTTTGCTGCCCTGGGCAGCGTCGCACTCGCGCCATCGCTCGCGCGCGGCCAGGCCTTCACGCCGGGCCAGCCTATCAAGGTGCTGATCGGCGTGCCCGCCGGCGGCACGCAGGACGTGCTGACGCGCGCAATCGCGCAGCAGGTGCGCGACTCGCTCGGGCCGCTTCTCGTCGACAACCGCTCCGGCGCGGCGGGCCGCATCGCGGTCGAGGCCGTCAAGACCGCGGCCCCCGACGGCCACACCCTGCTGCTCGGCACCGCGAGCATGATGACCATGTACCCGAGTGCCTACCGCAGCCTCTCGTACGACCCGATCAAGGACTTCGTGCCGATCGTCCTGGCGGCGCGCTTCGAGGTGGCATTGGTGGTGCACAAGGACGTGCCCGCGAACACGCTGGCCGAGTTCATCGCCTGGGCCCGCGCGCAGGGCGACAAGGTGAGCTTCGCGTCCTATGGCGCGGGCACGCCCTCGCACTTCCTGGGCGAGATGCTCAACCGCGCAGCCGGCCTGAAGATGGTGCACGTGCCCTACCGCGGCTCCACGCCCGCGCGCCAGGACGTGATGGGCGGCACCGTGCCGGTCTACTTCGACACTGTCGGCGGCGCGCAGCAGATGCTGACCACCGGCCGCGTGAAGGTGCTGGCCACGAGCGGCGAAAAGCGCTCGCCCCTCATGCCCGACCTGCCGAGCTTCGTGGAAGCCGGCTACAAGGACGTGGTGGCCACCGCCTGGTTCTCCTTCTACGCGCCGGCGAAGACGCCGAGTGCGACCGTCGACCGGCTGCGGGCCGAATTCACCCGCGCCGTCAACTCGCGCGAGGTCCGCCAGCTGCTGCTGCAGAACGGCATGTACCCTGTGGGCGACGGCCCCGAGGCGCTGCTGAAGACCATGCGCGAGGACACGGTGCGCTGGGCGAGCATCATGAAGGCCGCCAATTTCCAGGCTCAAGACTAGACAACAAATAACCAAGGAGGATTCCATGACGACAACACGCACAAACAACAACCCCCTCACCCGCCGCCTTGCGGTCATGCTCGCCGCGGCCGGCCTCGTTGCCGCGGCCGCGTTGCCAGCGGCGGCGCAGGCGCCCGACGCCCCGCTGCGCATCGTCGTGGGCTATGCGCCCGGCGGCGCCACCGACCGCGTCGCGCGCATCGTGGGCGACAAGCTCGGCGCCAAGCTCGGCGTGACCGTGATCGTCGACAACAAGCCCGGCGCCGGCGGCCGGCTCGCCGCGCAGCAGGTCAAGGCCACGCCCGCCAACCAGAACGTGCTGATGCTCGCCAACCCCGCCGTGATGGTGGTGGCGCCGCTGGTGTTCAAGGACAGCGGCTACGACCCCGAGCGCGACTTCGTGCCGGTGTCGCACGTCAACGCCTACGACTTCGCGCTGTCGGTGTCGCCCACGCTGCCCGTGCGCGAGCTCAACCACCTGCTCGCCTGGATGCGCGCCAACCCCTCGCAGGCCAACGTGGGCGTGCCGGCCACCGGCAGCCTGCCGCACTTCTTCGGCCTCATGATGGGCGAGAAGGCCAAGGTGCAGACGCAGGTGATCGGCTACCGCGGCTCGGCGCCGCTCTTGAACGACCTGCTCGGCGGCCAGATCCCGATCGCGGTCGACACCGCCGACGTGGTGCTGCCGCAGCACGAGGCCGGCAAGCTGCGGATCCTGGCGCTGTCGGGCAGCGAGCGTTCGCCGTTCGCACCGAACATTCCCACCTTCAAGGAAGCCGGCCTCGACCTGGCCGCGAGCGGCTGGAACACCTTCTTCGCGCCCACGAGCATGCCCAAGGACAAGGTCGAGCGCCTTGCCGCGGCCATCCACGAGGTCATGAAGGACCCGGACACCCAGCGCAAGTTCAAGGACGCGAGCATGGTGCCGGTGGTGAGCACGCAGGCGCAGACCGTTGCGATGCTGAAAGCCTATCGCGCGCAATGGGCCCCAGTGGTACAGAAATCCGGCTATCAGCCTTGAGCCATTGCAAGAAAGTGACATGACCCGACCCAACATCATCTTCATCGTCGCCGACGACCTCGGCTATGCGGACCTCGGCTGCTACGGCGGCCGCGACGCCGCGTTCGGCCCGGTGTCGCCCGTGCTCGACGGGCTCGCGGCCAACGGGCTGAAGCTCACGCAGGGCTACTCGAACTCGCCCGTGTGCTCGCCCACGCGCTTCGCGATGATCACCGCGCGCTACCAGTACCGCCTGCGCGGCGCGGCCGAGGAGCCCATCAACAGCAAGAGCCGTGGCAGCACCACGCTCGGCCTGCCGACCGACCATCCCACGCTGCCCTCGCTGCTGAAGAAGAGCGGCTACAGCACCGCGCTGATCGGCAAGTGGCACCTCGGCTATCCGCCGAGTTTCGGCCCGCTGCGCTCGGGCTACGACGAGTTCTTCGGCCCGATGTCGGGCGGCGTCGACTACTTCACGCACTGCGATTCCGCAGGCCGCCACGACCTGTGGTTCGGCGAGGAAGAGCGCAACGAAGAGGGCTATCTCACCGACGTGCTTTCGAAACGCGCGGTCGACTACGTGGAGCGCATGGCGGCGCAGGACGCCCCGTTCTTCCTGAGCCTGCACTACACCGCGCCGCACTGGCCGTGGGAAACGCGCGACGACGCCGACAAGGCCCCGCTCGTGAAGGACAACCTGTTCGATCTGGCCGGCGGCAACATCCACGTCTACCGCCGCATGATCCATCACATGGACGAGGGCATCGGCTGGATCATGGCCGCGCTCGAGAAGCACGGCATCGCCGACAACACGCTGGTGGTCTTCACGAGCGACAACGGCGGCGAGCGCTTCTCCGACAACTGGCCGCTGGTCGGCGGCAAGATGGACCTGACCGAAGGCGGCATCCGCGTGCCCTGGATCGCGCACTGGCCCGCTGTCATCGCCAAGGGCGGCGAGAGCCGCCAGCTGTGCATGACGATGGACTGGTCGGCCACCATGCTCGACGCGGCCGGCGCCGCGGCCGACCCGGCCTTCCCGCTCGACGGCGTGTCGCTGATGCCGGTGCTGAAAGACGCCGCGCACGGCTTCCGCCGGCCGCTGCACTGGCGCATGAACCACCGCGGCCAGGAAGCGCTGCGCGACGGCGACTGGAAGTACCTCAAGGTCGACGGCAACGAGTATTTGTTCAACATCCCGGCCGACGAGCGCGAGCGCGCGAACCTCGCGAAGAAGGAGCCCGAGCGCCTGGCCGCGATGCGCGAGGACTGGCTCGCCTGGAATGCCACGATGCCGCCGATCCCGGCGGATGCGACGGTGAGCCTCGGGTATTCCGTCAAGGACATGCCGCAGCGCTAGCGCCGCTGGGTCGACGCCAGCGAACGAGCGCTTCGTGCCATGCGCGTATGGCACGATCGACGCATGCTCGAGCCTTCCCGCCGCGTTCCCTACCGCACCTGGCCGGGCGCCCTCGCGGTGCTGCTGGCCATTGCCGCCTACGTGGGCGGCGTCGTCCTCTGGGACCGCCGCACGCCGGGCAACCGCCCCCTGCCCGAAGGCGAGACGGTGGAAATCGGCCCCGCGCGGTTCGTTCCCGCCGAGGGATGGGAGATGGACGTTGCGCGCTCGAAGGCGGGCCAGTCCCTGATGCTCTTCAAGGGCGGCCACAAGTTCGTCGTGACCGCGGGCCGCTGGGCGGGCGGGCGCGACGGCCCGCTGACGCGGCAGCAGCGGCTCATGGCGCGCGGACAGGGCCTGCAGCTCGACGGCGACGTGTCCGACTTCATCACCACCTGGGGACTGCAGGGCAAGACCTTCGCCTATTACGGGCCGAAGCTGGCCGGCCGGTTCTGGCAGGTCGTGGACGTGCGGCGCAAGTCGCTCGTGCAGATCGACTTCTACGGCAGCACCGACGGGCTCAACGAGGTCTTGCCCGAAGCCCGCGCGATGCTCGAATCCATGGACCTGGAAGCCCCGCTGTGAGCACGGCGCGCGTCGACGGCGACCAGGCCCTCTGGCCGATCGGCACCGACTCGTTCTTCCAGCCGCGGCGCGCGGCCTTCTGGCTGCTCGCGGCGCTGATCGTCAACGGGCTTTTCTACATCGTCCACCTGTTCGCGATCGGCGTGCGCGTGGTGCCGGTCACCGCCTTGTTGGGCCTGCTGGTGTGGACCGGCTACACCCTGGCCTTCGTGCTCGCGTTCCGCACGCTCGACCTTCTCGAGCAGCATCCACCCGAGGCCTTCGTGCTGGCTTTCGCCTGGGGCGGCATGGGCGCCGTGTACTTCGCCGCGCCGGCCAACATCGCGATCCAGAGCCTGTGCGCCAAGCTGGTGTCGCCCGAGTTCGTCGCGGCCTGGGGGCCCGCGGTCGCGGGGCCGATCACCGAGGAGTTCCTCAAGCTCGCGGGCGTGGTGCTGCTGGTGCTGGTGGCGCGCAACCAGTTCCAGACCTACCTCTCGGTGCTGATCGTCGGCGCGATGACGGGGCTGGGCTTCCAGGTGGTCGAGAACCTGAGCTACACGGTCAATGCCGCGATCCACTTCCCGCTCGAGAACCAGGTCTACCCGGTGCTGCTCAACCTGCTCACGCGCGGGCTGATGAGCGGGCTGTGGAGCCATGCGGCCTACACCATGATCGCGTCCTTCGGCGTCGCCTGGTTCCTGCTGCACCCCGAGCGACCGATGGGGGCGCGCGTGGCTTTCGCGCTGCTGTGTTTCGCACTCGCGTGGGCCATGCACTTCACCTGGAACTCGCCGCTGCTCGAAGAACTGTTCGACGGCGGCTACGGCGAAATGGCGATCCTGCTCGCCGTCAAGGGCGTGCCCGCGCTGATCGCGGCCGCGCTGTTCTGGCGCGTGGCGGCGCGCGAGAACGGGGCCTACCTGCATGCGCTCGCGGCGTCGTTCGTGCCCGAGCGCGAGCTGATCCGCGACGACGAATGGCTGCGCATCGGGGCGCCGCTGTTGCGCTACAAGGTGCGGCGCGACATCGGCAGACGCTTCGGACGGCGCGCCAGACGCTTGAAGACCCGGCTGCAGCGCGAGCAGCTGCGGCTGATCCGCAAGGCCGGCATCCATGGGCGCGGGCCGCAGACGCTGCCGCATGAAATGGCGATACGGCGAACCCGTGCCGCGCTCGATGCGCTGACCGTCCCGCCCGCCTGACCCCTGCGGCTGCAAGGCCTTCTGTCGGCATCGGTTTGACTCCTATTTAGATATATCTAAAATATATTCGATATACATCGAAAAGGACACCGCCATGCGCCATTGCGATTCCGGCTTTCACCATCGCCACGCCTGCCGTGCGTCGCGCAGCGAGCATGACGACGGCATCGCGGGCGGCGACGCCAAGCCCGCGCCCGAAGACGACATCTCCGCAGGCCGCGGCGGCCGTGGCGGCGGACGCGTCTTCGGCCATGGCGGGTTGCGCTTCGTGCTGCTGCGGCTCATTTCCGACAAGCCCTCGCATGGCTACGAGCTCATCAAGGCCATCGGCGACCGCCTCGGCGGGCGCTATGCGCCGAGCCCGGGCGTGGTCTACCCCACGCTCACCATGCTCGAGGAGATGGGCTACCTCACGGTGGCGGCCGAGGGCACCAGCAACCGCAAGCGCTACACCATCACCGCGCGCGGCATGGTCTTTCTGGCTGCCAACCGCGACACGGCCGACGCCATGATGGCGCGCATGAAGGATGGCGTCGACGCCGCGGGCCTGCGCAGCGAACGCCCGCCGCAGGTCGCGCGCGCCATCGAGAACCTCAAGCTCGCCATGCGCCTGCGGCTCTCGGGCGCTCCCTTGACAGAACAACAAGCCCACGATTTCGCCACTGTGCTCGACCACGCCGCACAGCAGATCGAACGCCTCTGACACCACCACTTACCTACCGATGACCGACCTCTCCACCACCACCCCGGCCTCCCCCTCTGCCCTCGATCGCATGCCGCAGCGCGTGCGCCACGAACTGCGCTTTCGCCGGCTCACCGTCCAGTCCGTGCAGCACCTGACGCCGCACATGATCCGCATCATGCTCGCGGGCGATGAGCTGGCGGGCTTCACGAGCCCGGGCTTCGACGACCACGCCAAGCTCTTCTTCCCCGACCCGGCGACTGGCCAGCTCACGCTGCCCACCGTCGGACCCGACGGCCCGGTGTGGCCAGCGGGCGAACGGCCCGCCATGCGCGACTACACGCCGCGCCACCACGACCCGGCCGCCGGCACGCTCGAGATCGACTTCGCGCTGCACGACGCCGGCCCTGCCACGCAATGGGCGCTGCAGGCCAAGCCCGGCGACATCCTCGGTGTGGGCGGGCCGCGCGGATCGTTCATCGTGCCGACCGGCTTCGACTGGCACCTGCTGATCGGCGACGACACGGCCCTGCCCGCCATCGGCCGCCGTCTCGCGGAACTGCCGGCCGGCGCACGCGCCGTGGTGCTGGCCGAAGTGGACAGTGAGGCCGACCGCATCGCATTCGACAACACCCGCGCGGAAGTCACGCTGCAGTGGGTGTACCGCCAAGGCACCGCGCCCGGCCTGAGCCCCGCGCTGCTCGACGCCCTGGCCGCCATGACGCTGCCGGCTGGCGACTTCCATGCCTGGGTCGCCTGCGAGTCGGCCATCGCCAAGGCGCTGCGCGCGCATTTGGTGGGCGAGCGCGGCGCCAACCCAAAGTGGACCCGCGCCTCGGGCTACTGGCGCCGCGGCACGGCGGCGACGCACGACACGCACGACGCCTGACGCGCCAACCCGTCAGATCCAGCCGGCGCGCCTGAAGCGGTAGTAGAGATAGCCGCAGGTGCCCGCCATGAGCGCCAGCGCCGCCGCATAGCCATAGCGGAATTTCAGTTCGGGCATGTGCTCGAAATTCATGCCCCAGATGCCCGCGAAGGCGGTGCAGACCGCGAAGATGCTGGCCCAGGCAGCCAACCGCTTCGTGACTTCGCTCTCCTCGATCGTGACCATCGAAAGATTCACCGAGATCGCCGTGCCGATGGTGTCGCGCATGGCGTCGATCGAGCCGTTGATGCGCCCCAGGTGGTCGGCCACGTCGCGAAAGTACTCGTGCGAACTCAGGCAGATGTGCGGCACCCGCCCGCCGTGCAGCTTGCCCGCGGCTTCCACCAGCGGCGCCACCGCGCGCTTGAGCACCATGCTGCGCCGCTTCAGGTCGTAGAGCTGCTTGATCTTGTCGCGCGCCGCGCCGCCCTGGGTGAAGATCTGCTGCTCGATGGATTCGAGCTCCACCTCGAGCGCATCGATGACGGGAAAGTAGCGGTCGACCACCGCGTCCATCAACGCATAGAGCACGAAGCCCGGGCCGTTGCGCATCAGTTCCGGTTCGCGCTCGCAGCGCTCGCGCACGTCGAGAAAGCCCTGCTGGCTGCGGTTGCGCACCGACAGCACGTAGTTGGTGCCGACGAACACGTTCACCTCGCCCACGTTCGCGCAGTGCTCGCCTTCGGGCGAGGGCTCGACCAGGTGCATCACCACGAAGAGCGAGTCGCCGTATTCCTCCACCTTGGGCCGCTGGTGGCCGTGGTGCGCGTCTTCGACGGCAAGCGGATGCAGGTCGAACTCCTTTTGCATCTCGTCCAGTTCCTCGGGCGTGGCATCGCCGAGCGCCACCCAGACGAAACATCCGGGCCGCTGGATGTACTCGCTGATGTCCTCGACCGGAACTTCGGCGAGCTTGACGCCGTTTTCATAGGCCACGCAATTGATCAGCATCGGCTTGCGTCCATGCGCGGTTCAGGGGGCCGGGTCCGCCGCGTCGGCATGCGAAGCCTCGGCCAGGTGCGCGGTGTCCGCCAGCGACGATTCGATGGCCTGCGTCTCGCGGTTGAGCAAGGCGAGTCCCGTTTCGGCAAGCGCGCGATGACTGGCCAGGTCGGCCCACAGGCTCGCCGCGGCTTCGGCGCAGGTAAGCGACGTGAAGCGGATGTGGCCCTTTGCCAGCGCCACGAAGCGCTTCTCGCGCAGTGGGTCCGCCCGGTCCCAGGCGCCGCCGATCAGCACGCGCCGGCCGCGCTTGACGCGTGGCTCGCGCTCCGCGAAGAACGGGAGCTTGACCGTCAGCCAGCTCGGCAGGCCCGTCTTCAACGCGGCATCGAACGCGCAGGGAGCCGCGTGTGCCTTTGCATGGTCGCGCAGGGTGCCGAGCCGGTATCGCGCCGGATCCTTCGGCCCCGCAGCGCCGCCCTCGACGGGCCTGATGACGCTCGAAGCGTTGCCCGGCCGCGAGGGCTTGCGCAGGTCCGCAAGCTGGGCTGGCGACATGCACAGATACAGCGCGGCGAGGTCGGCGGGCAAGGTCGCAGTGTCCGGCAGCATGTCCGCGTCGGGACCTTTGAATTCATCCGGGTGAGCCATGGGCGCCTTTTTTATCTCCACGCGGGGTTGCGCCGGTGGATTTTAGAGGGCTGCCAACATGCCTTTCGGTCCGAATTCAATCGCTGGGATGCCTCCCGCTCATGGCTTTTCGTTTGAGGTTCTCACCGCGTCTTTCCCTGCCTCTTTCACGTCGCCGACTGCCTTCCGCGTCGTACCAGCAGCCTTGTCAACGGTGCCCTCAACTTGCATCTTCTCGCTCCCGACCGCCTTGCCCACGGTTTGCTTGACGCTACCCTTTGCTTTTTCGAGCGAACCCTTGGCCTGATCCTTGTTCATCGCACATCCTTGGTTGCATGGCGAAATGCCACGATGACATTGGTTCTGCGGTAAAGGCGCAGGTGTCGGACGAAGCGCCGAAAAGCTTGGGAAGCCTTCCCATGTCCCGGCCGCTGCTCGTGATCGAAGCGCACACGCGGGCGCCGCGTGCTCTTCACGTGCCAGTCCGTCAAGCCGCGAGGCTCGGCGCCGGCGCGTCGGTGGCCTGCGCGATGCGCCCGGCCTTCATGTGAACGACGCGGTCGGCCACATGGAAGTAGCGGTCGTCGTGCGAGATGACCACCAGCGAATGCCCCTTGGCGCGCAGCTCGGGCAGCAGCTCGGTGTAGAACAAGTGGCGGAACGCCGGGTCCTGGTCGGCCGCCCATTCGTCGAACACCAGCACCGGTCGGCCTTCCAGGTACGCATGCACCAGCGCCAGCCGCTTGCGCTGACCGGTCGACAGGTCGGTGGTGCTGAAGGCACCGTCCTTCACCGACACCTTGTGCGCGATCTCCAGACGCTGCAGGTAGGGCAAGGCCGTCTCGGGCAGCGCCTGATGGCCGCCCTCTTCGCCGGCCACGAGGTCTTCGAACAGATAGAAGTCCGAGAACACGGTGGTGAACAACTGGCGGTAGTCGTCGCGCGTCTCGGGCGTCACGGCCTTGCCGTCGAGCAGCAGCTCGCCCGCCACCGGCGCATACAGGCCCAGCAGCAACTTGATGAGCGTGGTCTTGCCCGAGCCGTTGTCGCCGACGATGAAGACGATCTCTCGGCGCCCGATGCGCAGATCGACCGGGCCGAGCACGAAGGGCTCCGCGCCCTCGACGGCCGGGAACGCATAGCGCGCGCCGCGCAGCTCGATCGCGCCGTGCAGCACCGGCGTGGCGGGCGGCGCGTGCAGGTCGAGGTGCGGCTCCGGCGTGGCAAAGCGCGCCGACAGGTCGCCGATGCGCTCGAAGGCCACCTTTGCGCGCCCCAGGTGCGGCAGCGCCGCCACCACCTGGTCGAGCGGCCCCTTCAGGAACAGCAGCACCAGCACGAAGCCGCTGAGCACGACCGGCGCGGTGTCGCGGAACGCGGCCCAGCCGAGGATCAGCGCAATCAACAAGAAAAACAGCGCCGAGCCAAAGGAAGAGGCGAGCACGAAGATGTTGATGGCGCGCCGATTGATGTCGTGGATGCGCTCCACCGTGTGCGCCACCTGCTGTTCGTACACCTTGGCGCGGCGCGCGCGGTGCATGCGCAGTTCTTTCGCGCCTTCGCTGATGCCGCGGTAGGCCTTGTGCAGCGCCTCTTCCTGCTCGCGCGCCTTGAAGAAGCCCGAGATGCCGCGCGCATGCGCCAGGCTCTGCACGGTGATGCCCACGAGCAGGGCCGCCAGCAGCAGGCCGAACAGCGGCGGCGAGAGCCACGCCAGGTAGCCGAGGCAACCGAAGGAAACAGCCAGCGCGATCATGGTCGAGGCCAGCATGAAGGCCACGTCGCTGATCATGTCGACGTCTTGCGTGAGCACGGGCATCAGGCGATGCATGCGGTAGCGTTCGAGCGCATCGATCGGCGCCGCAAGAATCTTCAGCGCCAGACTCTTGCGCACCTGCGCCACGAGCCGCTGGCCGACCACGTTGTTCGACATGTCGGAGGCGGCGCGTCCGACCAGCGCCACCATGCACAGGCCGATGAAGCTCAGCAGCAGTCCACCAGCCAGGCCGCCGGGGCGGTGCAGCACCTGGTTGATAGTCGCCAGCAGCGCGACGGTCGCAACGCCCGCGCCGATGCCGGTCACGGTCGACAGCGCGATCCACGGGAAGTAGGGCCGCAACAGCCGGACGAGTTCAGACGCGGGGGCGCTGGCGGGTGTGATGTTCATGCGGCGGACGGTTCGTTGCAAAGAGGAGTCGGGCTCCTTGCAATGACGTTCGGCGCAGCCGCTTGTTTAGAGAAGAAGGCGGGCGCGCCGCCTATTGCAGCAGCGGCTCCGCCCCCGCCTCGCGCGCGGCCTCCACCACCGAGGCGCCGGCCAGCGCCCACAGCGTCAGGACCTCGTCGAGCGCGCGCACGTGGCTCGGGTCCTGGCCGAGCCAGGCCACGATTTGCTCGGCGCGCTCGGGCGACGGCGCGTCGTGCAGCTCGCGAAAAAGCCGCCAGGCCATGCTGAAGGCCGGGTCGGAGGGGCGGTGTCTCGGGAAGCTCATTGGGATTCGCACGCCTGCACTGCTGTCGATGAGTGAGTAGACGCTGCGTGGCGCACGCTGTTTAGGCGCGGCACCACGGAGGACTAAATTTCCGGTCCGTCGGCGCGTCTTCTGCTTCATGCCCTCGTGCCTTTTTCAAGCTTTCCACGCCGCCTTCGGCCTCGCCCCGTGATCCCCCTGCTCGCGCCGATCTTCCAGGGCGAGTGGGCGCCGTACGGCGAAACGCTGGCTTGCGCCGCGCACCCGCCGCCGGAGTCCGTGCGCGTGGCCGACCTGCTGGCCGACCCGCCGCGCCTGCTGGCGCTGCTGCGCCTCAAGGCGCGCACGCTGAACATGCCGGAGCGCGACCTGCGCGCAGTCGCGTCCGCCTGGAGCATGAACTACCTGCATGCGCTGCTGCCGCCCGTGGCCGCGGCCGCGAGCCTGCTGCAGCACGGCTTTCCGGTAAGTCCCGAGCAGGTCTGGGTTAGCCTCGACAAAGCAGACGGCGACCCGGAGAGCTTCCACATCACCGACCTCGGCACGCCCCGCCCCGGCACCGACACGGCTGCGCGCTACGACGTGCTGCTGTGGATGCACCTCGCGCCGCTGTTCGCACTGCTGACGCAGCTCACGCGGCTGGCACCCAAGATCCTGTGGGGCAACGCCGCGCGCTACCTCGAGCCCGTGCTCGAGGAAAGCCTGCGCATAAGCGGCCAGTCGCCCGCCGTGGCCGCCGACCTCAAGCATCTGCTGCATCGCCCGACCTGGCCGCAACCGTGCGGTGAATTGCGCGACAACCCGATGTTCATGCCCCCGCGCCGCGGGGTGCGCGTGACCGACCGCAGCGCGCCGCCGGTCACGCTGTATCGGCAGTGCTGCCTCTATTACCTCGTGCCGCGTCTGGGCTACTGCGGCGCGTGCCCGCTCTCGCCGGAGTTCGAACGCGAGCGCTGTGCCAGCACCGCCGACTAAACATCCGGCCGCAGCCCGCGTCTTCCTTCTGCATCCCCACATCGACCACAGCACGGAGGTTTTCCTTGGCCGCCCACGACACTGCATGGCGCTTTCACGCGCATCCCGAAGGCCGGGTGCTGGACGTCCGACTGGAAGGCACGGCGCTCAAGGTGACGCCGCACGACGGCGACCGCCACAGCAGCACCTGGGCCCTGCGCGAGCAGCCCGGCAAGCCACGCCTCGAATGGTTGGGCGCGTGCGCGGGCGAGCCGGACGAAGCGCACCTGCTGGCGGCGATCGAGGCGGTCTTTCAGCGCCACCCGACCGCACGGCACCTGGCGCTGCAATCGCCGTTGCCGAGCGGCACGCGGCTCGTGAACGCGGGCATCGTCGCGCCGGCCGAGGGCGCGCTGCCCACCGTCGCGCGCGAGGCCTTCTGGCAATGGCCGCGCGCATGGCTGCCGCAACCGCGCGAGCCTTTCGCGCAGCGCTTCGTTGTCACGCAAGGCAAGCGCCACCCGCTGCGCCCTGCCAAGCCGCAAGGCACCGTGTACCGCCGCCACATCCCGTGGCTGGGCCAGACGCTAACGCTCGACACGGTCGACATCGAACGCGACCTGCCGGTTTTCAACCGCTGGATGAACGACCCCGTGGTCGCCCATTTCTGGGAAGAGGAAGGCGACCTCGCACGCCACCGCCAGTACCTCGAAGGCATTGCGGCCGACCCGCGCGTGACGGGCCTCGTCGGCCGTTTCGACGGCGAGCCCTTCGGCTACTTCGAGGCCTACTGGGCGAAGGAAGACCGCATCGCGCCGTTCTATGACGCCGCCGACCACGACCGCGGCTGGCACGCGCTGGTGGGCGAGGCGCGCTTTCGCGGCAAGCCCTTTCTCACGGCCTGGATGCCGTCGGTGTCGCACTACCTCTTCCTGGACGACCCGCGCACGCAGCGCCTGGTGATCGAGCCGCGCGCCGACAACGAAAAAATGATCCGGAGCCTGGGCCGCTGCGGCTACGCCCACGTGAAGGAGTTCGACTTTCCGCACAAGCGCGCCCTGCTGGGCATGCTGTGGCGCGAGCGTTTCTTCGGCGAGGCGCTGTGGATTCCGCGCGCCGACCCCACCGCCGCTTCGCCGGCCCCGGCTCGTCGACACGAGCCATCCCTGGAGGACATCCATGCAAATCCATGACCTGATCGGCGTCGGCTTCGGCCCGTCCAACATCGCACTGGCCATCGCACTCGACGAGAAGCGCCAGAAGGGCCACTTCGTCGACTCGCTGTTCATCGAGAAGCAGCCGGGCTTCGTCTGGCACCGCAACATGCTGCTGGACAACGCGCACATGCAGATCTCGTTCCTGAAGGACCTGGCCACGCTGCGCAATCCGTCGAGCCGCTTCACCTTTTTGAACTACCTGCACGAGAAAGAGCGCTTGCAGGACTTCATCAACCTCAAGAGCTTCTTCCCGAGCCGCCACGAGTTCAACGACTATCTCGGCTGGGCCGCGGCGCAGTTCGAAGACCGCTGCGCTTACGGCGAGGCCGTGTTCGAGGTGGCGCCCGAGATGAAGGGCGGCGAGGTCTCGCTGCTGCGCGTGCGTTCGCGCGATGCCGACGGTGCGGTGCGCGAGCGCCTGGCGCGCAACCTGGTGGTGAGCGTGGGCGGGGTCGCCAACATTCCGGCGCGCTTCCAGCCGCTGAAGGACGACGGCCGGGTGTTCCATTCGAGCACCTACCTCGAAGCCATTGCCCGCCATCCCGGCGCCGACCGCATCGCCATCGTGGGCGCCGGCCAGAGCGCGGCCGAGATCTTCATGGACCTGCAGTCGCACCCCGCGAAACCGCAGGTCGACCTGATCATGCGTGCACGCTCCATCAAGCCCTCGGACGACAGCCCGTTCGTGAACGAGATCTTCAACACCGACTTCACCGATTTCGTGTTCAACCGCTCGGTGAACGAGCGTGCCGAGCTGCTCGAGGAGTTCTGGCACACCAACTACGCCGCGCCCGACCTGGAGTTGATCCAGCAGATCTTCAACGTGTTCTACCGCCAGCGCGTGGCCGGCTCGACGCGCCACAGCTTCCTGCGGCGGCACGAGGTGTCGGCCGTGCATGCCGCGCAGGACGGCATCCACCTGTCGCTGCACGACCTGAACACCGGTGCGCGCCTCGACAAAGCCTACGACGCCGTGGTGCTTGCCACCGGTTACGCGCGCGACGCGCACCGCACACTGCTGGCGCCGCTGGCGCACTACCTGGGCGATTTCTCGGTCGATCGTGACTACCGCATGCAGGGCACGCCGGCGCTGCGCCCGGGCATCTTCTTGCAGGGCGCCTGCGAGACCAGCCACGGCCTGAGCGACACGCTGCTGTCGGTCACCGCCATCCGTTCCGACGAGATCGGGCAGGCGCTGCTCAACGCCACGCCACGGCACGCGGCGCAGGCTCCGCAGCCTCTGCAGGCGCCGGCCGCAGAGCGCCCCGCCCACGCCGCGCCCGTGGGTTAGCCACGGGAACGCAACGCTTCGGTGCTACACTCAATAAGAATAGTTCTTATTCACCCCATCCCGGGGTCACCGAAGCCAGCGCCCTCGCCTCCTCTTCACCGGCGCGCTCCAGCCATCGGCCCAGGGGTCTTTTGTCGATGCTTGCGAGAAGGCGACCGGATGCGCGACCTCGTCCAGGAACTTGTGTCTCACTACGCGGACTTGCGCCGGCAGCTCACGCGCGACCTGCGCGACCCGCACCATGCGGCCGACATTGCGCAGTCGAGCTTCGAGCGCGTGTACACGCACACGCTCAGCCTGCGAGACGGCGCCGCCATCGAGTCGCCGCGCGCCCTGCTGTTCCGCGTGGCGCGCAACCTGTGCATCGACGAAGCGCGCCATCGCAAGGTGGCGCAGGACTGGGCCGTCTCGCATGCCGTCGTGGGCACGCACCTCACGGCCCCGTCGTCCGAATATGTCGTGGCCCAGCACCGCGTGCTGCACCGCGTGGTCGAAACCATGGAACAGCTGCCGCCGCGCCGGCGCGAGGTGTTCCTGCTGTTCCGCGCCTACGGCCACTCGCGCGCTGAAATCGCGCAGCGTCTGAACATCACCGAGATGGCGGTCGCCAAGCACCTGCTGCGCGCCACCATCGACTGCTCGCGCGTGTTCGCCGAGCTGCGCCAGGAATTGATCGAGCCGCAGGCGCTGAACAGCCACGCGGGTTTCGACACGGCACTGGCTGAAGATTTTTCATGAGCGGCGCGGCTGCCGAGGTCGTCTCGCGTGAACGGCTGATCGAACGCGCGCTCGCGCTCATCGTCGAAGACGAGATCGCGCCGCCGAGCCCGGCCGCCAACAGCGCCCGGCTCGCGCTCGACCAGTGGCGAACCCGCTCGCCCGAACACGCCGCCGCCGTGCGCGAGGCGCGCGAGCGCTGGAAAGCCTTGGGCGGCATGGCCGACGACCTGCGTGCGCACTTCGACGAGCCCACACCCGCACCGGTGCCGCGCAGTCCCTCGCGCCGCAAGCTGCTGCTGTCGATCGCCGGGCTGCTCGGCGCCGGCGTGGTCGCCGGGCGCGGCGTGCAGTGGTACTGGCAGCAGCCCGTGTTCCAGGCGGCGTATCGGACGCCCAACGCGCGGATGCTGAAGGTCACACTGGCCGATGAGCCCACCGGCGGCATCGGCAGCCGCCTCGACCTCGCCCCGCAAAGCGCCGTCGACGTCACGCTCTACCGCCGCCGCCGCATGGTTTACATGGCACGCGGCGAGGTCCGCTTCGACGTGGCGCCTGACGCCGACCGGCCCTTCGTGATGCGCACGCGCGAGGCCATCATCGAAGTGGTCGGCACCGCCTTCACCGTGCGCGACCGCGGCGGCCCGATCACCGTGGGCGTCGAGCACGGCCATGTGCGCGTGCAGGTGCTGCGCCAGGCCGGCACCGAACGCAGCGACCAGGTGGTCGACCTGCGCGCCGGCGACATGCTCGAGGTGCGCGACGGCCGCGCCGATCCGGTGCGCCAGGCCGACACCGCCGCCCTCTCGGCCTGGCGCGACGGCTGGCTGGTGTTCGACAACACCCCGCTGGGCGACGCGCTGGCCGCGGTCAACAGCTACCGCAACGCGCCCATCACCGGCGCCGACGCCCGCATCGACGCGATGCGACTCTCGGGCCGCTTTCGCACCAACGACTCGGCCGGCCTGCTCGACGCACTGCCCGCCATCCTGCCGCTGGTGGCGGTCGCCCGGCCCGACGGCAGCGTGAGCCTGCAAGCGCGCTGACCCGGGCGTGCCCGTGGGCACGCCGCTCCTTTTCCTCTCGTTTTTTCGACCCGCATCGACACGGCGATCGATGGCGTGTCACGGGCCTGTCTCTCTTTTTCGAGTTCAAACGTCTTACATGCAGAAGCACCCCGCATCCGATCGAAGGATGCAGCGCGCCCTCGTTTTCATGTCGCACCGATTTACTTGTCTGGAGCCTTCACCCATGCGTTTCTCGCCTCGCCACCGACTCCTGAGCGCCGCACTTGCCGCCGCCTTCGGAACCGCCTTTGCCAGCTGGAACGGCCTTGTCGCCGCCCAGGGCACCGACCAGGCCTCTGCACAAGCGCGCGACATCAACGTGCCCGCCCAGCCGCTGGGCGCCGCGCTCAACGAGCTGTCGCGCCAGACCGGCGTGCAGGTGCTCGCCGCCGGTGACGTGGTCTCGGGCCTGGCCGCACCGGCCGTGTCGGGCCGCCTTAGCTTCGAGCAGGCGCTCGACCGCCTGCTGGCCCGCAGCGGCCTCGTGGCGGTGCGCAACGGCCCCACGCGCGTCACCATCCAGCGCCAGAGCGCGGCCAGTGCCTCGCTGCCCGCCGTGACCGTGGCCGCGCAGGTCTCCACCGACGGCACCACCGAAGGCACGGGCTCGTACACCACGCGCGCCGCCGCGGGTGCCACGCGCATGGACCTGTCGCTGCGCGAAACGCCGCAGTCGATCAGCGTCATCGGCCGCCAGCAGATCGACGACCAGAACCTCGTCACCCTGGACGACGTACTGCGCCAGACGCCCGGCATCGTGGCCGACCGCAATGACGAGCGCGTGACCTTCTCGTCGCGCGGCTTCGCGCTGAGCACCATGGTCGACGGCGTGCCCACGCTGGGCTTCAACAGCGTGGCCGGCGAGTCGAGCATGATCAGCACCGCTTTCTACGACCGCGTCGAGGTGATCCGCGGCGCGGCCGGCCTGCTCAACGGCGTGGGCTCGCCCGGCGGCGCCATCAACCTCGTGCGCAAGCGCCCGACTTCCGAGTTCGCCGGCCACATCTCGGGCGGCATCGGCTCCTGGAGCCGCTACAACGCCGAGATCGACGTGGGTGGCCCACTCAACGAGGCCGGCACCGTGCGCGGCCGCTTTATGGCCTCGCGCACCGACGGCAAGAACTTCATCGAGAACAAGAAGCGCACCGAAGACGCGCTCTACGGCATTGTTGAAATGGACCTCGCCGCGGGCTCCCGCCTCTCGGTGGGCTTCGAGCACCAGAAGACCGCCATCGACGGCGCCAACTACGGCCAGAGCCCGCTGTTCTTCAGCAACGGCCAGCGCACCAACCTGCCGCGCTCGTTCAACTCCAGCGCCCCGTGGAGCTATTGGGACATGTACAGCGACAAGCTGTTCGCCAACCTCGACCAGCAGCTGGGCGGCGGCTGGCAGCTGAAGGTCGATGCAAGCTACCTCAAGAGCGAGCGCAAGCGTGCCTCGGGCGACCTGAGCATCTACCGCGCCATCAACGAGCGGACCGGCGCATCTACGATCGACATCCGCGAAAACCCCGCCCAAGGCGCCAACAAAGGCCTCGACGTCCACCTGAAGGGTCCGTTCGAAGCCTTCGGCCGGACGCACGAAGCCGTGGTGGGCATGAACTACAACACCTACGACGCCACGGTCCACACGCGCGGTGCCGTGCCGCGCATCATCGACCGCCGGCCCCTGAACTTCTACCAGCTGCAGAGCTTCCCCGAGCCGACCTCGTTCTCGTACCCGCTGTACACGGCGCCATCGAGCACCACCGAGAAGGCCATCTACGCCTCGACCCGCCTGCGGCTGGCCGACCCGCTGTCAGTCATCATCGGCGCGCGCGGCACCTGGTACGAGGCCGATTCGTCCACGCTCGACTGGACCACCTGGCGCCGCATCGGCGTGGGTTCGGTGCGCGAAAACGGCGTGGTCACGCCCTACCTGGGCGTGGTGTTCGACGTGAGCAAGGAGCTCTCGCTGTACGGCAGCTACACCGACATCTTCCAGCCCAATGCGGTGCGCGACCGCAACAACTCGCTCATCGCACCGCAGCGCGGAAAGAACATCGAACTGGGCCTGAAGGGCGAACACTTCGGTGGCAAGCTCAATACCAGCGCCGCGATCTTCAAGACGCGCGAAACCAACCTGGCCGTGATCGACACCGGCGCCAGCTCGCTGCTGCCCGACGGCGGCATTCCGTACCGCGCGGTGCAAGGCGCCAAGAGCAAGGGCTTCGAGCTCACCGCCGCCGGCGAAGTGCTGCCGGGCCTGCAGTTGCTTGCGGGCTACACCTACCACGCCAAGCGTGACGCCGACGGCGTGCTGCTCAACCCGCAGTACCCGCGCCGCCTGTTCCGCGTGAGCACCAGCTATCGCCTGCCCGGCGAATGGAGCAAGCTTACCGTCGGCGGCAGCGTGAGCTACCAGAGCGGCATCTACTACGACGAGTTCAACGAACTCGGCCGCGCCTCGCAAGGCGGCCTGACGCTGTTCGGCTTGATGGCGCGCTACGACATCAACAACCGCCTGAGTGCCTCGCTGCACATCGAGAACGCTGGCGACAAGCGCTACTACAACGGCCTGGGCGGCTACAACGGCTACACGCAGGGCAACCCGCGCAACGCCTGGCTGAAGCTCAGCTACAAGCTCTGACACCCAGCGACATGAAATAGGGCGGCACCGGCAGAAGGGTGCCCTTGACGCACGACCCGGCTTCCGGGTCGTGCTTTTCTATGCCAGGGCCTCAGCCTCACCCAGTCGCTCGCCCAACTGTGCCAACAACACCGGGCTGCGCAGGATCGCATGGTGGTCCTCGTCGAGCGCCGGGGCGCTCGCGAGGTCCGACCGACCCAGCTGCAGCGCGAGCGCGGCCCGGTCCGCTGCCGGTCGCCGCGCGATCCACCAGCACTCGGCGCAGCAGCGCAGCGGCACGAGGGCTTCGGTCTCGATCGCCTTCAGCTGCTGGCCGGTGAGGAAGATGCGGGCCAACTCGTCGTCGGGCAGATTCGCGTAGGCCGGCATCTCGAGCGTGTCGCCGCGGGCTTGCGCTTGCGCACGGGCCTGTGCGATCAGCGCAGCCACGGTCGCCTCGTCGCAGACGAAGTCGTCGATGTCCAGCAGCCCCTCCAGGCGCGCCGCGGGCCAGGCCGACGCAACGAAGTCGGCGAAGTCACGCCGGCCGTCGTCATCCACCGTCTGCATCCGCGCATCAGGCTCGGGCACATAGGGATCGACCAGGCCGAGAAACGCCACGGCCTGGCCTTCGACCTCGAGCCGCGCCGCCACGGCCGCCGCGAGCGCGCCGCCGAGGGACCAGCCCAGCAGGTGGTACGGCCCCTGCGGCTGCACGCCGCGGAGCATGCGAGCGTAGTCGTCGGCCATGCGCGCCAGCGACACGTCGCGGTGCGTGGGGTCGGCAAGCATGCGGCACGGCAGGCCGTACACGGTGCGCACGCCCTGCAGGCGGCGCGCCACCGGCGCGTAGTCGTACACCGTGCCCAGCGCGGCGTGCATGCAGAACAGCGGCGCCGCACCGGGCATCACCGCGTTCAGGGCGACCAGCGACGGCGCATTGGCACGCCCGCCCAGCAACCCCGCGATGGTCGGCGCGCGCAGGAAGTCGTGCAACTTCAGGTCGAGCGCCGGCATGCCCAGACGACGCGCCTGCGCCATCACCTTCAGGCTCAGCAGCGAGTCGCCGCCGAGTTCGAAGAAGTTGTCGTCGCGGCCCACGCGTTCCACGCCGAGCACTTCTGACCAGATGCGCGCTAGCGCGTGCTCGGTGGTGCCGCGCGGCGCGTCGTAGCCGTCGCCGCCGGCGAACACCGGCGCGGGCAGCGCATGGCGATCGACCTTGCCGCTCATGTTGAGCGGCAGCGTGTCGAGCGCCACGATCACGGCCGGCACCATGTGCTCGGGCAGCAGCGCCGCAAGGCTCGCACGCAGCCGCGAAGCTTCGATGCGCTCGCCCGCGAGCGGCGACACATACGCCACCAGCCGCGCGCCGCCCGCGCCCTGACTGGCGACGACCACGGCCTCGCGCACCTGCGGCAGCGCCAGCAGCTGCGCCTCGATTTCGCCGAGCTCGATGCGAAAGCCGCGGATCTTCACTTGATGGTCGATGCGCCCGAGGTACGCCATCTGTCCGTCGGCCTCCCAGCGCACGAGGTCGCCCGTGCGGTAGAGCCGGCCGCCCGGCGCGCCGAAGGGGTCGGCCACGAAACGTTCCGCGCTCAAGCCCGCGCGCTGCAGGTAGCCGCGCGCCAGGCCGTCGCCACCGAGGTAAAGCTCGCCGGCCACGCCGGGCGGCACCTGGTTCATCGCGCCGTCGAGCACGTAGGCCGTGCGGTCGCCCACGAGGCGGCCGATGGGCATGTAGGCCGCGTCGAAGCCCTCGCCCGGCGCGGCCTTGGCGATCATCGGCGTGATCACCGTCTCGGTCGGCCCGTAGCCGTTGACGATGCGCGGCGGCTTCAGCGCCGACTGCACCAGCGCGAAGCTGGTGCGCGGCATCGCCTCGCCGCCCACCGTGTAGGACCGTATGGGCAGCCGGCTCGCAGCCTCGCCCATCAGCTCGGCCATCTGGTGCAGGTAGCCGGGCGTGAAGCAGGCGATGGTGATGCCGTGGCGCGCAATTTCGGCGCAGGTGCGCTCCACCGGCCAGACCTCTTCGTCGCGCGGCATCAGCGCCGCGCCGAAGGCCAGCGGCACCCAGGTGCGCTCGTGCGCGCCGTCGAAGTTGATCGACGCGAACTGCAGCTCGCGGTCCTCGGGCGTCATGCCGTAGGCCTCGCCGATGGACTGCACATGCATGGCCAGCGGACCGTGCGCCACGGCCACGCCCTTGGGCTTTCCGGTCGAGCCCGAGGTATAGATCACGTAGGCCAGGTGGTCGCGATGCACCGCCACGCCGGGGGCGTGCGCCGGCCCGTTCGACAAATCGAGCGTGTCGAGCGTCAGTGCCTTCACAGCCGGCATTCCGATGCGGTCCAGCGCGACGGCATCGTCGGCCAGCAGCAGCGCGACGCCGCTGTCTTCCACCATGTAGGCCAGCCGCTGTGGCGGGTAGGCCGGGTCGAGCGGCACGTAGGCGCCGCCTGCCTTCAGGATCGCGAGCAGCGCCACGACCATGTCGGCCGAGCGCCGCACCGCGAGGCCCACGCGCACTTCGGGCCGCACACCCGCGCGCCCTAGGTGGTGCGCCAGCCGGTTGGCACGCGCGTCCAACGCGGCGTAGCTCAGCTTGTGGTCGCCAAAGATCAGCGCCGTGGCCTCGGGCCGCAACGCTGCCTGGCGTGCGACCAGCACATGCACGGGTGCCGTGTCCTGGTAGGCGGGCGTGTTCACGCCCCAGGCCCGCAGGCGCTGCGCCTCGTCGGCCGTGTACAGGTCGAAGGCCACGACCGGGTGCGTGGCCGCCTGCGCCAGGTCGTCGGCCACGCGGCGCACCGCGTCGTGCATGTACTGGCACACGCGCGCGGCGCCGACCGACGCATCGACCTGCGCGGTCAGCGCGAAGCCGTCGGCGCGTTCGTTCACCGACAACGCGAAGGCGTAGTTCGAGCGTTCCTGCGCGCCGAGCGTCTCGATGCCTTCCCAGCCGCCGGCATCGGCGCTCGCAGCGGGCGATTGCGCCACATATCGGTAGTTCAGCAACGTCGAAAACAGCGGCGTGCCCTTGGGCACCGCACTGCAGCGCTGCGCGAGCGACAGGCTCGCATGCTCGTGGTGCAGCAGGCCGGCCAGCGCGGCGTGGGTCTGGCGCACGCAGGCCAGCGCGTGGCTGCGGCCCAGCGTCACGCGCAGCGGCAGCGTGTTGATCATCATGCCGAGCGCGCGCCCCGCGCCCTCGCCGCCTGCGAGCCGGCCGAACAGCACGGTGCCGAACACCACGTCGTCCTTGCCCGTGGTCTTGGCCAGTACCAGCGCCCACGCCAGGTGAAACAGCGTGGCTGTGCTGACACCGCTGCGCTGCGCCTGCGTGCGCACGGCCTGCGCCAGCGCCGCGTCGAGTTCGAGGTGCGCTTCTTCCACGGCCGTACCGTCGCCGCGCGCATCGAACAGGTCGAAGGGCGCGGTCGGCTCGCGCACGTCGCCGAGCATGCGGCGGAAGAACGTCTCCTGCTCGGCCACGTCGGCACCGAGCCGCGCTTGCGCGACGAAGCTGCGGAACGGCACGGGCGAGGGCAGTGCATCGGCACGGCCCTGCAACAGCAGCGTGATCTCCTCGACCAGCAGGTCGCGCGACACATGGTCGAGCGCCAGGTGGTGGCTCGGCAGCTGCAGCAGCCAGCCGCCGCCCGCAGCGTCGTGCGTGGCAATGGCGCGCAGCATCGGCGCACGGCGCACGTCGAGGCGGTAGCGGCCGGGGCGCACATGCGCTTCGAGCTGCGCGGCGACGTCGCCCGCGGCGGCGTCGATCGGCAGCCATTCGACCTCGGCCGGCGCATGACGGTGCACCACCTGCACCGGCTCCGCCAGCCCTTCCCACATCACCGCCGTGCGCAGCATGTCGTGGCGCACGATGACGCGGTTCAGGCAGTCCATGAACGCGTTCAACCGCGCTTCGCTGTCGAAGCGCATCTGCAGCGACTGCACATAGACGTCGCCCTCGGCCTGCATCAGGTGATGGAACAGCAGGCCTTCCTGCAGCGGCGCGAGCGGGTAGATGTCCTGGATGTTGGCCGCGCCGCCGGGCACGGCGGATTCGATGCGGCGCAGCTGCGCGTCGTCGAGCGTCACCAGCGGCAGCATCTGCGGCGTGAGTCGCGTGCAGCCGTCGGGAATCGCGTTGTCGGGCACCACCGGTGCCGGGCGCGGCGAGGCACCGGCTTCCAGCGTCGCGCGCGCGAAGTCGGCGAAGCGCGGGTTCTGGAACAGCGTGCGCACCTGGGCACCGAAGCCCTGCCGGCGCAGCCGTTCGAGCAACTGCATGGCCAACAGCGAGTGGCCACCGAGTTCGAAGAAGTTGTCATTTCGGCCCACGCGCGGCGCGCCGAGCACGTCGGCCCAAACGGAGGCCATCGCCTCCTCGGCCGCCCCTTGCGGTGCCTCCCAGGTGTCGGCCGCGGCAGCGAACAAGGGCTCGGGCAGCGCGGCGCGGTCGACCTTGCCGTTGGCGTTGAGCGGCAACGCCGCGAGCACGGTGATCGCCGATGGCACCATGTACTCGGGCAGCACCTGCGCCAGACCGTCGCGCAGCGTGAAGGCCTCGACCGGGCGCTGCGCATCGAGGCTCGACACGTAGGCCAGCAGCAGCGCACCGCCCGCGCGCTGGCGCGCGACCACGACGGCCTCGCGCACGCCGGGCTGCGCGCGCAGACGCGCCTCGACCTCGCCGAGTTCGATGCGGAAACCGCGCACCTTCACCTGATGATCGAGGCGCCCCAGGTATTCGAGCTGCCCGTCGGCGCGCCAGCGCACGAGATCGCCGGTGCGGTACAGGCGACCACCCGCGGTGTCGAAGGGGTCGGCCACGAAGCGCTCGGCGCTCAGGCCGGCGCGGTTCAGGTAGCCGCGCGCCAGCCCCGCACCGCCCAGGTACAGCTCGCCGGCCATGCCGGGCGGCACCAGATTCATGTCGGTGTCGAGCACCACGGCGCGGCGATCGCCCACCGGCGCGCCGATGGGCAGGTAGGCCGCGTCGAAGGCGGTGTCGGCATAGGCCTTGGCGATGGTCGGTGTGATCACCGTCTCGGTCGGGCCGTAGCCGTTGATGAGGCGCGGCGGCTGCAGCGTCTGCATCACGCGCTCGCAGGCAACGCGGCCCATGGCCTCGCCGCCGACGGTGTACGAGCGCAGCGTGGGCACGCGCCCTTCCTCACCGAGTTCATCGGCCATCTGCTGCAGGTAGCCCGGCGTGAAGCAGGCGACGGTGATGCCGTGGCGCCGCATTTCCTCGCGGCTGCGGTGCACGGTCCACAGCTCCTGGCTGCGCGGCATCAGCGTGGCGCCGAAAGCCAGCGGCGTCCAGATGCGCTCATGCGCGCCGTCGAAGTTGATCGAGGCGAATTGCAGCTCACGGTCTTCGGGCGTCATGCCGTAGGCGCGGCCGATGGTCTGGATGTGCATGCTCAACGGGCCATGCGCCACGGCCACGCCCTTGGGCTGGCCGGTGGAGCCCGAGGTGTAGATGACATAGGCCAGATGCTCGGGATGCACCGCGACATCGGGAGCGCCGTCGGGGCCGTTGTCGAGCACGCCGCCGTCGAGCAGCAACGCGGGCAGCGCCTGCATCGACGCGCCCAACCGATCGCGCACACGCGCCTGCGTGAGAAGCAACCGCACGCCGCTGTCGGCCGCCATGAAGTCGAGCCGGTCGGGCGGGTAGTCGGGGTCGAGCGGCACGTAGGCCGCGCCCGCCTTGAGCACGCCGAGCAGCGCCACCACCATCTCGGGCGAACGCTCCACCGCTAGGCCGATGCGTTCCTCGGGCCGCACGCCCTGCGCGATGAGGGCGTGCGCGAGCCGGTTGGCGCGCACATCGAACTCCTGGAAGCTCATCGGCACGCCGTCGACGATCAGCGCCGTGGCCTCGGGCCGCAGCGCGGCGTGGCGTTCGACGAGTCGGTGCACGGGCACCTCGTCCCACGCGGTGTCCTGGCCCTCGCCCCATTCGCGCAGCTGGGCGTGTTCCTGCGGACCGAGCAGCGCCACCTCGCGCAACGTGCGCGTGGGGTCGTCGGCCAGCTGACGCAGCACTGCGACGCAATGCGCGGCCATGCGCTCGATGGTCGCCGGCTCGAAGATCGCGCGGGCATACGTGAAGCCAAGCCCGAGCGTGCCGTCGGCCTGCTCCAGCGTGTCGAGCGCAAGTTCGAAGGGTGCCGCCTGCTCGTCGAGTTCCCAGGGTTCGATGCGCAGGCCTTCGAGCCTGTCGAGCGCGCCCAGGTCCTGCTGCCGGTGGTTGAAGATCACCTGGAACAGCGGCGAGTGGCTCAGGCTGCGCTCGGGCTGCAGCGCCTCGACCAGCTGTTCGAACGGCAGGTCCTGGTGCGCCTGCGCGCCCAGCGCCGCTTCGCGCGCCTGCGCCAGGGCCTCGGCCAGCGTGGTGTGGCCGGCCAGCTCGGCGCGCAGCACCTGCGTGTTGACGAACAGGCCGAGGATGCCGGCCGTCTCGGGCCGGTCGCGGTTGGCCACGGGCACGCCGAGCCGGATGTCGCCCTGGCCCGTGTAGCGGTGCAGCAGCGCCTGGAAGCCGGCCAGCAGCACCATGAAGAGCGTCGCGCCCTCGGCGCTCGCGCGGCGGCGCAGCGCGAGCGCCAGTTCTCGCGGCAGATCGAGCCGGTGGCGTGCAGCCAGGTACGGCCCCTGCGGCGGACGCGCGCGGTCCGCAGGCAATTGCAGCAGCGGCTGCTCGCCGCCGAGCCGTTCGGTCCAATAGGCGAGCTGGCGTTCGCCCTCGCCCGCTTCGAGCCAGTTGCGCTGCCAGGCCGCGTAGTCGGCGTACTGCAGTGCCGGCGCGGCGAGCACGGCAGCGTCGTGCCCCTGGCGATGTGCCTGATACAGCGCGCCGAAATCGTCGACCAGCAACTGCATCGACCAGCCATCGGACACGATGTGGTGCATCACCAGCACCAGCAGGTGCGCGGTCTCGCCGGTGCGCAGCAGGCCCACTCGCAGCAGCGGGGCGCGCGAAAGATCGAAGGGCGTGCGCACAAGGCGCGCGGCCTCGTCGCGCACCTGCGCGGGGTAGGCGCGCAGATCGGCCTCACGCAGATCGAGCACGGCCTCGGGCGACACGGTCTGCTGCGGCACGCCGGCGTCGCTCACGCCGAAGCGCGTGCGCAGCGACGGATGCCGTACCACCAGCGCCTGCAGGCTCGCACGCAGCGCCGCGAGGTCGAGCGCGCCATGCAGCGTGAGCGCGGCCGTGATGTGCGGCGCCGTGCTCTCGGGGTCCATCTGCCAGAGGAACCACTGGCGCGCCTGCGCGTACGAGGCGGGCCGCGGCGCGCCCGGCACGGCGGCCGGGTCAGGCACGATCGGCAGGCGGCCGAAATCGATGCCCTGCGCGCGAAGCGCGGCGATGAATTCCTTCTGCCGCGCCGGTGGCAAACCTGCCAGCCGTTGGGCGATGGCCCTGCTGCGTTCGCTGCTGCCAGTGCTACTTCTCACTCAACCCCCCAGACTTTCCAACAATTCATCCATGCGATCGAGGTCGCTCTCGGCCTGCGCGGCCTGCTGCGCCTGCGCCGGCCCTTGCGCGTCGAGCGCCTGCGCACACGCCGCCAGGTCGGGCAGCTCGAAGTAGCGCTGCAGCGGCAGGTCGATGCTCATCTGCGCCTTGACCTGCTGCCGCAGCTTGAGCACCGCGAGCGAGTGCCCGCCGAGTTCGAAGAAGTTGTCGCCACGCCCCACGCGCGACAGCCCCAGCACCTGCGCCCACAGACCCGCCAAAGCAGCTTCGGTGGCGCCCTGCGGCGGCACGTGGGCGCGTTCTTCCGCCGCTTCCGGCGGCGGCAGGGCCTGGCGGTCGACCTTGCCGTTGGCGTTCAACGGCAGCCCCTGCGGCATCGCGACGATGACGCTCGGCATCATGTAGTCGGGCAGCGCCGCCGCCAGCCCCGCACGCAGCGCCGCGGGGCGCAGCGGCGCGCCTTCGGCGCCGGCCGCATAGGCCACCAGCCGCGCACCGCCCGGCCCTTCCTGCGCCAGCACCAGCGCCTGTCGCACGCCGGGCTGAGCGAGCAGTTGCGCCTCGACCTCGCCGAGTTCGATGCGGAAGCCCCGCACCTTCACCTGATGGTCGAGCCGGCCGAGGTACTCGAGCTGGCCGTCCTCGCGCCAGCGCACGAGGTCGCCGGTGCGGTAGAGCCGCCCGCCGTGCCCATCGAACGGGTCCGCAACGAAGCGCTGCGCCGTCAGGCCGGCGCGGTGCAGGTAGCCGCGCGCCAGCACCTCGGCGCCCACGCACAGCTCGCCGGCCACGCCGACGGGAACGGGCTGCAGGGTGGCATCGAGCACGAACAGACGCGCGCTCGAGGCGGGCGTGCCGATGGGCGGCAGGTCGTCAGGGCCTGCACCGTCGAGCACGAACTCGCTCACCACGTGCGTCTCGGTCGGCCCGTACTGGTTGAGGAGCCGGCACTGCGATTCGCGCGCCAGCCATTCGGCCAGTGCGGGCGTGCGCTTGAGCTGCTCGCCCGCCGTGACGATCTGGCGCAGCGCTGGCAGCCGCCGGCCCGAGGCCAGCGACTGCTCGGCGAAGTGCTGCAGCACCGAGAAGGTCAGGAACATGCGCTCAACGCCCTCGCGATGCACCAGCTCTTCCAGCGCGTCGAGGTCGAGCCGCTGCGCATCGGTCGTCTGCACGAGGCAGCCGCCGCCGGCCAGCCCGCTGACCATTTCCTGGAACGCCACGTCGAAGCACGGCGACGCGAACAGCAGCGTGCGGCTCGCGCCCGGCAGGCGTTGCAGCTGCCACGCGATGAGGCGCGCGACCGCGTCGTGGCGCATCGCCACGCCCTTGGGGCGGCCCGTGGAGCCCGAGGTGTAGAGCACGTAGGCCAGCTGCTCGCCATGCACCGGCACCGCCGGGTCGTGGTCGGGCCAGGCGGCCATGCCGTCGTCGGCCGCGTCGAGGTCGAAGGCCAGCCGCTGCACGCTCGCTGCGTCGGGCAAACGCGGCATCAGCGCGCGGCGCGTGAGCAGCAGCGAGGCGCCGCTGTCCTCGACCATGTAGGCCAGCCGCTCGGTCGGGAACGCCGGGTCGAGCGGCACGTACGCACCACCGGCCTTGAGCACGGCGAGCAGGCCCACGACAGTCTCGGCCGAGCGATCGACCGCGATCGCGACCGGCATGTCGGGCCGCACACCCTGTGCGATCAACCGGTGCGCCCAGCGGTTCGCGAGGCGGTTGAGCGCGGCGTAGGTGAGGCGATGGTCGGCCGTGACCAACGCCAGTGCGTCGGGGTGGGCCTTGGCCTGCTGTTCGATGAGATGGTGGACGGAGACGACCGTTTCCGGCGTGAACGCACCGCACGACCAGCGCGACAACCGTTCGCGCTCGGCCGCATCGACCTGCGTCAGTTGGCCTACGGCCTGCGTCGCATCGCCGGCAAGCGCCAGCAGCGCCGCGCGCAACTGGCCCACGAGCGCTGCGGCCTGCATGTCGTCGCACAGGTCGAGCGCATGCACGAGGTCGATGTGCAGCGCCGCGTCGTCATGCACCATCAATGTCAGCGGGTACGAGGTTTCTTCCTGCGTGCGCACCGCACCGAAGCGGAGGCCCGCCGCCGCGTCGTCGCGCAACGCGGCATCGACCGGGTAGTTCTCGAACACCACCAGCGTGTCGAACAGGCCCTGCCCGCCCATCCCGGCCCAGGCCTGGATCTCGTGCAGCGGCGTGTGCTCGTGTTCGCGCGACGTCACCTGTGCCGCCTGCAGTTCGCGCAGCCAGTCGCCCACGGGCTGGCCGGGCCGCAGGCGCGCGACCACGGGCAGCGTGTTGATGAACAGGCCCAGCATGCGCTCGGCGCCCGGCATCTCGGCGCTGCGGCCGGCGACCGTGGCACCGAACACGACGGTGCTGCTGCGCGTGCGCTGGCCCAGCAGCAGTGCCCAGGCTGCCTGCACAACAGTGTTGAGCGTGACGTGCGCGGCGCGCGCGGCTTCGCGCAGGCCGCGCGTGGCTTCGGTGTCGAAGACCAGCCGCTGGCGGGCCTTTCCGGATCGCGGTGCGGCGGGCGTCACCAGCGCTGTGGCAAGGCGCGTCGGTTCTTCCACGCCGGTCAGCACGCTGCGCCAGTGCGCCTCGCCGGCCTGTTGGTCGCGCGCCGCGAGCCACGCGATGTGGTCGCGGAAGCGCCCCGGCGCGGGCTCAACCGCATGTCCCGCGTAGCTTCGCAGGACCTCGGCCAGCAGCTGCGCCACGCTCCATCCGTCGAGCAGCAGGTGGTGGTAGGTCCACACGAGGCAATGCCGCTGCGCCTGCGTGCGGGCCAGCGCGATGCGCATCAGCGGCGGGCGCGCGAGGTCGAAGCCGCTCGCGCGCTGCGATTCGGCCAGCCGCGCCAGAGCGCCCGGCAGGTCGGCGCTCTCGCGCAGATCTTGCATCACCCACGGCATCTCGGCGCTGCGCGCCACCCATTGCAGCGGCGTGGCGCCGTCGGCCAGGAAGCCGCTGCGCAGGATCTCGTGGCGTGCCAGCACGCGCTGCCAAGCGGCGCGGAAGCGCTCGACATCGAGACCGTCGATGTCCATGCACAGCTGGTTGATGTAAGCCTCGCCTTGCGCATCGACCAGGCTATGGAACAGCATGCCGGACTGCATCGGCGACAGCGGATAGAGGTCTTCGAGTTGCGCCGCGGGCAACGGCAGCGCGTCGAACTGCGCGGCGTCGAGCCCGGCCAACGGGAAGTCTGACGGCGTGACACCGGTAGCGCCCGAGGTGCAGTGCGCGATCAGCGCTTCGAGTTCGTCGCCGAAGCAATTTAGCCAGCCCTGCACGTCGTCGGCCGCATGGCGCGCCGCGCTGAAGTCCACCGTCAGTTGCAGTGCACCGTCGCGCACCTGCGCATTGACGCTGAATTCGTGCAGCAGCGGCGCACTCGCCGCGACGGGTTCGCCGGCGTCTTCGGGCGCGAGCGACCACGTAGCCCCAGCCGCACCGTCGACCTGCCCCAGGTAGTTGAAGACCAGCTGCGGACGCGGCAATGCGCGCAGTGCCTGCCGCTGTGCGTCCGTGCCCAGGTGCATCAGCACGCCATGGCTGAGCCCGCGTTGCGGCACGCGGCGCAGGTCTTCCTTCACGCGCTTGATCGCATCACCCCACGCCCCCAGCGGATCGAGCCGCACGGGGAAGAGGCTCGTGAACCAGCCCGTGGTGCGCGACAGGTCGAGTGCCTTCTCCGCCGGCAGGATGTCTTCGCGGCCGTGGCCTTCGAGCAGGATCGCCAATTGCGCATGGCCGCTCCAGCCACACAGCGCGCGCCCGAGCGCCGTGAGCAGCAGGTCGTTGACTTGCGTGCGGTAGGCGGCCGGTGCCACCTTGAGCAGCGCCTGCGTGCGCTCGCGGTCGAGCTGCCACGCGATACTGGCACGGCGCGCCACGGTGTTCACGCCGTCGGGCCGTGCGCACGGAAGCGCAACGGGCACGTCGGCGAAGCCCTGCCAGTGCGCGAGTTCATCGTCCATCGCGGCGGATTGCGCCTGCAGCGCGTGCGCCCAGGCCTGCAGGCTGGCACTCTTCGGCGGCAGCGCAACGGGCCGGCCGTCGCGGCACTGCGTGTACGCGGCGGCCAGGTCGTCGAGCACGATGCGCCACGACACGCCATCGACCACGAGGTGGTGCGCCGCCAGCAGCAGGCGCCAGTCACCGCCCGGCAGGCGGATGACCAGCGGACGCAGCAGCGGCCCATGCGCGAGGTCCAGGCTGCGCTGTGCCTCATCGCACAGCGCGGCGATCTGCGCGGGGTTCGCCGCATCGCGCACCCAGAGCCATTCCTCGCGCCAGCGTGCCGGCAGCGCCTCGTAGGCTTGTTGCCAGCGGCCATCGCTTGCCTGATGGAAGCGCAGGCGAAACGCATCGTGGTGCTGCACCACGGCCGCCAGTGCAGCTTCGAGCGCGGGGAGCTCCAGCGCCTCGCGGCTTTGCAGCAGCAGCGACTGGTTCCAGTGATGGCGCTCGGGCATATCGGCCTCGAAGAACGCAGCCTGGAACGGCAGCAACGGTACCGCACCTTCGGCTTCGGTCTGTTCAGACTGCACCGCTGCGCTTGTGGGCTCTGCCACGGCTGCCTGCCCGGCCACGGTCTGCCGCTCGAACACCTGGCGCGGCGTGAGCTTCCAGCCCGCCGTGCGCAGCCGCGACACAATCTGCAGGCTCAGGATCGAATCGCCGCCGAGTTCGAAGAAGTTGTCCTGCCGGCCCACGCGCGGCAGGCCGAGCACCTCGGCCCAGACCGCGGCGAGCGCCTGCTCGACCGCACCTTCTGGCACTTCGTAGGCCTGTGCCCCGCTGCGCTCGGGCTTTGGCAGCGACTTGCGGTCGATCTTGCCGTTGGCGTTTAGCGGCAGCGCCAGCAGCACGCACAGCAGCGACGGCACCATGTACTCGGGCAGCACCTCGGCCAGCCGCGCCTTGAGCACAGCCGCATCCACCGCCGCATCGGGCTGCGGCGACACATAGCCGACCAGCCGCGTGCCGCCGGGGCCCTCGTCGGCCACCACGACCGCCTCCCTCACCTGCGGCTGCGCCAGCAGCTGCGCCTCGATCTCGCCCAGTTCGATGCGAAAGCCCCGCACCTTCACCTGGTGGTCGATGCGGCCCAGGTAGGCCAGCTGCCCGTCGTCGCGCCAGCGAACGAGGTCGCCCGTGCGGTACAGGCGCTCGCCGGTGTCGCTGAACGGATCGGCGACGAAGCGCTCGGCCGTGAGGCCCAGCCGGTTCAGGTAGCCGCGCGCCAGCCCGATGCCGCCCAGGTACAGCTCGCCGCCCGCGCCCGGCGGCACGGGGTTCAATCCCGCGTCGAGCACGTAGGTCTTGCAGCCCGCGATGGGGCGGCCGATGGCGACATGGTTCAGGCCGTCGGCGCGGCAGGTCCAGTGCGTCACGTCGATGGCCGCTTCGGTCGGGCCGTAGAGGTTGTAGAGCCCCGCGCCCGGCAGGCGCTCGAACACCTTCGCCTGCGCCTCGGCGGGCAGCGCCTCGCCGCTGCAGACGATGCGCCGCAGGCTGGTGCAGGCCTCGATGCCGTCGTGCGCCAGGAAGGCCTGCAGCATGGAAGGCACGAAGTGCAGCGTGGTCACGCCGTGCGCGCGGATCAGTTCGACCAAGCGTGCCGGCTCGCGGTGATCGCCGGGCGCGGCGACGACCAGGCGCGCGCCGTGCATCAGCGGCCAGAAGAATTCCCACACTGACACGTCGAAGCCGAACGGCGTCTTCTGCAACACGGTGTCGGCGTCGCCCAGCGCGTAGGCGTCCTGCATCCAGGCCAGGCGGTTGTAGAGGGCGTTGTGGCGGTTGGCCGCGCCCTTGGGACGGCCCGTGGAGCCCGAGGTGAAGATCACGTAGGCGAGGTTTTCGCCATGCAGCGCGACCTGCGGGCAGGCGGTGGATTCGGCCGACAGGTCGAGTGCGTCGAGCACCAGCAACTGCACGTGCGCCGCCACCGGCAGCGCTTCGCGCAGATGCGACTGCGTGAGCAGCAGCGTCACGCCGCTGTCTTCGAGCATGTAGGCGATGCGCTCGCGCGGCAGCTCGGGGTCGATCGGCACGTAGGCGCCGCCGGCCTTCAGGATCGCCAGCAGCCCCACGACCATCTCGAGGCTGCGCTCGGCGGCGATGCCCACGGGCATGTCGGGCCGCACACCCTGGCCGATCAGATGATGCGCGAGCGCGTTGGCGCGCGCGTCGAGTTCGCCATAGCGCAGCACCGTGTCGCCGAACACCAGTGCCACCGCCTCGGGCCGCTCGCGCGCCTGCGCTTCGATGCGCCGGTGCACGGGCTGCGTGTACGGCCGGTGCGGCAGGTTCTCGCTCCACGCGCGCAGCCGCGCCTCGTCGTCCGCGTGGGTGAGCACGAGGTTCGCGAGCACGCGTTCGGGGTCGTCCGACATCGCCTGCAGCACGCCCTGGTAGGCGCGCACCAGGCGCTGCGCGGTCGTGGCCTCGAACAGGTCGGTGTTGTATTCGAGTCGACCGCGCACGCCGCGCGGGTCGATGTAGAAGTCCAGCGACAGGTCGAACTTGGCGCCTGCGTCGTCGAACTCTTCGAGCTCGGCGCGCACGCCCGCGAAGTCGAGCGCCACGGCCTCGCCGGCCATCTGCACGCCGAACATCACCTGGAACAGCGGACTGCGCGCGGGGTCGCGGCGGTCCTTGCGGCTGGCCAGCAGCACCTCGAACGGCAGGTCGGCATGGTCGAGCGCGGCCAGCGCGTCGGCGCGCACCTGCCGGCACACCTCGCGCAGCGTGCGCCGGGGCGCGAGCCTCGCGCGGAACACCTGCGTCGTGATGAAGAAGCCCAGCAGGTCCTGCACCTCCTCGCGGTGGCGCCCTGCGTTGGGCACGCCGATCGCGAAATCGTCCTGCCCGCTGCAGCGCGATAGCAGCACCTGCCAGGCCGCGAGCAGCACGACAAACGGCGTGCAGCGTTCGGCGCGACAGAACTTCTGCAGCGCCGCCGCCAGAGCCGGCGGCAGTTCGAAGGCCAGCGCGGTGCCGGCGAAGGTCTGCTGCGCGGGGCGCGCACGGTCGGTCGGCAGGTCGAGCGACGGCACCTCGTCGCCGAGGTGGCGGTTCCAGTGCGCGAGCTGCGGCGCGAGCGCCCCGCCCTGCACGCGGCCGCGCTGCCACACGGCAAAGTCGGCGTACTGCACGGGCAGCGGCGGCAGCTGCACCATGTCTTCGCTGCGCAGCGCCAGCGCGTAGGCCGTACCGAGGTCGCGCGCCAGGATCGGGTTCGACCAGGCGTCGGACACGATGTGGTGCAGGCAGACGGCCAGCACATGCCGATCGTCGGCGAGCTTCGCGAGTCGGGCCACCAGTGCAGGCGCACGGCCCAGGTCGAACACATGTGCCGCGGTGCGGCGCACGAGCGCATCGACCGCGGCTTGCTGCGCGTCGGCGCCCTGGTCCGAGAGGTCGATGCGCTCCAGCGCGAACGGCACCTCGGCCTGCACCACCTGCATCGGCACACCGTCGTGTTCGACGAAGTGCGTGCGCAGGATCGCATGGCGCGCAATGACCGCCCGGAACGCACGCGCCAGGGCCTCGGCGTCGAGCGCACCGGTCAGCCGGAACACGCGCGGCAGGTTGTAGGCCGTGAGCCCTGGCTCGAGCTTCTGCAGGAAGCACAACTGCTCCTGCGCATACGACAGCGGCACCGCCTGGCCGTCGTGCACGGTGCGGGGGATCTCGTCCATGGCCATGCTCATGCGGCCTCCCCCACGGATTCGTCCGCCAGGTCGCACCGGTGTGTCTGCGCCAGCTGTTCGAGCGCGACCGCGTCTGCGCTGGCCTCGCGCAACACGGCAGCGAGCGCCGCGGGCGTCGGGTGGTCGAACACCACGCCGGCCGCCACCTCGACCTGCAGCAGCTTTCGGATGCGCGCCACCAGCTTGATGACCTGCAGCGAGTGGCCGCCGAGTTCGAAGAAGTCGTCTTCCACGCCGACCGGCCCGCTGCCCAGCAGCGTCGCCATGCCGTCGGCGAGCAGCGCTTCGAGCGCATCGCGCGGCGCCGCGATAAGGCGTTGTGGTGCCTCGGCCGGGGCCGATGCCGCCAGCGCGAGCCGGTCGATCTTGCCGTTCGGCAGGCGCGCGAACGCGCTCACGGCCGTGCAGCTCGCGGGCACCATGTGCGCGGGCAGCAGCGCGGCCAGTTGTTCGCGCAGCGCGCGCCCGTCGGCCGCCTCGCTGTCACCAACGAAGAAGGCGGCGAGCGTGGTTGCACCGGCCACGTCGGGCACGGCCAGCACGACCGCCTGGCGCACGTCGGGCCGCGCCAGCAGCGCCGCCTCGACCTCGGCCGGCTCGACGCGGTAGCCGTGGACCTTCACCTGGTGATCGGCACGCCCCGCAAGCCGCAGCCCGCCTTCGGGCAGCACCCAGGCGAGATCGCCTGTGCGGTAGAGCCGCTCACCGGCGCGGAACGGGTCGGCGACGAACACGTCAGCATTCGCGCGGTTCAGGTAGCCGCGGCACAGCTGCGCGCCGCCGATGTAGACCTCGCCCAACCCACCGGCCGGCACGAGGCCGCTCGTCGCATCGAGCACGCGCACGCAGTTGTTCGCGAGCACGCGCGTCAGCGGCAGCTGCTCGGGCACGGGCGCACCGGCCTCGACGGCATGCACCAAGACGCCGACCGTGGCCTCCGTCGGCCCGTAGTGGTTGTAGACCGCGCACTGCGGCGCCAGCCGCGCGATGCGCTCGACCAGCGCGCGCGGCGCGGCCTCGCCGCCCAGCACCAGCGTGCGCGGCAGGCAGGGCGTGGCGCCTTCGAGCAGCGCTTCGAGGTGCGAGGGAACGATCTTCAGCGCGTCGATGGCGTGCGCGCGCATGAAGCGCGCAAAGGCCTCTGCGTCTTTCGCCTCGTGCGGCGCCGCCACGACGAGGCAGGCGCCGTTGTAGAACGCGCCGAACAGCGCGGTGTTGCCGAGGTCGGCCGCCACCGAGCTGGTGAGCGCCCAGCGGCGGCAGGTGTCGAGCTGCATCGCCGCAGAAGCGGCCGCCACGTAGTTCTGCAGCGCGCCCTGCTCGACGGCCACGCCCTTGGGCGCGCCGGTGGAGCCGGAGGTGTAGAGCACATAGGCGAGGTCGCTCGGTGCGGCGATGTGCGGTGCGACTTGCGCCTCGGGCAACGTTGCCGCATCGGGCAGCGCCGCGTCGATGGTGAAGACAGGCTGCGCATCGGCGAGCACCGCCGCGCGGCGCGCCTCGGGCCAGTCCGGGTCGAGCGGCAGGTAGGCGGCGCCCGCGCGCCAGACCGCGAGGATCGCGACCGGCAGGTCGAGCGCACGCGGCAGATTCAGCGCGACGATGGTGCCGGGTGTCACGCCGTGCCCTTGCAGCCAGTGGGCGACGCGGCCGATGCGGTGTTCGAGTTCGCCGTAGTTCAGGCGTTGGTCGCCAGCTTCGAGTGCGGGCGCCTCGGGCGTCTCGGCGGCCCAGTGGGCGATGCGTTGCGTAACGGTCTGCGTGCCGACATCGGCCACGGCTTCCTGCGACCGAAGCAGCAACTCACGCTCGCGCGGGCCGACCAGCGGCAGCGCGCCGAGCGTGGTGTCGGGGCGTTCGACGACAGCATTCAGCAGGCAGAGGTACTGCATCAGCAGGCGCTGCACCGCCACCTCGCTGTGGCGCGCGGCGTCGGCATGCACCGACAGCGCGGCACTTTCGGCATCCCATGCGACTTGCAGGGCCAGTTCGAAAGCCGGCAGCGGCCCCGGCAGCGCGGCCAGTTGCCATTGCGGATCGACACCGTGGCGACGCGGGCGTTCGTGGCACGCGAAGCCGACCGCGAGGTGCGCGGAGATGGGCGGTGCTTCGACGGCCCAGTACTCCTGCGCCTCGACGTGCGCGGCCAGCGTGCCGTCGAAGTTTTCAAGCCAGTCGGTAAAGCGTGTTTCCGACGCGGTCTCGACGATAAGCGGCAGCACCTTGTCGAACACGCCGACCGCGCCCTGCATCGGCGGGTAGTCGCGGCGGCAGTCGTGCTGCCAGCCAGCAGCGAAACGGCCGGTCCCGTCCAGGCGCGCGAGCAGCAGCCACCAGACGGACTGCAGCAGCGTGTCGGGCTGTGCGCCCAGTGTGTCGGCGCAGGCGGCGATGCGGCTTGCGAAAGCGGCGTCGATGGATTCTTCGGCTTGCACGCGCGCGGCATGCTGCGAGACAACAGCCTGTCGACCGACGAGGCGCGGTGGCGCGAGCGTGGCGGCTTGCGCGAGGTAGCGCTGCCAGTAGGCACGGCCCTCGGCAGCGTCTTCGCCATCGAGCAGGTCCTGGCGCCAGGTCACGAAGCGCGCATACGGGAACACCTCGGCGGCATCGAAGGCGTGTTCGTCCGCGAAGGCCGTGGCGATCTGGTCGAACAGGTGCTGCAGGCTGCCCCGGTCGCCAACCCAGGCGTGAACGCAAAGCGCCAGCGTGTGGCGTGCTCCACCGGTGCGTGCGAGCCCGGCATGGACCATCTCGCCGCGCGCGATGTCCAGCGGCGCGGCTTGCATGTCCGCCAGCCATTGGGCCAGTGCGGCATCAGGCGCACCGCGCAGGTCTGCGTTCGCCCAGGCCAGCGGTGCCATGCCCGGGGTGTACTGCTGGCGCAGGCCGCGGTAGCCCGGCACGGCGCGGATGGCGCTGCACAGGGCGCCGTGCGCACCCAGCACGCGCGCCACCACGCCGCGCAGGCGCGCTGCGTCGAGCGCGCCCTCGATGTCGGCGCGCAGCAGCAGGCGCGGCGCATCGGCCGGCACCGCGCGTTGTTCGGGGCTCAGCGGGAAGGTCATGTCGTCGAAGTGGCCGGTCATGGTCGTCATTTCAGTCATGCGTCCTGCGCGTCGGTCAGGCGGGCATCGGCGCTGCGCGCGCCGTCGTCGAGCGCGGCGCGGTCGAACATCGCGCCCATCGCCACCACGATCTTTCGCGGGCCCTCGAAGGGGTCGCGTGCATGGGCGGCGAGCATGTTGTCGAGCATCACGACGTCACCCTGGCGCCAGTCGAAGCGCACGGCGCAGGCCTCGTAGGCTTCGCCGACGATGGCCATGGTGTCGTCGGCGATGGGCGAACCGTCGCCGTAGGTCACGTGGCGCGGCAGGCGCTCGACGCCGCCCATGTCCAGCAGGTCTTCGCGCACCTGTGCCTCGAGGCAGGCGACGTGGTGCAGCTGCACCTGGTTGAAGAACACGCGCTCGCCGGTCAGCGGATGGCGAATCACGGCGGGGCAGCGGGTGCGCGTCTGCAACGTGTCGCCGTCGAACCAGCGCCATTCGATGCCGGTGGCGGCCAGGCGCGCCTCGACGTCTTCGCGGCGCTCGGTCTTGTAGAAGTCCTGCCAGCTCACGTCCAGGCCGGGCGTGAAGGTGCGCACGTACTGCAGGCCCTTGCGCTCGAATTCGGCCGCCACGTCGGCCGGCAGGCGGCGCAGCATCTCGCGGCAGTCGACGATGGGCGTGGCGCCGCCCACGGGCGACGGCAGCTCGCAGAAGAACCACTGCTTGCGCGGCCAGCGGTCCAGGTGCGCGCTCTCGTTGTGGAACAGGATCATCTGGCGCTCGGGGTACGGCGTGGAGCGGTAGGTCTTCTTGCCGCCCTCCTTCTTCGGCAGGTCGCCGTAGCTACCGTACAGCTCGGGCTCGATGGCCTCGGCAAAGGCCTCGAAGTCCTGCGGGGTCTTCAGGCCGAAGTCGCGGAACAGGATGCCGCCGTGCCTGGCGACCAGCATCTCGATGTAGTCGGCCTGGCCCTTGGCCCAGGCCACAGTGTCGAGCTCGGGGCTGGTGGCCTGCAGCACGATGGGAAACTCGGCGCCGGGTTTCAGGAACGAGGTCTGCACGGCGGGTCGCGCAGCGGCGCGCACGGGTGCGCGGCCGGCGCCCAGGGCATCGAGCTTTCCAAGTTTGCCGAGCTTGTCGAGCTTGTCGAGTTTCGAAGCCGGTCGGGCGTTGGGAGCGTGGGTCATCGCGATGGATTCCTGCAAGGGCATGGGGGCCAGCGCGTCGAGGGGCTGGCCGGGTGTGGCGACGATCCGCTCCAGCAGCGCGTGCCACGAAGCGGTGAAGGTTTCGACGGTCTCCCGCCGGTAGAGGTCGGTGGCGAACACCCACTCGGCGGTGAGCGCGCCGTCGTGTTCGCTGGCGAACACCGCCAGGTCGAACTTGGATTCGTTCATCTGCTGGGGCAGCACCTCGACCTCGGCGCCTTCGATGGCGAACCGGATCTCGGGTGTGTTCTGGAGCACGAAGAGCACCTGCACCAGCGGGTTGCGGTCGCGTGCGCGCGGCACGCCCGACAGCTCGACGATGCGGTCGAAGGGAACATCCTGGTGGTCCATCGCAGCCAGGGTGTCGGCCTTGGTGGCGGCCAGCCATTGCGAAAAATCGGTTGTTCCCTTCGCGCGACGCGAGCGCAGCGGTACCACGTTGACGAAGAAGCCCAGCAGCCCTTCGAGGTCCGGGTGGCCGCGGCCCGCGACGTCGGTGCCGATGACGATGTCGTCGGCGCCCGAAGCCTGGTGGAAGAACAGGAAGAACGACGACAGCAGCAGCGTGAACAGCGACGTGTCCGACGCCCGCGCGAGCGCGGAGAGCGATTGCGACAGCGCGGGCGACAGCGCGAGCCGCACCGAATCGCCGGCATGCGTGGGCACGGCCGGGCGCTGGTGGTCGGGCTTGATGCCCGAGGCCTGCGGTGCGCCCGCCAGCCGCTCACGCCAGAACGCGGCCTTCGGCGCAAAGCCGTCGGAGGCCAGCGCGCGCGCATACCAGGCGGCGTAGTCGGCGTACTGCACGGGCAGCGGTGCCAGTTGGAGGGGCTGGCCGCGCCGCGCACGCTCGTAGAACGCGGCCAGCTCGCGTGCGAACACGGCGATCGACCAGCCGTCGAACACGATGTGGTGCACCACGAGCACCAGCACATGCTCGCGCGCAGCCATGCGCACGACGGTGGCCTTGATGAGCGGGCCCTGGGCCAGTGCGAGCGGTGCGCGCACCAGTTCGTCGAACAGCTGGCCGTAGCGCGCGCTATCGTCGAGCGCGATCACTGAAATGTCGAGCGGCGCACCGGGGCGCACGAAGGCCATGGGTTCGCCCTCATCGTCTTCGGTGAACACGGTGCGCAGCACCTCGTGGCGCGCCACGATGGCGTCGATGGCGGCGCGCAGCGCATCGATATCGAGCTCGCCGTGCAACGCGAGGCCGGCCGACATGTTGTAGGCCGCACGCCCGCTGCGGTTGGCGGCGTCGGTGAGGCGGTCGACCAGCCAGAGGCGGCGCTGCATCGGCGACAGCGGCAGCGCACCGCCGCGCGCGACGGGCGTGATCTCCATCGCGCTGCGCTGCGGCGCGGTGGTGGTCGTGGCGACGCCGAGCCGCGCGGCCAGGCCGGCGATGGTCGGCGCCTTGAAGAACTCGCTGGGATGCAGCTCGGTCGCGTAGAGCTTGCGCACGCGCGACAGCAGCTGGATGGCGACGAGCGAATCGCCGCCGAGTTCGAACAGGTTGTCGTCCACGCCGATCGGTGCAATGCCCAGGCGCTCGGTCCAGAGCACGGCAAGCGCGGTCTCGACCTCGCCCTGCGGCGCGACGAACGGGGTCTGCAGCGCCGGCCGGGGATGCACCGAGCCTGCGGCAGCTGCCGGGGCCTCGTCGCCGAGCAGATCGAGCATGCCGTTGTCGAGCGGGCCCAGGCGCGTGGCCAGGTCGGCGGTCGAGATGACGGTCTGTGCGCGCACCGGGCCGTTGACGATGCGCTCGAAGACGCGTGCGCCCTCGGGGCCTTCCATGCCGATGTCGCCGGGCACGTCCATGTGCGCGGCCATGCCCAGGCCGCGCCAGGCATCCCAGTTGACCGAGAACACGGGGAACGCGCCGAGCCGCTCATGCGCGACGGCCACGGCGTCGAGATAGGCGTTGGCGGCGGCGTAGTCGCTCATGCCCAGGCCGCCGGCCACGCTGGAGATCGACGAGCACAGCAGCACGAAGTCCAGCGGCTGGCCGCGCAGCGCATCGAACAGCACGCGCGTGCCGCGCACCTTGGTCGCGAACACGGTGTCGACCTGCGCGCGCGTGCGCCCGGCCATCATGCCGCCGCCCGCGTCACCGGCCGCATGCACAACGCCGTGCAGCGGGCCGAAGCGATCGTTCGCTTGTGCGACGGCGGCGCGCATCGCGTCGGCGTCGGACACGTCGGCCGATACGGTGAGCACCTGCGCGCCGAGCGCTTCGAGTTCGAGCAGTTGCTGCAGCCGCAGCTTCAGCGCGGCGGGCGTGCTGTTGGCCGTCATCAGCGCGGGCCATTCGGCGCGCGCCGGCGGCGCGGTGCGACCAAGCAGCACCAGCCGCGCCTGCCACTGCACGGCCAGGTGCTTCGCCAGTGCCAGGCCGACGCCGCCGAGGCCGCCGGTGACGAGGTAGACGCCCTCGCGGCGCAGACGCGGCTGCGCGGCGGCGGCCAGCGTCGCGGGCGCGTAGGTCTTGGTCCAGCGGTGCGCGCCGCGGCAGGCCACGAGCGGCTCGCCGGGTTCGGCCTGCAGCGCTGCGGCCTCGGCCACGATCTGCGCGACCAGCCGGCCTTCGGCATCGCTTTCGGGCGCGGGCAGCACGACGTCGATCACGCGGCAATGCACGCGCGGATATTCCTGCCCGATCACCTTGCCGATGCCGCGCAGCGTCGCCTTCTCGGGGCACAGCGGCTCGGTGCCAGTGACGTCTTCGAGCTGATTGGCGACGACGGCCAACGGCAGGGTGCGGTCGCCGGCTTCGAGCGATTGCACGAGCGCGAGCAGGCTGAAGAAGCTGCGCTCGAGCAGCTCGGCCTGCGGCTGCTGCGCTGGCAGCGCCTCGTCAAGGCTCCAGAGGTGGTAGATGCCGGCGATGGCGCCGAAGTCGGCCGCGATCTCGGTCTGCAGACGGGCGTGGTCGTCGCGTGCGCCGGGGCGCAGCGTCCAGTGGCCATGGCCGGTGCGTTCGAAGGCGCTGCCGCGCTCGGCGAGCACCACCGTGCGGCCCTGCGCGCGCAGCTGCCGCACGAGGTGGCCCGTGAGGCTGCGGCTGTCGCCGAGCACGAGCAGGCAATCACTGGCACCGGCCGACGACGCGAGCGCCAGCGGCTCCGTGCGCCGCCACGAGGGCACATAGAACGCGTCGGGGTTGGTGCGCTGCGGCGCCTTCGCACCATCGGGGGCTTCCACCCAGTAGCGGCGGCGCTGGAACGGATACGCCGGCAGCGGCACCCGCCGACGTGCAGCACCCGCGCGGCAGACGGCCCAGTCGATGTCCACGCCCGCTACCCACAGCTGGGCCAGCGTCTGTGCGATCTGCTGCGCGTTGCGCGCCTGCTGCTGCGGGTGCGCCTGGCTGGCGAACACGCCGGCGGCGGTGTCGGCCAGCGGATGCTGGCGCGCGAGGCCCGCCAGTGTTTCGCCGGGACCGACTTCGAGCAGCACGCGGCCCGGCACCTGCAGCAAGGTGCGCACGCCGTCGACGAACTGCACCGTGCCGCGCAGGTGCCGCGCCCAGTAGTCGGGGCTCATGGCCTCCTCGGCGGTGATGAGCTGTCCCGTGACGTTGGAGACGAAGGGAATGGTCGGCGGCCGGCGCGGCACCGACGCGATGAGCGCCTCGAGCGGCGCGAGCAGCGGCTCGGTCATCGCCGAGTGCGAGGCGACCGACACATGCAGCCGACGCGGCAGGTGGCCCGCCGCGCGCAGCCGCGCTTCGACGGCCTCGACCGCTTCGCGCGGGCCGGAGATCACGCACAGCTGCTCGGCGTTGGCGGCGGCGAGGTCGCAGCCCGGTGCCAGGAACGGCGCGAGCGCGGCCTGCGACAGCGGCACGGCGGTCATCGCCCCGGGCGGCATCGACCGCAGCAGGCGGCCGCGCAGGGCCGCGACCCGCAGCGCGTCTTCGAGGCGAAACACGCCGGCCACGCAGGCAGCGACGTACTCGCCAAGGCTGTGGCCCATCATTACCGCGGGCCGCACGCCGCGGCGCATCCACCACTGCGCCATCGCATATTCGACGACGAACAGCGCGGCTTGCGCGAGCGCGATGTCGAACAGCCGCGCATCGGCCTCGGCTTCGCCCCCGGGTGCGGGGAACAGTATGGTGCGCAGGTCGAAGCCCAGCTCAGGCTCCAGCAGCGCGCAGCAGCGGTCGATGTCGTCGCGGAAAGCGGCATCGTCCTCGTAGAGCGCGCGACCCATCTGCGCGTGCTGCGTGCCGCCGCCGGGGAAGAGGAAGACCACCTCGGGCGCCTGCGCCGGCGCGGCGCGCACAGCCAGGCCTTCGCCTGCCGAGAGCATCTGCACGGCGCCTTCGACGTGGTCGGCCACGACCGCGCTGCGGTGATCGAAGGCGCGGCGGCCGGCCTGCAAGGTGTGGGCGATGTCGGTGAGCGGCAGTGCGGGGTGCAGGCGCAGGTGCTCGGCGAGTTGCTGCGCGGCCTGGCGCGTGGCGGACGCGCTGCGTGTCGACAGTGGCAGCACCTGCCAGCCAGCCGCAGGGGTTGTCGCGACCACAGGCGGCGCCTCTTCGAGCACGACGTGCACGTTGGTGCCGCCGATGCCGAACGAGCTGACGCCCGCACGGCGCGGCGTGTCGCCCTCGGGCCACGGCCGCGCTTCGGTGCTCACACGAAACGGGCTGTTCGCGAAGTCGATCTGCGGATTCGGCTGCTCGAAATGCAGGCTCGGCGGCAGCGTGCGATGGCGCAGCGCCAGCGTCGCCTTGATGAGCCCGGCCACGCCGGCCGCCGCATCGAGGTGGCCGATGTTGGTCTTGACCGAGCCGATGGCGCAGTAGCCGCAGCGCCCGCCGTCGCCGCCGTCCGCACGGAAGGCCTGCGTGAGCGCGGCCAGCTCGATCGGGTCGCCCAGCGTGGTGCCGGTGCCGTGCGCCTCGACGTAGCCGACCGTGTGCGCGGGCACGTCGGCCATCAGCTGCGCCGCGCGGATCGCGCCGGCCTGGCCCTGCACGCTCGGTGCGGTGAAGCCGATCTTGTCGGCGCCGTCGTTGTTGGCGGCCGTGCCCTTGATGACGGCGTGGATGGTGTCGCCGTCACGCAGTGCGTCGGCCAACCGGCGCAGCACGACGATGCCCGCGCCGCTGCCGATCACCGTGCCCGCGGCCTGGGCGTCGAAGGCGCGGCAGTGGCCGTCGGGCGAGAGGATGGCGCCGTTCTGGTAGCGGTAGCCGCCCTCTTGCAGCAGGTTGAGCCACACGCCGCCGGCCAGCGCCATGTCGCAGTCGTGGCTCAGCAGGCCCTGGCAGGCCATGTGCACGGCCACGAGCGAGGTCGAGCATTCGGTCTGCACGCTGACGGCCGGGCCGCGCAGGTCGAGCTTGTAGGCCACGCGCGTGCACAGCGAGCCAGCGGAGTTGCCGCTCATGAGGCCCAGCATGTCGGCGATGCCCGTGCTTGCGTCCACACCGAAGGCGGGCAGCAGGTGTTTCATGAGGTAGAGGTTGGGGCCATCGCCCGCGTAGACGCCGACCGGCGCCCCGCCCTTCGGGCCAGTCGGCCAGCCCGCGTGGTCCATCGCCTCCCAGGCGCATTCGAGAAAGATGCGCTGCTGCGGATCGAGGTGCTCGGCCTCGCGCGGCGAGTAGCCGAAGAAGCCGGCGTCGAAGCGGTCGAAGCCGTCGAGCAGCACACCGGCCTTCACGTAGTCGGGGTCGGCCAGTGCGCGCTCGGGCACGCCGCGCGCGCGCAGTTCGTCGTCGCTGAAGGCCGTGACCGACTCGACGCCGTCGCGGATGTTTCGCCAGAAGGCGTCCACGTCGGGCGCGCCGGGAAAGCGACCGGCCATGCCGACGATGGCGATCTCGAGGCCCGTGGTTTCGGGGGAAAGCGGGGTGTCGTCTTGCGCGTGCATCAGAGGGTTCTTTCCGTGGGTCGGCGGCGCTGCAGCAGGGCCGCGCGCTGTTGCTGCGCGCGCTGCTTCGCCAGTGCGGCGGCGTCGTCGTTGGCAGCGGCGGGGCCGCGCGCGAGCTGTTCGATGTGCCGGGCCAGCGCGCCGACGGTCGGGTACTTGAAGAGATCGACCACCGCGAGGCCCGGCTGCAGGCGGTCTTCCACCAGCCGGTGCATGCGGATCACGAGCAGCGAGTTGCCGCCGAGGTCGAAGAAGTTGTCGTGCAGGCCGACCTTTTCGACCTTGAGCAGCTCGGCCCAGATCGTGGCCACTGTCTGGGCGACGTCGCCCCGGGGCGCTTCGTAGGCTTGCGTGCCAGCGGCGGCCGGCGCGGGCAACGCGCGGCGATCGACCTTGCCGTTGGCGGCGAGCGGGAAGCTGTCGAGCACCATCAGCGCCGAAGGCACCATGTAGTCGGGCAGCGCCTGCGCCAGTCGCGTCTTGAGCGTGGTTGCGTCCAGCGATGCGCCCGCGGCCGCCGCGACGTAGGCAACGAGCGACGGGCCGGCCACGCTCTCGTGCAGGCATACCAGCGCCTCGCGCACGTCGGGCTGCTCGCGCAAGCACGCCTCGACCTCGCCAAGCTCGATGCGGAAGCCCCGCACCTTCACCTGGTGGTCGAGCCGTTCGAGGTAGTCGAGCTGGCCATCGGCGCGCCATCGCACGAGGTCGCCGGTGCGGTACAGCCGCCCGCCTGCGGCATCGAACGGGTCGGCCACGAAGCGCTCGGCCGTGAGTGCCGCGCGCCCGAGGTAGCCACGCGCGAGGCCTTCGCCGCCGAGGTACAGCTCGCCGGGAACACCGTGCGGCACCGGCTGCAGGTCGGCATCGAGCACATGGGCGGTGCGGCGGCCGACCGGGCGGCCGATGGGGGCGTAGCCCTGCACGATGGCCTCGGACCGCGCAGACCACAGCATCGGCGTGATCACGGCCTCGGTTGGGCCATAGGCATTCACGACGCTTGCGGGGCGCAGCACGCGTCGGATCAGCGCGAGGTCTTCGCCGGTCCAGGCTTCCCCGCCAAAGAGCGCGAGACGCACGGCGTGCTGGAACGGCGGCCGGTCTTGCAGCAGCTGGCGCGCGTAGGCCGGCGGCAGGTCGACCACGCTGACGCGGTGGCGTTGCAGCAAGGCGTCGAGTTCGCTGGCGAGCGAGCACCACTGCGGCTGAAGCACCAGCGCGGCGCCGGTGGCCAGCGGCAGCAGGCACTGTTCAATGGCCGCATCGACGTGAGGCAGCGCGAACTGCAGCGATCGATCGTCCACCGTGAAGCCGCAGGTGTCGGCCATGGCCTGGAGGTGCATCGACAGCGCGCCGTGTGCGACCGCCACGCCCTTGGGACGGCCGGTGGTGCCCGAGGTATGGATCACGTAGGCCAGGTGACCGTCTTGCAGCGCGACCTTCGGAGCCTCGTTCGGCTCGTCGCCGAGCGATGCGTCATCGATTGCGAGGCGCGCGATGGCATCGCCCTCGCCCACCGAACTTTGGCTGCCCGTCAGCAGCAGCGCTGCGCTGCTGTCGGTCAGCAGTTGCGACAGCCGCTGCGGCGGGTGCGACGGGTCCATCGGCAGGTAGGTGCCGCCGGCCTTCAGTACGGCAAGCAGGCTGGCGACACGATCGACCGGGACATCAACGGCCACGGCGACCAGCGTGTCGGGGCGCACGCCGTGGCGCAGCAGGCGGTGCGCGAGGCGGTTGGAGCGACGGTCCAGTTCGGCGTAGGAGATTTCGGTGTCGCCGGCAATCAGCGCGACGGCATCTGGCGCGCGGCGGACGTGCGCTTCGAAGAGTCGGTGTGCGGGCGTCGCTGCGGGTGCGAGCGACGTTCCCGTGCCCCAGGTGTGCAGTTGCGCTTGTTCTTCGGCGGCAAGCCACGGCGCATCGCCGACAGCACCGGCCGGGTCTGTTGTCAACGCCTCGAGCAGCGCGTGGTAGTGCGCAGCCATGCGCGCAACCGTCGCGGCATCGAACAGCTCGGCTGCGGTGGTGAGCACCGCGCGCACCTCGCCGTCGGCGCGCTCGCGGATGTCGAGCGCGAGCTCGCACTGCGCGGCGCTGTCCTCCATGCGGTACTCCTCCACCGCCAGGCCCGGCAGGCCGCGCAGCACGGCCGCGTCTTCGCGCAGCAGGTTGAACATGACCTGGAACAGCGGGTTGTGGCTCAGGCTGCGCTGCGGTTGCAGGGCGTCCACGAGTTGTTCGAACGGCAGGTCCTGGTGGGCCTGCGCGCCGAGCGCGGCCTCGCGCGTCTGCGCGAGCAGTTGCGCGAACGGGGTGCGGCCGCTCAGCGTGGCGCGCAGCACCTGCGTGTTGACGAAGAAGCCGATGAGGCCCGTGGTCTCGGGGCGGTGGCGATTGGCGACGGGCACGCCAACGCGCACATCGGGCTGGCCCGTGTAGCGGTGCAGCAGCGCCTGGAAGCCCGCGAGCAGCACCATGAACAGCGTGGCGCCATGCGCCTGCGCGGTGGCGTGCAGGCGCGCGACGAGGGCCGCGTCGAGCTCGAAGGCATGCGAAGCCGCGCGGTAGTTCGCGACCGCGTGGCGGGGGCGGTCCGTGGGCAGGGCCAGCACGGGGTGCGTGTCGCCGAGTTGGGTGCGCCAGTAGGTCAGTTGGCGTTCGGCTTCGCCCGCGGCGAGCCAGTCGCGTTGCCAGGCGGCGTAGTCGGCGTACTGGATCCGCGGGGCTGCGAACGACGGCGTTTCGCCTTTCGCGCGTGCGGCATAGGCCGCACCGAACTCGTCGAGCAGCAGCTGCAGCGAGGCACCGTCGGACACGATGTGGTGCGTGACGATCGCGAGGATGTGGCGCTCGTCGCCGAGCTGGAGCCACGCGGCCCGCAGCACGGGGCCGGCCGCGAGGTCGAAAGGTTCGGCCTGCAGCCCGCGCGTGTGCGCAGCGGCCACGCTTTCGCGGTCGTCGGCCGGCAACGCGCGCAGATCGATGCGGGTGAGCGCCAGCGGTGCGGTCGGCAGCACCTGTTGGCCGACCGTGCCGTCGGCCGCCGTGCGGAACACGGTGCGCAGGCTCTCGTGACGTGCGAGCAGGCCTTCGAGGGCCGCCTTCAGTGCATCGGCATGCAACGCGCCCGACAGGCGCAGCGCCACGCCCACGTGGTACGCGCTGTTCTTCGGATCGAGCTGCCACAGGAACCACTGGCGCGCCTGTGCATGCGACAGCGCGAGCAACCCCGCGCGGCGCTTGGCCGGCAGGGCTGGAATCGGCTGGTGCACGCGGCGCTGGCCGAGCGCCAGCACGCGCCGCACTTCGCGCGCGAAGTCGCCCAGACGCGGTTGCTCGAACAGCGCGCGCAGCGGAAAGTCGATGTCCCAGCGCTCGCCGATGCGCGCGGCCGCCTGCGTGGCGGCGAGCGAGTTGCCGCCGTGGGTGAAGAAGTGCGCGTCGCGCGCCAGCGGTCGTTCGGCGGGGCGGCGCAGCACCTCGTGCCAGATCGTGGACAGGGCCCGCTCGACATCGTCGAGCAAGGTTTCGGAAGGGTCGACTGCAGGCGCGCCGCCGCCCAGCACGAACGCCCCGTGGGCGTAGATCGCATAGGCGTCGGCCGTGCGATCGATCCAGCCCTGGCGGCAGGCGCTGCGCTGCAGCTTGCCGCTCGTGGTTTTCGGCAAGCCGCCCGGATTGAGCAGCATCACGACCGACAGCGGCTCGCCGCACTGTTCGCTCACGGCGGCGCTCAGCGCCTCGACCAGCACCTCGGGGCGCACCAGCTTCTGGATTCTGCGCGACACCTCGGCCGCCAGGCCGATGCCCTCGCCTTCCGGCCCGTCGACCGCGAAGGCCGCGACGCGGCCCTTGCGCACGGCTTCGACCTCGCGCTCCACTTCGCGCTCGATGTCCTGCGGGTACAGGTTGTGGCCGCGCACGATGACCATGTCCTTGATGCGTCCGGCCACATACAACTGGCCCTCGTGCACGAAGCCCAGGTCGCCGGTGCGCAGCCAGCGCGCGCCCTCGTGCTCGACGAAGGTCTTCTGCGACACCTCGGGCTTGTTCCAGTAACCGCTGCCCAGGCTCGGACCCGAGGCCCATATTTCACCGACGCCCCCCTCCGCGCGGACTGCCAGCGTGGCCGGATCGACGATGCGCACCGCGTGGTGCGCCACCGATCGACCGCAGCCAACGAGCACGGCGCCCTCGTCGTCGCGCACCACGGCTCCCTGTGCCAGGCGGGCCTTGTCGAAGCTGTGCGCGACCATGCCGGTGCCGCGGTGTCCGCCCGTGACGAACAGCGTCGACTCGGCGAGGCCGTAGCACGGGTAGGCCGCCTCGGCCGGAAAGCCCGCGGGCGCGAAGCGTTGCTGGAACGCGCGCAGCGTGTCGGCGCGCACCGGCTCGGCGCCCGAGAACGCGAGGCGCCAGCACGACAGGTCGAGCGTGGCCAGTTGCGCATCGGACACGCGGTCGAGGCACAGGCGGTAGGCGAAGTCGGGCCCGCCGCTGACGGTCGCGCGCAGCCGCGACACGGCCTCGAGCCAGCGCACGGGCCGCTCGAGGAAGTAGCGCGGCGACATCAGCGCCACGACCGCGCCGCGATGCATCGGCTGCAGCAGGCCGCCGATGAGGCCCATGTCGTGGTTCAGCGGCAGCCAGGTGACGAAGGTGTCGCTGGGGCTGACCGAAAGGCCTTCCTCGATCGCGCGCATATTGGCCATCAGGTTCGCATGCGTGACCATGACGCCCTTGGGCGCCGAGGTGGAACCGGAGGTGTATTGCAGGAACGCGATGTCGGTGGCGGCCGGCGTGTGCGGGCGCCATGCGTCGGCACCCGTGGCGTCGATTGCGTCGACGGCGATGAACACGGCCTGCGCGAAGGCAGCGTCTGCGCCGGCCACCGCGTCGCGGATGGTGGCGTGGGTCAGCACGCAGCAGGCGCCCGCGTCGGCGGCGATGCCTTCGAGCTTGCCCAGGTGGCGCTTGCGCGTGGACTCGGGCGGGAACACCGGCACGGCGACGAGGCCTGCGTAGAGGCAGGCGAAGAAGCTGACAACGTAGTCGTCGCTGTTGTCCAACATGATGAGCGCGCGGCCACCGGATGCGAAAGTCTGCTGCAGGTGCGCCGCCAAGCCGCGCACGCGTGCATCGAGCGTGCGGTAGCTGATGGGCGTGTCGAGCGCGCTGCCAGCGCGATCGGTGATGGTGATCAATGCGACGTCGTCGGGTCGCTGCGTGGCGAGGCTGCGCAGATGGGTCACGAAGTCCACGGGATGCATCGGGTTCACAGGGGTTGTTCCTTGTTGCGCCAGGCCAGCGCGGCGGCGTAGCCCGGCGGCGCGGCCAGCGCCATCGCTTCGATGCCGGCCCACGCGGGGACGGCGCAGTCGACGGTGAGCGCGCCGTTGGCCTCGGGGTGGATGCCGATGCTTTGCAGATGCTCGGCCATGCCGACGCCTGCCGCCTTGAGCACGGCCTCCTTGCCGACCCAGCGTCGGTAAAAGGCGCGCGGCAGGTCGGTGTCGCTGCGGATTTCGCGTTGCTCGCGTGCGGTGAAGGCCATGGCGAGCAACGCATCGGCGTCGGCCATGAGATCGCGCGCACAGGCTTCGATGTCGACGCCGACGCAACGCACGTGTGCCGGATCGGCCAGTGCGATGAGCGCGTGATCGCCAGCGTGGGAGATATTGAAGAGCGGTGCGGCGTTGTCCCCAGCGGCTTCGACGAAGGGCCTGCCGTGCGCGTCGGCGCGCAGCGGCACGTCCGCCGGACGGCAGGCGAGGTGCTGCGCGATCAGGCGGCGCACGGCGGCGCGGGTGTGGGCGAAGCGCACGCGGTCGGCGCGGCGGGCGAAGCGATGGGCGCGTGCGCGCTCGTCGGGCGTTAGGTCGGCCCAGGCATCGCCGTCCTCCGCCGCAAGGTCCAGGTCCATGCGGTGCAACGCGATGCCCTGCGGCAAGGGGTCATGCCAGGGCACGAGCCGCATCGACGCCTCCCGCCATCACCGCCGGCGCGAGGTGCCGCGCCAGCGCGGCCAGCACGGAGGTCTCGTGCTGGCGGATGAAGAAATGGCCGCCCTCGAACCAGTCGAGCGTGAAGCGCGCGTGCGCGCTCTCGGTGGCCCAGGCCTGCATGCGCCACGGGGCGATGTCGTCCTGGCGGCCAGCCAGCACATGCAGCGGCACGGACAGCGGCGTGGGATCGGTGTGCACGAAGCTGCGGCACAGGCGGTAGTCGGCGCCGAGGGTGTCGAGCGTCATGCGCAGCAGCTCGGGGCTGTTGAACAGCTCCTGGGGCGTGCCGCCCTGCTTGCGCAGGTCGGCGACGAGGGCCGCGTCGTCGGTGATGTCGAGGAAGCGGTCGGGGTCGCGCTGCGAGGGTGCCGCACTGCCGGAGACGATCAGCGCGCACGGCAATGGCCGGTGCTGCTGCCGCTGGTGCTGCGCCATGCCCCAGGCGAGCAACGCGCCCATGCTGTGGCCGAAGAGCGCGTAGTGGCCGCGCAGCACGCCTTCATGTTCGGCGCACAGCAGCGCGACCGTGCGGTCGAAGTCGTCGACGAAGTTTTCACCCAGGCGCCCGCCGCGGCCCGGCAGCTCGACCGGCACGACCTCGATCCAGCGCGGCAGCGCCCGCCGCCAGCGCAGGTACATGGTGGCGCTGGCGCCCGCGCAAGGCAGGCACAGCAGGGGCAGCGATGCCTGCATGCGCGTCAGGCGGAGGCGTTGTCGGGTTGCTGCTGCGACTGTTGCGCGGCCATCCAGTCGCGCAACGACTTGGGGCGCATGTCGGTCCACTGGGCTTCGACGTAGTCGAGCACGGTCTTCTTGTCGCCCTTGACGCCGTCGACAGCGCTCCAGCCGCCGGGCACGGCCTTCCAGTGCGGCCAGATGGAATACTGCGCTTCGTGGTTGACGAGCACGATGAAGGTCTCGTCCTCGCGGTCGAAACAGTTGGTAGACATGGGCGGTCCTCTTGATAAGTGCAATGACGGGCAGGGTTTGCCCTTGCGATACAAGACGCGCCGCGAGGCCGGGTGTTTAGTCCCCCATGCATGAAAACTGCGCACGGCAGCGCCGCGGCGGGCCCGCTGGGGAGCTGCGAAAAAAAGAGGGAGCGGGCTAGCGGGCCGCGTCTTCGGCGTCGGGCGTATGGACGTCGTGCGCGGGCGGCACCAGGCCGACGAACAGCCAGAGACGGGCCGCCTCGGCGTAGGTCTGACGATGGGCGGAATCGGCAGCGAGCCATTGCGCAAGCTCGGCGCTCGCGGCGGCATCCAGCGCGCCCTCACCGGCGTGCTGGCGGCGGACCCACGCCCAGGCGGTCTGCCAAGTGGGGTCGCTTTGCGTGTCGTTGCTGCTGCTCATCGGCCGCCATCGTAGCGCCGATGAGGGGCATCGGAAAACTCAGCCGGCCTGCACGAGGTAGCGGCAGCTTTCGAGTGCGGCGTCGGCGTCCTTGATCATGAAATTCACGAGGGTGGCGGAGCAGCCCAGGCGCGTGGCGATCTCGCGCTGGGTCAGGCCGCCGAGGCGGTTGAGTTCGAACGCGAGGCGCGTGCGCGGCGCCAGCGCTTCGAGCACGCGGTCGATGGCCACCAAGGCCTGCCGGCCGCCGAGCACGCGGTCGGGCGCGTCGTTGCTGCTGGGCAGGCTCACGAGTTCCACGTCGTCGCAGTAGGTGCGGTAGCTGGCTTCGATGGAATGGTGACGGTGGTAGTCGACCGCCACGTTGCGCACCACCTGGCAGCAATAGCCGAGCGGCTTGCGGACATCGCGCACCGAAGCGCCGTCGGCGAGCTTCAGGTAGGCGTCCTGCAGGACTTCATCGGCCAGGTCGGCGGTCCGGACGATCTTTTGCGCGACGCGCTGGAGCTGGGCGCGGTTCGCGATGAAGACTTCCCCCAGCGTGGGCGCGGACGGGGAAAGCGACAGATCCATGGGTACTCCTGACGTATTCAAGGGCAAAGATGTAAATAAGACTTATTACCATTTGAGAACGGAAGAGGGCCCTGTTTTTTCCAGTGGCACCTTTCTGTCTCTCTCCCTGCCTAGACGTTCGAGCGGCCGAAAACGAGACACCTGTAAATTTCGCCCCGGAGTGCATCTGGGAGGCCATGCAATACATGGCACAAAGTGCCCCATACTTGCACCACGGCAGAATCTATAAGTTGTTGATTTAAATGGATAAAATAGAACTTGCTGCGCACACCCCCATGATGGCGCAGTACCTGCGCCTGAAAGCCGACCATCCGGACACCCTTCTGTTCTACCGGATGGGCGATTTCTACGAGCTGTTCTGGGCCGACGCCGAAAAAGCCGCGCGCCTGCTCGACATCACGCTGACCCAGCGCGGGCAGTCCGCGGGGCAGCCGGTGGTGATGTGCGGCGTGCCTTTCCATGCGGTCGACACCTACCTCGCACGGCTCATCAAGCTCGGCGAGTCGGTGGCCATCTGCGAGCAGGTGGGTGAGGTCGGTGCCAGCAAGGGGCCGGTCGAACGCAAGGTGGTGCGGGTGGTCACGCCCGGCACGCTCACCGACGCCGAACTGCTCAACGACAAGAGCGAATCGCTGCTGCTGGCGGTGCATGCGGGCACGCGCAACTTCTGCGGGCTGGCCTGGCTCAGCGTCACCGGGGCCGAACTGCGGCTGGCCGAATGCCCGGCCGATGCGCTGGAGATCTGGATCGCACGCATTGCGCCCAGCGAGCTGCTCTACAGCGCCGAGGTCACGCCCGCTTTCGAGCAACGCCTGAAGGCCGCGCGCGCGGCCACGCCGTTCACGCTGTCGATCCGCCCGGCCTGGCAGTTCGATGGCGGCCTGGGCGAGCGCAAGCTCAGCGAGCAGATGGGCAGCCAGGGCCTTGCGGCCTGGAACGCCGAAGCGCTCGTCAATGCGCATGCCGCGGCGGCAGCACTGCTCGGCTATGCCGAACACACGCAGGGGCGCGCGCTGTCGCACGTGCAGCGCCTGTCGGTGGAGCGCGACGGCGAGCTGATCGAACTGCCGCCGACCACGCGGCGCAACCTCGAACTGGTGCAGACGCTGCGCGGCGAAGACGCGCCCACGCTGTTCTCGCTGCTCGACACCTGCATGACCGGCATGGGCAGCCGCCTGCTGAAGCGCTGGCTGCTGTCGCCGCGGCGCGACCGCCACGATGCCGAGGCGCGGCTCGAGGCCATCGGCGCGCTGCAGTCCACGGTGCTGGGCGGCACGGCCGCGCCCTGGCGCATGCTGCGCGAGCAGCTCAAGAATACGAGCGACGTGGAACGCATCGCGGCGCGCATCGCGCTGCGCCAGGTGCGCCCACGCGAGCTGGTGGCACTGCAACTCGCGCTTTCCAAGGCCGGGCAGCTCGCGCCGCTGCTGCCGCCGGCGGCCGCGCTGCTCGAGCGCATCGCCGAGCGGCTGGCACCACCGCCGGGCTGCGCGGAGCTGCTCGCGAGTGCGGTCAAGCCCGATCCGTCGGCGCTGGTGCGCGACGGCGGCGTGATCGCCACCGGCCACGATGCCGAGCTCGACGAGCTGCGCGCCATCAGCGAGAACTGCGACGACTTCCTGCTCCAGTTGGAGATTACCGAGCGCGAGCGCACCGGCATTTCGAACCTGCGCGTGCAGTTCAACCGCGTGCACGGCTTCTACATCGAGGTGACGCAGAGCGCGCTCTCGAAGGTGCCCGACAACTACCGCCGCCGCCAGACGCTGAAGAACGCCGAGCGCTTCATCACGCCCGAGCTGAAGGCTTTCGAGGACAAGGCGCTGAGCGCGCAGGACCGCGCGCTGGCGCGCGAGAAGTGGCTCTACGAACAGCTGCTCGACGCGCTGCAGCCCTCGGTGCCGGCGCTCACGCAGCTGGCGGGCGCGCTCGCCGCGCTCGATGCGCTCTGCGCGCTGGCCGAGCGGTCGCACACGCTGCACTGGCGGGCGCCGAGCTTCGTCTCGCACCCGTGCATCGAGATCCAGCAAGGGCGCCATCCAGTGGTGGAGGCGCGGCTCGCCGAAAAATCCTCGGGCGGCTTCATCGCCAACGACACGCAGCTCGGGCCGCAGCAGCGAATGCAGGTGATCACCGGGCCCAACATGGGCGGCAAGTCGACCTACATGCGGCAGGTGGCGATCGTCGTACTGCTGGCATCCATCGGCTCGCATGTGCCGGCGGCGGGCTGCCGGCTCGGGCCGATCGACGCGATCCACACGCGCATCGGCGCGGCCGACGACCTCGCCAACGCGCAGTCGACCTTCATGCTCGAAATGACCGAGGCCGCGCAGATCCTGCACAGTGCCACCGCGCAGTCGCTGGTGCTGATGGACGAGATCGGCCGCGGCACCAGCACCTTCGACGGCCTCGCGCTGGCCGCCGGCATCGCGGCGCAGCTGCACGACCGCAGCAAGGCCTTCACGCTGTTCGCGACCCACTACTTCGAGCTGACGGAGTTTCCCGCCACCCACCACTGCGCCGTCAACATGCATGTGAGCGCGACCGAGGCGGGCCGCGACATCGTGTTCCTGCACGAGATGCAGCCCGGCCCCGCCAGCAAGAGCTACGGCATCCAGGTGGCGCGGCTCGCGGGCATGCCGGCCGCGGTAGTCAACCATGCGCGGCAGGCGCTCGAGGCGCTGGAGTCGCAGCATGCGCAGACCCGCGCTCAGGTCGACCTGTTCGCGCCGCCGCCGGCCGCCGAAACGCCGATGGCCAGCGCCGTAGAATCCGCGCTGGCCGCGCTCGACCCCGACGCCATGACGCCGCGGGAGGCGCTCGACGCGCTCTATGCACTGCAAAAACTGAACGCGCGCGAACGCAGCGCCGCGTGAACCGGCATCCGCCTTGCGAGACCCCACAATGACCTACTGCGTCGGCATCAAACTCAACGCCGGGCTGGTGTTCCTCTCCGACTCCCGCACCAATGCGGGTGTGGACCACATCAGCACCTTCCGCAAGATGATCGTCTACGAGCAGCCGGGCGACCGCTTCATGGTGCTGCTGTCGTCGGGCAACCTGAGCATCTCGCAGTCGGTGCGCGAGATCCTGCAGGTCGAGGAGCTGCGTGAAACCCGCGAAGACGGCACGCTGGGCGATCCGATCACCATCTGGAACGCCAAGAGCATGTTCGACGCCACGCGCGTGCTCGGCTCGGCGGTGCGCCACGTCTACGACCGCGATGCCGAGGCGCTCAAGCATGCGGGCCTCGACTTCAACGTCTCCTTCATCTTCGGCGGCCAGGTCAAGGGCGAAGGCATGCGGCTGTTCCTGGTCTATGCGGCCGGCAACTTCATCGAGGCCACCACCGAGACCCCGTACTTCCAGGTCGGCGAGTCGAAATACGGCAAGCCGGTGCTCGACCGCGTGCTCACGCCCGAAACGCCGCTCGACGAGGCCGCCAAGTGCGCGCTCGTGTCGATGGACTCGACCATGAAGTCGAACCTCTCGGTGGGCCTGCCGCTCGACCTTGTGGTGTACGAAGCCAACAAGCTCGAGACCGACCGCGTGATCTGCATCGACCACGAAAACCCCTACTACCGCATGATGCACAACAGCTGGGGCCAGAAGCTGCGCGAGGTGTTCGACAGCATCGAGGACCCGGTGTGGGACGACGGCGCCACCGCGCATCCGCTGCGCATGCCCGTCACGCGGCACAGCCCGCTGCGCAAGATCTCGACGCCCGACGAAAAGCTCATCTGACAGCGGCTCTTCCCATGGCCCTGCCCCCGGTCGTCTTCTCGCACGGCAACAGCTTTCCTGCGAGCACCTACCGCGTCATGCTCGACAGCCTGCGCAACCGCGGCTTCGAGGTCGATGCGATCGAGAAGTTCGGCCACGACCCGAAGTACCCCGTCACCGACAACTGGCCGCACCTGGTGCAGCAGCTGGCCGACTTCGCGCAGGCGCGCGCCGACCGCGCGGGCAGCCCAGTGTTGCTGGTCGGCCATTCGCTCGGCGGCTTCCTGAGCCTGATGTGCGCGGCCGAGCATCCGGCGCTCGCCTGCGGCGTGGTGATGGTCGATTCGCCGATCCTCGGCGGCTGGCGCGCCAACACGCTCAACATGGTCAAGCGCACGCCGCTCATGAAGAGCATCTCGCCCGGCGCCATCAGCCGCAAGCGCAAGAACACCTGGGCCCACCGCGAGGCGGTGTTCGAGCACTTCCGCAGCAAGAAGGCCTTCGCCAAGTGGGACGAGCAGGTGCTGCACGACTACATCGACCACGGCACCTTCGACGGCGGCGACGACAACCGCCAGTTGAGCTTCGACCGCGACGTCGAGACCGCGATCTACAACACCCTGCCCCACAACCTGGCCGCGCTGCTGCGCCGGCATCCGCTCAAGTGCAAGGCGGCCTTCATCGGCGGGCGGCAGTCGGTCGAGATGAAGCAGGTCGGCATGGCGATGACCGAGCGGGTGACCAAGGGGCGCATCACGATGCTCGACGGCAGCCACCTGTTCCCGATGGAAAAGCCGCTCGCCACCGCGGCGGCGATCGAAGCGGCGCTACGCAACCTGCTCTGAAGCCGGCCGGCACCAGATGCCGTCGCCCACGCGCAGCACGCCGCCGCGCAGCACCCGCGCCGTCACGCCGCCATGGCCGCGCATCGCGTTGTAGCCTCCGGGGCCCAGCAGTTCCTCCATGCGCGAGCAGGGCTCGCAGGGGCCGCTGATCTCAAGCAGCACCTCGGCACCGATGGCCAGCACCAGCGGCTGGTCGGCAAACAGCGAACGCGCCGCCAGCAGGTTCAAGCCCGACACGACCAGGTTGCGCCGCAAGCCTTCTGCATCGACGCGGGGCCGGCCCACGAGCCCGGCGATCACCGGCAGGTGCTCCTGCTGAATCAGCGTGACCTGCCGCTTGCCGCCTGCGCGTGCGGCGGCGCTGCTGCGGTCGCCTTCGAGGCCCCGGCCGTCGAGCGCCCTGGCCGCTTGCACCGATTGAACCGCCACCCGGCGGGCCGGGCGCAGCAAGATCGCGTCGAGCCGGCCAGTGCGCGGGAACTGCCGCATGAGTTCGTGGAGGTCCGGCATGCGGCGATTGTCGATGATGGCCCTATTTCCGGTCGGCGAACTTTCCCCTTATCGGCGGAGGGATTGAAGGAAACAAATGATGCCAATCTGTCAAAATCCAGCAGAAACCAACTAGAACGACCTACAAACACGCGTCACATCGCAACGCTGCCGTCATGCCGGACCTGCTGCTGGAAGAAGTCGAAGCCGTGACCCTGAGCCCCCCGCTGGTAGTCCAGGACGATCCGGCCATGCGCGAGCGGCTGGCCTATGTGCTGTCGACACTGGGCTGCGACGAGCCGGAGATCGCGTGGGCCGACAGCGTTGCCGCGGCCAGGGAACTGCTCGATGCGCAGCACCGCCGCCGCGGCGCCCAGGCCTACGGCGTGGTGCTGGTCGACGTGGGCCTGCCCGGCGGCGGCGCGGTCGAACTGATCGGCTGGATGCAGACGCACCACCGGCAGGTGCCTACGGTGGCCGTGGCGGACCGGCGCATGGAGCAGATCGTCTTCGCGGCGCTGCGCGCGGGCGCGATCGGTTACCTGCTGAAGGAAAACGACGACCTCGAACTGAGCATTGCCCTGCGCAGCATCGAACAGGGTGGCGCACCGATCGACCTCACCATCGCACGCTGCATCCTGGCCTGGCTCGGGGCCAGGCCGTCGGCCGCGGCCCCCGCGACGGACGACGCACCAGTGCCCGTTGCGCTCGCATCGCAGGAGCGCAAGATCCTCGAACTCGTCTCGCAAGGCCAGAGCCATCACGAGATGGCCGAGTCGCTGTCGCTCTCCCGGCTGACGGTGGCCTGCCTCACGAAGAACATCTACCGCAAGCTGGCGGTCACCGTGCACGCCGAGGCGATGGCGTAGCGCACGGGCGCCGCCTTCAGAGCTCGAGCACCAGCCGCCCCCCGCAGGCGCGCGAGCAACAGGCCATCATCCGGGTGTGGGCGTCGCGCTCGGCGCGCGTCAGCACCACGTCGCGGTGGTCGACCTGGCCCGAGAGCACCCGCACCTCGCACGAGCCGCACAGGCCCTCCTCGCAATCGCTTTGCACGTCGACATTGGCGGCGCGCAGCGTGGCGAGCAGGGTCCGGTCCGGCGGCACGGTGAGCACGAGGCCGGAGTCCTTGAGCTCCACCTCGAACGCCTGTTCCTTCGAAGGATCGAGCGTGGCCAGGGTCGATTCGAAATGCTCGACGCGCAGCGCCCCCTCGGGCCAGGCCGCGCAGCAGTCCTCGAGCGCCTCGAGCATCCTGAGCGGTCCGCAGGCGTACACCTGCGCACCCGGCACCGGCTCGGCGAGCAGCGCGCGCAGGTGGTTGCGACGGCCCTGGTCGCCTGCATGCACATGCAGCCGCTCGCCATGCAGCGCCGCCAGTTCGTCGAGGAAGGCCATGCTGGTACGGCTGCGACCGCTGTAGTGCAGTTCGTAGTCCATGCCCAGCGCCTTCGCGCGGCGCGCCATGGCGCTCACGGGCGTGATGCCGATGCCGCCGGCGATGAAGATGGCCTTCTGCAGCGATTCGTCGAGCCGGAAGTGGTTGCGCGGGCCGCGGATGCGCAGCCGGTCGCCGGCCTTCACGTTCGCATGCACCCAGGCCGAGCCGCCGCGGCCCTCGGGCTCGTGCAGCACCGCGATCTCGAGCACGCCCGTCTCGTCGGGATCGCCGCACAGCGAATACTGGCGCGACAGCGCGCTCGAACCGCATTCCACGTCGATGTGCGAGCCGGGCGTCCAGCGCGGCAGCGGCTTGCCGTCGGGCGACACCAGCCGCAGCCCCACGATGCCGTCGGCCACGCGCGTGACGCGCTCCACCACCACGGGCCGCGTCACCGCATGCCGCGAGGGCTCGCCGATGCGCACCGGCACCTGCACCTCGCGCAGCGCGGGGTTGCGGCGTTCGGGGTTGGCGGCCGGGTCCCATTCGACCCAGAGGTGCTCGGGCCCGCGGAACGAGGTGTTCGGCACGTAGGTGAAGCGCTGCTCGGCAAGGCGCATGTGCGGCAACCGCCGGGTGAACTCCGACAGGAAGACCTGCATCTCCATGCGTGCGAGGTTCTTGCCCATGCACTGGTGCGAACCGTAGCCGAAGGTCAGGTGGTCGCTCGCGTTGTCGCGGCGGATGTCGAACAGGTCGGCATCGGCGAAGTGCCCTTCGTCGTGGTTGGCCGACGAGGTGACGATCAGCAGCTTCGAGCCGGCCGGCAGGTCCACGCCGCCGACCTGCGTGTCGCGCGTGACGAGGCGGCGCCAGGCGGCGACCGATCCGTTGTGGCGCAGGCACTCTTCCACCGCGTTCGGAATAAGCCCCGGGTCCTCGCAGAGCTCTTGCCACACGTGCGGGTGCTGCAGCAACAGCTTCATCGCATTGGCGGTCGCGTTGGCGGTGGTCTCGTGGGCGGCCACGATGCCGGCCATCATCATCGAATGCAGGTACGAGTCGGTCACGATCTCGGGATGCAGTTTCTGCTTGCGGATGCCGTATTGCATCCAGCCCGGCGCGTCCGGGTCCTGGCGCATCTTCTCGAGCACCTTGCCCGCGTACTGCCAGAAGTTGCCGACCGCATGCGCCACGGCCACCTGCTCTTCGGGCTTTGGCCGGCCCCAGGTGTTGACGGTGTGCGCGATCGAGTATTTGCGCAGCGTGTCCATGTCCTCCTCGGGCACGCCGAGGAAGTGCAGCGCGACCGTGAGCGGGATCTCCCAGAGCATCTGGTCGACCAGGTCGGCGCGGCCGTCGTCGATGAAGCGGTCGACGTAGCTGCGCGCCAGTTCGCGCACCATCGGTTCGTGATGCTTGAGCGCTTCGGGCGTGAACGGGTCCATCAGCACGCGGCGGCGCGGCATGTGCGCGGGCTCGTCCTCGTTGACCAGCGTGCGGTTCAGCGCAAAGCCGTACGAGGCGAGCACCGCATTGGCCTCGTCGCTCGTGGGCGTGATCTTCTCGAGCGCGTTCGAGGGGCTGAAGGTGATGTTGTCGCGGAACACCGCCTTGATGTCGTCGTAGCGCGTGACCACCCAGTAGCCGAGCTTCGGGCTGTAGAAGATCGGCTCCTTCTTGCGCGCCCAGCGCACGTACTCGGGCGGGTCTTGCTGGTAGCCGTCCTCGAAGGGGTCGAACTCGGCTGCACGGGCGCTCACGGGGCAGCCCGTGGGCGTGCGCTCCGACGACAGCGGCCCATGCGCGACGGGGCAACCGGAGGTGCGCGGCCTCGTCATCAGTCCAGCGTGATCTTCAGATCACGGATCAGCTTGTGCCAGCGCGTGGTCTCGCTCTTGAGCAGCGCGGCGTACTGCTGGGGCGTATTGGCCACCGGCTCCACGCCGAAGTCGATCATGCGCTTGCGCACCGCGGGCTCGTTGATGGCCGCCACCAGCTGGCGGTTGAGCGTGTTCACCACCTCGGGCGGCGTGGCCGAGGGCACCACCACGCCGACCAGCGCGGCGGCCTCGACGTTCTTGTAGCCGAGTTCGGCGAAGGTGGGCACGTCGGGCAGCTGCGGCAGGCGCGTGGGGTTGGCCACCGCGAGCGCGCGCACCTTGCCGCCCTTGATGAAGCCGGCGCCCGCGGCCAGGTCGACCATCATGGCCGGCAACTGGCCGCCCGCCACGTCGGCCAGCGCGGGCGCGGCGCCGCGGTACGGCACGTGCACCATGAACAGGCCCGCCTCGACCTTGAGCAGCTCCATCGCGAGGTGGTGCGGGCTGCCCGCACCGGCCGAGGCGTAGTTCATGCCGCCGGGCTTGGCCTTTGCCTTGGCGATGAAGTCCTTGGCCGTGGCGAAGCCGGCGTCGTTGCCGACCACGAGGATCATCGGGAACTTGCCCATCAGCGTGACCGGCGCCAGGTCCTTCGTGGGGCTGTAGCTCAGCGACTTGTAGAGCGCCGGGTTGAACACCAGCGTGCCGTTGTCGGCCGAGAGCACCGTGTAGCCGTCGGCCGGCGAGCGCACGGTCTCGGCGGCAGCCAGCGCGGTGTTGCCGCCGGGCTTGTTGTCGACCAGCACGGGCTGCCCCACTTGCGTGGAGAACGTCTGCGCCACCGTGCGCGCGAGGAAGTCGGAGCCGCCGCCCGCCGCGTAGGGAACGATCCAGCGGATCGGCTTGGACGGGAAGGCGGTCTGCGCGCTGGCGCCGGCGGCGGCCACCAGCGCCAGGGCCGCGATGCAACGAAGGAAGTGCTTTGTCATGGGAATTGCCTCGGTTTGTTCCTTATTGCGTAAGTATCATACGCATTGCGTAATCATGAACTCAGGTCTAACCCGAGGCGTCCGGCGCCCGCGCCGAGCACGTAACATCCCCGCCCACATGACCCAAGCCCCGGAAGTCCCTCCCGTTCCCGCCGCCGGCCGCGAGCGGCGCCAGCGCGTCCAGTCGGCCGAAACCGGCATGGCGGTGCTCAAGGGGCTGGCCCACCTGGGCGGCCGCAGCAGTCTCACCGCGCTGGCCGCGCACGTCGCCGAGAGCCCGGCCAAGGTGCACCGCTACCTCGCGAGCCTGATGGAAGAAGGGCTGGTGCTGCAGGACGCGGCCTCGCTGCACTACTACCTGGGCACGGCGGCGATCCAGATCGGGCTGGCGGCGATGCGCCAGGCCGACCCGATCCGCGCGGCGGAGCCCTGCCTGCTGCGCCTGCGGGAATCGCTCGAGGTGACCTGCTTCGTCGCGGTGATGGGCAACAAGGGGCCGACCATCGTGCGTTTCGAGGAACCGGGCCTGCCGGTCACGGTGAACGTGCGCGCCGGCTCGGTGATGTCGATGCTCTGGTCGGCCACGGGCCGCGCCTTCCTCGGCCTGCTCGACGAATCGCGCGTGCGCGCCCTGGCCGAACAGGAACTCGCCGAGGCACCGCCGGACATGCGCGCCACGCTCGACGCGGCCGACCCGATCGGCCAGTTGCGGCGCGAGGTGCAGCAGGCACGCTGCGCGATCGTGCGCGACACCTACTTGCGCGGCATCAGCGCAGTGGCCGCGCCGGTGGTCGACTATGCGGGGCGCGTGTGCGCGGTGCTGACGGCGCTGGGCGCCACCGGCGGCTTCGACCCGGCGATCGACGGCCCGATCGCGGGCGCAGTGCGGCGCGAGGCCGACGCCGCGAGCGCCCTGCTCGGCCACGGCGGCACAGCCTGACGGCCGCGCGCCTTGCTGTTCCTTCGCGCGCTTATTCGGCCCAGACCACCGCGCCGGTCCACGCAGTGGTCAGCACCACGATGCCGAAGGCGATGCGGTACCACGCGAACGGGATGAAGTCGTGCGTGCTGATGTACTTCAGCAGCCAGCGCACGCACAGCCATGCGCTCGCGAACGAGAACACCAGGCCTACGGCAAACATCGGGATGTCGGCCATCGTCAGCAGCGCCCGCTCCTTGTAGAGGCTGTAGGCGCCGGCACCGATCAGCGTGGGGATCGCCAGGAAGAACGAGAAATCGGTGGCCGCCTTGCGCGACAGGCCCAGCAGCATGCCGCCGATGATGGTCGAGCCGCTGCGGCTGGTGCCCGGGATCATCGCGAAACACTGCACCAGGCCGACCTTGAGCGCATCCCACATCGTCATGTCGTCGACGTGCTCGACGCGCACCGAACCGGGCGGGCGCTTCTCGGCCCACAGGATGATGAAGCCACCGATGATGAAGGTGCTGGCCACCACCACGGGCGTGAAGAGGTGTTCCTTGATCATCTTGCCGAACACCAGGCCCAGCACCACCGCCGGCAGGAAGCCCAGCACCACGTTGATGGCCAGGCGCCGCGCCTTGGGCTGGCGCGGCAGCGCCACGATGGTCGAATGGATCTTCTGCCAGTACACCAGGATCACCGCGAAGATCGCGCCGGTCTGGATGGCGATGTCGAAGACCTTGGCCTTCGCGTCGTCGAAGCCGAGCAGCGCGCCCGCAAGAATCAGATGCCCGGTCGACGAGATCGGCAGAAACTCGGTCAGCCCTTCGACGATGCCCATGATGGCGGCCTTCACCAGCAAAACGATGTCCACGCTTACTCCTTTAAAGAGCCGCAATTATGGCGAGGCATGGCGACAGGCCCTTCGGCCGGCCCCCGGGCGCCGCGGGGATTAGCCGGCCGCTTGACGCGTGCGCTGTCGCAGCGCCCGCACCGCGCTGTCGACCGTGGTGAGCACGGGCAGTCCGCTGGCCGCTTCGCAGGCGCTGCGCGCACGCGCCATGCTGAACTGCGCGAGCGCGATGCGGGTGCAGCCGCGCGCGCGCAACGCGGCGGCCTGGGCGGCGACCAGCGCATCGTGGCGCGCGGTGTCGCCGGCGTCGAGCGCTTCGAGTGCGCCTTCGGCCAGCACCGGCTCGAGCGCGGTCCCGGCCGGAAACTCGGACGGCATCGAGGCCAGCGTCGGCGCAAAGGTGGCGATGAGCCCGAGCCGGCCCGACGCGCCCTGCACCGCCTCGGCCACCATGGCTTCGTTCGGCTTGAGCACCGGAATGCCCGCATGCCGCCGGGCCACCGCTTCGATGCACGGCCCGAAGGCCGAGCAGGTGAAGAGGATGCCCTCGGCCCCCGCATCGACCGCGTACTGCGCGAGCCGCTGGAAGCGCTCGTGCATCGCGGCATCGAGCCCCTGCCCGCTGCGCGCCAGGTCGGCCGAGAGACTGTCGTCGAGCAGGTTCATGCGCCGGGCCTCGGGCCAGTCGCGCTCGAAGGCGGCGTTGATGGGCGCCACGGAATGCGCCAGCGCGTGGATCAGGGCGATGCGGGTCATGCGGCCGAATTATCATTGGAATACATGTTTCACCCAACCGCGAATGCGCTTGCGTTCCGGTACATTTGTTCCAATGACGATTGCCAGAGACCAGATCCGCCAACGCTTCAACGAACTGAGCCCCGCGCTGCAGCAGGTGGCGCGCTATGTGCTCGACCATCCGAACGAGGTCGTCACGGCCTCGATGCGCAGCGTGGGTGCGCGCGCGCAGAGCACGCCCGCCACGCTGGTGCGCTTTGCGCAGCAACTGGGCTATGCGGGCTGGCCCCAGCTGAAGGAAGCCTTCGCGGGCGACATGGGGCTCGGCTCCGACCTTTTTGGCGGACATGCGAAGCAGCTCGTCGGCCGTGTCCAGAACCAGGGCCTCGCGGGTGAGATCTTCGAAGTGCAGCGCCGCAACCTCGAAGCCACGCACCGGCAATGCGCCGACGCGCTGCGCAAGGCATGCGTGCTGCTCGAGAAGGCGGGCGCGGTGCATGCCGCGGGCTTCCGCGCCTGCTTTCCGATCGCGTTCTCGTTCGTCTATGCGTACCGGCTGTTCCGCACCGGCGTGCACCTGGTCGACGGCCCGGGCGGCTCGCTCGAGATGCAGCAGCGCGCCTTCGCCAAAGGCGATGCGTTGGTGGTCGCCAGCTTCGCGCCCTACTCGCGCGAGGCGCTGCAGGTGGCCCAGGCCGCCAAGGCAGCGGGGCTGCGCATCGTCGCGCTGACCGACAGCACGGCATCCCCGCTGTCGTTGCTCGCCGACGAGACGTTGCTGTTCACGATCCAGAGCCCGTCGTTCTTTCCTTCGGTCGCTGCGGGCGTTGCGCTGGCCGAAGCACTGGTCGAGCTGCTCGCGAGCCGCGCCGGCAAACCGGGCATGCGGCGCATCGACGAGGCCGCGGCGCAGCTGTTCGAGTCGGGCGCCTACCTGCGCCCGCGGAGCCCGCGCGCCTAGGGCGCCGAGGCGCCGGTCCAGCCGGCCTGCCATCCGCCGCCCAGCGCCTGGATCAGCGCGACGGCGGCGGTCTGCCGATCGACCTGCACCTGCACCAGCGCGCGGCGCGCATTGAGCGCGGCCGCCTGTGCGGTCACCACTTCGGTGTAGCCGGACTGGCCCGCACGGTAGCGGTTGAGAAACTGCTGTTCGGTCCTGTCGGCGGCGGCCGAGGCCTCGCGCCGCAGGCCTTCCTGCTGCGCGAGCGCCGCGCCGGCCGTGAGCTGGTCTTCGACCGCCTGGAACGCGCCCAACACCGTCTGGCGGTAGCGCGCCACGCTCGCGTCGTGGGCCGCCCTGGCCGAATCGACCGACGCGCCGATCGCACCGGCGTCGAACACCACCTGCGCCACCGACAGCCCCAGCGCCCAGAGCATGTTGGACGCATCGAACAGGTCCTTCACGCGGCTCGCGTTGCCGCCGACCGAGGCGCTGAGGCTGAAGCTCGGAAAGTAGGCCGAACGCGCGATGCCGATCTGCGCATTGGCCGCGGCCACCGCGCGCTCGGCCGCCGCGATGTCGGGCCGGCGCTGCAGCAGCGTCGACGGCACGCCGGTCGGGACGCCGGGCACGGTGGGCGTCCAGCGCGCGGGCGGCAAGCTGAAGTCGGCCGGCGCCACGCCGACGAGCATGGCGATGGCATGCTCGAACGTGGCGCGCGTGCGCTGCAGGCCCACGCGCTCGGCCTGCGCATTGACGAGCTGCGTCTGCGCCTGCAGCACGTCGGTCTGCGCCGCAATGCCGGCCGCATAGCGGTTGCTCGTGATCTCGAAGGCGCGCTGGTAGCCTTCGATGGTCTGGTCGAGCAGCACGATCTCGGCGTCGGTTTCGCGCAGCGAGAAATAGTTGGTGGCCAGATCGCCGACGGCCGAGAGCCGCGCCGAGGCCAGGTCGGCCTCGCTGGCCTGCGCGTTGGCCTGGGCGCTGCCCACGGCCTGCCGCAACCGGCCCCAGACGTCGGGCGCCCAGTCGACGCCGAGGTTGGCTGCGAAGGCGCTCGACGCATTGCTGCTGCCTCCGAGGTTGCCGCTGCGCCGGCCGCTGCCGTCGATCGCGACCGACGGGAACAGCGCCGCGCGTTCGCCGCGCACCAGTGCGCGGGCCTGGGCGAAGTTGGCCACGGCCGCGGCGATGTTCTGGTTCGAGACGTTCACGCGCGCGGCGAGCTCGTCGAGCGTGGGGTCGGCAAAGAGCTTCCACCATTCGCCGCGGTCGAGCGCGTCGGCCGGCGCGGCGGGCAGCCAGCCGTCGGCGGCCGGCTGCTCTTTCCAGCCCGCGGGCATGACCGCAGCGGGCGCCTGGTAGGCAGGCCCCACGGCACAGCCGGCCAGCACCGCCGCCAGGGCGAGCGCGGACAGCGAAAGGATGCGGGGGCGGCGATGTGTCATGGCAGGGTCTCGTTCATTCTCTTCAGGTCTGCGCGCCGGCCGCGCGGCTCAGGTGCCGCTCGTTGCCCGAACGCCGCCGCAGCTTGTCGAGCAGCACGTAGACCACCGGCGTGGTGAGCAGCGTGAGCAGCTGGCTCGCGACGAGGCCGCCGATGATCGCCACGCCGAGCGGCTGCCGCAGTTCGGCGCCCTGGCCAAAGCCGACGGCGAGCGGCAGCGCGCCCAGGGCGGCGGCGAGCGTGGTCATGAGGATCGGGCGGAAGCGCAGCAGGCAGGCTTCGCGCACCGCTTCCACGGCCGAGATGCCGCGCGCGCGCTCGGCCTCGAGCGCGAAGTCGATGATCAGGATCGCGTTCTTCTTCACGATGCCGATCAAAAGGAACAGCCCGATCAACGCGATGATCGAGAACTCCATGCGGAACAGCAGCAGCGCGAGCACGGCGCCCACGCCGGCCGAGGGCAGCGTGGTCAGCACGGTGACCGGGTGCACCAGGCTCTCGTAGAGCACGCCCAGCACGATGTAGATGACAACGATGGCCGCCAGGATCAGCGCGAGCTGCTGCCCCTGTGACTGCTGCGCCGCGAGCGCCGTGCCCTGGAAGCTGCCGCGCACGTTGGTGGGCATGGCGATGTCGGCCTCGGCCTGCGCCACGATGCGGCGCGCATCGTCCAGCGTGGTGCCCTCGCTCAGGTTGAACGAGACGGTACTCGCCAGCTCGGTGTCCTGGTGATCGATGGAACTCGGCACCGCGCGCTCGCTGACCTTGGCGATGGCCGAGAGCGGCACCATCTGCGTGGTGTTGGCCGCCAGCGCCTGGCCTGTGGAGGCCGTGCGCAGGCCCGGGTTGGCCGAGGTGGTGGTCGAAGTGCCGGTGCTCGCGTCGGTGTGGCTGGCGAGCGAACTCACCGTGGCCGCACCGTTCGCGCTGGTGGCTGCGGTGAGCGTCGACGGCACGTACAGGTCCTTCAGCACCACGGGCGCACGCTGGTAGCGCGGCGCCCATTCCATGATGACCGAGTACTGATTGAGCTCGTCGTAGATGGTGGCGACCGAGCGCTGGCCGAAGGCGTTGTAGAGCGCGGCATCGACCGCGCTGGCGGTCACGCCGAGCCGTGCCGCGCTGTCGCGGTCGATCTCGACGAAGGTCTCCACGCCGTTGTCCGATTGGTCGCTGTCGACGTCGGTCAGCGCAGTCTCCTGGCGCAACCGGTCGGCGAGCCTCGCGGTCCAGGTGCGCAGGTCGCCCAGGCTGTCGCCCTTCAGCGTGTACTGGTAGGTGGAGTTGCTCGAGCGCCCGCCCATGCGCAGGTCCTGCACCGGGCTCAGGAACACGCGCAGGCCGGTGAGCTGGCCCAGCTGCGGCCGCAGCCGGGCGATGACCGTGGCGGTCTTCTCCTTGCGCTCGGAGGCCGGCTTGAGGTTGACGAACATGAAGCCGCCGCCCGAGCGGCTGCCGCCCGAGAAGCCCACCACGGTGTCGACCGCCGGGTCCTTGTGGATGATGTCGACCGCCTGCCGCAGCTTCTCGGCCAGTGCCACCGACGAGATGCTCTGGTCGGCACGCAGGCCCGCGTTGAGCTGGCCGTTGTCCTGCTCGGGGAAGTAGCCCTTCGGAATGGCGGTGAACAGGTACACGTTGAGGCCGACCACCGCGAGCAGCAGCACCATGACCACGGCCTTGCTCGCCAGCGCCCAGTCGAGGCTGTAGGCGTAGGTGCGCAGGCTCCACTGGTAGCCGCGCTCGGCCATGCGCGCGAACCGGCCGGGCGGCTTGCCGCCGGGCGTCTCGGGCCGCAGCAGCATGGCGCACATCATCGGCGTGGTGGTGAGCGAGATCACCAGCGAGATCAGCACCGCGACCGACAGCGTGACGGCAAACTCGCGAAACAGCCGTCCGATCTGCCCGTCCATGAACAGCAGCGGAATGAACACCGCCACCAGCGACAGGCTGATCGACAGCACGGTGAAGCCCACCTCGCGCGCGCCGCGCAGCGCGGCCTCCATGCGGCCCACGCCGGCCTCGATGTGGCGGCTGGTGTTCTCGAGCACCACGATGGCGTCGTCCACCACGAAGCCGGTGGCCACCGTGAGCGCCATGAGGCTCAGGTTGTTGAGGCTGTAGCCCAGCAGGTGCATCACGCCGAAGGTGCCGAGCAGCGACACAACGGTGGCCACCGCGGGAATGATGGTGGCGCGTGCGCGGCGCAAAAAGAGGCCGACCACGAGCACCACCAGCACGATCGAGATCATCAGCGTGGCCTCGATCTCGCGCAGCGACGCGCGGATGGAGTTGGTGCGGTCCGAGGCCACCTGCACCTCGATGTCCTGCGGCAGCTGCGCACGGAGCTCGGGCAGCAGCTCGCGCACGCCGTCGACCGTCTCGATGATGTTGGCACCGGGCTCCTGCGTGACCAGCACGATCACCGCCGGCTGCCCGTTGAACAGGCCCAGCGTGCGCGTGTTCTCCACGCTGTCGATCACGCGCGCCACGTCGCCGAGGCGCACGGCCGCGCCGTTGCGCCAGGCGATCACCATGTCGCGGTATTCCGCCGCATGGCGCCCCGGCGCGGGCGTGTAGATCTGGAGCCGGCGCTCGTCGCCCTCGATCGCGCCCTTGGGCCGGTTGGCGTTGTTGGACTGGATCGCGGCGCGCACGTCCTCGGTGCTGATGCCGTAGCGGTTGAGCGAGAACGGCTCGAGCTCGACGCGCACCGCGGGCAGCGAGCCGCCGCCGATCTCGACCTCGCCCACGCCATCGACCTGCGAGAGCTTCTGGCTCACGATGTTCGACACGGCCTCGTAGATCTGGCCCGGCGTGCGCGTCTTCGACGTCAACGCCAGGATCGCGATCGGCGCGGCGGTCGGATTGCGCTTGCGGTAGGTCGGGTTGCGCCGCAGCGTGGCGGGCAGGTCGGCGCGCGCCGCGTTGATGGCGGCCTGCACCTCGCGCGCAGCGCTGTCGATGTTGCGCGACATGTCGAACTGCAGGCTGATGCGCGTCGAGCCGTTCGAACTGGTCGAGGTGAGTTCGTTGACGCCCGCGATCACGCCGAGCCGGCGCTCGAGCGGCGTCGCCACGCTCGACGCCATGGTGCTCGGGCTCGCCCCCGGCAGGCTGGCCGTGACCGAGATGGCCGGGTAGTCGACCTGCGGCAGCGGCGACACCGGCAGCGCGAAAAAGGCCGCGATGCCGGCCAGCGCAATGCCGACGGTCAGCAGCACCGTGGCGATTGGACGCTCGACGAAGGGCCGCGACAGGTTCATTCGGCCACGGCCTCCCGCTGGCGCCCGAAGCGGCGGCCCAGCCGGTCGAAGGCCAGGTAGACCACCGGCGTGGTGAACAGCGTGAGCACCTGGCTCACCACCAGCCCGCCGAAGATCGCAAGGCCGAGCGGCCGGCGCAGCTCGGCGCCCTCACCCCAGCCGAACATCAGCGGCAGCGCCGCGAACAGCGCCGCCAGCGTGGTCATCAAGATGGGTCGGAAACGCAGCAAGGCCGCCTGGTGGATGGCCTCCTGCGGCGACTTGCCTTCGCGCCGCTCGGCGTCGATCGCGAAGTCGATCATCATGATCGCGTTCTTCTTGACGATGCCGATCAGCAGGATGATGCCGATGATGCCGATCACGCCCAGGTCGTTGCCCGTGAGCATGAGCGCGAGCAGCGCGCCCACGCCGGCCGAGGGCAATGTCGAAAGGATGGTCAGCGGATGGATGTAGCTCTCGTACAGCACGCCGAGCACGATGTACACGCACACCACGGCCGCAAGGATGAGCCACAGCTGGTTGGTGAGCGACTTCTCGTACGCGCCAGCGGCACCCAGGAAGGTCATGGTCATGCTCGCGGGCATGCCGATCTCCTTGGCGGCCGCGCGGATCGCCGCAACCGACTTGCCGAGCGCCACGCCCTGGGCGGTGTCGAAGCCCACCGTGGCCGAAGGGTACTGCGCCACGTGGGTCACCGCCAGCGGCGCGGGCTGTTCGCGCACGGTGGCGATCGACGACAGCGTGGTGGCCGCACCGCTGCCGGTGCGCAGCTGCAGGTTGCCGAGCAGCTGCGGCGACGACAGCGCCTCGCGCTGGGCCTCGAGGATCACGCGGTACTGGTTGGTCTCGGTGAAGATGGTCGAGACGATGCGCTGGCCGAAGGCGCTGTAGAGCGTGTCATCCACCGAACTGGCCGTGATCGACAGGCGCGAGGCGGTGTTGCGGTCGATGTCCACGTAGGCCGCGAGCCCCGTCGCGCCGGCGGTGGTGGTGGCATTGCGCACCAGCGGCTCGGCGCGCAGCCGCTCGGCCAGCTTCTGGGCCCAGGTGTCCACCGTGGTGGTGTCCACGCCTTCGAGCGAAACGCGGAATTCGGTCGGCCCGGTTTCGGCATCGATGGTAAGGTCCTGCGTGGGCTGCAGGTAGAGCGTGACGCCCGCCACGGCGCGCACGCGCTCGCGCAGGCGCTGCATCGTGGCCTCCTGGTCGCCGCGATCGGGCCGCATGTTGATGAGCATGCTGCCGGTGTTGAGCGCGGTGTTGTTGGCCGCGTCCACGCCGACCACCGAGCTCACGCTCGCCACCTCGGGGTCGGCCAGGATCGCGTCGGCGGCCTGCAATTGCAGCGCGGCCATGCGCGTGTACGAGACATCCTGCGCGGCCTCGATGCGCGCCTTCAGCTGGCCCGTGTCCTGGGTCGGAAAGAGGCCCTTCGGAATCACCGCGTAAAGCAACACGGTGAGCGCCAGCGTGGCAACGGCCACCACGAGCGTGAGCGGCTGGTGCCGCAGCACCCAGATCAACCACACGTCGTAGCGCGCGATGACGCGGTCGAAGAAGCGCTGCACGCTCGCGCCAAAGCGCCCGCCCTCCTCCGCCTGCGGCCGGAGCCAGCGCGCCGACATCATCGGCACCAGCGTGAGCGAGACCACGGCGGAAATCAGGATGGTGATCGCCAGCGTGACGGCGAACTCGCGGAACAGCCGGCCGACCACGTCGCCCATGAACAGCAGCGGGATCAGCACCGCGATCAGCGACACCGTGAGCGAGATGATGGTGAAGCCGATCTGCGTGGCGCCCTTGATCGCGGCCTTGAACGGCGGGTCGCCCTCCTCGAGGTAGCGAGCGATGTTCTCGATCATCACGATCGCGTCGTCCACCACGAAGCCAGTGGCGATCGTCAGCGCCATCAGGCTCAGGTTGTTGAGGCTGTAGCCCAGCAGGTACATCAGCCCGCAGGTGCCGATCAGCGAGATCGGCACCGCGAGGCTCGCGATGACCGTCGCGCGCACGCTGTGCAGGAAGAAGAAGATCACCAGCACCACCATCACCACCGCCAGCGCCAGCTCGAGCTGCACGTGCGAGACCGAAGCGCGGATGCCGGTGGTGCGGTCGCTCAGCACCTCGACCTTGAGCGAGCCAGGCAGCGAGGCCCGCAGTTCAGGCAGCTGCTGCTTGATCGCTTCGACGGTGCCGATCACGTTCGCGCCCGGCTGGCGCTGCACGTTCAGGATGATCGCCGGGTACATGCCTGCCCCCACGCTCGGCACTGGCGTGTCCTCGCTGCCCCCCGAGGGGGCGCTCGCCGCCTTGGGGCGGCCCGGCGGCGGCTCGGCCGGTGCCGACGCATCCTCGCCGCGCAAGCCTGCCCAGGCGCCGAGCTGCGTGTTCTCGGCCCCGTCGACCACGCGCGCCACGTCGGTCATGCGGATGGGCGCGCCGTTCTTCCAGGCGACGATCAGGTTCTTGTAGTCGTCCGCCGCGAGCAGCTGGTCGTTGGCGTTGATGGTGTAGGCCCGCTGCGGCCCGTCGAAGCTGCCCTTGGCGCTGTTGGCGTTGGCTGCGCTGATGGCGCTGCGCAGCGTGTCGAGGCCGATGCCCACCGACGCGAGCGCATTGGTGTCGGCCTGGATGCGCACGGCCGGGCGCTGCCCGCCCGAGAGCGACACCAGCCCGACGCCGCCGACCTGGCTGATCTTCTGCGCGAGCCGCGTGTTCACAAGGTTCTGCACCTCGGTCAGCGGCATGGTCCCGGAACTGACGGCCAGCGACAGGATCGGTGCGTCGGCTGGATTGACCTTGGCATACACCGGCGGCGCCGGCAGGTCGGCCGGCAACAGCGAGCCGCCGGCATTGATGGCGGCCTGCACCTGCTGCTCGGCCACGTCGAGCGTCTCGTCGAGCGCGAACTGCAGCGTGACGATCGAGACGCCCGCAGAGCTGACCGAACTCATGCGGTTGAGCCCCGCCATCTGGCCGAACTGGCGCTCGAGCGGTGCCGTGACGGTGCGGCTCATGACCTCGGGGCTCGCGCCCGGATAGAGCGTCTGCACCTGGATGGTCGGGTAGTCGACCTGCGGCAGCGCGGCCAGCGGCAGCAGCCGCAGGCCCACGAAGCCGGCCAGCACGATGGCCAGCATCAGCAGTGCCGTGGCCACCGGCCGTTCGATGAAGGGACGGGACGGGCTCATCGCGCGGGCACCTCAACCTCGATCACTGCGGCGGGCGCTGGCGACGGCGCTCTCCACCACGCGGACCCGATGCCGCGCCACGCGGGCCGGCCGCACCGCCACGCGGGCCGGCGCCGGGCCGATCACCCTGCAACTGCACCACCGCGCCGTCCTTGATGCGGTCGCCGCCTTCGGTCACGACGTTCTCGCCGGCACGCAGGCCCGAGGTGATCGCTACCACCTCGGCATTGGCCTCGCCGCGCTTCACCGCGCGCATCGAGACCGTGCGGTCCTCGTTGATCACATACACGTAGTCGCCATTCGGGCCGGTGCGCACCGCCGTGACCGGCACCACCACGGCGCGCAGCTTGCGCAGCAGCAGCTGCACGTTGACGAACTGGCTCGGGAACAGCGTGGTCTGCGCATTGGCGAAGCGGGCCTTGGCCCTCACGGTGCCGGTGGTGGTGTCGACCACGTTGTCGAGCGTCGAGAAGGTGCCGGTGTCGAGCGTCGCCGCGCGCGTGCGGTCGAACGCGGTCACGGGCAGCGGTTCGCCGCGCGCGAGCTGGGCCTGGATGTCGGGCACGCGGTCTTGCGGCACCGAGAACTGGACGTCGATCGGGTTCATCTGCGTGATGACCGCGATGCCGGTGGTCGCGTTGGCGGTGATGGTGTTGCCCGGGTCGACCGCGCGCAGCCCGATGCGGCCGGCCACGGGGGCGGTGATGCGGGTCCAGTCGAGGTTCAGCCTGGCCGAGGCTTCGGCGGCCCGGTCGGTGGTGACCGTGCCTTCGAGCTGCCGCACCAGCGCGGCCTGGGTGTCGACCTCCTGCCGCGCGATGGAGTCCTGCCCGAGCAGCGTGCGGTAGCGCGCAAGGGTGACGCGCGCGGCCGCGAGCTGCGCCTCGTCGCGTTCCCGGGTGCCACGGGCCTGCATCAGCGCCTGCTCGTAGGGGCGCGGGTCGATGCGCGCGAGCAGCTGGTTCTTGGCCACGGTCTGGCCTTCGGTGAACATCACCTCGGTCAGCACGCCGCCGACCTGGGCCCGGAGCGTGACGGTGGCGAGCGGCGTGACGGTGCCGAGCGCATCGATGGTGACCGGCAGCTCGGTCTCGCGCGCCGCGGCATGGCCGACCGTGACGGTCGCGCCGCCGAAGCGCGACGCGCCTGCAGCGCTGTCTTTGCGGTTGATGAGGTACCAGGCCCCCGCACCGACAGCCAGCAGCAACAGCAGCGCGAGCAGGCTGCCCAGCCAGCGCCGGCGGCGCGAAGGCGGACGCGGAGAGGGAGAAGGGACGGGGTGTGCCGGTGGGGCAGCAGGCGAATCGCCGGAAGAAGGCTCGGAGGTCGGTGATTCCATGGGGTGGGGCAGTGCGCAGTACAGCCGCTAGTGGACCGCTGGATCGTAGCGCGCCTGTCTGTCGGACCGTAAAGCGACGGTAAAGCTGCAAAGAATGCCCACGTTTCGCACACCGTCGCCGCGCCTCGCGCCGCCGTGGCGCATTTCGTCGCACGCCGATGGCCGCGCCGGCCACCGATCGGCACAGTCCGCTCCATCGAAGCTTTCTTTCTGGAACCGCCATGCTGCTCGAGATCATTCTTCACCCCCCGAAGTGGGTCTTCGCCGTCTTCGTGCTCCTGCTGTGGCTGGGCGCAAGGCAGCTGCTGCCAGGCCGCAGCGGACTCGGCCGGCTGACCGCGGTGTCGGTCGGCATGACCGGCCTGTCGCTGGCGGGCGTGCTCACGGCCTTCGGCCCTTCGCCCGGTGCCCTGCTCGGCTGGAGCCTCGCGGCGGCCGCCATGGGCCTGGCGGTGCTGCAGGCTGCACTGCCCGCCGGCGTCCGCTACGACCCCGCCGCGCGCAGCTTCCACCTGCCCGGCAGCGCCGTGCCGCTGGTGCTGATGATGGGCATCTTCTTCACCAAGTATGCGGTCGGCGTGGCGCTGGCCTTGCACCCCGCGCTGCACCGACAGGCCGCCTTCGCGGTCGGCATTCCGATGCTGTATGGCGCCTTCAGCGGCATCTTCGCCGCGCGGGCCCTGCGCCTGTGGAAACTGGCGCTCCGCACCGCCGCCATGGCACCCGAAGTGCGCCCGGCCTAAGATCGCCAGCCGCTTCATCGACATTTTTCTTCAACCCCCTCACGGAGAACCGTCATGAACCCTGCACAGCCCCACACCCACGCTTCTGCCTCCGAACTCGAGCGGCTCGCCCGGCGCCGCGCCGGCGCCAAACTCGGCTGGTTCATCCATGCCTTCGTCTATGTGCTGGTGAACCTCGGCCTGGTCGCCCTCTCGGCCTCGCGCGGCCACAGCTGGGCGGTGTACCCACTGCTGGGCTGGGGCCTCGGGCTGCTGATCCACGGCGCCGTGGTCTGGTTCGTCGCCACCGGTGGCGGCGTGTACGACCGGCTCGTGGCGCGCGAACGCCGTGCGCTGCAGGGAGGCGATCCTTGGTAGCAGGCGGGGCGCCCATGCCGGCCCCGCTGTTCGGTGCCGACACGTTGCGCAGCATGCTGCGGCACGGCCTGATCACGGCGGCCTGCTGCTGCGTCATCGCCGCCGTCATGGCCGCCACGATGCACGGGCCGGACGGCGCCTGGGACAAGCAGCTCGTCTACTCGCTCTCGATCGGGCTTGTGAGCTGGCTGTTCATCGACATGGGCCGGCTGCTGCTGACCCGCGGCCAGCAGGTTCGCTGGCCCCATGGCGCACGCGGCATCGTCCTGGTGGCCGTGAGCGTGACGATCGGCTTCCTCGTCGGCCAGACCATCGGCGACGCATGGAGCGGGCGACCGATACTGACGTTCTACAAGCTCGGCCGGGCGCAACTGATCGCCACCATCGCCGTCACGCTGGGCACCACGGCCGGCATGTCGTACCTGTTCTATACCCTGGGCAAGGGCCGGTACATGCAGGAGCAGCTCGATCTGGCCCAGCGCAATGCCACAGAGGCGAGGCTCAAGCTGCTCGAAAGCCAACTCGAGCCGCACATGCTGTTCAACACGCTGGCCAACCTGCGCGTGCTGATCGCCACCGATCCGCCGCGGGCCGTGGCCATGCTCGACCGCCTCAACAGCTACCTGCGCATGACGCTCGGCGGCTCGCGCGCGCTCTCGCACCCACTCGCGGCCGAGTTCGACCGGCTGGCCGACTACCTCGAACTGATGTCGGTGCGCATGGGCGAGCGACTTCGCTACACGCTCGAGCTGCCCGACGAGCTGCGCAACGCGGCCGTGCCGCCGCTGCTGCTGCAGCCGCTGGTGGAGAACAGCATCCGCCACGGGCTCGAGCCGCAGGTCGAAGGCGGCGAGATCGCAGTGCGCGCGCGGCGGATCGACACAGAGCTCGTGATCGAAGTCAGCGACACCGGTGGGGGCTTCGATGCTGCACACCCCGGCGCGCTGGGCGATGGCGGCGGCTTCGGGCTCGGCCAGGTTCGGGAGCGGCTCGCTGCCATGTACGCCGACCGGGGCCGCATGGACTTGACGACCGGCCCCGCGGGCGGCACCCGCGCCACCTTGCGCTTTCCGTTGCAGCCCCACGCATGAACCCCACCGCCCTCATCGCCGAAGACGAGCCGCTGCTCGCCCAGGCCCTCCAGGCCGAACTCGCCGCGGCCTGGCCCGAACTCCAGGTGCTCGCGATCGCGCGCGACGGCAACGCCGCAGTGCACGAGGCGCTGCGCCTGCTGCCGCAGGTGCTCTTCTTCGACATCCGCATGCCCGGCCAGGACGGCCTCGGCGCCGCCGCCGAACTGGCCGACCGCTGGCCGGCGGACGAAGCGCCGTTGCCGCAGCTCGTCTTCGTGACCGCCTACGGCGAATACGCCGCCCGCGCCTTCGAGACCCAGGCCATCGACTACGTGCTCAAGCCCGTGCAGCCCGCGCGGCTGCAGAAGACCGTGCAGCGGTTGCGGCTGGCGCTCGACACCCAGCGCCCTACCGCCACCGCCAGCGACGAAACGCTCGAGCAGACGCTCGCGCAGTGGCGGCGGCTGCTCGCCGCCGGTGCCGGTGCCGGTGGCCCCCCCGCGCAGTCACCCGTCGCGGCGCCGCTGCGGATGATCGCGGCGAGCGAGACCGGCGGCGCCACCGTGCGCATGGTGCCGGTCGACGAGGTGCTGTATTTCGAGGCCGCGGACAAGTACGTGCGCGTGCTCACCGAGCGCCATGAATACCTCATCCGCACCCCACTCAAGCAGCTGCTGCCCCAGCTCGATGCGCAGGCCTTCTGGCAGGTGCACCGCGCCGTGGTCGTGCGCAGCGCCGCCATCGAGGCAGTGCACCGCGACGAGGCCGGCAAGCTGAATCTCGCGCTGCGCGGCCGGCCCGAGAAGATCCCCGTCAGCCGGCTCTATGCCCATCTGTTTCGCGCCATGTGAAACGGCCATGAAAAAAGCCGGCCCCGTCGAGGGACCGGCTTTCTGATCTTGCGGGAAGGCACCGTCTGGCGATGCCGCACCGCTCAACGCCAGTGCTGATGGCGGTGGTGGCGATGATGGCGGTAGTGGCCGCGCGGTGCGTAGTAGGCCGGCGGCGCGTAGTACACCGGGGCCGGACGGTAATAGACCGGCGGCGGCGGGCGGTAGTACACCGGCGGGGGCGGCGCGTAGTACACGGGCGCCGGCGGCGGGTAGTAGGCCGGGGCGCCCACACCCACGGCCACGCCCGGGATGCCCACGCCGATCGACCAGCTCACGTCGCCGCGGGCGCTGGCCGAAGTGGCCGCAAACAAGGCGCCGAAGGCCACGAGACCTGCGCCGGTCCATTTGAAGAAGGTTGAACGTGTGAGGCTCATGATCTGGAACTCCTGGTTGGGGCGTTGCCGCCCATGTAGGTATTGAACGCGCCAAATGCAAACCGGTTGCCCGCGCGAATGTGAAGAACGTTGCCAAAGGTAACGGCAAAAGAGCGCAATCTAGAATGCCGCAATGACCTCCCCGACCGACAAAGACAGCGCGAAAACCGCCGCTGCCCCGAGCAATTTCCTGCGCCACGTGATCGAGAACGACCTCGCGCAGGGGGCTTATTCCGGCCGCCAATGGGGCGGCTCGCCCGGTGACGCCGCCCATCATGCCGACGGCATGCCCGACCCGGCCAAGGTCCGCATGCGCTTTCCGCCCGAACCCAACGGCTACCTCCACATCGGCCACGCCAAGAGCATCTGGCTCAACTTCGAACTGGCCCGCGAATACGGCGGCGTCTGCCACCTGCGCTTCGACGACACCAACCCGGAGAAGGAAGAGCAGGAATACGTCGACGCGATCCGCGATGCGGTCCAGTGGCTGGGCTACGAAACCTTGCTCGCCGACCGCCCGAGCGCGCCCGGCACGCTGCAGCCGCACGAGTACTTCGCGAGCGACTACTTCGACTTCATGTACCGCGCGGCCGAATACCTGATCGGCGCCGGCCTGGCCTACGTCGACGAGCAGAGCATCGACGAGATGCGCGCGAGCCGCGGCGACTTCAACACACCCGGCAGGAACAGCCCGTTCCGCGACCGCACGCCCGAAGAGAACCTGGCGCGCTTTCGCGAGATGCGCGACGGCAAGCTGGCCGACGGCGCCGCCACGCTGCGCGCGAAGGTCGACATGGCGAGCCCCAACATCAACATGCGCGATCCGGCGCTCTACCGCATCCGCCGCGCCACGCACCACAACACCGGCGACAAGTGGTGCATCTACCCGATGTACACCTATGCGCACCCGATCGAGGATGCGCTCGAACAGATTACCCATTCGATCTGCACGCTCGAGTTCGAGGACCAGCGCCCCTTCTACGACTGGCTGCTCGACCGCCTGGCCGAAGGCGGCCTGATCGCGAGCCCGCATCCGCGCCAGTACGAGTTCGCGCGGCTCAACGTCACGCATGTGCTCACGAGCAAGCGCAAGCTGCGCCAGCTGGTCGAAGAGAAGCACGTGGACGGCTGGGACGATCCGCGCATGCCCACGCTCGCGGGCCTGCGCCGCCGCGGCTACACCCCCGAGGCGCTGCGCCTGTTCTGCGAACGCAGCGGCACCACCAAGTCGGGCGGCTGGATCGACTATGCGAGCCTCGAAGCCGCGCTGCGCGACACGCTCGACCCGATAGCCCCGCGTGCCATGGCGGTGCTCGACCCGGTCAAGCTCGTCATCACCAACTGGGGCGAACTGATGGGGGGCGACGAGGTGTTCGACGAGTGCTCGGCGCCCGTGCACCCGCACCATCCCGAAATGGGCAAGCGCGCGTTCAAGCTCGGCCGCGAGGTCTGGATCGAGCGCACCGACTACGAGGACGTGCAACCCAAGGGCTTCTTCCGGCTGTTCCCCGGCAACAAGGTCCGGCTCAAGTACGGCCACGTCATCGAATGCACCGGCGGCACGCGCGACGCCGAAGGCCGGCTCGTCGAGGTGCAGGCCACGCTGGTGCCCGACACCAAGAGCGGCACGCCGGGCGCCGACGCGGTCAAGGTCAAGGGCAACATCACCTGGGTGGCCGCGGCCGATGCGCTGCAGGCCGAGGTGCGGCTGTACGAGCGGCTCTTCGCCGCGGCGAATCCGGGCAGCGGCGAACTGCTCGACGAGCTCAACAAGCAGAGCCTGCAGGTTTGCCCGGCATACGTGGAGCCTTCGCTGGCGACGGCCGAGCCCGGCGTGGCCATCCAGTTCGAGCGTCATGGCTATTTCGTGGCCGACAGCAAGGCCGATGCGGCAGGCAAGCGGGTGTTCAACCGGGCGGCCGGCATGCGGGACGGCTGGAGCAAGTAGGCAAGACAGAAAGCGACCTTGCTCATACGCTTCAACAAGCCCTACGGCGTGCTCAGCCAGTTCACGCCCGAGGGCCGCTGGCGGGGGTTGAAAGAGTTCATCGAGGTGCCGGGTGTGTACGTGGCCGGCCGCCTCGACGCCGACAGCGAAGGCCTGCTGCTGCTCACCGACGATGGCCGGCTCCAGGCGCGCATCGCCGATCCGCGCTTCAAGCTGGAGAAAACCTACTGGGTGCAGGTTGAAGGCATGCCAACCGACGCCGCATTGGCCGCGCTGCGCGACGGCGTGCAGCTCAACGACGGTCCTACGCGGCCGGCCCGCGCCCGCGTGCTCGACACCACCCCCGACGTATGGCCGCGCCAGCCGCCCATTCGGGAGCGAAAGAACATTCCGACGACCTGGCTGGAACTTGCGATCAGCGAAGGCCGCAATCGGCAGGTACGGCGCATGACCGCCGCCGTGGGCCTGCCCACGCTTCGCCTGGTTCGCGTGGCCATCGGGCCGCACACGCTCGAGGGCCTGGCGCCGGGCGCCTGGCGCGCGTAGCGCGGCAGGCGGCAATGCGTTGCAGGTTGCAGCAGTTTTTTTATTCGATCTCCATGCACGACATCCGACCCCACACCGCCCCCGACCTTCTCGCCCCCGCACTGACCCGCCGCCTGGCATTGCTCGGCGCGTTGGGCCTGTTCGCCGTCCCCGCAGCCTCCGCAGCCGCGCCGGCAAGGCAACAGCCGGCGCACGCCGGCGTCTGGCCACAGCCCAGCCAGGTGCCCGGCGGCGTGGCGCGCCTGTCGCTCGGACCCGCCACCGAGCGGCCGGCGGCCTTCTCGGGCGAGCAGCCGCTGCTCGTGTTGGGCGACGCGATCGAATGGACCGCCATCGTCGGCATTCCCCTCGCGGCCACGCCCGGCGAGGCGCACATCACGGTGCGCACCGACCACGGCAGCGACCGGCAGGTCGCCTACACCGTGGCCGACAAGCGATATCGGGAACAGCGCCTGAACGTGGCGCCGCGCACCGTCGACCTCTCGGCCGAGGACCAGGCGCGCTTCGAGCGCGAGCGCGACCACCTCGCCACCGTGACCGCGACCCGCACCGCGCTGCGCCCCGACGCCGCGCTGCAGATGCGCGTGCCCGTGCCCGGCCGGCGCTCGGGCTCGTTCGGCCTGCGCCGCGTGTTCAACGGCCAGCCGCGCAATCCGCACAGCGGCATGGACATCGCCGCCGCCACCGGCACGCCCGTCGTCGCGCCGCTCGCCGGCCGCGTGATCGACACCGGCGACTACTTCTTCAACGGCGGCACCGTCTGGCTCGACCATGGCGGCGGCCTCCTGACCATGTACTGCCACCTGAGCCGCATCGACGTGAAGGTGGGCGACCTGCTCAAGACCGGCGAACAGCTCGCCGCGGTCGGCGCGACCGGCCGCGTGACGGGGCCGCACCTGCACTGGTCGGTGATGCTGAACCGGGCGATGGTGGACCCGGCGCTGTTCATTGGGGGCTGACGAGACCGCACGAGACTGCGCCTCGTGCCCGCCGCTCAGATCGGCTTCGTCAGATACACCGCCTCGCGTCCCACGATCACCTTCTGCGCGGGCATGAACACCGTGCAGTCGTCCACGGGCGCGCGGATCTCCTCGGGCCCATTGGTGGCGATCAGCTCTCCCTTGGCGAAGGTCTCGAAGCCGATCAGCGGACGCACGAAGGCGAAGTCCTCGCTCTGGATCACATGCGTCTGCAGCAGCTGGAAGCGCCGCTGCGGCCCCGGTGCGGGGGTGTCGGGGCGCGGGTCGATGAGGCCGAAGAAGGCCAGGAAGTCATGGGCGACCTCGGTGGCCAGGTCCGATGCGGAACGTAGGAAATGCTGGCCGCACTCGACCACCATCGCCACGCCCTCGCCGTCGGGTCCGCCATGGCGGCCGTACTGGATCAGCGGCGTGCCCGAGCCCAGGCCGTCGGGCATCACGAGGTGCACCGGCGGGTGGCCGATCGCCATCGCGACCCTGGCGTTGCGCTCGAAGGCCGGGTAGACCCAGAACGGCACCACGGGCTGGCTCGTCGAATGGATGTCGAGAATGTGGTCGGCCGCCTCCACCACGGGCCGCAGGATGCGCGCGCGGCGCAGTTCCGGGCTGTCTTCGGCGCCGTCGAGCCACTCGGGCGACCAGACGCGATTGAGGTTGTGCACGATCTGGCGGCTGTCGTAGGGCGACGCTTCCTGGAACGATTCGTAGGCGTCGATGTTCGCGAAGCTCACCGTGAGCGTGCCGATCTTCGGTCGCACCGCGTTGTCGAGCAGGTGCGTGGCGGCCGTCATGCCGCAGATCTCGTTGCCGTGGGTGAGCGCGTTGATGAGCACGTGCGGGCCGGGTCGGCCCGATTCGAAGCGGTGCACGTAGTCGATGCCGACATTGCCCTCGCGGTAGGCGGAAAGATCGCGCGGGAGGACTTCAAAGGTGGGCGGGGTCTGGGTCATGGCGGCCGGTGGTGAAGGAGCGGATGTGGCGCGAGTTTGCTACAGCCGCCGCCCTGCGTCTTTGGCTTTGGCTTTGCCGAAGCTTGCACGATCGACAATGCGATGCCCGCAACACCACGGAGCCCGCGCATGCCGTTCCCGTCGCCCCGCCACCTGTCGATTGCCTGGCTCAGCCTGGTGCTGGCCACGGCCACCAACGCGCAGGACGCCGCTCGGCGACCGGACCCGCCCGCGGCCGAAACACAGCAGCAACCGGTGTTCACGCGCGCGCGCTTCGTCGCCGCGCACGAGGACGCCGGCAAGCCCTACGTCCGCCTCACGCTGCTGCCGCGCGCCAAGCTGCCGTTTTCCACGCAGACCTTCAGGCTCGCCGATCGCGCGCTGCTGGATGGCATCCCCGATGGCTCGCCCGTGGAGTTCGTCGCGCGCCGCATCGACGGCGAGAACACCGTGGTCGCCCTGCGCGCCGCGGCGGAGTGCAAGCGCTTCCAGAAGTGCTGATGAGCCTCACCAGTTGACTTCGCGCTCCGGCGTGGCCGAGATGTGGTGGATCGACAGGTCGGCGCCGTCGTATTCCTCTTCCTGCGTGAGCCGCAGCCCCATGGTCGCCTTGAGCACGCCGTACACCGCGAAGCCGCCCACCAGGGCCCAGGCGACACCCATCGCGGTGCCGATGAGCTGCGCGCCCACGTTCACGCCCCCGATGCCGCCGAGCGCCTGCGTGCCGAAGATGCCGGCCGCGATGCCACCCCAGGTGCCGCACAGGCCGTGCAGCGGCCAGACGCCGAGCACGTCGTCGATCTTCCATTTGTTCTGGGTGAGCGTGAACATGGCGACGAAGATCGCGCCCGCCACGCCACCGACCACCAGCGCGCCGAGCGGATGCATCAGGTCGGAGCCCGCACACACCGCGACCAGTCCCGCGAGCGGGCCGTTGTAGACGAAGCCGGGGTCGTTGCGGCCCATGGCCAGCGCCACCAGCGTGCCGCCAGCCATTGCCATCAGCGAGTTGACGGCGACCAGGCCCGAGATCTTGTCGATGGTCTGCGCGCTCATCACGTTGAAGCCGAACCAGCCCACGCAGAGCACCCAGGCGCCGAGCGCGAGGAACGGGATGTTCGACGGCGGGTGCGCCGAGAGCGAGCCGTCGCCCCGGTAGCGGTTGCGGCGGGCGCCGAGCAGCATGACCGCCGGCAGCGCGAGCCAGCCGCCCATCGCATGCACCACCACCGACCCGGCGAAGTCGTGGAATTCATGGCCGGTGACGGCGGCGATCCATGCCTGGATGCCGAAATGCTTGTTCCAGGCGATGCCCTCGAAGAACGGATACACCAGGCCCACGATGACGGCGGTGGCGATGAGCTGCGGCCAGAACTTGGCGCGCTCAGCGATGCCGCCCGAGATGATGGCCGGGATGGCCGCCGCGAAGGTCAGCAGGAAGAAGAACTTCACGAGCTCGAAGCCGCTCTTTGCCGCCAGTTCGGTCGCGCCCACGAAGAAATGGGCACCGTAGGCGACGCCGTAGCCCACGAGAAAGTAGACGAGGGTCGACACCGAGAAGTCGACCAGGATCTTCACGAGCGCGTTGACCTGGTTCTTCTTGCGCACGGTGCCGAGTTCCAGAAAGGCAAAGCCCGCGTGCATGGCCAGGACCATGATCGCGCCGAGAAGGATGAACAGCGCGTCTGCGCCCTGTTTGAGTGCGTCCATTGGAGCTTCTTGCCTTGTTGTGGTTGGATTTGGTGCGCCGCGCCACCATTCGGCAGCACGGCGGACCGCAGAAGCAAAAACGGTGCCCAAAGAGCGTCTCTGTGGTGCGCGCGCACCGAAACGGGCGCCGCATCGCGGTGCGCCCGCATCCGGTTTTCAGGCGGCCGTGCCGCGCAACGCTTCGCGGTAGCGGCGGCTGCAGGGCACGGTGCTGCCGTCGTGCATGTGCAGCCGCGCATCGCCGCCGTCGAGCGGCTCGATCTCCTTCACGCGCGAGACGTTCACCGCATGGCTGCGGTGCACGCGCACGAAGAGCGCCGGATCGAGCTGGCCCAGAAAGTCGGTCAGCGTGGCGCGCAGCAGGTAGTCGTGGCCGTTGACGTGCAGGCCGACGTAGTTGCCCTGGGCCTGGAGCCAGTCGATGTCGCCCGCGGCGATCAGGAATTCGCGCCGCAGCTTGCGCACCAGGAAGCGCTCCGGCCGCGCTGGTGGCGGCGGTGCCGCCGAAGCTGGCCTTTCCTCGGGCGCTGTCGATGGCGCCGGCTCCGGCGCATCGAGCACGCGCGCCTCGCCCTGCAGCCGCAGCATGAAGACGCCGTACACCCAGATTCCGAACACCATCGCCAGGTAGGCGCGCACGTCCTTGAGGTATTCGTAGCCCCAGCGGCCGGTCCAGCCAGCGAAGTCGTAGCGTTCGCCGGCGGCCGCATAGACCAGGGCCCGCAGCGCGAACATCGCGGCCACGTGCACCAGGCTGAACACCACGCTGCCGGCCAGGTGCCAGGCCAGGTAGTGCAGCAGCCGGTTGCGCGCGAGCGGCGCAAGCCGGCGCTGGAGCGCGACCACGGCCGGCACCAGCGCCAACAGCACCAGATGGCTCGAGACCTCCCAGGTCACGATCTCCCAACCCGCGCGCGGCACTGAGCGGTCGCGCGCGTCGACCAGCGCCACTGTGGTGTTGAAAAGCGCCTGCAGCGCCATGAAGACGATCCAGAAACCCACCTCGACGCGCCGTCGGACGGGTTCGTAGCGCTCGTACAGGTTGCGGGAGGCATCGCTCATGGCCGGCATTCTCGCGACCTTCGGGCTACGGGGCCGGTGAATTCCGTCCCTCGCTGGCCACCGCTCGTCACAAAAGCCCGCCGCTTCGTCACCGGGCAGCCCGCAGCGGGCGGGGAGGCGCCACCATGCAGCGCATGAATCCGAACCCCGCCCCGCCCTCGCGCCGCCACGACATCGATGCGCTGCGTGCACTCGCCTTCGGGCTCGTGATCCTCTACCACGTGGCGATGTACTACGTGGCCGACTGGCCCTGGCACCTCAAGAGCCCGCACGCGGCCGAATGGCTGCAGTGGCCGATGCGCGCGCTCAACATCTGGCGCATGGACCTGGTGTTCCTGATCTCTGGCGTGTCGCTGGCTTTCCTGTGTCGCGGCCAGGGCACCTGGCAGCTGCTGCGGGGCCGCGGATTGCGGCTGATGCTGCCGCTGGCCTTCGGCATGGCGGTAGTGGTGCCGTACCAGGCCTATGCGGAAGGCATGGCCAGGGGCCTGGTCGCGCCGGGCTTCGGCGCCTTCCTGCTGCGCTACCTGCCGATGAACGATCCCTGGCCGCCCGACGCCTTCACGGGTGCGGCGTTCGGCATCACCTGGAACCATCTCTGGTACCTGCCCTATCTGTTCGCCTACACCGCGCTGGTCGCGCTGACGCTGCCGCTCTGGCGTTCGCGCGCGGGGCGCCGGCTCGGCGACGGCTTCAACGGGCTGCGCGGTGCGAAGCTGATGCTCTTGCCGGCCCTGCCGCTGGTGGCGTGGACGATGCTGCTGGCCCGGCACTTTCCACCCACGCACGACCTCGTGCACGACGTCTACCTGCACGGCATCTACTTCACGGTGTTCCTGTATGGCTGGTGGATGGGCACAGAGATGGCGAGCGGCATCTGGCGCGAGCTGGAGCGCCTGCGCTGGGCCTCGCTTGCGCTCGCGGCCGCGGCCTTCGGTGCTTTCGTCCTGCTAAGGCTCCGCACCGGGACGCCGCCGCCCGCGGTGATCGATCTGCTGCGCATGCTCTACCTGTGGTCTGCGCTCGCCACGATCCTCGGCCATGCATACCGCCACCTGAACCGGCCCTGGGCGTGGCTGCGCTGGGCCAACGAATCGGTCTTTCCCTGGTACATGCTGCACCAGACGCTGATCGTGGCGGGCATCGTGCTGCTGGCGCCGCTGGCGCTGGGCCCGATGCTGGAGCCGACGCTGCTCGTGGCGCTGACCTTCGGCGGCTGCTGGCTGCTGACCGACGGGCTGATCCGCCGCCTCGGCTGGCTTCGGCCGCTGTTCGGCCTCAAGCGCCGGCGCGGGGCTGCTGCGGCGCCGCTTGCTCCGGCGCCACCGGCACCAGGATGGCGTTCCCGGTCGCCACGAGCTTGAGGCTGTCGCCTTCGCCCTGGCCATAGAGTTCGGCCGCGGCAAACACCTGCTTGCGCCCGGCCTTCACCACCTTGCCGCGCGCCACGAAGACGCGGCCGATCGCGGGTGAGAGGCAGTTGACCGAGAACTGCGACGCCAGCACCCGCCCCGACACCGTGGAGGCCGCGAAGCCGCAGGCGGTGTCGAGCAGCGCGCCGATCATCCCGGCATGCAGGAAGCCGGCGTACTGGCCCATGTCTTCCTCGCGCCACGCCATGCGCAGCTCGGCTTCGCCGGCTTCGGCACGCGTGACCTCGAAGCCGGCCCAGCGGTTGAAGGCAGCCATCTTGTTGATGGCCTGGATGGTGTCGAGCATGGCGGTCTCGCTTTCGAAAAGTGGATGGAGCCACTCTACGAACGGCAGCCTTGGCCTGCGGTCGCGCCCGCGACGGATCCGGTGCGAGGAGTTGCCTTGGCGACAGGACCGCGCAAGCAAAGCGCCGCAAGCGCCAAACCGAAGGCCGTCGAACCGGCCCAGGCGCGCCACAGGTTCGCGGCATTCCAGCGCTCGCGCACCTGCGCCCAATCGGACGGCAGCGCCAGCGGGTCCCACGACTCGGTATAGGCATTGAGCGGCAGGTTCACGCGCGCGGTGAAGAGCACGATGCCCAGCGCATACAGCAACCCCGCAGCCGCCAGGCACCAGAACCAGCGCTCCCGCCATGCCGGCCATGCCGCCAGCACCGCCAACGCGCACAGCAGCGGCGGACCGAAAAAGAAGCCGAAGAACATCGCATGGCGCACGTTTCGGTTGAGACTGGACTGCACCTGCGCATAGGTGTTGCCGTCCATCTGCAGCGTCGCGAAGTTGACGTTGGCGCTGTAGGTCCAGAAGAAGCCGGCCATCACGCCCAGGCAGAAGACGGCGAGCGCGTGCAGCCCGAGCTGCACGGACATCGGCGGAAAACGGAACATGGGGTGCCTCGTCGAATAAAAAGCGCCACTGTCGCAGCGTCGCCGCCGCGGCGCCTTAACCGCCGATAAGACCCATGGACGCGCGCAGCCGCGACAACGAGACGTCCGTCATGCCCAGGTACGAGGCCAGATGCCTCAGCGGGATGCGCCCGGTCCATTCGGGGCGCTCGCGCAGCAGTGCCTCGTAGCGCTCGCGCGCCGTGCATTGCAGGAAGGCCTGCTCGCGCCGCATCTTGTCGTCGAGCAGGCCCGCGAGCGCCTGCAGCCGCACCGCGGTCCACGACGGCAGGCCGGCCACGGCCGCTTCGAGCGCGGGGAACGGCAGGCACCGCACGGCCGACGGCTCCAGTGCCGCAATGAAGAAGGCCGCCGGCTCGCGACGCAGCGCATCGGTCACGGGCCAGATGAAGGCATCCTCCGCATGAAAGTTCTTGTTCGACTCGCGGCCTTCGCGGTCGATGTAGAACAACCGCAGGATCCCACGTTCGACCCAGAAAGCATGCTGCCACGGCGCGCCCGCCGGGAGCAGCGTGGCATGCGGCGCGAGCGTGGTGCGCTGCGCCTGGCCCGCCAGAGCGGCCAGCGCGCAAGCGTCGAGTTCGGGAAAGCGCCGCACCAGCGCCTGCATCCAGTTGCAATCCGCGGGTTCAGAAGACACCGGCCTGCTCCGGTCAGGCGTCCGGCGTTGCCGTGGCTTGCGGACCGGCCTTGCCGCGCTTGCCCCGCGCCGCCTTCTTCGCGGCGCGCTCGGCGTCGATGCGCTGGCCCTCGGCCAGCCAGGCCGCGAACTCCTCGGGCGTCTCGAGCGTGATGCGCCCGAGATTGCCCGCGCGGAATTCGTGCATCACGATCTCGGCTGCCTTCTGCAGGTTGACGCGCCCCTTGCCGAGCAGCGCACCGCGCTTGCGGCCGATGGCCTCGAGCAGTTCCTCGTCCGTCATGGCGGCGAGGCTGGCGGCGTCGTCTTCGAGCTTGAAGCGCACGCCGATGCCGCCGGCATAGTGCGCCTTCAGGTAGCCGAGCAGTTCGAGCGCGACCTCTTCCTCGTCGAAGGCATTGCGGCCCACCGCGCCACTGGCGGCGAGGTTGTAGCCGCTCTTGGGCACCACGATGCGCGGCCACAGCATGCCCGGCGTGTCCCACAGGTAGAAGTCGTCGGCCAGCGTGATGCGCTGCTCCAGCTTGGTGATGCCGGCCTCGTCGCCGGTCTTGGCCTTGCGGCTGCCCGTGAGCGTGTTGATGAGCGTCGACTTGCCGACGTTGGGAATGCCGCAGATCAGCACGCGCATCGGCTTGGCCATGCCGCCGCGGTTGGGCGCGAGCTCGTGGCAGGCGCGCACGATCGCCTGCGCGGGCGTGGTCAGGCTCGCGTCCAGCGCGATCGCGCGCGTGGCGGGCAGCGCGTTGTAGTGCGCCAGCCAGGCGGCGGTGCGCGCCGGGTCGGCCAGGTCCTGCTTGTTGAGCACCTTCAGCGCGGGCCGGCCGGCCGTGAGCTCGGCAAGCATCGGATTGGCGCTGGAGCCCGGCAGGCGCGCATCGAGCAGCTCGATGACCACGTCGATGTCCTTCACGCGCTCGGTGATGGCCTTCTGGGTCAGGTGCATGTGACCGGGGAACCACTGGATCGCCATCGGTGGGTGTTCTTTCCTTGAGGTACGGGGGCTGCATTGTGGCCCGGGATCGTGCAGGCCTTTGCGGGCAGGCAACCGACACCTTAGTTCGCAGCAAGCGCGCCCCGCCGTGCGCAGAAGTTTTTTACATCGCCGTGCGCGCTTCCGCGCCTATCATTTGCTCGAGGGCGGCGCATCGGTGCGTCGGTCGAGCCAGAATTCTTGATAGATGGAGTGCAAGCGATGAAACCGGTCTCCGAACTGCTCAAGCGCCACCAGTCCGCCGCATGGCGCACCTCGCCCGATGCCAGCGTGTTCGACGCGCTCGAGACCTTGGCGCGCTTCGAGGTCGGCGCGCTCATGGTGATGGACGGCGAGAAGCTCGTGGGCTTCCTGTCCGAGCGCGACTACACCCGCAAGGTGGCGCTGCAGGGCAAGAATTCCAAGGAAGTGAAGGTCTCCGAGATCATGACGCCCGACGTGATGACCGTGACACCACAGACCCGCACCCGTGCCTGCATGGCGCTGATGAGCCAGCGCAAGTTCCGCCACCTGCCGGTGGTCGACGGCGACAAGGTGGTGGGCATGATCTCGATCCAGGATCTGATGGACGACATCATTTCCGACCACGAGGAAACCATCGCGCAGCTCACAACCTATATCCAGAGCTGAACACCGCCTGTCCCCAGGTAGGGGCACACGCCTACGCCGGACGGCACCGATCCGGGTGCAAAGTGGGCCTTCGTCCAATTCATCCGAGCAGGGAGTTTTCGCATGCAGATTCAGGTCAACACGAGCAATGGCGTGGACAACAAGGAAACGCTGGAGCGTTGGGCCGATACCGAGATAAAGCAACAGCTGAGCCGCTTCGCGGGAGAGGTGACACGCGTCGAGGTGCACCTGAGCGACGAGAACCACGACAAGGCTGGCGCAGCCGACAAGTGCTGCACGATGGAAGCGCGCCTCGCGCACCACCAGCCGCTGGCCGTGACCCAGCATGCCGCCGGGCTCGACGAGGCCTTCCGCGGTGCGACCGAGAAGCTCAAACGCCTGCTCGACCACACGCTGGGGCGGCTGCACAGCCACCGCGACCGCGAATCGATTCGCAAGGATCCGGGTTTCATCGCCGAGTAACGGCAGCGCGGCCCCGGCAGCGGCTCAGCCCCGCGCCGCGTTCGCCTTCATTGCCTTGCCAACCTCGTTGGTGCCTTGCGCGGCACCGCTTTGCGGCACGGTCTCTCCCTCGCGCGAGATCACGTCGGCGAGCCGCTCGGCCAACTGCTCGGGCGTGTCGGTGCCAATGCCGAGCCAGGCGCCCTGCGTCAGCGTGATGTACGCAGCCTCGAAAGTGCCGGCGCCCGCGCAGAGGATGGTGCGGTTCGGTGCGTCCGCCGAGGCCAGCACCAGCATGGCCGGCACCACCGCCTCGGGCTTGAGCGCATCGAGCACTTCTTGCGGCATCAGGCCTTCGGTCATGCGCGTGGCGGCGGTGGGCGCGAGGCAGTTGACCCGGATGTCGTTCTTCGCGCCCTCGATGCTCAGCGTCTGCATCAGCCCCACGAGCGCGAGCTTGGCGGCGCCGTAGTTGCTCTGGCCGAAGTTGCCGTAGAGCCCCGAGGACGAGGTGGTCATGACGATGCGGCCGTACTTCTGCTCGTTCATGAGCGCCCAGACGGCCTTGGTGCAATTCACCGCGCCCATCAGGTGCACGTCGAGCACCAGCCTGAAGTCGGCGAGGTCCATCTTGGCGAAGCTCCTGTCGCGCAGGATGCCGGCGTTGTTCACCAGGATGTCGACGCGGCCCCAGGCATCCACTGCCTGCTGCACCATCGCCTGCACCGCGGCGAAGTCCGTCACCGAAGCACCGTTGGCGATGGCCTCGCCGCCCGCTGCGCGAATCTCGGCGACCACGCTTTCGGCGGCGCTCGACGAGCCGCCAGAACCGTCGGCGGCGCTGCCCAGGTCGTTGACCACAACCTTGGCGCCGCGCGCCGCAAGCGCCAGCGCATGCTGGCGGCCCAGGCCGCCGCCGGCGCCCGTCACGATGGCCACGCGGCCGTGGAAGTCGATGGTACTGTTGCTCATGGGTCGCTCTTTTACCCCAGAAAAGCGCAGCGGCACGAGCGGCCGCCCGCCCCTTCAGTCGCGCGCGTGACGCAGGGTGTCGCAGTAGGCCACCAGCTGGTCGAGTTCGGCCGACTTGTCGAAGAAGGCGTCGGCGCCGAGCTGGGCCGAGCGCCTGCGCATGTCGGCCGTCGCGTAGTTGCTGAGCACCACCACCTTCTGCCTGGCGCGGCGATTGCGGCAGGCCCGCACCACCCCGAGGCCGTTGCCGCGCTCGAGGAACAGGTCGACGATGGTCAGGTCCCAGTCGTCGTGGTGGGTGTCGAGCCAGTTGACGGCCTCCTCCTCGGTGCTGGCGCAGGCCACCACGTCCGCATCGGCCACGTCATGGAGGAACCCGACGAGGTTGTCGCGGATGAGGGCACTGTCCTCGACGAGGTAGGCCTTGACAGTCATGCCGGCATCTCCGGCACGGCCAGGCGCCTGAAGTGTGGATTGCGGGATCTTGGAAGCTGCATGGCTCCATGGTCGCCGCGGTGCGCGCAGCCACGGTGAGCGATGCAGGCCAATGCCTGTAGGCGATTGGCGCCCGCGCCTGTCGTCATGGTTGCGCGGGCCCAGTGGGAAGCGGAGGACAGCCGCGGCGGCCGATAGGCTATCGCACCAGCCACCTCCCCACCATCCGCAGGATCTCGTCTTTTACCCGCCCCGCGTCCATGGTCGCGTTGTTCAGGCGATGCACGGAAATACCACGAAGCAGGCTCATGATGATGAAGGCGGCCGACTGCGTATCGACGTCCTGCTCGATCTGGCCCAGTGCCTTGGCCTCGTTCAGCTTGAACTCGGCATAGGCCACGATCTTCTCGTTGTAGTCGTGCACGAAGCCGTACAGCGACGAATCGGCCACCGATGAATCCAGCACGATGAAGAACATGGCACGGATGCTCTTCACGGCATCTTCCGCGCGCTGGGTGTAGGCGTCGACCAGCGAATAGATGCCGGCGAGGCCGGTGGTGTCGGCGCCGCCCTTCTTGCGCTGGGTGTTGAAGTCGCGCCAGAGGTATTCGAGGCACTGCGACAGCAGCTTGTCCTTGGAACCGAAGTGCAGGTGCGCCAGCCCGCGGCTGTAGCCGGCCTTGATGCCGACTTCGGCCATGGTGAGCCCGCTCACGCCTTTTTCGGCGATCAGTTCGATGGCGGCCTGCACCATGCCGTTCACCGATTCCTCGCGGCGCTGCTCCTGCGTACGGCCTGTGGTTTCCTTCATGGGCAGCAGATGTCGTGTTGCGTTGCAGATCTCGGCCATGGCGGATGCCATGAAAAAATCGGCCCGCGAGCCGATTTCGTTTGGAACGTCAGGACGGGACGATGTGAGCCCGCTCGGCCACGCGTTTGAATCGCAGATATTCCGAGCGCTGGAACTCGCCCAGCTCCGCCAGTGACTTGGACAGGAATGTACCAGCCCGGGCCGACTGGTACGCCTTGGCGGCCTCGGTGCCCTGCACAGCGGTGATCGCCTCGGCCAACGCCTTCATCTTGTCTGCGGGCGTGCCGGCTTTCATCGACAGCGACGACCAGACATAGGTCTCGAACTCGGTGTGCCCCAGTTCCTTCATCGTCGGGGTGTCGGGCAGCAGCCTGTCGCGCTCGGCGCCGGTGATGGCCAGCACGCGCAGCTTCCTGGCCCTTTGCATCGCGGCGATGCCGGTGATGTCGTTGAGCGCGACGTCGAGCCGGTTGCCGATCACATCGGTCACCATGGGCGCACCGCCCTTGTAGCGTACGGGCGTGATCTTGATCGCGAGTTCCTGGGCCAGCCACTCGCCGACCAGGCGATAGCCTTCGGAATAGTTGCCCACCGAAATGGGCTGGCCCTTCGCCTTATATCCCGCCGCCACGTCGGCGATGCTGTTGTAGGGTGAGTCGTTGCTGGTGATGAAGGCCGCGGCCGAGATGCCCAGTCCATGCAGCGGTGCCAGGTCCTTGAAGGGGTCGTAGCCCAGGTCCTTCACCATCACCGGGTTCACCGCGATCAGAGAGTTGCTGCCGAGCAGGATGGTGTTGCCGTCGGCCGGTTCCGCCAGCACCGTGCGCACGGCGATCACGCCGCTGGCACCGGGTTTGTTCTCGACGATGACCGGGCGGTTGATCTTTCGCGACAACTGCTCGGCATAGAAGCGCGCGCCCTCGTCGGAACCGCTTCCCGCGGTAAAGGGAACGACGATGCGAATCGCTGGCGGCTGCGCGAGCGCGATCGAGGGAAAGGCCAGCGCCGATGCGCCCGCCAGCACGCTGGCGCCGAATTGTCTGCGTTGCATATCTCTTGCCTCCTGTTGTGAACTTGCTGATCAGTCTTCGAAAACGGGCGGTCGCCGCTGCGCCATCGCCTGCACGCCCTCGGCCAGGTCGGGGCCGGCGAACTGCTCGGACTGCGCCGCGCTCTCGCGCGAGAGCGCGCTGAGGATGTGGTGGAGCGAATCGCCCTGGACGCTCCGGCGCGTGGATTGCACGGCGCGCGGCGAGGAGACGGCGATCTCCCGCGCGAGGTTCATGGCGGCGGTGCGCACGTCGGGCTTGGAAACGAGGAAGTCCACCAGTCCGATGGCCTTGGCCTGCTCGCCGCCGACGCGCGCGCCGGTGTAGAGCATCCATGCCGCCTTCTGCTTGCCGACGAGTGCGGGCAAGGTGTGCGACAGCGCAAAGCCGGGATGGAAGCCCAGCCGGTTGAAGTTGGCGCAGAAGCGGGCCTCGGCGCACGACACACGGAAATCCGCACTCAGCGCCAGGCCCAGGCCGCCCCCGATCGCAGCGCCCTCGATGGCGGCGACGATCGGCTTGCCGAAGCTGAAGATGCGCAGCGCCTCCTGGTAGATCGGGTTGATGCGCGAGGCGCTGCGCGGCACGCTCGCGCCCTCTCGCCTCGCGAAATCCGCGCCGGCGCAGAAGGCGCTGCCACCTGCGCGCAGCAGCACGACGCGGCAAGCCTTGTCCGCTTGCAGCTGGTCGAGTTCGTCGCCGATGCGGGCGATCATCTCCACGTCGAAGAAATTGTGCGGCGGGCGGTTCAACTCGATCACGGCCACGTGGCCGTCGCGGCTGCTCAGGATGGCGGATTGGGAGGTGTCGGCGTCAGGCATGTCCGGTGGTCCTTTCGGGTTTGAGGGGGGGTGCTGCTGCCTGCGACGGCAAGGTGCGCGCAGTCAGGTGCGGCCAGAACGCAACCGCGCCGCCTGCGATGAAGGCGCGGCCCAGCCGCTCTGCCCATTCGGAGCTGCTGCCGGCCTCGGCGCGCCAGGCCCAGAGCCTGCGGGTTGCGAAGTTGAGCGGGTACTCGTGCGTGAAGCCGATGGCGCCATGCACCTGATGAGCGATCGACGCGCCGGTCTTCACCGCGTCGCTCGCGGTCACCTTGGCCACCGCGGCGCTGAACTCGGCGCGCGGAGCCTCGCTGTCCGCCAGGGCGGGTAGATCCCTCAGGGCCGTGGCGCTGGCCGCATGGCTGCATGCCACCTCGCCCGCCAGGACCGCCAGCTGTTGCTGGATGGCCTGGTTCCGTCCGATGGGCTTGCCGAACTGCACGCGGTCCTTCACGTACTGCACGGCCAGGTCGAGCGCATATTCGAGTGCGCCGGTCAGTTGCGTCGCGATCACGGCGGCATAGGCTGCCTCCAGCGGTTGCGCGAGTCCGTCGATGCGCACCGGGAGCATGTGGGCCACGGGCGCTTGCGAGAGCATCACCGCGTCGGCCGGGAGCGAGGCGGCGTCCACACCATGCGCCACCTCCACACAGGGCCCCTTGGCGTCGACCAGGCCGATGCCATCGGCCAGCTCCACGAGCAGCCATTGGGCGTGGCGCGCCCATTTCACTGCCTTGATGCGGCCAGTGAGGCTGCTCGGCGCCCCCTCTGCGCCGCGGGCGAGCGCCAGGTCCCGGGTCTGCAGGCCCGCGGCGAGGGCCACGATGCTCTCGGCCGGCAGGTCGAGGCCGCAGCGCGACGCGAAGTACTGGCCCACCACCGCCTGCGCGAGCGGCACCGGCGCCTGCGTGTAGCCCACCTGGTGGAACAGCGGCATGGCGTCGGCCCACGACGCTTCGATGCCGCCATGCGCCTCGCGGCAGAGGATCTTGGTCATGCCCGCATCGGTGATGGTGCGCCAGAGGTCGTCGGCAAAGGCGCCGGCTTCCACGGCGATCAGGCGCTCGCGCGTCACTTCGTTGGACAGCAGCCGCTGCACGGTCTGGCCGATCATGTCGTCGTTCATCGCAGCCCCAGTTCCTTGGCGATGATCCCGCGCAGGATCTCCCGCGTGCCGCCGCGCAGCGAGAAGGACGGCGCCGCCAGCGTGAGGAAGTTCAGCACCTGGTCGAACGCGCTGCCGTCACCCAGCTTGTCGGGAAATATCTCGTAGGCGATGTCGGGCAGCGACTGCTCGAGCAGCGCGCCCTGGTCCTTGACGATCGACGCGGCCAGCGAAGGGTCTTCGCCCTTGGACATCATCAGCGCGATGCCTTGCGACATCTGGCGCAGGCTGGCGTAGCGCGCAATCACCTTGCCGATGGCCACGCTCTGCTGCGGGTTGCCGGCGTCGGCCTCGTCGAGCATTTCGAGCAGCAGCTGGGTGCTGCTCAGGAAGCGTTCGGCGCCCGAACGCTCGAACTTGAGCTCGTTGATCACCTGGCGCCAGCCCTTGCCCTCCTCGCCCACCAGGTGGTCGTCGGGGACGAACACGTCGTCCAGCGTGACCTCGTTGAAGATGCGCGTGCCCAGCTGCGAGACGATCGGCCGCACGGTGACGCCCGGGCGGTCCATCTCGATGAAGATCTGGCTCATGCCGGCGTGGCGGTCGTCGCCGCGGTCGCTGGTGCGCACCAGGGCGACCATGTAGTGCGCGTGATGCGCCCCCGAGGTCCAGACCTTGCGGCCGTTGATCTTCCAGCCGCCGTCCACCTTGGTGCCGCGGGTGCGGATGGATGCCAGGTCGGAGCCCGCGTCGGGCTCGCTCATTCCGATGCAGATGAAGGCCTCGCCGCGGATGATCTCGGGCACCACCTTGGGCGCCAGCTTGTCGCGGCTGTAGCGGATGAGCAGCGGGCCCATCTGGCGGTCGGAGGCCCAGTGCGCGCCCATCGGTGCGCCCACGGCCAGCAGTTCCTCGAGCATCACGTAGCGTTCGAGCATGGTCTTGCCGCCGCCGCCGATGTCGGTCGGCCAAGTCATGCCGAGCCAGCCCTGCTCCGCCATCTTTTTCGTGAACGCCGGGTCGCGGCCGGACCAGTTCTGCGCCCGCTGGGCTTTCGAGTACCGGGCCATGTTCTCCTGGGCGAAGGCCCTGACTTCCTGTCGAAGCGCTTCGCATTCCGCGGGCAGGTCTTCGACCGAAATGCGCAATGCATCCATGTTTTTCCTAAGTTGCTTGCGATCAAGCAATAATCTATATTCATCATCAGCATTCCGCTGTAGGTAGTAACGATGAGACGCGAGGCCCTGCCATGAACGAGACGACACCCACCGACGCGGCACCCGCGGCCAGGCCCCCGCGCCGCGGCCCCCTCGATGGCATCCGGGTGCTGGACCTGACCGCCGTGGTGCTCGGCCCCGTGGCCACGCAGGTGCTGGCCGACTACGGGGCCGACGTGATCAAGGTGGAGCCGCCCGAGGGCGACCTGATGCGTGCCAATGGCGTGGGCCGCTCGCCCGGCATGAGCTCGACCTTCATGAACATCAACCGCAACAAGAGTTCGGTGTGCATCGATCTGAAGACCGAGGCGGGCAACGCGCAGCTACGCGGGCTCGTCGCTCGGTGCGACGTGCTGGTGCACAACATCCGCGTCAGGGCGATCGAGCGGCTGGGCTTCGGCTACGAAGCAGTGCGGCGGATCAACCCGCGCATCGTCTATTGCGCCGCCACCGGCTTCGGCGAAGGCGGTGCGTTCGCGGGCCAGCCCGCGTTCGACGACATCATCCAGGGCGCCTGCGGCCTGGCGCACCTGATGGGCCACGAGAGCGGTGCGCCCGAATACGCACCGACGCTGCTGGCCGACAAGATCGCCGGCCTGGCCACGGCCAACGCCATCCTCGGTGCGCTGGTGCACCAGGCGCGCAGCGGCGAAGGCCAGTACGTGGAGGTGCCGATGTTCGAGACCATGGTCGCCTTCACCATGACGGAACACCTGGGTGGCCAGGGCTTCGAGCCGCCGATCGCCGAAGCGGGTTACGCACGGCTGCTCAAGGGCGGCCGCAAGCCCTCGCCCACCAAGGACGGGCACATCGCCCTGCTGCCCTACACGGAGCAGCACTGGAAGGCTTTCTTCCACCACTTCGGACGCGGCGAGTTCATCGACCAGTTCAACATCGCGAGCCGCACCGATCGCAACAGGAACATCCAGGCCATCTACGCGGAACTGCGCAACATCACCGCACAGCACACGACGCGTGAGTTGATGGACGTCTGCAGCGAGATGGACATTCCCGTGGCCGAGCTCTACTCGATCCACAACATCAAGACGCATCCCCAGGCAAAGAGCACCGGCCTGTTCCAGACCGTGGCGCATCCGACGGAAGGCGCGACGGTGGTGACGCGGCCGACCGCCCTGTTCTCCGCGACCCCTACCGCGATCCACCGGCCCGCGCCCAACCTGGGCCAGGACACGGAGCGGGTGCTGGGCGGCTGAGGCCTCAGGCCGCGACGGGCAGCTTCGCGTGGCCGATGCCCAGCCGCGCCGGCGACACGTACTGCTCGCGATAGATCTCGAACGGCATTGTGTCGGCGGCCTCGATGCGCTTCTGTTCCTGGATCGAGGCCTCGGTCATGCGCTCGAACCCGGCCTGCTGCTCGGGCGGGAACGGCAGCGCGAGCATCGCGGCGCGCGCGGCTTCCGAGCGGTCGCGCACGAAGCCGATGAAGGAGTTGCCGTACTGCGATTCGACGGCCGCCAGCACGCGGGCCGATGGCAGGCTGTCTGGTGCCTGCAGCGCCGCCAGCGCGGCGCGCACCGCCTCGGCGTGCTGCGTGTCGCCGTGGGCGGCGTCGAGCGCCCCGGCGATCGGCAGGCACTGTTCGACCAGCTCGACGCCCCAGTCGGCCAGCGCCACCTCGCGGCCCCCGCGCAGCAGGCGCAGGCCCGGCTCGCGCCCGCGCGCGGCGGTGAGGTGCTGGTTGTGGGCCAGTTCGGCGATTTCCTGCGGCGTGTCGTCGGGGCTGTCGGCGAGCAGGCACTGCAGCAGGAACACGTCGATGAAGCGCATCGTCTGCGCGTTGATGCCGACGGGCTCGAACGGGTCGAGGTCCATCAGCCGCACCTCGACGTACTCGACGCCGCGCTCGCGCAGCGCATGCAACGGACGCTCGCCGGGGTGGATGACGCGCTTCGGGCGGATGGTGCCGTAGAACTCGTTCTCGATCTGCAGCAGGCTCGTGGCCAGCTGGTTGTAGTCGCCGCCGAGGTTGCGGATGCCGATCGCCTCGTAGCCGGGCCAGGGCCGCGTGAGGGCGTCCTGCAGCGAGGCACCGTAGCCGTCGAGGCTGTTGTAGCTCACCGCGAGCGAGGCCTGCGCGTCGCTCTGGTAGCCCAGGCGCCCCATGCGCAGCGAGGTGCCGTGCGGCATGAACATGCTGCCGTCGCCGAGCGGCTGCAGCTCGTGGGGGCGACCCGCCACGAAGCTCGAACACAGCGCGGGCGAGGCGCCGAACAGGTACAACAGCAGGAAGGCGTGGCGGCGGAAGTTTCGGATCAACGCGAAGTACTGGTCGCTCGTCACGTCGGGCAGCGACCAGTTGTAGTGGATGCCCGAGATGGTCTGCATGCGGCGGCCGTAGCGGTGGCTCAGCCCCATGCGGTAGACGCTCTTGGCGCGCCCCACGTTCGACGAACCGTAGCGCCCGATCGGGATGGTTTCGTCGGTCGGCAGGCCGCAGGGCATGCTCGACACCCAGAGCCGCTCGTCGCCCAGCGAATCAAGCACGCGGTAGGTGAACTGGTGCACGCGGGTCAGCTCGTCGACCGCCGCCTCGACGTCGGCATGCACGCCCGTGATGAGCTCCAGCTGCGATTCGCTGAAATCGGTGGTGATGTGCGGGTGGGTCAGCGCCGCCCCGAGCGCAGCCGGATGCGGCGTCAGCGCGAGCTTGCCGTCGGGCAGCGCGCGCAGGCTCTCCTTCTCGATGCCGCGCCGCATCCCCTTCAACCGCGCGGCCGAGAGCGCACCCAGCCTCTCCTGCAATCTGCTGCTCATATTGTTATGCCCGTCAATTCCTGAGGGGCTGGAAGGTAGCACGGCCGCCCGGGCACTGCTCGTGCAGGGAAACCCGGCTTCCGCTATGCTGCGCGCCCGCTACATTTTCGATAGCTGGGACCATGGCTTCAGGCGAGCACGCGCAGCAGGAAGCGGTTCAGGTCGGCGATCTCCTCCATGCAGACCGAATGCGCCATCGGGTACTCGTGCCACTCGACCGCGTGGCCCAGCGCGGCGAGCGCGTCGCGCGACTGCAGCGCCCGCGCCAGCGGCACCACCGGGTCCTGCCGGCCATGGGCAAGGAACACCGGGGTCTCGTGGTTGGCGGCATGGCGTTCGGCCGCCGTCGTGGCGGCGATCGGCAGGTAGCCCGAGAGACCGACGATGCCCGCCAGCCGCTCGGTGTGGCGCAGCCCGGTCATCAACGCCATCGCGCAGCCCTGCGAGAAGCCCGCCACCACGATGCGGACCGCCGCGATGCCGCGCGCCTTCTCGTTCGCAATCAGCGCCTCAATCGTTGCCTGCGAGCGACGCAGGCCGGCCTCGTCCTCGCGCTTGCCGAGGTCGGACATCACGATGTCGTACCAGGCCGGCATCTGGTAGCCGCCGTTGATGGTGACCGGGATCATCGGCGCGTTCGGAAACACGAAGCGCACGGGGCCCACGGACGACAGGTCGAGTTCGTTCGCGATCGGCACGAAGTCGTTGCCGTCGGCACCCAGGCCGTGCATCACGATGACTGCGGCGGTGGGATGAGGTGCGGTTTCTATTTCGATGGAGGGACGGGACATGGTCGTCGGCAAAAAGGTATTCGAAAGGACTCAAGGAACCAGACCTTAGCGCATTCGGACCGGCCAGTCCGGGACCCCGCAGAATGCAACACAATGGCGTTCCGAGAAAACCATGCGCCCGCCCCCAAAGCCCTCCCCGTCCGCCGCACCGTTCGACAGCGAGGCCCTGCTGCGCGCCGCCGGCCTGCGCGTGACGCGCGCGGCGCAGACGGTGCTGGCGCTGCTGGCGCAGGCCTCCCAGCCACTCACGCACGACGACCTGGTCGCCGCCTACACCGCCGCAGCCGGCACGCGGCCCGACCGCGTGACCGTCTATCGCGTGCTCGACCGCCTGGTCGAGGCCGGCCTGTGCGATCGCCGCGTCGGTGCCGACCGCACCAACCGCTTCTCGCGCCACGTGGACGCCGCATCGGGCCACCGCTTCGAATGCGATCAGTGCCACAAGGTGCTCGCACTGCCCGCCGATCCCGAGCTGCCCAAGGTCATGAGTCGGCTGGGCCGGGAACTGCGCAAGCACGGCATCGACGCCCGCCGGACCGCGTTCACGCTGCACGGCACCTGCGGCGAATGCAGCGGCTGAACGCGTGATGCCACAGCCGCCGCTGCCCGTCCTCTACAGTTTTCGCCGCTGCCCGTATGCGATGCGCGCGCGCCTTGCGCTGCTCGCAAGCGGCCAGTGCTGCGAACTGCGCGAAGTGGTGCTGAAGCACAAGCCGGCCGACATGCTCGCCGCCTCGCCCAAGGGCACGGTGCCGGTGCTCGTGCTGCCCGACGGCACGGTGATCGACCAGAGCCTGGACATCATGCACTGGGCGCTCGGGCGCAGCGACCCGATGCACTGGCTGGCGCCGGCCACGGGCTCGCTCGGCGACATGCTCGCGCTGGTGGCCGAGTGCGACAACGGCTTCAAGCCGCAGCTCGACCGCTACAAGTACCCGCAGCGCTTCGAGGACGCGGCCCCCGATGCGCGCGAGCGCGGCGCGCAGTTCCTGCTGCGGCTCGACGCCCTGCTGGCGCCGGCGGGGCAGCTCTTCGGTGCAGCGCCGGCGCTGGCCGACGCCGCCGTCATGCCTTTCGTGCGGCAGTTCGCGATGGTCGATGCCGCATGGTTCGGCATGCAGCCGTGGCCGCACCTGCACCGCTGGCTGGCGGGCTGGACCGCGTCGGCGCTGTTCGAGCGCGCCATGCACAGGCATGCGCCTTGGCAAGCCGGCGCGCCCGGGATCGTCTTTCCACCATGATTCGCGCACGACAACAGGAGTTCCTCCCATGCAGACATCCGCCGGCGGCAGCGCCCGCCACTTCTCGGGCACCTATGCCGAAGCCCGCGCCAAGTTCCTCGACGCAGCCTCCGCGCGCGGCGCAGCGATCGAGAGCTTCGTGCACCCCGCGCACCGCGGTGCGCTCGGCGAGGAATTGGCCACCGACCTGGCACTCATCGGCGCGAAGGACGCGAAGAAGCTGCTGCTCGTGACCTCCGGCACGCATGGGCCCGAGGGCTTCTGCGGCTCGGGCGCGCAGGTCGCCACGCTCGACGACGCGGACCTGCTGGGCCGCCTCGCGCAGGCCGGCGTGGCGCTGCTGCTGGTGCATGCGGTGAACCCGCACGGCTTCTCGCACCTGCACCGCACCAATGAAGACAACATCGACCTCAACCGCAACCACATCGACTTCGGCGCGCCGCTGCCGGTGAACGCGGGCTATGCCGAGGTCGAGCCGCTGGTGCTGCCGGCCAGCTGGCCGCCGACGCCCGCCGACGAGGCGGCGCTTTCCGCCTACATCGCGCAGCACGGCATGCGCGCCTTCCGCGAAGCCGTCACCAAAGGCCAGTACACCTCGCCCGACGGGCTCTTCTACGGCGGCACCGCGCCGTCGTGGAGCAACCGCACGATGCGCGCGATCCTGCGCAGCTACGCGGCCGCGGCCACGCACATCGGATGGATCGACATCCACACCGGGCTCGGCCCCTACGGCCACGGCGAGAAGATCTACCCGGGGCGCAACACGCCCGAAGACCTCGCGCTGGCGCACGCCTGGTGGGGCGCCGACGTGTTCGCGCCGTTCGCGGGCGACTCGGCGTCGGCCGACGTGTCGGGGCCGGTGGTGTCCATCGCCTACGACGAGTGCCCCGGCGCGCGCATCGCGCCCATGGGGCTGGAGTTCGGCACCCTGCCCGACCTGGAGGTGCTCACGCGCCTGCGCGCCGACACCTGGCTGCGCCGCCACCCCGAGGCGCCCGCATCGCAGCAGCGCGAGATCCGCCGCCAGCTGCGCGACGCGTTCTACTGCGACAACGACGAATGGAAGGGCATGGTGCTCGGGCAAACGCGCGTGGTGCTGCTGCAGACGCTGCAGGGGCTGCGCGCGGCCTGAAGGCCCGCATCGGGCGGCCTTCCTCAGCCGAGTTCTTTCAGCCGAAGTTCGGCGCCCGCCGCTCGCGCAGCGACGCCACGCCCTCGCGCACGTCGGCGCCCGCGAAGCCCATGAACTCGAGCGCGAGCGAGGCGTCGAAGGTCGGCCCCGCCTGGCGCAGCCAGTTGTTGAGCGCGTACTTGGTGAAGCGGATCGCGCTCTGGCTGCCGGCCGCGAGCCGGTCGGCGACCTCGTAGGCGCGCGCGAGCAGGTCGGCCTCGTCCACCGCGAGCGACACCAGCCCGATCCGTTCGGCTTCCTCGCCGCTCACTGGCTCGCACAGCAGCAGGTGGTACTTGGCCTTGGCCATGCCGCACAGCAGCGGCCAGACGATGGCCGCATGGTCGCCCGCGGCCACGCCGAGGCGCGTGTGGCCGTCGACGATCTTCGCGTTCTTCGCCGCGATCGAAATGTCCGCCAGGAGCCCCGCCACGAGCCCCGCGCCCACCGCCGGGCCGTGCATGGCGCTCACGATCGGCTTGTCGCAGTTGATGATGTTGTAGACCAGGTCGCGCGCTTCTTTCCACACGCGCTGGCGCACCACGTCGTCGGTGGTCATGTCCTGCACCATCGCAAGGTCGCCGCCGCCCGAGAAGCCCTGCCCCTCGCCGCGCAGCACCGCACAGCGCACGCTGTCGTCGGCCGCCACGTCGCGCCAGATCTCGGCCAGCTCGCGGTGGCCGTCGTGGCCGGCAGTCGGCAGCTTGCCGTTGGCGGCGCGCATCTGGATGTCGAGCACTGCACCGTTGGCGCCGCGGCGGGTGATGGAAAGGGTCTGGTAGCGCGCGTAGTCCATGGCATGTCTCCGTCGATGCCCACGAAGGGGCGGTGTTACTTCTTCGCCGCCGCGATGTCGCGGCAGCGCTGCAGCTCGGCCTCGAAGCGCGATGCAAGGCCCGGCTCGCAGGCGTCGTCGTTGGGCATGAGCCGGCACATGCCGACCACCGTGTAGTCCATCACCGCCGAGGTGCACATCGCGTAGGGCGCAAGCTCGGGGTTGGCGGTTACCTTGAAGCCCCAGCGCTCCGAGAACTCGACGGTCCGGGCGATCGCGCCGTGAAAGAAGCCGCGGTCCCTGGCGGCCACGGCCGCCTCCATGCGCGGCAGTTCCTCGTTGAGGTAGCCGACCGCTTCGAGCGGGAAGGCGGCAGGGCTCTGCTGCTGCGCGCTGGCCAGCGAGGCCGCCAGCACGAGCGGCAAGGCGGCGAGCGTTCGGCGCAGCACGGGGGAAGAAAGGATGGACGGCTGGCGGCGGTGGTGGTGCATGGCCCGTGATTCTGCAACGTCTGGACGCATCGCCAAGGGCGCCCCAATGGCTTACCGGCTCTTTTTTTGGCGATCGAACTTGCGCCAGTACTGGAATTCGTCCTCGTGCACCTCGAGGTCCACTTCGGACACCCGGGCTTGCAATCGCTCCTGCACGTCGGCCACGGCCTTGTTGTAGACGATGGGGCCGATCTCTTCCAGGAAGAAGCCCAGCAGCGCCCCTGCCGCGACATTGCCGATCGGCTCGTCCATGTTCTCGCGAACGTAGCGTTCGATGGAGGCAATGGCCTGCGGGCGGGCGTCCTTCGGAATTTCGAGGGTCATGGCGGCGGCTTTTCGATGTCTGCGGGCTGTCGATTCTGCCCGGCCTCTCCTTGCGACAATGGTGCACCTCCCGTTCCACACCCACACCGCTTTCGCCCGAAACAACCATGGCCTCCAAACAACTCCGCACACGCGACCGCGGCATCCTCTGCATCGTGATCGGCGCCGCCGTGCTGCTGGCGCCGCGCTTCCTGCAAGGCACACGGTGGTTCGAGATGATCGCGGGCGCCTACCTCGTCGGCTGGTTCGCGCTGGTGCTCGGCGTGGCGCTGGTGGTCGTCGACCTGGTGCAGCGCGCCAAGGGGCGGCGCTGAGGCTCAGCGGCGGAGCTTCTTGACGAGCTCGACCACCGCGAGCACCACGGCGCCGGCCACGAGGCCGACCGCCGCATTGGCCGCCATCGAGCCGAGCGTGCCGAACACGCCGCCCGCGGCTTCGGCCCAGGCCTCGACCGCATGGCCGAGCTTCGGCACGCCGTGCACCAGGATGCCGCCGCCCACGAGGAACATGGCCGCCGTGCCGGCGATCGAGAGCCCCTTCATGAGCCAGGGGGCCGCCGCCAGGATGCCGCGTCCCAGGCCGCGCGCCGCCGCGCTCGTGCTCTTGCTCAGGTGCAGGCCCGCGTCGTCGAGCTTCACGATGCCGGCGACAAGGCCGTAGACGCCGACCGTCATGATCATCGCGATGCCGACCAGCACGCTGAGCTGGGTGGTGAACGGCTGGCCCTGCACGGTGCCGAGCGTGATGGCGATGATCTCGGCCGACAGGATGAAGTCGGTGCGCACAGCGCCCTTGATCTTGTCCTTCTCGACTGCGACCACATCGACGGCTTCGTCGGCCACCGCCTGCTCGTGGCGCGCGGTGTCGGCCGCGTGCTCTTCCTTGTGCAGGAACTTGTGGGCGAGCTTTTCGCAGCCTTCGAAGCACAGGAAGGCGCCGCCGACCATGAGCAGCGGCGTCACCAGCCATGGCAGCCAGGTCCCGATCGCCAGGGCGGCGGGCACGAGGATGGCCTTGTTGACGAGCGAGCCCTTGCACACGGCCCAGACCACCGGCAGCTCGCGCTCGGCCTTGACGCCCGAGACCTGCTGCGCGTTCAGCGCGAGGTCGTCGCCGAGCACGCCGGCTGTCTTCTTGGCAGCGACCTTGGTGAGGACCGAGACGTCGTCGAGGACGGTCGCGATATCGTCAAGCAGCAGAAGCAGGCTGGAGGCCATGGAGAGAGTCGGAAGTTGAACAGGGAAGCGGAGAGCTTATCCGCAAGCCGCTCAGACGACGCTGCGCTTGAGCCGGATTTCTTCGATGCGCACCGTGCCGAGCGCGGTGGTCTTGGCGGTCTTCATCTCGCGCTTGAAGCCTGCGAGCTCGTGGAAGCGCATGGCGCGCTCATTGCGGATCGGGACCCAGATGGTGACGGTGGTGCAGCCCTCTTCCTCGAGGCCTTCGCGTGCGGCGTCCCAGAGCGCGACGCCGACGCCCTTGCCCCAGTGCTCGGGTTTGACGTAGATGGCCCAGATCTCGCCCGTGGTGGACGGCGTCTTGGGGTCGCGCGAGCGGTCGAAGCCGACGAAGCCGACGACTTCGCCGTCGTGCACCGCCACCTGAACCTGCGGTTCGCTGAACTCGATGGCCTCGCGCCACTTGGCTTCGCGCGTGGCGGGCGTCAGCGCGCGCAACTCTTCTTCGGGCAGGATACCTTCGTAGGCAGCCTTGGCGGCCACGGCGTGGATCTCGGCGACAGCCTTGGCGTCGCGCATGGTGGCGGGGCGAACTTCGTAATCGGACATGGATGCTGGGGAATCGGATGGAACCGCGTATTGTCGCCGCACAGCTAAACTGCCTGCTGATCAACGCCGCACGCGGCATCGGAAGGACGCCATATGGCCAAAGGTCAGCAACGCACGAGCAAGGAAGCCAAGAAACCGAAGAAGGACAACGCGCCGCCGAAACCGGTGGGCGGCGGCATCGAGCCGGTGCGCACCCTCACCACCGCGGTGATCCCGCGCGGCAAGCTCAAGAACAAGTGAGCGACGCGCCAGCGCCCGGCACCCCGGTGGCGCCCCCGCCGCCGGCGCAACCGCGCAACCCGCTGCACGGGCTCACGCTCGAAGCCATCGTCAGCGCGCTGGCCGCGCACTATGGCTGGCAGCGCCTGGGCGAGATGGTCCCGGTGCGCTGCTTCACGACCGACCCGAGCGTGGCATCGAGCCTCAAGTTCCTGCGCAAGACGCCGTGGGCGCGCGAGAAGGTCGAGAGCCTGTACCTCTTCATGCTGCGCGAGCAACGCCGCGAGCAGCAGCACCAGGCGCGGCCCGCGCGGTGAAGGTCCGGCTCGAACCGTCGGGCCTGGTCTTCGACGCCGAGGCCGGTACCACGCTGCTGAAAGCCGCCGCGGCGGCCGGCATCGAGATGTCCAGCTCGTGCCGCAACGGCACCTGCCGCACCTGCATCTGCCAGGTGGTCTCGGGCCGCACGCGCCACACCATCGAATGGCCCGGGCTGAGCGCCGAGGAAAAGGCCGAGGGCTGGATCCTGCCCTGCGTGGCCGAGGCGCAGGGCGATCTCACGCTCCACGCGCCCGCGGCGTTCTCGCACTTCTGAAACGCTGGCGCGGCTACCTGCGCACGACCGGCTGCAACGCCACCACCAGCCGGTCGCGCTGCGCCAGCGAGGGAAAGAGCCGGAACCATCCGAGCGCCACCAGCATGGTGCCCACGCCGCCGAGCACCACCGAGCCCACAGGCCCGAGCAGCGCCGCCGTGGCGCCCGATTCGAACTCGCCGAGCTGGTTGCTGGCGCCGATGAAGATCGAATTCACGGCGCTCACCCGGCCGCGCATGGCATCGGGCGTCTCCAGCTGAACCAGCGTCTGCCGGATCACCACGTTGACCATGTCGGCACCGCCCGAGACCGCGAGCGCGATCAGCGACACGATAAAGCTGCGCGAGATGCCGAACACCACCATGCAGAGCCCGAACAGACCGACCGCCATCAGCAGCGTGCGGCCGACGTTCCGCTCGATCGGTCGGCGCGTGAGCGCGATCGACATCACCAGCGCCCCCACCGCCGGCGCGCTGCGCAGCAGCCCGAGCCCCCACGGCCCCGTGTGCAGGATGTCCTTGGCATAGATCGGCAGCAGCGCCACCGCGCCGCCCAGCAGCACCGCGAAAAGATCGAGCGAGACCGCACCCAGCACGGGCTTGCGCTTCCAGATGAAGTCGACGCCCGCAAACACCGTGGCGAGCGTGACCGGCTCGCGCGCGGCCGGCGTGTGGGCATAGCGCAGCCGCAGCACGAGCGTGCAGGCCACCGCGAAGCACAGTACCGTCGCGCCGTACACCACCGCCATGCCCGCCACGAACAGCAGCCCGCCGAGCGCGGGCCCGCCGATGATCGCGCCCTGCATGCCGGCCGAGCTGAAGGCCATCGCACGCGGCAGCATGGTGGGCGGCACCAGCAGCGGCGTGAGCGCCTGCTGCGCCGGCATCTGGAACGCGCGCACCGCCCCGAGCACCAGCGACAGGCCGAGCAACAGGCCGCGCGAGTCACCCTGACGCAGCACCGCGGCCAGCAACGCCAGCGCCACGATGCCCTGCACCGCGAAACAGGCCGCCACGATGCGGCCGCGGTGGTGCCGGTCGACCACGTGACCGGCCAGCAGCGCCAGCAGCAGCGCGGGAACGAACTGGTAGAGGCCGACGAGCCCGAGGTCCCAGGCGCTGCCGGTGAGCTCGTACATGTGCCAGCCGATGGCCACCATCAGCATCTGCGAGGCTGCGGTGCCGAAGAGCCGCGCCACCCAGAGCCGCATGAAGGGCCGTTCGCGCCGGAGGTCGGCAAAGCTGGGTGCGGAAGAAGAAGCGGGGGCGGGGCCGGACATTCGTTTGAGGATAGCCGAGCGCCAGGTCTCTACACTCCGGCGCAGCCATGACCGACCTCGATGCGATCACCCTCGTCCACGAAGACGCCCACCTGCTGGTGCTCGACAAGCCCGCCGGCCTGCTCTGCGTGCCCGGGCGTGGCGAGGACAAGCAGGACTGCCTGAGCGCGCGCGCCCTGCGGCGCTGGCCCGACGCGCTGATCGTGCACCGCCTCGACATGGCGACCAGCGGGCTCGTGCTGCTGGCGCGCAGCCCCGCGGTGCAGCGCGCGCTCGGCGATGCCTTTGCGGACCGCCTCGTGCACAAGCGCTACGAAGCCATTGTCGACGGCGCGATGCCGGTACAACACGAGAAGGAGCAGGCGTGGTCGGTCATCGATGCGCCCCTGATGGCCGACTGGCCGCGGCGTCCGCTGCAGAAGGTGGACCCGGCGGGCAAGCCCAGCCTCACGCGCTGGCGTGAGCTCGGCTCGGCCGCTGTGAGTTCTTCTTCAGATGGCGCGGCGATGATGGCCACCCATGTGCTGCTCGAGCCGCTGACTGGACGTTCGCACCAGCTGCGCGTGCATCTGCTGTCGATCGGCCATCCGATCCTCGGCGATGCGCTCTACGGCAGCGACGAGGTCCGTGCACGCGCCCCACGGCTGCTGCTGCATGCGAGCGAACTGGGCTTCGTGCATCCGGCGACGCAGCAGCCGGTGCGCTTTCGCAGTGCGCCGGACTTCACGCTCGCCGCGCTCTGCGGGCCTGCTACAGCCCGCCCTTGACCACGAGCACGGGCATCGGCGCGTCCTGCAGCACACGCTGCGTGACGCTGCCGAGCAGCAGCTTCTCGATGCCGCTGCGGCCGTGCGAGCCCATCACGATCAGGTCGGCCGCGATGGCGATCGCGGTGTCGACGATGCCTTCATGCACCACATGGCCGTCGATCACGCGCTGGTCGCTGTGCAGGCCCTCGGCCGCGAGCGCGGCCACGCCGCGCGCCAACGCCGCATTGGCGCTGGCCGTGGCGGCGGCAAGGTATTCGTTCTGGCCGAGCGCATAGTCGGCGCCCACGCCGATGAAGGGGTAGTTGTCGATCACGTGGATCAGCGTGATCCGACTTCCGAAAGCCAATGCCAGGCCGCTGGCCTTGCTGACGGCGAGCATGGAAGTTTCGGAGCCGTCGATCGGAACCAGGATGTGATTGAACATTGGCGGACCTCACTTTCGTTCGCATACAGACAGGCGCGGCTCGCGCGGAGCCGGCCCTCGAATTTAACCCCTGTGCCGGGGCAGACACTGTAGGACTCGGACCAGCGGGATCAATCCCCCTGGAAACCCTCAGCGCGGCAGGTGACGACGAGCGTGTCGCGCCAGCCGGCGCTGCCCTCGTCGAGCGGCTGGATCGGCGTGGATTCGTGGATCACGCGCGCGTCGTCGAGCAGGAGCAGCGTCCATGGCTCGGTCATGGTGAAGCGCTCCCCGCGCCGTCCATTGGCCTCGAAGACGCGCGTCTCGCCGCCCTTGATGCCGCTGCGGCCCACCAGCGCCACCGCAACGAGATCGACCCCATCGCGGTGCGCGCCCTCGGGCGTGGGCCGGCCGATGCCGCCCGCTGTGTCGATGCGGAACTGGTGCGCCTCGACGAACCAGGGCCGCGCGGCATGGCCGCGCATGCCGCTCGCGGCCTCGGCGAGGCGCTGCATCAGCCGCTGCCACGCCGGCTGCACGATGGTCGCCTCGTGCATCGGCGCGAACCAGCGCTGCATGCCGCCATGCAGCGCGTTGTATTCGACCGGCTGCCAGTGCGCGCGGTGCGGCACCTGCGCCACCGCATCGCCCTCGACCGTGAAGCATGCGTGGCGCCGCGTGCGGTAGCGGCCGCCGTCCTTCAGGTATTCGTCGGGCGGAAGGTCGCTCCAGTCGGCATGCAGCGCCTCGAGTGCGTCGAGCGGCATGCCGAGCCATTCGCTCACCGCCTGCGGGCTCAGCACCGCATAGCCCTGCTCGCGCAGCGCGGCCGTGAGTTCGGCGGGCGCGACGAACGGCGGCGCGAAGGCGGCCGTGGTCACGATGCAGTGACTTTCACGTCCTTCCAGAATGCCACGCGGTCGCGGATCTGATCGGCTTCGGGCTTGGGGTCGGTGTAGTACCAGGCGGCATCCGTGAGGAGTTCGCCGTTGACCAGCAGCGAGTAGTAGCTGGCCATGCCCTTCCAGGGGCAGGTGGTCTTGTGGTTGCTGAAGGTGACGTGTTCGCGGTGGAGCGAGTCCATCGGGAAATAGTGGTTGCCTTCGACGAGCACGGTGTCGTCGCTCTCGGCGATGGTCACGCCGTTCCAGGTTGCTTTCATGTTCTGCTCTCCAGGGTGCGGGTGCTTCTGTGTTTGGCTTTTTTGGCCCGCGAGGGGGTATTGTGCATCCGCGGACTGGCTTGTTTTTCGGGGTCGGGTCTCGCCCCGGCGGGCGAGCTACAGGTCGGCCCTCTTTTGCCCTCTCCCGGAGGGAGAGGGAGCAAGAACAGCCGGGCGCGAATGGAGGCCCGGACGAGACCCGGCGCCTCGGAAAAACTCAAGCCCCCAGCCAATGCACGCTGAACAGCCTCTCCGGATCCGTCCATACCCTCCCCGGCCGAAACCCCGCCTTCACCGCCAGCGTCCGCAGCCCGTCGACAGTGAACTTGTGCGAGTACTCGGTGTGGATCGTCTCGCCTTCCTCGAAGCCGAAGCGCTCGCCGCACAGCGACACGCTCTGCGCCCGCCGGCTCACCAGATGCATCTCGATGCGCTGCTTCGGCGCGTTGTAGAACGCCGAATGCGCGAAAGCGTCGATGTCGAAGTCGGCATCGAGCTCGGCATTGGCGCGCTGCAGCAGGTTGAGGTTGAACGCCGCGGTCACGCCTTGCGCGTCGTTGTAGGCCGCATGCAGCCGGTCGGGGGCCTTCACGAGGTCGACGCCGATCAGGAGCCCGCCGCCGCGCAGCATGCGCGCCGCGAGCTGCAGGAAGGCCAGCGCATCGTCGGGCTCGAAATTCCCGATCGTCGAGCCGGGAAAGAAGCCCACGCGCTTGCCCGCACCCGGCAGCGGCGCGGGCAGCACCAGCGGCATCGTGTAGTCGGCCGCGATCGGCTGCACGGCCAGCGCGGGATAGTCGGCCTTCAAACGTTCTGCGGCAGCTTCGAGGTGCTCGCCCGAGATGTCGATCGGCAGGTAGCGCTTCGGCGCTTCGAGCGCATCGAGCAGCAGCCGCACCTTGGTCAGCGATCCCGCGCCGAACTCGACGATCTCGGCGCCCGGACCGGCCTGCTCGGCGATCTCCGCTGCGCATTCGCCGAGGATGCGCAGCTCGGTACGCGTGGGGTAGTACTCGGGCAGATCGCAGATCCGGTCGAACAGCTGCGAGCCCGCGGCGTCATAGAAGAACTTGGGTGAGATGCTGCGCGGGCGGCGCGACAGCCCCGCGAGCATCGCGCGGCCGAATTCCGACAGCGGGGCATCGGTAGAAGGCTGGCGCTGCTGCTGCGCCGTGGCGAACGACAAGGAAGACGACGAGCTGGAGGGATTGCGCATGATTCAAAGGTCTTTGGCGAGCCGCAGCCCGGAAAACTGCCAGCGCGCGGCCGGCGGGAAGAAGTTGCGGTAGCTGGGCCGCGTGTGCCCGGCTGGGGTCGCGAGGCTGCCACCGCGCAGCACCAGCTGGCCGACCATGAACTTGCCGTTGTATTCGGCCGCGATGCCGGGCATGGGCTTGAACCCGGGGTACGGGTCGTAGGAGGAGCGCGTCCACTGCCAGACATGGCCGGTCATCTGCGAGATGCCGGGCGTGTCGAAGGCGGCCTCCCATTCGAACTCGGTCGGCAGCCGCGCGCCGGCCCATTCGGCATACGCCGCGGCCTCGTAGAAGCTCAGCTGCGACACGGGCGCATCGGGCTCCATCGGCCGCACGCCGTGTAGCCCGAACACATGCCAGCCGGCCTGGTGCTGCTGCGCCGTCGCGCCGAGCCGCGGGTCGTCGGCATCGAGCCAATAGGCCGGATGCCGCCAGCCCAGCGACTGCACCGCGGCCCAGCCGTCGGAGAGCCAGAGCTCGGGACGCCGGTAGCCGCCGTCGGCGATGAACTGCGCGTACTCGCCGCAATTCACGAGCCGGTCGGCGATGGCATGCGGCTGCAGCAGCGCTGCGTGGCGCGGCGTCTCGTTGTCGAAGGCAAAACCCCGCTGCGGGCCTTCATGGCCCACCTGCACCACGCCGCCCGGCCGCGACAGCCAGCGCATGGGCACAGGCACGGCCGCGAGCCGCAGGGCCGGGCCTGCGGCGGGCTTGTAGGCCGGCAGCAGCGGGTTGCACGACAGCGCATGGAGGATGTCGGTGAGCAGCAGCTCCTGGTGCTGCTGCTCGTGGTGCAGGCCGAGCGTCAGGATCGGCTCGATGGTTGCCCAGTCCTGCGCGCCGATGTCGCTGTCGAGCCATGCGAGCACCGCCTCGTCGACATGGCGCCGGTAGGCCCGCACCTCGTCGACCGAAGGCCGCGTGAGCAGCCCGCGCTGCGGGCGCGGATGGCGCGGGCCAAGCGCCTCGTAGTACGAATTGAAGAGGTAGTGCAGGCGCGTGTCGAACGGCGTGTAGCCCACGGCATGCGGTTGAAGCAGCACAGTCTCGAAGAACCAAGTGGTGTGCGCGAGGTGCCACTTGGTCGGGCTCGCGTCCGGCATCGATTGGATGCACTGGTCTTCGGCCGAGAGCGGCGCGGCGAGCGCCAGGCTGGCGGCCCGCACCTCGCGAAACCTGTCGCGCAGTGCGCTCGCCGCCGGGGTGATCGGCCGGGAAAGCGTCATGGTGTCTCCAGTCGGGTCAGCCGGAAGTTGTAGCCGATCGGCGTGACGGCGGCGCGTAGGACAAGTTCGCGCACTCGCTCGCTCGCCCGGAAGAATGTCAACGTCCGGCGATCGGCCAAGGGACGGCCACTTTGGCACAAGACGCGGCGGCGTGCACGGCGGCTGCGTATCATCCGTTCGATATGCAAAGCCCCAATGCCCCCGCCCGTGCGCACGTGGTCATCGTCGGCTGCGGTTTCGGCGGGCTCGAAGCCGCCCGCAAGCTCGAACGCGCCGATGTGGACGTGACGGTGATCGAGAAGACCAACCATCACCTGTTCCAGCCGCTGCTCTACCAGGTGGCCACGGCCGGCCTTGCGGCACCGTCGATCGCAGCCCCGGTGCGCGCGTTGTTCCGCCGGCAGCCGCGCATCACCACGCTGCTCGGCGATGTCGGCGCGATCGATCCGGCGGCACGTGCGGTGCATCTGGCCGACGGCAGCCGCGTGGCCTACGACCACCTCATCGTGGCCGCAGGCGCCACGCACAGCTACTTCGGCCATGACGAATGGGCACCGCTCGCGCCAGGCCTCAAGACGCTGGCCGATGCCTTCGAGATCCGCCGCCGCGTGCTGATGTCGTTCGAGGCGGCCGAGATCGAGACCGATCCGCAGCGCCGCCGCGCACGGCTGACCTTCGCGGTGATCGGCGCCGGACCGACCGGCGTCGAAATGGCCGGCACGCTGGCCGAGATCGCGCGCCACACGCTCGCGGGCGAATTCCGCCACATCGATCCGGGCAGCGCGCAGGTGCTGCTCATCGAAGGCGGCCCGCGTGTCTTGCAGGCGATGCCCGAGAGCCTGAGCCAGAAGGCGCTCGAGCAGCTCGAGCGGCTCGGCGTCGACGTGCGGCTCAATGCGCGCGTGACGGCCATCGATGCCGATGGCCTCGAAGTGCAGTCCGGAGGCGGCGGCGCCGATGGCGCGCCGCCCAGCAGCTATCGCGTCGACAGCAGCTGCGTGGTGTGGGCCGCGGGCGTGGCGGCCTCGCCGCTCGGCCGCATGCTCGGCGAGGTGACCGGCGCCGAATGCGACCGCGCGGGACGCGTCAAGGTCGAGCCCGACCTGAGCCTGGCCGGGCATCCCGAGATCAGCGTGGTCGGAGACCTCGCGGCGGCGCTGAGCCACGCGCCCGGCCAGGTGCCGAAGCCCGTGCCCGGCGTGTCGCCTGCCGCCAAGCAGATGGGCCGCGCGGCGGCCGCAAACATCCTGCGCCGCATTGCCGGCGAGCCCACCGTGCCCTTTCGCTACCGCGACTACGGCAACCTCGCCACCATCGGCCGCAATTCAGCAGTGGTGGACCTCGGCACGCCGTTTGGTCCGCTGCGATTCAGCGGCCGGCTCGCGTGGCTCTTCTGGCTGTTTGCGCATGCCTACTTCCTGATCGGCTTTCGAAACCGCATCGTCGTGATGATGGACTGGGCGGGCGCCTACTGGAGCTTCCAGCGCAATGCACGCGTGGTCGCCGACGTGCAGGGCCGCAGCGAATCCTGAGATGTCGCTGGCCTTCTGGATCGCGTTGCATGCGCTCGATGCGGCGTTCTGGCTCTGGGTGCTGCGCTGGGGCGGCGCGGCCTGGCTCGAGGGCACCTTTGCCTCCGGCTTCCTGGTCAGCATCTTCGCGCCGCGCTGGAGCGCCGAAGGCCTGCGCATGTTCGCGCTGCTGATGCTCGTGGTGTGTGCGGTGAGCTTTGTCGCGGGGCTCTTCGTGCCGTCGCTGCGCTGCCTCTACGGCGGCGCCTGCTGAGCGCGGCAGCTCAGAACGGCGCAAAGCCCTCGGACCGGCTCTCGCGCTGGCGCTGGCGCCACTTCCAAGGCGGCGTGGGCCTGGCGCCAGCCCACAGCCCCACGCGCTTTTTGCGCGCGCTGCGCTGCAACTCGTCCAGCTTGCCGCCGTGCCGCGCGGCGCTGCCATGGAAGTCGTACACCCAGGCCCAGCCTTCCGTCACCATCCAGGTGGCGGCGTCCTGGCCGTCGCAGCGCACGTCGGCCACGGTGCGGCCGTAACGGTCGGTGTCGCGCTCGGTGATGAGTGCCTGCTCGAGGTAGCACAGCCGGCTCAGCGCCTGCCTGCTGCGCCGTCCGTAGGGTTGCGAGAATTCGGGCGCGTCGATGGCCGTGATGCGCACCCGGACCTCCTCGTACGACCCGATGCGCCCGCAGCGCGCCGTGAGCGTATCGCCATCGCTGATGCCGACCACGAGGCAAGTCCGCGCAGCGGCCTGCGACGCGAGCGGCAGGGCCACCAGGACACAGCAGGCGAGCAGATGGCGAAAGAGGCGCAGGGGCATGGCAGGCGATGAAGAGAAGACCGTGGCGGCGAAAGCCACGGATTCTCCGCGCGAAGCGCCCGGGGCCGCGCCTGCGAACCGCCTGTTACGCGGCGGCGGCGGGTGTGGCCGAGGCGTTCTCGTCCTCTTGGAGCAGCCGCCACATCACCTTGCCGCTGCCGCTCTTGGGCAGCGCGTCGACGAACTGCACCTTGCGCGGGATCTTGTAGACCGCCATGTTCTCGCGGCACCAGTCGATGATCTCCTGCTCGGTGGTGTCCTTGTGCGTGGGGCGCAGCACCACCACCGCTTTCACCGACTCGCCGCGGTAGCTGTCCTTGGTGGAGATCACGCAGGCTTCCTGGATCGCCGGATGACGGAACATCAGCAGTTCCACCTCGGCCGGCCAGACCTTGAAGCCGCTCGCATTGATCATGCGCTTGAGCCGGTCGGTGATGAAGAAGTAGCCGTCCTCGTCCATGCGGCCCATGTCGCCCGAGCGGAAGAAGCGCTTGCCCTCGAACTCCACGAACGTCGCCCGCGTTGCGTCGGGGCGCTTCCAGTATCCCTGGAACACCTGCGGCCCACGGATGATGATCTCGCCCGATTCGCCGACCGGAAGTTCCGCCAGCGTGTCGGGGTCGACCACGCGCGCATCGGTGCTCATGAACGGAATGCCCAGGCACTGCTGCTTGGGATGGTCCGACGGATTGGTATGCGAGGGCGCGGCGGTTTCGGTGAGGCCGTAGCCTTCCTGGTACTTGAGCCCGTACTGCTCGAACAGGCGCTGCGCCACGGCCTGCGGCATCGCGGCACCGCCGCCGCCGATGTAGTTCATGCTCGAGAGGTCGTAGCCTGCGAAATTGGGACTGGCCATGAGGTCGATCACCATGGTCGGGATGTTGGTCCAGCTCGTGACCTTCCAGCGCGAGATCAGGCGCCCGGCCACCTCGCGATCCCAGCGCGGCATGACGACCAGCGTGGCTCCAGCGAGGATCGCGGTGTGCATCATGCTCACCACGCCCGTGATGTGGAACATCGGCACCACCGCTAGCACCACCGCCTCGGAGGTCGCCTGGCCCCAGAGCTGGCCCGCCACCGCGTTGTGCATCAGGTTCGAGTGGTGGTGCACGCAGCCCTTGGGCAGCCCCGTGGTGCCGCTGGTGTAGGGCAGCAGCGCCATGTCGTCGGCGCCCACCACGTGCGCGGGCGCGGCATGGCCGGCCGCGAGCGCATCGGTCCAGGCCGTGACCTGGCCGCCGTCGAGTTCGGGCAGCGCATGGCGCGTGCAGAGCCAGTCCTTCCAGGCCGGCGCGGGCGCGTCGTCGCCGCCCGCGTCGGCGTCGAAGGCATCGGTGAACTGCGTCACCACAAGGTGAGCCAGCCGCTCCTCAGGCGGCAGCGCATTGCTCGCCTTCGCCAATTCGCCCGCGAGATCGCCGGTGGTGATGGCCACCTTGGCGTCGGGATCGACGATGTAATGCTTGAGTTCCTCGGCGCGGTTCATCGGATTGACCGGCACCACCACCGCGTTGGCGCGCAGGATCGCGAAGTGCGCCACCACGAGCTGTGGGCAGTTCTGCATGTCGAGCACCACGCGGTCGCCGCGGTTCACGCCCAGCGCATGCAGCGCACCGGCCAGGCGCTCGACCTGGTCGGCCAGCTCGCGGTACGACGTCACCCGGCCGAAGAACACCAGCGCCGCCTTGTCCGGGTAGCGCGCCGCCGAAGTCGCCAGGTTGTGCCACAGCGAGGTGGCGGGCACGGTGATCGAATGCGGCAGGCGCTTGGGCCAGAACGCGTGGTGCGGGCGTGTTTGCATGGTCGGTCGGGCGGGGAAAAGAAGACAAGGAAAAAAGGCAGGCCGCAGCCTAAGCCGAGCCGCGCGCCGCTCCCATCGGGGAAGCCCCCGGGGGCGTCACCTTGGCGACGCCGTCGCGTTTCCGGCATGGCGCAAGTGCGCCGCTACACTGCGAAAAAGGACTTAGAACCGGACCGGCCGCAGCGGCACGCGCCCTACAGAGACTGGAATGAAAGCAAACGAAGCAGGACCGACCTCCCCCGCCAAAAAAAGCCCGCGCAAGATCCCCGCGGATGGCAAGAAGGGGACCGGCACGCCTCGCCTTTCGAAAGAGGCGCGCGAGCAGCAGATCGTGCAGAAGGCGATCCAGGTTTTCGCGGAACGCGGCTTCAGCGCGAGCACGCACGAGATCGCGCGCGCGCTCGGCATCACCCAGCCGCTGCTCTACAACTACTTTCCGACCAAGGAAGCGCTGGTCGAGCGCGTCTACGACGAAGTGTTCGTGCGCAGATGGGATCCGGTCTGGGAAGACTGGCTGTCCGACAGCACGCAACCGCTGGCCGCCAGGCTCAAGCGCTACCTGAAGGACTATGCGCGCTTCGTGTTGAAGAGCGACTGGGTCCGCATTTTCATTTCGGCGGGCCTCTCGCGCGAAGGCATCAACCAGCGCTATGTCTCTCGCCTGCGGGAGCGACACTTCCTGGTGATCGCGCGCGAGATGCGCAAGGAATACGGCATCCCGGAGCCCACCAGCGAGGAAGAGCTGGAGGACGAGATCGACCTGATCTGGTCCATGCATTCGGGGGTGTTCTACATCGGCGTGCGCAAGTGGATCTATGCGCTTCCGGTGCCCAAGAGCATCGATCGGGTGATCGACATGCGCGTCGACAGCTTCCTGCTGGGCGCACCGCAGGTGCTGAAGCGCTCACGCGAGATCGGGAGAGATCACCCCTCTTCCACGACCGGTCGCGCCGCAGCGCTTGCCGGCTCCGACACCGGCAAGCGCTGATCCTGGCGCTCAGGCCGGCTTGATCCGAACCGCCCGCTTGGGCCTGGACAGAAAAGCCAGGAATGCAAAGCCGATCGTGATGGCGCCCTGGAAGGCCCAGGCGGTGTCGAACCCCCAGCCGTCCGCGATCATGGTGAACAACGGCGGGACGGTGGCGCCACCGACGGCAACGATGCTCAGCATCAGCCCGATCGCCGTCGGTACATCGGAGATCAGGAAGCCGCTGTCGCGCTCACCCGGAATGGACACCCACGGCACGAATGCGGCGATAAGTGAAGCCCCGATGACAGCGGCAGCGATCTGGAGGCCCAGCAGGTCCAGGTGAGGGATCAGGAAAAACATGAGCGCTTCGACCGCGCAGGCGCCCACGAAGGTGGGAAGCAGCCCGAATGCGCGGTCGGACAGCCACCCCCCGATGAACCCACCCGCGATGCCGCTGAACATCAGGATGGCACCGATGCCTTCGGCCACGGAGGCGTCGACGTTCAGCGTCGTCTGCGCGTAGTGCGGCAACAGCTGCGCAGCGCTGAAGTAGCTGCCGTACGCGCCCAGCAGTGCCAACCCCATGACCCAGAGCGTCGGATTGCCGAAGACGCGGCGCAGCGAGTTCTTGCCCAGGTGATGGCCCTCGAGCACATCGCCGCTCCCGCTCGGTGGCGTGGGAAAGAGTGCCAGCACGAAGACCAGCGTCGCCAGGCCGATGCCTGCCCCGATCGCCAACCCCTCCCGCCAACCGAGCGATGCAACGACCGGGCCCCAGCCGAACAGGCCGATGGCGGCGCCCAGGGTGAAGGCCCCGCCCTGGATCACACCGTTGGCCGTGGCGAGCTCCTTGCCGCGAAACCAGGCGGCGGTAAGACCGATGGCGCTGCCGATGAAGACCGAGCCGCCGACGCCGCAAAGCAGCCTCCCCGCCAGAAGGATCTCGTAGGACGGCGCCCAGGCCGAGACGGCCGCGCCGATCGTCTCGACCACGATCCCGAAGAGCATCGCGTTGCGCATCCCATAGCGCTCCGCCAGCCAGCCGCCGGGAATGTGCGCAATGCCGTATCCCGCGATGAAGGTGCCCACGATGACGCCCACCTGCGCAAACGACAGCTGCATCTCTTTCGCGATCTCGCCGAACGCCGGAACGATGCAGAACCAGTTCAGCGTGAACTGCAGGAACGCAATGAAGATGATTGCCAGTGCGGCCCAACGATTTTTCATGATGCTCTCTCGCCGTTGTTGAAGATTCAGGCATGGCTCGGCCCTGCAGGCGCCACGAGTGCGCCTGCAAAGGGCTGAAGCGTTATTGCGGCATTCCGGCATCGAAGCGCCGGGCCGCGCGGTTCAGGTCAGGCGCCTGCGACCGCGGACGGCGATGTGTAGAGCCTGTTCCAGAAGAGGAGCGGCCTTCTCTCGCTGGTCAACAGGTTCTTCACCGCCGCTATGAAGAGCCGGTGCGACCCGGCATCGGTGGTCGACACCACCGAGCACTCGGCGGAGATGGCGCCACCGGCCATCAGCGGCTCACGCCCCGCGCCCTGGCTGATCCATTCGACGCAAGAGAAATCGTAGGGTTCGCCCGATCGCGGCCGTCCCGCGAACATGTCGGCAATGTGCGCCTGGTCGTCGGCGAGGATGTGCACGGCAAATGATCCGGTCGCCGTCATGGCGCTGCACATGCGGCTGTTCCGGTTGATGCACACCGACACCAAAGGCGGATCGGCGGAAACGGACAGGAACGAGCTGACCGTCAGTGCCATGCGCTGGCCGTCGGCCATCGTCGTGACCACGCAGACCGGCGACGCTGCCTGGCGCATGGCCGACAGGAACGATTCCTTGGAGACCGGCTCTGCATCCCGCGCGCAAGGCACCTCGCACGCGGTCCGGGACGGGAATGTCTGAAGCATTTGATCTTCCTTCCGTTAGTCGTCGAGCGCCTCGACACCGCACGGGAGACCGAGCAGGACGCGGCCGTACGTCGACGCGTTGACATCCCAGTTCTGCGTGATGTGGCGATTGGCCACCGTCATGTCCACTGCGCAGCGCGATATCGGGTTGCGCTCGTAGATCACGCCGCCGCCGCCGGCTTCGAGCACGAGGTTCACCGCCGATGCTGCGAGCTTTCCGGCGTAGGTGGCAATGGCCCGGTACCGCGTCCTGTCCTCGACGCTCGCGCTGCCGCCGCCCTTGTAGAGCACTTCGATTTCCGCCAGCACCGAGTAGATGAGCTGGCGCGCGGCCAGCACCTCGGTCCTGGCTTGCGCCACCTTGACCTGCTGTGTCGTGAAGCTCGCGACATTGCTGCCCGACATGGTGGAAGCGCGCTTGCGTGCGTTCTCGAGGTAGTACTCGACCGCTGCTTCCGCGATGCCGAGCGGGGCGCATCCGATGAAGCAGCCGAACATCGCGTACGGCGGCGCCTTGTACAGCCAGCTCGTGTTGAGCTTCGAACCGGGGCTGCGGCCGTCTCCCTTGAGGTCGTCCATGCCGACCGCCCTGTGCTCGGGCACGAAGACATCGGAGAAGGTGACGTCATGGCTCGACGAACCACGCAGCCCGATCGTGTACCAGGTGTCCAGGACCGTGATCTCGTTGCGCGGCACGACGAAATGCAGTTCCTTCGGCTTGCCCGAATCGTCCACCATGCAGTCGCCGGTGAAGATCACCCAGTCGGCGATCTCGGCCCCGCTCACGAAGGGCCAGCGCCCCGTCAGCCGGTAGCCGCCGTCGACCTTCACCGCCTTGCCGATGCCGGGAATCAGGATGCCGCTCAGGAGCGCGTCGGGCGCCGAGCCCCAGACCTCTTCCTGGGCCTGCTCTGGCCAATTCGCGAGCATCAGGTTGTGCTGCAGGTTCTGCGCCAGGATCCACGCCGTCGAACCGCAACCGTGGCCAACCTCCCGCAAGATGTCGGCGCCTTCGACCAAGCCACCTTCGGCCCCGCCATAGCGCCTGGGCTGCCACAGGCGGGCCACCCCCGAAGACTTGAGCCGCAGCCGCGTCTCTTCGGGCGGTCGGCGCATCGCGTCGGTCATCGGCGCCATCTCGCGCAGGAACGGGATCATCTCCCGCGCCCTCGCCACCAGTTCGGCGCCTTCGAGATGGCTGCTCGCGTTCTTTACCGGGTAGTCCATTGCACTTTCTCCTTGCTCAAGATGGCTGGGTGGTTGCGGGGTCAGGAAAGGATCGGGTCGACTCGAGGGTTTCGACGGGGAAGTTCAGTTCGATCGTGATGCCCGACGGATCTTCGAGAAACATCTGGTGCAGGCCCAGGCCCGGCACCGCTCGTTCGCGGTAGCTGATGTCGCCAGCCTCCAGCCTTTCCCGGAATTCCTCAAGGCCGTCGGCGAGAAAGGCAAGGTGGTCGATCACGCCCGTGCCAAGTTCGTCATCTTTCCTCGCGCCCAGGTAGGCGGCAAGGCCACTCCCGTCGCCGGCGGTGCCGATCAGATGCACGACGCCATGGTCCTGTTCATCTTCATCCTGGTAGAGCCAGGCACCGGGAAAGTCGAGGCGGGGTCGATAACCCTCGCGCAGGCCAAGGATCTCGACATAGAACTTCTTCGAGGCTTCGAGCTTCGATGTTCTGACCGAGTAGTGACCCAGTTTTCTAACGGGCATAGGGCTCCAATACAAATGATCAATCAATAAATTGTCATCTACGAGAATGGTTCAGCGCATGCGGAGCCGTAAGCCATTGTCTTAAATGATCGTTTGATAAATAGTACATCGCGCCCGCGGGCGTCTGCAAGCCTGGGAGAAACCCTCGGGCGCATGAGTCCGGTCGATCGGCCGAGATCGGGCCAGATGCGCGACTACAGACAGCCGGGGCTGTTCGAGCGATACAGGAGCCTTCTCAACTTCGAATCAGAGGAACCCCATGGCAGCAGAAAAGCACGCGAGCGTCCGCTGGGAAGGCGCCGGCAAGACCGGCAAGGGCCAGATCAGCACCGAGACCGGTGCACTCAAGGACTATCCCTACGGCTTCGCGAGCCGCTTCGAGGACGACCGGCGCGGCACCAACCCCGAGGAAATCGTCGGCGCGGCGCACGCGGCGTGCTTCACGATGGCCTTTGCCTTCGCGCTCGAGAAAGAGGGGCTCACGGCCACCCGCATCGACACGCGCGCCGCCGTGCGACTGGCCAAGGACGGCGAAGGCTTCAAGATCGATCGCATCGCGCTCGAGCTCGACGCGGCCGTGCCCCAGCTCGACGAGGCGAAGTTCCAGCAGATCGCCGCCGCAGCAAAGACCGGCTGCCCGCTGTCGAAGGCGCTCGCGAGCGTGCCCGAGATCACGTTGAAGGCGACGCTTTCGGCCTGATTGCCGCGTCGCCGAGGCCGGTCGCGACGCCGAGGCGTGCCGCGAGGTGCGCGGCGTCGTAGGGTGCATGCACCTTCACGTCGTTGTCGAAGTAGCAGTACACGTCGCGCGGCTTCCGTCCCGCGCCGCGGCGCGGGCCCGCGAGCCGTGCGTCCTTCACCTGGCGACCTTGGCGCCAGGCATCGATGCGCGCAGCCCAGCGGTCGAGTGCCGCGTCGTCGTAGCCGCTGGCGTAGAGCTCCTTGTCGCCATGCAGCCGCATGTAGACGAAATCGGTGCACAGGTCTTCGAGCAGGGGCCAGCGCCCCGCCGTGTCGGCCACCACCAGCGCCACGCCGTGCCGGCGCAGCATCGCGATGAACTCGGGGTTCTCGAAACTCGCATGCCGCACCTCGACCGCATGCCGCAGGCGCAGCCGCGCAGGCACCTCGAGGAAGGCGCGACCCTCGACCTTGTCGTCGTGCTGCCGCGCCAATGCGAGCGCCGAGCGGCCGTTGCGCGGCAGCAGCGAGAAGAAGTCGTCGAGCCGCTCTGCGTCGAACGAGAACGTTGGCGGCAGCTGCCACAGCATCGGCCCCAGCTTGGCCCCGAGCGCGAACACGCCCGACGCCAGGAAGTTGGCGAGCGGCGTGCGCACATCCTTAAGGCGCAGGATGTGCGTGAGGTAGCGCGGCCCCTTCACCGCGAACACGAAGCCGTCGGGGGTTGCGTCATGCCATGCCCGGTAAGACGCGGGGCGCTGCAGCGAATAGAACGAGCCGTTGATCTCGATCGTGGGCAGCATGCGCGAGGCGAACTCGAGCTCCTGCCGCTGGGCCAGGCCCTCGGGGTAGAAACGGCCGCGCCACGGCGCATAGCGCCAGCCCGAAATCCCGATCCGCGTCTCGCCTTGCATGGTTCGCCGTTGTCGTTCGGCTGGCGGCGGGTGCACGTAGGAAGATGCCCTGTCGCCAGGCCGGCCGCCCGGCGGCCGCGACAATCGCAGGAACCGCACAGCCTGTGGCAAGCTCCGGAACGTATGCAGACCCCTCCTTCTTCTCTTCGGCATTCCCCATCCCGGCGCCGGCTGCTGCGCGTCCTGGGTGCCGCCGCGGCCCTGCCGCTGCCGCTCTCGGCGCTGGCCGGCTTCAATTTCTTCACGAGCGAATACACCGCGACCCGCGACGAGCTTCAGGCGCAGATCGCGAAGCGCTTTCCGGTGGCCGAACGCTATGCCGAGATCTTCATGGTCGGCCTGCGCGATCCGCAGCTGGGCCTGGATGCACGCAGCAACCGCGCCGCCATCACGGCGATGTTGACGATCGCGAGCCCGCTGCTGGCGGCCTCGCCGGTGCAGGGCCTGGTGTCGGTCAGCAGCGCCTTGCGCTACGACGCGGCGGCGCGCGCCCTGCGACTCGACCAGCCCAAGGCCGAACGTCTGGAATTGCAGGGCGTGCAAGGCCGCGATGCGGAACGGCTGCAGAAGATCGGAGCGCTGGTGGCGCAGGAGCTGCTCCACGGACAGGTGCTGCGCAGCTTCACGGCCGAAGAGCTCACGGTCGGGCGCAAGACCTACGAGGTCGGCGACATCACGGTCCAGGACGACGGCATCAAGGTACAGCTCAAATGACATCCCTTTTCTTCCAGCCGCGTGCCATCGTCGCGGCCTGCCTGGCCGGCGCGATGCTGGCCGCGGGCTGCGCGGCGATCATGCCCCACGCCAAGCAGCACTTCGACCTGCAGGCCCACCGCGGCGGCCGCGGCCTGGCACCCGAGAACACGCTGGCCGCGTTCTCGAACGCACTCGACCTCGGCGTGACCACGCTCGAACTCGACATCGGCCTCACCGCCGACGGCGTGGTCGTGGTTTCGCACGACACCCGCCTCAACCCCGACCACACGCGCGACGCGAACGGCGCCTGGCTCGCGCCGAAGAGCGGGCCCGCGGTCCGCGCGCTCACGGCCGCGCAACTGCAGGCCTACGACGTGGGCCGCCTCAACCCGGCGAGCAACTACGGCAAGCAGTTCGCGCTGCAGCTGCCGCGCGACGGCGAGCGCATTCCGACGCTGGCCGCGGTGTTCGACCTGGTGCGTGCGCGCGGCGCGCATGCCGCCACGGTGCGCTTCAACATCGAGACCAAGATCGATCCGACACGGCCCGACGAGACCGCCGCCCCGGAACCGATGGTGCGCGCGTTGCTTGCGGAGATCGACAAGGCGCAGATGGGCGGCCGCGTGACGGTCCAGAGCTTCGACTGGCGCACGCTCGCGCTGGTTGGACAGCTTGCGCCCCAATTGCCGCGCGCCTATCTGAGCTCCGCGCGCACGCTCAAGGACCGCCGCTGGACGGCCGGGCTCGATGCCGCGGCGTTCGCCTCGACGCCGCAGCTCGTGAAGGCCGCGGCGGGCGCCTCGCCGGGGCCCGTGAGCTGGTCGCCGGCGCACGCCGACCTCACGGCCGCGGCGGTCCGCGAAGCGCAGGGCCTCGGCATGAAGGTGCTGCCCTGGACCGTGAACCAGCGGGCCGACATGCTGCGGCTCATGGACTGGGGCGTGGACGGCATCATCACCGACTACCCCAACGTGCTGCGCGACCTGATGCGCGAGCGCGGCCTGTCGCTGCCGCCGCCCGGAAAGGCCGCTTCGTGAACGCCGAGGCAGTACGGCAGCTCGGCGCGATCGCCGCGCAGGTCGAGGCGCTGCGCAAGGGCAGCGGCGGCTCGGTCGCCGCGTTCTCGGGCGAAGCCCGCGCCAGCACCGAGCTGCTCGCGGGCCTGCCGCCGCGCTATGGCGACGTGCTGCTGAACCTGCTCGACAGGCTCGAATCGAGCGCGCTGTTCAGCGAGGAAAGCTGCTCCTTCAGCCAGAAGGACCTGCTCGACAACCTGCAGGTGTGGGTCGACAAGGCCCGCGCGCAACTCATCGACTGATGTTTCCGAAAGAACCTGCCATGCAACGACGCACCCTCTTGCTGCGCGCCGCCCCTGTGCTCGCGCTGGGCGCCACCGCCACCTGGCCGCTTTCCGCCGCGGCCGCCGCGCCAATGATCGAGATATGGAAAGACCCGAACTGCGGCTGCTGCCAGGACTGGGTTGCGCACCTCGAGGCGAACGGCTTCGCGACCCGCGTGCACGACGACGGCAATGGCGCCGCGCGCGCACGGCTCGGCATTCCGACGGCGCTCGGTTCGTGCCACACCGGCCGGGTCGGCGGCTACGCGCTCGAAGGCCATGTGCCGGCCCGCGAGGTGCGCCGGCTGCTGCAGGAGAAACCGAAGGCGATCGGCCTTGCGGTGCCCGGCATGCCGATCGGTTCGCCAGGAATGGACGGCCCGGCCTATGGCGGCCGGCGCGATGCCTACGAGGTGCTGCTGGTGCAGGCCGACGGACGCAGCCGGGTCTACCAGACTTACCGCTGATCCAGCGGCACCGGTCAGCCGAAGCGCGCCGGGCTGAAGGCGTCGAGCGCTATCTCTGGCGCAACACCCGCCAGCAGTTGCGCCGCCAGCCGGCCGGTGCGCGCCGAGCCGCACAGGCCGACGTGGCCATGCCCGAAGGCGAGCACCACATCGCGGCTGGCCGCCGCAGGCCCGATGCACGGCAGGCCATCGGGCAGGCTGGGCCGATGGCCGAGCCAGTGCGTCACCGCGACATCACCAGCCTGCGCCGCCGCCGCGGGAAACATCGACAGCAGGTGGCGACGCAGGATCTCGGCCCGGCGCCAGTCGGGCGCGGCCTCGAGCCCGCCGATCTCGACCTGGCCGGCAGCGCGCAGGCCGCCGTCCATCCAGTGCGCAATGAGCTTGCCGTCGGCCGCCATCGTGGGCGTGCGCGGGCCGGCAGTGGCGCCTTCGATGACCACGTGGTAGCCGCGCTCCGATTCGAGCGGCACCGCCGAGCCCGCGGCCGCCGCAAGCGGCCCCGAGCGCGCGCCGGCGCAGATGGCCGCAGCGTCGCATTCGATCTCGCCGGCCTCGGTCTGCACCGCGCGCAGGCGCCCGCCCTCGATGCGGAAACCCGTGGCACGCGTGGCGGCGCGCTCGGCACCTGCGGCTTGCGCATGGCGCGCGAGCGCGGCCACGTAGGCACCCGGATCGCGGCAGTGTCCCCCCTCGGGCACGAAGATGCCGAGCGTGTAGCGCTCGGCGAGGTCGGGCTCGCGCTGCCGCAGTTCCGCCGCTGGCCATTCCTCCCATTGCACGCCCGTACGCGCACGCACGCGCCAGGCGAGCGCATCGCTTTCGAACTCCTCGCGCGAGCGGTAGGCATGCAGCAGGCCGCGCTGCTCGATGAGCTGCGGCACGCCGGCCTCGGCGGCCAGTTGTGCATGCAGGGCCGGAGCGTCGGCCAGCAGCGTGCGCAATGCGTCGGCGGTGCGCTGCACGCGCGGCTCGGTCCAGCCCGAGGCGAGATAGCGCAGCAGCCATGGCAAGGCGCGCGGCAGGTGGCGCCAGCGCACGGCCAGCGGCCCGAGCGGATCGGCGAGCCAGCCCGGCACCTTGCGCCAGGCACCGGGCAGCGCGGGCGGCACCACCGAATGCGACGACAGCCAGCCCGCGTTGCCGTAGCTCGTCGCGTGGGGACCGCCGGGTTCGCCAGGCTCGATCACGGTCACGCGCAGCCCCGCGCGCAGGGCCTCGATGGCGGTGGCGCTGCCAACCGCGCCGGCGCCGATCACGACGGCATGGCGCAGGACGGCGGGCGTGGAGAAACTTCTTGCAACTGTCATGACGCTGATCGTAGAGGGTGTGCAGCCCATAATCGGCCGCCATGCCCGTTCCGTCCCCCGCACACTCCTCGCCGGCTGCGCCGTCCTCCGGCGCCATCACCGATGTCGCCGGCATCGAGGTCGGCCACTTCTCGGACACCCGCCGCCCCACCGGCTGCACCGTGGTCCTCGCGCGCGAAGGCGCCGTGGCCGGTGTCGACGTGCGCGGGGCCGCGCCCGGCACGCGCGAGACCGACCTGCTCTCGCCCGGCAACCTGGTGCAGCAGGTGCACGGCATCGTGCTTGCAGGCGGCAGCGCCTGGGGCCTGGCCGCGGCCGACGGCGCGATGCGCTGGCTCGAGGAACGTGGGGTCGGGCTGGACGTGCGTTTCGGCACGCTGCCCATCGTGCCCGCCGCGGTGCTGTTCGACCTGCCGCTCGGCGATGCGCGCATCCGCCCCGATGCCGAGGCGGGCTACGCCGCGTGCGAGGCGGCAAGCCGCACGGCGCCGGCCGAAGGCAACGTGGGCGCCGGCAGCGGTGCCCTGGTCGGCAAGCTGTTCGGTTTGCAGAGCGCCATGAAGGGCGGCATCGGCACGGCCTCGGTCACGGTGGGCGGTGTGACGGTGGGCGCGCTGATCGCGGTGAACGCGCTCGGCGACGTGATCGACCCCGACACCGCGCAGCCGGTGGCCGGCGCGCGCACCGAAGACGGCCATGCACTGCGCGACACCCGCCGCGCCCTGCTGCGCGGCGAGCTGCCACGGCCGCTGCTCGCCGGCACCAACACCACGATCGGCGTGGTCGCGACCGATGCGGTGCTCACGAAGGTGCAGGCGAACCGCCTGGCCAGCGTGGCGCACGACGGCCTGGCGCGCGCCATCAACCCGGTGCACACCATGAGCGACGGCGACACGCTGTTCGCGCTTGCCACCGGCCGCGTGCCCATCGACGGACCCGATGCCGGTACCCGGCCCGGCATGACGGTGCTCGGCACCATGGCCGCCGAAGTCGTGGCGCGCGCCACCCTGCGCGCCGTGCTGGCTGCGCGCGCGGTCACGGTCGGCGCGCTGCACTTCCCTTCCGCAGCCGACCTTGCGGCCGCAACGAAAGACTGATCCCGCCATGGCCATGCCCAAGACATTGAAGCTGATCCTGCTGTCGATCCGCGACCTGGTCGCCTCCGCCGGTCCCGTCGTCTTCCTCGTGATCGGCGTGCTGATCGCCGCCTACTGGTGGCTCGATCCGCAGCCGCCGCGGCATGTGACGCTGGCCACCGGGCCGAGCGGCAGCGCCTATTCGCAGTTCGGCAAGCGCTATGCCGAGGCGCTCAAGGCGAGCGGCATCGAGGTCGAGCTCAAGGCGACCTCGGGCTCATCGGAGAACCTCGACCTGCTGCGCAACGGTGGTGCCGACGTGGCTTTCGTGCGCGGCGGGAGCGCCGATCCGGTGGCCGACGAGGAAGCCGGGCTCACCTCGCTCGGCAGCCTGTTCTTCGAACCGATCTGGCTCTTCTACCGCGCCGACTCCGCGCAGAAGGTCGACCGCAAGACCGGCACGCTGACCTCGCTCGCGCAGCTGCGCGGCCTGCGCGTGAACGTCGACATGGCGGGCAGCGGCCTGCCCGAGATCATGGAGCGACTCTTCAGGGCCAACCACGTCGAGGCCGACGCGCTGCAGCTGTCGAACCTCGAACAGGCCGCCGCCACCGAGGCGCTCCAGGCCGGGCTGCTCGACGTCATCGTGCTCGCCTCGGCGCCCGAATCGCCGCAGGTGCAGCGGCTGCTGCGCGCGAGCGACATCAAGCTGATGGACTTCGGCCAGGCCGACGCCTACTCGCGGCGCTTTCCGTTTCTCTCGGCGGTCACGCTGCCGCGCGGCGTGGTCGATCTCGCGCGCGAACTGCCGCCCTCGGACGTGACACTGCTGGCCGCCACCACCTCGCTGCTATCGCGCGAGGAAACCCATTCCGCCCTGCGGCAGCTGTTCGCCGAAGCCGCGCAGGGCGTGCACAGCGACGCCGGCTGGTTCAACCGCGCGCGCGATTTTCCGAACACGCGCACCAGCGAACTGCCGGTGAGCCCCGAGGGCGACCGCGCCATCAATGGCACGCCGCCGTTCTGGCAGCGCTACCTGCCCTTCTGGGCCAGCAACCTGATCGAGCGCATGTGGCTCGTGCTCGGCGGCCTGCTGGTACTGATGCTGCCGCTGAGCCGGGTCGTGCCGCCGCTCTACCAGTTCCGCGTCAGGCGGCGCGTGTTCCGCTGGTATGCGCGCCTGCGCGACATCGAGACCAAGGTCGACACGCGCCAGGGCGAGCGCGAGGAATTGCTCGAAGAACTCGAGGAGCTCGACCGCGTCGTCAACAAGGTGGCCGTTCCGCTCTCGTACGCCGACGAGCTCTATGCGCTGCGCAACAACATCCACACGGTGCGCAAGCGGGTGCAGATGCGCTGGCCGCAGCCGGGCGACTTCGCGCCGCGCGCGGCAGCGGCCGCAGGGCCTGCAGAAAGCGCTTGACTTCGAGCGCGCTCGAACTTCGAGAATTCCCGCCATGGAAGCCAGCCTGACCATTGCGGAAGTCGCACAGCGCACCGGCCTCACGGCCCACACGCTGCGCTACTACGAGCGAATCGGACTGATCGCCGCGGTGCCCCGCGCACCGGGTGGCCAGCGCCGCTATGCGAGCGCCGACCTCGACTGGCTGGCTTTCCTGTTGCGCCTGCGCGAGACCGGCATGTCCATCCAGGGCATGCGGGCCTTCGCCAGGCTTCGAAGCCAGGGGGACGCCAGTGTCGGGGAACGGCGCGAGATGCTCGAACGGCATCTTGCCGAGGTCCAGGCCAAGGTGGCGGCGCTGCAGCAATCGACACAGGCGCTGTCGCTCAAGATCGCGCACTACCGCGCCATCGACAGGAAGCGTCCCTCGTCACCGGGCACCGCGCCCGAAGGAAAGACGAGCGATGACAGACATTCAATCCAGCGACGCGAACCACGACGGCCACGACAACCTGCGCTACCGGCGCGGACTGGCGAAGCTCCACGAAATCGACGGTGAGGGCGGCGTCAAGGTCGTCGAGAGCCTGGCCGGCATTGCACCCGACTTCGCTCGCCTCTTGATCGAGTTTCCGTTCGGCGACATCTATTCGCGCCCCGGCCTCGACCTGCGCTCGCGCGAGATCGCCGTGGTGGCCGCGCTCACCGCCATGGGCAATGCCGCGCCGCAGCTCCGGGTGCATATCCAGGGTGCGCTCAATGTCGGCGTCACGCGCACCGAAGTGATCGAGACCATCATGCAAATGGCGGTGTACGCGGGCTTTCCGGCCGCCTTGAACGGGCTGGCAGCCGCGCGCGAGGTGTTCGCCGCGCAGACCGAACTGGAGGAGGCTGCATGAAGCACCGTGATTTCCGCGTGCGCCTGCCGCTGCTCGGTCTGGCGCTGCTTGGGCCCGCAATGGAGGCGCCCGCCCTGCCGGCCTGGACGCTCGCGCCACGGCCTCTGCATGCCGGTCTGGCATCCCCGGTCGGCATGGCCTACGACGCGGCAGGCCATCTGCATGTCGCGAACTGGTCGGCCGGCACCGTGCTGCGCTTCGCACCAGACGGCACCCGCAAGGTGTTCGCATCGGGCCTGAGCGGACCGAGCGGGCTGGCCATCGGCCCTTCCGGCGACATCTTCGTGGCCTCCTACAACGAGGACCTGGTGTGGCGCTTCACGCCTGGCGGCAGGCAGAGCGTGTTCGTGCGCGGCCTGGCGACACCGGCGGGCCTGAGCTTCGACAGCAAGGGCCGGCTGCTGATCGCGAACCGCCGCACCCACCAGATCCTCGCGGCGCATCCCGACGGCACGATCGACGTCGTCGCCGAAGGCTTGCAGACGCCGGTCGGCGCGGTCGAGCTGCCGAGCGGCGAGTTGATGGTCAGCAACATCGCGGGCGGCATCTCGCTGGCCGGACCCGGCGCACGCGCAAGCGCACGAACCATCCATGATGGGCTGCGCAGTCCGGGGCCCGGCATCGTCGCAGACCGAGAAAGCGACGCCGCGTACGTGGTCGACTATGGCGGCACGACGGTGAGCCGCATCGACCGCGAGGGCCGCCGCACCGTGCTGGCGGACGGCCTCGCGAGCCCGGTAGGGCTCACCCGCACGCCCGACGGCCATCTGCTGGTCGCCACGTGGGGGACGAACGCGGCCTTCCGGCTGGAGCGGCCGGCAGCGACGCCAGGAAGTCATCGACCAAGGCTTCAGGGGCTTCCAGCGGGACCAGGTGTCCGGCGCCTGGAAACACGGTGACCGCAACGTCACCCGGCAGCCTCGACGCCAGTTCGGCGGCCTGTGCAGCGGGCAGCCATGGATCATCCTCGCCCCAGCCGATGCGTGTCGCGCAACGAACCTCACCCAGTCGAGCGGCCAAGGGCCTGGTGTGTTCGGGCGTCAGCTGTGCCATCTGACGATAGAACGCGGCCTGCCCTGCCTCGGTCGTCCACGGACGGCTGAGCGCATCGACCCAATCCGCAGCGCCGCGCGAGGCGGCGCTCGCCCCCGCGATGTATTCGCGCACGATGGCGGTGTGAAAGCGCGGCGGCAGTGCGGCGAAGACGTTCTGGTTCTGCGCCAGGAGCCGGAACAACGGCGAACCCCAAGGGTCCAGCGTGACGGCATCCAACAGGTACAGCGACGCGAAATCACGCTGCGCCAGGAGGTGTGCGCCGAGCGCCACGGCACCGCCGACGTCGTGCGCAATGACATGCGGTTCGGCAAGCCCCCAGTGATCCAGAAGCGCGGCAAGGCGACGCCCCTGGCGCCGAAGATCGGCCATCTGGCCGGCAGGACCGATGGAAGCGCCGTAGCCGGGCATGTCCCAAAGAAAGACGCGATAGCCGGCGGCCATGAGAAGTCGGGCGGCAGGCATCATGACGGCCGCGGAGAACGGCGTGCCGTGGCAGATCACGACATCGCCCAGGGCCCCTGCTCGCGGCGCGACGACATAGGTGGCGACGATCGCATCGTCGATCTCGACCGGCATGGACCGAGGGAGCGTGAGGTCATGGGTGTGATGCATGGCACCAATTCTGGAACTTCAGGTCGACCTGAAGTCAAGCGGTACCATCGGCCGATGAAGATCGGTCTAGCCGCAAGAGAAATCGGCGTCGCCGCCCACGTGCTTCGCCATTGGGAAGACGAGGGTGTTGTGGTCCCGGCCCGCACCGACGCAGGCCATCGCGACTACGGCGATGAACACCTGCAGCGCCTGCGCATCGTGTGCGCCTGCCAGGAAGTGGGCCTCAGCCTTGCCGAAATCCGCAGTATTCTTCACCGCGGCGAGCATGAGCGCGCGCAGGTGATCGACAGGAGGCTGCAGGCGATCCGGCGGCAGAAGCAGGAACTGGACGCCGCGCAGGCGTTCCTCTCGCACGTAAGAAGTTGCCGGCACGACCTCACCACGCGATGCGAGGACTGCTCGCGGTACGCGCAACGGCGCCCAGCGTCCCCTCCTCGGCCGCTCGCAAAGGCAAGCGGCCGCGCACGAGCTACTTGAGGGCCTTGTAGCGCATGCGCTTGGGCTTGGCGCCTTCTTCGCCCAGGCGCTTCTTCTTGTCGGCTTCGTACTCCTGGTAGTTGCCGTCGAAGAAGGTCCACTGGCTGTCGCCCTCGGCCGCGAGGATGTGGGTGGCGATGCGGTCGAGGAACCAGCGGTCGTGGCTGATGACCATGACCGTGCCGGCAAACTCGAGCAGCGCGTCTTCCAGCGCGCGCAGCGTTTCCACGTCGAGGTCGTTCGACGGTTCGTCGAGCAGCAGCACGTTGCCGCCCGCGATCAGCGTCTTGGCCAGGTGCAGCCGGCCGCGTTCACCGCCCGACAGCGTGCCGACCTTCTTCTGCTGGTCGGCGCCGTTGAAGTTGAAGCGGCCCGCGTACGCGCGGCTGGCCATCTGGAACTTGCCGACGTTGATGATGTCCAGGCCGTTCGAGATGTCTTCCCACACGGTCTTGTTGTTGGCGAGTTCGTCGCGGTGCTGGTCGACGAAGGCCATCTTCACGGTCTGGCCGATGACGACCTCGCCCGAATCCGGTTTTTCCTTGCCCGCGAGCAGCTTGAACAGCGTCGACTTGCCGGCGCCGTTCGGGCCGATGATGCCGACGATCGCGCCCGGCGGCACGGTGAAGCTCAGATTGTCGATCAGCATGCGGTCGCCGAAGGACTTGCTGACGTTGTGGAACTCGAACACCTGCTGGCCCAGGCGTTCCGCCACCGGAATGAAGATTTCCTGGGTCTCGTTGCGCTTCTGGTATTCCATGTCGCTCAGCTCCTCGAAGCGGGCGAGGCGCGATTTGCTCTTGGCCTGACGTGCCTTCGGGTTCTGGCGCGACCACTCGAGTTCCTTCTTCAGGGCCTTGGCGTGGGCTTCTTCGCTCTTCTGCTCCTGCGCCAGGCGTTCGCCCTTCTGCTCGAGCCAGGTGCTGTAGTTTCCCTTCCACGGAATGCCGCGACCGCGGTCCATTTCCAGGATCCACTCGGCCGCGTTGTCCAGGAAATAGCGATCGTGGGTGATGGCCACCACGGTGCCCGTGAAGCGCTGCAGGAACACTTCGAGCCACTCGACCGATTCGGCGTCCAGGTGGTTGGTCGGTTCGTCGAGCAGCAGCATGTCGGGCTTGGACAGCAGCAGGCGGCACAGTGCCACGCGGCGCTTTTCACCGCCCGACAGCAGGCCGATCTTGGCGTCCCACGGCGGCAGGCGCAACGCGTCGGCGGCGATTTCCAGTTGATGTTCGGAATCGGTGCCAGCGGTCGCGATGATGGCTTCGAGTTCAGCCTGCTCGGCCGCCAGCGCATCGAAGTCGGCGTCTTCGGCACCGTAGGCGATGTACACCTCTTCGAGGCGCGCCTTGGCCGCAAAGACTGCGCCCATCGACTCTTCAACCGATTCGCGCACCGTGTGCTCGTGGTTGAGCTTGGGTTCCTGTTCCAGATAGCCGATCGTCATCCCCGGCATGGGCAGTGCCTCGCCCTCGAACTCCTTGTCGACGCCCGCCATGATCTTGAGCAGCGTGGACTTGCCCGAGCCGTTCAGGCCGAGCACGCCGATCTTGGCGCCGGGGAAGAAGGAAAGGGAAATGTCTTTCAAGAGCTGCCGCTTTGGCGGCACGGTCTTGCTGACACGGTTCATCGAATAGACGTATTGAGCCATGGTGTGTGTGGTGAAAAATCGGTTGGAGCTTGGGGCAAATTATGCCGGGCGCCTGCTGGAGGCCCCGGCGGCCCCGCCGTGCAGCCCTGATTTGGCCGCAATTGAAAAAACCTGACTGCTGATGGCAGCACCTTTGCATTTTCGCAAAGGCATTCGTGAAAAACCCCCGATTCCCCTGCTTCTGCTGGCCGCCGCGCCCGAAAGGCATGGGTAGGCTCAGGTCACAGAGATCGCCGCGCGCACCAAGCGCGGCCGATGAGGTGCCGAATTTCCGGCGCGTCGATCGCTCAGCAGGAAACCAATGTTCACACACGCCTGGCTGCGCAAGTCGCAGTCGTTGTCGCGCGCGCTCCGGAGCGCGCCACCTTGGTCGGGCGTTCTGCTCTGCGCCGGCTTCATCGTGCTGACCGGCTGCGGTAGCGCCAACCGCCTCCCCACCAGCCAACCTGCGGCGCCCGTCGTCCGAAGCGTCGCCCATGTCCCCGCCGCCGGGCCGCGGGCGCCGCGGTCAGTCACGGCGCCGTTGCGCTGTACCGTGGATGTCTACGCGGACAGCATCATGGCCAACAACGGCACGCAGGAACGTCCGATCGCCTCCCTTCAGAAACAGTACCCGGCCCTGACCTTCGTCGATCACTCGGCCCCCGAGGTGCTGTTGACCGACCTTGCGCGCCGCTTCGACGAGCTGCCGCGCAGCGGCCGCTGGGTCGTGATCGAGAGCGGCGTGATCGACGCGTGGCGCAATGTGAAGCCCGCGCTCTACGTCCAGGCGCTGCAAGACATCATCGACGGCTTGCGTGCGGAGGGCCGCGAGCCGATCCTCACCGGCTTCTCGCGCCAGATCGAAATGCCCGCGCTGCACATCCGCAAACCCCAGTTGATCCGGCGTGCCCGCTACGACGAGCTCACGCGCCTGGTGGCACTCGACAGGAAAGTGGCCTTCGTCGATTGGGGCGCGGTGCGTTTCGATGGTCCCGACGACCTGCAGGACGGCATCCATCCGAGCCGGGCCTACAGCGACCGGCTGTTCCGGAAGCTGCTCACCACGCTCGAACGCGTGACCGATTGCAGGTAATGGGCGCCCCAAACGCCGACTCATGCGACAATAGCGCTGTTGCCGGGTCCAGTTGCCCGCAACGCCGGCTCTCTGCCGGGGACGAAGAAAGCCCATCCAGCCTTGGCAACCCCAAGCGCCATCAACCCTCTTGCGAGGGTGGACTTTCCGGCTCCCACCCCTGACCTTCATCTGCCTTGACTGGCTCGGCGTCACCATGACGCCAAGCGGGCCGATGTCACTGCGCCGTGTATGGCGCTTATTGTTTCCAATGAATTTTGACGAACTGAAGCTGGCCCCTGCCATCTTGAAGGCTGTGCACGAGCACGGTTACGACACCCCCACCCCCATTCAGGCACAGGCCATCCCGGCCGTTCTCGAGGGCCACGACCTGCTCGGCGGCGCCCAGACCGGCACCGGCAAGACGGCCGCCTTCACGCTGCCGATGCTGCACAAGCTCAGCACCAGCACGCGCGCCACCAACAAGTTCGGCGGCATCGGCGTGCGCGCCCTCGTGCTCACGCCGACGCGCGAACTCGCCGCCCAGGTCGAGGAATCGGTGCGCACCTACGGCAAGTACCTCGAACTCGATTCGACCGTGATCTTCGGCGGCGTGGGCATGAACCCGCAGATCAGCAAGCTCAAGAAGGGCGTCGACATCCTCGTGGCCACGCCGGGCCGCCTGCTCGACCTGCAGCAGCAGGGCATGCTCGACCTGGGCCAGGTCGAGATCCTGATCCTCGACGAAGCCGACCGCATGCTCGACATGGGCTTCATCCACGACGTGAAGAAGATCCTCGCGCTGGTGCCCAAGCAAAAGCAGAGCCTGCTGTTCTCGGCCACCTTCAGCGACGAGATCCGCGACCTCGCGGCCACGCTGCTCAAGAATCCGCAGAGCATCCAGGTCACGCCGCGCAACACCACCGTGCAGCGCATCACGCAGGTGATCCACCCCGTGGGCCGCGGCAAGAAGAAGGCGCTGCTCGCGCACATCATCAACGAGAACAAGTGGAGCCAGGTGCTCGTGTTCACGCGCACCAAGTTCGGTGCCAACAGCGTGGCCGAATTCCTCACCAAGAACGGCATCCAGGCCATGGCGCTGCACGGCAACAAGAGCCAGAGCGCGCGCACGCAGGCGCTGGCCGGCTTCAAGAGCGGCGACATCCGCGCGCTGGTGGCCACCGACATCGCAGCCCGCGGCATCGACATCGACGAGCTGCCGCACGTCGTGAACTACGAGATCCCGAACGTCAGCGAAGACTACGTCCACCGCATTGGCCGCACCGGCCGCGCCGGTTCGAGCGGCGAGGCCGTGAGCTTCGTCTGCATGGACGAAGAAGGCTTCATGCAGGAGATCGAGCGCTTCACGAAGCAGACGATCCCGGTGCAGTTCATCGAAGGCTTCGGCCCCGAGGAAGGCGAACGCGCCGAACCGATCGCCATGGGCCGCCAGACCATCTGGGGCGGCGCAGGCCGTCCGCCGAGCCGCGACGTCATGCAGGCGGCCGCCAAGGCTGCCCGCACCGAGATGCTGCAACGGGTCCGCGAGAACAAGGCCGGCCAGGGCGGTGGCGGCAACGCCGGTGCCGGCAATGGCGGCGGACAGCGCCGCGGTGCTGGAGGCGGTGGCGGTGGCGGTCAAGGCCGCAATGCCGGCGGCCAGGGACAAGGCCAGGGTCCGCGCGGCCAGGGCGCCCGCCCGCCGCAGGGCCGCGGCCCCCAGGCGCCGGCGCGCAGCGCACCGCACCAGCACGCGCCGCACCAGCATCTGCCGCATGAAGAGCGCCAACCGCGCCATCATGGCAACAGCCACAGCCCCACGCAGGCCAACCAGGTGGCGCACCTGCGCGCCGAAGCGGTGGAAGGCGCGGCAGGCCAGCCCGATCCGCTGCGCACGAGCGTCGACCACATGGGCGGCGGCCGCGGACGCGGCGGGCGTCCGGGTGGCGGCGGCGGCTACGGCGGCAGCCGCTCGGGCGGCGGTGGCCGTTCGGGTGGTGGCGGTGGCTACGGCGGTGGCGGCGGTGGTGGTGGCGGTGGAAACCGTTCGGGCGGCGGCGGCGGCCGTTCGTTCGGGCGCTGAGCCGAGGCGCGGGCCGAACACCCGCGCTTCACACCAACAAAGGGCACCTCTCGGTGCCCTTTTTTCCTTGCATCGGCGTCAGGCAGGCCGCACGACGACAAGACACAATCGCACGCCATGGCCCACATCCCGCCCAACTACGCCACCCTCTTCGTCGCCACCTGCAACCTGCTGAATCTCGCCAACCCGCACCGGGTCTTCTACGAGAACCAGGAGCCCTACGACGAACGCGACCACGAGCGCAAGATCGAATGGACGGGCGAACGCTTCCGCACGCTCAATGCCGACGTGCTCGCGGTGCAGGAGGTCTGGGACGAGGCCGCGCTGAAGGCCGCCATCGCGCGCAGCGGCCTGCGCTACGACTTCGTCTCGGTGCCGGGCGCGGAGAACACGCCGCCGCTGAACGGCGCACAGGGCACGCCGCGGGTGGGCATCGCGACGCGGCTTCGCGTCGAGCATGCCCAGTCGTTCGTCGACTTCCCGCCGGGCTTCGGCGTCGAGGTGCCGGGGCTGGGGCAGCACACGCGATTCGAACGCCCGCCGTTCCTCGTCACGGTGCGCATGAAGCATGGCCAGCCGGTGCACGTGCTGACGGTGCACCTGAAGTCGAAGCGGCCGAAGTTCCTGCTCGATGCAGCGGGCCAGCCACTCGAGGACCGCGACGACCGCAAGGTCGGCGCGATGGCATCGCTGCGCTCGCTGCTGATGCGCGGCGCCGAGGCAGCCGCGCTGCGCTGCATCGTGATCGACCTGCTGGCGAACACCCGGGTGCCGCTGGTGGTGATGGGCGACTTCAACGACGACCCGCACAGCGTGACCACCCAGCTGGTGGCCGCCACCGCCGAGGTCGCCTACGACAAGGGGGCGCGCGACGTTGCGCTCTTCAACGCCTACGAGATGCAGGGCGAATCGGCGCTCAAGAAGGACGTGGCCTATTCGCACATCCACCAGGGCTTTCCGGCCGTGCTCGACCAGATCTTCGTGAGCGAGGAATTCGTCGCCACGAGCCGCAACAGCCTGGGCGACGTGCGCCGGGTCGATTACTTCAACGATCACCTGCACGAAGGCCGCGACCGCTCGCGTTCGGACCACGGCTTCGTGCGTGCGCTGCTGCGGCTGCGCACGGACTGACGGGTCGCCCTTTCCCGGCCTTCAGGCCTTCGACACCCGCACCATCGCATCGGCGCGCTTGTGCAGGTCGGGCAACAGCTCGAGGCCAAGGCCCGGCTTGTCGTTGAGGCTGATCATGCCGTTCTCGACCTTCGGCAGCTCGGTGACGAGCTCCCGGTACCAGCCCGTGAAGAAGGCGCGCACGCTCTCCTGAACCAGCGCATTGGGCGCATGCAGGCTCAGGTGCGTGGAGGCGGCCCAGACCACTGGCCCGGTGCAGTCGTGCGGCGCCACGGGCAGCTGCCAGGCGTCGGCCATGGCGGCGATCTTCCGCGCTTCGGTCAGGCCGCCGCACCAGCTCAGGTCGAGCATCGCCACGCCGGCCACGCCGGTCTGCAGATAGTCCTTGAAGCCCCACTTGTAGCTCAGCGTCTCGCTCGCGCAGACGAGCGCCTTGCAGTCCCTTGCGTACTGCGTGAGCAGGTCGAGGCTGTCCATGCGGATGGCATCCTCGTGCCAGAAGGTGTCGAACTCCTGCAGCGCCCGCGCGATCTTCTGCGCCATCGGCAATCGCCACAGGCTGTGGAACTCGACCATGATGTCCATCTTGCCGCCCACGGCCTTGCGGATCTTGCGGAACGGTTCCAGCGCGGCATCGAGGTCTCCGTTGCTGATGTACTGGCCATGGCTCTTCTCCGCGGCCGGGTCGAAGGGCCAGATCTTCATCGCCGTGATGCCTTCGGACAGCAGCGATTCGGCCAGCTCGTCCGCATGGTGCAGGAAGCCCTGCAGGTCTTCGTAGGGGCCGTTGTTGTTGGCGAGCCCCCAGTTCGAACTGGTCTGGTTGGTGGCGCTACGGATGTATTGGTAGCCCGCGCAGGTGTTGTAGATGCGGATGGCGTCGCGGCTCTTGCCGCCGAGCGCCGTGTGCACCGGCATGTTGGCGGCTTTGCCGAACAGGTCCCAGAGCGCGATGTCCACCGCCGAGTTGCCGCGCGTCTCCACGCCCGATCCGCGCCATCCGAGGTAGCCCGTGATGTCGCGGTTGCGCGCCTCGATCTGCAGCGGATCGGTGCCCAGCAGCTTGTGCGCCGCCCACTCGTGCAGGTAGGCCTCGACGGCCTCTGCACCCATGAAGGTTTCGCCGAGGCCGACCAGTCCCTCGTCGGTGTGCAGCCGCACCCACAGGATGTTCGGGAACTCGCCGAGGCGGATGGTTTCGACTTTCGTGATTTTCATGAAGAGGGTCCAAAAAAAGAAAAAGCCGCAGCGGCTCGCACCGCGCGGCTTTCACAGGGGACTCAGGCCATGCCGGGAAGCCTCAGCCTCCGCGTGCCTTCTTGAGAGCGTCCGTCACGACGCCCACGGCCTCGGCGCCGATGGTCGGCACGTTCTTGTCATACACCGGCTTGACCTTCTCGAGCATGCGCTTCTGCTCGGCGGCCGAGACCTCGTTGACCGTCATCGTCTTGCGCAGGTTCGCGAGCGACTTCTCGTTGAGCGCGCGATTGGCTTCGCGCTGGACCTTCTGGCCTTCCTTGGCGGCTTCGCGCAGCACGGCCTGCTCCTGCGGGTTGAGCTGGTCCCACAGCTTCTTGCTGTAGAGGATCAGGAACGGCGTATAGGCGTGCCGCGTGACGCTCAGGTACTTCTGCACTTCGCTGAACTTCGAGGTCTCGATCGTCACGAAGGGGTTTTCCTGGCCGTCGATGGTGCGGGTCTCGAGCGCGGTGAACACCTCGCCGAAGGCCATCGGCACGGCGTTGGCGCCCAGCGTCTTGAACGAGTCGAGGAAGATGTTGTTCTGCATCACGCGCAGCTTCACGCCTTCGAAGTCCTCGGCCTTCGCGACCGGCTTTTTGCTGTTGGTGAGATTGCGGAATCCGTTCTCCCAGTAGGCCAGGTTCACGAGGCCGGCGGCCTCGAGCTTCTTGTTGAAGTACTCGCCCGCGGGACCATCGAGCACCGCGTCGGCCTCCTTCTCGCTGGCGAACAGGAACGGCAGGTCGAAGGCGCCGAGCTCCTTCACGATGCCCACCAGCGGCGAGCTCGAGGTGCACACCATCTCCTGCGTGCCCGCACGCAACGCCTGCGTGGCCGGCAGGTCGCCGCCCGCCGCACCGCCCCAGAAGGCGACGATCTTCATCTTGCCGCCAGTCTTGGCGGCCAGCACTTCCTGCATCTTCTTCACGCCCACGCCCACCGGGTGGTCCTCGTTCACGCCGTTGGTGAACTTGATCGTGCGTTCGGCAAATTGGGCGATGGCACCGGTCGATGCGAGCAGGCCGCCGGCCACGAGGGCGGCGGTCATTAGGGTTCTGCGAAACAGCATGCTTGTCTCCTTCGATTGCAAGGGTTGGTTGATTGAATGGACTGACAGAGAAAGGATAAAAACTAGCGCCCCATCCACCACTGGAGCGGCACGGTCACGAGTTGCGGGAAGAACACCAGCGCGAACAGCACGACCAGGTGCGCGATGAAGAACGGCATCACGCCCTTGAAGGCATCATCCATCGAGATGCGCGCCACGCCGCTCACCACGTTGAGCACCGTACCAACAGGCGGCGTGATCAGGCCGATGGCGTTGTTCATGATGAACATCACGCCGAAGTACACCGGGTCGATGCCGGCCTTGAGCACCACCGGCATCAGCACCGGCGTGAGAATCAGCACGGTCGGCGTGAAGTCGAGTGCGGTGCCCACGATGACGATCAGCACCATCATCATGAACATCAGCAGGATCTTGTTGTCCAGGAACGGCTCGAGCAGCGAAACCACCTCGGCGGGAATGTTCGCCACCGTGATCAGCCAGGCGCTGACCATCGCGGCCGCGACGAGGAACATCACCACTGCCGTCGTCTTGCCGGCCGCGAGCGTCAGGCGGTAGAGGTCGCGCACCTTCAGTTCACCGTAAACGAAAACGCCGACGAGAAGCGAGTACACCGCGGCCACCACGGCCGCCTCGGTGGGCGTGAACACGCCGAACTTCATGCCACCGATGATGATGACCGGCAGCGCCAGCGCGAGGCTGCCCTGCGCCGTGACCTTGAGCCGTTCGCCCCATGGCACGCGCGGCGACGAACGCACGTTCTCCTTCTTGGCCACGATCCACCAGGCGACGCCGACCGCCAGCCCCATCAGGATGCCGGGCACGATGCCCGCGAGGAACAGCTTGGTGATCGACACGTTGCCGGCCACGCCGAACACGATGAGGCCGATCGACGGCGGAATCACCGGCGCGATGATGCCGCCCGCGGCGATGAGGCCGGCCGAGCGGTTCAGCTGGTAGCCGGCGGCCTTCATCATCGGGATCAGCAGTGCGGCCAGGGCCGCGGTGTCGGCGACGGCCGAGCCCGAAAGCGAGGCCATGATGATCGCCGCCAGCACTGCCACGTAGCCCATGCCGCCGCGGTAGTGCCCGACCCAGGCCATCGCGAGGTTCACGATCCGCCGGCTCAGGCCGCCGGCATTCATGAACTCGCCGGCCAGGAGGAAGAACGGCACTGCAAGCAGCGGAAAGTTGTCGGCGCCGTCGACGAAGCGCTGCGCGATGATCTGACTGTCGAAGGCCGGCAGGCCGCCGGTGGCGGCGAGCCATGCCATCAGCGAGACGCCGCACACCAGCAGCGAGTACGAGATCGGGATGCCCAGCGCCATGGCGCCGAGCAACGAGACGATGAAGATCGTGACCGTCATGGCGCCACCTTTGCTTGCGCCGGGGCATCGAGCACCTGGTCTTCGGATTCCCTGACCTGAATCAATTCATGGTCGGGCACGCGGCCCCTGAAGAGCCGCCAGAGCTTGTCGATGTTGAAGAGCGCCATCACTACCGACACGATGTAGCCGATGCCGTAGATCCAGATCATCGAAATGCCGACCACGGGCGAGATGTTGGTCACCTGCAGTTCGTGCATCTGGTAGGTGCCCATGAAGAACAGCACGTTGCAGAACAGCATGAGCGCCTGGCTCAGGAAGAAGCAGAGCTTCTTGCCGCCGCGCGGCAGGTGCTTGATGAGCGTGTCGACCCCGAGATGCGCGCCCTCGCGCATGGCCACCATGGCGCCGATGTACGTGAGCCAGATGAAGCAGTAGCGCGACATCTCGTCCGACACCGAGATGCCGGAGTTGAATCCGTAGCGCAGCACCACGTTGCCGAACACCATGATGACCATCGCCACCATGCACGCGACCACGAGGAACTCCAGCACGCGAAAAAAACCGTCGACTGCGCTCTTCATCACCTTCTCTCCTGTCTTGCGGTGTTGTTATGGAATGGGTCGCCGTCCGCTCGCTAGAGCGGAAAGGCCTTGAGCTGCGTGGCCGGCCGGCTGATGCGCGGCAGCTTCTTGCGCGACGCCAGCACCTGCTCGATGTCATGGCGCGCGCCGTCAATCAGAACCAGAACGGCCTTCTCGGCGCGGGCCGATTCGCGCGCGATCACGGCGTCGAGCACTGCGCGGTGCAGCGGCAGCGACGTGGCAGGCCCGTCTTTTCGGCTGGTGGAGATCTCGAAGCTGGTGCGCAGCAGCGCGCCCAGCGCACGGCTCATCTGCACCAGCATGCGGTTGTGGCTGGAGCGGATAAGTCCCTGGTGAAAGCGCAGGTCGGGCGTGATGTAGTCGCCGCCGAACTCGATGGCGCGCTTCATGCCCGCGTAGGCGTCTTCCATCTCGGCGATGTCCGCGGCCGTGGCGCGCAGCGCGGCCAGCCCGACCGCGGCAGGCTCGACCACACGGCGCAGGTCCTGCAGGTCGCGCAGGAACTCAGCCGAGAGGCCGGCCTGCGTCTGCCAGACGATCACGTCGGCGTCGAACCAGTTCCACTGGTCCGACGGCTGCACGCGCGTGCCCACCTTCGGGCCGCTGGTCACGAGCCCCTTGGCGATCAGCGACTTGATCGACTCGCGCACCACGGTGCGGCTCACGCCGAGCGCCTCGCACAAGAGCGGCTCCGGCGGGATCGACGCGCCGGGCGCATAGCGACCCGCAACGATGTCGCTGCCGATGCGGTCGACCGTGTTGCCGTGGACGTTCTTGATCATGCCTGCGTGCGTTGTGGTTGTTGTCCGGTCCCTGGTCCGGCCGCTCGGAAACCCTGAACGGCGGATGGCGTGTCGCGCTTATCATATGATGATTGAAAATTGTTAACGGCAGGAAAAACCCTGACCTGCCGGCATTCCTTCCAGCCACGGAGACAACGATGAGCACGCCACCGAAGAAGAAGAAACCCGAAGAACTGCGCAGCCAGCAATGGTTCGGCCGCACCGACCGTGACGGGTTCATCTACCGCAGCTGGGTCAAGGGCAAGGGCGTGCCGCACGACCAGTTCGACGGCCGCCCGGTGATCGGCATCTGCAACACCTTCAGCGAACTCACGCCCTGCAACTCGCATTTCCGCACGCTCGCCGAGCAGGTCAAGATCGGCGTCTACGAGGCCGGCGGCTTCCCGCTCGAGTTTCCGGTGATGTCGCTCGGCGAGACGCTGCTGCGTCCCACCGCCATGCTGTACCGCAACCTCGCGAGCATGGACGTGGAAGAGAGCATCCGCGGCAATCCGCTCGACGGCGTGGTGCTGCTCATGGGCTGCGACAAGACCACGCCCGCGCTCATGATGGGCGCCGCCAGCGTCGACCTGCCGACCATCGGCGTCTCGGGTGGCCCGATGCTCTCGGGCAAGTGGCGCGGCCAGGAACTCGGCTCTGGCACCGGCGTATGGCAGATGAGCGAGCAGGTGCGTGCGGGCACGCTCAAGCTGCAGGACTTCTTCGAGGCCGAGAGCTGCATGCACCGCAGCCACGGCCACTGCATGACCATGGGCACCGCCAGCACCATGGCGAGCATGGTCGAGTCGCTGGGCATCGGGCTGCCGGGCAATGCGGCCTACCCCGCCGTCGACGGCCGCCGCAACGTGCTTGCGCGCATGGCGGGCCGGCGCATCGTCGACATGGTCCATGAAGACCTCCACATGTCGAAGATCCTCACGCGCCAGGCGATCGAGAACGCGATCAAGGTCAACGCGGCCATCGGCGGCTCGACCAACTTCGTGATCCACCTGCTCGCCATCGCGGGCCGCATCGGCGTGGAACTCACACTCGACGACTTCGACCGCCTCGCCTCCGAGCTGCCCTGCCTGGTGAACCTGCAGCCCTCGGGCCAGTTCCTGATGGAGGACTTCTGCTACGCCGGCGGCCTGCCGGTGGTGATGAAGGAAATCGCCGACCTCCTGCACAAGGACGTGATCACCGCGAACGGGCAGACGCTCTGGGAGAACGTGAAGGACGCCGAGAACTACAACGCCCAGGTCATCCGCCCGCTGGCCGAGCCCTTCAAGGACAAGGCCGGCATCTGCGTGCTGCGCGGCAACCTCGCGCCCAACGGCGCGATCATCAAGCCGAGCGCGGCCACGCCCGGGCTGCTGGTGCACAAGGGCCGCGCGGTGGTGTTCGAGAGCGCCGACGACCTGCACAAGCGCATCGACGACGAGGCCCTCGACATCGACGAGCACTGCATCATGGTGCTCAAGAACTGCGGCCCCAAGGGCTACCCCGGCATGGCCGAGGCCGGCAACATGCCGCTGCCGCCGAAGGTGCTGCGCAAAGGCATCACCGACATGGTCCGCATCAGCGACGCACGCATGAGCGGCACCGCCTACGGCACCGTGGTGCTGCACACGGCGCCCGAGGCCGCGGCGGGCGGGCCGCTGGCGCTTGTGCAGGACGGCGACATCGTCGAGCTCGACGTGCCGAACCGCCGTTTGCATCTGCACGTCAGCGACGAAGAGCTCGCGAAGCGGCGCGAGAAATGGGTTGCGCCCAAGGCGCCGCTCGATTCGGGCTACTGGAAGCTCTATGTCGACACGGTGCTGCAGGCGGACCAGGGCGCCGACCTCGCGTTCCTGCGTGGCCGGCGCGGCCCCTTCGTGCCACGCGACAACCACTAGGATGGAACGCCCCCCGAAGCGCCTGCGGCGCCTCCCCCCACTGGGGGGCGCACCCAGCGGCCTGGCAAAGCCAGTTCCGCGGGTGCACTGGCTTGCGCCTGTCGGGTTTGATGCGATGCGGGTGGCGCGTCGTGCCATGGGGCACTGAATGGAAAAGAGGCTGGTCGCGATCGACTGGGGCACGAGCTCGCTGCGCGGCGCATTGCTCGATGCCGGCGGCAAGGTGCTCGAAGAGCGCAGCGATCCGCGCGGCATCCTCAAAGTGCCTGCGGGCGGCTTTGCCGCGGTGTTCGAATCCCTGTTCGCCGACTGGATGCAGCCGGCCGGCACGCGCTGCCTGATCTCCGGCATGGCCGGCAGCAAGCAGGGATGGGTCGAGGCGCCCTACTGCGCGTGTCCGGCGGGCCGGGTCGAGATCGGGCGCAGCATCATCGACATCGATGCTGGCCTGCCTGGTGCGCGCGTCGCCATCGTGCCGGGCCTCAGCGACGCGCACGACGGCGTGCCCGACGTGATGCGCGGCGAGGAAGTGCAAATCCTCGGCGCGGTGGCGCTCATGGGCGTGGACGAAGGCGTCTTCGTGCTGCCCGGCACGCACAACAAGTGGGCCACGGTCAAGAAAGGCCGCGTGACGGGCTTTCGCACCTTCATGACGGGCGAGTTCTATGCGCTGCTGAGCCAGCATTCGATCCTCGCGCGCACGCTCCGGGCCGATGCGCCGCTCGACGAGGCCGCGTTCGCGCAAGGCGTGGCGCGCGCCGACAACGGCCAAGGCCTGCTGCACAACGCCTTCGGCGCACGCACGCTTGCGCTGTTCGACCGCCTGCCCGCGCAGGAGGTCTCGAGCTATCTGTCGGGCCTGCTGATCGGCGAAGAGCTGCGCACGCAATCGCTGCACGCCTTCGGCGAGGTGGTGCTGATCGGCGCGCCGGCGCTGACCGAGCGCTATGCCCTCGCACTGCGCACCACGGGCGTCGCCACGCGCACGCTCGGTGCCGAAGCCACATGGGCCGGACTGCACGCGCTGTCCGGCTTTCTCGACGCAGACAGGAGCTCGACGTCATGACAACCACGCCCCGCGAAAAATTCGATACAGCGATGCGCGCGCTGCCGCTCGTCGCGATATTGCGCGGCCTCACGCCGCCCGAAGCCGCCGACATCGGCGATGCGATCGTCGCGTCGGGTTTCGGGCTGCTCGAGGTGCCGCTCAATTCGCCCGATCCCTACGCCAGCATCGCGCTGATGCGCGCGCGCTTTCCGGCCGCGCTCGTGGGCGCCGGCACCGTGCTCGACGTGCAGCAGGTGCGCCATGTGCACGACGCCGGCGGCGAACTGGTGGTGGCGCCCAACTTCAATGCCGACGTGATCGCCGAGGCCGTGCGGCTCGGCATGGTCTGCCTGCCCGGCGTGATGACGCCGACCGAGGCCTTCGGCGCGCTGGCGGCGGGCGCGACCGGGCTCAAGCTGTTTCCGGCCGAACTCGCGTCGCCGGCGGTGGTCAAGGCCCTGCTCGCTGTGCTGCCGCCGGGCACGCCGTTGATGCCCGTGGGCGGCATCACGCCGGCCAACATGGGCGAATGGCGCGCGGCCGGCGCGGCCGGCTTCGGCATCGGCTCCGCGCTCTACAAGCCTGGCAAGTCGGCAGCGCAGGTGCGTGCCGATGCCGAGCGCTTCGTCGCCGCATACACGGGCGCGACCCGCGCCTGAACACCCTTCGCTTCATCCATTCATTCACGTCCAAGAGGAAAGCGCGATGTCCGCAGATCAGCAATACGCCAGCCCCGCCGTGCGCACCCTGCGCGAAGACCTTGCGCTCGCACTGCGCGCTGCCGCCCACCACGGCCTGTCCGAAGGGGTGTGCAACCATTTCAGCGTCATGCTGCCGGGCGCCCAGGACCGCTACCTCATCAACCCGCGCGGCCTGCACTGGAGCGAGGTCGGGCCCGACGACATCGTGCTGATCGACGTGCATGGCGAGGTGCTGGCCGGCCGCCACCGCGTCGAGCCGACCGCGCTGTTCATCCATGGCGCGGTGCACCGGCTGACCGGCCATGCGGTGGTGCTGCATTGCCACATGCCCTATGCCACCGCGCTCACGCTGACGGCCGACCGCGCGCTCGACCCGACCCTGAGCCAGAACGCGATGCGCTACATGAACCGCATCGCGATCGACGCGGTGTACAACGGCCTCGCGCTCGACGATGCCGAGGGCGAGCGCATTGCGCGCGCCATGACGGGCAAGGACGTGGCCTTTCTCGCGAACCATGGCGTGGTCGTGGCCGGCGCCACGATCGCCCATGCCTATGACGATCTCTACTACCTGGAACGCGCCTGCCTGCACCAGGTGATCGCGCAGTCCACGGGCCGGCCGCTGGTTCCGGTCGATCCCGCAATGGCCGCGCATGTGTCCAAGCAGATCCAGGGCGAGCGCGAGCAGTCCGACCTGTTTTTCGAGGCGCTGCGGCGCCTGCTTCCCGCGCCGCGCTGAATTCCGGACGGTGCTGCGGCTTACAGCTCTTCATGGGATTTCGCTCCAGCCTTACAAAGCGTTCACATGGCGCCCCGACGATAGGGCTTCCAACCACTCCATCGGAGTCGCCATGAAAAAGCTCTCGTTCGCCCTCGGTGCCGCCGCGCTGCTCTCGCTCGCCGCGCTCACCGCGCCCGCCCAGGCCCGTGCCGGCGGCCCCATCATCCAGGCCCAGGTGTACGTGGTCCCCGCCGCGCCGCCGCGCCACCGCTACCATGCGCCGCCGCCGCCGCGTCATCATTACGGACCGGGCTACTACCGCAACCACGGCTACCACCATCGGCATCGCCATGGTGACAACCGCCGTTACGGCCGCCGGGACCGCGACGGCGACGGCGTACCCAACCGCTACGACCGCCGCCCCAACAATCCGTACCGCTACTGACCGCGCCGCGCGTGCCGGTAACACCTACGCGGCGAGGCGCACCGCGGCGTAGCCCGGCGCGTCGCTCGACAGGCTTTGCTTAAGCTGGCGCGTGACCGCGTCGGCCAGCACTTCGGGCAAGCCCTGTTCCACCGCCGCGAGTGCCTGCGCGGCCACCTCATCGGGCGACGCCTTGGGGCCCGGCACGTGCGTGGCCATGTCGGTGTCCATGAAGGCCACGTGCACGCTCGTGACCTGCGTGCCCTGCCCCGCCAATCCGTTGCGCAGCCCATTGCTCAGCGACCATGCAGCCGACTTGGTGGCACTGTAGGTCGCCACGGCCGGGAACGTGGTCCAACTCAGCGCCGACAGCACGTTCACCATCGCACCGCCGCCATTCGCCGCGAGCACCGGCGCGAAGGCCTTGGCCAGCGCCCACACGCCGAAGAAATTGGTTTCGAATTCCTCGCGCGCCGCTTCCATCGAACCGTCGCCCAGCAGGGTGCTGCCGCGCGAGATGCCTGCGTTGTTGACCAGCAGCGTGACATCGCCGCAGCCGCGCACGGCCGCCTCGACCTGCGCGGGCTGCGTCACATCGAGCGTGACCGGCACCACGCCGGGCAGCGCGACCTGTTTCGCATCTCGCGCGGCCGCATAGACCTTGCGCGCCCCTGCCGCGAGCGCCGCCTTGGCGAACGCGAGGCCGAGCCCGCGGTTGGCGCCGGTGATGAAGACAACCGAGTCCTTGATTTGCATGGAGCGCCTTTCAGGGACCAGGGTCCCGGTTTTAGAACAATGGTTCAGGCCTGCGCCATGCGCCGCAGCAGGCCGCCCGGCGTGCGCGGCCAGCCGACGCGGCCGAACCATGCGCCGCCGGCGATCGCCGAGGCGATCAAAATGCCGTACACCACGAGCGCCGCGCCCTGCACCGCGAACACGCTCGCGAGCCCGCCGCCCCAGTGCAGCACCAGCCAGCCGCCGAGCCCGGCGACCACAAGGCGCGCCACATTGCCGAGCACCGGCCACAGCAGGCGACCCGCCCCCTGCGAAGCGAAGTACAGCGCCAGCCCGACACCGAAGAAACCGTAGAACGGTCCGACCAGGCGCAGGTACTGGGCGCCGGTCTCGAGCATGGCGGGATCGCTGCCGAACAGCAGCAGCCAGGGGCGTGGAAACAGGGCCGCCGCGAGGCCGATGGCCTCGGTCAATGCGAAGGCCAGCCCCGCCCCGGCCCAGGTGGCACGCAGCGCGCGCTCGCGCTGGCCCGCACCCATGCAGGTGCCCACCATCGCGACCAGCGGCGCGCCGAGCCCAAAGACCAGCGGCACCAGCAGGTACTCGAGCCGCGACGCGGTGCCGTAGCCGGCGAGCGCACCCGTGCCGAAGTGCCCGGACAGCGCGGTGGCGATGCCGATCGACAGGTTGGTGGCCACCGTGGCGATCGCCGCCACCAGCCCGATGCGCAGGATGTCGCGAAAGAATGGCCAGCGGAACTGCATGGCCGCCAGCCTGGGGCGCAGCAGGCTCTTCGGCGAGCGCAGGTAGACGATGAGCGCGATCGAACCCAGCAGGTAATACAGCAGCAGCGCCATCGCGCCGCCCGCGATGCCCATGCCCGGCAGCGGCCCCCAGCCGAAGATCAACAGCGGCGAGGCGGGCACCAGGAAGAACACGCCTGCCACCGTCACCCGGGCCGGCACCGCCATGTTGCCGGTGCCGCGGATCACGGCCGAGAGCGAGTTGAAGAGCCACACCAGCACCGCGCCCGCGAACACCCAGTTCGAGTACGTCAGCGCCGCATCGAGCGCGGCACCGCTGCCGCCCATCACCCCGTAGAGCCAGCGTCCGCCCGCCAGCAGCGCCAGCGTGAAGCAAAGCCCGAAGCCGATGGCGATGACCACCGCATGCCACACGAGCGCATCGGCATCGCCGCGCCGGCGCGCCCCGAGCGCGCGTGCGATCGACGAGGCGATGCCGCCGCCCATCGCGCCGGCCGACGTCATCTGCATCAGCATGACGATCGGGAACACCAGCGCCATGCCCGCGAGCGCATCGGTGCCGAGCTTGCCCACGAAGTAGGTCTCGATCAGGCCGACCGCCGCCTGCGCCACCATCACGAGCACATTGGGCGCGGCAAGGCGCAGCAGCGTGGGCACGATCGGCGCCTCGAGCAGGCGGCGCGTGCGCGGATCGAGTTGTTCGGCCTGGAGCGGGCTGTTGTTCATGGTGCGTCTCCTGCGGCCGGTCAGGCCCGTGCCGCGGCCGTTGCCGGACCGCCGACCGCCTTTGCCGGCCGGCGAATCGCCAGCACCACCACCGCGGCGACCAGGCAGGCCGCGCCCGCCGCGTACAGCGCCGGCGTGTAGGTGAGCAGCAGCGTGCGCACGAAGCCCGCGCCATAGGCGGCTGTGGCGGCGCCCAGTTGGTGGGCCGCGAAGATCCAGCCGAACACCATGCCGACCTTCGCCGGACCGAACTCGGCGCCCGCGAGCTTGACGGTCGGCGGCACAGTGGCGATCCAGTCGAGCCCGTAGAACATCGCGAACAGCCCCAGGCCGTAGATCGTGAACTCGGAATGCGGCAGCCAGAAGAGCGACAGCCCGCGCAGGCCGTAGTACCAGAAGAGCAGCTTGCGGTTGTCGTAGCGGTCCGAGAGCCAGCCCGACAGGATGGTGCCCACGAAGTCGAAGGCCCCCATCATCGCGAGCACCGAAGCGGCCGGCACCGCAGCCATGCCGAAGTCGCTGCACAGCGAGATGAAGTGCGTCTGCACCAGGCCGTTGGTGCTCAGGCCGCAGATGAAGAAGGTGCCCGCCAGGATCAGGAAGGTGCGGTTGGTCGAGACCTCCTTCAGCACGCGGAACGGCGTGGCGAAGTTCATCGTCGCCGCGGGTGCCGCTGCGGGCGGCGCGCTGCCGGGCACGGCCTTCTCGCCATAGGGGAGCAGGCCCACGTCCGAAGGCCGGTTGCGCACCAGGCACAGCGCCAGCACGCCGATCAGCGCGCTGCCGATCACGACCGGAACGATGGCCGAGCGCCAGCCCCAGTGCTCGATCATCCAGGCCGCGAACGGCAGAAAGGCCAGCTGCCCGGTCGCTGCACTGGCCGTGAGCATGCCGATCACCAGCCCGCGCCGCGCGACGAACCAGCGGTTGGCCACCACCGCGCCGAGCACCAGCGCCGTGAGGCCGGTGCCGAGCCCCAGCATCAGGCTCCAGAGCACGAACAGCTGCCACAGCTGCGAAGCCGTCGTGACCAGCGCCATGCCCAGCCCGACCAGCGCCAGCCCGCTGCACATCACCGCGCGCAGGCCATAGCGCTCCATCAGCACGGCGGCGAACGGGCCCATGAGTCCGAACAGCGCAAAGCGCAGTGCGAGTGCCGAGGAAATCTGCTCGGTGCTCCAGCCGAATTCCTTGCCCAGCGGCTGCAGCATCGCGCCCGGCAGGCCCAGCGCGGCCGACATCGTCAGCATGGTCAGGAAGGTGACTGCGGCGACGACCCAGCCATAGTGGATGCCACGGCGCTGCAGCCAGGCGGAAACGGTGTGGGCGAACATGGAACCTCTTCTTCTGCTTGTCGTGGGAATGGATCGAAGCGAAACGGGCGCGTGTGCCGTGGCTTCAGTCCGGCAGGTCCGGCGCGCCATCGGCGCCCAGCAGGTCGAGCGACTCGTCGATCAGCTGGTGCAGCGCCAGCACGCGCTCCAGGCCGAGCAGGGCATTCAGGTTCTGCTGCGCGGTCTTCCAGTGCTGCTGCGCCTCGCGCCACTTGGTGTCGCCTTCGGGCGTGAGCACCAGCAGACGGCTGCGTGCATCGGCGCCCGCACCCTGCTCCACCCAGCCTGCGGCGATCAGCGGCTGCAGGTTGCGGCTCAGCGTCGAAGCCGTCATCTTGAGCTCGGCCGCAAAGTCGACCGGCCGCACCGGGCCCAGCCGCCGCAGGTTCGACAGCAGCGAGTATTGCGTCGTCTTGAGGCCGCTCTTCGAAACCTCGGCGTCGTAGTACTGCGAAAGGCGGCGCGTGAGCTGCCGCACCTTGAAGCTGGTGCAGCCGCGAGGCTTGGTTGGGGTGTCCATGGAGCGCGATTGTAGGTACAACCGTTGCATATGCAAGCCACCATGCGCGACAATGACCACAGGAGAGACTCAGGAATGACAACCACATCCCAACTCGATGCATGGATCGCCGAAGAGCGGCAGGTCGCCGAACGGATCGAGAACGGCCCCGGCCCGGGCCTGGCCCGCCCCGAGCAGATCGCCGGCAAGACCGGGCTCGAGACGATGCAGGCGATGCTGAACGGCGAGATCCCGTTTGCCGCCATCGCGAAGACGCTCGACTTCATGCTGCTGTCGGTGGGCCCCGGCCTTGCGGTGTTCCAGGGCACACCGCTCGCGCAGCACCTGAACCCGCTCGGCACCATCCATGGCGGCTGGGCCGCCACGCTGCTCGACTCTGCGCTGGGCTGCTCGGTCCACACCATGATGCCGCCCGGGCGCGGCTACACCACCGCCGAACTCAGCGTGAACTACGTCAAGGGCCTCACGCCCAAGGTGCAACGCGTGCGCGCCGAGGGCAAGGTGATCCACTGCGGCCGGCAGCTCGCCACCGCCGAGGCACGGCTCGTCGGGCCCGACGGCACGTTGTATGCGCACGCCACCACGACCTGCCTGGTATTCGAAGCGCCGCCGGCCAAACCATGAGCCCGGACTCCGCCATGCCGTCCAGCCCCGGGCCGGCGCCCTCGCCCGCCGCCGTGCTGCAGGCGCTGCTCGCCGAGCGCTACAGCTGCCGCGGGTACCTGCCGCAGCCGGTGCCGCGCGACACCATCGACGCGATCCTTCAAGCGGCGCAGCGCACCGCGTCCTGGTGCAATTCGCAACCGTGGCAGGTGATCGTGACCAGCGCCGCGGCCACCGAGCGCTTGCGCCAGGCCTTCGATACACCCGAAGCCGCGGCCGAGGTCGGTTACGACATCGCGCCGCCTGCGGAATACCGCGGCGTGTACCAGGCGCGCCGCCGCGAGTGCGGCTTCCAGCTCTATGAGAGCGTCGGCGTCGCGCGCGGCGACCGCGAAGCCTCGCAGCGTCAGGCGCAGCAGAACTTCAAGTTCTTCGGCGCGCCCCACCTGGCGCTCGTCACCACCGAGGCCGCGCTCGGCATCTACGGCGTGCTCGATTGCGGCGCCTACGTGCACAACTTCATGCTGGCCGCGCGCAGCCTGGGCGTCGCGAGCATCGCCCAGGCCGCCGTCGCCTCGCGCGCCCGCTTCCTGCGCCGCTGGTTCGACATTCCCGACGACCGCCAGGTGGTGTGCGGCATCGCGTTCGGCTTCGAGGATCCGTCACATCCGGCCAATGGCTTCCGAACTTCGCGCGCCGCGCCGGCCGAGGCCTGTCGCTGGGTCGAGTAGCCCACTGCCATTTAAGTCCAAGGCAGTCGATTCCCGTCGTACGCAGTGATAATGATTCGCATCGTCAGCGATTTGTGGCGATGGTTTCCAAAACACACACCCGCACAGGAGGATTCCTTCATGACCGACCGCTTCGGCATTCAAGGCCGCGCCGCACGCGCACTGATCGGCGTGAGCGCCGCCTGGCTGGCAGTTGCCGCGCTGCCCGCCCATGCCGCCAACGACGAGCTCACGCTCTACACGACGCGCGAGCCCGGTTTGATCCAGCCGCTGATCTCGGCCTTCAGCGCCCAGAGCAAGATCAAGGTGAACACGGTCTTCGTGAAGGACGGCCTGCTCGAACGCGTCAAGGCCGAGGGCGCGCGCTCGCCGGCCGACGTGCTGATGACGGTGGACATCGGCAACCTCATCGACCTGGTCGACGGCGGTGTGACGCAGCCCGTGAAGTCGACCGCGCTCGAATCGGCTGTGCCGGCCAACCTGCGCGGCGCCGACGGCCAATGGTTCGCGCTCTCGCTGCGCGCGCGCGTGCTCTACGCCGACAAGACCCAGCCGATCACCAGCTTCCGCTATGAAGACCTGGCGAACCCCAAGTACAAGGGCAAGGTCTGCATCCGCGCCGGCCAGCACCCCTACAACACGGCGCTGATCGCGGCCATGATCGCGCACGACGGCGAAGCCAAGACCGAGCAGTGGCTGCGCGGCGTGAAGGCCAACCTCGCGCGCAAGGCCACGGGCGGCGACCGCGACGTGGCGCGCGACATCCTCGGCGGCATCTGCGACGTCGGCCTGGCCAACTCGTACTACGTCGGCCAGATGAAGAGCGCCAAGGAAGGCACCGACGCGCGCAAGTGGGGCGATGCCATCAAGGTGGTGCGCCCGACCTTCGCCAGCGCCAAGAGCGGCGGCACGCACGTCAACATCAGCGGCGCGGCCGTGGCGAAGAACGCGCCCCAGCGCGAGAACGCGGTCAAGCTGCTCGAGTTCCTGGTGTCCGAACCGGCGCAGGCGCTCTACGCGCAGGCCAACTACGAATACCCGGTGCGCAAGGGCGTGGCGCTCGATCCCATCATCGGGCAGACCATCGGCGAGCTGAAGGTCGATCCGCTGCCGCTGACGGAGATCGCCAAGCACCGCAAGCAGGCCAGCGCGCTGGTCGACAAGGTCGGTTTCGATAAGTAGTGACCCACCCCCGAAGCGGCTCACTTCGTGTAGCCGCCTCCCCCTCAAGGGGGCAACACCAGCGGCCCGGCAAAGCCGGTTCCGCGGTGTTCCGCGAAGGAGCGGAATACCTGTGAAGGCTGTGCGTCTCATGGGGTCCAGCGGGCTGCAGGCCGCGGGCCCGGCCTGGCGCCTGGCTTCGCTGGCCATCGCGCTCGGGGTGCTTGCACCGGTGGCGGGGCTTGCCTGGCTCGCGCTGGGCGGCGGGCTGGCGCATTGGGGGCCGCTGTTCGCGCACGTCCTGCCCAGCGCAGCACTGAACACGGCCGTGCTGCTGGCGGGCGTCGGCACGCTGGTGCTGGTCATCGGCACCGGCTGCGCCTGGCTGGTCACGGCCTGCGACTTCCCGGGCCGGCGCGTCCTGCATTGGGCACTGCTGCTGCCGCTCGCGATGCCGACCTACATCGTCGCCTTCGCCTACCTCGACCTGCTGCACCCCATCGGGCCGGTGCAGGGCGCGATCCGCTGGATGCTGGGCTTCGAGAGCCCAAGGCAATTTCGCCTGCCCGACCTGCGCTCGATGCCAGGGGCGATCTTCGTACTCGGCTTCGTGCTGTACCCCTACGTCTACATGACCGCGCGCGCCATGTTCATGACGCAGCCCGCGCACCTGCTGGAGGCCGCGCGCACGCTGGGCGAAAGCCGGCGCGGCGCGTTCTTCCGCGTGGCGCTGCCGCTCGCACGGCCCGCGCTCGCCGTGGGCTTGAGCCTGGCGCTGCTCGAGACGCTCAACGACATCGGCGCTTCGGAATTCCTCGGCGTCAACACGCTCACGGTGGCGGTCTACACCACCTGGATCACGCGTTCCGACCTCGCGGGCGCGGCGCAGATCGCCTGCGCCATGCTGCTCGTGGTGGTGGCGCTGGTCTGGCTCGAACGCAACGGCCGGCGCCACCAGCGCTTCGGCTCGGCGCAGCGCATGCGCGCCATCCAGCCGCGGCGGCTGCACGGCAGCGCCGCGTGGTTGGCCACGGCCACGGCTGCGCTGCCGGTGCTGATCGGCTTCGTGGCGCCCGCGCTCTACCTGGTCTGGGAAAGCGCCAAGCGGCTGCACCAGGGCAGCGGCATCTCGCAGGGCCTGCTGGCCAGCCTCGGCAACACGATCACGCTGGCCGCTGGCGTCACGGTGGTGGCGGTGGCGGCCGGACTCGTCGTGGCATGGGCCACGCGCAGCCAGGGCACGCGCCCCAACCGTGCGCGCTGGCAGGCCCGCGCGGCCACGCTGGGCTATGCGCTGCCGGGCACGGTGCTCGCGATCGGACTGCTCACGCCCGCCCTCGCCTTCGACGCCGCGCTGGCCGGTCTGCTCGGCCTGCCGGGCCTGCCGCTGATGGCCGCGGGCGTGGTGCTGGTGGTGGCCTGCGCGATACGCTTTCTGGCCATGCCGGTCGGCGGCATCGAGGCCGGTCTCGCGCGCATCCCGCCCGCGATCGAACAGGCGTCGCGCCTTCTCGGCGAAACCACGGGCGGCACGCTGCGCCGCGTGCACCTGCCGCTGCTGCAGCCGGCCATCGCCACGGGCGCACTGCTGGTGTTCGTCGATGCGATGAAGGAACTGCCCGCCACGCTGCTGCTGCGGCCGGCCAACTTCGACACGCTCGCCACCTGGCTCTATGCCGAGGCCGCGCGCGGCACCTACGAAGAAGGAGCGATCGCCGCGCTGGCCATCGTGGTGGCCGGCCTGCTGCCCGTGGTGCTGCTCGCCCGCCATCAACTCGGCACGCCTTCGGCGCTGCCGCCCCCGGATTCCCCATGAGCGTTCCCCTTTCCATCGAAGCGATCCAGCTCGCGTACGAAACGCCGAAAAGCGGCCTGCACACCGTGGTGAGCGACTTCTCGCTGGACCTGCCGGCCGGCGGCATCGCCTGCCTGTTCGGTCCGTCGGGCTGCGGCAAGACCACGGTGCTGCGCGCGATCGCGGGCTTCGAGCCCGTACGCGCGGGCAGCATCCGGCTCGGCGAGGTGCTGCTCTCGTCGCCCCAGGTGCACCTGCCGCCCGAAGAGCGGCACGTGGGCATGATGTTCCAGGAGTACGCGCTGTTTCCGCACCTTTCGGCCGGCCGCAACGTGGCCTTCGGCCTGCGCCGGCTGGCGCGCGCGCAGCAGCAGGCGCGCGTGTCGGAGATGCTGGCGCTCGTGGGCCTGGCCGATGCGGACGAGCGCTTTCCGCACGAACTCTCGGGCGGCCAGCAGCAGCGCATCGCGCTCGCGCGCGCCCTGGCGCCTTCGCCCGCGCTGCTGCTGCTCGACGAGCCCTTCTCCAACCTCGACGGTGGCACGCGCGAGCGCCTGACGCAGGAGGTGCGCGGCATCCTCAAGCGCGCCGGCCAGACCGCCATCCTCGTCACGCACAACGAAGCCGAAGCCCACGCGATGGCCGACCGCATCGGCGTGATGCATGGCGGGCGCATCACGCACTGGCTCGACACGGCCGCGCCTTAGCACAAGCCGCCCAAAAGGCGGATGGGCTTTTCGGGAAAAGGTTTTCGCAAGCCGCAAGAATCGCGGCCGACCGACCACAACCCCGAGCGAGAACGCAAAGCCATGCCACAGTCCCTCACCCTCGTCAGCCACCTGCTGTGCCCCTACGTGCAGCGTGCCGCCATCGCGCTGCTCGAGAAGAACGAGCCCTTCGAACGCATCGTCATCGATCTTGCGAACAAGCCGCAGTGGTTCCTGGACATCTCGCCGCTCGGCAAGGTGCCGCTGCTGAAAGTCGAGCGCAGCGACGGTAGCGGCGAAGCCGTTCTGTTCGAGAGCAACGTGATTTGCGAATACCTCGAAGAGACGCAGCCGGGCCCGCGCCTGCATCCGCAGGACCCACTCGCACGCGCCGAACACCGCGCATGGATGGAGTTCGGCTCGGCGATCCTCGCCGACCTGTGGGGCTACGAGACCACGCGCGACGCCGAGGTGTTCGCGCAGAAGCGGCAAGCGCTCGCGGCCAAGTTCGCGCGCGTCGAGGCCGCGCTCGGCGCGGGCCCCTACTTCGCAGGCCAGGACTTCAGCCTGGTCGATGCGGTGTTCGCACCGGTCTTCCGCTACTTCGAGGTGTTCGACGCCATCAGTGACTCGCACCTGTTCGATGCGCTGCCCAAGGTCGTTGCCTGGCGCCATGCGCTGGCCGCGCGGCCCAGCGTGCGCCATGCAGTGGTGCCCGAATACCCGGCGCACCTGCGCGAATTCCTGCGCAAGCACGAGGCGCACTTGCTCACCCTGGCCGAAGGCCGAGAATAGACGCCTTCCCCCACAACGACACAGAGAGAGAACCCACGAGATGCGACTTCTCCACACCATGCTGCGCGTCGGCAACCTGCAGCGATCTATCGACTTCTATACCAAGGTCCTCGGCATGAACCTGCTGCGCACCTCGGAGAACCCCGAGTACAAGTACAGCCTGGCCTTCGTGGGCTACGGCAACGGCAACCCCGAGCAGGCCGAGATCGAACTCACCTACAACTGGGGCACCGAGCGCTACGAGCTCGGCACCGCCTACGGCCACATCGCGCTCGGCGTGCCCGATGCGTATGCGGCCTGCGAGAAGATCAAGACGGCCGGCGGCAACGTGACGCGCGAAGCCGGTCCGGTGAAGGGCGGCACCACGGTGATCGCCTTCGTGACCGACCCGGACGGCTACAAGATCGAGCTGATCCAGCGCGCGGAAAGCGCCGAGGGCGGCGGACTGCGCTGAACCGAAGGCGCAACAACGCCCTGGCCGTCAGCAGCCCAGCAGCTCGGCCAGTTCGACGATGTCCCGCGCGTGCAGGCTGTTCTCGGGATTCGGCGACACGTCCTTGGGCTGCGCGCGGCCGTATTCGAAAGGCCGCTCGATGTAGGCGGTCTTGAGGCCGCAGACGCGCGCTGCGGCAAGGTCGTCGTGGTGCGCGGCCGCAAGCATCACTTGCCCGGGCGTGGCATCGAACACGCCCGCCACGCCGAGGTAGGTGCGCGGGTCGGGCTTGTAGGCCTTGAAAACCTCGGCCGAGAGCACGCAGTCCCACGGCAGCCCGGCGCGCTTGGCCATCTCGGTCAACAGGCCGAGGTTGCCGTTGGACAGCGTGCAGATCGTGAACTTCTTCTTGAGCCGCGTGAGCCCCTCGACCGCATCGGGCCAGGCGGGCAACCGGTGCCAGGCGCGGCTCAGTTGGCGCTTGGCGGCGGCATCGAGCCGCTCGGTCGCGCCGAAGTCGCGCAGCACCTGCTCGAGCATGCTCAGGTGCAGTTCGTCGAGCAGCGTGAAGCCGCCCTCGCCCGCCGCGATGCGCTCCATCACCGACTTCATCGCCGGCTGGTAGCCGGCGCGCCAGGCGAGCGCAAAGCTGGCGCCATCCACGCCCGGCAACGCCTGCTCGACCTCGGCGGCAATGCCGCTGTGCCAGTCGACCACGGTGCCAAACACGTCGAACGCGATGACCCGAAGGTCACTCGCGTCGAAATCGTCGGCTTGCATATCAGCGCGCGAGCTGGCTCGCGGCGCGTGCCAGTTGCTCGATGCGTGCCCAGTCGCCGTCGCGGATCGCATCGGTCGGCACGATCCACGAACCACCCACGCACGCCACGTTCGACAGCGCGAGGAACTCGGCCGCGTTGCCGGCATGGATGCCGCCCGTCGGACAGAAGCTCACCTCGCCGAACGGTCCCTGCCAGGCCTTCAGCATCGGCAGCCCGCCGGCCTGAAGCGCCGGAAAGAACTTGAGCGCGGTGTAGCCGTCTTCCTGCGCGGTCATGATCTCGCTGCCCGTGGCGACGCCCGGCAGCAGCGGCAGGCCGAGATCGTGGCAGGCCTTGCCCACGGCGCGCGTGTAGCCCGGGCTCACGCCGAACTTCGCACCCGCGAGCGCCGAGGCCTGCGCGTCGGCTGCGCTGCGGATGGTGCCGGCGCCGGCCACGGCCTCGGGCACCTCCTTCGCGATGGCCTCGATGCATTCGAGCGCCTGCGGCGTGCGCAGCGTGACCTCGAGCATGCGGATGCCGCCGGCCACCAGGGCGCGCGCGAGCGGAATCGCATGCTTCACGTCGTGCAGCACGATGACCGGGATGACTGGTGCATCGCGCATGACGTCGAGCGCGGTGAGTGTGTTCTTCATAGCCATGAGCAGGCTCCTTCTTCTGCGGTGAGTGCGTTGCGCCGCATGCCGGCGAACAGTTCGCGGCCGAGGCCGTGGCCATCGGCGATGCGTTGGGCCTCGGGCATTGTCGCGGTCTCGCGCTCGGCCCATTCGTCGTCGGGCACCAGCACCGCGAGCGTACCCGCCACCGCATCGAGCCGGATGACGTCGCCGTCGCGCACCTTGGCGAGCGGCCCGCCGGCGGCGGCCTCGGGCGAGACATGGATCGCGGCGGGCACCTTGCCCGAGGCGCCGCTCATGCGGCCGTCTGTGACCAGCGCCACGCGGAAGCCCTTGCCCTGCAGCACCGACAACGGCGGCGTGAGCTTGTGCAGTTCGGGCATGCCGTTGGCGCGCGGCCCCTGCCAGCGCACCACGCAGACGACATCGCGGTCGAGCTCGCCCGCGGTGAAGGCCTGCTGCAGCGCGGCCTGCGAATCGAAGACGCGCGCGGGGGCTTCGATCACATGGCGGTCGTCGGGCACCGACGACACCTTGATCACGCAGCGCCCGAGGTTGCCGTTGAGCAGCTTCAGGCCGCCGGTGGCGCTGAAGGGCTCGCGCACCGGCCGTGCAATGGCTTCGTCCTTCGAGGGCGCCGCCACATGCCAGGCCAGCCGGCCGTCGCCCGCCAGCGCTGGGATGCTCGCGAATTCGCGGAGGCCGCCGGCGCGCACGGTCAGCACGTCGGCATGCATGAGGCCCGCGTCGAGCAGTTCGCCGATGACGAAGCCGGGACCGCCCGCGGCCTGGAAGCCGTTCACGTCGGCGCTGCCGTTGGGATAGACGCGCGTGAGCAGCGGCACGATGTCGGAGAGCCGCGAGAAGTCGTCCCAGTCGATCACGATGCCGGCCGAACGCGCCACGGCCACCCAGTGGATCAGGTGGTTGGTGGAACCGCCCGTGGCGAGCAGCGCCACCATGGCGTTGACGATGCAGCGCTCGTCGACGAGTTCGCCGATCGGCGGACACTGCCATGGCTTGTCGCCCGCCTTGCCGAGCACCGTGCGCACGGCCTCGCGCGTGAGCGCTTCGCGCATCGTGTCGCCGGGCTGGATTAACGCGGTGCCGGGCACGTGCAGGCCCATGGCCTCGAGCAGCATCTGGTTGCTGTTGGCGGTGCCGTAGAAGGTGCAGGTGCCCACGGTGTGATAGGCCGCCATCTCGGCGTCGAGCAGGCCCTGCCGTCCGACGAGGCCCTGGGCCGCCTGCTCGCGCACCTTCGACTTCTCGCCGTTCGACAGGCCCGAGGGCATCGGCCCGGCGGGCACGAACACGGTGGGCAGGTGGCCGAAGTGCAGCGCGCCGATCAGGAGGCCGGGCACGATCTTGTCGCACACGCCGAGCATCAGCGCGCCGTCGAACATGTCGTGCGTGAGCGCGACCGCGGTGCCCATGGCGATGACGTCGCGGCTGAACAGGCTCAGTTCCATGCCGGGCGTGCCCTGCGTGACGCCGTCGCACATCGCCGGCACGCCGCCGGCCACCTGGGCGGTGGCGCCGAGGCTGCGCGCCTCGTGCTTGATGATGTCGGGGTAGCCCTGGTACGGCGCATGGGCCGAGAGCATGTCGTTGTAGGCGGTAACGACGCCGATGTTGGGTGCGCGCTCGGCCACCACGCGGAATTTGTCGTTGGCGGGAATGCCGGCCACGGCATGCGCGACGTTGGCGCAGCCCATGCGGTCGGCCCCGCGGTCGCGGTTGCGGATCTCGGCGAGGCGCTGGAGGTACGCGCTGCGCGTCCCCCGGCTGCGTTCGCGAATGCGATCGGTGACGTCAAGGACGGTGGGATGTGTGCTCATGGGGATGTTTTCGGTCGCGCCGCCGGCATGCCGCCACTGTCGCGTGGGCGACCTGCGAACTGGCATTCAATAGTACCAAGATGACACGGCCGAGACCGAAAGCCGTCACCCCGGCGGTGCCGATCGTCGCGCTCCAGCCCAGTGCACCCGCGGAACTGGCTTTGCCAGGCCGCCGGGTGCGCCCCCCAGTGGGGGGAGGCGCCGCAGGCGCTTCGGGGGGCGTCCTTAGTCCACCAGCTTGACTTCGACCCGGCGCGCTTCCGCGTCGTTGCCCGAGCCGGCCGTGACCGCCGGCCGCTGCAGGTCGATCTTGGCGGGCGGCACGCCCAGCCCCACGAGCACCTCGCGCACCATGTCGGCGCGCTGCTTGGCCAGCCGCTCGTTGAGCGCCGGATCGCCGGTCGTGTCGTGGAAGCCCGAGACCACCGCCTTGCGGCCGCTCTCCACGCCATGGATCACCGTGGCCAGGGCCTCGGCCGCACCGGGTGCGAGGTCGGCGCTGCCGGTGGCGAAATAGAAGTTCACGACGCCTTCGCCGACGCGGACGCTCGCGCCGTCGGGGACCACCACCGTGACGGTCTCGGTCACCTCGTTCACCGTGGTCGTGGTGGTCTCCGGCGGCTCAGCATCGCCCACCAACTCCACCGTGGGCCCTGCGGGCGCCGCGCGCTGGCCCTGCTGCCAGAACGCGATGCCCACCACGAACAGGAGCACCAGCGCGATCAGGGCGACCAGAAATCCGAGTACGAAATTCTGCTGCGAGTCTTGGTCGCTCATGGGGGGACGATCTCCGTGTGAGAGGGGGGAAAGAGGCCGATGAATAATGGTGTCGTGAACCATGATCGTGAAATTGTAGGCGCCACCCCCCCGAATCCCGTGTCGGACCCGGGCCCGCCCGGACCGGATCCAATGCCCCATCCGCTGCGCGATCCCGCGCCCCTGCTCGCGCAGGCCATCGCCGAGTGGGGCGGCCGCGACGACCTGTGGCTCTTCGGCTATGGCTCGTTGATCTGGCGCCCCGAGTTCGACTTCGTGGAGCGGCGCCCGGCCTGGGTGCACGGCTGGCACCGCGCGCTCAAGATGTGGAGCCGGGTCAACCGTGGCAGCGTGCAGGTGCCGGGCCTGGTCTTCGGGCTGCTCTCGGGCGGAAGCTGCCGCGGCATGGTGTTCCGCGTGCCTTCGTCGCAAGCCCTCGACACGCTGCGCAGGCTCTGGCTGCGCGAGATGCCCACGGGCGTGTACGACCCGCGATGGCTGCGGTGCAACACCCCCGAAGGCCCGGTGCGGGCGCTGGCGTTCACGCTCTCGCGGCGAAGCCCCAACTTCACCGGCGAACTCAGCGAAGACCGCTACCGCCACATCTTCACCCATGCGGTGGGCCGCTACGGCAGCTCGCTCGACTATGCGCGCCAGACGCTGATGGAGCTGACACGCCATTCGATCCACGATGCGGCGCTGGCGCGGCTGGTTGCGCTGGCGCAGGCCCAGGAGGCCCAGGAGGCCCAGGCGCAGTCCGAGGCATCGGCCGATTGCGGGACGACGCCGCCTCCGGTATATGTTCCGGGGTCTCCGGACAAAAAGAACGAAGCTTCGCCCGGCGAATCTTCATTTCCTCCTTCTTCTGCACCCTCCTCCGGACCGTCCAAGGAACAACCATGAACCATCGTCTTTTCGTCGCCACCGGTACCGCACTCGTCGCCAGCGCCCTGCTTTCGGCCTGCGGCACCATGATGGGCGGCAAGCCGAGCGCCGCCGCCGAACTGATGCCCACCGCGGCGATCTCGCCCAACCCCACGCGCGGCACGGTGACCTTCACCGCGCTCGACCATGGCGTGCGCGTGGCCGGCGAAGTGCGCGGCCTGGCGCCGGGCAGCGAGCATGGCTTCCACATCCACGAAAAGGGCGACTGCGGCGACAACGGCAACGCCTCGGGCGGCCACTTCAACCCCGCAGGTGGCACGCACGGCAAGTTCGCCGCGGCGGGCAGCCATGCCGGCGAAATGCCGAGCCTCGTGGCCGATGCCAAGGGCGTGGCGCGCTTCAGCGTCGACAACCATGCGATCTCGCTGACCGAGGGCGCACCGAACAACGTGGTGGGCCGTGCGCTCGTGGTGCACCGCGATCGCGACGACTTCACGAGCCAGCCGGCGGGCAACTCGGGCCCCCGCACCGCCTGCGCGGTGATCACGCGGCGCTGAGCGCCCCGGCACCGCTTCCGGGCGGGGTTATGTCCTTTGGCGCCAGAGCGCCTCGGCGCGCGCCAGGGCTTCGGGTGTGTCGATGTCGGTCACGATGCCGGCATCGTCCACCTCGAGCTCGGCGACCGCGTCGACGGCGCGCATGGCCTTGAGCACCGATGCGGCACCCGACGGCCCCTGCAGCGCCGCGAGCTGCGCCCGACAGCCGGCACCGAAGCCCACCGGATGGCCGCGCTCGCCGCGGTAGTGCGGCTGCACCGCACGTACCGGGTCCGCGAGCGCGCCCGCCACTTTGCGCAGCGTCTCGGGCAGCACCAGCGGCAGGTCGCCCGGCAGGATGAGCCAGCCCGCCGCATCGGGCGTGGCCCGCACCGCGGCGGCGATCGAATCGCCCATGCCCGGGTGCCCCGCATCCTCGAGGTGCCAGGGCAGTCCGCTCGCGCGCACCGCATCGATCGTGCGCTGGAGCATCGGCCTGCCCGCGAGCGGCGCCTGGAGCTTGGAGCCCGTGCCGCCGGCCGCGATGAATCGCTCGCCGCGGCCCGAGGCCAGCACGATCACCGTCGGGGATGCTGCATTCGCCGTTGCCATGCGCCGAGTATCTCCGCATGCGCAACAATCCCGCCATGACCGCCCCACTCACCAACGAAAGCCTGGCCGCGCTGCGCAAGAGCTACGAGCGCGCCGAACTCGGCGAGACCCACAGCGACGGCGATCCGTCGAAGCAGTTCGAACGCTGGCTCGGCGAAGCCATCGATGCCCAGCTCCCGGAACCCAACGCCATGACGCTGTGCACCGTAGGCGGCGACCTGCGGCCATCGAGCCGCATCGTGCTCATCAAGGGTTTCGACGCGCGCGGCATCGTCTGGTACACCAACTACGAAAGCCGCAAGGGCCGCGAGCTCGCGGGCAACCCGTATGCGGCGCTGCAGTTCCACTGGGTCGAGCTGGAGCGCGTGGTGCGCATCGAGGGCCGGGTGGAGAAGGCAAGCGCCGAGGAAAGCGACGCCTACTTCGCGAGCCGGCCACTCGACTCGCGCATCGGTGCATGGGCCAGCCCGCAGAGCGAGGTCATCAGCGGTCGCGACGTGCTCGTGAAGAACGCCGCCGCGGCCGCCGCACGGCACCTGCTGTCGCCGCCGCGTCCGCCGCACTGGGGCGGCTACCGGCTCGTGCCCGACCGCTGGGAATTCTGGCAAGGCCGCAAGAGCCGCCTGCACGACCGGCTGCGCTACCGGCTGGAGGACGGTGCCTGGCTGCGCGAGCGACTCGCCCCGTAAGGTGGGTCAAGCCTCACATGAGGCAACCTTGAACTCCACGCGGCGGTCGAGCGCATCGCTCGCATCGTCGGCGCCGGTGCCCACGATGTTCTCGCGGAAGCCCATGCCCGACTCGCGCAGCTTTCTCGCGAGCGGCGGCGCCTCGCCCACGAGCCGGTTCCTCACGTAGACCGCACGCTGCAGCGACAGCCGCTCGTTCACCGCCTCGGAGCCGGTGCGGCTGGTGTGGCCGGCGACCACCACGCAGGTGTCGATCTGCGCCGCCTGGCGCGCGATCTGCCGCAGCCACATCGGATAGGCCGAACTGATCTTCGGATCGGCCATGAAGTCGGTCGAGCCGGGCTTGAACAGAAACTTCACGCTCAGGTTGTTGGTCTCGAGCCCGAGCCGGGCCAGGGTGCCGAAGGTCTTCTCCGCATCGGCCGTGCGGCCGAGCTGGGCCTGCGTGAGATAGAGCCCGCTGTAGACGCGCAGCTGCTGCCCATCGGCACGACGCGATGCGGCCTCGTAGCGGCTCAGGGCTTCGCTCATGCGGCCGGCCTCGTAGGCGGCGGTGGCTTCCTGCAACACCGTCGAGGTCGGCAGCCGCTCGAGGTAGAGCGCATCGGCCGGCTGGCCAGGCTGCGTCTCGGCGGTGCGGATGTAGCCCTCCACGCCGCGGTCCTTCGGGTTCACGGGGCTGTCGCGGAAGAAGGCCGTGGGCCGCGTGTCGAGGCTCGCATCGCTGATGCGCGCCACCGACTGCGCGATCACTACGCCGCTCTTGATCTCGGTCAGCGCAAGGTTGAGCCGGTAGCGGCTGTCCGCGGCCTCCTTGTCGCGCACCAGCGTGCCGTTCAGCACGTATTGCGCACGCTCGATCTCGGCATTGTTGAACGGACTGACGGTGAACTGCTTGAACTGCGACTGCATGCGCTGCACGATGCGCTGCTCGGCCACGCGCGTGACCTCGGTCTGCTGGCCGCTCGCACCATCGAGCAGCGGGTCGATCACGATGCGGCGCTGCGTGACCGACGACTCGACCTTGGCCAGGAAGGCCGGCAGCTTCTGCGTCTGGACGATCAGGTCGTCCACCGCCTGGTTCACGGCCTGGTCGAACGGCATGGCGCCGGTCGGTGCCGGCCGGTGCGCGCAGGCAGCGCCCAGCAGCACGGCAGCGGCAGCGAGCGCCCAGGCGCGCAGCGCCGAGCCGATCGTCGGTTGGGTCTTCATCATCAGCATTGGCTCCTCAAGATCTTCATGTCCTCGTCCGACAGCGGCTCGCCCACGGCCGCGCGCATGTTGATGTCGGTACAGCGCTTCGGGGGCGGCGCCTTCCTGGCGACCTCCAGCGAAGCCGGCGGCTGTTGCTTCGACTCAGCCGCGGGTTGCGGCCTCGGCCTAGCTGCCGGCCTGGGCGCGGGCGGCGCTTCGACCGAACTGACAGGCGGCGCCTTGATGGCGAGGCACGGCGTCCGGCACGGCTTGGTATCGGCCGCCGGGGCCGCCGCCGAGGGCACGGCACCGCACAGCGCCGTCACCATCGCGATCGGCGCCATGGCGAGAAACCGCGAAGACCGCGCCTGGTGAATCATCTGCGAGCGACTGTAAAGCGGCCGGCGCGCTGCGCCATCTCGCCAAATGGCCACCCTGCCGAACGGCATAGGCACCCATCACGTGCGCAAGAACGGCGGCTAGAAATGCCTCAGGGCAGCCAGTGCACCAGCGTCATCACGAGCGTGAGCGTGGCCAGGGCCAGCACGGTCGACATCGCCACACTCGCCGTAACGAGGTCTTCGGAAGTGCGATAGCGCTGCGAGAAAAGGAACACGTTGGCGCCAATCGGCAGCGCCGCCGCCACCACCATCACCGTGAGCGGAATGCCGCGCACGCCGAGCAACAGGCCGATGCCGGCCACCAGCAGCGGATGCAGCAGGTTCTTCACCAGCGCCTGCACCATCGCACCGCGCCAGTGCCGGCCGATGGGCGTGAGCGCCACGGTGATGCCGACCATCACGAGCGCCACCGGACCGAAGGCCTGGCCGAGCAACTGGATCGGCTTGTCGATGGCCTCGGGCATGACCAGGCCGGTCTGCGCGAACAGCAGGCCCGCGATGATCGGGATCGGCACCGGATGGACGATGGCGTTGCGCAAAGCGCGCAGCACCGTGCGGGCCATCGCACGCTGCGGCTGCGCACCGCCGCCCGCGCCCGCCGCCTGCTCGCGTGCCACGGCGAGTTCGAGCACCACGGTCGCGCTCGTCAAGAGCACCAGCGAATGCAGCGAGATCAGCGTGAGCAGCACCACCATCCCCGGGCCGCCGTAGGCCAGGCCGACGAGCGGGATGCCGATCATCACGGTGTTGCTGTAGGTATTGGCCAGTGCGACGACCGCGGCCGAGCGGTTGAAGCCGCGCAGCGCGAGCGTGGCCGCGAACAGCAGGCCCGAGGCGATGAAGTACGCGGCCACCGGCTTGAGGCTCAGTTCTTCCACGCGCACCGTGCTCATCGCACGGAACAGCAGTGCCGGCGCGAGCAGCAGGAAGATCAGGTTGGACAGGTCCTTGACGGCCGCGCCGCCGATCCAGCGGCGCTTGCCGGCAAGGTAGCCGGCACCGATCAGCAGCACGACCGGCAGCAGCGAAGAAATGACGAAGGAATTCACCGGCCGAGGATAGCCGAGCCCCCCGTCAGAACATCGCGCGCAACCCGACCTTGAGCGAACGACCCGGCAGTGGCGCGTTCGGGTAGACGGTGGTGGTCAGAATCGACGTCGGGCTGTAGGCCAGCTTGTTGCCGATGTTGTCGATGCGCGCATACCAGGTGAGGTTCACGCGCTGCACCTTCATGCGGTAGGCGATCGATGCGTTCCACAGCGTGAAGGCATCCGTCTCGCGCGCACCCACGCCCGGCACGCGGCGCTGCGCCGCGTTGTAGTCGAAGCCGAAGCGCGCGCTCCACGGGCCGTTGCCGTAGGCCAGCGTGGCTCCCAGGCGCAACGGCGCGATGCGTGGCAGCGGCTCGCCGGTGTCGAGGTTGCGCGCACGCACGATGTCGCCGCGCCATTCGAGGTCGAGCGTGCCGGCATCGGCCATGCGCGCAAAACCGTCGGTGCCCAGCAGGCGCAGGTTGCCGCTCGCCTCGATGCCGGTGAAGCGCGCGCGCACGCCGCTGTAGCGGTATTCGGCCAGCGTGTCGGTCGCCTCCGGATCGGTCACCACCTCGCCTTCCTCGTCGAGCGTGCGGCCCGAGGCGGTCAGGCCGATGTAGTTGCGAAAGCGCGTGACGTACGCATTGACGCGCGCGGTGTTGGCGCCCGACTTCCATTGCGCGCCGACGTCGAAACCCGTCGAGCGCTCCTTGTCGAGCGCCGGGTTGCCGACCTCCCAAGCCACCGTGGCCACGTGGGGGCCGTTGGCCAGCATCTCGTAGTCCTTCGGGGCCCGCTCGGTGTAGGCGAGGTTCGAGGTCAGTTGCCATTGCGGAGTCAGGTTCACCAGCGCACCAATGGCGGCGCTGTGCGGGTTGAAGCTGCGCTCGCCGATCGCGAAGCGCGTGACGGAGGGATCGTCGGGGTAGCCGAACGACGCGACGCGAACCCGCTCGCTGCGCGCGCCGAAGCTCAGGCGCCCCCACGAAGTGCCGAGTTCCTCGTGCAGGAACAGCGCATCCGAGCGCGTGCGGCTGTGCGGCGCAAAGGCTTCTGCGCCGTCCGCGGCGAAGCGGCTGCGTTCGCTGCTGAACCCGACCAGGCCCTCGAGGTTGCCGATCTTCTGGTGGCGCGCCTCGATGCGCAGGTCGTTGCCGACATTCGAGAACGTGGTGCCGGCCTCGCGGCCTTCGAACTCGGTGTGGCGGTAGTCGGTGTGGCTGAACTTGGCGCGCACGCTGCTGATGAAGCCGCCCGGGCGCCATTCGCCTTCGAGCGCATAGCGGTCGGACTTCATGCCGATGGTCACCTCGTCCTCGGCCACGGTGCCGTAGTTGCTGCGGTAGGTGCTGGCCGAGGCGCCGATCCAGCCCTGGTCGAAGAACAGCGTGCCGCCCAGCGCGCCGCCGTGCGCTTCGTTGGCCGAATTGCAGATCTTGCGCGCGAGCCCCGGGCGTCCGGGCTTGGCGCATTCGAGATCGATCGGCACCGAGACGTCCTTCGAATCGCGGTTGAATGCATCGACGTGCAGCGCGAAGCGGCCGTTGCCGCCCTCGAGCAGCACGCCGCCGTTCTTCTCCTTGTTGCCGCTCGAATAGCCCAGGTCGGCGCGGCCGCCGAACCCGGCGATCGGCTCGGACGGGATGCGGTTGTCGATCACGTTGACCACGCCGCCGACCGCGCTGCCGCCGTACTGCAGCGCCGACGGCCCGCGCAGCACCTCGATGCGCTCGGTGACCAGCGCGTCGACCGGCACCGCATGGTCGTAGCTCAGCGCCGAGGCATCGAGCGCGCCGCCGCCGTTCTGCAGGATGCGGATGCGGTCTCCATCGAGCCCGCGGATGATCGGGCGACTCGCGTTCGGGCCGAAGTAGCTGCTGCTCACGCCGGGCAGCGTGTCGAGCGTCTGGCCAAGCGTCGACTCGGAGCGCATCAGCAGCCGATCGCCCGAGAGCGTGGCGGTGGGCGCGATCAGGTCGGTGGCGCCGAGCGGATTGCCGGTGACGGCGATCTCGGGCAGGCTGGAGGCCGCGGTGGCATCGGCGGTCGAAGAGGCGGCGGTCTGGGCCACGGCGGCCAGTGACGCGAGCGAAAGGACGGCAGCGCCGATGGCGTTGCGACGGAAATTGGGAATCATGATGAACACTCGTTGAACCAGGGGGCGACCGGCCGCCGACCGCAGTGCGGGGGCAGCCGTCGAACACGGAGGGGATTCAGCGAGCGGAAGGCGGGCCGCGTGCGTCGAACAGCGCGACCCAGCGCGCGAGTGCCTCGCCCTGCAGCCAGGCGAATGTGGCCGAGGGCAGCAGCACGGGCAGCATCAGCATCGGCACGCCGGGCACACCCGCGCCGTCCGACAACTGGTCGTAGAGCCGGCAATCGGCGTCCGAATGGTCCCCGAACAGCTTGGCAAGCCCATCGGATGCGTGCGCGCGGTCGTGGTGGTGATGACCGTGATGGTCGAACTCCGCGTGCGCAGTGGCCGTTGCCACCGCGGCCTGTGCCAGCCCCGGCATGTGCAACGAGCGGTGCACCAGCCCGAGCGAACCCGCGAACCACAGCGCCACCACCAGCAGCACGGCGAGCATGCGCGCCGGCAAGGCCGGACGCCGAGGTGCAGGGCGAGCGAAGTACAAGGGAGGGAACCGGCAGGTGGAAAAAATCGGAACCCGATATTGTCGCGGGTTGACGGACCGGACGCGGGTCACTACATTACTAACCCGCGAGTCATTAAAATCATGCCCAGTCCCCGCTCCCTTGCCGACAAGATCTGCCCGGTCCGCGCCAAGCGCGAGCGCCGCAAGGAGGCGCGTCCGGGCGAACTGCTCGCGGCGGCGCTCGACCTGTTCGTCGAGAAGGGTTTCGCGGCCACCCGCGCCGAGGAAGTCGCGGCACGCGCGGGGGTCTCCAAGGGCACCCTGTTCCTCTACTTCCCGAGCAAGGAAGAGCTCTTCAAGGCGGTGGTGGTCGAGAACCTCAGCGGCCGTTTTTCCGAATGGAACCTGGAGTTCGAGGCCTTCGAGGGCACGACCGCCGAAATGCTGCGTTATTGCATGCGCGTGTGGTGGGAGCGGGTCGGCATGACCAAGGCGTCGGGCCTGACCAAGCTCATGATGAGCGAAGGCGCCAATTTTCCCGAGCTGGCCGAGTTCTATCGCAACGAGGTGGTCCGCCCGGGCCACCAGCTGCTGCGGCGCATTCTTCAGCGCGGCATCGACAGCGGCGAGTTCGCACCGGTCGACGTCGACCACGCCATCTATGCGGTGGTGGCACCGATGGTGTTCCTGATGCTCTGGAAGCACTCCGCCATGGTCTGCGTCGACGGCGAAGTCGCACTCGACCCCGCAAAGTTCATCGAAACCCAGGCCGAGACCGTGCTCCACGGACTCGTGCGCCGGGCGGACCCTGGCCGGGCCACCTAAAATTGAAGGTTTGTCCTGAGCCCCACAAGGAAAAGCCTGCCATGAACCCCACCCCCGACCTCGAGCGCCTGCGCTTCAACATGATCGAACAGCAGATCCGGCCCTGGGATGTGCTGGACCTGGAGATCCTCGAGCTGCTCGCCGCAATCCAGCGCGAAGAGTACGTGCCGCCCGCGCACCGCGGACTGGCCTTCTTCGACATGGAGCTCCCGCTCGGCGACGGCAGCGTGCCGGGCCAGGTCATGCTCTCGCCCAAGGTCGAGGCCCGCATGCTGCAGGATCTGCATGTGCAGAAGCACGAGTCCGTGCTCGAGATCGGCACCGGCTCGGGCTTCATGGCCGCCCTGCTCGCGCAACGCGCGGCGCAGGTGCTCACGCTCGAGATCGACCCGGTGCTGGCCGCCCGCGCCGCCGAGACGCTGCGCCAGAACGGCGTTGCCAACGTCGAGGTGCGCAACGCCGACGGCGCAGTGCCGCTGCCGAGCGGCCCGAGCTTCGACGTGATCGTGCTCAGTGGTTCGGTCGCGCGCATTCCGCAGAACCTGCTAGGTTCGCTCAAGGTCGGCGGCCGCCTCGGCGCGATCGTGGGCGAAGAACCGATGATGCGTGCCCATTTCGTCACGCGCACCAGCGAGAGCAAGTGGGACACGGTCCAGCCCTGGGACACCGTGGCGCCGCGCCTGCTCAATTTCCCCGAGCCCTCGCGGTTCTCGTTCTGAACCGGCAGGCCATCCGATGATCGATCAAGTCCGCCCCGCCGAGCTGGCCGCCTGGTTCGCGCAGAACCCCGACGCGCCGCCGGTGCTGCTCGACGTGCGTGAGCCCTGGGAACTGCAGACCGCGAGCGTCGCGCCGCAGCAGGGCTTCACGCTCGTCGCCATTCCGATGAACGAGCTCCCCGCACGGGTCTCCGAGCTCGACCCCGGCCAGCGCATCGCCTGCCTCTGCCACCACGGCGCGCGCAGCCAGCGCGTGGCCGCGTTCCTGAGCCAGAACGGCTTTGCAGCACTCGCCAACGTGGCGGGCGGCATCGACGCCTGGTCGGCGCAGCACGACCCGTCGGTGCCACGCTACTGATCGACATTTTCTTCAAGGACGTTCAATGCCCGCCAGGCCCAGGCTCCTGCCTCTTTCCGCAGCACTCGCAACGCTCTTTGCCACGCTGCTCGCACTGCCGGCCCAGGGCCAGACACTGAACGAACTCTACGCATCCGCGCGCGGCTTCGACGCCTCGTACCAGGGCGCCCGCGCACAGTACGAAGCCAATCTCGCGCGCGCCGCGCAGGCCAGGGCCGGCATCCTTCCGGCCGTCGGGCTCACGGCCGGCGTGAACCGCAGCAACATCGACATCGACACGCTCACCGGTGCCGGCCGCGGCAACACCACGCCGCGTGACTTCAGCACGCAGAACATCGGCATCAATGCGACGCAGCCACTCTACCGCCCCGCCGCCTGGGCCACCTACGAGCAGGGCAAGCGCCAGGCCGAGATTGCAGAGGCGGTGTTCACGCAGGCCGAGCAGGACCTGATCGTGCGCGTGAGCCAGGCCTACTTCGACGTGCTCGCGAGCCAGGACAGCCTCGCGCTGGTGCGGGCGCAGAAAACCGCCGTGGCCGAACAGCTCGCATCGGCGAAGCGCAACTTCGAGGTCGGTACCTCGACCATTACCGACACGCGCGAGGCACAGGCGCGCTACGACCTCGTCATCGCGCAGGAGATCGCGGCCGAGAACGACCTGCAGGTGAAGAAGGTGGTGCTCGACCAGCTCGTCGGCCGCCCGGGCAGCGTGCCGGTGCCGCTTGCGCAGCCCGTGGCGTTGCCGACGGCCACGCCGGCCAATATCGAGGCCTGGGTGGCGCAGGCTGAAGCGGCGCATCCCGCCATCCGCCAGGCGCAGCTCGGCGTGGACGTGGCGGGGCTGGAAACCGAGAAGGCCAAGGCGGGCCACAAGCCCACGCTGGATGCGAACCTCGGCTACAACATCACGCGCAACCCCGACGGTACCAGCACCAGCACCGTGGGCACGCGCATCAATGCCGCCACGGTGGGCGTGGTGTTCAACCTGCCGCTGTTCGCGGGCTTCGCCACCGAGAACCGCGTCAAGGAAACGCTCGCGCTCGAAGACCAGTCGCGCAGCGTGCTCGAGGGCACGCGCCGCAGCGTGGCTCAGGCCACGCGCGCGGCCTATCTCGGGCTCGTGTCGGGGGCCGGACAGGTGAAGGCGCTCGAGGCGGCCGAGGCCTCGAGCCAGAGCGCGCTCGATGCCAATCGGCTGGGCTACCAGGTGGGCGTGCGCATCAACATCGATGTGCTCAATTCACAGAGCCAGCTGTTCCAGACCAAACGCGACCTGGCCCAGGCGCGCTACAACGTGCTGCTGGGGCACCTGCAGCTGCGACAGGCCAATGGCACGTTGACGGTCGGCGACCTCGACGCGATCAATGCCACGCTGGCAACGAACGGCAGCACGTCCGCGGCGCCGTCTTCACTTGGTGAACGGCCACCGACCACTGCGCCCTCGTCGCCGGTCGCGCCGCCGCGCGTTCCGGTGGTGCCGCCGGTGCCGGTGCAGCCCTTCAATCCGCCGCCGCCCGCCATGCCGACGGCACCGCCGCCGCCGGTGATCCTGAATCCGCCGGTGCGCTGATACGCCGGCACCGGCGCATCAGTCGAGCGTCGGCTCCGCGCGCTCGGACTCGCCGTCGATCGGTGCGTCGGCGCCTGCCGCCGGGTCGGCCGCCTGCGCGATGGCCAGCACCGCCGCAGCCGTGCGCTCGGCGGCGCCGCGGTTGGCCGACGAGAAACCCAGCGCCGCTTCGGCCATGGTGGCCCGGCGCTCAGGGTTCTCGACCAACTTGAGCGCGGCGGTCACCGCCTGCTCCATTCCCTCGACGCGCAGCGAGGCGCCAGCTGCAAGCGACAGCTCGGCCGCCTCGGCAAAGTTGAAAGTCGAGGGCCCCATGACCACGGGGCAGCCGCAGGCCGCCGCCTCGATCAGGTTCTGGCCGCCGAGCGGCTCGAAGCTGCCGCCGAGCAGAGCGACATCGGCCAGGCCGTAGTAGAGCGCCATCTCGCCGAGCGAGTCACCGAGCCAGATCTCCCCATCGACCGGCGCGCCCGCCGCACTGCGGCGTGCCACCGCGAAGCCCTGCGCCTCGATCAGCGCGGCGACTTCGTCGAAGCGCTGCGGATGGCGCGGCACGATCATCCATTGCACCTCGTGCACGCGCCGCGCGATGGAACGGACGGCGCCCTGCTCGGGCGGCACGGGTTCGGTGGCGCCGAAGCGCTTGAGCATCTCGAGCAATATGCGTTCCTCGCCATCGCGCGAGCTCGCGAGCATCACCATCGGCTTGGGCAGGTGCTCGCGCAGCTTGACGGCCGTGGCGAGCTGGCGCGCATCGGGCGCGGCATCGAACTTGAGGTTGCCGTAGATGCCGGCCACCTTGGCGCCCAATGAAACCAGCCGGTGCGCATCGGCCTCGGTCTGTGCCCACACGGCCGCCAGCGCCGAGTATGCAGGCCGCGCGAGCCACGAGAGGCGTTCGGCGGCGGCCAGCGATTTCTCGTTGAGGCGCGCATTGGCCAGCACCAGCGGGATGCGCCGCGCCTTGCAGGCGGCGGCCATCACGGGCCAGACCTCGGTCTCCATCAGCACGCCGATGCGCGGCTGAAAGCGGTCGAGGAAGCGCGCAACGGCACCCGGTGTGTCCCACGGCTGCCAGACCTGCGTGTCGCCGGGCTCGAGCAGCTTGGCGCCCTCTTCGCGGCCGGTAGCGGTGCCGTGCGTGAGCAGGATCGGAATGCCGGGATACTGCCGCCGCAATTCCGCAATCAGGATCGCGGCCGCGCGCGTTTCGCCCAACGATACGGCATGCACCCAGCACTGGGCCTCGCCGGTGACCGCCTCGTCATAGTAGCCGAAGCGCTCCTCCACGGCGACGGCATAGCCGGGCTCGGCCACCGCACGCCGCCGCAGCTTGCGGCGAACCAGCGGTTGCACAGCAGTGGTGAAAAGGCCGTAGAGGCGCAGCGCCAACGAACGCACGGTCTGTCCGGCCTAATGCGACGCTTCGGCGAGCGTCGCGTCGGCCTTCACGGTCCTGAGGAGCGCGAGCATCTCGTCGCGGATGCGGTCGAGCGCCGCGTCGGTCTGGCCCTCGAAGCGCAGCACCAGCACCGGCGTGGTGTTGGAGGCGCGGATCAGGCCGAAGCCGTCGGGCCAGTCGACGCGCAGGCCGTCGATCGTGGAGACCACCGCGGGCGCCGCGAAACTGGCGATGTCCACCAGCTTCTCGACCACCGCATGCGGCTCGCCTTCGGCGCACTTCACGTTGAGTTCGGGCGTCGAGAAGCTCGTGGGCAGTGCATTGAGCGCATCGCTCGCGTTCGGCGTCTTGCTGAGGATCTCGAGCAGCCGGCAGCCCGCATAGGTACCGTCGTCGAAGCCGAACCAGCGTTCCTTGAAGAAGATGTGGCCGCTCATCTCGCCGCCGAGCGGCGAATCGATTTCCTTCATCTTGGCCTTGATCAGCGAGTGGCCGGTCTTGTAGATCATCGGCTTGCCGCCGGCGGCCTCGATGGCCGGCCCGAGGCGTTGCGAGCACTTCACGTCGTAGACGATGGTGCCGCCCGGCACCCGCGACAGCACGTCTTGCGCGAAGAGCTGCATCTGGCGGTCGGGGAAGATGTTCTGGCCGTCCTTGGTAACGATGCCAAGGCGGTCGCCATCGCCGTCGAAGGCCAGGCCCAGCTCGGCGTCGCCTGTGGCCAGTGCGGCCATCAGGTCCTTGAGGTTCTCGGGCTTGCTCGGATCGGGATGGTGGTTGGGGAAGTCGCCGTCGACTTCGCTGAAGAGTTCGGTCACTTCGCAGCCGATGGCGCGGAAGATCGCGGGCGCCGACGCGCCGGCGATGCCGTTGCCCGAGTCGACCACGATCTTGAGCGGGCGTGCGAGCCGGATATCGCCCACGATGCGCGCGGTGTAGGCCTCGGTCACGTCGACCTTGCGCACGCTGCCGCCGGGCGCGAGCTTCGCGCTGCCGTCTTCGATGACCTTGCGCAGGCCCTGGATCTCGTCGCCGTAGATGGCGCGCCCTGCGAGCACCATCTTGAAGCCGTTGTAGTCCTTGGGGTTGTGGCTGCCCGTCACCTGGATGCCGCTGCGGCAGAGCGTGTGGGCCGCGAAATAGAGCATGGGCGTGGTCACTGCGCCGACGTCGATCACTTCGACGCCCGTGGCCACCAGCCCCTTGATCAGTGCTTCGCAAAGCGCCGGCCCCGAAAGGCGGCCATCGCGACCCACGGCCACGGCCGTTTCGCCGGCGGCGCGGGCGGCGCTGCCGAAGGCCCGGCCGAGCGCTTCCGCGACCTCGGCGTCGAGCGTGACCGGCACCACGCCCCGGATGTCGTAGGCCTTGAAGATCGACGCACTGAGTTGCATGAAGAGACGGTCCTGTCGGTTTGGAAGACCGGCCATTGTAGGCAAGCGCTTCCGCACCCAGATGTCCGAAAACGGCCAGTTGAAACCAGTCGAAACCATATCATCCGTTCATGCCCCACCTTCCTGCATCCGCCGACACGCTCGAGAGCGACGCCTGCTACCTCGCGATGAAGACGCACGATGCGCGCTTCGACGGCCGCTTCTTCACCGCCGTGACCTCCACCGGCATCTACTGCCGGCCGGTGTGCCGCGTGAAGCTGCCGCGGCGCGAGAACTGCCGCTTCTTCCGTCACGCGGCCCAGGCCGAGGCCGAGGGCTTCCGCCCCTGCCTGCGCTGCCGGCCCGAACTCGCGCCCCGCGCGGCGAGCTGGTCGACCGAGGACGCCTCGCGCATCCTCGCGCTGCAGGCCGCGCGGCTTATCGACGAGCCCGACGCCTGGGCAGAAGAAGGCCCCGGCGCCGCGCAGATTGCCGCTCGGCTCGGCGTGAGCGACCGCCACCTGCGCCGCATCTTCGAGGTGCAGTTCGGCGTCTCGCCGCTGCAGTACCTCCAGACGCGCCGCCTGCTGGCCGCCAAGCAGCTGATTGCCGACACCCGGCTGCCGATGACGCAGGTGGCGCTGGCGAGCGGCTTCGCGAGCGTGCGTCGCTTCAATGCCGCGTTCCTCGCGCACTACGGGCTCAACCCGAGCGCGCTGCGGCGAGCCGGCGGCGCCGAGAGCGGCGAGGGCCAGGCCATCGAGGTGCGGCTGGGCTATCGCCCGCCCTACGACGTACACGCGATGCTCGGCTTCTTCGCGCGGCGTGCGCTGCGCGGCGTCGAGGCCGCCACGACCGTCGACGGCAAGGCGCCCGCCAAGGGCGCCGACACGCCGGCGTTCGTGCGGCTCGCGCGCACCCTGCGCGTGCAGCACGGCACGCGCTCGCACGCGGGCTGGCTGCAGCTGCGCTTCGACACCGAGCGTGAGCAGATGCTGCTGTCGGTCAGCGAGTCGCTCGCCGCGGTGCTGCCGATCGTCATCAGCCGCGCGCGTGCGATGTTCGACCTCGATGCCGAGCCGATGGCGATCAACGCCACGCTGCACGGCGCTTTTCCGCACGGCGACGGCTTGCGCGTGCCCGGCGCGCTCGACGGCTTCGAACTCGCGGTGCGCGCGGTGCTCGGCCAGCAGGTCACGGTGGCCGCGGCGCGCACGCTCGGCTCGCGGCTGGTCGAGGCCTTCGGCGAACCGCTGGCAACGCCGATCGAGGGCCTCGACCGGCTGTTCCCCACGCCCGCCGCGCTGGCAGCCGCGAGCGGCGATGCGCTCGGCCAGCTCGGCATCGTGCGGCAACGCCAGGCGGCGCTGCAGGCCATCGCGCGCGAAGTGGCCGCGGGCCGGCTCGCGCTGCATGCAGGCGCCGACGTGCCGTCGACCATCGCCGCGCTGCAGGCGCTTCCCGGCATCGGCGACTGGACTGCGCAGTACATCGCGATGCGCGCGCTGCGCTGGCCCGACGCGTTCCCGGCCGGCGACATCGCGCTGCAGAAGGCGCTCGGCGTGGGTACCGCGCGCGCCGCGAGCGAGGCTTCGCAGGCATGGCGGCCCTGGCGCAGCTATGCGGTGCTGCGCGCCTGGCATGCGCCAACGCCAGCCGCGCCGCCTTCGGCCGGCGCCGCAGTTTCCTTCGACAGCCAACCCTCAACGGCAGGCCCCGCAGCCTGAAACGCCATGAAGTTCAAGAGCAAGACCATCTACACCTCGCACATCGACACGCCGCTCGGCGGCATCACGATGGCAGCCACCGACCAGGGCCTCGCGGGCGTCTGGTTCGACCAGCAGCGCCACTGGCCCGACACCACGGGCTGGCAGACACGCGACGACCATCCGGTGCTCGTCGAGGCGGGCGCGCAGCTGCGCGACTACTTCGCGGGGCGGCGCAGCAGCTTCGACGTGACGCTCGATCTGTCGCATGGCACCGCGTTCCAGCAGAGCGTGTGGCGAGCGCTCCGCAACATTCCCGCCGGCCAGACGCTGAGCTACGGCACGCTGAGCGCACATGTCGGCAACCCGGCCGCGGTGCGTGCGGTCGGCGCGGCGGTCGGGCGCAATCCGATCAGTGTGATCGTGCCCTGCCACCGGGTGCTCGGTGCCGACGGCTCGCTCACGGGCTACGCGGGCGGCCTCGAACGCAAGACCGCGCTGCTCGAGCTCGAACGGGCGAGCCGTGCGATATTCGACGCCCCATGAGCACAACGAACAACGACACCGCGCCCAACCCCGCCACCCGGCCCAAGGGATGGCTCGTCGACCTCGTGCTGCTGGGCGCGCTCTGGGGCGCCTCGTTCCTGTTCATGCGCATCGGCGCGGCGGAATTCGGCGCGCTGCCCGCCGCGGCGGTTCGCGTCGGTGTGGCGACGCTGTTCCTGCTGCCGCTGCTGTTCATTCGCGGCCATGGCCCCGCGCTCGCCACGCACTGGAAGGCGTCGATGGCCATCGGCGTGCTGAATTCGGGCATTCCGTTCGCGCTGTTCTGTTTTGCGCTGCTGACCATCAACAGCGGCCTGGCCGCGGTGCTCAATGCCACGGTGCCGATGTTCGGCGCGCTCGTGGCCTGGGCCTGGTTTCGCGACCGGCCCGACGGCTCGCGCATCGTGGGCCTCGTCATCGGCTTCGCCGGCGTGGCCATGCTCGCGAGCCGCAGCGCCGGCCTGCATGCCGGTGCCGACAACCATGCGGCGCTGTGGGCGGTGCTGGCCTGCCTCGGCGCCTGCGCGAGCTATGGCGTGGCCGCCAGCGCGACGCGGCGCTTCCTCGGCGGCGTGCCCGCGCTCGCCACGGCCACCGGCAGCCAGATCGGCGCGACGCTGTTCCTCGCGCTGCCGGCGCTGTGGTTCTGGCCCACGCAGATGCCGAGCCTGCGCGCCTGGCTCGCGCTGCTGGCGCTCGGCATTGCGTGCACCGGCCTCGCCTACATCCTGTTCTTCCGCCTGATCGCCAACGCCGGCCCGGCGCGGGCACTGACCGTCACCTTCCTGGTGCCGGTGTTCGCGGTGTTCTACGGCGCGGTGTTCCTCGGCGAGAACATCACGCAGTGGATGCTGATCTGCGCGGCGGTCATCGTCTGCGGCGTGGCGCTGTCGACGGGACTCGTGAAGCTCTGGCCCGGTGCCGCAGCATCGCCTTCGCGGCCACGTTGATACTTTCTTGCTCGTCCTGGGGCGTGGATCGACAACGTCCTACATACACAACGGCAAACTGCGCATGGGGTACCTCGGCAAGCGCCGGTAGCCTGGGGGCATTCAAAGGGGAGCGTTGCCCGGCAGCATCGCGTGCATGAAGCAGCACGCGGGCCCGAGGCCTTTTTTTTGCCTGTCGAAGGATTTCATTCAATGCTGTTGCTCCGCTCCCGCCCATTCGCCAACCCTGCCCGGCTGACGACACTGGGCGCACTGGCCGGTGTCGGCTTTCTCTGTGCACCCGCCCTTGCGTGGGCCGAGCCGTCGCCTGCACTCGACCGCTTCAGTTTCTCGGTCGGTGCCTTCAGCGCCGAACCCAAGTTCAATGCATCGGTCACTTCGGTCTACAGCGGTACGCTGCGCACGCGCGACCTCGAGCCCGGCCGCGTGACCATGCCGCGCATCACGGCCGACATGCTGCTGGGCGACAACCACGGCTTCTCGTTCGACTACTACCGCTACAAGCGCGATTACTTCGGCCAGGCTGCCGGCAGCGAATCCATCGGCGGCTTCGGCACGGTCAATGCGTTGGGCAATGCCAACATCGACGTCAAGCTCGAGTTCGCCAAGCTTTCGTACAAGTGGTGGATGGGCTCGGGCAACACCGTGTTCGGCCTCGGCGCGGGCGCCGCTTACTACCGCATCGACAGCAACGCGAATGCGATCGTCGCGGTCAACGGCCGCGTCGGCACCATCAACGAGGGCGGCAGCGACGACGCCATCGCGCCGCTGCTCGAACTGGGCGTACGGCACGCAATCAGCCCCGACCTGCGGCTCTTCGCCGACGTCTCGGGCGTGCGCAAGGGCGGCGGCCGCTTCCACGGCAACATCTACAACGCTTCGGCCGGGGTCGAGTGGTTCCCGGTGAAGAACGTCGGCCTCGTGTTTGCCTATGGCGTGACGAACATCGACCTCTCGCGCGAAAGCCGCACGGCGGAGACCCGCCTCAAGGTCAAGATGCATGGGCCTTCGGCCTTCCTGAAGGCGCGGTTCTGAGGCGCGGGCCATAGGCCGGCAAGAGCGACGCGCTGGTGCGATCTACACTGGCGTCGTCACTCCCCTGCACCAATCACCATGTCCGACCTTTCCAGCTTTGCCATCACCCGCAAGTGGCCCGCGCGCCACCCGGACCGGCTGCAGCTCTATTCGCTGCCCACGCCCAACGGCGTGAAGGTGTCGATCCTGCTCGAAGAAACCGGGCTGCCGTACGAGCCGCACCTGGTGAACTTCGAGACGCAGGACCAGCTGTCGCCCGAGTTCCTTTCGCTCAATCCGAACAACAAGATTCCCGCGATCCTCGATCCCGACGGACCGGGCGGCCAACCGCTGGCGCTGTTCGAGTCGGGCGCCATCCTGCTCTACCTGGCCGACAAGACCGGCCAGTTCATCCCGACAGACGCGGCGGCGCGCTACGAGACCGTGCAGTGGCTGATGTTCCAGATGGGCGGAATCGGACCGATGTTCGGCCAGCTCGGCTTCTTCAACAAGTTTGCCGGCAAGGACTACGAGGACAAGCGCCCGCGCGACCGCTACGTGGCCGAATCGAAGCGCCTGCTCGGCGTGCTCGACCGGCGCCTTGCGGACCGTGACTGGGTCATGGGCGAGCGCTACACCATCGCCGACATCGCCATCTTCCCGTGGGTACGCAATCTCGTGGGCTTCTACGAGGCGCGCGAGCTCGTGGGCTTCGACGAGTTTCCGAACGTGGCGCGTGCACTCGACGCGTTCGTGGCCCGGCCCGCTGTGGCCCGGGGTTTGGCCATTCCGAAGCGCGGCTGAGCGCACATCAATGCAGCGGGCCGTGCTCGCGCGGGGCCCCGTCGAGCGAGGGCCTGAGCAGCGCCGCACCGAGCCAGCGGACCAGCGCCTCGGCGCGCTCGCGCGAAGGCGCGTCATGCAGCACGAAGTGCGCCGGTGTTCAGTCGGGCGATCCCCGATGCCACGCGAGAGCGGCGGTATAACCGGCCGGCGCGTCGAGCGCCATGGCTTCGAAACAGCCCCACGCGGGCACCGCGCATTCGAGGGCGAAGCGCTCGCTATCGCTCGGGTGGATGCCGACCGACTGCAGGTGCTCGGCCATGCCGACACCCACGGCCTTCAGCAGCGCCTCCTTGGCAGCCCAGCGCATGTGGAGCGCCTGCACCGGGTCAGTGGCTTCGCGCACTTCCCGGGCTTCGCGCGGGGTGAAGGCGATCGAAAGGATTACCTCGGCGTCGAGCCCCGCCCGGCACTGCTCGATGTCGACTCCGAGGGCATGCACGGTGCGCGGATCGCGGTGGCCGTGAAGCGCACGCGGTCCGCGGTCCTTGCAATGCGGTCGGCCCGGGCGCGCTCGGCGTTGGTCAGCCATCGCCGGCCGCCACGGCCTCGGCCCGCGTGTCGAGATCGAGTCGATAGACTTCGATGCCTGCGGGCAGTGGCGAATCAAGCCGGCGCATGGGATGCCGCGGCGCACTTCGTGGACATGGATGCATCCTCGGGAAGTTGATCAAGATCAGGCGGGCCGTTCGCCGCCCCATCCATCCAGACGTCCCGGCACCGGATCTGTTCACTTCGTTCTGCACATCGGGCGGTGCCCCGCGCCCGGGCCTCTAGAATTCCGCCCCTTTGCCTCCCGGTTTGCCCGCTCCTCACCGCATGAACATCGTCGTCAACGAAGAACTCAAAGCCTATATCGATCCCCTGACCCCGGAGGAATACGAAGCCCTGGAACGCAGCATCCTGGCCGAAGGCTGCCGCGATGCGCTGGTGCTGTGGGGCGATGTGCTGGTGGATGGCCACAACCGCTACGGCATCTGTCAGAAGCACGGCCTGCCGTTCCAGACGGTGCAGAACACGCGCTTCAAGACCATCGAGGACGTGCACCTCTGGATGATCGACCAGCACCTGGGCCGGCGCAGCATCTCCGACTTCCTGCGCGGCGTGCTGGCGTTGCGCAAGAAGGACATCGTCGACAACCGTCGCGCGCGCACGGCCGCCGAGACCGCGTCGCCCGACGACGCACCATTCGACGGGGACACGCCGCCCTCGGCCGATCCCACCACGGCCCTGCCGCCGCCCGCGCCGCTCAACAGCCGCGAAGCCATTGCGCGTGCCGCCCGGCTCAGCAGCAACCAGGTGGTGATGATCGAGAAGATTCAGAAGCAGGCCGCGCCCGAGCTCGTGGCGGCGGTGAAGTCGGGGATGATCTCGATCAACACCGCGGCCGCCGTGGCGACGCTGCCGGCCGAGGAGCAGGTGTCCGCGGCGAGTGCGGGGAAGGACGAACTCCGCCAGGCCGCGAAGCGCGTGCGCGAAGCCAGGCGCAAGCCCCGCGAAGAAGCCGCCGGCGACAGCGACGCGTCCGGCGATCAGCTTGCGCCGCAGGCCGACCCGCTCGAAAGGCTGGCGCAGCGCGTGGCCGAGCTCACGGCCGAGAACGAAGCGCTACGCAGCCAGGTGGCCGAACTGCAGGCGCAGTTGGCCACCGCCAGCTAAGGACTACAGCCGGATCTCGGTGATCTTCGCGCCCGAGAGCGAGACCCCGGCCTCGAGGCCCACGTTGGTGAGCACGAAGCCCACCACCGGCTGGCGCATCGTGTTGGTGTCGATGCTGCCGTTGGCGCCGATGTTGGCGGCCGCCACTGTGGCGTCGGCACCGGCCGTCCATCCCTTGCTGTTGCGGAACTTGTCGAGCGCGGCCTGGTTGGTGAACACATAGATCACCGCCTTCGACTGGGCGCCGGCCTGGAAGCCGATCGAGCCCGCCGTCGTGCTGTAGTAGGACTGCGTGCTGCCCTTCACGCGCAGCGCGCCGCGGCCGTATTCGGCGCCCACGCCCATGCTCGCACCGACCACGGCCGGGAACACCAGCACGCCGCTCGACGAGGCGACCAGTTCGCGTGAACCCTTCGCGGAGTTGTAGAGCTTGGACAGTGCGGCGTCGACCTGCGCATCGATCGAAGCGCGCGACGACATGGCGCTGGACTTGTCGTCGGGGCGCGTGGTGGTGCAGCCCACGACGGCGACGCCGCCGACCGCGACGGCGCATGCAATGGCAAGGCTGCGGAAATGAATGGATGGCATGGCGTTCTCTCCTCTTCTTTGACTACATGATGGGAAAAGCCGGGCGCTTTTTGCGGCCGGCCGCCTCTTCGGCTTCTCCATGCTACGTCCGGCAAGCCGCGCCAAAAGCGGCTTGGGAAGACCGCCTACGCGAAGTCGCGACGGCCTGGAATCGTTGGCCCCGCCGACCGCCATCATTCAGTCGGAGTTAACGATTGAATCAATTCAGTTCAACCACCTCCTCCACCGGATTGCCTACAGTACGGCCATGCAGACCCCACCCGGCACCCTCCCGCTCGGCACGCCCGCCGCCCTCATCGACCTGCCGCGCATGCAGCGCAACATCGCGCGCATGCAGACGCGCATGCAGGCGCTCGGCATGCGTTTTCGCCCGCATGTGAAGACCACCAAGTGCACGCCCGTCGTACGGGCCCAGCTGGCCGCGGGCGCGCAGGGCATTACCGTGTCGACGCTCAAGGAGGCGGAGCAGTTCTTCGCCGATGGCGTGACGGACATCCTCTATGCGGTCGGCATGGCGCAGCACCGGCTGCCGCAGGCACTGGCGCTGCGGCGGCAGGGCTGCGACCTCAAGATCATCACCGACAGCGTGGACTCGGCCCGCGTCATCGCAGAGTTCGGCCGCGCGCACGACGAGGCCTTCGAGGTGTGGATCGAGATCGACACCGACGGCCACCGCTCCGGCATCAAGCCCGAGGAGGCCGCGCTGCTCGCGGTGGGCGACGCCCTCGCGGCGGGCGGCATGCGGCTGGGCGGCGTGCTCACGCATGCGGGCTCCAGCTATGAGCTCGACACACCCGCGGCACTGGCCGCCATGGCCGAGCAGGAGCGCGCGGGCTGCGTGCGTGCCGCCGAGCGCCTGCGCGCTGCCGGCCTGCCCTGCCCGATCGTCAGCGTGGGCTCGACCCCGACCGCACTCTCCGCCGAGCGGCTCGACGGCGTCACCGAAGTGCGCGCAGGCGTCTACGTGCTGTTCGATCTGGTGATGCACAACGTCGGCGTCTGCACCACCGACGAGATCGCGCTCAGCGTGCTCACGACCGTGATCGGTCATCAGGTGGACAAGGGCTGGGCCATCGTCGATGCGGGCTGGATGGCGATGAGCCGCGACCGCGGCACGCAGAAGCAGAAGCACGACTTCGGCTACGGGCTGGCCTGCAGCCTCGACGGCCAGGTGCTCGAAGGCTACGTGCTGAGCGGCGCCAACCAGGAGCACGGCATCCTGTCGCGCGAAGGGGCGCCCGACACCGACATTGCGCAGCGGCTGCCGATCGGCACGCAGTTGCGGATCCTGCCCAACCACGCCTGTGCCACGGGCGCCCAGTTCCCCGCGTACCACGCGCTGTCGCAGGACGGCACGCTCGCCGCATGGAGCCGCGTCCATGGCTGGTGAACCCGTGCGCCCGCGCTACGTCGCGCCCCCGGGCCTGCCGACGCCCGGCGGCCATTACAGCCACGCCACCGTGGCCAACGGCTTCGTCTTCGTTTCGGGCCAGTTGCCGATCGCACCCGATGGCACCCGCCTGGGCGACGCCCCATTCGAGCAGCAGGCGCGCCAGGTGCTCGACAACGTCGAGGCCGCGTTGCGGGCAGCCGGCAGCGGCATCGACCGGCTGGTGCAGGTTCGCGTGTACCTCGACACGGTCGACAACTGGCCGGCCTTCAATGCGGTGTATGCGCAATGGGCTGGCGCGGCGCGGCCTTCGCGCGCCATCGTGCCCACGGGGCCGCTGCACTTCGGCTTCAAGGTGGAGATCGAGGCCGTGGCGCTGGCCTAGCAGCGGCGCCGGTCTGCTGGCGGGCGCTTCCACACAAGGTGTTGCGTTTCGCGTGGCCGGCACCCCGGCATCGCGGGGTTGTATCGTCGTACGATTCGTTAACAAATTCGCCTCCCAAGGCGGCTCCGAAACGTGCCACGAAAGCAAACCAAAGGATGCATTCGCTGAATCTCGCGCTCTTCGAGGCGCTCGCAGCCGGCTTTTCCCCGCCCTCCACGCTGCTGCAGCTTGCCTCGGCGATCGCGCTGTGGTCCTCGTGGGCCTGCGCGGCCGTGCTCGCCTGGGTGGCTTGGCGCCGTGCATCAGAACGCGGCCAACTTCTCACCGTGCTCGCGGCCGGCGGCGCGGCTTCGCTGATCGCGCACGAGATCGCGGCGTCCATCGGCATGCCGCGGCCCTTCATGGTCGGGCTCAGCCCGGCGCACGTGCCGCACGGCGTGCGCGCGGGGCTGCCGAGCACGCACGCCACGGTGATGTTCACCATGGCCTTCATGCTGCTGTGGCGGCGTCCGCTGCGCGACGTGGGGCTGTTCCTGCTCGCAGTGGCCGCGGCAACCGGGTGGGCGCGCATCCACGTCGGCGTCCATTTTCCTTTCGACATCGCCGCCGGCGCGCTGCTGGGCGCGGGCATCGCTGCCGCGCTGTGCGCGGCGCGGGCGGTGGCGGCGCGGCTCGCACCGCGCGACTGCGCCAGCCTGCTGGCGAATCCGCTGCGGCGGCTCGCGGGCGGTGGCGCGGCACCTTGCGTGGTGCTGATGTTCATTGCGGCGGCTGCCTGGATCGGCATCCATACGCCGCATGCGTTCGGCCCGTCGATGCTGGAGGAAAACGGACCGATCGAGAACGGAACGATCCAGCTGTACCTGCTCGCGGCGCTGTGCTTTCTGCTGGTGCGCGTCGAAGCCATGTCGCAGTGGGACCGCGCGGCGGTCTGCGTCGTGCTGCTCGGCTTCGCGGCGCGCGAGGCGCATTGGTTGCTGGCGCATCTGGATGCGCAGGCGCATCTGCTGCGCGGCCCCGCGACGCTCGCGGTGTTCGTGCCTGTCGCCGTCGCCGGCGCATGGCTCGCGCGGCGCGCATGGTTGCAGCGCGGGCCACTGCGCGCCTGGTCCCGCTGGCGCCCCGAAGCGATGACGCTGATCACCTTCGGCGCGGTGGTCGGTGCCGCGCTGGTGCTCGACCAGATTCCTTCTTCGGCATCTGCGCAGTCCGCGTACCTGATGCTGAGCTTCGAGGAGGTCCTGGAGCTGTGCTTGCCGGTGCTCGCACTGCTGGCCGCACTGCAGGCGAGGCTGGGCAGCACGGACTCCAGGCGCGGGCGAATGGCGAGTGCGGCCTGACGGGTGCGGGACGCCTCGGCGTCAACTTCATAATCGCGGCTCCCCTGAAACCTAACGAACCACGAATGAACGAGCCGCCCCCGTGAGTGCTGCAGATTTTCTCTTGTCCGCCGCGGTGCAGAAGCTGCTGCAGGTCGTCTACGCCGCCCCCGACCAGCCGCACGCGGCGAGCGAACTGGCCCGGCACACGAAGCTCGCGCCTGACGAGGTCGAGCGCACGATCGAACACCTCGTCGAAAGCGGCATCCTCGCACGGCAGAAAGGAGAACCCGACGCGCCGGCCACGGTCACGCTCGACCGTTCGTTCATCTTCCACCGCGAGCTGCGCAGCATCGCGTTGAAGTCATTCGCCGCGGCCGAACCGATCCGCGCCATGCTGCGCGCCAAGTTCAAGGACGCGGTCGTGCGTGCCTTCATCCTGGGCGAGGACGCGCACGACAGCACCGTCGAGCTTCTGGTCGTGCATGGCGCGGTCATGCCCGACCGCGCGGCCATGGCGGCGGCCTGCCAGAAGCTGTCGAAGTCGCTGCATCGCCACCTGCAGGTGCACGTCATCTCGAACGCCCGCTTCGAAGGACTGACGAGGCCGCGCGACGTGCTGGCCGAAAAACTCGCGGCGCCCTCGGCGTTCGAGATCGTTGCGCCGGGCGACACCAAGGCGCAGTTGCCGACCGCGCGACGCGGCTTGCTGCACAGCGCGAAGAGGACGTTGGCGGCGCTGTCGCCTAGGCAAAAGCGTCCGTAGGCGAGCTCCGGCACAGGCTGGTGCGGCGGCTACGCGCTGAGCGGCGCCAGCACTGGCGCGGCAGGCAAGCTCCGCGCATGCGCCCTCAGGCAGGCGATGAAATCCATGAGTGTGGCTGAGACGTGTTCGCGGTTCCACACCACGGTGATCGGGCCGAAGCGGATGTTCGAATCAAGGGCGATCTTCCTGAACAGCCCCAGCGAGGCCATGTAGTCCGCCATGGATTCCGCACACACGCCGACATAGTCGCCCTTTTGCAGCAGTGCCTGCATCATGGCCAGCGACGCGGTTTCTGCCTTGGGCACCAGCCACGATGCCTGTTGCTCGATGAGATAGGCGTCCATCTGGATGCGAGTGAGCGTACCAAGGGGCGGCATCACCCATTGCTCGCGCAGCACGTCGGCAAAGCCCGGCGGCTGCTTGCTGTCCCAGTGCTTGCTGCCCTGGCCGATGACGATGCTCACCTGGTCGTCGAAAAGCACGTGATGCGCCAGCTGCGGCTTGTGCGCCCTTGCATCCAGCACGCCGATCACGGCATCCATGGCACGCGTGTCCAGGCCCTTGAGCAGGTCGTCGAACAGCCCGTCGTGGATGGACACGGCCACATCGACATGGCGCTGCTGGAACGCGGTCACGGCTTCGGGCAGGCCGCCGGCGATGCCTGCCCAGACGCTGCCCACGTTCAGACGCGGCACGCGCCCCGCAGCCACCGCATGCATCTCGCGGCCGGTACGCACGATATCTCCCAGCACGGTGATGGCCAGCCGCTTGAGCAGATGCCCCGCAGGCGTCAACTGCACCTTGCGCCCGCGCACCATCAGCGGCGTACCCGCCACGCGTTCCAGTTCTGTCAGCCAGTGCGACATGGCAGATTGCGTCATGTGCAGCCGCGCCGCCGCCTCGGTCAGCGTGCCCGCCTCGTCCAGAACCAGAAAGGATTCCAGATGCCGGACCTTGATGCCCCGCGCCCAGGAAAGGCCTTCTGAACGTTCAATCATGAGTAAACCTTCATATATCCATTTTGCATTTTCACTAGGTAGATGGCTGCCTTTGTCATGAAAATTACCTCATCTTTCATGACAAGCCCCGGAGGAATCCCAGTGTCCAAAGCAATCACGAACGTCCACAAGATCCTGATGGGTGCCGCGGTCGCGGCTACCGCGGCGACCACCGTGTACGCGCAAACCTCCTATCCCAGCCGTCCCGTGCGCCTGGTCGTATCGCAGGCCCCGGGCGGCAGCAGCGACACGATCGCACGCATGTGGGCCGAACACGCAGGCAAGGCCATTGGCGCCACCATCGTGGTGGAGAACAAGCCCGGTGCGGGCGGCATCATTGCCGCACAGAGCGCGTTGAATGCGCCCGCCGATGGCTACACCCTGCTGCTGGGCAGCGTGTCGCTGATGGTGCTCAACCAATTCACCTACAAGCCGCTGCCCTACAACCCAGCGCAGGATTTTGTTGGCGTGACCATGCTGACCACCGTGCCGTTCGTGCTGTCGGCCAATCCAGCCGCGGGCATCAAGACGCTCAAAGATTTGACGGAAAAAGCCAAGGCGGCGCCCGGCAAGCTGAACTTCGCATCCGCCGGCCTGGGCAACTCCACTCATCTTGCCGTCGAACTGATGGCCAATGCTCTGGGCATTTCGATGACCCACATCCCTTACAAGGGCGAGGCCGACGGCATCCTGTCCACCATCGGTGGGCAGACCGAAGTGATGGCACCGGTGTATGGCACTGCCCTGCCCCACATCAAGAACCACAAGCTCAATCCGCTGGCCGTGTTGTCGCCACAGCGCACCCCTGAACTGCCCGATGTGCCCACCCTTGGCGAGCTGGGCGTGAAGGGCTTTGACAACATGGGTTGGAGTGCGGTGGTGGCACGCACCGGCACGCCGCCCGACATTGTGGAAAAGCTCAACAAGGCGACGGCAGCCTTCCACAAGAGTCCCGACGTGCAGGCCAAGCTCAAGAGCATGGGCGTGATCCCCATGTCCGGCCCTTCCGCGCTGGTCATGGAAACGGCGGCGCGTGATACCAAGGCCTGGGGGCCTACGCTCGAGGCGCTGAATCTCAGCGCCAAATAAGCCATGAAAAAAGAAGCCATGGTGGTCTGTCCGCAGCCGGAGGCCGCCGAATCCGGCATCGACATCCTGCGCGCAGGCGGCAACGCGGTGGATGCTGCGGTAGCCACCGCGCTGGCCCAGACGGTGGTGGACCCGCTGATGTGCGGCATCGCGGGTTTCGGCACTGCCGCCGTGTACCTGCCCGGTGCTCAGGTGCATGAATATTTCGACTTCCACTCGCCCGCGCCGCTGGCGGCCAGGGAAGACATGTGGGAGCACCTGTTGGAGGGCGAGACCAGGGATGGCTTCGGCTTCATCCTCAAGGGCCGCGTCAACGACATCGGCCCCCAGTCCATCGGAACGCCGGCAACGCTCAAGGGCCTGGAGGCCATGCACCAGGCGCACGGTCGCTTGCCGTGGCGGCAGGTGGTGGAGCCCGCCATCCGATGGGCGGCGGACGGCTACTTTGTGCGTCCCGGCATGCACGCCTTCTGGATCGACGAGCCCAGCATGGGCCGCGTCGGCAACCTAGAGCGCCTGCAGTACTGCGAGGACAGCCGCCAGTTGTACTGCCGCCCCGACGGCCGCCCCAAGCCCATCGGTGCGCCGCTGCGCAACGAAGGCATGGCCGCCGTGCTGCGCCAGATTGCCGAGGAAGGCGCGCGCCCGTTCTACCAGGGCGACCTGGCGCAAAAGATGGTGGCGCACCTGCAGTCGCTGGGCTCGCTGATCACGCGCGACGACCTGGCCCGGTACCAGGTGCAGCGCAACGCGCCGCTGGTGGGCCGCTACCGCGACCGCACCATCACGACCAACCAGCCCCCGGGTGGCGGCGCCATGCTGCTGGAGATGCTCAACATCCTCGAGCACTTCGATCTGGCGAACCTGGAGCACAACAGCGTCGCCTACTTGCAGACGCTGTGCGAGGCCATGAAGAAAGCCACGATCGACAAGGACCGCTGCATCGGCGACCCGAAGTTCTTCGACGTGCCGCTCGATCAGTTGCTGTCCAAGGACATGGCCCGTGATGTGGCCGAGCAGATCCGCGCGGGTCATCGCTTCGACGTGGAACGCGTGAACCCCGGCGCTCCCGTGCCGCGCGACACCACCCATCTGAGCGTGGTGGACGCCGACGGCAATGCCGTCTCCCTGACCCACTCACTGGCCATGCCCTCGGGCATCATCACCCCGGGCATGGGCTTCCTGTACAACGGCTGCATGGGCGTGTTCGACCCGCGCCCGGGCCGCGCAGGCAGCATCCAGCCTGGCAAGAGCCGCTTCACCTCGTCATGCCCCACCATGACCTTCAAGGACGGCGAACTCGACGTGGTGCTCGGCGCCCCCGGTGGCACGCAGATCGCGATGGGCGTGCTGCAGGTGCTGCTCAACGTGATCGACCACGGCATGGAAATGCAGGCTGCCGTGTCGGCGCCACGCTTCTCGTCCACCAGCAACGCCATCGACGTGTGCAACCGCATTCCGCGTTCCATCACGCGCACACTGGAAGCACAGGGATACGCCGTTGGCCGCAACCCGTACAACTACACCATCGGCTGGGTGCACGGCGTGCAGGTACAGGCCGATGGCCTGCACGGCGGCGCCGACCCCGGCCGTGATGGCGTGGCGTACCGACTGCGCATGGATCCTGCGCGCTGATCGGTTGGGTCCGAACCGTTGTCGGGCCGCTGGAGGGAGTTGAATCGAGACAACAAAAAGCCCCTGTAGCAGAACTGCTACAGGGGCTTGTGTCTGGCGGAGTGGACGGGACTCGAACCCGCGACCCCCGGCGTGACAGGCCGGGCACAAAAGTCAACAACGACGCCAGGTTCAGCCCTGTTTGATATTCCAAAATCAACGCAAGCGCCCCAGCATTCATGCGGGTTCCGCGAGGTCCATTCCAAAAAATCTGGACCGCCACCGGACCCGCATCAAACGCCTCGATCGGCGCCGGGGCTACAGCAGCCCAGGCTGAACCGGCGGCTGCGGCGACTCTTTCGCCTTGGGGATCTTTGGTGGCAACGGCTCTGGCGTCATCGTCAGGAGCTCGGCCGGGTACTCACGCATGAATCCGAACGCCTCCTGAGGCGAGGCGTCGAGCCAGGGCTCGAACTGCGCCGGCGGGAGGATGACGACCATGCGCTTGTCCTGTTTGTCGACTGGCCTCTTCAGATCCGGCCGATGCATGTGCATGAACAGCGGATGTGTGTCTGCGTTGATCGTCAGCATGGTGAAGCTGAGCTCCCACTCCCCGCTTGCTGGGTTCTTCCAGGGCGACCAGAGGCCCGCAACGCCGATCGCATCATCGTTGGCCGCCGTGAACCTCGTCGGAATCGCCTTACCCGTGCGCCAGTCCGGTTCGTAGATCGCCTCGCAGGGAATGATGCAGTGCCGCGGCTTCGCCCATGCGTTCTTGAAGCTGGCTAGCTGGTCGACGGTCTCGGCTCGGGCGTTGTAGGTGCGCAGGCCGTACTTCACTTCCTTGGCGAATCCCGGCAGCAGACCGAAGTGGCCGTCGACCAGTTCCAGATCCGGCACCGCCTCGTCGCCTGAATCGCGCTCGGGCGGCCGGCGGATGAAGGGCGCCATCTGCGTCGGGTAGATGTGCGACCCGCCGGGCGGCGGCTGCCACGCCGGCGGGAGCTTGATGCCCAACTTCTCGAGCTTCCGGCGGCGAGTTTCAGCCTGGTAGTGGGAGCACATCGGTTCATTTTTGCCCGGGCGGGCCAATACTGTCCACGTTCGATGTACGTCATAATACTGTACATTCATACAGTATCAAGGGGACTGCACGGTCTTGGACATCTACCGGGGAGAGCCATGAGCAAGGTGAAGGCGGCACGCCAGGAATGGGAAGAGCAGTACGCCGCGGCGCTGCTCAAGTTCGAGCCGCGACTCGCGCTCGACGACGCGCTCGAGGAAGCGTGGCTGCGCTACGAAAGCAGCGGCCACGAGAACCCAATCGCGGTCGCTCGGCGAGGTGCGCATGTCGGCGACGAGCAGGGGGAGGCGCTCATCCTCGGCGCGAACACGCCTGCCTGGATGAAACCCGGCGCCGAGGTGCCGCCGGGCTGGAGGTTCGAAGGTGGACGCTGGCGCAACGATTGACGACGAGCTGCTCGAGATGGCGCGCAGGGTCGGCGAGCTCGGCCCCGATGAGCCGATGCGGCCGTCGCTGCGGGATTTCGCCGACCACGTCGCCGGCCGCTGCGCGCGCATCGGCGATCTCTATGGCGACTGGGACCGGAATGCCGGCGACCACATCCGAGCGGTCATGCATGAGATGCCTGGCCTGCTGCCGAAGAGTGCGGACGGCGAAGCATGCGAGTGAGGATGCAGCGACGCTATCGCGCAGGGCTGCAACTGACGAAACGCGAGTTCGTAGACCAACCCTGGGCGTGTGGAATGCTCACCTTGGAGGACCGCGAGGGCCGGCCGCGGCTCGGGCTTTGGCCGGCTGTCCCAGATCCCAACGTGCGCCCGCTCGGCATCCTTTGGCGACCTGAAATCGTTGCCTGCGCGATGGACACAACGAGCTTCACAGGGGCTGAGCACGTAGGCGACCTGTGGTTCTATCAGGTCTGGTACTGCCAAGCCCATTCCCTGCCGGAGGATCTTTCGCACGAGTTCATGCGGCAGGTCCTCGAGCGCGATCCTCAACCCAGATGAGCGATGCGCCCTGTGAATGCTGATAGTTGCTTCGCCTCCGCACCGCCGCATACTGCACCTCCATGGCCCACCCTGCTCGCCCGCGCATCTATCTCGCCGGCCCGGATGTCTTCCGGCTCGATGCCGCGGAGCACACGCAGAGGCTGGTGCTGGCCTGCGAAAAATTGGGACTCCAGGCGCAGCCGCCTTCAGACGGGATGCCGCCCATCGCAGCCATCGGCAAAGAAGCCCAGTACATCTTCAACATGAACATGGCCAGATTGAGCTTGTGTGATGGCGTCATTGCGAACCTCGAGCCTTTCCGAGGCACTGAGCCCGACTCCGGCACTGTGTTTGAAGTCGGCGCGGCTGTCGCGATGGGGCTGCCCGTGGTGGCTTATGGGGTCAGTGGCACCTACGCGACGCGTGTGCAGCAGCTCATGAGGGTCGTGCGTGCCGGTGGCGTTCTGCGGGACCCGAAGAACTACGTGGTCGAGGACTTTGACCTTCCGCTTAACCTAATGCTCGCATGCTCTGTCCAAATCGAAGACACGGCGGAGAAAGCATTGGCCGCCATAGCAGGGCTGTTCGCTAGGCTAGCTGGAAAGCACCACCTCCATTAGCCGGCGGATGAGCCATCGCCTTGGGCTGCTTTTTGCCCGAACCATGCGCACCCATTGATTTGAAAGCCGCTCTGCGGTTACATTGCGCGCACCAAAGACAGCCGGTGCTTTGGGACCGACGCGGACCGGCAGACGAGGGATCAAATGCCGCTCTTGTTCTTGCGCAAGCTGCACCAAGCGCAGTTGCCGATCCGTGTTGCCGATCCTGGCGAGCTCAGATGCGTCTCGCTTCTGCACGCAACCGGCTTGGTGGAAGCCGAGTTCTTGCCGATCCGGCAAGCCGGGCTGCCAAGCCCCGTCTACGTCGCGACAGTGCTTCGGATAACCGAGGAGGGGATGGCGGAGCTTTCAAAGTCTGGCGCCGCCTCGACGTGTTCACCACCCGCGCCATGTTCAGCGCGGCGACTTCGGCTTCTGTGAAATCGGCGACAGACCCCCGCGGGAGAAGGAACCCATGAAGAACGAATGCGATCGCGCCCTGCTGAAACTCGAACCGGATGTTCTGGCGGCGCTGGAGAAAATCGGACTCTATTGGCAGGTCCAAGCAAACGAAGTCCTGAGGCAAGTATTCGTCTCGGATCTACGAACGGATGAGTTCGAGTTGCCTGCCTTTGCCCGGCCAAACCCCTTGAGTGGACAACGCCGTTAATGCGAGTGAGGCAAAGCCACCTCGCCAAGACCTAGCTTTGAAGGCGCATCAGGTCGAGAAAGTTCAGGCGCCGGCCTACTTCTGAGGTGGCGGCGCTGGTGGACAAGTTGTCTTCCACTAGGAGACCAGCCCATGAGCGAGAACGCCGTCGATTGCGACGAAGAGAAGTGCGATGCACAAGCCGAGTTTGAGCGCATCGCCATAGAGATCGGCTTAGTGCAGGCCGGCGAGCCGATGGACCCGGCGCTGCTGCAGTACGGGTTCAGGGTGGCCGAGCTTTGCGCCTCGGTCGGCGACCGGTACACCGACGCGCACGAGGGGAACGCCGGAGAGCACATCCGGGCACGGTACGGCGAGTGACGGCCACCGGGGCAGATAGCATCGAGAGATGTTTCGTCTCGCCCTCCTCGTCCTCGCGGCTCACCTTCCGCTGCTCGCCAGCGCCGAGCCGCCTACCCCATGCCTCATCGTCGGCATCAGCGATGGCGATACCGTCACGGCACGCTGCGGCACGGGGGGTGCCTACGAGCAGATCAAGATTCGCATTGCCGCAATCGATGCACCTGAAAAGGCCCAACCCTTCGGCGAGCGCTCAAGGCAGTCTCTTGCCAAGCTCTGCCACCTCCAGAATGCCGCGGTCTTCCAGCGCGAACGAGATCGCTACGGCCGCACCGTGGCGGATGTTGAATGTCGCGGACAGGATGTCGGAACCCACCAGGTAGCCAATGGCATGGCATGGGTCTACGAGCGATACGCCAAGGTCGCAGACGCGCCGCTATTCAGAGCCCAGGATGCAGCGCGGCAGGCGCGTCGAGGACTGTGGCGTGACGCTGAGCCGTTGGCCCCGTGGGAATGGCGCAAGGATCGTCGCCCCAAGCCTTGACTACGTGCGCTCGGCAGGCTCAAGCGCACGCCGCGCTAAACAATAGGGTGCCACAATCGCCCTCACAGTCCGACGCTTACATCTAGCGACTGCACTCAGGAAGCCAGGAACAATGCTGAAATCTGTCGTGAAGGCCGCGCTGCGCCCCGCTTGGATCCCGATCAAGAGTCGCATGATCCAGTATGTCGACTCCAGAGCCGCCGAACAGTCGCTGCTCATCCGCGACCTAGACCGCGCTTTGAAAGAGGTACAGGAAACCGTTCGGAGGTCCGCCGAAACGGAACGGAGTTGGAGCAAGCAGAACGACATCCTCACGCAGGAGCTCAACCATCTTCGTTGGGAGGTAAGAGAAAGTCGCTACTCGTTCTTCTGCCCAGACCCGGCGGACAACCCGGTTGATGGGAGCCTACCAGCGTTTGAGTTCTCGAATTGCCAAGCATCTGACTTCTATCACCCCCGATATGCGCAGATGTGTCGGCTCATCAATGAGCGACCCCGATTTCATCGCAAGCAATGGGAATTCGCCTTCGTGTTGCACAAGCTGATCGAGTCGGGGGCGGTTGCCAAGGATGCGAGAGGCTTAGTCTTCGGTGTGGGGAGGGAGCCATTGCCCGCGGTATTCGCTTCGATGGGCGTCAACATCGTAGCCACGGACGCACCTAGAGAGCTGGATTCGACCTCTATGTGGGCGAACACAAATCAGTACGGGGCGGAGTTGTCCACCTTGAGCTACCCGGCGATCACACCCGATGAGGTGCTTGCACAGCGCGTCACGCACGGCTACTGCGACATGAACAACATCGATCCGGGTCTTCGAGACTTCGATTTCAACTGGTCTTCGTGCTGTTTCGAGCACTTGGGCTCGCTAGAAGCTGGTCTTCAATTTGTTGTCAACGCCGTGGAGAAAACGCTGAAAGTCGGCGGCGTTGCCGTTCACACAACAGAATTCAACGCGTCGTCCAATGACAAGACGGTGGAGTCGGGCGACACCGTCGTCTACCGCCGCCGAGACATGGAGGCTCTCGTCCAGCGGCTGAGGGAAAGGGGACATCACGTCGAAGACTTCAAGATCGGTCCCATGGCCCACGCTCTCGACTACCACGTAGACGTGCCACCCTATGTCCAAGACCTTCATCTGAAGCTCAGGATTGCAGGCTATGCCTGCACATCTGTAGGGCTTGTCATTCGACGCGGACGCTGACTCATTTGGCGGTCAGGGAGTCGTAGACGCGCTCGCAGGTGGTGCCGGCGGCGCCCCGCTCTCCAGCAAGCCGCGCCAGATCTTCCGATCTCTGCTCAAGGCGGCCGAACACGTCGGCAAACACCATGAGGGGGTCGACGGCTGGCGGGCCTGAGGCGGCAGCGGGGGGATTCGGGCAGGCTCGTTGGATGTGGCGGATGGCAGGCTGCTGCAGCCGGCTGTCAGGCAAAGCAGCAGCATCGCGAGCTTCGGCTTGAATGATCGGTTGAGCATCTTGGACTTCCTTTGCGACGGCCGCGGTGCGGCGTTGTTCTTCGGTGCGCTGCGCGCGGTCGGCGAGCAGGCGCTGCTCCGACTGCCCGCGCTTGTAGTCGGCCAGTTCCTCGCGGGCCCCGGCGCCGCCAGCCCGCCATGTGAAGGCGTGCGAGAGGGCTAGGACGGTGCCGAGCGCAACCAGCTTCCAGTTAGTGAGCAACCATGTCATGGCAGCCCCAGAAAGGACCGGGCCTGCCGGTGGTAGGCGTTCCACTTGGCGCGCAGTGCAGCCCGATCGCTCGACGAGCCCCGCGAGTGAGCGCCGGGGCGCCAGGCGCGCAAGTAGAGCAGCCATGCGCCCTCCGTGTCGGTCACGCGCGGCAGCGCTCCCGGCTCGGTCCATAGCAGCAGGCGAGCCAAGATTGCAGCGAGCACGTCGTTCGTCTCGATCGCCTCCCACATGGCCTGGCTGGTGAAAGGCACGCCGTGCTCCATGCAGGCAGCTCGGGCGAGTTCGCGGCTCGCAGGATGGGTCATGGTCCCGACCACCATCCCGCCGTTCTGCTCGCCCTGCCAGAAGGACCGCGCCGGTCCCTTTTTCGTCGGATCGTTGAGGACTTGCCATCGGTGGACGAACTTCGACTCCTGCAGGCCGATGGCAAGCAACATCACGCGGGCTTCGATGCTGTTCATCTTCGGCGGCAGCCAAGCAAGTGCCGGCTCGATGGCGGTGCGGGTGATTTCTTCTAGGGTCATGGTCAGTCCTCCCCCAGCGGTGCCGGGCCGGTTGACGTGAAGGGCGGGCCGTTCCGCCAGTCGCGGCTTTCGATGCAGAGCTTCAAGGCGATCGCCAGTGCGAACACGACTGACGGCCATCCGGGTAGCTCCCACAGCCACGGCGAGAAGCCGTTCGCTGCCGCGCCCATGAGCAACCCGACGTAGCCGATCCGCACTCGCAAGAGGACGGCCCGATTAATCTTCCGAGCGCGGCAAATGCAGATGAAGACGATGGCCGCAGAGATCAGGCCGTTGATGCCCGCAGGCAGGTAGCCGTCGTAGGTCATTGCTTCCCCCTCGCTGCGATCAGGACATCGACAAGCCGATTGAGCTTCTTCGCCGCCCAGGGAAGGATTAGGGTCGTCCACTTGTCCGCGGAGAACGCGAGGCCGGCGGCGAAAGGGCCATAAAGCCAGTTCTCCTGCAGCGGCCCCCAGAGAGAGGCCACGCCGATAGACAGCGGCACGGTGCCGAATAGCGCGAAGATCACCGCAGCGGCGAAGTAGACGCATGCACGAGTGAGGCTGTCGCCCTCCCGCTGCATGATCATCACGCCAGCTCCTCCCATCGAGCAGATGGCGATGACGACATAGGGTCCGACCACCATTGCGACGGAAGGGCCGAAGATGATGCCGGCGATGATCGTCACCAGGTGGACTGGTGTTAGGTCGGGTGTCTGCATGCCGTCCTTTCAGGCACAAAAAAACCCGCCGGGGCGGGTTGCTTTGATGTTGCGGAAGTTCATGCCGGCAGTTCAAGGACAGGAAGCATGTCGATCAACTGGTCGCGGTCAGGCTCCGGAATCTCGCCGGCTTGCACCAGCGCCAGAACCTCGTAGCACTTCGCGTAGACCTCATCCATCCAGTGGCCGAACGCGAGCCCCTCGGCGTGGAACGGACTGCCGGGAAGCGCAGCCCGCAGAGCGGCGTTGGTGATGCTGTCGTAGCCCTTCGCGCGTGCTGCTGCATTGAGATGCACGTCGACGGCCAGAAGCAACGCGGCGGCGCGTTCCTCAACCGACGGAGCGGCCGGCGGGATCTGGGCATTGCCCTCCTCCAGCCAGGCAAGATAGGCGAGGTAGTCAGCGTTGCCGGTGTCGACCGGAATACGAGCATCGTCCTCAGCACGCAGGATGTGGGTTTCGTGTGTGATGTACATGGCCTACAGCTCGCTGTCAGCGGTCCAGAAACCAATCCAAACAAAGGCGCTGGTGGCAGCAGCAACGCAGTACCACTGCAGCCCCTCGAAATTCGCCGCGCGAGCATCAAAGACCGAAACGTTCGTGGAGGTGGTGACTCCGTAGTTGACGGTCGGCGCCGCCCGCTTGGACACCTTGAACGGGATCCACTGAAATTCGCCGATGCCGGCAGCCCCAGCCCCCCCGATCATCCCCGTGCCGACTTCAAAATAGCGTTGGCAGGAACTCATCTGATCAGAGAAAAGGCGCCGATCGAAAGGCGTCGGAGCCGTCCCGGGCTCAAACTGAACCCGCGTCAGGGTGCCGGTTCCAAATTCGATCGTGCAGTTTGTGTTTGCAGCAACCCCAGTCGCCGTGACGCCACTGGCTCCTGACGCGCCGGCACCAATGCGGCCTTGCGAAGTACCGAACCAGGACAGGCAGTACGAGCCGCCCTCCATGTTTACCCCCTCCACCACCTGCTGCAGTTTCCCGGCGGTGATCGTGATCAAAACATCTGCGCCGGACTGGGTGAATGTATAGGTACATCCGCCCGGAGCCGCCTTCCAACGGTCATGTCCATAGACGCCCGCAGCGAGCACCACGGTGCCGGACTTTGCGCGCTGATTGATGATGAAGTTTCCATTGATCAGGCGGTTTCGACTGCCGATCGCGGAGCCGATGCCAAGTTTGGTTCGGGCTTCGGAAGGATCTCCAGTGGTTCCAAGAAGCCCCGTGAGGGCGTCGTGGAGTTCCGCGAACCCTTCTCGAGCCACGGCGTTGGAGGGGTTGGGGTAAGGGGCGGAAATCTTGGACTTGGCGGGAAACGCGGGCATATCAGTAGCCTTTCAGAATGATGTCGGCGGTAGCGCCGGATACGGAAACGTGTGCGCTGTTGAACGCTCGGATCGCCGGCGCAAGGTTCGGCGTCTTGGTCGTTTCAACGGTGACGGCGCCACTCACGTTGGCCTGCAGCGTCGCAGTGATTGCCTTGATGACCGTGAACGGCTTGGTGTAGGGGATTGCGGTCCCGCCGGCCGCAATCACGACGTTGGCGAGCACCTCTTCAAGATCGGGGGCGTCGATCGTCAGAACGAGCGATTCCAAGATGCCGCGCTGCGTGCCTGCGCCGATGGTGACTCGGAACTGGTAGGAGTCGTTTTGCGCGACCAATTGGCCGGGCCAGGGCACCCACCCACCAGGCTCTCCATAGAAAGGCGCGGACATTGCGACTACAAGCCCGGTCTCCGGGTCGATGCCAACCGTATCGGCGTCATAGAAGGAGTCGGTATCCTGACCATAGAACGATCCCGGTCCCGCAAGCCGATACTCGATCGTGAGATCCACCCCTTGCGACTGGGCCTCCAGGGTCATGATCGAGCCCGCAAGCGCCGAAATGATCGAGATCGGCTTCGTCACGTAGACCATCTGCCCATAGGCTCCAGCCTCGTAGAACGGCTCGGTGTCTCCTGCGTAGAAGCTCTGGTCGTCAGTCCCGTAGAACGAATCCAGCGCGAGGGCAGCAAGATCCCCGCCGATTCGCTCATACCCGGATTGGCCGTCGCTAACACTGATGGTGTCCGCAGCGCGGCTGACCTCAGCGGTGGTCGTCGGGACATAGCTTGACGGCCGATCGCCAAGCTCAAGCTGCGCGCCGCCGACCACAAAGGAGTCAGCGGAGGTCCCGGCATTCGCGTACAGCCGCAAGCCCGACGGCGCGGTCGGGGCCTTCGCAAATGTGCCGCTCACCCAGACACGGTAAATGCTTCCCGAGACGTGCTCGATGCCGCCTGCCAACGCTGTAGCGTTTGCGCCCAGTGATGTCGCAGACCCCACCAGCGCGCCCGTAAACGTGTCAAAGTTCTGACGCACCGATTGCACGCCATCCGCGTCAATGAGTAGGACTCGAACGTTCCCGGGGGTGGCAGAGCCGATCGCCGTGGATGCGTCAAAGAAGAAGGACGCGCACAGAGTGCTGTTGGCAGGCACGGTCGAAGCGGACCGCATGTTCATCGAGTCACCCGCCACCGATCCCATGATCAGCCTGGTGCCGTTGAGGCCCAGAACGGCGCCGGGCATCGCCGTGTTCGGCGTGTTGCTGAACCATGCGCTCGTATTGCTGGCAGGAAGCAAGTTCGTAGCCGCACCCTCCACCAGCAACTCGCCTGCTTCGAATCTGGGCACGTTGATGCCAGCAGTCTCGATCAAGCCTCCGGGACCGACGTATGTTGCAGTGGTGGGCCGCTCGATCGAGTAGATATTCTCTGGACCGTATTGCGGATACCGAGCTGGCGCGAGCGGCCCGGCATCTTCGCCGGTGGGCCAACCCATGGCCCGAAAGTCCCACTGCTCGAGCACGTTGGCAATCGGCGGGTCGCCGAGGTTCATCACGATGTTGCCGGTCGCCAGCGACTGATTGCCGCTCGTGTCCTGCGCCTTCCCCATGATCGTGACCACGCCGCCGGGGCGTGTCACAAGCTCATACGGGCTTTCGGTGACGAGGCCGGTGTGAAGCGGTGCGGCGCTGTTCCAGTCGACGTTATTCCCGTAGTGGAAGCGGAAGACATAGCCAGCCAGGTCAGGTACGCGCCGAGGCAGGCTCCACGACAGCACAGACCCGGAGATCGACAGGTTCTCGATGTTCGGCGGAGGCTCCGTCTTGCCGATGACCGAATGAACTTGCTGCGGACTCCACGCGCTCGCAGCAAGGGAGTTGCGGGTTCGCGCACGAATCAAGACGAGTGAGAGATCGTCGACGCCGGTCAGCCTTGCTTCGACCGCATCCCCGGGAACAGACACAGTGCGCCAGTCGCCATCGGGCAAGACTTGGAACTGAACCTCAATGCTGCCACTCGATGCGACCGACGCCTCCTGCACTGGCGCCCAGGTCACCCGAACACTATTGACAATCGTCCCATCGTTCTGAACGATCAGTTCCCCCTCGCCGCTGAAGATCCCCGTGATGGTCGGCGGGTTGATCTCCCAGGGCTTCGGCAGTCCACTGTTCGAGGTCATCCCGCCGGGGACAAACGGCGCGCCTTGTGCGTAGATGGCCGCTGTCGTTTCTTTCAGCGTCAGCATCACGAAGCCTTCGGAGTGGAAGGTCCGGTTGAGGATGCGGAATTCTTTGCCGATCCACCCGTAGCGCGACAAGGTGAGGTACACGCCGTCGAACAGCTCGAGCGGGTACGCGCGCATCTTGAATGGCAATGTGACCGTGAGCGGATCGCGGCCATCCCGGAGCATGATCCCGGCAATGTGGCTCGCCTGGCCGGCATAGAAGACCGCGGGCATCACGACTTCTTGCGACAAGACCGCGCCGTCGTCAGCAATCAGCGCCTCGGCACCATAGGGGGCCAGTGGCGTTTCGATGTAGTTGGCCGCCTGATCCCAGATGCGGGCGGCGATGGTGTTGACCTTCTCATTGCGCGGCCGATGAGGGCTGATGCCAATTGGGACCTGCGATGACGATCCGTCATTCGACCGTTGGATCACTGCGAGATCGGCGTCCGTCAGGTGCATCACTGGGGCCTGATAGATGCCCGCCCGGACCGCATACTCGGCGCCCGCGAACGCCCACTCTCCACCCATCGCCTGGGTCAGGTCGTCGAGCACATCCCGTGCGGGAGCGCCGAATGGCACAACCAGGGCGGCCCGGTACTTCTGCACGTTGTCCGAACCGGTGTAGCTCGTCGGGAGATCGCTCGCATTGGCCGCTGCAATGATGCTGGCTTCCTCGTCTGCGGTCAGTGAGGTGCGCTTGCCAAACTGAGGGTGCAGGAGAACGTGCCGGGACATGATCGCCGGGTTTTCGGTGAACGCGGTCGAGCCGGTCCGTGGGTCGTAGCACTTGGCTCCGCGGATCTGCGCGGTGATATTCGGCAGGCCAGTCGGGAACGATGTCTCCTCGTAGACGAACTCGCATTCGAGGTAGGCCACGCCACGAGCGCGATGTTCCGCGGTCCAGACACCGGGCAACAGCAGTTGCATGCGCGGGTCGGATGCCTGGTCAGGAGATCCGAGGTGCGTGAAAACTCGAGCGGTCGAGACGAACTGGTCCCACTGGTAGGTGACGGTGTAGAACTGCGTCGGGTCATAGTCCTCGATCGTCAGCGTGTTGCCCACCAGCGTGTACGGCAGCGAATCCTGACTCGGCCGCCGGATCGGCAGGCCCATGGCCAACGAAACGAACACCGAGCCCGGGATGGGCGTGTTCGCAAGAACCCGGACGGGCTGCGCGCTGGTGTCTCGCACCGAGATCTTGTTCCACCGGCCCCATGGCGCAGTGGTGACGTTTCCTTGGGCGTTCAGATCGATCGCGGTTTCGTTGAAGAAGATCCGTTCGACGCCATCGATCTCGTGGGCAGCGAGCGCCACGGTGGCTATGTACACGGCATTGTGCGGCGCTATGCTCGATTGAAAGAAGACTGCCCCGCCCTTGCGGAGCCGGCCAAGCACCAGTTCGCGTGATGCGACAGGGTTCTGCACGTTGACGAGGCGGTCGACCACCGAAGCCTCGTACTGCGCGCGAGCCTGCCGCTCGGCTTTGCGCTTCTGGGATGCACTGATCGCCAGAGTTACAACGAACGTTGCCGCATACACGGCGATGGTCACGGCGGTACTCACGGCTGCCGCGCCTCCTACGCCGCCGATCACTGCAAGGATTGCTTGTGGCATCAGATCTTCCAAGCGGCGCTTGCCGCGTTCATCGGGAGCACAGCGGAGCCATCCGCTCCGGGAGCCAGTGCACTGGTGCCATTGCAGACGCCGAGCATCTCCCGGCCTTCATTGATCAGCAGGACCACATCACCCACACCGGCCATCAGCGGCGGCACTGGGGCCCCAAGGAGATCTGTCGCGAGTGCGTGCAGCCCCCCACCCTCCTTGATCAATCGAGCCGCGCCGAGCTCGCCGTCGTATGCCGGGATCGACGCCATGGGGTTGCGCCCGGTCACCGCTTCCACGGCGCCGGCAGCGAACGTGCAGCAGTCGTTCGAGCCCCAGACAAAGGGCTTGCTCGCGCGTGCCTTCACGAACGCAGCGAAGCGCTCTTGCCAGTCTCTGAGCCTCATCGTCCCCCCAGCGCCAGAAGCCACTGCTTGCCGGCCCATACGATGGGCTTGTTCGCTTGCGACAGGACGTACTCAAACGCGCGATCACCGGGGTAGAGAGACTGCTGGTCGACGTTGCTGTAGGTGAGCGGCGTGCCGCGAAGCAGATCGACCGCCGAGCTTTCCGCAGTGACGGCGATCGTGCAGGTGTCGCCGTCTTCTTCAATGCTCATCGTGTCGAGCTTTCCGCTCCAGTCGATCGGAGCATCCAGTACCGCGCCAAACTCGCCGACGATTGCCAGCCGAATGACCACTGGCGAGCCTTGGACGATGGATGAATCGTCCATCGCCAGAGCCAGGTAGTCGGACGGCACACCAGACATTGCGAACTGCAGCCCCTTGATCTCTCCGGGAGAATCCTCGATCGGAGCGACGCTTCCGAGGCCAGCAGCCCCCCTGTACGTCACACCTCCGTAGACGAGATCCCCGGCCGATGAGTTCAGCGCCACCGGCACGCCGGGGAACTGCAGGTGAACCAGTTGAACGATCCGCAGGACTTGGTCGCTCAGCGCGGCAACGGCTGCGGGCAACAGCGACTTCATGGCACCGCCTCCACGAAGTCCAATGCCACTTCTGGCGCATAGCCGGGGATGTACTGCACCGCAGATGGCGATGCGAGGCGAAACGTCGCCGTGGGCTTGTCCCACGTCACGGAAGAGCCCGCGACGATAGCCTTCCGAAGACGATTCACCAGCGGCACACCGAGCACGCCTGCCCCGCTCGCCACGCAGTCATTCTGAACCTGCAAGAGCAAGCCCCCCACGCCGATCATGTCCCCGGCGAGAAGGGTCGCGCCGGCGGTCGTGTTGAGAAACAGTGCCGCTCCGCCAATCGGCGCAGCCTGCGAGGTCGGAGTTCCCCTCATCGTCCCGCGCGGCTGCTTGCGCACCCAGTGGTAGATGTTGACGGTGTTCGTCTTCCCGCGAAGCGCGGCAATGAATGCCTCGATCGCCGCCGCGCCCGCATGGGCACGGTTAGGGAGCGACAGCGACAGAAGCCAGCGGTCTTGCATGAGGTCGACGACTTGCTCGCTTCCACCAAACGGGGACGCGAATTCGCGCTGTGTAGTTAGCAGGCTCAGACTGAATGAGTTCGGGCAAAAGCCAGCGGGCAAGGCAATGACAGTCACGAGAATGCGCCCCCATACGTGCGGCTTCGACCCAGGCGGCCAGCGGTCTGCGCTTGCGAAGCCGCCACCACCTTCTTGACCTCGGCCATGCTCGCCACGTCGCCGACCGTGAAATAGTTGTTGGTTGTGCCACCGCCAGCGCCGCCAGCAAGTTCATGATTCGGCACGATCCGGCCGGCTGTGTTGGGCACAAAAAGCTCCGGGCCCCGCTCGCCCACGATGGACACTTTGCCGACAGGAGGAGATCCACCGGCGGCGAAGAAGCCACCGAAGTCCTGATTGCCGAACGCAGCGCCCGTGCCGAAGCCGCCGCCACCGGTGCCTCCCAGGCCGCCAAGAGCACTGCTCAAGAAGCCAGCGAGCGGCCCCGTGATCTGCTGCTTGATGACGATGCGCGCGATGTCGCTGATGATCGAGTCGACCAGCCCCTTGAAGTCCAGCTTGCCAGTCTTCACGAAGTTGACCAGGGCCTCTTCCATTCCAGCGAACGCGCTCGACACCGCCTCTTCGGTCTGCTTGAAGACGTTCTTCGACTCGTCGAAGTAGTTGCGCGCCGCCTCGGAGGCGCCGAGCGTGAATGACTGCTGGCGCAGTTCGATCTGTGCGTAGTACTCCTTGTAGCTGTCGATCGACTTCCTCTGAAACTCCTGTATCAGCGCGAGCTCGCGTTCGTAATCGGCCTGGCGCCCAGCGAACTTGCCGTTGCGGTTGTCCCTCTCGAGGTCTTGCCGCTTTTGGTCGTAGGTTTGCTCGATCTGGTTGAGCGCCGCGGCGAGGTCCCGGGACTTCCCGCCCTGCCCCATGCCCATGACTTCGAGCTCTCGGGCCTTGTTGGTAACGTCGAGGAACGACTGTGCAGCGTCTCGAGCGTCGGCAAAGGCCCTGGCGATCTTGGTCGCGGAGTCGGCGGCCTGAATGTCCAGCACTCTCAGATTGGTTGCCGCGTCAGCGCGAGCCTTAACCAAGTCGGCGATGGCGTCGTTGAGCTTGCGCTGGTTCTCGATCGCCTCCTTTCCAGACAACGCCCCCTGCTCTTTCTGCAGGCGGTCGATGCTCCGTTGCAAGCCCTCTTGCTCGATCTGGTCGCCTTCGACCTGGAGTTTCCGGCGCTCCTCGAAGTATTCGGCTTCACCAACAAGGCTGGCCGAACGCTGTGCGGACAGGATCTTCTCGCGGTTGTCGAAGGCGCTCGTCAGAGCGGCGGTAGCCTTCTTGATGTCTTCAAGGTCCAGAGCCAGCTGAGCTTTTGCCTCCTGCGCAGCGCTGTTGTCCTTCTTGCCAGCGCCCTTTCCTGGCGCGGGAGTCACGCTGATCCGCGGCCTTGCCACCTCGGCGTTTGCACGCGCACGAGCGGCGAGCCGCTGCGTTTCATCGTCGGAGTACTCGGGCCGGCCGATCGCCATGACCCGCGCCTGGAACGCATCGAGTTCAGCGCGGGCGCGCTTGCCGTCTTCCTTCACGGCCTCGCTGATGGCAGTGAATCCGCTGAAGTCCATTCGGACCAGCGCATCCAATTGGGCGATGATGGCCCCGATCTCGCGACCGACCCCGAGGAAGACGAAGCCCACGTCGCTGGCGACGACGGCAAGGGTTTGGAACACCACGGTCGCGGCCTGTACCGTTCCGTTCAGAGTGGCGGTGATCGTGTCGACGGTCGCCTGGTTCTTCGCCAGGTCGGCGAGCAGTTGCTGCACCTGAGTGAGCGCGGGGATGAGACCCGCGGTCTGGGTCTGGACGAATGCGTCGAACTCGGCGCGCAGCCGCGCGAACCCCTTGGTGAATTCGTCGGCTGCTTCGATCTGTTCCTGAGTGACTCGCACCTGACGCTCACCGCCTTCAGCGAGGTCATTCAGAAACGGGATCAACTCCGCGCCCGACTTCCCGAAGAGCGCGACGGCCGTCGCCGTCTTGTCCGCACCGTCCGAGAACCCAGCCAACGCCGTGGCAACAGCATCGATCTGCTGCACGGGGGTCAGCTTCTTGAATGCCTCGAACTCAAGGCCGATGTCCGCCAAGGCCGTTCCCACGGCCTTGGACTCGTCGTCCGTCTTGGCGAGCGCTGCCGTCAGCTTGATCGAAGCGGCGGCGAAGGTGTCGACGCCAGTCCCGGACAGGGTGAGGGCCGTCTGAAGAGTCGCGATCTGCTCGGCGGTATCACCTACCTTGTCGGACAGGTCCTTGAAGCTCGCCAGCGTCTCCACGGTCCGACTGACAAGCGCGGCAGTTGCGATACCAACGGCTGCAAGTGCGACGCCCACCGCAGCGCCAGCAGCGGTGACAGCGGCGTCGATCTCTTTCGCGCGCTTCTCGGCCAGCTTGGCGGATCGGTTCATGTCCGTTTCAAACGAACCCGTCCGCGCCAGCAAGTCGACAACGATGCTGCCAATGGTCATTCTGATTTTCTCGGTGGTGTGACGCCCGCGGCCTTGAACAGGTCTAGGTCAGCGCTCGTGCGCCCGGTATCAGGAGGAGGCTGGAGCCAGTCCAGCTTTCTTTGCATCGCGTCTTGGTCGCCGCCCGACAGCGACGTGGAGATCAGCGCGGCGGGCCTGTGAAAGCGGTGGTAGTCGTCGAACGGTTCACTGCGGTACTTCGCGCACCAGCCGTCGAACTCCGAAGGCGTGATGCAGGCCTTCCACTCGGCCACCGATCTGCCGCCAAGGGCGAGAGCTAGTTCGTACCAGAACCACTCTTCGCCCCTGGCGGCGATGCTTTTCCCTTTTCGCCGACCCCGTTCAAGGACAGGATTGCGGAGAACAGGGCATTGCACGGGCCAGGCTTGAGCTGCAGGGCCTGCTCGTAGGTCAGCGCGGGCGACCCGTCCGGCTCGCACACGCTGGCCGCTATGAGCTTCGCCATGCTGCCGGACCGAACGTCCGGATCGGCCGACTGCTCGGCGATCTGGAACTTGCGGTACTCGACCACCGGCAGCTCACGGAAGTGCAGCAGGTGCTTGCTGCCGTCCGAGAGCTCCACCTCGCGCTCTTGGATCTCGGCAGATACGAGAAAGGCGTCGAACTTGCTCATACGGTGGTGAGCTTGAAGGCGACGGCGCCGCTGCGCTGAATGGTGATGGTTCCCTTCCAGATGTCGTTGCCTTGGATTTCGATGTTGATGTCGGCCACGTAGCCCTTGAAGATGGCCGAGGCGCGGGCTGCGACGGGCTGCACAGCCGAGCCGACTGCGGTCGGGGCCGTGGCTGCGTCGGAGCTGTAGATACCCCACGACACCTCGGCGCCGGTGTCCTTCAACGCCAGGAGCGCAGCGTGGCTGAGCTCGTCCTTGTGGATGTTGAAGGTCACTTGCACCTGCCCCGGATTGCCCAGGCCGGCCACGAAGGTCTTGTCGACGGTGTTGTCGAGGCAGGTCGATTCGATCTGGTCACGAGCCCCACCGAGGCCGGAGATGCCGGTGATGCAGACCGCGCGAGTGACGGCGGTCGGGCCGGATGCCCAGTAGAGATCGGTGCCTTGGCTTTTGATGACGGTGCCCATGGTGATGGCCTTTCTTTGGTCGAAAAAAAAGGCCGCTCAACGGCGGCCTGGTGGTTGAAAACGGTCCGCTCAGCGCGGCTTAATGAAGTCGAAGGCAAAGCTGATGCGGTAACGCTTGGTGGTCTCGTCCTGCTCGTCGGCAAGGTAGGCAACAAGGTGGGCTGCCGGCTCGAGCGCGGCGCGAACGGCGTTCGCCAGCGTCTCGATCTGGGTGTCGCCGTCAGACCAGCAATCGACCTGCACTCGGAAGAAGTCAGCGTCGGCGCCTTGGAAATTGTTCTCTGCGGTGCCGCCTGGCGCGCTCCATGTGACGTAAGGGGCGACCACGTCCTGCGGCGCTCGGCCATGGCGGTACGCCCGCACGGGGTTCGAGCCGATCAAGGCGGTGACGGCTGCAGCGTTCTTCAGCAGAGGGAAAACCAGGGGAAGCATCAGCGCACCCCTTTCGAAACCTTGGCGATGGCGCGGTTCACGCCCTTGATCAATTCTTCCTCGACGGTCGACAGCGCCTTCTCGCGCGCGCTCATGTAGGCCGGCGTCATCCAGGGCTCAGCCTTCTGATGCTCGGTACCGATCTCCAGATACCGGCCAGTGGCGACGGCCTTGGTGTCGCGGCCTTCGTACTTCTTGCGACTGATCAGCACCCGGTAGCGCTCGTTCGCCCCGCTGCGCTGCGGATTTGGGTCACGCCGAACTACGATGGCCTTTTCGAGGGTCTTGGTGCTCGCGTAGCCGGCTTCTTCGGTGTTCTGCGTGACGCGACGGACGTTCGCCTGCGCCTCCTTCTGGATCACGACGCCGCCCTTGCGCAGCGCAGCCTTCACTGGGCCGCCGCGCTTGCTGGCGATCTCGGGCGGCAGCGCGCGCAGCTTGGCAAGCACGTCGTCGAGGCCGCGCAGGGAGCGGCTGTCAGCCATTCAGACCGCCGTGGTCAGGGACGTGCAATTCGGGGCCGTCCTCGCCGTCGGCCGGCCCAGCATCCGGCCGCTCCTCGGCGAAGAACTCGCAGCGCACCGTGACGCATTCGCCCACGCCGAAGCGCACCTCGAACCACTTCGAGGAACGAGGGATGTTGAGCTCGGTCATCAGGAGGTCGCGGAGGTCTGCGCCCTGCCCGGACATGGTCTTCATGCGGTTGGTCATCCTTCGTTCGCTCCCGTGTCGCACGCCAGATCGACGTACTCCCGGCCCTGCGCGTCGGGCAGCACGGCCAGGATGTTGAAATTGGTCAGCGCGTAGACCACGCGCCACTTCGCCACCACGTCTTCGCGGAAGCGGATACGGATCGACGCCTTCGCAGCGCTGATCGTCGTATCGGCCTTCAGCGTCTCCACGCCATTCAGGTAGCGCACGTTCGCCCAGACCGTCGCCACGTCCTGCCAGGTCTTCTCGGTCGCGCCGGTGTCCGGGTCTTGCGTCTCCACCAGGCGCTGCAGCTTGACCTCACGGTTCAGCGTGCCGATGCGCATCAGACCCCCAGGCCCACGCGAAACGGGAACAGGAGCTGCTCCGCGCCGATGGGAAGCTGCTGCACTGCGCCCTGCTGCACGTCCTGGCGGTTCTCGAACAGGTGCCCCAGAGTCAGCAGGATCGCGGCCTCGATCTGCGGGTTCAGGACGATTCCGGCGTAGGTCTCGCTCGCCGTCGTCTGGGCGGCGCGGTAGACGCGCAGGGCGTAGCCCTCGGCCGCGCAGCGTGCGGCGGCGTCTTCGATCAGGCCCGCCGCGGTGAGCGCTTCCCGATACGCCACGCCGGCAGCGACGAGCGCAGCGGGCACACCGGCGACAGCGGTCTCGAGCGCCGCGGCGTCTGCATAGATGCCGCGGTTCAGGAATTGGGCGGCCGAACTCTCGGCCGCGTCGAGCTTGCCCTGCACCTGCTCGTCGGGGTAGTCCGACTCTAGGCGCAGGTGCGCCTTGGCGGTGGGCAGGGAAACGATGGTCACTTCTTGGCCTTGGCCGTGGTCTTGGCGGCGGGGGCTGTCACCGGATCGCTGACGGGCGCAGGCGTGGGCGCCGGAGTGGACGCGGGCGGGGCCTCGTCGCTGTCGTCGTCCTTCACCTTCACTGCCGAACCGTTGTCGACGAAGAACTGGCCGCGGCTGCTGTCCATCTGCACGATGGTGCCGGCGCGGGGGTCGGGTGCCTTGAACTTGATTCGCATGGTGTTCTCCTTCAATGAAAAGGGCCCGGCGGACCGGGCCCTTGATTGCGGGATGACCGTGATCAGGTCACGTTGCCGAAGTCGCCGTAGATGAACGCTTCGGGGCGATACACGGCCAGCGCCAGGCGCTCTTCTGCCAGGATCGTGACCATGTTCTTCACGAAGTCGTCTTCGTTCTCGGTCGCGACCTCGACGCGCGCCTGCCAGCGGTCGAACACCTGAGCACCGAGGCGGAACGCGCCGGCCAGGAACTTGTCGACCTCGATTGCTTGCGTGGTCACCACCGGGCGATTCCACAGCGTGGCGCCGATCGTGCCCTGCGGGTTGCCGATCAGATACCGGCCGGTGGTGTCCTTCAGCAGTTCGATGCGCGCCCAGTCGATGGGGTTCATGACAATGCCGCTGGACGGGTACTCGGCGAGCTCGGCCTGCAGAAGCGCAAGGCGGATCATGTCGATGCCGGTCTCGGTGCCAGCCGGATCGAACGGCGCGGCGTAGGCGGTGGCCTGGGGGATGATGCCCAGCAGGTTCTGGCCCGTGCCATCGCCGTTGAGCAACTGCTGCTCTTCCTTGTAGGCCAGGCCATAGCGCAGACGCTGGTCGATCAGGCTCTGGAGCTGCGAGGCGTCGCTCAGGATCTGACGCGAAGCCTTCACAAAGTGAGCGATGACCTTGGCAGTCGTGCTCACCAGATCGAACTTCATCGTCGACTCGGGCTTCTTCGCGCCTTCCGCGACCATGCCAGCGCTGTTCGTGAAGCCGGTTTCCTTCACGTACTCGAGGGCGTTCCCGTCCATGGTGCCGGGCGTGATCAGGTCTCGCACCGTCATGCGACGCTGCGGCAGCGCCAGCACGCCCGGAACACGGGTGGTTTGCACCAGGTCGCCCGCCGATCCGTCGGCGTCGGTCGCGAGGGAGGTGATCGCGGCCTTGACCGTCATGTCGACGCGACCGCGAGGCGTGGTTTTCCCGAGGAAGGCCTTCACGTCTTCGCTGTTGACGAACTGCTGTCCGAGGGTTTGGTGCTGCACGTCGCCGCCAGCGCCATTGGCCTCCAGCTTGGCCAGGGCCTGCTGAGTGGTCTGCAGATTTGCCTGAAGCTCACCCTGCTTCACCAGCAGTTTGTCGACTTCGGCTTTGGTTTCGCCCGAGAGCTTGCCGGCGTTCTGCGCTTCAGCCAGGGCCTTCTCGCCCGCGGCCTTGACCTCGCCGCTGATCTTGTCGAGCGCGGCCTTGATTTCGGTCGGGTTGAAGTTCTGCGTGTCGCCGATGAAAGCGAGTCCGGCCAGCGCCAAGGCGGCGTCGGGATGAGCCAGCAGGAGCGAGTGCACAGCGGCCGGGACATCGAAGCCCATGGCCTGGGCGCCGATGGAAACGGCGCAGAGGGCGATCGCGAAGATCGCGATGAATTTGCGTTGCATGACAGTACCTTTCAGGGGGTGGTTCAGGAGAGAGAAAAGCCTTTGAGGGCCGAGAGGACATAGACGGCCGGATCGCCCCGGACGTGTTCGGTGGGATCGCCCTCACCGCCGCCGGCGGGATCACCCACGCCGGACTTGAATTCGCTGATGAGGCGCAGGGCCTCGGACTTGGGCATGCCGCTGGCACGCAGGCCAGCTTCGATGCGGCGCACCGCAGAAGCGCTGGCCTTGCCATCACCCTTCTTGACCTGGTCGGACGGCAGGAAGTCGTCGGCGAAACCGTCGTCGATCGCGGACTGACCGCCGATCCACGTTTCAGCGTCCATGAGCTTCGCCATCGCCTTCATGTCCTGCCCGGTGCGCGCGGCGTAGATGCTTGCCATCGCGTCGTCGAACGGCTTCAGCGTGTCTGCGATCTCGATCAGGTCGTTCCGGTTGCCGATCGCCATGACCCAGGCGTTGTGGATCATCAGGAAGCCGGCGCGGGCCACCTGCACCGTATCGCCGGCCATGGCGATCACCGATGCAGCCGAGGCCGCGAGACCGAGCACCTTCACGGTCACCTCGCCGTCGTGCTCGCGCAGCAGGTTGTAGATCGCAAGGCCTTCGAACATATCGCCGCCCGGCGAGTTGACGTTGACCGTGACCGGGCCAGCACCCATGGCCCGGAGCGCACCCGCGATTCGCTTCGCGGTGACGCCCTCGCCGGTCCAGTAGTCGTACCCGATTACGTCGTAGACGCTGATCGTGCGGTCGGCATCCTTGTCGGCGGCCTGCACACCTGCGTGCCAGCGGTCCAGCGCACGCGCATGCAGTTGGCTGGTAATGCCGGCGCAGGGGCGCCCCTCCGGCGCACCCGGTAGTGTTTTCTTGCTCATGGGTCAGCCCTTCAAGGGTTCGGCGTCGATGCCGAGGAACGCGCGGATAGAAGCCCGCGCCTGGTTTGCGTCGGTCGCAGTGCCGAGAGCGTCGAGAGTGGTCATGGCCGACTGCACCGTAAGCACCGCGGCATTGCCGCCCATCGGCTCGCGGTCCTCGAGCTCGCGGATCTCGTCGCGGGTCAAGATGCCGTTGTTCACCATCGCAGCGTAGAAGGCGGCCCGGCCGGCGCTATCGGCGCGCAGCAGCCCCTCGACGGCGAACTTCGGGTAATAGCGGACGCGGTCCGCGGGTGTGAGGAGATCCTTGCTGATCGCCTGTTCGATGCGGCGCAGCCAAGGCCCCAGCGTGAACGTCAGGAAGCCGATCATCTGCTGCTCGATCCCGGTGCCCCAACTGCTGGATTTCTCGGTGTGGCCGACCATCCAAGGCGGCACGCGGAACCAGCGGCAGATCGACTCCACCGAGAAGGCGCGCGATTCGAGCAACTGCGCATCCGACGGCTTGATGCCGAGCGTTCCGGCATCCGTTCCACCCTCCAGGAGCGGCGCCTCGCCGCGCTCGATCGAGCCGGCCAGATTCTTCTTGAACTCCGCCCGTTGGTCGGGCTTGAGGAAGTTCGTCATCTTGTAGTAGATGGTCTGAAGCAGCCCGTTCTTGAAGGTCTGTGCAGCCGCCTTGTCAGCGGCGATGGCCGAGCCGAACACCTTGGCGCCGTAGCTGATCACCGACACGCCGTTGACGCCGTCGAGCGTGAAGCCGGGGATCGTCCAGATTCGCGATTCGGGAATCTCTCGCATCTCGCCATTCGGCCGCGGGTACTGGAAACGCTTTCGCCCGTTCTGGTCTCGATTGCAGACCAGCTTGTTGGGGTCGAGGAAGGACAGGCCGACCAACTGCGGGCCGACGTACATCTTCTCGGCGCGGCCGGCGCCGCGCAGCAACATCGAGGCGACCATGGCCTCCCAAAAGATGGATGCCGTCGAATCCGCATTCGGCTGATCGTGGATGACGAAGTGCAACCGGTGCTGCGGCGCAGGCCGCTTGCCCGACGTCGTGCGCTCGTTCATTCCCAGGGGCAACGTGGCGATCGTCTCGGAGATCAACCGCACGCAGCTCCAGACCGCATCCAGTTGCATCACCGATTTCGGTGTGACCTCTACCCCCGACTCGCTCGCCATCGCACGATCGATGTACAGATCCTTGTCGCGCAGGGAGAAGGAACGCACGAACCCGTCGATCGCAGCGCGCACGCGCGTCATGGCGCCCGGTTTCTTCATGTGCGACCGCCCTTCACGGGACTGCTCAGCCAATCGTCCATAGAGCCCATCCCCTCAGGGTTCAGCGACATCAGGGTCACTGCGTTGAAAAGTGCCAGCAGCGGGTCAATCTTTGCCGTACCCGATGCCTGCTTCGTGATCAGAATGGCGTTGCCGCGCGGCTCGACCTTTGCGTTGCCGACGCAGAACGCCATCAGGTCTTGGTTGCCATGCACCAGGGCGCCTTCAGCGAGTTTTCGCTCTGTCGTCTTGATGGCGCCGGTCATCGACCAGCCCTGCCGGATGCCGATGACCTTCTCCTGCGGGACATCGGCTTCGACCATCGCGTCCAGGATGCCGCCCAACCCGGCGGGGTCACATCCGACCTCGTCCAGCAGACCGGAGGCCTCGCACCGAGCGACGATCTCGGCCACCTCGAACACGTCGTCGCCGATCTCCTTGACCAGCGTCACGTCGTGCTGCTTTGCAAAGTCGTGCAGCCGCGGCGCGATCTCCTTGCGGCGCTCGAGCACCGACGCATGCGCCCACGCATGGGTCCAAACCAGCCAGCGCCTGGTGTCGCGCTCGCGCCCGACCACTGCCAGGCCCAGCAAGTCGTCCAGGCCGCCGCCGTCGATGCCCACGTCGACCACTTCGCAGCGCTCGAGCAGCGAATCGAGGGTCAGTCCGCGCTCGGTTCCCTGCCGCTCCCAGAAATCAGCGCCGGCCCAGCGGTCGGAGCGCAGGTTCATGCCGATCTCAACGTTGAGATGCTTCGCCAGAAACCCTCGCATCGACTGCTCGCCAGCGTTCTGCGCCTTGCCGAATTCCCGCTCCAAGAACTCCCGGTCGACCGAGTAGTCCATGTTCGGGTTGACCATGTGGAAATTCGCGGGGTCCAGGTGCTCCTTCGCGTCCAGCATGTCCTGCGGGAACTCGTAGATCACCGGCACGAATCTCGGGTCGATGATCTTGCCGTCGCGCACGTCTCGCGCGTACTGCAGCTTCTGCTTGAAGACCCCGGCCGGCGGATCGTCCGACTGGGTGGTCAGCCAGATGATGAAGCCTTCGGGCCGCGATGCCAGGCCACCGGTGGCCTCACGCAGCATGTTCTCCGCATTGGCGACCTTACCGAACAGCCACGCCTCGTCAATCAGGATGCCGACGGCTTTCTTGCCGCCGACCGTGTTGCTGTCCGCTGCCACCACCTTGAGATTCGCACCACTCGTGCGGTGCGTGATCGTCTTGATGTGCGTCTGTACCTGCATGAGCTCGTCGAGCTCTTCGTCCTTCTGGCACATGTCCCGCGCCGGCGCGAAACTGTTGTTCGCGATTTCCACCGTGGGAGCCAGGATGATGAACTCGGCCGACTGCCGCCAGTTCAGGATCTGCGCCGTCAGCATCACCGCCGCGGCGATGGTCGACTTCGAATTCTTCTTTGGCAGGCAGACGAACCATTCGGTGATCAGCCTGCGCCCTTCCGTCTCCGATCCAGGGCGCGAGTCATAGGCGCCGTAGATGGACGCCGCCAGGTCGAACACCCAGGGCGCGCACGCATCGCCGATGGCCGGGCTGCCCGGCGCGTCCACAATCTTCAGCTCGCGCATCACAGCCAGGCCACGGGCCGCCTCGTCTGGGAAGATCGGCGGCGGGATGATGGACTTGCCCGCGCGCAGTCGATCCGCCCAGTCTGGGCAGGCAGTCGACCATTCAGCCATCAGCGCCTACCGACCAATTTCAGCGGTGGTGCGGCGGGGGCGAACTTACCGCCAGCGGCCTTCTCGGCGGCCGAGCGTTGGTCGCCCTTCTTCCCGCCATCCGCCACCTTCCCGTGAAACAGCGGCAAAAGCGCCTTGGCCGCATTGATCCGCTCCTTCGGCTCGATGTCCAAATCGTTGATCGCCGCCAGCAGGAAGGCCTTGGGGTCCGAATACTGGAGCGCAGCGGAGAGGCCGAATTTCGGAGCCTCGACGCCCGTCGACATGGCCGCGGCGGGCTTTTCCTTGGCGGCAATGAGGTACGAAACGACCCGCAGATCTTTAACAAGTCGGGACCCGGCGGCCGACGCAGTCGCGGCGCTGTACCCCGCCCTGATCGCGGCTTCCTTATTGGAGAAACCCTTCAACACGGCCTCTGCGAAGGCCTTCTTTTTTCCCGTGAGAACCATTAACAAAACCCTCCAGGGCTATTTTTTGTCTGCGTGAGGAAGCGCCCGGTTTCCAGTGCCGAAGGGCTTCAGACTTTTCACCCACCCCTCCCCTTGCCGAACCGGTCCGACTGCTCGGCTGCCGACTTCTTCTCGTGGCAGGGCAGGCACAAGGGCTGGAGGTTCCAGTCCTCATTGCTGCCGCCCAGCTCGAGCCCGATCTTGTGGTCGATCTGATCCCTGCTGGGCACCCACACGCAGCCGCAGCCAGCACAGCGGTAGCCATGGGCTAGAGCCACGCGCTCGCGTGTCTCCATCCAGGCTCGGCCGCGGATGCGAGGCGTCGTGCCTGCTTTGGCCTCAAGCACTGGCGTGCTGTGCGTCTTGGCTGTTGCCAGCCTGGGCTTCAATGTTGCGAGGCTCATCGCCTGAAGTACTCGTCCTGCATCGTCGGAACGAAGCACCGAACGCTGTCACTCAGCGATGTCACCTCGATCAGGTCGGGCGAACCCAGATCCAAACGAGGCGACAAGCAGTAGCCGCACACCGAAGCGTGAGCCTCATGGGGTGCGCCGCACTGGGTGCAGTGGCACGGCCCGCCGCTGATGGGGCTAGGCCGGCGCATGTACGGCACTGGGAGACCCATGCTCACCTCACGAATAAAAGCGCCCGCACGAGGCGGGCAAAGGGTGGCAACTGCCTTGCTACCCGGAGACAACTGTCGCCCGCACGGACGCGATCTGCGGCTTGAATGCTGTGTGCAGCGAGGACCGGCGGGCGAACGAATGGCGAACGAGGTAGGAGTCGAACCCACAACCCCCGACTTTGGAGGACGGTGCTCTGCCAGTTGAGCTACTCGAACGCGGAAACGAAGAAGCCGCCGAGCATTTCTGCAGGGCGGCTGGATTCTGGAGACACCTTCCCCGTCAAGAGTGGCGGCCGGCGCCGAAGCGGCGGCAGGTGTTAGGCGGAGAGTTGAGGGCAGCAGCCTCAGCAGGCTGCGCGGTCTCGGTGAGAATTATCCACCAAATAGTGTCCAATGCCAATATCTCAATCGGAGGAGAACGTTCTCGCATGGACGACGCAAAAGACTTTATCGGATCACTGCTCAAGACAGTACGTGATCGGCTCAGCAACCCCTTCGTTAGCGCATTCGCAATCGCTTGGTTGATCTGGAACTTCCGCGTCGTGCTGGTTCTGATCGGCGATGGTGAGGGTGGGTGGCGTGCAAAGATCGACTTTATCGACACAAAGCTGATGGTCCATTGGTGGGCTTGGCTCCTTCACGGCTACTTCTTGCCGAGCGCATTTGCTTTGACATGGATCTATGGGCTGCCACCGCTCCTACGACAGGTCGCCACGCACCATGAAGATCAGTCCAGCAAGACCAAGGCAGCACTTCTGGCGGCGTCCGGTAGAGCGCCTATCTCCGAGGAGGAACGCGATCGTTTGCTGTCTAGACTCGCGCAAGAGCGTAAGTCCTGGGATGTCGAAAGATCGGAACTCCTCAAGGTGATCTCCGACATGAAACCGGCTGAGGAAGATCCACAACCTACGCCAGTTGCGTCTCCAGCTCCATATCAGGCTACCGAAGCTGAAGAAACGGAACATGCTCCAATCGTTCCTTCGCCAGAGCTAGCCAACGTGTCGGACTTCTTCTCACTTTCCGCAAAGCAGAGAGCCGCATTTCTTGGACTTCGTGAGCAGCGAATAGTGCAGAGCGACGGGCCGTCTGACCAGCTTCGCGTGACGTTCTCTGGAATGCCGGTAGCGTGGCCATGGATGCCCGAGTATCAGAAGCTGCCTGGCCTCTTAACTGAAATTGCAGCCAGGATCTCTGGAAAACTCTTCACCGCAAACGAGTTCGCATTTTTATATCGCAATCGTGAGGGAGGCTCACTCATTGTGGGTGATCCCTCCTTCAATCTGCGGAGCACCATTGACGCGCTAACAGATTGCGGACTGATTGCGTACAACCGGAATGCCGTGAATATAACCACGGACGGGCGAGTTTTCCTCGCATGGCTGATCCGCGTGGGATTCACATTCGAAAATCTCGACGTCCCTGCGGGCTAGTCATACAAAATTCGAATGCAGTCGGCGTCCTATCGACGCCCTTGCCCTCTCCACGCACTGGTCCATCCAGTTCGCGCATTTGCGACCAACTTGCCCATGTGGGATCTCGCGACGCCCAGTGCCACCACAGGCGCCACAGACTCTTCCGCTATGTCGATTCGTGCCCTCCACAACTTGGAACTTGGTTCCGTTGCATACGTGGCACGTTTGCGCCAGCCACCAGCGGACGATTTGAATAGCCTTCGCCTCAGCATCCTCGACGTTCCAGCGCAGCAGTTGTAGGGCTACCTGGGTACGGACGTCAGGCAGCGTTTTCAGCTTGCCAAGAAGCAGGCCAGTCTGATGCAGGTTGTGCTGATGCGCTAGAGCGTGAGCGCTCAAACGTCGCTCTTTCGTAGCGCCGATTCGTAGACCCGAAAGGAAGTGCTCGAATGTCAACATACGAGGTTTCTCGCTACCGTCCCACTCGGTGTGCAGCCGCAACAGCGCACCGCCGATGCGACTCTGGCTCCACCCCGCGGCGATGATGACGTCCGCGTCACTGGGGCGGTCGGCCTTAACTCGGAGGTTGGAACTGGTCGAGGCCGAGGTATAGGCTTCCTCGACACCGCGCTTTTCGTCATTGAGCATTTGTGTCTCCTTCAGGTGGTGATTCGCACGTCGATGCCGTGCAGGTGTTTCATGAGGTGGCGCTTCATCTGGAAGGCCGGGAGCTTGGCCGTGACAACGCTCTTCACGTCCTCCACCACTCGAGCCCCGTTCTCGATGTATTCGAAGTCAGCGATGAAGCGGAGCGCCGGCTTTCTCTTCGCGGCGCCTTCGAATTTGACCGGAGGCACGAGCTCGAAGGACACCTGGCGGCGCAGCTCCGAAATGTGGCCCGCACGCTCAAGCATGCGAAGGTGGCTCCAGCGCTCGGCCTCGCGCTTGCTGTCGAAAGTGACGCCGTTCACGGCCGTCCGCTTGTTGAGGTACTTCATTTCAGGCGACCACCTTTCAGGACAAAACACGCGGTCCAGTGCCGCTCTTCGAGACCGCCGAACGGATACGGGCATCCCTCGTTTCGCGTGAAACATTGCGCGATGGCGCGGTCGACGCTGGCTTCGACGGCGCTGCGCTCTGCGGACGAGAGGCGACCGCCTCGGCTCTGATGCGTTCCCACTCGGCACGGAGCAGGCTCGGGAAGCTGGCATAGGCGCTTTCCGCCATCGCAAGATCCTCCGCAAGCCCCTTCACGTACTCCCACCATCCGTTCGTGTACGGCGGGGCAATGAGCACCTTCAGGTGCGCCAGGTGTTGCTCGGGCGTCATCGCTCATGCCCTCGCTCCAAGCCCCGAGAAGACGCCGCCGACTTCGCGCCATGCGCCGTAGTTGCGGATCTTGCTGATGGTTTCTCGGTTGACGCCGTGGATCGCCGCCAATTGACGGTCCGTGAGGTCCGAGCCCCGGATCGAATGCACCTTGTCCCAGTCGAGCGGGCTTTGTGCTTGCTTGGCAAGCGCGATCTTGGCGCTGGTCAGTGCGCTCCGCTTTTGACCGCGCAGCGACTCGGAATGCGTCTTGCGCTTCAGGTGTTCTTCGCAGAGGCAACTGTCGTTGCCGCAGGTGGTGGAGACACGGAAGTGAGCGACCAACTCCTTGCCGTAGGCGACGTATGCGAGGCGGCGCAAGGGCTTGGTCTTGCCGCCGATCCAGATGGCTGGTTGTGGGCGGTTGGAACCTTGGCCGCGCGAGTGCGCTCCGGTCCAGAGCAGGCAATTGCCCTCCTCCACGCATCTCTCACGGATGGCGGCGAGTACTTGGGTGCGTTGCGCGTCGGTCAGTTCAATCCGGCGCAGGGCTGCCGGCAGTTCGGTTGTGGTCATGCGGTGGCTTCGAGGATTTCGCGCACTTCCACGCCAGGCGGGACAGTGCAATGAGGGGTGATGGAGTACTCGTAGGCGCGGCTCTTTCCGGTGCGCACGAGATAGCCGAGCCGATGGGCGACGTTCAGGGCTGGTGCCCGCTGGTTGTGCGACAGCTCGCGAAGTTGGCCGGCGAGGTAGGCATACGTGACGGGGCGCTGGGCGCGGAGGATCTCGATCCAGACGGTGCTGACGAGGGTCGAGGCCATCAGTGCACCCCCGCCGGCGCCATGTGCTCGGCCTGCTGCTTGGCGCGGACCCGAGCCTTGTACGCGGGCCACTGCTCGGTGCCCGACCACTTGCCGAGGCCGAGCCGAATGCCCTCCGCCTCGACGGCTGGCTGCGAGTCCGGGTCGACTGGCTTCTCGGCCGATGGCAGCGCTTCGACAGCCGCATCCCGTCGTCGCCCCTCTGCCGTCGACAGGGCATAGGCGAAGGGCTTCTGGCGCTTCACGGCCTCGGACGCAGCGTCGACAAGCTCGGCCTTCGTCATGCCCGCGGCGATCAGGTTGATGAGCTTTGGGTGCGATGGGCTCACGTCAGCCAACCCGGTCTCCCGCATCGCTTTGCAAATCTCGCCCGCGCTCGCACCATCCGAACGAAGTGAGGATGTCTCCTCTTCTCTCCTCTCCTCTCCTCTAGGCGTTTCCTGGCGTTCCGTGGCGTTGCTTGGCGTTTCATGGCGTTGCTTCTGACGTAACGCCTTGACTCGTTCGGTGCTGTTGTCGTCGGGCCGCTCGCGCTTCGGCTGGCGTTTCTCCCATGCAGCAATGCGGCAGTCGGTGCCGTCGAGCAGATCACGCGCATGCATGGCATCCACGATCTTGGGCATGAGGCCGTCTGCAAGGCCAAGCGAGAGCTCGATGGCCTCGTAGTCCGGCGTGCCTGCTGTTCCGCGCTCCTCGGCGGTGCTGGCGGCCTCCAGCAGGCATGCCCAGACTGCGATGACCTCGGCCACGCTGGCGCCTGAGCGCTTGGCGACGAGCTGGAACTTCGGATCTGTCACAGACCCGTGGTGCCAGCGAAACCAATCCATTCCGGCCATGTCGTCCTCAGGCTGCGGGTTGGAGGTTGAGACGGCTGGCGATGTCTGCATGCGGGGCGCCGGTCAGGTGGGACAGGAGGCCCACAAGCGGGCCGACATCGCCAGTCACGAAGTTGGCGCTGATCCAGGCTGCGCCATCGGCCACGAGGTCACGCTTGGGCTTCAGCGTGGCGGTGGTGACCTTGGCCTTGCCGTTGCCCTTGGCGGTGTCCAGCGTCTTCTCGAGCACCTTGGCGGCCTCGGCGCCGTGCTTCTTGAGCACCTTCACGGCGTTGGCGGCGCTGACCTGGCCCGTCTCCACCATGGAGGTTACGCGGCGGCTCGCGCCGGCCAGCACGAGCAGGTCGACGATGTAGGGCTTGGACTTGCCGAGGCGCCGGGCGATCTCGCTCTCGTCGAGGCCGTAGCCGATGAGGCGCTTGCAGACGGCGGCGACTTCATGCGGGCGCAGTTGCTTGCCGCTGTTGCTGGTGACGAGGCCGACGCACAGGTCAGCCATGCTCGTTCCGGCCGGCGAGACGATCACAGGCAGGAACTCGATGGGATGGCCGTCGGCGATGGCCTCCAGGGCGGCACGCAGGCGCGTGTGGCCGTCCGTCAGGCAGATGATGTCGCCCTCGCCTTCCTTCGCAACGAAGCCGGCGAGCGGCTTGTCCTGGCGGAAGCCGTTCTCGATGATCGATTGCTTGATGGTGGCGACATGCTCGAGGTATTCAGCGTCCTCGGTGCGGACGTTGAAGTTCTCGATGACGCGGATGTTCTGTGGCTTGACCTTCCAGAGGTCGGAGGATTTCGCCTCGACCGCTCGCATGGCGGCCTTCACGTTGCCCGGGGTCAGTTCGATTTCGGCAGTTGCTGTCATGTCTCGCTTTCTGGTGTGAGATCAGTTGGGAAATTCCACCGGGTCGGTGTTGGTGCCAGGCGCGTAGAGCTTCCCGCCCGATGTGCCATGACCGCGCACGCGCGGGCAGTAGCCGACCACGCGGATGAAGTTGTTGCGCAGCGCCTTTGCGTAGATGGCGCCGAAGGCGCGGTCTCCTTTGCGCGAGCGGATGCCCGCGGCGGTCGCGGCGAGAGTCACGCTTTCGCCGGGCACTTGGCCTTTTGCGCGGACGTGGTTGACGATGAACGCGAATGCACGAGCCCCGAACAGGGGATCGTCTTGCTCTGCTGCACGCAGGGCACCTTCCGCGGATGCGAGCCCCAGCGAACGAGCGGAAGCGACCATCGAGCCAGCCACCTCGTCCATGTCCGCGACCATGGCGTCGGTGAGAGAGGGGGTCATGCAGCCTCCAGTGCAGGCGCCGAGATGTCGACGGCACGCGCGTGCAACATTGAGAGGTGGTGGCAGTACTCGAGCGACCACGAAGACGCCCGGGCCAGTTCCGCCAGATAACCCTCGAGAAGGTCAGGCGTCATGGTGACGTTCCCGGCCTTCGACTGGATGATCTCCAGCAACTGCACATAGGCGCGAGTGCGCACCACGCCCCACTCGGGGAAGTCTGCGGGCATGCCCTTCGAGAACGTCGCGGCCTTGGCGCGGGCCGCCTCGAGACGAGAGACATCCGACGCCTTCTTCGCTTCGCGCAGCTCGCGCCGCGCCTTTCGATCGGCGATCAGCTGAGCGGTCTTGCTGAGCGGTCTTGCTGAGCGGTCTTGCTTGGTCATGCGAGCGTCCTTCCGGTCACGTCCTGGGCGATCTTTCGGGCCAACTCCATCGCGCGCTCAGGTTTTCCGAGATGAAAGGCGTAGAACATTTCGGTGATGTCTTGAGCGCTATCGGCGCGAATGGAATCGACGGCGCGGGAATCGAGCTCGCGGGCGAGGTCTTCGGTGTCGATCTCGGAAAGATCGACCTCGACCTCTGTGCGCACGTAGACGCTGGTCATGATTCAACCTGCCAGGCGGTGACGGGTGATGCTGCTGATGCCGTTCGGCAAAGTGGCATCGTCGGCGCTGATCGTGCGGAACTGTTCGTCCGGCGACACCTCCAGAAAGGGCGTATGCGTCTGGTTCGTCGCCTTCAGATAGTCGACCTCAACCTTTGCGGTGTTGACGATCACGTTCGCCACATCGGCAACGGCGCGTGCGCGGTCGATGTCCATCGGCGTCTCCTTGTTGCGGAGGTCTGCCAGGGTGTCGAGGAGGTGCTTGCGCACCGTGCTGATGTGGTTGGTCATTGAGCTTCCTTTGAGAGACGGTTGAGCTGGCGCTTGATGGCGCCTTTCAGTTGGATGAGCTGCGCAACTTCCTTGGGGTAGCGGGCATGCACGGTGTTGCGCTTCATCAGGTCGACGCGGGAAACGAGCTCCACAGCGTCCAGAGTGATTTCGTCCGGCACGACCGAGCGCCGACCCGCCTTGAAGGCAACGACGTGGCCGGCAGGAACCAGGCCGTTCGCCGCGATCCAGACCAGGCGGTGAACTGCGACCCAGCGCCGAGCCGGGAGGATTGCGGGGTCGTCGGTCGTCTTGCGCTCGAGGCAGCCGTCGGCGTTCACGCGCAACGTGCCGATGGGCTGATAGTTGTGTGCCTCGACGGCCGAGCGCCCAGGCTTGAATCGGGTCTCCGAAGATCGACCGCCGGCCGTGTAGTTGCTGCCCTTGTTCCATGGCGCATGCCCGGACCTGAACTGCGTAGCCGTCATAGCTGCGGTGCGGCGGCTTCCGCTCAATCGGCATGCGTCCTCGGATGCGAGGTACTCGCGCGTTTTGGAAAGTCCGAGAGCTGCTGCCTTCTGGTAGCACTGCCCGACCGTCCTACCGATGGTCGCGGCAACCTTCGCCGTGGACATGCACGGATAGCACAGCCGCAGCCAGTCGATCTCGTCGTCGGTCCAGCGCTTGCGCATCACGCCACCTTCAGGTGCGCCGGCTTGCCGGCTTCGTGGATCTCGGCGAGCGTGGTGCGCACGCGCTGAGCGCAGCCGATCAACTCGGACAGTTCGCGATCCACGTCGCGCAGCTCGTTCACCGACACCCTGCCGTCCTCGGTAGCTTTCGCTGCAACCGAGACGAATTGCGCGAACTCGATAGCCGCGGCCGAGAGGTCATGCAGCGTGGCGCCGCCGGTCTGGTACATGCCGGGCAGCGGCAGAACCATCGCGCCGCAGTTGGACGCGAAAGCGTTGAGGATCTGCAGCGGGTCTGAGACCTTCTGCTCGATGGCCCATTGCGTGAGAAGCTCGGCATCCTGCAGGCCGAGCTTGTAGGCGTCGGAGCCGGCAAACTCGTGGCGGACAGTACTCGGCGACTTGCCGAAGCGCATTGCCACGGCTTCGATGCCGCCCTGGAAGCGCCTGGCTAAGTGCCGCGATGCGTCGATGAGGTTCATAGCAGCGTGTCTCCTTGTTGGCTATGGATGTGACCAGCAAGCCCCTGCGCAGGGACACTCACGGCCATGGAAGAGAAGAACTCAGAACTATTCGAGGCCGTCGAGCCCCTCGCCTTCGTGCACGGCACTTGCTTGCACGAGTCGTCGCATACGCAGATGTCCGCCAACGCCGAAGACGGCGAGCGGTCTGTGCTGGTGGTGTCGTCACGCATGGCAATGCACGTCGCCGAGGGAGTGCTGCAGGTGCGCTTCACGCGGCATGCGTTCTTGCATCCGCGGCTTGCAGTGCAGGTGCGAAGGTGATCGCGCTTCGGTGCGGGGTCGTAGTCGAGGAGCGCGAGGAAACCGCCCGAGAGCGCCGCAGCGCCGATCAGCAGAATCACGGCGCCGAGCCAGACCGGAATCGTCTCCATGGCTCAGGCCCCCTTCCCTTGCTGTTCTCGGGCCCTCTGCAAGGCGCGGGCAGCGTGGAACTCCTGCACGAACATCTGGCCGGCAGCAGTGCCGATCGGCCACGGGCTGGTGACGTGCGGGCAGTCCTGGCGCTGGGCTGCTTTCGCGGCTTGCTCGCGGACGAGCCCCAACGGAATGATTTCGCCGTCCATTGGTCAGGCCGCCCTTGCTTCTGCGAGCTCGGGCCACTTGGCGGCAAACGTCTCAGGGAACATGTCTTGTCGACGCACGACGTGCTCGGATTCGCGCTCGATGGCCACAGCCAATTCGGTCGAGGGCTCTCTGTACCCGTAGGCCACGTTCTGCATGTGCCCGCGCGTAGTCCCGCACTTGGAAGCGAAGGCCTCACGGCCCTCGGGCTCCAGCGAAAAGAAGAAGGTTTTGAGGTCCATGCGCGTTATTACATCATTCGGTGTTCTTCGTGTCAACATCATTTGATGTACACCGAGCAGTGAAATGCGGGTATGGCAGCAAAACCCGATCCCCTCTCCGATGTCCGGCGCGAGGCGTTCCGCGACTACTGCAGGAACAAAGGCTGGCAGGCGGAAAACGGACGCTGGGCAACCACGGCTATCAGCAAGGCCGTTGGCAAGCCGGTCAACAAGGTCAGCGACCTTCTGAACGGGAAGGGCTCATTTGGAGCGGCCATCGCCCGTGACATAGAAAGTGCAGTGCCGGACCTGGCTCCGGGCGAGCTCGACGGTCTTGGGGCGACTGACTCGGCTTTTGTGGAGGTGCGGCGGGTGGATGTGAAGTTCTCCAACGGCACCGGACAAGTCGTCTATTACGAGGATGAGCGCCCTCCACTCTCGTTTCGCGCAGACTTTCTCAGGAAGCTCGGCATACCCCCTGGCAAAGCCGTGGTGGTCGACGCTGAGGGCGAGAGCAACTATCCGAAGATCCTCCCCGGCGCCGTCGTACTGATCAACAGCGCCGATCGTGAGAACCTCAATGGGGACTTTTTCGCGTTCCGGGTCGAAGGTGAGCTGATGATCAAAAGGCTTAGCAAACTAGAGGGCGCCGGGATCATCGCTACTGCGGAAAACTCGGACTTCAAACCAAAGAACGTGGTCTACAGTCGGCCCGAAGATTTCGAGGTGATCGGCCGCGCCGTGTGGACTGGCGTCGAGCTCTGATCGAAGCACAAGAAGAGAACTGGGCGGCGCTGCCGCGAGGAGTGAGGGAATGAAGGCATTGATGATCTTGGCCGTAGCCACGGCCTTGACTGCGTGTGCGCTACCGATGCGCCCAGAAGGCGAGCGGCATGTCGGCAATCAACATGTGCTCAAGAAAAACTATGAGGTCGGCAAGCCCCTCACCGTCAACGTGGGCGATCCCATGGTCAAGGTGCAGGACTACTGGGAGGATCGTTTCGAAGAGCCGTCGGCGACACCCAACAAGTCATTCATGATGACAGGTGGCCCGGTGAACGTTGCGTTCCAGCAAGGACAGAGCTACCAGGTAAAGGGGCGCATCGCAATCGACGGCAAAGACTACCAAGTAGTCGCAAACCAAGCGAACCCGGCGGGCTATCAAGCCGCCCTGCTCGGCGATGACGGGAAGCTCCTTCCGCGAATTGTTGTCGGTCCGGGCAGGAACGGCGACCACGTCTTAGTGATCTACACGCTACAGATTTCGCCACCTGACGCGACGCTTGTTCGCCAGCCCAAGACGAAGGTCAACACCAACAGGGGCTTCGTGAACTATGAACTGCTTTTCACAGGCGTCACGGATAGCGCCATAAACCTCACCTATCGAGAGTTCAGCCCTGAAGGCCTCGCGCGCGTGGCGTTCTTTCAGAACCTCACCTACCCGCGAAACTCACCGACCGTCACGTTCCGGAACCTGAAGATGTCGATCGATCAAGCGTCGGGCGACAGCATCACCTTCCGGGTTCTGGAAGACAGGCGCAGCTAGGCGTCGCATGGAAAAGACGCCGAAGCCCTTCAAGGCCCTGCAGCTCGTCGGCGTGCTGCTGCTCATTGTCTCCGTGGTCGCGCGCATCGGGACCGGCGACTACTGGTGGACGGGCGCCGCGATGCTGGGCGCCCTGCTGTACGCGCTCGGGCGGGTGCTGGCCTGGTGGAAGAGTGGCTGACGTAGGCCGTACCACCCTGAGGGGGTATTTGGTAGATACCACCCAGGAGTAGTTGTTCGGCGCCTTCCTGTGGCGTCAGGAGACGAGTTGGCCGAGACGGTGAACCGACCGAAGAGAACGAGATTGGCAAGCTACAACATGACTCCCTATCAGCTTCGCGAGCACAAGAGAGCCTTGAAGACCCTTGACGAAATGCCCGTCTTCAAACCGCTAAAGAAGGGCAAACTCCCAAAGCCATTCGCAAAGATGGGCGGAAGTCGACTGAGCTCGAGTGGTCTGCTCAACGTCTCCGATCATCACGTCTTGGTGTTCATCATGAAGGACGGGGATCTTCTGACGGATACCCACTTCTACGCCCATCTCTTCGAACGGCTGCCCACCGGGAGCCTCACCCCCTTGTTCGAATTCCACTGGCATCCCAGCCACAAAGGCTTCCACTGCAAGACCCCTTGCAGGACTGACATTGACTACACTAACCGAATGCTCCCTGGAGCTCCCGAGTTAGCCTTGAAGACTACGCAGCTTGACCCTAGAAAATCCGACGATCTCGCACGACTTGTTGCGCTCCTCTGCGCGAGCTGTGGGGTAACCCTCAGAAGCAAAAGTGCCGGAAGTCAACTGGACATATGGACGTCGCCCTCGACATAAAACACGCGATCTGCTCGCTGTTTGAAGTGCACCCGGACGAGAACGGTGTGCAGCGGGTCGTCACGCCTCTAGAGTACACGGGCAGCGGTGATCGTGTTGTGGTGCGACTCCGCCCTCAAGGCGACGGGATGCGATTGGATGAGAACGGCGAAGCGGCGTTCTACGCGAGCATGAACGGAGGCGATCTCGAATCGGGGGCCGTTTTGCGTTGGGCCGAAGACCTTTCTGTCGCATCCCCTGTAGCCTTCGACGAATACGAAACGCTCTCCACGTACACCGACGATGAGCGTCTGGTCGTGCCGTATATCTTCCGGGTGGCAGAAGCAGCTCAACAGCTCTATGCCATCGCGACCGCCCGTGCTGAACGGCAAACGAATGACTTCAAGGAACGTGTCAGCCAGTTAGTGAAAGAGGTTGCCGAAAGTCTGCATGTCTCGGTGGATTCCGATGTCGAACTACCGATCATGGGGGGGCTTAAAGCCGACCACGTCTTGAATCTCCAACGGCCTCTGATCGTCGTAATCGCGACTACATCAGCCCGTTTAATGGAGGCAGAGCTTATCCAGATGGAATACCGCCTTGAAAAGCGCTCCGGGGCCGTGCTGGCTATCGCGGAAAGCCAAGCGGCGGTAGGAAGGAAGCATTTCGAACGCGCGGGTTATTTCACAGAGAAGACCGTGGTGTACGAGCCAACCGCTTTGGCACAACTCCTCGAGCAATCGGTGGCGCTCGCCTCCTGAGCGCCCACTCCGAACCAAGCCGCCCTAGAGGCGGCTTTTTCATGGGCGCTTCTTGAGCCCTGCGCTCTAGTGCGTGCGCCGAAGCCCAAGGCCACCCGACCCTCACCGCCGAGTGGATGTTACAAAAAATCCCCAGTCAATACATCAAATGATGTTGACACTTTAAACACCGTTTGATGTAATTCATCCCACGCGCTGCACACCGCAGCAAACGGAGATGAAGATGGACTCCCTGCTTTCCCTGGATACCCGGCTCTTCGTCGAGTCGTGCGAGGCCGAGATCCTCGAAGGCGAAGACGCTCAGCAAGTCGTGGCCGCATGCCTGGCTGGCGATGAACTCTCGCTGGAGGTCCAGTCGTGACCTTTGGCGCCCCCAACTTCGCAGCGGTACGCTGCGCACCAGTGGCCGCGGGAAAGCGCTACCGCTGTTTCTATTCGCCCCTCGATCGTGATGGCTGGCCCGTTGCGATGGAGACCGGTGTCCTGCCCTTCGTCGACTTGAAGGCTGATGGTGCGGAAGACGCGCAGCGCAAGGCGTTCAAGAAGCTCGGCTATCCGGTGGCTGGCGTCGAGCGGCTGGAGGGGCGCGCATCGTGACCGCGGCGAAGAAGGCGCCGCCGCGCCACCCTCCCCTTGAGCAGGTCTTCGCGGCTGCCGACGCAGTGTCGACGGCATGGGTGGACGCCGGGCGGCCGAACGACTTTCGCAGCTTCCGCCTGGGCTATGACGCGGGAGTCAGGGCAGCGCAAGCGCGGGCGACCGCCGGCCCCGTGGAGCTAGTCACCGAGTTGCGCATTGCCGGGCAGTTGCTCTACATCGCGCACAAGCAGATGAGCTTCCAGCAGAAGGCCATCTGTGCGCGCAACGCGCACAACGCGGGCTTGATCGGGGCCGACGAGCTGCGCGACAGCGAGCGTGCCGCCGTGCTAGCTCGCTTCGGAGCTACCGCATGAGCGCCGCCCAAGCCGTGGAGGTCTGCTTCCGCACAAAGGGCACGCGCCGCCAAGCGTTCGTGCGCCCTCAGGGCGAGACGCGCTGGCGCAACTGGTCGGTGCCTCGCGCCGACGTGGCCGTGAAGCGCGGCTCCATCACGTTCGAGCACCTGGTCGACGCACCCGTCGTCACTCGCGAATCCCTGGAGGCAACCCCATGAAGCCGATCTTCCAAATCCTTGGCGTGCTGTTCGTGATCGCCCTCTATGCCTTCGCCGGCAGCGGGCCGTCCGAGACCGACGCGCTCCAGCTCTCCGCCGAGATCTCCGAATCCCTCGCCGCAGAGCATGCGGCCCATTTCGCCCGCGTGGCGTCGAAGGACTGACTTGACCCACATGATCACCATCTCAGGGGCGGAATACCACCTTGCCGGCCCGGGTTCACTGGCCCTCGGTGCCCGTCCCGTGTCGCTCAGCGACATCGCGCATCACCTGGCGCTCGTGAACCGCTTCACGGGCGCCACCACGCGCCCCTACAGCGTGGCCGAGCACAGCCTGCTGTGCAGCGAAATCGCGCGGCGCGAAGGCGCACCGATATTCCTCCAGCTTGCCATGCTGATGCACGACGCGCACGAGGCATACACCACTGACCTCAGCAGCCCGGCAAAGATCGCCGTCAATGCGTACAGCATGGGCGCTGGTGGCGTGGAGGCCTGGGGGTTGTTCGAAGACGAGCACGCGAAGGCCGTGCGCCGCCACTTCAACCTGATCAGCGCATTCGCCGCGCATCGCGAACAGATCAAGCGCATCGACCTGATCGCCCTCGCCACGGAACGGCGCGACCTGACCGCGTACCGCGCGAACCAGAACGGCCCATGGGGCATCCTGGGCGACAACACGGGCTCCATGGTGCAGCCGATCGAATGGGTAGATCTCGGGGCGGCCTGGCGCGAGGCGATCTCATGGAAGGGCTGGCGAGAGTCGTTCCTCGAGCGCTACTTCGAACTGCGCGCCGAGATCGAGCGGCTTCCGTCCGTGGTCGCGGCTGCCGGGATGGTTGCATGAAGCGCTCCGGCTTCAAGCGGCTGCAGGTGGTGCACATGCCGCCGCCGCCGCCAACGCCACTCACGCGGCCGGTGGTGCTCGCGGACTGCAGCGGCATGGCAAGGCCACTGGAGAAGCCCGAGCCCCAGCGAAACCCGCATCTGCTGTCGATGGCCCGCGGCCGGCCGTGCCTGCTGCGCACGCGCCTCTGCAACTTCGACGCGAGCACGACGGTGGCGGCGCACTCGAACCTGCTGATCCACGGCAAGGGCCGCGGGCGGAAGGCCGACGACTGCTATTCGGTCTGGGCCTGCTCGCGCTGCCACTCGTGGCTCGACGGCAGCTACGACGCGGGCTTCGAAGAGAAGGAAGCTGCTTTCATGTGCGCGCTGCTGGCGCAGGTGGCGGAATGGAAGGCGATCGCCGAGGGCTCGGGCTCGAGCCCCAAAGACCGCGCCGCTTCGCTGTGGGCTCTCCAGCGGCTCCAGCAAGCCCCGCAGGAGGTCGCGTGATGTTAGTAGTCGTCGAGCTCGTACTGCATCTGCAGTTGCCGAATGATTCTGGCGATGTCCGGCCGGTGAGTGCCGCGGTCGGTCTGGATCGGGATCGTCCAGTTCGGTCCGCCCTCCCCGTCACCGCCCGTGCCGACCACGTTGCCGCGGTGCACATCCGTCACCTGGCCGCGCAGGTCCGGTATCGCCTCAATGCGCTCCAAGACCATCTGCTTCAACTGCTCGGCGGTTCGGGTGGGCTTGGACATCTCAATTTGCTCCTCGATGGGAAGGCTACACCATGAACACCGCCCAACTCACTCCCCGCGCGCTCGATGTGATCGCTGATTCCGACGAATGCACCACCCCCATCTTTCGCAGTTCGGCTGACCAGAAGCGCTGCCAGTGCGGCCATCCGATGCCCTGCGTAGACAAGGTGCCCGTGACGTTGTGCCGTGCCCGCGCGCGGTATAGCCCCATCGCTACCGGAGAGCCAGCATGAGCGCCCAGTACGACAGCCTGCGAGGCTATGCACTCGCCATGCGCGTCTTGCAAAGCGATCTCTACGCCGCGCTCGATGACCGCGAGCGTGCAGAGTGCGACCACCTCATCACGGCCGGTCAATCGCCCGCTGTGGTGCCAGCAGTGCCGAGCGATGCGGTGCGCCCCTGCGAATACTGCGACGGCACCGGCGACGTTCACGGCCTTGATGGCGAGTGGCGTGGCGTCTGCAATTGCCCTGCGGGGGCCGCCCTCTCTCAGACCACGCAGCCGCAGGCAGAGGGAGCGGCGCGCAACGTCACTTCCGAAGAAGACAAGGTTTTGCGCAGCGCAGCTCTTGCGTCTTCCGAAATCATCGCGCGCGGCAGACTCATCACCCATCCCGCCGCTACACCGGCCGCCCCGAGCGAGGTAATGGCATGGCTCAACCCGGAGACTGGCGATTGCGTCAGCGCGAAGTGCAAGGCGGATTGGACTTCTGCATACGGGGAGAACGCAGGCGATGTGTACTCCGTCCCGTTGATCGCCGCCCTTGCCCAGCCCGCTCCCGTGGCAGCGCCTGCGCCCGTTATCTCCACGGAAGACAGCCTACGCACGCGACTGCGCTGGTCGCAGGAGAAGGTCGCTGAGTTGGAGGAAGTCGTTCGCGAGTTGCGAGGCAGGCTCCCTGGGCCGAACCTCGAAGACCTGTTGTCGTCCGCCTCACCCAGCGCGCCTGCGCCAGCTTCGGAAGCGGTGAACGCTCGCCGGTATCTTTGGTTGCGGGAGCAGGCCGAACCAAATCGCAACGGCGAGCGGCCATGGTGCACCGTGCGCGACAAAAAGGGCCACGCCTGGGTGTTCGGCAGCACGCTCGATTCGGCCATCGACGCCGCCCTCCAGACCGCGCCCCCGCAGGCTGCGCCAGCTTCGGAAGCGGTGGCCGAGATAGTGACTTTCGGCGGGCTCGATGGGCAGAAAGAGGTGTCCTGGCGCAAAGGGAAGATGCCGCCTGTCGGCACGAAGCTCTACGCCGCGCCCCCGCAGGCTGGAGCGGGAAATCAGGGGGAGGCCTCGCAGCCTGTCGATGGCGTACAGGGAGGCGAGGGATGATCGCAGCGCTGTACGTCGAAACGGACGGCGCCTACTTCGGGCTGCCTGGCGTGGATGCTTGGGATGAAGCCCGAGACGCGCGCCGATATGCCGGTCCGCATCCGGTGGTGGCGCACCCGCCCTGCCAACGTTGGGGCCGGTTCTGGCACGGAAGCACGCGCAAGCCACACCAGTTCAAGCTGGGCGATGACGGCGGCTGCTTCGCCGCTGCCTTCGCATCGTTGCGCAGGTTCGGTGGCGTGCTCGAGCATCCCGCCGACTCTCACGCATGGGCAGCGTTTGAGCTGAACAAGCCACCGCGCACTGGCGGATGGGTGTACGCCGGCCATGGGTTCTGGACCTGCTGCGTCTACCAAGGGCAGTACGGGCATCTGGCGGGGAAGCCGACATGGCTGCTGGCGTGCGGCATGCAGCCTTCCGACCTGCCGCAACTGCGCTGGGGCAAGACCGAGCAGCGCATCCACCCGCGAGCGCTGGAACTGCACGGCTACGAGAAGGCGCGACGCATCGGAATCATGGCGATGGTGGGCGGCAAGGACAAGACGCGCATCCGCAATGCCACACCGCCCGAGTTCCGTGGGGTCCTGCTGGCAATCGCGCGATCTGCTGCGCGCGTCCCCGTACAACTTGAACTGGAGACCGCATGACGAACCCCACAGAAGAAGTGAAGCTGCCCGAGCTGGAGGTGGTGGCGTATCTCGTGACGGGCGGGCGCGTTTTTCGCGAATCTGTCGTGAAGTCCCGCGAGACCGCCGAGCGCGACATTGCCAGCCGTAAAGACGGCAGCATTGCCGGCCCCCTCGTCCGCCTCTCCGACGCCCAGGCAGAGATTGCAGCGCTGACGGCGGATGCGGAGCGCTACCGCTGGCTGCGTCAGTACCCGAACAACATCAACGGTTGCGTGTACGGGCCGACCTATTCCAAAGAAGGCGGCGGCCTCTTGCGCCGCGACAGCTATCTCGACGCCGCAATCGATGCAGCCCGACAGACAACAAGGGAGCAGCCATGAGCACACTACACCCAGAGCTTGAGGCGCTGATGCCGGAGCCGGCTGCCTATTGCGAGCCGTTCAACCCATCAAACGCCAGCGCCTTTGCTTGGCCCGGGACCAGCCGTCGTGCCGGGCACGCAGCGCCCCTCTTCACCGCCGACCAGATGCGCGAGGCAATCAAAGGCGCGACGGAGCGGGCGGCGAAGCAGGAGCGCGAGCGGGGCGCCGAGTTGCTGGCCGCGCTGAAGGATCTCTCCGCGATGTACACCCACGCCTGGGATCTAGTTGACGGTGGCTTGGTGATGATGGGCGAGAGCGTGCCGATCTTCGAGAAGCGCCACAAGGCCGCAGGGAAGGCGATCAAGCGCTGTGAGGGCGACATTGCCGCTGCCATTGAGGGTGGAGATGGGGGTGGGCGATGAGCATCATCCTTTCAGAAGACGAACTGCTGGCGATCACTGGCTACAAGCTGTCCACGATGCAGCTTGAGGTTCTGCGCCGCCGCGGCTTCTACCGGGCCTACATCGGCCGCAAGGGGGTGATCCTCGAGCGGTCCCACTACGAGGCCGTCACGCGCGGCCAGGACGACGCGCCCGCTGCCCCGCCCCGCAAGGTCGCTCGGCTCACCAACCTGAGGGCCGCATGATCCGCGCCCGCAACAATCCTGACGGTTTGCCGTTCCGCGTCTACGAGCGCTACGGCAAAAGGCTCTACAGCATCGGCTACAAGATGAAGTCCGGGCGCTGGGCGTTCCGGTATCGCTGCCCGGTCGACGACGCCGCGCAGATCCAGAAGCTGCGCCGCAACGCGATTGCCGAGTCCGCGCGCGTGGTCGATGACGTGCCCGAAGGCGGCTTCGCCGGGTTGGTGGATGCGTGGTTCGAGTGGCAAGAAGGCTTGCCTGAAGGCTCGGCGAAGAAGCGCAAGGCGAGCACCATCGCCGAGAACAAGAACGAGGCCAAGCTGCTCAAGGCCGACTGGGGGCACTTCGAGGTGAACGAGATCACCCGGACGATGGGCTACGACTATCTCGAAGCCTATGAGCACACTCGGCCCGAGAAGGCGAACAAGGAGATCGCGCTGGCCCGTCTCATCCTCGAGTACGCGATCCGCAAGAACCTGATCCAGACCAACCCACTCGACCGGATCACGAAGAACAAGCGGGTCAAGGAGGCGAAGCGATACGTCACCGACGACGAGATGAACATCGTGGTCTCCACCGGCCGGGAGATGGGCGGCCCGTACCACATCATTGCGCTGGCGCTCAAGACGGCTTTCCTGTGCGTGCGCCGCTCATTCGAGGTGCGCAAGGTGGCGCGGGACGCCATCACCGAGGCCGGGATTCTCTGGACGGACTCAAAAGACCCGACGAAGCCTAAGAGCCTGATTCAGTGGTCGCCCGAGCTCCGCGAGACGATCGACGAGGTGCTGGCGATCAAGCGGAACAATCTGGCCGGATCGTTCCTGCTGTTCGGCAACCTGCAGGGGCAGCGCTACACGAAATCGGGCTGGGGGAAGCTGCTTGGGACGCTCATGGCGGCGTCGGAGGAAATAGCCCGGGCGATGGACATCGAGTTCCAGCACTTCAGCCTGCAGGACTGCCGGCCCAAAGGCGTAACCGACAAGCTCGAGCGCGGGGATACGGACACATCGAACGCCACCCTGCACACGAATGAAACCATGATCGCGCGCGTCTATGACCGGCGAGCCACCAAGAAAGCAACGCCTGCGGGCTGAAAGGAAACCATGGGGTACAACACAACCGTCGTCGTCCTGAACGACGCTCTTTCATTCATCGAGAACGATGCCGAGTTCGGCAGCCGCTTGGCCCGGGCCATTTCAGAGGCAGCCACAAACGGCGGGAAGCCGGTCAATGTCGCAGCCCGATCATCGCAAGGAGGCATCCACTGCAACGCTGCTACGGTGATCGAAAGCCACCACGCGGACTACTTCGTGACCGTGAAAGTCGGAAGGAACTGCGGCGAGGTCGTTCCTCAGCATATTCCAAAGACGCGAAATCAGATTCCAAAAAGACTAATGGGCCAGCAACCGAAGCTGCTAACCCATTGATTTCTAACGAGAATCTGGCGGAGTGGACGGGACTCGAACCCGCGACCCCCGGCGTGACAGGCCGGTATTCTAACCAACTGAACTACCACTCCTGGTAGACAACGTTCGCTCCTTGCGGAACCGAGTGTTGACGACTCGTGCCGGCTTCACTTGCGTGAAACTGGCGACCCTACGGGGATTCGAACCCCGGTAGCCACCGTGAAAGGGTGGTGTCCTAGGCCTCTAGACGATAGGGTCAAAACCTTGGACGTGCTGCGATCAGCACTTCTAACCTACTCGACACTTTGATGGTGGAGGTAAACGGGATCGAACCGATGACCTCTTGCATGCCATGCAAGCGCTCTCCCAGCTGAGCTATACCCCCATCTTGACCGTCGGGCTTTTCTTTTCAGAACTGCCTTGTTGTCGCTGTCGAGCCTCAGATTATAGACCGAGTTTTACGCCGCTTTCAAACGCTCGATCACTTTTTCTTGAGAAAAGATGGTGAGCACTGCATCGAGCGACGGCGTCTGCGGTGTGCCCATCACGAGAACGCGCACCGGCATCGCCAACACAGGCATCTTGAGCGAATGCGCGGCCAGGGTTTCCTTGATCGCCGCGGCGATCGCCGCCTTGTCCCACGTGGTGAGCGCTGCGAGCTTATCCGCCAACGTGGCGAGCGCGGGCTTCACCGCGTCGGTGACATGCTGCGCGCGGTCGGCGTCGCTCGGCGCCACGTCGGCATAGAAGGCCGCGGTCCAGTCGGCCAGCGCGACGGTGGTTTCGCAGCGGTCCTTGAAGAGCGCGCAGATGGCGACAAGCCGCTCATCAGCTTCAATGCCGCGCTTGCTCTTCAATTGAGCGGCCACCAGCGGCGCCAGCGCGTCGTCGGGCTTGGCCTTGATGTATTGCGCATTCACCCAGGCGAGCTTGGCCGCGTCCCACTGCGCCGGGCTCTTCGAGAGGTGCGAGCCGTCGAACCAGCTCACCATCTGCTCGCGCGTGAACAGCTCGTCGTCGCCATGGCTCCAGCCGAGGCGCGCCAGATAGTTGAGCATGGCTTCGGGCAGGTAGCCGTTGTCTTCGTAGGCGGTGACGCTCACCGCGCCGCGGCGCTTCGAGAGCTTCTGGCCGTCATCGCCGAGGATCACCGGCACATGGCCGAACTGCGGCAGCGGCGCGCCGAGCGCGCGGAAGATGTTGATCTGCCACGGCGTGTTGTTGATGTGCTCGTCGCCGCGGAACACATGCGTGATGTTCATGTCCCAATCGTCGACCACCACCGCGAAGTTGTAGGTGGGCACACCGTCGGGGCGCAGGATGATGAGGTCGTCGATCTCGCGGTTGTTGATGGTGATCTCGCCCTTGACGAGGTCGTTCCAGCTGACGTCGCCTTCGGGCGGGTTGCAGAAGCGCACCACGGGCGGCACGCCTTCGGGCACGGGCGGCAGCACCTTGCCGGGCTCCGGGCGCCAGCGGCGGTCGTACAGCGTCTTCTCGCCGCGCGCGCGCTGCGCTTCGCGCATCTCGTCGAGCTCGGCCGGCGTGCAGTAGCAGTGGTAGGCCGTGCCGGCCGCGAGCATCTGCGCGACGACTTCGCGGTAGCGCTCGAGGCGCTGCATCTGGTAGATCGGACCCTCGTCGTAGTCCAGGCCGAGCCAGTGCATCGACGCGAGGATCTGATCGGTGGAATCCTGCGTGGAACGGGCCACGTCGGTGTCCTCGATGCGCAGCACGAACTCGCCGCCATGGTGGCGCGCATAGGCCCACGAATAGAGCGCCGTGCGCGCGGTGCCCAGGTGAAGAAAGCCCGTGGGCGACGGAGCGATGCGGGTGCGAACTTTGGCGGTCATGTCGTTGTTGTTGATTGTGCGAAACCCGTCAGGGTGCCGAGGCCGCGTGCCAGGTCGGCCTTGATGTCCTCGACGTGCTCGAGACCGACGGCGACGCGGATCAGGCCCTGACCGATGCCGGCGGCCTGGCGCTGCACTTCGGTGAGGCGTCCGTGCGAGGTGGTCCCCGGATGGGTGACGATGGTCTTCACATCGCCGAGGTTGGTGGCAAGGCTCACCACGCGCGTGCTGTTCATCACGTGGAATGCATTGGCGCGCGCGGTCTCGGGCGTGTCGCCGACCACGTCGAACGACACCACCGCGCCGCCGAGCCCCGACTGCTGACGCATCGCGAGTTCGTGCTGCGGGTGCGATGCAAGGCCCGGGTAATACACGCGCGCAACACCGGGCTGCTTTTCGAGCCACTGCGCCACGTCGAGCGCGTTGGCGCAGTGCGCCTTCATGCGGATGCCGAGCGTCTCGATGCCCTTGAGAACGACCCACGCGTTGAACGGCGCAAGCGCCATGCCGGCGGTGCGCACCACAGGCCCGAATACGTCGTCGATGAGCTTCGACGGCCCGCAGATCGCGCCGGCCATCACGCGGCCCTGGCCGTCGAGGTGCTTGGTGCCCGAATGGATGATGAGGTCGGCGCCGAGCGATGCCGGTCGCTGGAGGATCGGCGTACAGAAACAGTTGTCGACCGCGAGCAGCGCCCCCGCGGCATGCGCCACGTCGGCCAGCGCGCGGATGTCGCAGACCTCGGTCAATGGATTGGTGGGGGTCTCGGCGAAAAGGAGCTTGGTGGTCGGCTTCAGGGCCGCGCGCCATTGCGCCACGTCGCTCTGCGAGACGAAGGTGGTCTCGACGCCGAACTTGGCGAACTCCTTGCCGAACAGGTTCAGCGTGGAGCCGAACACCGAGCGTGAGCAGATGACGTGATCGCCAGCCTTGAGCAGGCCCATGCACATCATGAGAATGGCGCCCATGCCGGTGGATGCGCCGATGGCCGCCTCGGTGCCCTCGAGCGCCGCGATGCGCCGCTCGAAGCTCGTCACCGTGGGATTCGACGTGCGCGAATACGTGAAGCCGGGCTCCGTGCCGGCAAAGCGGCGCGCGGAGGTCTCGGCGTCGGGCTGCAGGAAGCCGCTCGTCAGGAACAGCGCATCGGAATGCTCGCCGTACTGGCTCGGCGCCAGGCCGGTGCGCAGCGCGAGCGTGTCGGGATGCAGCCCGGGCGGAAGGGGGCGCTCATCGGTCATTTCACGCCCTCACTCGCTGTGATTGGGAAGCGCGAGACGCGACGAATCTTCTTCGGTCTCTTCGATGCGTGGGCGGTTGCCGTTCATGCGCGTGATGGCATCGGTGTCGATGTCGCCCGTCACGTACACGCCGTCGAAGCACGAGGCATCGAAGCCGTCGAGCGCGACGCCCGGCGAACCGGCAGTGCCCGGCGAACCCTTCATGACCGCGCGCTTCATCGCGTCGACGTCCTGGTAGATCAACGCGTCGCAGCCGATCAGCTCGCGGATCTCCTCGACCGTGCGGTCGTGCGCCACGAGCTCGTCCTTGGTCGGCATGTCGATGCCGTAGACGTTGGGGTAGCGCACCGGCGGCGCGGCGCTGGCGAGGTAGACCTTGCGCGCGCCGGCGTCGCGTGCCATCTGCACGATCTCGCGGCTCGTGGTGCCGCGCACGATCGAGTCGTCGACGAGCAGCACGTTGCGGCCCTTGAACTCGCTCGCGATCACGTTGAGCTTCTGGCGCACCGACTTCTTGCGCACGCCCTGCCCCGGCATGATGAAGGTGCGGCCCACGTAGCGGTTCTTCACGAAGCCTTCGCGGTACGGAATGCCGAGCAGGTGCGCGAGCTGCGTGGCGCTCGGGCGGCTCGATTCCGGAATCGGGATGATCACGTCGATCTGGTTCGGCGGCACGGTGGACACCACGCGCTTGGCCAGCGTCTCGCCGAGGTTGAGGCGCGCCTGGTAGACCGAGATGCCGTCGAGCACCGAGTCGGGCCGTGCGAGGTACACGAACTCGAAGATGCAGGGGTTGAGCGTGGGCGCCTCGGCGCACTGCATCGAGTGCACGTTGCCCTGCAGGTCGATGAACACGGCTTCGCCCGGCGCGATATTGCGCTCGAACGTGTGGCCCGAACCTTCGAGCGCGACCGATTCGCTCGCCACCATTACCGTGCCGTCGGCGCTGCGGCCCATGCTGAGCGGACGAATGCCGTACGGATCACGAAACGCGAGCAGGCCATGGCCTGCGATCAGCGACACCACCGCGTACGAGCCGCGCAGGCGCTTGTGCATGTTCTTGACTGCGGCGAACACTTCGGCCGGATTCAGCGGCACGCCGCGCGAGGCGCGCTCGAGTTCGTGCGCCAGCACGTTGAGCAGCACTTCGGAGTCGCTCTCGGTGTTGGTGTGGCGGTGGTCGGTCGAGAACAGCTCCGCACGCAGCGCGTGGGCGTTGGTGAGGTTGCCGTTGTGCACCAGCACGATGCCGAACGGCGCATTCACGTAGAAGGGCTGGGCCTCTTCCTCGCTGTAGGCATTGCCCGCGGTCGGGTAGCGCACCTGGCCCAGGCCCACCGCGCCCGGCAGCGCGCGCATGTTGCGCGTGCGGAACACGTCGCGCACCATGCCCTTGGCCTTGTGCATGAAGAACTTGCGTTCGAGCAGGGTGACGATGCCCGCCGCGTCCTGGCCGCGGTGCTGCAGCAGCAGCAAGGCGTCATAGAGCAGCTGGTTGACGGGTGCGTTGCTGACAACGCCGACGATTCCACACATGAACGATTCCTCTCAGGGCAGGTAGCTTGCCAACTTTTCAGGCAGCGCGGGTTTCAGGCCCTGCAATGCCGCATCGAGAACATTGGCGCTCAGCGAGTCGCGCCACCAGGCACTGTCGCTCAACGCCAGCAAATGAACAGTGACCGCCAGCACGAGCAAGGCCACCACGCCGCGCGCCGCACCGAAAGCCCCACCCAGAATGCGGTCCACAGGCCGCAGCCCGACCGCCGCAATCAACTTTCGCGTCAGCGCCGCCACGAGCCCGACGCCGAATGCCACCGCCACGAACACCAGCACGAACGCCAGCGGATAGCGCCAGGTCGCCTGCGGGTCGCCGAACGGCAGCCACGCCGCCACATCGGAGGCCAGCCACTGGGCGACGATGAATGCGGCCACCCAGCCCGCCAGCGAAATCACCTCGAACACCAGGCCACGCACCAGGCCAAACAACATCGACACGACGACGAACGTGACGGCGATCCAGTCGAGCAAGGCCACGGTGGCGGACTGTGGCTTCTACAACGTGAGGATGGCGGCCGGCAAAGACAAGGCCTTGACGCGCTCCGCCGCACGGGTGGCCTCTGCGCGCGAGGCAAAGGGGCCGACGCGCACGCGCGTGCGCTCGCCGCCCGAGGTCTTGGCCACGCTCACATAGGTCTTGAGGCCTGCCTTCTCGAGCTTCTGCCGCACGTCGCGGGCCTTGTCGGCCTCGGCGAATGCGCCCACCTGCACCACGAAGCGGCCGGCATCGTCGGCGGCTGCCGCCGGCTTGGCGGCCGTGGCGGCGGGCTTGCCTTCGAGCAAGGCGCGCGCCCGGGCAGCCTCCTCGGCCGCGGTCGGCTTGGCGGGCTTCGGCTCCGGCTTGGGTTCCGGCTTGGGTTCCGGCTTGGGTTCCGGTTTCGGCTCTGGCTTGGGTTCGGGCTTTGGCTCGGGCTTCGGCTCGGGTTTGGGTTCGGGCTTCGGTTCCGGATTGGCGGCAGCGGGCGGCGTGGGTGATGCGCTCGCAGCGGGCTTGCCCGGATCGATGACGGTCCCGTCGGCCGTCTCGGTGATGATGCCGCCGGCCGCAGGCGCGGATGCGACGCGCGGGCTGCCGCCCTCGCTCGCACCGCTGCTGTTGTTGCTGCTGGTGTTGGCGGCCGGGGCGGCAGGCACCGGCAGCGGCTTGACCTTGTTGCGGTCGGGAATCTCGATCGGGATGTCGACCGCGACCGGACGCGGTTGGGTATCGAACAGCAACGGGAACCCGATCACACCGACCAGCACCAGCACCGCCGCGCCCACGAGCCGATGCCGCGCGCGGCGACGCATGGATTCGACACTTTCCGCAGGCGCTGCAGCCGGAGCGCTGCGCCCTTCGTTGCCTTGTGGGCCGCGCGTGCGGAACTTGAAAAACGCCATGAAGTTCGATCCCTGAGGAGTGCAGCGGGGTGATGCCGGATGGTGCGGACGTGGAGCAGAGCTGTGGCGTTTCAGCCGCCGGGCAGCAGGTGTTTGGCCTGCAGCCGCGGGGTGCCGTTTTGGAGCACGCCACCCACGGTGAAGAACGATCCGAAGACCACGATTCTATCAGCGGGGTCGGCCTGCTCGATGGCCGCGCGCAGCGCCTCCATGGGCCCCGCGTGCACGCTGCCGGAGGCGTCGGCGCGCGTGTTCTGCGCCTGCCAGCGCGCGAGCAGGTCGTCCGCCTTGGCGGCGCGCGGCGTCGGCAGGTCGGTGAAATACCAGCGGTCGATCAGCGGCCCGATGCGCGCAAGGATGGGTGCGAGGTCCTTGTCGGCCATCACGCCGAACACGCCATGCGTGGTGGGATAGAAGCCCATCGCGTCGAGGTTCTCGGCCAGCGCTGCGACGGCATGCGCGTTGTGCGCCACGTCGAGCACCAGCGCCGGTTCGCCCGGAACGATCTGGAAGCGTCCCGGCAGCTCAACCATCGCGAGCCCGCTGCGAACCGCCTGCGCCGTGATCGGCAAGAGCGGCCTGAGCGCCTCGAGCGCCGCCAGCACGCCCGCCGCATTGAGGAGTTGGTTGGCGCCGCGCAGCGCCGGATAGGCCAGCCCGCTGTAGCGCCGGCCGCGGCCCGACCAGCCCCACTGCTGCTTGTCGCCCGAGACGTTGAAGTCGTGCCCGAAGCGCCACAGTTGTGCACCGACCGCGCCCGCGTGGTCGATCACGCTCTGCGGCGGCACCGGGTCGCTCACGATCGCGGGCTTGCCCGCGCGCATGATGCCGGCCTTCTCGAAACCGATGCGCTCCCGGTCGGGGCCGAGGTAGTCCATGTGGTCGAGGTCGATGCTGGTGATGACCGCGCAGTCGGTGTCGATGATGTTGACCGCGTCGAGCCGGCCGCCGAGCCCCACTTCGAGGATCGCGACGTCGGGCTTTTCCTCGGCCATGCAGCGCAGGATGCCGAGCGTGGTGAATTCGAAGTAGGTCAGGGCCATCTCGCCCCGCGCCGCCTCGACGGCCTCGAAGTTTGCTATCAGTTTGGAAGCATCGACGGCTTCGCCCGCGAGCCGCAGCCGTTCCTCGAACCGCACCAGGTGCGGCGAGGTGAACACCGCCGTGCGGTAGCCCGCATGCCCGAGGATCGATTCGAGCATGGCGCAGGTCGAGCCCTTGCCATTGGTGCCGGCCACGGTGATGACCGGGCAGTCGAAGCGCAGGCCCAGGCGGGTGGCCATTTCCTTGGCACGGTCGAGGCCGAGCTCGATGTTCTTCGGATGGAGTTGCTCGGCGCGCGCGAGCCAGTCTTCGAGGGTTTGCATGGAGGCCGGCATTGTCGCCGACCCGGTAAAGGCGCGGGCGGCCGGGTCTTCTCGGCCGAACCGCGGCCGCGCTTTCGCGGCATCATCGCGGGCATGACCATCCTCTACGGCATTCCCAACTGCGACACCGTCAAGCGTGCCCGCACCTGGCTCGCTGACAACGGCATCGCTTACACCTTCCACGATTTCAAGAAACAGGGCGTGCCCGAGGCCGAACTCGACCAATGGCTCCAGAGCCCCGGCTGGGAAGCCCTGGTCAATCGCCGCGGCACCACCTGGCGCAAGCTAGACGACGCCACGCGCAATGCGGTGGTCGATGCCGCATCGGCGCGCGCGGTGCTGCTGGCCAACCCGAGCCTGATCAAGCGGCCCGTGGTCAACTGGGGCGGCCGACACGGCGTTACCACGGGGTTCGACGCCGCAGCCTGGGCTGCTGTGAACGCCGCGTAAACCCGGGAACCCCGCCCCACCGCCGCCCTCCAACCCGATCTGCAGGAGAGAACACCATGAACAAACACGTTTTTCGAAGCCTCGCGGGCGTTTCGGTGCTCGGCATGCTGGCCCTGGGGGCCGGTGCGGTGCACGCGCAACAACAGCAGCAGGTGGTGCAGGCGCGCGTGATTTCCGCCACGCCGATCCGCGAGACCACCGGCAGCGACGTGAGCTACAACGTCACCTACGAATACAACGGGCGCCAGTACACCACGCGCACCGACAGCCAGCCCGGTGCCACGATCCCGGTCCAGGCCAACGCCTATGGCGTCACCACCTTGCCGGTCGCGCCGCAACCGCAGCTGCAAGCCTACCCGGTCGAAGCCGGCAACAGCCCCGGCCACAGCCAGCAGTACGAGCCGCAATACGAGCCGCAGGACCGCCGGGCCGACGGCTCGCGCTGGGACAACGTGGTGCCCGAGCCCGGCGTGGTGGTCTCCAATGCGCCGGCCCCCGCCCCCGTGTACTCGCGGCCCGCTCCGGTCTATGCGCCACCGGTCTACGCCCCGCCGGTCTACGTGCAACCCGCCTACGCCTACCCGTATGCACAGCCCTATGTGCAACCCTATGCCTACCCGCCGGTCGGCCTTTCGCTGAATTTCGGCTATTCGCGCGGCTGGGGCGGCCACCGCGGCGGCTGGCGCCATCGGCACTGGCGCTGAGGCGCCCGGCCCGCGCGGGTCGGCGCCGGGCAAGCCCTAAAATCGGGGACTTTCCAACCCCCGGGGGTGCGCTGCCGCAGCGGCGCGTCTTCGACCCCACGCCGACCGCCCCTGCGCCGGCGCCATCCAATGACGACGACTACCGACACTCTCAACAGCGCCGCAGTGGCCACCAAGGCCAATGTGTATTTCGACGGCAAGTGCGTGAGCCACAGCCTCACGCTCGCGGACGGCACCCAAAAGTCGGTCGGCGTGATCCTGCCCGCCACCCTCACCTTCAACACCGGCGCGGCCGAGATCATGGAAGGCACTTCCGGCAGCTGCGAATACCAGTTGGCAGGCACCACCGAATGGATCGCTTCGGGCCCGGGCCAGAAGTTCAGCATCCCCGGCAACTCGAGCTTCCAGATCCGCGTCACTGGCGAGCCCTACAGCTACATCTGCCATTTCGGCTGAACCGAGAGACGGACACCCACATGTCGACCATTCTTCAGAACGTACCCGCCGGCCAGAAAGTCGGCATCGCCTTTTCGGGCGGCCTGGACACCAGCGCGGCGCTGCACTGGATGCGCAACAAGGGCGCGATCCCCTACGCCTACACCGCCAACCTCGGCCAGCCCGACGAGCCCGACTACGACGAGATCCCGCGCAAGGCCATGCTCTACGGCGCCGAGAATGCGCGCCTGATCGACTGCCGCGTGCAGCTCGCCAATGAGGGCATCGCCGCACTGCAGGCCGGCGCTTTCCACGTGACCACCGCGGGCGTCACCTACTTCAACACCACGCCGCTGGGCCGCGCCGTCACGGGCACGATGCTGGTGTCGGCCATGAAGGAAGACGACGTCCACATCTGGGGCGACGGCAGCACCTACAAGGGCAATGACATCGAGCGCTTCTACCGCTACGGCCTGCTCACCAACCCGAGCCTCAAGATCTACAAGCCGTGGCTCGACCAGGTCTTCATCGACGAGCTCGGCGGCCGCGCCGAGATGTCGGCATTCATGCAGAAGGCCGGCTTCGCCTACAAGATGTCGTCCGAGAAGGCCTACTCGACCGACTCGAACATGCTGGGCGCCACCCACGAAGCCAAGGACCTCGAGCACCTGAACAGCGGCATGCAGATCGTGCAGCCGATCATGGGCGTGGCGTTCTGGAAGGACGAAGTCGAGGTCAAGCGCGAGACGGTGTCGGTGCGCTTCGAAGAGGGCGTGCCCGTGGCGCTGAACGGCGTGGCCTACCCGAACCTGGTCGACCTGATCCTCGAAGCCAATCGCATCGGCGGGCGCCACGGCCTGGGCATGAGCGACCAGATCGAGAACCGCATCATCGAGGCCAAGAGCCGCGGCATCTACGAGGCGCCCGGCCTCGCGCTGCTGTTCATCGCCTACGAGCGCCTCGTGACCGGCATCCACAACGAGGACACGATCGAGCAGTACCGCGACCATGGCCGCAAGCTCGGCCGCCTGCTCTACCAGGGCCGCTGGTTCGACCCGCAGGCCATCATGCTGCGCGAGACGGCGCAACGCTGGGTGGCGCGCGCGATCACCGGCGACGTCACGGTCGAGCTGCGCCGCGGCAACGACTACTCGATCCTCAACACCGAGTCGCCCAACCTCACCTACAAGCCCGAGCGCCTGAGCATGGAAAAGGTCGAAGGCGCCTTCACGCCGCTCGACCGCATCGGCCAGCTGACCATGCGCAACCTCGACATCGTCGACACGCGCGAGAAGCTCGCGATCTACACGCGCACGGGCCTGCTGTCGGCGAGCCAGGGCGCTTCTCTGCCGAAGCTCGCGAACGACGACGAAGGCAAATAAAGCACGAGTGGCGCACCAAGGCGGCGCCGCTCAGACCACCACCGGCTCCGGCTCCAGCCGGATGCCGAAGCGCTCGTACACGCTGGTCTGGATGGCCTTTGCCAGCGTCATGACCTCGCCGCCCGTGACCGGGTTCTCGAGTCCGCCGCGGTTCACCAGCACCAGCGCCTGCCTCTCGTAGACGCCGGCATTGCCGACCGACTTGCCCTTCCAGCCGCAGGCGTCGATGAGCCACCCGGCCGCGAGCTTGATGGTGCCGTCGTCCATCGGGTAGTGCACGATCTTGGGGTCGCGCGCGATGATGTCGGCGCACTGCTCGGGCGTGACCGTCGGGTTCTTGAAGAAGCTGCCCGCATTGCCGAGCACGCGCCAGTCGGGCAGCTTGGCGCGGCGGATGGCGCAGATCCAGTCGAAGACATCGGTGGGGCTGGGCGTGAAATTGCCCGTTTCCTCCATCTTGCGCTCGAGGTCGAGGTAGCCCGCCACCGCCTTCCATGGCCGCGGCAGGCGAAAGCGCACGCGCGTGATCAGCGCCCGGCCGGAGAGCCCGAAGTCGGTCGGCCCGGCGGGCACGTGCTTGAACACCGAATCGCGGTAGCCGAAGGCGCACTGCGCGGCATCGAGCGTGAAGCTGCGGCCGGTATCCAGGTCGATGGCGTCGAGCGAATCGAAGCGGTCCTGCAGCTCGACGCCGTAGGCGCCGATGTTCTGCACCGGCGCGCCGCCCACGGTGCCCGGGATGAGCGCCAGGTTCTCGAGCCCCGGATAGCCGTGCGCAAGCATCCACTGCACCGCCTCGTGCCAGGTTTCGCCCGCCCCCGCCTCCACGATCCAGGCGCGCGGCGTCTCTTCGACCAGGCGCAGCCCCTTGATCTCGACCTTCAGCACCAGCGGCTTCACGTCGCCGGTGATCACGATGTTGCTGCCGCCGCCGAGCACGAAGCGCGGCGCATCGCGCCACCGGGGGTCGGCCAGCAGCGCGGCCACGTCCGATTCGCTCGCGATGCGCGCCAGGTGCTGCGCGCGCGCGGCAATGCCGAAGCTGTTGTAGGGCTGCAGCGGGACGTTGTTCTCCACGATCATGGGAGAATTGTCGCATCCAGCTACCCGTGAATCAGGAGAGTCCATGCCGTCTTTCGACACCGTCTGCGAACCCAACCTGCCCGAAGTGAAGAACGCGGTCGAGAACACCGCCAAGGAAATCGCGACCCGCTTCGATTTCAAGGGCACGGCCGCCGCCGTCGAGCTCAAGGACAAGGAAATCACCATGATCGGCGATGCCGAGTTCCAGCTCGTGCAGGTGGAAGACATCCTGCGCAGCAAGCTCACCAAGCGCAGCGTCGATGTGCGCTTCCTCGACAAGGGCGACGTCCAGAAGATGGGCGGCGACAAGGTCAAGCAGGTCATCAAGATCAAGAGCGGCATCGAGAGCGAGCAGGCCAAGAAGATCACCCGCATCGTCAAGGACAGCAAGCTCAAGGTGCAGGCCGCGATCCAGGGCGATGCGGTGCGCATCACCGGCGCCAAGCGCGACGACCTGCAGGCGGCGATGGCGCTCATCAAGAAAGAGGTGCCCGACATGCCGCTGAGCTTCGACAACTTCCGCGACTGACCGAGCCTCGCATGCGCTCCCTCGTCGTCGCCGCAGCGCTGCTGCTGTGCGCTGCAGCCGGCGTGCAGGCGGCCAGTTCGGTCATGTTGACCGGCACCATCGGCAGCCGCGCGATCCTGATCGTGAACGGTGCGCCGCCCAAGACCGTGGCGGTCGGCGAGACCTTCCAGGGCGTGAAGCTGGTCTCACTGCAGGCCGAGCAGGCGGTGGTCGAGCTCGAGGGCAAGCGCGTCAGCCTGCGCATGGACACGCCCGTGAGCATCGGCGGCGGCGGTGGGGGCAATGGCGGCGGTAGCCGCATCGTGCTGCCGGCCGACAGCCGGGGCCATTTCATGACACAGGGCGCCATCAACGGGCGCACCGTCACCTTCATGCTCGACACCGGCGCGACCTCGATCGCGCTGTCGGCCGACGACGCCAAGCGCATCGGCCTGGACTACAGCAAGGCGCAGCGCATCCAGATCAGCACGGCGAACGGCGTCTCGACCGGCCACAGGCTGCGGCTCCAATCGGTGCGCGTGGGCGATGTCGAGGTCTACGACATCGAGGCCGTGGTGTCACCGCAGCCGATGCCCTTCGTGCTGTTGGGCAACAGCTTCATCAATCGTTTCTCGATGCGCCGCGACGCCGACCAGATGGTCCTCGAGAAGCGGTACTGACGCCCCTCAGGCTGCTGCAGCGGCGGTGACGACGATCTCGATCTTGTAGGCTGCGTTGGCCATCTTGGCCTGCACCGTCGCGCGCGGCGGGGTGTTGCCGGCGGGAATCCAGGCGTCCCAGACCTCGTTCATCGCCGTGATGTCGCCGATGTCGGCCAGGAAGATCTGCGTCATGAGGATGCGCGACTTGTCGCTGCCGGCTTCGGCCAGCAGGCGGTCGACCATCGCCAGCACCTGCGCGGTCTGGCCGCGGATGTCCTGCGTGGTGTCGTCGGGCACCTGGCCCGCGAGGTAGATGGTGCCGTTGTGCACGGCCGTCTCGGAAAGGCGCGGGCCGACGTGGAAGCGGGTGATGGAAGCCATAGTCGTTTCTGTCCTTGTTGGTTTCGTTGGTTGCTCAAGCTTTTTTCTTCGCACCGAGCTTCGACTCGGTGCCGGCCGCGAGCCGGCGGATGTTCTCGCGGTGCCGCCATATCAGCAGCAGGCTCATCACGACGAGCGCGATCAGCACCGTGCGGTCGAGCGCCCAGGCGATATTGCCCCCCAGCAGGTAATACGCCGGCGCAAAGAAGGCTGCCACCAGCGAAGACAGCGACGAATAGCGGAAAAATACCGCAATGATCAGCCAGGTGGCGCCGGTGGCGAGCCCGAGCCAGGGCGCAATGCCCACTAGCACACCCGCGGCGGTGGCCACGCCCTTGCCGCCCTGGAAGCCGAAGAACACCGGATACAGGTGCCCGAGGAACGCCGCCAGGCCCGCGAGCGCGGCCACGCCCTCGCCGAGCCCCCACTGCGCGCCGAAATGCCGGATCGCGAATACCGGCAGCCAGCCCTTCACCGCATCGAGCAGCAGCGTGGCGAGCGCCGCGCCCTTGTTGCCCGAGCGCAGCACGTTGGTGGCGCCCGGGTTCTTGCTGCCGTAGCTGCGCGGATCGGCCATGCCGAGCGCCTTGCTCACGATGACGGCGAAGGACAGCGAGCCGATCAGGTACGAGATGACGATGGCGGCGAGGGAAGGCAGGTCGAGGCTCAAGGCGCGCTCCACGTGGGATGGATTTCTTTTCGTTCTGGTGGCCGGCAGCATGCAGGCGGGCTGGCTATTCTGCCAGCGCGCATTCCACCGGCTTGGCGCCGAGCAGCCGCACGCACACCTGCGGGTCAATCCCGATCAGGTAGCCGCGCCGGCCGCCGTTGAGCACGATGCGCGGCAGCCCCAGGATGCTCGACTCGATGTAGACCGGCATCTCGCGCCGCGTGCCGAACGGTGAGGTGCCGCCCACCATGTAGCCGCTGTGGCGCTGCGCAACCTCGGGCGTGCAGGGCTCGACCGACTTGGCACCGATCTGGCGCGCGAGGTTCTTGGTCGAGACGGTGCGGTTGCCATGCATCAGCACGATCAGCGGCTTCGCGTCCTGGTCCTGCATCACCAGCGTCTTGATGACCATGAACGGGTCGAGTCCGAGCATCTCGGCGCCGCGCTGGGCGCCGCCGTGTTCCTGGTACGCGTAGGGATGCTCGGTGAACTCAACCTTCGCGGCACGCAGCAGCTGGGTGGCCGGCGTTTCCGAGACGTGGGCGCTCTTCTTCGGCATCTAGTTGGCCGGGTCGCGCATTTCCCAGCGGATGCGGTCGATCTCGGCCAGCAGTCCGGCCGGCAGCTCGGTGCCCCAGGCGTCGATGTCCTCGTCGAGCTGGGCCAGCGTGCGCACGCCGATGATGGTGCTCGCCACCTGCCACTTGGCGCGGCAGAAACCCAGCGCGAGCTGCACCGGCGTGAGGCCGTTGTCGCGCGCGAGCTGGTTGTAGCGCCGCGCGGCCGCGAGCGCCTCGGGCCGGCCCCAGCGCAGCTTGCGCACCGATTCGTAGCGCGTGATGCGCGCCTCCTGCGGCGCCTCGGGGCCGACGATGCCGCTCTGGTCGTACTTGCCCGTCAACAGGCCGTAGGCCAGCGGCGAGTAGGCCAGGAGCGACACGCCGAGCCGGTGCATCGTCTCGTCGAGCCCGTTCTCGGCGAAGCGGGCGGCCAGGTTGTAGATGTTCTGCACCGAGGCCACGCGCGGAAGGCCATGCTGTTCGGCGAGCCGCACGAACTCGTGCACGCCATAGGGCGTCTCGTTCGAGAGCCCGATCGCGCGCACCTTGCCCGCCTTCACCAGCCCGGCAAAGGCTTCGAGCTGCTCGAGGATCGGGGTCTTCGAACGCTCGCTCGCCGGGTCGTAGTAGAGGTTGCCGAAGGCCGGCACGTGGCGCTCGGGCCAATGGATCTGGTAGAGGTCGATCACGTCGGTGCGCAGCCGCTTCAAGCTCGCGTCGCACGAGGCCACGATGTCGGCGGGGGTCATGCCCTCGCCTTCGCGCACCCACGGCGTGTTGCGCGCCGGGCCTGCCACCTTGCTGGCGAGCACGACGCGCTGCCGCACGCCGGGGTGGGCCGCGAACCAGTTGCCGATGATGGTCTCGGTGGCGCCGTAGGTCTCGCGGCGCGTGGGCACGGCATACATCTCCGCCGTGTCGAGAAAGTCGACGCCACGATCGAGGGCGCGGTCCAGGATCTGGTGGGCCGAGGCTTCGTCGACCTGCTCGCCGAAGGTCATGGTGCCGAGGCAGATCGGCGTGACATGAAGGTCGCTCTGACCGAGTTGGATTTTTTGCATGCGCGAACTTTACTGTCGTCTGCCGGACTCTGCCGGTCGGCTGCACTTCGTATCATCGGCGCCCATGTACCAAGCCCTCCGCCCCTCGCGCAGCGAATTCGTCCCCGTGCGCAACCTCCAGTACCACGTGCGCACCTGGGGCCGCCCCTCGGCCGAACGCCCGCCGCTCGTGCTGGTGCATGGCTGGATGGACGTGGCGGCTTCGTGGCAGTTCGTCGTCGACGCCATGGCCGAGGAGTGCTTCATCGTCGCGCCCGACTGGCGCGGCTTCGGGCTGACCGATGGCGGCGGCGTCGACAACTACTGGCTGCCCGACTACCTGGCCGACCTCGAATGGCTGCTCGACCATTACGCGGGCGAAGGCGACGCGGCGCGCCCGGTCGATCTTGTCGGCCACAGCATGGGCGGCAACGTCGCCATGCACTATGCGGGCACCCGGCCCGAGCGCATCCGCCGCCTCGTCAACCTCGAAGGCTTCGGGATGCCGGCGCGCCGGCCCGACGAAGCGCCAGAGCGTTACGGGAAATGGATCGACGAACTCAAGCGCCTGCACCGCGGCGAGATGGACCTGTCGACCTATTCCGCGGTGGACGGCGTGGCGCGCCGCCTCATGAAGACGAATCCGCGCCTGTCGCCCGACAAGGCCCAGTGGCTCGCAGGCCACTGGTCGGCCGCGCGCAAGCAGCCCGACGGCAGCGAGCGCTGGCAGATCCTCGGCGAGGCGGCGCACAAGATCGTCAATGCGAACATCTTCCGCGTCGACGAGACGCTCGCGCTCTATGCGCGCATCGCGGCGCCCACGCTGATGGTCGAGGCCGCCGACGACAGCCTCCAGGGCTGGTGGAAAAACCGCTACACGCTCGACGAATTCCACGAGCGGCTGAAATCCGTGCCCTCAGTGCGGATCGAGCGGCTCGAAGCGTCGGGTCACATGCTGCACCACGACCAGCCCGAGCGCGTGGCGCAACTGATCGAGGATTTCCTCGCCTAGCCTTCCCGCTTCGCCGCCGCCCGCCGCAGCGCCGCGCGCGCCAGCAGCCGCGTCGAATTGAGCGTCGGCAGCGGCGAGTTCACGTCGTTCATGATCAGCGGGATCTCGGTGCAGCCGAGGATCACCGCGTCGCAGCCGTCGTGCTCGCGCATGCGCTGGATCACGCGCCGGAAGGTCGCGATCGCCTCGGGCTTGAAGACGCCGCAGACCAGCTCGTCCATGATGATGCGGTTGATCTCCTCGCGCTCCTCGGCGGCGGGCCGCACGCACTCCAGGCCCACGGCCGAGAGCTTGTCGGGATAGACATCGCTCTCGACGAGCCAGCGCGTGCCCGTCAGCGCCAGGCGCCGAAAGCCGCGCCGCGCGGCCTCGTCGGCCACGCAGCCCGCGATGTGCAGCCATGGCAGCGGCGAGCGCGCCTCGATGAATGGCAGCGCCTGGTGGATCGTGTTGTCCGGGCAGACCAGGAAGTCGGCGCCCGACTTGGCGAGCTTGTCGGCGGAGGCGAGCATCACCTCGCCCACGCCGCGCCAGTCGCCGCGGTAGATGTGCGCCATGTAGTCCGCGAGCGACGGCGTGTGCATCGAGACTTCGGGATGCGCATGCGGCCCGAAGAGCGCCGCGCCTTCGACGCAGATGGTCTGGTAGCAGAGTGCAGCGCCCTCGGCGGAGCAGCCGACGATTCCGATGTGCTGGGTCATCCGCGCCATCCTACAAGCGGCGCCGCGGCGGCGGCAACCCTGCCGGCATGGACTTGCGCGCTGCCTTGGGACTTATGGCTTACTACAGATGGAAACGCCTGGGGCGTTCGCTCCGGCCGGTCCAAAACTGGCGCAGCCCGGGGCCATCGGGCCGGGCATGAGAAAATGTCCGGTTTCCCCGAACAGATCAGGACACCCCATGGACGCAGAACAAATCAACCAGATCGGTGCAACGCTTGCGGACCTGAGCGCCCGCACGGCAGATTTACGGAGGTATCTTTGACTACGATGCCAAAGCCGAACGTCTGAGGACGGTCAACGCATCGCTCGAGGATCCCAACGTCTGGAACGACCCCAAGAAGGCCCAGGAATTGGGCAGGGAAAAGAAGTCGCTCGACGACGTGGTCGTCACGCTCGACCGGCTCACCAGCGGCCTCTCGGACAACACCGAGCTCTTCGACATGTCGAAGGAAGAAGGCGACATGGATGGCCTGCAGTCGATCGCCGATGACGCCGCCGCGCTCGAGGCCGACATCAAGCAGCTCGAATTCCGCCGGATGTTCAACAACCCGGCCGACCCGCTCAACGCCTTCGTCGACATCCAGGCCGGCGCCGGCGGCACCGAGGCCTGCGACTGGGCCAGCATGCTGTTGCGCCAATACACGCGGTACGCCGAGCGCAAGGGTTTCAAGGCCCAGCTCGAGGACGAGACCCCGGGCGACACCGCCGGAATCAAGAGCGCGACGATCAAGGTCGAGGGCGAGTACGCCTTCGGCCTGCTGCGCACCGAGACCGGCGTGCACCGCCTGGTGCGCAAGTCGCCGTTCGACTCCTCGGGCGGGCGCCACACCAGCTTCGCGAGCATCTTCGTGTACCCGGAGATCGACGACTCGATCGAGATCGACATCAACCCGGCCGACGTGCGCACCGACACCTTCCGCGCCAGCGGCGCCGGCGGCCAGCACATCAACAAGACCGACTCGGCCGTGCGGCTCACGCACATCCCGACCGGCATCGTGGTGCAGTGCCAGGACGGCCGCAGCCAGCACAGCAACCGCGACGTGGCCTGGAAGCGCCTTCGCTCGCGCCTGTACGACCACGAGATGCGCAAGCGCCAGGAAGAGCAGCAGAAGCTCGAGGACAGCAAGACCGACGTGGGCTGGGGCCATCAGATCCGCAGCTACGTGCTCGACAACAGCCGCATCAAGGACCTGCGCACCAACGTCGAAGTCTCGGCCACCCAGAAGGTGCTCGACGGCGATCTCGACGTGTTCATCGAAGCCTCGCTGAAGCAAGGCGTCTGATGAAGGTCGAAGCGCTGATCTTCGACATGGACGGCACCATGATCGACTCCATGCCGGCGCATGCGCGCGCATGGGTCGAGTTTGCGGCGCGCCACGGCCTCGCGCTCGACGCGAGCGAGATCCTCGCGCGCACCACCGGCCGCACCGGCGTGGAGTGCATGCCCGAGCTGTTCGAGCGGCCGCTGTCCGACGCCGAATGCCTGGCGCTGGTCGACGAGAAGGAAGCGATCTACCGCACGATGTTCGGCGACAGCTTCGCAGAGGTGGCCGGCTTCACCGCCTTTGCCGGCGCCGCCGTCGCGCGCGGCCTGAAGGTGGCAGTGGGCACGGCCGGCGACCGGCACAACATCGAGTTCGTGATGTCGCGCCTGAAGATGGATCCGCTGCCGCTCGCCGTGGTGGGTGGCGACGAAGGCTTTGCCGGCAAGCCCACGCCCGAGATCTTTCTCGAAGCCGCGCGGCGCATCGGCGTGGCGCCCGAACGCTGCGTCGTGTTCGAGGATGCGCCCTTCGGCATCGAGGCCGCACGCCGCGGCGGCATGCGCGCCGTGGCCGTGTGCAGCACCCATTCCCCCGCCGAGCTCGGCGGTCCGCATGTGATCGCCGCGGTTCGCGACTACAACGAACTCGCCCATTCGAATTTTCTGGAGACCCTCGATGCTGCTGCAGCGTGACGCCCAAGGGCAACCCATTGCCATTCGCCGCGAAGACTATGCCGCCCCGGCATTCTGGATCGACACCGTCGACCTGACTTTCGACCTCGACCCCGCCAAGACGCGCGTGCTCAACCGCATGCAGCTGCGCCGCAACCCCGACGTGCCGCCGCAGCCGCTGCGCCTCGACGGCGACGAGCTCAACCTGGCCCGCGTGCTGGTCAACGGCCAAGGCGCCTCGTTCCGCATGGAAGGCGAGCAGCTCGTGCTCGACGGCCTGCCCTCGGCCCAGGAAGGCGCCTTCGAACTCGAGATCTTCACCACCTGCTGCCCCATCAAGAACACCAAGCTGATGGGCCTGTTCGTGAGCGAGGACACCTTCTTTACGCAATGCGAGGCCGAGGGCTTCCGCCGCATCACCTACTTCCTTGACCGGCCCGACGTGATGGCGACCTACACCGTCACGCTGCGCGCCGCCAAGGCCGCCTACCCGGTGCTGCTGTCGAATGGCAACCTCGTCGATCAGGGCGACCTGCCCGAAGGCCGCCACTTCGCCAAGTGGGTCGACCCGTTCCGCAAGCCCAGCTACCTGTTCGCACTGGTGGCGGGCAAGCTCGTCGCGCGCGAGCAGCGCATCACCGCGCGCAGCGGCAAGGAGCACCTGCTCCAAGTGTACGTGCGCGCCGGCGACCTCGACAAGACCGAGCATGCGATGAACTCGCTCATCAACTCGGTGCTGTGGGACGAGGCCCGCTTCGGCCTGCCGCTCGACCTCGACCGCTTCATGATCGTGGCCACGAGCGACTTCAACATGGGCGCGATGGAGAACAAGGGCCTGAACATCTTCAACACGAAGTACGTTCTGGCCAACCAGGCCACCGCCACCGACGCCGACTACGGCAACATCGAAAGCGTGGTCGGCCACGAGTACTTCCACAACTGGAGCGGCGACCGCGTGACCTGCCGCGACTGGTTCCAGCTCTCGCTGAAGGAAGGCCTCACCGTCTTCCGCGACCAGGAGTTCAGCCAGGACCTCTGCGCCGACGCGTCGGCGCGCGCCGTCAAGCGCATCGAGGACGTGCGCGTGCTGCGCACCGCCCAGTTCCCCGAGGACGCCGGCCCCATGGCGCATCCGGTGCGGCCCGACAGCTACATCGAGATCAGCAACTTCTACACCGTCACCATCTACGAGAAGGGTGCCGAGGTGGTGCGCATGATGCAGACGCTGGTCGGCCGCAAGGGCTTCGAGCGCGGCATCACGCTGTACTTCGAGCGCCACGACGGCCAGGCCGTGACCTGCGACGACTTCGCGCAGGCCATCGCCGATGCCAACCCCGACTCCGAACTCGCGCGCCTGCTGCCGCAGTTCAAGCGCTGGTACAGCCAGGCCGGCACGCCACGCCTCGCAGCGCACGGCGTGTACGACGCGCAGAACCGCAGCTACACGCTCAGCGTGGTCCAGAGCTGCCCGCCCACGCCGGGCCAGCCGACCAAGGAGCCCTTCGTCATTCCGCTGAACGTCGGCCTGCTCGACGCCAGCGGGCGCGAGCTGCCGGTGCAGCTCGAGGGCGAGAGCGAGGTCACCCGCGGCACCCGCACGCTGGTGCTCTCGCGTGCCGGCGAGCAGATCACCTTCGTCGGCCTCGACGCCGAGCCCGTGCCCTCGATCCTGCGCGGTTTCAGCGCACCCGTGATCCTCGACTTCGACTACACCGACGCCCAGCTGCTCACGCTGCTGGCCAACGACCCCGATCCGTTCAACCGCTGGGAAGCCGGCCAGCGCCTCGGCCTTCGCGCCGCGGTCAGGGGCATCGACGCGGTCGCGGGCGACACCACGCCGGTGCTCGACGACGCCTACGTCGAGGCCATGCGCAGCGTGCTGCGCCATCCGCAGCTCGACGCCGCCTTCAAGGAACTGGTGCTCACGCTGCCCTCGGAGACCTACATCGCCGAGCAGCTCGACGTGGTCGACCCGCAGCGCGTGCACCTGGTGCGCGAGGCCATGCGCGCCCAGCTCGCCACCGCCCTTTTTGCCGACTGGCAATGGGCCTTTGAAGCCCATCACGACACCGGCGCCTACAGCCCCGACCCCACGTCGGCAGGCCGCCGCGCACTGGCCGGCATGGCCCTGAACTTCCTGTGCCTCGCGGCGCGCGCCTCGGGCGACGCCGTGTGGCCCGGCAAGACGCTGCAGCGCTTCAAGGACGCGGGCAACATGACCGACCGCTTCAACGCGCTCAATGCGCTCGTGGCGTCGGGCCATGCGCTGGCCGGACAGGCGCTGGCGCGCTTCCATGCCCTGTTCAAGGACGAAGCCCTCGTCATCGACAAGTGGTTCTCGCTGCAGGCCGGTGCATCCGACCGCGGCGGCGACATCCTGCCCCTGGTCAAGCAGCTGATGAAGCACCCGGACTTCTCGCTCAAGAACCCGAACCGCGCACGCAGTGTGATCTTCAGCTACTGCAGCGCGAACCCCGGCGCCTTCCACCGCCCCGACGCGGCCGGCTACGTGTTCTGGAGCGAGCGCGTCATCGAGCTCGACGCCATCAACCCCCAGGTGGCCGCCCGCCTCGCACGCGCGCTCGACCGCTGGAGCAAGCTGGCCGAGCCCTACCGCAGCGCTGCGCGCGAGGCGATCGCGCGCGTGGCAGCCAAACCCGACCTGAGCAAGGACACGCACGAAGTGGTTACGCGTGCATTGGCCGGCAACTGAAGAAACTGAACACAGAAAGCATATGGCTCAACAACAGAAGATCTCCCTCACCCGCTACCTCGTCGAACAGCAGCGCGCCGACGGACTCATTCCCGGCCAGCTGCGCCTGCTGCTCGAAGTGGTCGCCCGCGCCTGCAAGAGCATCAGCCAGGCCGTCAACAAGGGCGCGCTCGGCGGCGTGCTCGGCACGGCCGAGAGCGAGAACGTGCAGGGCGAGATCCAGAAGAAGCTCGACATCATCGCCAACGAGGTGCTGATCGAGGCCAACGAATGGGGCGGCCACCTCGCCGCCATGGCCAGCGAGGAAATGGACAGCATCTACGTGGTGCCCAACCGCTACCCGCAGGGCGAATACCTGTTGATGTTCGACCCGCTCGACGGCAGCAGCAACATCGACGTGAACGTCAGCATCGGCACCATCTTCAGCGTGCTGAAGAAGCCCGACGACACCCCCGGCGTGCAGGAAGCCGACTTCCTGCAGCCCGGCACCGAGCAGGTGGCCGCCGGCTACTGCATCTACGGCCCGCAGACCACGCTGGTTCTCACCGTGGGCAACGGCGTCGCGATGTTCACGCTCGACCGCGAGCAGGGCAGCTTCGTGCTCACGCAGGAAGACATCCAGATTCCGGCCGACACCAAGGAATTCGCGGTCAACATGAGCAACATGCGCCATTGGGACGAGCCCATGAAGCGCTACATCGACGAATGCCTGGCCGGCAAGGAAGGCCCGCGCGGCAAGGACTTCAACATGCGCTGGATCGCCAGCATGGTGGCCGACGTGCACCGCATCCTGATGCGCGGCGGCGTCTTCATGTACCCCTGGGACAAGCGCGAGCCCGAAAAGGCCGGCAAGCTGCGACTGATGTACGAGGCCAACCCGATGAGCTGGCTCGTCGAGCAGGCCGGCGGCGCAGCCACCAACGGCAAGCAGCGCATCCTCGAGCTGCAGCCCACCAAGCTGCACGAGCGCGTGAGCGTGATGTTGGGTTCGCGAAACGAAGTTGAGCGTTTGACCCGCTACCACGCCGAAAAGGCCTGACGGAGTGGCTATAATCTGAGGCTTCGCCGGTGTAGCTCAGTCGGTAGAGCAGCTCATTCGTAATGAGAAGGTCGGGTGTTCGATTCATCTCTCCGGCACCAATACAGACAAAGCCCCGTTGCTATTAAATAAGTAGCAACGGGGCTTTTCTCATTGGCGATGGTAGTTCGGATCGATCACTCTCAGCGCCTCGGGCATCTTCTCTGCAATGGCAATCAACGTCTTGGCCGCGCCGGTCGGCTCGCGGCGCCCCTGCTCCCATTGCTGCAACGTGCGTACCGACACGCCGAGGAGCGATGCGAAGCCCGCCTGCGACAAGCCGGCATTCTCGCGCGCGGCCACCACAGGCGTGTAGACCTTGCGGGTCCTTCCGGCGCTCATCTCGCGGGCCGACTGCACGAGCAGCGCTTCGAAATCCTGATTCGATTCGAAGGCGATCAACTCGGCATCAGTCATCGGCTTTTTCTGCGGCATTTCGCAACTCCTTCAAGGTTTCGCCAGAGATCGAATCAAGGTTCGCTTTGGGGTAGATCAGCAGCAAGACGATTTCACCGGCGTTTCTGCGGTTGAAGTACACGACCCGGACGCCGCCGCTTTTGCCGGAGCCGCTTCGGCTCCAGCGCACCTTGCGCACTCCGCCGGACCTCTGAACAGGATCGCCGGCATCGGGATGCACGGAGATGTAGGCTGCGAAATCGCCTCTTTCTTGCTCTGTCCAATAGTTCGGCCATAGCTTCTGAAGGTCTGGGTTTCGACGACGGTGAGCATTCGATCGCCATACGCCAATGGCGCATATTTTAGGCGATTGTTCCGTGACGGCCATCACGAATTCCGCACGTCACTCCCGGGACTGGGCACCGCCCGCAAGAAACAGCACACTTGCAAGCCCCACACCCCAGACCTGATAAGAAAGGCACGCCCGATGCAAATCCGCGAACTCGCCACCGGCTTGCAATTCCCCGAAGGCCCGATCGCCATGGACGATGGCTCGGTGCTGCTGGTCGAGATCGCCCGCGGCACGCTCACGCGCGTGCGGCATGACGGGCTGGTGCAGGTGGTGGCCGACCTGGGCGGCGGGCCGAACGGCGCGGCCGTCGGGCCCGACGGCGCGGTGTACGTGTGCAACAACGGCGGCTTTCGCTGGCACACCGAGGCCGATGGCTGCCAGCGCCCGGTGGGCGAGGCGGACGACTATTCGGGCGGCCGCATCGAGCGCGTGAACCTCGCCACGGGCCGCGCCGAGCGGCTCTACGACACGGTCGACGGGGCGGCGCTGCGCGGGCCGAACGACTTGGTGTTCGACGCCGCGGGCGGCTTCTACTTCACCGACCTGGGCAAGGTGCGCGAGCGCGACATGGACCGGGGCGGCGTGTTCTACGGCCATGCCGACGGCAGCGGCGCGCACGCGATCGCACGGCCGGTGATGACGCCGAACGGCATCGCGCTGTCGCCCGACGGGCGCACGCTCTACTACGCCGAAACCGAGGGCGCACGGGTCTGGGCCTTCGACATCGTCGCGCCGGGCCGCGTGCGCAAGGACGGCTGGCCCTCACCGCACGGCGGCCGCATGCTCTGCGCGTCACCGGGCGGGCACTACCAGCGCTTCGACTCGATGGCGGCCGATGCGCTCGGCAACCTCTGCGTGGCGACGCTGCTGCACGGGGGCATCACGATCGTCGCGCCCGACGGCAGCAGCTGCGAACACGTGCCGCTGCCGGATCGCTACACCACCAACATCTGCTTCGGCGGGCGCGACATGCGCACGGCCTACGTCACGCTGTCCGGCAGCGGCCGGCTGATCGCCATCGACGACTGGCCGACGCCGGGGCTGCGGCTCAACCACCAGGCCTGAAGAACCGCGCCGGATTCAGGACACCACCTGGTAATACAGGTTCTGCGGATGCCGGGCCTGCGCGAAGAAGAACCAGCGTTCGGCCAGCAGGCCGGGCGCCTGCACCAGCACCGCGAGCAGCCACGGCCACGAGACCTCGCTCGCCAGCAGGCCCCACACGAGCAGCAGCGAAGGCAGCGCAAAAGCCAGCAGCAGGAAACCGAGCTTGACGTTGCGCAGCGCCGCGAGCGAGACGCCATGGAAGAACTCGCGCGTATTGAACGCGCCGGCCGACATGCCCATCGACTTCTGCACCAGATTGGCCCCCGGGATGCCGGTGGCCGACTGCAGCGTCGACTTGGGGCGCAGGGTCGCATTGCGGCGCAGCGACAGCGCGCGCACGCCCCAGGCCACGAGCGTGGCCGCCAGGGCCCACGGGCCGAAGACCTGCACGAAGCGCGCCTCGCCGGCCACCGCGCCCATGGCGCAGGCGAGCACCAGGCCCGACGACAAGCCGATCAGCATGAAGTTGGCGATGGTGATCGGATGCGCCCATTCCTCGATGAAGCGCAGGCAGGCGTAGATCATGGCGGTGCAGTACCAGAGCGCAGCGGCCCCGGCCAGCACCAGCACAGGCAGCAGCCATGCCGCGATCGCACCCGGCGTGGTGCCGAGCTGCAGCGAAAGCCACCAGGCCGCGACCAGTGCGATGAACGCCGGCAGCACGATCACTTCGCGCGACATCCACGAGGTGCGCCACATCAGCACCGCACGCCAGGCGCGCGACTTGCGCCCGAGGTGCAGGAACGAGGCCGCGAGGCCCGCGACCAGTAGCACCTCGGCGAACGCGAGCGCGGCGCTCAGGAAAGCGGGCGCGAGGCCGAGGCCGAACAGCACCGCGAGCGCGAGCGCGACGACGAGCCCCTGCGCGGCGCCGGCCAGCGTGGTGAAGAAAAGGATGGAGAACGCGGGATGCATCGGGCTACTCCTTCGTCTCGGCCGCCGGCGTGATGCGTCGCGGCAGGTACTGGTTGGCCGGGTTGGTCTCCCATTCGGGCATGAGCGCATAGCCACCGCGCTCGCGGATGGCGATCGACACCTCCGAGGTCGGGTCCTTCACGTCGCCGAACAGGCGTGCACCGGTGGGACAGGCCTTGACGCAGGCGGGCTTGCGGTCTTCCTTCGGCAGCTGCTCGTCGTAGATGCGGTCGACGCAGAGCGTGCACTTGGTCATGACCTGGCGCTCCTCGTCGAGCTCGCGCGCACCGTAGGGGCAGGCCCAGGCGCAGTACTTGCAGCCGATGCACTTGTCGTAGTCGACCAGCACGATGCCGTCTTCCTTGCGCTTGTAGCTTGCGCCCGTGGGGCACACGGGCACGCAGGGCGGGTCTTCGCAGTGAAGGCAGCTCTTGGGGAAGTGCACCGTCTGCGTGGCCGGAAAGGTGCCGGCCTCGTAGGTCTGTACGCGGTTGAAGAAGGTGCCGGTGGGATCGGCGCCGTAGGGCTTCTCGTCGGCCAGCGGACCGGCGCTGCCGGAGGTGTTCCATTGCTTGCACGACGTCACGCAGGCGTGGCAGCCGACGCAGACGTTGAGGTCGATGACCAGCGCGAGCTGCTTGGCCAGCGTCTCGCCGGGTTCGGCGCGCACGGTTCCCTGCCCGGCCCGAGCGGCGGGCGATGCGGGCGCAGGCGCGGGCTGCTGAAGCATGGCCGCCGGCGCCATCAAGTCCTTCAACCACTGCATCATTTCTTCGCCCTCCCAGCAAAGTACGTCAGCACGTTCGCCGCCTTGCCCAGCACACCCGGCGCCGTCGGCATGCTCGCGATCTGCGGAAAGCTCTCTTCGGGCTCGCCGGGCTCGGCCGGCCGGATGCGCACGCGCACGTCGTACCAGCCCGCCTGTCCGGTGATGGGGTCGGAGTTGCTGATGGTGCCGCTCGCGGTGCCCGCGCACGGCAGCTCTTCGCTGATGAGGTGGTTGAGCAGGAAGCCCTTGCGCGCTTCGTCGGCGCCCGGTGCGAGCTGCCAGGCGCCGTCGGCCTTGCCGATCGCGTTCCAGGTCCAGACGGTGCCGGGCTCGACGGCCTCGCTGTAGCGCAGCATGCAGCGCACCTTGCCCCACTGGCTCTCGACCCAGCACCAGCCGCCGTCGGCAATGCCCGCGGCCTCGGCCGTGCGCGGGTTCACATGCAGGTAGTTGTGGCTGTGGATCTGCCGCAGCCAGGCATTCTGCGAATCCCACGAGTGGTACATCGCCATCGGCCGCTGCGTGATGGCGTTGAGCGGATAGGCCTCGGTGTCGGTCGCTGCTTCCTCGAGCGGCGCGTACCAGAACGGCAGCGGATCGAAATACTTGGCGATGCGCTCGCGCAGCGCGTCGGGCGGCTGGCGGCCCTGCGTCTTGCCCTGGGCGGCGAGCCTGAAGCTCTGCAGCGTGTCGGAATACAGCGCGAGCTGCACCGGGTCGTTGCGCTGGCGCCAGCCCTTGTCCTTCGCGAAATCGAGGTACTCGCGGTTCCAGTTGCGCATGAAGTGCATGCTCTCGGGCATGTGGTACTGGAACACGCAGTTGTTCTTCTCGTAGGCTTCCCACTGCTTCGGATTGGGCTCGCCGCGCAGGTGCTCGGTGCCGTCCTTGCCGCGCCATCCCATCAGGAAGCCAATGCCCGGCGCCGGCTGAAAGTTGACGACGAAATCCGGGTAGCCTGTGAACTTGCGCCCGCCCTCGGGCGTGGTGAAGGCCGGCAGCTTGAGCCGCGAGGCCAGTTCGATCAGCACCTCCTGGAACGGCTTGCACTGCCCCATGGGCGGCACCACCGGCACGCGCACCGAATCGACCGGCCCCTCGAACTCGGAGATCGGCCGGTCGAGCATGCTCATCACGTCGTGCCGTTCGAGGTAGGTGGTATCGGGCAGCACCAGGTCGGCAAAGGCCACCGTCTCGCTCTGGAAGGCGTCGCACACCACCAGGAACGGGATCATGTACTCGCCCTTGTCGTCCTTGCGATTGAGCATCTCGCGCGTGGCCATCGTGTTCATGCTCGAGTTCCACGCCATGTTGGCCATGAAGATCAGCAGCGTGTCGATGCGGTACGGGTCGCCCTTGACGGCATTGGCGATCACGTTGTGCATGAGCCCGTGCGCCGACAGCGGATGCTCCCACGAGAACGCATGGTCGATGCGGATCGGCGAGCCGTCGGGGTTGATCGCGAGTTCGTCCGGGCTGGCCGGAAACCCCAGCGGCGCGGCATTGAGCGGCGTGTTGGGCTGGATCATGGCCGGGTCGTTGAAGGCCCGGTAGTTGGGCACGATGTGGCGCGGGTACGGCGCCTTGTGCCTGAAGCCGCCGGGCGCATCGATGGTGCCGAGCACGCTCATCAGGATGGCGAGCGCGCGCACGGTCTGGAAGCCGTTCGAATGCGCCGCCAGGCCGCGCATCGCATGAAACGCCACCGGCCGTGCCTGCGTGGTCGCATGCTTCTTGCCCCAGGCGTCGGTCCATGGAATGGGCAGTTCGAAAGCCTGCTGCAGCGCGGTCTCGCCCATTTCGCGCGCGAGCTGGCGGATGCGGGCGGCATCGATGCCGGTGATGGCCTCGGCCCATTCGGGCGTGCAGCTCGCCACGCGTTCGCGCAGCAGCTGGAACGACGGTGCCACGCGCGTGCCGTCGGCCAGCGTGTAGTGCCCTTCGAGCGCCGGGTCGCACCATTCGCCGATGCCTTCGGGATAGGCCGGCTTGGCGGTGCCGTCGGCGCGGTCCCAGATCAGCTTGTTGTGCGGATTGCGGCCATCGCCGGGCGGGCCGCGCTCGGGGTCGAAGGCGAACAGACCTTCGCGCTCGCCCTCGTCGAGCACCACGAGTTGCGGCGCATTGGTAAAGCGCTTGAGGAAGGCGTGGTCGATGAGGTTGGCGGCGATCAGCTCGTGCAGCAGCGCCATGAAGAGCGCGCCATCGGTGCCGGGCTTGATCGGAATCCACTCGTCGGCGATGGCGGAGTAGCCGGTGCGCACCGGGTTGATCGAGATGAAGCGGCCGCCCTCGCGCTTGAACTTGCCGAGCGCGATCTTCATCGGGTTGCTGTGATGGTCCTCGGCGGTGCCGATCATCACGAACAGCTTGGCGCGGTCGAGGTCGGGGCCGCCGAATTCCCAGAAGCTGCCGCCCACGGTGTAGATCATGCCGGCGGCCATGTTGACCGAGCAGAAGCCGCCGTGCGCCGCGTAGTTGGGCGTGCCGAACTGGCGCGCGAACAGGCCGGTGAGCGCCTGCATCTGGTCACGGCCCGTGAAGAGCGCGAACTTCTTCGGGTCGGTGGCGCGGATCTTGGCAAGCCGATCGGTCAGCAGCTCGAAGGCGTGCTCCCAGCTGATGGGCTCGAACTCGCCCGCGCCGCGCTCGCTGCCGGGCTTGCGCAGCAGCGGCTGCGTGAGGCGCGCGGGCGACACCTGCTTCATGATGCCCGACGCACCCTTGGCGCAGATCACGCCCTTGTTCAGCGGGTGCGCGGGGTTGCCGTCGATGTAGCGCACTTCGGGACCATGCTCGCCCTCGCGCAGGTGCACGCGGATGCCGCAGCGGCAGGCGCACATGTAGCAGGTGGTGGTCTTGACCTCGGTCTCGGCGGTGGGCGTGGGCGCCGCCAGCGGATCGTGCAAGGGTTCGCGGGAGAGGAAACTGAACACTGGCGGTCCTTTGTTTTTTCGAGCGTGGCGCAGCCGATGGTAGGTTCGTGCCATCGAACGGAAAAGCGCAGAATATTGCTCACCATGACCGGAAAAACAGATCAAGACCAGAGCCAGTCCACCCGGCTGCGGCTGAACCTGCGCCAGCTGGAGGTGTTCGTCGCCACCGCGCGCGGCGGCAGCACGCGCGCCGCGGCCGACCGCATCGCGCGCTCGCAGTCGGCCGCCAGCAGCGCGCTGGCCGACCTCGAGGCCTCGGTCGGCGTGCTGCTGTTCGATCGCATCGGCCGCCGGCTGGTGCTCAACGAGAACGGCCGCGCGCTGCTGCCCAAGGCGCAGGCGCTGCTCGACCAGGCGGCCGAGGTCGAGGCGCTCTTCATCGGCGAGCATGCAGCGCCGCTGCGGGTGGCGGCGAGCTTCACCATCGGCGAATACCTGCTGCCCGAGCGGGTGTCGCACTGGACCGCGCTGCATCCGCAGAGCCAGGTGCACCTGCACATCGCCAACACGCGCGACGTGATCGAGGCGGTGGCGGGCTTCGACGTCGACGTCGGCTTCATCGAGGGGCCGCAGACGCACCCCGACCTCGTGGTGCGCGCCTGGCGCACCGACGAGCTGGTGATCGTGGCCGCGCCCGGGCATCCGCTCGCGGGCCGCGTGGCCACGCACCGGCAGCTGTCGCAGGCCACCTGGGTGCTGCGCGAGCACGGTTCCGGCACGCGCCAGGTGACCGACGCGTGGTTGATCCAGAACCTCGACCAGGTGCATGTCGGCTTCGAGCTCGGCAGCACCGAGGCGATCAAGCGCGTGGTGGCCTCGGGCACCGGCCTCGCCTGCCTGTCGCGCTACACCGTGGCGCAGGCGCTCGAGGACGGTCACCTGGTCGAGCTGCGCACCCGGCTGCCGGCCGGCATGCGGCGGCTCGCGACGGTGATGCACCGCGACAAGCTGCTCGGCCGCGCGACGGCCGACTTCCTGCGGCACTGCGGCGCGAGCGTGCCGCGCGGGGCGGTGGCGCCGCAGCCCTGAGCTAGCTGTCCGCCCTCGCCAGCACCGCCAGCGCCACCGATGCAATGCGCGAGAGCGCCGAATCCGAGCGCGAGGTCAGCACGATGGGCACGCGCGCACCGAGCACCAGCCCCGCGCATTCGCCGCCGCCGATGTAGGTGAAGCTCTTGTAGAGCATGTTGCCGGCGTTGAGGTCGGGCACCAGCAGCAGGTCGGCCTCGCCGCTGACGCGCGACGACATCTTCTTGATGCGCGCGGCCTCGGCCGAGATCACGTTGTCGAAGCCGAAGGGCCCTTCGACGATTGCGCCGGGCCATGCGCCCTCTTGGGCCATGGCCACCAGGGCCTGGGCATCGACCGTGGCCTGGATCGCGGGGTTCACGGTCTCGACGGCGGCGACGATGCCGACCTTGGGCTCGGCGACGCCGATCGTGCGCAGCAGCGCGACGGCGTTGCCGAGGATGTCGCGCTTGGTGGCGAGGGAGGGCGCGATGTTGACCACGCAGTCGGCCACGCCGAGCAGCTTGGGATAGCGCGGCAGGTCGAACAGGAAGATGTGGCTGATGCGCGTGCTGCCGCGCAGGCCCGTCTCTTTGTCGACCACCGCCGACATCAGCTCGTCGGTGTGCAGCGAGCCCTTCATCAGCGCGCCGACCGCACCGGCCTGCGCCAGCGCGGTGGCACGCCGCGCGCTCTGCGCGGGGTCCGCAGCGCCATCGACGATCTCGAACGCGCCCGCATCGACGCCGGCCAGCTCGGCTGCGCGCAGGATCTCCGCGCGCGGGCCGATCAGCACCGGCTCGCCGAGCCCCGCCTCGCGGATGCCGGCCGCGGCCTCGAGCGCGGCGGCATCGCAAGGGTGGACCAGGCCGATGCGCGCGTGCGTGGCCGCGGCGCGCGCGCGCACCACCAGCGCGTCGAGGTGCGGATGCGCAATGGGAAGCGACGGCATGCCGACTCCCGCCTGCCTTAGACGTAGTCCTTGTACTTGTCGAGGAAGCGCACCGGCTTGGCCAGCGCATCGCGGCGGAACGGATCGCCCAGTTCGCGCGTGCACATGATCTCGATCACGCAGGTCTTCTTCTCGTTCATCTGCATGTCGATGGCCTTCTTGAGCGCGGGGCCCACGTCCTCGATGTTGTCGACCACGATGCCTTCGGCGCCCATCGCCTTGGCGATGCCCGCGAAGCTCTCGCTCTCGAGTTCACCGGCGACGAAGCGGCGGTTGTAGAAGTCGACCTGGTTCTTCTTCTCGGCGCCCCACTGGCGGTTGTGGAACACCACGGCCGTCACCGGGATGTCGTGGCGCACGGCGGTCATGATCTCGACCATGCTCATGCCCCAGGCGCCGTCGCCGGCATAGGCCACGGCCGGACGGTCGGGCGCCGCGCACTTGGCACCGATCATCGTGGGCAGCGAGTAGCCGCAGTTGCCGAAGCTCATCGGCGCGAAGAAGCTGCGCGGCTCCTCGAAGCGCAGGTAGCTGTTGGCGATGGCGTTGATGTTGCCGATGTCGGTGGAGACCATCACGCGCGGCGGCATGGCCTTCTCGAGTTCGCGCAGCACCTGGCGCGGATGCAGGTAGGTGCCGCCGGTCGGGGTCTTCTCGCCCTTGGCCTCCTCGATCGCGTCCAGGCTGAACTGGTCACGCTCGTGGGTCCACTCGTCGAGTTCCTTCTCCCACGCGGCTTTTTCCGACTTGATCTTCTCGGCGCGCTCGGCCTTGGTGGCGTCGCAGGCGAGCGTCTTGCCCTGCAGGCGCTTGAGCAGTTCCTTGGCCGTGGCCTTGGCATCGCCGTGGATGCCCACGGTGATCTTCTTCACCAGGCCCAGATTGGTGTGGTCGGCCTCGACCTGGATGATCTTCGCTTCCTTCGGCCAGTAGTCCATGCCGTGCTGCGGCAGCGTGCCGAAGGGGCCCATGCGCGAACCGAGCGCAAGCACCACGTCGGCCTGCGCCATGAGCTTCATCGCGGCCTTCGAGCCTTGGTAGCCGAGCGGGCCGGCCCACAGCGGATGGCTCGCGGGGAACGAGTCGTTGCGCAGGTAGCCGTTGGCCACCGGTGCGCCCAGGCGCTCGGCCAGCGCCTTGCACTCCTCGACCGCATCGCCCATGACCACACCGCCGCCCGACAGGATGACCGGGAACTTGGCCGTGGCCAGCAGCTCGACGGCCGCGTTCAGGCTCATCTCGCCGCCCGCGCCGCGCTCCACGCGCATGGGCTTCGGGATCTCGGTCGTGATCTCGCCGTAGAAGTAGTCGCGCGGGATGTTGAGCTGGGTCGGGCCCATCTCGGAGATCGCGCGGTCGAAGCAGCGCGCGGTGTATTCGGCCATGCGCTTGGGGTTGTTCACATGCCCCTGGTATTTGGTGAACTCCTGGAACATCGGCAGCTGATTGGCTTCCTGGAAGCCGCCCAGGCCCATGCCCATGGTGCCGGTCTCGGGCGTGATCATCACCACCGGGCTGTGCGCCCAGTAGGCTGCGGCCACGGCCGTCACGCAGTTGCTGATGCCGGGGCCGTTCTGGCCGATCACCACGCCGTGGCGGCCCGAGACGCGCGAGTAGCCGTCGGCCATGTGCCCACCGCCCTGCTCGTGCACCACCGGGATCAGGCGGATGCCGGCCGGCGCGAAGATGTCCATCGCATCCATGAAGGCCGAGCCCATGATGCCGAAGATGTCGGTCACGCCGTTGGCGACCAGGGTCTCGACGAAGGCCTCGGAAGGCGTCATCTTCTGCACGCCGGTGACGGCTTCGCGGGTGGGTGCGGCGGGTTGCTTCTGGCTCATGGCATGCGTCTCCTGAAGGAATGGGCTTGGGGTTGCGTCTCGAAAGACGGAACTTCCTGTTCCGAATTTCATTTCGGCGAATATAGGCCCGCGATGCCGTTGCGTCAAACAAAATACAAAAAACGGGACGATTCGTCTTGTTTTTTGTAAAAAGACTATGATCCGGCCCATGAAAATCGTCAAAGGGCCTGTGCCCGTCCTGCCGGAGCCGGCCGCCGGCGACACCCCCACCATGCGCCTGTTCGGCTTGCTTGAAGTCATGGCCGCGAAGGACCAGCGCTATTCGCTGCAGGGCCTGGTGGAAGAAACAGGCATCCCAAAACCCACGCTGCACCGCATGCTCCAGCAGCTCGAAGGCTCGGGCCTGCTGCAGCGCGAGAGCGATGGGCGTCACTACGGCATCGGCACGCGGCTGCGGCGCCTGGCCGAGAACCTGCTGCTCAACGACAGCCTGCATGGCGCGCGCCACACCGTGCTGCGCCAGCTGGTCGAGGAGATCGGCGAGAGCTGCAACCTCACGGCGTTGTCGGGCAGCGAGGTGGTGTACCTCGATCGCGTGGAAACCGCGGCGCCGCTGCGCTTCTACCTGCACTCGGGCTCGCGCGTGCCGGTGCATTGCTCGGCCAGCGGCAAGGTGTTTCTCTCGCAGATGAGCCCGGCGCAGCGCCGCCGGCTGCTGTCGAACGCGCCGCTCGAGCCCTACACCGCCAAGACGCTGATCGATCCCGACGCGCTCGAGAAGGAAGTGCAGCGCGTGCGCAAAGATGGCTATGCGCTCGACAACGAGGAGTTCCTGCCCGGGCTGCTGTGCATTGCCGCGCTCGTGCCCTCGGGCGACGGCGCGCCGTCGAACCTGTGCATCGCGGTGCAGGCACCCGTGATGCGGCTCGATGCGGCCAAGGCGCAATCGCTGCTGCCCGCGCTGCAGCGCGCCGCGCTGGCGCTGAGCCGCATCGACGCCGACGCGGCCGCCGAGCGCGCACAGGCCTGAGCGCCTCCCTCACTTTTTTATTCGAAAGCCCCACCGTGACCGATACCGCAGAACTGCGACCCGACCGGATGCTGAGCGTGCGCGAGGTGTTCGGCATCGACACCGACCTGCAGGTGCCCGCCTTCGGCCCGTCCGAAGCCATCGACGACCATGTGCCCGAAGTCGATGCGGTGTACCGCTTCAACCCCGACGTGACGCTGGCCATCCTCGCGGGCTTCACGCGCGACCGGCGCGTGATGGTGCAGGGGCTGCACGGCACCGGCAAGTCGACCCACATCGAGCAGGTGGCGGCGCGGCTGAACTGGCCCTGCGTGCGGCTCAACCTCGACGGCCACATCAGCCGGCTCGACCTCGTCGGCAAGGACGCGGTGGTGCTGCGCGAAGGCCAGCAGGTCACCGAGTTCCAGGAAGGCATCGTGCCCTGGGCGCTGCAGCGACCCGTGGCGCTGATCTTCGACGAGTACGACGCCGGCCGGCCCGACGTGATGTTCGTGATCCAGCGCATCCTCGAGCGCGACGGCAAGTTCACGCTGATGGACCAGAACAAGGTGCTGCGCCCGCATCCGTTCTTCCGGCTCTTCGCCACCGCCAACACCGTGGGCCTCGGCAACCTCAACGGGCTCTACCATGGCGCGCAGCGGCTCAATCATGCGCAGATCGACCGCTGGAACATCGTCGCCTCGCTCAACTACCTGCCTGCCGACGAAGAGATCGCGATCGTGCAGGCGCGCGTGCCGTCGCTCGCCGACGAGGCAGGCCACGCGCTCGTCGCCTCGATGGTGGCGGTGGCGAGCCTCACGCGCCAGGGCTTCGCGGCCGGCGACCTGTCGACGCTGATGTCGCCGCGCACCGTGATCACCTGGGCCGAGAACGTCGAGATCTTCAAGGACCCGGCACTGGCGTTTCGGCTTTCGTTCGTCAACAAATGTGACGACGCCGAGCGGCCGCTCGTCGCCGAATACTTCCAGCGCTGCTTCGATAAGGAACTATGAGCGAAGCCCAGCAGCGCGCCCGGCAGGAAGAGCGGATCTTCGAGCTCTGCGCGGGCGTGGTGCGGGCCATCAGCGGCGAGCGCGACCTGCACTTTCGCGGTCAGCGGCTGCACCGCGGCCGCACGGCGCTGCCGTGGTTCGCGCCGCACCTGCATCCTTCGGCCGAGACGGACGACTTCGCATCGTTTCGCGGCGTGGCCGACGGGCTTGCGCTGCGGCTCAGTGCGTCCGATGCCGCGCTGCACGAAAGGCTCCGGCCCGAGGAGCCGGTCGAGCGCATGCTGTTCGAGATGCTCGAGCAGTTCCGCGTCGAGGCGCTGGCGCCCGACACCATGGCCGGCATGCGCCGCAACCTGCGGCACCGCCATGAACAATGGTCGCTCGCGTTCCACCATTCGGGCATGACCGACACCGCGCGCGGCCTGCTGCTGTACGCGGTGGCGCAAATCTGCCGCGCCCGCGTGAGCGGCCAGCAGGTGGTGGAAGAAACCGAGGACATGCTCGAGGCCACGCGCTTCGCGCTCGCGCCGCTGATCGGCCACGCGCTCGCGGGCCTGCGCCGCGACCGCACCGACCAGGCCGCGTATGCGGTGCATGCGCTGGCCATCGCACGCACCGTGGCCGCGATGCTGCACGAGGCCGGCGAGGACGCGAGCGCTGCGCGCGACGCGCACGTCGACGACAAGCGCAGCGTGTTCAGCCTCGTCGCCGACATGGACCAGGAGATCATCGAGCGCTTCACCACCGCCGAGTCGGGCCGCAGCGCGGTGCTCGACGACGCGGGCGGCACCTACCGCGTCTTCACCACCGCCTACGACCGCGAGCACGACGCCGCCACGCTGGCGCGCAAGGAAGTGCTCGCAGGCCATCGCGAGAAGCTCGACCGGCGCATCGCGGCCCAGGGCGTGAACATCGCCCGCCTTGCGCGCGAGCTGCGCGCGCTGCTGGCCGACCCGGTGCGCGACGGCTGGGACGGCGGCCAGGAAGAAGGTCTCATCGACGGGCGCCGGCTCGCGCAACTGGTGGCCTCGCCCACCGAGCGCCGGCTGTTCCGCACCGAGCGCATGGCGCCGGTGGCCGATTGCGTCGTGAGCTTCCTGATCGACTGCTCGGGCTCGATGAAGGAGCATGCCGAATCCGTCGCGATGATGGTCGACGTGTTCGCGCGCGCGCTCGAGCAGGCCGGCGTGGCCAGCGAAGTACTGGGCTTCACCACCGGCGCCTGGACCGGCGGCCGGCCGCAGCGCGAGTGGGTGCGCGCCGGCAAACCAGCGCACCCCGGTCGCCTGAACGAACGCAGCCACATCGTCTTCAAGGCCGCTGCCACGCCCTGGCGCCGTGCGCGCCCGGCCATGGCGGCGCTGCTGAAAGCCGACCTGTTCCGCGAAGGCATCGACGGCGAGGCGGTCGACTGGGCCTGCCTGCGGCTCGGCCAGCGCACCGAGGCGCGCAAGCTGCTGCTGGTGATTTCGGACGGCTCGCCGATGGACAGCGCGACGCACCTGGCGAACGACGCGCACTACCTCGACCACCACCTGCGCGATGTGGTGGCGCGCCACGAGCAGCGCGGCGACATCGAGATCGCGGGCGTCGGCGTGGGGCTCGACCTGAGCCCGTACTACAGCCGCAGCCATGTGCTCGAACTTGCCACCTCGACGGGCAACACGATCTTTCGCGAGGTGATCGACCTCATGGCGGGGCGGCACCGGCGCTGATCTTCCAGCCGTTCTCCGGGGCGGCGATGCACAACCAGCGTGCCCTGTGCCCAGGGTGCCGGGTGCTCCCCGCAGCGAAATAAAGAAGGAGCCGAAGGCGGGGGACATTCGCGGAGGGGAGTACCCGGTGGCCTGGGCACCCGCCCTGAAAAGAACCCCAGGTTGACAAACCACCCAACCCGTCCGACCATCGCGTTTCAAATCCAGGAACGACGTTCTATTATTTAGAACAACAAGAGACAATGGACTCCACGCTAGCCAAAGGCCTCGCCGCCATCGAATGGATGACCCGGCAACAACGTCCCTGCCGCGTCACCGACCTTGCACAGGCTTTCGGCATGGCGCGCAGCAACGCGCACCGCACCCTCCAGACGCTGGTCGAATGCGGCTGGGCCGTGCAAGACCCCGACACCAGCGCCTACCGCCCCAGCCTGCGGCTGTTCGAACTCGGCGCGCTCGTGTCCGAGGCCAGCGACATGGGCTCGCTGCTGCGGCCGCACCTCGCGGCATTGGCGCAGCAGACCGGCGAGACCATCCACCTCGCCGTACTCGACGGCGCCGAGATCGTGTACCTCGACAAGTTCGACAGCCCCCTGCCCGTGGCCGCCTATTCGCGCATCGGCGGCCGTGCGGCGGCATATTGCGTCGCCTCGGGCAAGGCGCTGCTCGCAGCGGCGGCGCCCGACGCGGCCGCGCTGCGCGAGAGCCTCGGCAGCCTCGTGGCACACACGCCCAACAGCATCACCGACTTCGATGCACTTCTCCAGGAACTCGAACGCACACGCGTTCGCGGCCATGCCGAGAACCGCGAGGAATGGCGCCTCGGCGTCTGCGGTCTCGGCGTGCCGGTGTTCAACGCACGCGGCGAGGCCGTGGCCGCGGTCGGCATGAGCGTGCCCTCGATCCGCTTCGCGCGGACGCAGGCGCGCGAACTCGCCGAGCGGCTCATGGCATGCGCGCGCGACGCGAGCGTCACGCTCGGCTACCGGGCCAGCCCGGCGCCGGTCACGCCGCTTCCGACTTCCACCACCAAGAGAAGGAGACTCGAATGAACCGGTTACTCGCCCCTGGGCTGCGCGCGACGCTTCTGTCCGCCGCCGCATTGGCTTCTTCGCTCGCCGCTCCCATTGCCGCGCACGCGCAGCAGGCTGGCGCGGACTACCCGTCCAAACCCATCCGGCTGGTGGTGCCGTACCCGCCCGGCGGCGGCACCGACGTCGTCGCGCGCATCGTGCAGGAGCGCTTCTCCGCGCTGTTGGGCCAGCAGTTGCTGATCGACAACCGCGGCGGCGCGGCCGGCTCCATCGGCACCGAGATCGTCGCCAAGTCGGCGCCCGACGGCTATACGGTGCTCTTCACGCTTTCGTCCCACACCATCAATCCGGCGATCTACCCAAAGCTGCCCTTCGACACCGCGAAGGACTTCACGCCTGTCGGCATGGTCGCGTCGTTGCCGCAGATCCTCGTGGCCAACACGCAGTTCGCGCCCAACACCGTGGCCGAGCTCGTCAAGCTCGCCAAGGACAAGCCCGGTTCGCTGTCCTTCGCCTCGGTCGGCAATGGCTCGCCGGGCCACCTGGCGGGCGAGCTCATGAAGCTGCGCACCGGCACGCAGATGACCCACATTCCCTACCGCGGCGGCGGCCCCGCCGTCACCGACCTCATGGGCGGGCAGGTGCCGCTGCTGTGGGTGTCGATCCCTGCCGCGGCGCAGTTCGTGAAGGCGGGCAAGCTCAAGGCGCTGGCAGTGTCGACCACCAAGCGCAGCGCGGCCTTCCCCGACGTGCCCACGATGCAGGAGGCCGGCGTTTCCGACTTCGACGTCGACTCGTGGTACGCCATGTTCGTGCCCGCGAAGACGCCGCAAAGCGCCATCGACAAGCTCAACCGCGTGATCAACACGGTCGTGAAAGAGCCCGAGATCCGCGACAAGCTGCTGGCGCAGGGCAGCGAAGGCGTGGGCGGCCCGCCCGAGCAGCTCGGCAAGGTGGTGGACACCGAACTCGTGCGCTGGCAGAAACTCGCCAAAGAGGCCAGCATCAAGGTGGACTGACCGACAACCGACGAAAAGACCCATGGAACATTCAACCGCACCCTCCTCTTCCCCCATCGCCGAACTCGTGGCGCGCGCCCGCGCTGCGCAGCGCATCTACGAGACATGGTCGCAAGCGCAGGTCGACACCGCGGTGGTGGCGGCGGGCTGGGCCATCATCGAACCCGCGCGCAACCGCGAACTGGCCGAACTGGCGGTGGCCGATACCGGCGTGGGCAACGTCGAGGACAAGGTGCGCAAGAACCACCGCAAGACCTTCGGCCTGCTGCGCGACCTGCAGGGCGCGCGCTCGGTGGGCGTCATAGCCGAAGACCCGGCGCGCGGCATCGTCGAGATCGCGCGGCCCGTGGGCGTGGTGTGCGCCATCACGCCGTCCACCAACCCGGGTGCCACGCCAGCCAACAAGATCATCAATGCGCTCAAGGGGCGCAACGCGGTGATCGTGGCGCCCTCGCCGAAGGGCTGGTCGACGGCGGCGCGGCTCATCGAATTCATCCACCAGCAGTTCGACCGCATCGGCGCACCTCGCGACCTGGTGCAGTTGCTGCCCTCGCCCGTCAACAAGCAGTCGACCGCCGAGTTGATGCGCCTGTGCGACCTGGTGGTGGCGACCGGCTCGCAGGCCAACGTGCGCGCCGCCTATGCGAGCGGCACGCCGGCATTCGGCGTGGGCGCGGGCAACGTGGCGGGCATCGTCGACGAAACCGCCGACGTGGACACGGCGGCCGATCGCATCCTGCTGTCGAAGACCTTCGACAACGCCACGAGCTGCTCGTCGGAGAACAGCCTGGTCATCGTCGATGCGGTGCGCGCAAAGATGCTCGCGGCCCTCAAGGACCGCGGCGCCGTCATGCTCGCCGACGCGCAGAAGGCCACGCTGCAGTCGCTGATGTGGCCTGAAGGCAAGCTCTCGCCCGCGGTCATCGGCCAATCGGCCCGCGTGATCGCCGAACGCGCGGCCGCCATGGACGGCGCCAACCGTGAGGGCTGGCTCGCCATTGCCGCCGCCGAACCGCGCGTACTCATGGTGGCCGAAGACGGCGTGGGCCATGCGCACCCGTTCTCCGGCGAGAAGCTGAGCCCCGTGCTGGCCGTTTACGCGGCGCGCGATTTCGCCGAGGCGGCCGCCACGGTCGAGCGCATCTACGCCTACGAAGGCGCGGGCCATTCCGTGGGCCTGCACAGCACGCGACCCGAACGCGCGCTGGCGCTCGGCCTCACGTTGCCCGTGTCGCGTGTGATCGTCGACCAGGCGCACTGCATCGCCACCGGCGGCAGCTTCGACAACGGGCTGCCGTTCTCGCTGTCGATGGGCTGCGGCACCTGGGGCAAGAACAACTTCTCCGACAACATGAACTACCGGCACTACCTGAACATCACGCGCGTGTCGCGGCCCATTGCCGAGCGCATGCCGAGCCAGGACGAGATCTTCGGCGCGTTCTTTTCGCAGTACGGAGCGAACTGATGGACAGGGCGGCCGGCGCGGACACCGTCCATGGCTTGATCGAGAACGCTGCCGCCCGCACGCCGCATGCGGTGTATGCGCTCTCCTGCGACAGCGGCGAGCAGCAGCAGATCGACTTCTCCTCGCTCGCAAGCGGCTGCCGGCGTGTGGCGGGCCTGCTGCACCGCGCCGGCGCACGACCCGGCGACACGGTGTCGGTGGTCATGCCGAACGGGCTGCAGACGCTGCGGCTGCTGCTCGGCGCGATGCATGCGGGTTGCGTGGTCAATCCGGTCAACCTGCTGTCGCAGCCCGACCAGATGCGCTATGTGCTCGCGCATTCCGACTGCCGCGTGGTGTGCGTCGCGCCCGAGTGGGAAGAACGCGTGCGCGCGATGCTGGTCGATGCCGGCCGGCCGGTGGACCTGCTCGTGGCCGCGCCCGATGCGGCCACGCTGCCCGGCGAAGACGATGACGATGACGAGGACGATCGGCAAGACAGCACGGCGTTAGCACCCCCCTCACCCGACGCCGTCGCGCTGCTGATGTACACCTCCGGCACCACCGGCCTGCCGAAGGGCGTGATGCTCACGCAGCACAACCTGGCCGCCAATGCGCACGCGATCGGCGCGGAGCATGCGCTCGGTGCGGCCGACCGCGTACTGGCCGTGCTGCCGCTCTATCACATCAATGCCTTCTGCGTGACCATGCTCGCGCCGCTGGCCTTCGGCGGCAGCCTCGCGATGCCGCCGAAGTTCTCGGCCGGGCGCTTCTGGCAACAGGCCGGCGACACGCACTGCACCTGGATCAACGTGGTGCCGACCATGATCTCATACCTGCTCGAGGGCGAGCCACCACCGCGCTCGCAGACGGCATCGCTGCGCTTCTGCCGCTCGGCCTCGGCCGCGCTGCCGCCCGAACACCACCGCGCCTTCGAGCAGAAGTTCGGCATCGGCATCGTCGAGACCATGGGCCTCACCGAAACCGCCGCGCCCTCGTTCTCGAACCCGATGGAGCCGGCGCTGCGCAAACTCGGCTCGGTCGGCCGCGCCTCGGGCTGCGAGGCGCGCGTGATCGACGCCGCCCTGGCCGAAGTGCCCGACGGCGTCACCGGTGAGCTGGCGATCCGCGGGCCGAACGTGATGCGCGGTTATTACAAGAACGACGACGCCACGCGCGCGAGCTTCACGCCCGACGGCTGGCTGCGCACCGGCGACCTCGGGCACCGCGACGCCGACGGCTTCTTCTTCGTGACCGGCCGCATCAAGGAACTGATCATCAAGGGCGGCGAGAACATCGCGCCGCGCGAGATCGACGAGGCGCTGCTGCAGCACCCCGCGGTGCTCGAGGCCGCGGCCGTGGGCGTGCCCGACCGCCACTATGGCCAGGAGATCGGCGTGTGCATCGTGCTGCGCGAGGGCTGCGCCTGCACCGAGGACGAACTGCGCGCCTTCAGCGCCACCGCGCTCGGGCGCTACAAGGCGCCGGGGCACTACCGCTTCGTCACCGACCTGCCGCGCGGCCCCTCGGGCAAGGTGCAGCGCCTGAAGCTGCTGCCGCTCTTTGCCGCATGACGGCGGCGGAACTGCTGGTGCCGCCGCTGGCGCCGGCGCTGCTCGCCTACAGCCTCTGCGTGGTGTTCGCGGCCGGCGTGGTGCGCGGTTTTGCGGGCTTCGGCTTCTCGGCCGTCACCGTGGCCGGGCTCTCGCTGGTGGTGTCGCCCGCGCTCGTGGTGCCCGCGATCTTCATGCTCGAAGTGCTCGCCAGCCTGAGCCAGCTGCGCGGCGTGGCGCGCGACGTCGACATGCCCTGGCTCGGCTGGCTGATGCTGGGCAACCTGCTGTTCATTCCGCTGGGCGTCGCCCTGCTCGCCTGGTTGCCCGAGACACCGCTGCGCCTGTTGATCGGCGCGCTGCTCATGGCAGCGGCGCTGCTGCTGCGCGCCGGCGCGCGCGCCACGCTCGTGCCCACGCGCGCGGTGCGCTTCGGCGCCGGCCTGGTGTCGGGCCTCATCAACGGCGTGGCGGCCATCGGCGGCATCGCGCTCGCGGTGCTGCTGAGCACCACCGCCATGACGCCTGCCGCGCTGCGTGCGACCATGATCGCGCTGCTGCTGTTCAGCGACGTGGTGTCGCTCGCGAGTGCCGCGCTCATCCCTGCGGGCGCGCATGCCTCGGGCTCGCTGCTCGGTCCCGACACGCTGAAATGGGCGCTCTGGCTCGCGCCCGCGATGCTGGCCGGCATCTGGTGGGGACAGCGTTCGTTCAAGGGCGTGTCGCCGGAGCAGTTCCGCCGGCATGTGCTGAATCTGCTCGTGGTGCTGGCGTCGGTGAGCGTGCTGCGCTCGGTGGTCTCGCTGCTGTCGGCCTGAGACGCTGCGCACGCCCGCTATGTATGCTGCGGCGACATGCTGATTTCTCGCGCTTCATTTCGTCGCCCGTGCCGGGCCGCACGGGCCGCCGCCACGGGGTTGGTGCTGTTCGCATCGGCGGTCACCACTGCCGTCGCGGCATCCCGTTGCGCCGACACGGCCATCCAATTTCCGCCACCGCCGCGCGCGCTCTCCATGGCGGCCGCCGCCGAGCGCGAGCACGCAGCCTTCGGCGCGCAGGCGATGGATGCCGAAGGCCGGCTCATCGAATCGGGCTGGTCGGAGGCCGACGCCTCGCGCCCGCTGCGCATGGGCCCCGCGCCGTGGCAGCGGGTGCACGGCTACTGGCAAGCGGTGCCAGAGCGCCGCAGCGCGCTGCCGTCGCTGGTGCGCTTCGGCGCGCTGCGACCGGCCGACCGCACGCTGCTGCTGCAAGCGCTCAACCAGGCCAGCGCGGCGCACCTGCAAGGCCTCGGCGTGGGCCCCGAACAGGGCCTCGATGCCGCCGAACTGCATGCAATGACAACCGCAGTGAACCGCGTCGCCGCCATCGACACGCCGTGGTCGGCCGCCTTCGTGAGCTGGCTCGCGCGGGAGGCCGGCCTGGGCGCGGACGAGTTCGTTTTCTCCGAAGCGCATGTGGACTATGCCGGCGCCGCCTGGCAGGCCGGCGCCGCCGAGGCGGCCGGCCGCGAGACGCGCTACGCGATGCGCGCCTGCGACCTCATGCGCACGCCGCCACGCGTGGGCGACCTCGTCTGCCATGCACGCGCGGCCCGCGCCGGGCTCGACCGCTTCGAGAAGATCGGCGAAGTACTCGCCACGCGGCCTACGGGCGGCGAGCCGCTTCCGATGCACTGCGACGTGGTGGTCAAGGTCGATGCGCGCGGCTTCGAGGCCGTCGGAGGCAACGTGCTGCAGTCGGTCACGCGCAGGCGGCTCGACTTCGCACCCGGCACCCGAACACTCGATGCGAGCTACCAGCCCGACCACTGCGACCCCGCCGCCGCGGGCTGCGTCGACCGGCACATGAGCCGGCAGCCGTGGTCGTTGCTGCTGCAGTGGCGCTGAGGCGCGGGGACGGGGCGCAGGACGCGCTCAGGAACACACATGATCCGCTTGGATGATGTGCACGCCAGGCGCACGCACACCGCTTCGGCTCCTACGTCGCCGAACGGTCTCTCTCGTCGTGTGCGGCGAAAACTTCGCTGGCCGATCGGTACTGCCCTTGCTCCATCTCGCGATGGCCTGACTCACCTTACAGCAGCCCCGCCATGCGCCCCGCCGCCGCCTCCAGCGCACCGATGCGCGCCACCGCATCCGCCATCGACATGCGCGCCGTCGGCGCATGCACCGCAAGCGCGGCGCGCACCGCACCCGCCGCGTCGCGCACCGGCACGGCCACGGCCACGAGGCCGGCGATGAACTCCTCGCGGTCGCGCGAATGGCCGCGCCGCGCGATCTCGTCGCACTCGGCGCGCAGCGCCTCGGGCGTCATGAGCGTATTGGCCGTCATGCGTTCGAGCGGCAGGCTGTCGATGATCGTGTCGCGCGCCTTGTCGGGCATCAGCGCCAGAAAGAGCTTGCCGCTCGCGGTGCAGTGCAGCGGCACGTGCGAGCCGACGTCGAGCGTCAGGCGCAGCGGCCATTGCGCCTCGACCCGGTCGAGGTAGAGCACCTGCGCGCCGTCGAGCGTGGTGAGGTTGCAGGTCTCGCCGACCTCGCGCACCAGCGCGGCCAGCACCTCGTGGCGCAGGCCGCGCACCGTGCCGTGGTTCAGCGTGTCCAGCGCCAGCTGGCGCAACGCGGGCCCGACGATGAACGAGCGCTCGTCCACGTCGCGCGCCAGGAAGCCGGTGCCCAGCAGTTGGGTGCAGATGCGGTGCGCCGTGCCTTTGGGCAGGCCGAGCTGCGCCGCGAGCTCGGCGAGGGTCAGCGCCCGGCCCTGGTTGGCCAGCAGCGCCAGCAGGCGCAGGCTGCGCTCGGCGGATGAGCCGGAAGACGGCTCCTCGGGGGTCGCGGAATCGGAAGAACTACGCACTGCGGCGGACGCGCGCACGGGTCGTGGCATACGGGTAAACCTTAAAAGTGGAACGTTGCGTTCCGAAAAACATTAGCCTAGGATGCATCGCATTGCGGCGATTGTTCCATTGCCCGGGAGTGCGATACACATGCGTGACGAGGAGTTCGACTACATCGTGGTGGGTGCCGGCTCGGCGGGTTGCGTGCTGGCCGGCCGGCTCAGCGAAGACCCGGCCACGCGCGTGCTGCTGCTCGAAGCCGGCCCGGCCGACAAGTCGCTCTGGATCCACCTGCCCATCGGCTACGGCAAGACGATGTGGAGCTCCACCTACAACTGGCGCTTCGAGACCGATCCCGACCCGAACATGAACGGCCGGCGCATCTACTGGCCGCGCGGCAAGACGCTGGGCGGATCGAGCGCGATCAACGGCCTGATCTACATCCGCGGCCAGCGCGAGGACTACGACCACTGGGCCGCGCTCGGCAATCCAGGCTGGGGCTACGACGACGTGCTGCCCTATTTCATCCGCTCCGAAGGCAACCAGCGCGGCGCCAGCGCCTTTCATGGCGGCGACGGGCCGCTGAAGGTATCGGACATCGCGGCCCGGCACGAACTGATCGAGGCCTTCATCGAGGGCGCCGAACAGATCGGCGTGCCACGCACCGAAGACTTCAATGGCGCCACGCAGGAAGGCGCGGGCTACTACCAGCTCACCACGCACAAGGGCTGGCGCTGCAGCACGGCCAAGGCCTACCTGACGACAGCGAAGAACCGGCCGAACCTGCGCATCGCGACCGAGGCGCTGGCCACGCGGCTGGTGCTCGACGGCCGGCGTGCGGTGGGCATCACCTACCGCCAGGGCGGCGAGACGAAGACCGCGCGCTGCCGCGCCGAGGTGCTGCTCGCGGCCGGGTCGATCCAGTCGCCGCAGCTGCTGCAGCTCTCGGGCATCGGCCCGCGCGCGCTGCTCGAGCGCTTCGGCGTGCCCGTGGTGCACGACCTGCCCGGCGTCGGCGAGAACCTGCAGGACCACCTGCAGATCCGCCTCGGCTACGAGTGCGCCAAACCCATCACCACCAACGACCAGCTCAACTCCTGGTTCGGGCAGGCGAGCATGGGCATGGAATGGTTGATGCACCGCACCGGGCCGCTCGCGGTCGGCATCAACCAGGGCGGCTGCTTCATGCGCGCGCTGAAGGACGAAAGCGGCAACCCGGTGGCCGCCACGCCCGACATCCAGTTCCACGTGGCCACGCTCTCGGCCGACATGGCCGGCGGCAAGGTGCATCCGTATTCGGGCTTCACCATGTCGGTGTGCCAGTTGCGGCCCGAGTCGCGCGGGCATGTGCGCATCCGCTCGCTCGATGCGGCCGAGCCGCCCGAGATGCAGCCCAACTACCTGGCGACCGAACTCGATCGCGCCACCACGGTCGCGGGCATGAAGGCGGCGCGTGCCATTGCCGAGGCGCCCGCGATGCGGCCCTACGTGAAGCGAGAGGTGAAGCCAGGCCCCGAGGCCGCGAGCGATGCCGACCTGCTGGAGTTCTGCCGCAACAACGGCGCCACCATCTTCCATCCCACCGGCACCTGCCGCATGGGCAGCGACCCGCTCGCCGTGGTCGATGCGCGCCTTCGCGTGCACGGCGTGGCCGGGCTGCGCGTGATCGATTGCTCGGCGATGCCGACGCTGGTGTCCGGCAACACCAACGCGCCCGCCGTGATGATGGCCGAGAAGGCCGTGGACATGATCAGAGAGGACGCGATGGCGTCCATGACTGCGCTTCAGCTTTAGGTTCGGTCGGTGTGAGCTTGGAAGTCCGCTGAAGGCGCACGGCCCGCGAGAGGCCGCGACGAAGACAACCCAAAGGAGACAGGCAAATGAGCGCAACGGTCGAAGAGAGAAAGATCCGCAAAGTCGTGATATCGGCGCTGGTGGGCGCCACCATCGAGTGGTACGACTTCTTCCTGTACGGCGTGGTGGCCGGCATCGTATTCAGCAAGCTCTACTTCCCGGGCAGCGACCCGGTGGTGTCGACCATGCTGGCCTACACCACCTTTGCCGTGGGCTTCGTCACGCGGCCGCTGGGCGGCGTGATCTTCGGCCACTTCGGCGACAAGATCGGGCGCAAGAGCATGCTGGTCATCACGCTGATGATCATGGGCGTGGCCACCTTCCTGATCGGGCTGGTGCCTACCTATGCGCAGATCGGCATCGCGGCGCCGATCCTGCTGCTGCTGCTTCGCATTGCGCAGGGCATCGGCCTGGGCGGCGAATGGGGCGGCGCGGTGCTGATGGCGTACGAGTACGCGCCCAAGGGCAAGCGCGGCTTCTACGCGTCGCTGCCGCAGATCGGCCTGGCCATCGGCCTGTGCATGGCTTCGGGCGTGGTGGCGCTGCTGTCGTGGCTCCTGACCGACGAGCAGTTCATGGCGTGGGGATGGCGCATCGCCTTCCTGCTCTCGGGCGTGATGGTGATCGTGGGCATGTACATCCGGCTGCACGTGCAGGAGACGCCGGAGTTCGCCGCAGTGAAGGCGCGCAACGCCGAATTGCGCATTCCCTTCGTCGACATGCTGCGACGCTATCCGGGCAACGTGCTCAAGGGCATGGGCGCGCGCTATATCGACGGCGTGTTCTTCAACATCTTCGGCGTGTTCTCGATCAACTACCTGACCGGCACGCTCAAGATCAGCCGCACCGACGCGCTGCTGGGCGTGATGGCGGCGGCGGTGGTGATGATCTTCTTCATTCCCTTCTTCGGCCGGCTCTCGGACAAGATGGGACGCGGCAAGGTCTACATGTGGGGCTCGATCATCACCGCGGTGTCGGCGTTCCCGGGCTTCTGGCTCATGATGAACAGTGGTGGCAACGTGCTGCTGGTGTGGCTCGCGATCATCGTGCCGTTCGGCATCCTGTACGCCTCGGTGTACGGGCCGGAGGCGGCGCTGTTCTGCGACCTGTTCGACGCCAAGGTGCGCTACACGGGTATCTCGTTCGTCTACCAGTTCTCGGGCATCTTCGCCTCGGGCATCACGCCGATCATCGCCACCGCGCTGCTCAAGTCGGGCGGTGGCCAGCCGTGGCAGATCTGCATGTACGTGCTGTTCGCGGGCGCGGTGTCGGCGGCGTGCGCCTGGATGATCGGACGCTCGCCGGCCATCGAGGAAGCGCCGGCCGAGGCGGTGCAACCCGCACGCTAGCTATTCGGCGGGGCAGTGCCCGAGGGTGAACAGCCCGACGTCGACCCGGCCCGACAGGAAGCCCGCCTCGCAATAGCAGAGGTAGTACTCCCAGAGCCGCTTGAACGAGGCGTCAAAGCCCAGCGGCTCGATCGCCGGCCACGCCGCCAGGAAGCGGTGACGCCACTCGGCGAGCGTGGCCGCGTAGCTGCCGCCGAAGGATTCGGCACGCGCCAGCGTGAGCCCGGCGCGGGCCGCCTCGGCTTCGAGCGCGCCGACCGACGGCAGCATGCCGCCCGGGAAGATGAAGCGCTGGATGAAGTCGGGGCTGCGCCGGTAGCGCTCGAAGAATTCGTCGGCGATGGTGATCACCTGCACCACCGCCACGCCACCCGGCGCGAGGCGCTGGCGCAGCGTGTCGAAGTACACCGGCCAGTAGCGTTCGCCCACCGCCTCGAGCATCTCGATCGACACGATGCGGTCGTACTGCCCGCCGGCATCGCGGTAGTCCTGCAGGCGCAGGTCGACGCGCGATGCCAGCCCCTCTTCGTCGACCCGTTGCTGCGCATGCGCGAGCTGCTCGGTCGAGAGCGTGAGGCCGGTCACGCGCGCGCCGTGGCGGCCGGCCAGCGCCAGCGCCAGCGCACCCCAGCCGCAGCCGATCTCGAGCACGCTGTCGTCCGGCGCGGGCGCGAGCAACTCGGCGATGCGCGCGATCTTGGCCGCCTGCGCTTCTTCGAGCGTTTCGTCGCCGGTCGCGTAGAGCGCGCTCGAATAGATCATCCCGGGGTCGAGCCACTGGGCATAGAACGCGTTGCCCATGTCGTAGTGGAAGGCGATGTTCTGCCGGCTGCCACGGCGCGTGTTGGCGCGCAGGCGGTGCATCGCGCGGCCGAACCACCGCGCGGGCAGCGAGGCCTCGAAGGCACGGCCCCAGCCTTCTTCGTTGCGGATGCCGAACTCGAGCAGCGCCGTCAGGTCCGGACTCGTCCAGTCGCCGTCGCGGTACGACTCGGCCAGGCCCATGTCGCCGCGCAGCAGCATGCGCGCGAGCGGGCGCCAGCGGTGCAGGCGGATGGCCGCATGCGGGCCGTCGGCCGCGCCGCGCCCTTCCACGCGTTCGCCGTTCGGCAGCTCCACGGCGATGGCGCCGCAGCGCACGCCGCGCAGCAGTCGCACCAGCAGCCGGCGCAGCGGCCGGCGGGTCCAGGCGGCGGGCGGGCAATGGACATCGGCCTCGAGGTTGTTCGACGCGGAAGGGGTGGAGGTGGTCGTGTTCATGCGTCCTTGGTTCCAACAACAATGCTCACAGGCTGCGCAGGCGCGGGCGGACAGCTGCGAAAGCGCGCGCCCTTGACCCACAGCCGAAGTGCTTCCCAGTGGATGGCGCCCACCACCTTCAGCGTCAGCAGCGGATGCGAGAAGAAGACCCGCGCGAGCGTCGCATCGCCGAGCGGGCGGCGTTCGGCATCGAAGCGCGCGACCAGCAGCGGACCTTCGGCGTCCGACGCGGTGATGCCGATGCCGAGCCCGGGCCGCAGCCGGTCGGGCAACTCGACGCGGAAGGCATAGTGCATGTCGATGTCGAGAAATGGCGAAACGTGGAACTGCTTGGCGCACTGCTGCGCGATGCGCTCGCCGTGACGCTCGGCCTCGTCCACCGCGATGAGGTAGCTGTGCCGCTGGCCGAAGGTGTTGTTCACCTCGTAGAGCACCGCCTGCAGGCCGCCTTCGGGGTGGTCGCAGAAATACACGCTGAGCGGATTGAAGGCATGGCCGAGGATGCGCGGCATGCTGAGCAGCCGGATGGCGCCGCCGGTGCGCAGGCCCGCAGCGAGCAATTGCCGCTCGACATGCGCGCGCAGCCCGAGGCCGTCGCCCGCGCCATAGTCGCGCGCATGCAGGCTGAACAGGTTGAAACGGTCGAACGAGAAGAGCCGGAGCCTGCGCGACAGCGCCGGCAGCGCGTCGATGTCCACCAGCATCGAGAACACGCGGTAGCCGAGGCGGTGGCGCGCCGGGCGCAGCCGCTGGTGCATGACGCGGCCGACGTAGAGCGCGGCGTCGTCGTTCAAGCGGCTGCCTCCACGCGCTGGCGCGGCCGAAGGCGGATGCGGTCCGATTCGCCGGCCAGGTTCCATGGCCGGCGCACGCCGCCAAGCGCTTCGGCCACGGCCAGGCCGGCCTGCAGCCCGTCCTCGTGGAAGCCGGCACCGAAGTAGGCGCCGCAGAACCAGGTGCGGCGCTGCCCCTGCAGCGACCACAGTTCGTCCTGCGCGCGCATCGCATGCGGGTCGAACACCGGATGCTCGTAGACCTCGCTGCGCAGCATGTGACCGGGCGCGGGCTCGCGCACCGGGTTCAGCGTGAGGAAAAGCGGCGTGTCGTCGGCAATCCCCTGCAGCCGGTTCATCCAGTAGGTGACGCAGGGCGCTTCGGCGCGGCGGCGGTCGGCCGCGTAGTTCCAGCTCGACCAGACCGCGCGCCGCCGCGGCATCAGCGCCAGGTCGCTGTGCAGCACCGCGCGGTTGCGGCTGTAGCCGAAGGCGCCGAGCAGCCGCGTCTCGGCGGCACTCGGGTCGGGCAGCAGGCGCAGCGCCTGGTCGGCATGGGTGGCGATCACCACCTGGTCGAAGCGCCGCGGGGCGGCCGTTCCGTCGGTGCGCACCAACACCCCGCTGGCGTCGCGCCGCACTTCGACCGCGGCGCTGTCGAGCCGCAGCGGCTCGCCGATGCCTTCGATCAGCCGCGCCACATAGCGCGCGCTGCCGCCCGTGACGGTGCGCCACGCGGGCCGCTCGCCGAGGCTGAGCAGTTGGTGGTTCTCGCAGAAGCGCACGAAGGCTTCGGTCGGGTAGTCGCCCACGCGTGCGGCGGGCGTCGACCAGATCGCGGCGGCCATCGGGTACAGGTGGTCGTCGCGGAAGGCGCGGCCGTAGCCGCGCGCGTCGAGGTAGCTGTCGAGCGGCTGCAGGCCGAACCGCGCGGCATCGGCCGGCGCCTCGCGGTAGAAACGCACCAGCTCGCGCAGCATGGCCCAGAAGCGCGGCTTGACGAGGTTGGCGGGCTGCGCGAACAGCCCGCGCAGCCCGCTGCCCGAATACTCGAGCGCACCGTCGTCGAGGCTCACCGCGAACGACATCTCGGACGGCTGCGTCGCCACGCCCAGGTGCGCGAAGAGCGCCGTGAGGTTCGGATAGGCCGATTCGTTGTAGACGATGAAGCCGGTGTCGACCGCCACCGCCTGGCCGCCGGGCCCCGTCACCTGCACGGTGTTGCTGTGGCCGCCCGGCCGGCCATCGGCCTCGTACACGGTGACGCGGTGCCGCTGCGACAGCAGCCAGGCCGCCGCGAGGCCCGAGATGCCACTGCCGATCACGGCGATGTCGAGCGCGCTTTCACCCACGGTGCCAGGGGGCGGCAAGGAAGCGTCGGGGGCGGCGGCAACGGTCATGGAGGCTCCGGAAACAACATGTAGCCGCTTGTACGCAGCCGCTACCGATTTGGATTTGCCCGGGGGGTGCGCCGCATGCGCTGTGATCTAATCCCGCCGGCGGTGCGTAGGAGCAGCATGAACACCGTCCGACATGCCCAGGCACCGGTCCTCGCGCGGCCCCGATCGCGAGCGCCCTGGCTGTCGATGGTGACACTGCATCAGGGCCGCGACGCGATGCCGACAAGCGAAGAACTCAACTGCCTGGCCGAAGCCGTGGCGCGCCAGGGCGACAGGCAGGCCTTTGCCGCGCTCTTCAAGCATTTCGCGCCACGCGTGAAGTCGTACCTCATCCGGCTCGGCACCACCGAAGGTCTGGCCGAAGAACTGGCGCAGGAAGCCATGGTGAGCGTCTGGCGCAAGGCACCGAGCTTCGATGCGCGCCGCGCGAACGTCTCGACCTGGATCTTCACCATTGCGCGCAACCTGCGCGTCGACCATTTTCGCCGCATCGGCAATCGCCCCACGGCCGACGCCGACGAACTCGACGGCGATGCCACGCCCGACGACCTGCCCCAGCCCGACGACCTGCTGTTGACCCGGCAGCGCGAGGCCGGCGTGCGCGAGGCGATCGCCCAACTGCCGGCCGAGCAGGCGCACGTGCTGCGCCTTTCCTTCTTTGAGGAGCAGCCCCATTCGCAGATCGCCGAGACGCTCGGCCTTCCGCTCGGTACAGTCAAATCGCGCGTCCGGCTGGCCGTGCGCCATCTGCGCCGGCTGCTCGACGGATACGAACCATGACCATTCAACACCATCCTGCCGACGACCTGCTGCTTGCCCACGCGGCCGGCAGCCTCGAGCGCGGCCACGCGGTGGTCGTCGCGAGCCATCTGGAAGGCTGCGCGCATTGCCGCGAACGCATGCGCCTGCTCGAAGCCGCGGGCGGCGCGCTGCTCGACGCGTTGCCGCCCGAAGCCATGGCCCCCGATGCGCTCGCGCGCACCCTGGCCGCCATCGATGCACCGCCGCCACCACCGCGCCCGGCGCCCACCCCGGTGCCTCGGCCCGTGCTGCCGCCCGGCATGGCCTGGCCGCGCGCCCTGGCCGCCTGCCCGGCCACGCCCTGGCGCTGGCTCGGGCCGGGCATGCGCTGGAGCCGCGTCACGCTGCCCGACGATCCCGCGGCCAACGTCTTTCTGCTGCGCATCGCCGCGGGCAAGAACCTGCCGCTGCACACGCACAGCGATTCGGAGCTCACGCAGGTGATGCACGGCACCTTCCACGACGGCCGCGCACTGTTCGGCCCCGGCGACTTCGACGAGGGCGACGGGAGCTTCCAGCACCAGCCGGTGGTTCAGGCCGGCAGCGAGTGCATCTGCCTTGCGTCGGTGCGTGGACGGGTGCTGTTCGATGGGGTGATTGCGCGCACGCTGGGGGCGCTGGTGGGGATGTGACCGGGGGCGGTTGAAGAAAATCGTCTTTTTTGCGTCGACTGTCACAACGCCGAGCGCCCGCCCGTCTAAGAGGTATATCTCAACCTCAAGACCGAAGGAGTTCACCATGTCTCAAGCACGACTCGACTATCACGCCCTCGCGCCTGCGGCGGCCCGCGCCGGCGCCCAGTTCTCGTACGCCGCCGGCAAGACGCTGGACAAGCGCCTGCGAGAACTGATCAACCTGCGCATCAGCCAGATCAACGGCTGCGCCTTTTGCATCGACATGCACTGGGCCGACCTGGTCAAGCAAGGCATGGACCCCCGCCATATCAATGCGGTGGCCGGCTGGCGCGAGGCGGAGCGGTTCTTCGGCGAAGCCGAGCGCGCCGCGCTTAACTGGGCCGAGGCCGTCAACGCGGTGCCGCAGCGTACGCCCAGCGATGCCGACTTCGAGGCCGTGAGACGTCACTTCAGCGACGCCGAGGTCGCGGACCTCACCTTTGCGGTCTGCGCGATCCGCTCGTGGAACATGCTCAATGCCAGCTTCCACATGCAGGTGCCCGAGACGCCCTACGCGGCCGGCTGACTCAGCGCGCCGCGCCGAAGGTCAGCGCGGCCTTCGCGGCCGCGGCCGCCGATACGGCGGTCACGAAGGTGCCCCAGCACAGGTCGGCGATCGTCACGGTCCATGACCAATCCTTGAGCGTGGCCTGGTTGGTCAGGTCGTAGGTCGCATAGGCCAGGAGGCCGAGCAGCGCGCCGTGGCCCAGCGCGCTGAGCCAGCGCCCGCTGGCGAGCGCGGGCGATACCGCGAACACCACCACCCCGACGAGGTAGATCACGTAGAAAAGCACGGCCGGTGCGAGCGCGAAGCGTTCGAGCATCAGGTGGCCGAGCACCGGACGATAGAGCCGGTCGGCCATCGTGGTCAGCCAGATGGCGTCGAGCACCAGAAAAACCACGGCCGCGGCGAGGTAGGCGATGGCGAATTGCCGAAGGGACATGATGGAAAAACTCCTGTTGTTCGTGTGAAAGCCAAGAAGGCAAAAGATCACTTCAGGCGGTACGACAGCCTGCGCCCGCCCTCGACCGTCGAATCCAGCCCGAGCCATTCGCCCTCGGCCGAATACCAGACGTCGATCGGCTGCGCCGCGCCGTCGATGCGCCAGCGCATGGCCGCGATACTTTGGCCGCGCACCGCCAGCGTCCCGCCTGCCAACGGGCGGACCTGCACGCTCTCGTAGCGGCCGTTCTGCGCATTGAGCAGCCGCGCCTGGCGCTGGATGACGGGGTTCCAGTAGGCAAAGCTCATGACGCAGCCCGGCAGCGTCTGCGCGGCGGTGCCGGTGCCAACCGTCACGGCGAGCCCGTCGCCCGCGGGCTCGGCGCGCACCCGGCTCGTCTCGCCGTCGTCGTCGGTGCTTGCATCGAGCGTGCGCAGGCAGTCGCCGCGCCACTGTTCGACCGCACGGTGGCGGTAGCGGTACACGGTCAGGCCCAGCAGCTTGACGGCGAAGCCGGCCTCGCTGAGCACCTTGCGCGCTTCGGTCGGGCCCGTCACGCTGAAGCGGTGCTCGCCGATCGGCTTGTCGTCGAGGAAGACGCTGAAGTTCCATTCGTTCGCTTGTACGGCACAGGGCAGCGTCGCGCAGGCCAGCACGGCGACCCATTGCATTTTCGTCATGGTGTCTCCCTTCGCACAGGTCCGGGCAAGAACGCGTTGGTCCGCGCGATGTAGTCGCGGTAGGCCGGACGGCGTTCGGCAATGTCCTTCTCGAGCAGGCGCACGCCCGAAACCTTGAGCAGCAGCACCGTCATGAGCACGGGCGACACGATGCTCCAGGCGCCACCCCATCCCGCGCCGCCCATGGCCACGAGCCAGAGCCCCCACCAGACGCAACATTCGCCGAAGTAGTTGGGATGCCGCGTGTAGCGCCAGAGGCCGCGGTCCATCACCCGACCCTCGTTCGCGCGGTCGGCCTTGAAGCGCGCCATCTGCGCATCGGCAATGGCCTCGAAGCCCAGGCCGAAGGCGGCCAGCGCGAAGCCCGCGGCATCGAGGGCACCGAGCGCGCCCTGGCCGCGCATGCCGGCCAGCAGCGGCGCCGAGACGGTCCACGCCAGCACCGCCTGCAAGCCGAACACCAGGTACAGGCTCTTGAGCCCGAAATTCGGCTCGTTGCGCGCGCGAATCTCGCGGTAGCGCCGGTCTTCGCCGTGGCCCCAATTGCGCCAGGTGATGAACAGGCTCAGCCGCAGCGCCCATACCGCGGCGAGCAGCAGCATGCCAAGCCCGCGCAGCCCGGCCTGCGGCGGCAGCAAGAAGAAATACACCGCGCCCGCCCCCGCGATGCACAGCGACCAGATACGGTCGACCAGGCTTGCATCGTGCCGCGCCAGGCTCGCGAGCCAGGTGCCGAAGGCCAGCGTGGCAGTGAACGCGAGGCCAGCGAGCGCGGCGCCGACCAGGCCGAAGGAAACGTCAGGCATGTCGCGCCTCCGCCGACATCACGCCGTCGAAGCGCATCGACAACCGCACCAGGGCCGGCAGCAGCACCGCCCAGACCACCGCCAGCGTCAGCAGCGCGGGCTCGGCATGCACGAACTGCGCGCCGCCGAGCCGCACGCCCGAGACGAAGGACAGCGGCCCCACGATGGCCCCGAGCACCGCGGCCAGCCCAAGCCGCGGACGCAGCCAGCGCATCGTCACGTTGAGCGCGATGGCGAGCAGGCCCCACAGCGCGACGATCCAGTAAGGCGGCAACTGCGGCACCGGCTGGCCGGACGGATAGGCCACGTTGCCTTGCTGCACGATGGCCATCTCCACGGCCAGCCCAACCACGCAGGCCAGTGCCACGAGCCGCGCTTCCTGCGCGGGCCGGGCCGAAACCCACAAGTGCCAGCCGACGGCCGCCGCCACGCAAGCCGTACCGGCCAGCGGCATGCCATGCGCGGCGCCGAGCACCGCGGCGAACCAGGCCAGCTGGAACACGACGAAGTTCGCCACCTGCACCGAGGCCGTCATGCGCGCCGCTCGAAAAGATAGTGGCTCACCCACCAGCGCTGGCCAGCGTCGAAGCCGAAGAGCTCGGCCACCGATAGGAAGAAGAGCCGCCAGCGCGTCCACCACACATCGGCATCGTCGCCGTAGGTGGCCTTGAACAGCGGCAGCAGCATGGCGCGGTGCGCGTCCATGTTGCGCAGCCATTCCTCGGCGGTGCGCTGGTAGTGCGTGCCATCCCAGCGCCACTGGTCGAGCAGGCGCAGGTCGTCCTGGCAGCGCAGCGCGAGGTCGTCGCTCGGCATCATGCCGCCCGAGAAGAAGTGGCGGCTCATCCAGTCGCTCGCGTCGCGTTCGACAAAGGCATAGGGCGCGCCGCGGTGCGCAAAGACGTGCATGAAGAAGCGGCCATCGGCGCGCAGCCAGCGCGCCAAGTTGGCAAAGGCGCGCGGCCAGTTGCGCAGGTGCTCGAACATCTCGACCGACACGATGCGGTCGAAGCGCTCGGCCGTGTCGAAGTCGTTGAAGTCACGGGTCGCCACACTCAGGTTGTGCAGGTTGCGGCGCGCGGCTTCGGCCTCGATGTACGCGCGCTGCGAATGGGAGTTGGACAGCGCGGTGATCCGGCTGGCCGGATAGTGCTGCGCCATCCAGAGCGACAGCGAGCCCCAGCCGCAACCGAGCTCGAGCACGTCCTGTCCGTCCGACAGCCCGGCCCGGGCACAGGTCGCCGCGAGCGCCGCGGCCTCCGCCTGCGTCAGCGTCTCGACGCCTTCGGGCCAGAAACAGCTGCTGTACTTGCGGTGGCGGCCGAGCACCACGCCGAAAAAGCCCGCGGGAACCTCGTAATGCTGTTCGTTGGCCTTCTCGGGCAGGGGTGCGAGTTCGGCCGAGCGTATGCCGCGGATGAACTCCCGCGTCAGGTCGGCGGCCGGTGCCGCGGCACCGCCGTGCAGTTCGGCCAGCCGCGCCTTCAGCAGGCGGCGGATGCCGAGCCGCAGCAGGCGATCGGGCACCAGGCCCTGCTCCACCGAGCGGATGGCAAATTCAGCGGTTTGCGACATGCGCATGGCTCCTTGTTCGCGGCCCCGGGGCGTGGTGCCGGCACGCGCTATACGCAGGAATGGGCCTGCCGGATCTGCGGCCTTTGCGGGAACTGGAACAATGCGGCCACCATGGACGGCCTCGATCTCATCAAGACATTTCGCGAAGTCGCGTTCCGGCGCAGCTTCTCCCGCGCAGCCATTTCCCTCGGCATGTCGAAAGCCACGGTGAGCCGCTACGTGGCAGAGCTGGAGCAGCGCAGCGGCGTGCGCCTGCTCAACCGCTCCACGCGCTCGCTGAGCCTGACCGACGCCGGGCAGGTGCTGCTCGATCGCAGCACCGAGCTGGTGGCGATGGCCGAGAACACGCTCAACGACCTGCAGGCGCACGGTGCGCATCCGCGCGGACGGCTGCGCATGAGCGCGCCGCACGGCCTGATCGCAGGCTGGCTCTCGGACGTGATTGCCGAATTCATCCAGCGCTACCCGGACGTGTACGTGAGCCTGGTGTTCACCAACAGCGCGGTCGACCTGATCGAGGAAGGCATCGACATCCACCTGACAGGCGGGCGCATCGACGACATGAACCTGATCGTGCGCCGGCTGGTGCAGTTCGAGATGGTGGTCTGCGCCAGCCCCGCCTACTGGGCCCGGCGCGGCATGCCGCAGGTGCCCGAAGACCTGGGCCGGCACGACGTGCTGAGCTATTCGGCGGCGCCCACCTCGCACCTGCCGTTCGAAACCGGCGGTAAGGCCTACGAGGTGCCGGTGCACAGCCGCATGGAAGCCAACGACGCCCTCGCGCTCATCGAACTGGCGCTGCGCGGCGCCGGCGTGGCCTATGTGCCCGAGCCGCTGGCGCAGTCGCACCTGGAGCGCGGGGCGCTGGTGCCGGTGCTGCGCGAGCACATGCCGCACGACCACTGGCTGTACGCCGCCTATTCGCAGCGCCGCCACAACAGCGCGGCGATGCGCGCGATGCTCGACTTCCTGGAACAGTCGATGCTGCCGGCCGTGGGCAGCGTCGCCGGCAGCGCGCCAGTGCTGTCGGCGATCCCGGCGCTGCAGCCGGTGTTGCCGCCGCGGCCGGCGCCTACTACATGCGCCCTTTCCAGGGCACCAGACGTCGCTCGAGCCAGCGCATCAGCAGGTCGAAGAGGTACGCCACCACGCCAATGACGATGATGCCCATGATGACGATGTCGGTGCGAAGGAAGTTCGACGCATTGAGCACCATCTGGCCCAGGCCCATGTTGGCGGCCACCATCTCTGCCGCGACCAGCGTGGTCCAGCCGAAGCCGATCGCGATGCGCATGCCCACCAGGATGTCCGGCAGCGCCGACGGCAGGATCACGTGCCGGATCACCTGCACGTAGCTGGCACCCATCGAGTAGGCCGCATTGATCTGCTCCTGCGAGGCGCTGCGCATGCCGGAGCGCGCGGCCAGCGCGAGCGGCGCGAAGCAGCTCAGGAAGATCAGCAGCACCTTCGGCAGCTCGTCGATGCCGAACCAGATGATGATCAGCGGCAGGTACGCGAGCGGCGGCAGCGGCCGGTAGAACTCCAGCGGCGGATCGAAGATGCCGCGCCAGACGCGGCTCATGCCCATCGCGATGCCCACCGGAATGGCCGTGACGCAGGCCAGCAGGAAGGCCGAGAACACGCGGAACATGCTCGCGAGGAAGTGCTGCCACAGCGGTTTGTCGTTGGCCTGGCCCGTGAGGTATTCGTGGAACTGCTGGAACACGGCTTGCGGCGACGGCAGGAAGAGCGGCTTGACCCAGCCCATGTTCGTGACGAGGAACCACAGCGCGATGAGCCCCGCCACGGTGACCACGCTGATGGTCACGCTCGAGCCCTCGCCGGGCACCTTGAAGGCGCTGGTCTTGAGCTGGGTGCCGGCCGCCACCGGCGGCGGCGCAGCGGGCCGGGTGGGTGGGGTGACGACGGTGGCGGAAGGTGTTGTTGCCATGGTGGCCTCAGGCATGTTCGGCCTCGCGGTGGTGAATGATCGAGAGCACCTCCTCGCGCATGCGGATGAACTCGGGCTCGGACTTGACCTTGCGCGAATCGCCGTGCGCGAGGAACTGGCGCGAGAACGGCACGTCGTCGTAGATGTGCGAGATGCGCCCCGGGCTCGGGCTCATCACGATCAGCCGCGTCGCGAGGAACAGTGCTTCTTCGACCGAGTGGGTGATGAAGAACACCATCTTGTTCGACGTCGACCAGGCCTTCAGCAGGATCTCCTGCACCTGCTCGCGCGTGAAGGCGTCGAGCGCCCCCATGGGTTCGTCCATGAGCAGCACGGCGGGGTCGCTGGCCAGCGCGCGAGCGATGCCCACGCGCTGCTGCATGCCGCCCGAGAGTTCGTAGACGGCGCGGTCGGCGTACTTCTGCAGGCCGACCAGCGCCAGTTTCTCTTCGGCGACGCGGTCGCGCTCGGCCTTGCCGACGCCGGCGAGCCGCATGCCCAGGGCCACGTTGTCGCGCACGTCGAGCCAGGGCATGAGCGCATGCTTCTGGAACACCACGCCGCGGTCGGCGCCAGGGCCGACCACGGGTTGGCCATCGAGCAGGATCTGCCCACTGGACGGCGGCAGGAAGCCCGCGATGCAATTGAGCAGCGTGGTCTTGCCGCAGCCCGAGGCGCCCAGTGCGACGACGAAGTCGCCATCGCGCATGGTGAGGTTGACCGGCGCCAGCGCCTGCAGCGTGCCGCCCTTGACGGCGTAGTTGACCGTGAGGTCGCGGATGTCGAGCGTGGGCATGGGGGGTGCCTTACTTGGCCATCGCCTTCTCGACGTAGGTGGTGGTTACGAAGGCCGCGTAGTCGGGTTTGACTTCCTGCACCCGGCCCTGCTCCTTCAGGAAAGCCGCCGTGCCCGCCATGGCCTTGGCCGCGCCGCCGCCCAGCCAGGTGGGAGACACCTGCTCGGCCATGGTCGGGAAGCTGTAGAGCGCCATCACCGCGCCCACGTTCTTCGGGTCGGCCTTGGTCCACTTGGCCATCGCCTTGGTCTGCGGCGAATCGGGCGTCCAGCTCTTGCCGGAGGCCTTGTACTCCTCGTTCGCACGGTTCAGCGCCTTGACGAAGGCGATCATGAACGGCTCGTTCTCGGCCGCCCACTTGGCGTTGACCACGATGCCCTCGAAGGTCGGCGCACCGCGCTGGCCGATGCTGCCAGAGGTGGCGATGACCTTGCCGTTCGAACGGATCTTGGAAAGCACCGGGTCCCAGATGAAGGTGGCGTCGATGTCGCCGCGCTCCCAGGCGGCCGCGATCTCGGGCGGGCGCATGTTCATGACGTTGACCTTCCTCGCGTCGACGCCTTCCATCTTCATGCCGGCCATGAGCTGGTAGTGCGCGGTCGAGACGAAGGGCGTGGCGACCTTCTTGCCGGCCAGGTCCTTCATGCTGTTGATGCCCGATGCGTTGCGCGCCACGAGCGCCTCGGCATTGGCGATGTCGGCCGAGATCCAGAACAGCTTGATGTCCTGCCCCTGGCTGGCCGCGGCGGTGAGCGGGCTCGAGCCCGTTTCGCCCATCTGCACGTCGCCCGAGGCCATGGCGCGGATCACGTCGCCGCCGCCCGAGAACATCCGCCAGTTGATCTTGTAGCCGGTGGCCTTCTCGACCTCGCCCGATTCCATGACGAGCCGCAGCGGCACGAGCATGTCCTGGTGCGCGAAGGTGAGTTCCTTTTTGCTCTGTGCGAAAGCGGAGCCTGCGCACAGCATGGCAGCGGCAGTGAGGGTGGCTGCGCATTTCAGGGAGAGACGGCGGGACGTGGTCATTTCTTTTCCTCCGGGTGATGGTGGTGAAGCTGGGCGGACTTTGCACCCGTTGGCGCTCGGGAGGAAGTACCAGCATCGGGGGGAGGATGGAGCCAGGGGGTTGGGAAATACCCTCGTTCTGGTGCGTTGGGGATGGGGCGCACGGCCTCGGTGCGCTCGTTCCCTCTTTTTCCCTCTCCCTCCGGGAGAGGGTCAGGGTGAGGGCAGGCAGCGTTGGCAGAGACGCGCTTTGTCCACCGCAGTTGCCCTCACCCCAGCCCTCTCCCGGAGGGAGAGGGAGCAAGGCAGCCGAGCGAAGCAAAGGCTCTGGTGAATATTCGGGGCCGAGCGAAGCGATGGCCCGTGGGGGCCCACCCCTTCTGGCTGTGCCGAGGAGCGCAGGCGGAGGCGGGATCAGGGCCGCAGCTGTTTGAGCGAAGCGAGTTCTGCGGACCCCCGCCGCAGCCGAGCACCGCAGGTTGCCCGTAGCGAAGCGGAGGGACACAGACAGCAGGGTCGCCTTTTCTTTGCTTACTTTCTTTTGGCGAAGCAAAAGAAAGTGAGTCGCCCGCCGGGGCGAAACCCGGCCTCAGGCAACAAACGAAACCAACAGCCTCAATGCGCCCGAACCTCCCCCCGCGCCAACGCCAACTCCTCGAACGCCGCTCCCAGCGCCTGGATCCCCGCCAGAATCTGTCCCGCCGCAATCGATGACAACCGCAGCCGGAAGAAGGGACACGGATAAGGCGGCTTCGCAAAGAACACGTCCCCCGCCTCGATCAGCACGCCATGGCTGCGCGCCATCAGCGACAGTTCCCCCGCATCCACCCACGCAGGCGCCCGCACCCAGATCGAGGCCCCGCCCTGCGGCAGCGTGAAATCGAACTCCGGCAGATGCTCGCGCAGGGCCTTGGCGGCGATCGCGAGCCGATCCTGCATCGCGGCATTCACGCGCCGCGCATGCGACTCGTGGTGGCCGAGCGAAAGGAACAGCGCATAGGCATGCTGCAGGAACGCGCTCGGGTGCCGCACCATCGCGTGGCGGATCAGCCGCAGTTCCTTGATCAGCGCGCGCGGCGCCACGATGAAGCCGAGCCGCAACGCGGGCGAAAGGCTCTTGGACACCGAGCCCACGTAAATGACCCGGCCCGTCTTGTCGAGGCTCTTGAGCGCGGGCATCGGCGTGCCCTCATAGAGGTTTTCGGCCTCGTAGTCGTCCTCGATGATGACGAAGTCCTGCAGTTCGGCCTTGCGCAGCAGCCACTGCCTGCGCTCCAGGCTCAGCGTGGCGGTGGTCGGGCTCTGGTGCGACGGGGTCACGAAGAGGTAGTCGGCCGCCGGCAGCGCATCGACGACCAGGCCCTCGTCGTCGACCGCCACCTCGACCCACTTGGGGTTGCGCATCGAGAAGCTGTTGCGCGCATGCGGATGGCCGGGCTCCTCGAGGCCGACGCGCGTCTGCTCGCCGAATAGCGCATCGGCCAACAGGTAGTACGCATGCTGCGCACCGAGTGTGACGAGGATCTCCTCCTTCAAGGCAAACACGCCGCGCTTGGGCAACAGCCGCGTGCGGATCTGTTCGATCAGCTCGGGCACGTCGTCGGTCTCGAAGTCGGGCGTCCAGTGCGGCAGCTGCGAGCGCGCCAGGCTGCGCGCACAGCATTCGCGGAAGTCTTCGGTCGGAAAGAGCTGCGGGTCGTAGTTGCCGTAGACGAAGGGGTACGGATAGTCGCGCCAGCGGTCGGGCTTGGAAAGCGTGGGCTTGTCCTGCAGCGAGCGCAGCACGCGCGCCGGCCAGTCGGGCGGCTGGCTCGACTGGCCGCTGCGCCCCACCAGCGGCTCGGCATGCGCGGCCGACAGCGGGCGGGCATTGCGCGCCACGAACACGCCGCTGCGCGGACGCGCCTCGAGGAAGCCTTCGTCGATCAGCTGCAGGTAGGCCGAAGTGACCGTGTTGCGGCTCAAACCGAGCAGCGTGGCCAGTTCGCGCGACGAGGGCAATGACGCGCCGGGACTCAGGTGGTCTTCGAGGATCGCCTGCACGACGGCGGCACGCAATCGACCCTGCAGCGGCAGCGCGGGTTGGTCGGGCAACGCGAAAAGCTGCGCCCACTGGGTCGCTCGGTGGTTGGCCATAGGCGCCGCAGTGTAGGGCAAGGGCTGCGTTCTGGCTCGGTCGAATTCCCCCATCTGGCCCTATCGCCCGGCGAGCGTGCTGCCTACGCTTGCAGCATTCAATTCAGGAGCCCTTGCGTGACTGCACTGCCATCTTCATCCCCAGTCGATTCATCCACCGTGACCACCGACACCCTCGCCGAGTTCAGCGACGCCTGGAACCGCCACGACATCGACGCGCTGATGTCCTTCATGACCGACGACTGCATCTTCCAGACCGCCGCCGGCCCCGATGCCTGCGGCACGCGCCACGTCGGCACCGAAGCGGTGCGCCGCGCCTTTGCCGCAGCCTGGGAGGCGGTGCCCGATGCGCAGTGGACCAACGGCAAGCACTTCGTGCAGGGCGACTTCGGCACCTCGCAATGGACCTTCACCGGCACCGCGGCCGACGGCGGCCGCATCGAGAGCGACGGCATCGACGTGTTCACGTTCCGCGGCGGAAAGATCCACCTGAAGAACGTGTTCCGCAAGGCACGCCCCAACCTGCCCGCTGCCAAGTAGCCGCCGCGGAGCCACCCCATGACCATGCCTTCCGGCACTGCCGCGTTCTCCCCGGCGTCGTCCGAACCGCAGCCCACGGGCCGGCCGTACGACCCGCGCTACGACCCGCTGGTCGCGTCCGATCCGGGCGCGGGCCGCGCCTATGCGCCTACCTGGTGGGTGGCAAGCGCCGGCACGCCGCCCGAGGACGACGGCCCGCTGCACAACGACATCGACGTCGACGTGGCCATCATCGGCTCGGGTGCCACGGGCATGTCGACCGCGCTCTATCTCGCGCAGGAGCACGGCATCCGGGCCACGGTGCTCGAGGCCAACCAGGCCGCCTGGGGTTGCTCGAGCCGCAGCGGCGGCCAGGGGCAAAACGCAAGCGGCCGGCTCAAGCGTTCGCAATGGATCGAGCGCTGGGGCATCGACACCGCGCGGCGGCTCGACGCCGAGATTCGCGGCGGCTTCGAGAACTTCAAGCATCTCACCACCCAGATCGATTGCGATGCCTTCGACGGTGGCCATCTCTATCTGGCGCACCGGCCCGAGAAGCTCCCGGTGCTCGAAGCCGAGGCGCGCCTGATGCGCGAACAGTTCGGCTACGGCACGCGCATGCTCACGGCCGAAGAGGTGCGAAGCGACTATTGCGACGAGCGCGAGGCCTGCGGCGCCATGTTCGAACCCGAAGGGGTGGGCATCCATCCGCTGAAGTTCACCTTCGGCCTATTGCAGAAGGCGCGCGGCCTCGGCGTGACGGTGCACACCTCGAGCCCGGTGCAGGGCTGGCAGACGATCGACGGCGTGCACCACCTGCGCACGCCCGGCGGCGTGGTGCGCGCGCGCCGTGTGGCGGTATGCACCGGCGGCTACACCGGCCAGGCGCTGAATCCGGCGCTGAAGAACCGCATCATGCCGATCCTCTCGAACTCGGTGGTCACGCGGCCGCTGACCGAGTCGGAACTGCAGGCCACCAACTTCAAGTCGCTGACCTTCCTGACCGACACGCGCACGCTGCGCTTCTATTACCGGCTGCTCAAGGGCAACCGGCTGCAGATCGGCAGCCGCAGCGCCGTCAGCGGCGCCGACGCCGAGCATCCGATGCACCTAAAGCTGCTCACCGATGCGATCGCGCGCAAGTTCCCGCCGCTCGCGGGCATCCGCATCGACTACTCGTGGTGGGGCTGGGTCGACGTGAGCCACGACATGATGCCGCGCATCGCGCAGCCCGACAGCGACAAGTCGATCTGGTATGCCGTGGGCTACGGCGGCAACGGCGTCTCGTTCTCGACCTGGGCCGGCAAGCGCCTGGCCGAGCGCATCGCGGGCAAGGACGCGGGCCGCGAGGTCTTCGAACTGCCGATCTACCGCTCGCCGCTGCCCTTTCCAAACGTGCTCGGGCTGGTCGAGTCGCCGGCCTTCGCGCCATTCCGCCGCCTCGGCCAGCGCATGCTTTACAAGTGGTACTGGCTGCGCGACGAAAAGTAGTTGTTGACACTCTCGGCCGCGCGGCCGAGGTGCATTCACCGAAGTGGCGCATCGCACCGCCACACAACGGGGCAAACCCGTGCCTTCTGGCCCTTCAACTTGGCTACGGTTGGCTCTTCGGTCCCGCTCGACCTGCGCCTATCGTCGAGTGCGGCCCGCAAGGGCGTCCCAATCCACAGAAGTTCCAGGAGGTCGATCCATGTTCCATTTGCTATCCCATCGCCGCGGTGTCTTGTTGTCGGCGGCATTGCTCGGCGCCAGCGCGCTCGTGCCCCTGCCGGCCGTTGCGCAGGAACCCAAGCGCGGCGGCACGCTGGTGGTCGGCTACACCCAGGTGCCGCGTCACCTGAACGGCGCGGTCCAGTCGGGCACGGCCACGGCGATCCCGTCGGCGCAGCTGTTCGCGAGCCCGCTGCGCTATGACGACAAGTGGAATCCGCAGCCTTACCTCGCCGAGTCGTGGAAGCTCGCCGACGACGGCATGTCGCTCACGCTGAACCTGCGCAAGAACGCGGTGTTCCATGATGGCAAGCCCGTGACCTCGGCCGACGTGGCGTTCTCGATCATGGCGATCAAGGCCAACCATCCGTTCCAGACCATGCTGGCGCCGGTCGAGAAGGTCGACACGCCTGATGCGCACACGGCCATCATCCGCATGAGCACGCCGCACCCGGCGATCCTGCTGGCCATGAGCCCCGCGCTCGCGCCGATCCTGCCCAAGCACATCTACGGCGACGGCACCGACCTGAAGAACCATCCGCGCAACAGCAACGACGTGGTCGGCTCGGGACCGTTCAAGCTCGTCGAGTTCCAGGCCGGCCGGCGCGTGGTGATGGAGCGCTTCGACAAGTTCTTCCTGCCCGGCAAGCCCTACCTCGACAAGGTCGTGCTGAACATCGTGCCCGATGCCGCGAGCATCATCCTGAGCCTCGAGCGCGGCGACATTCAGATGTTCCCTTACCTCTCGACCTCTCCCGAACTCCGGCGGCTCAAGAACAGCACCGACATTGCGCTGACCAACAAGGGCTACGAGGGCATCGGCGCCCTCAACTGGCTTGCCTTCAATACAGCAAAGAAGCCGCTCAACGACGTGCGCGTGCGCAAGGCCATCGCCTATGCCATCGACAAGAAGTTCATCACCAAAGCACTGATGGGCGGTTTCGCAACGCCGGCCGACGGCCCGATCGTGGCGAGCAGCCCGTTCGCGACCGACGACCTGGTTCGCTACCCGCTCGACCTGAAGAAGGCCGCCGCGCTGCTCGACGAAGCGGGCCTGAAACCCGGCAACGGCGGCGAACGCCTCAAGCTGACCATCGACTACCTGCCGGGCAACGACGACCAGCAGAAGAACGTGGCCGAGTACGTGCGCGCGCAGCTCAAGAAGATCGGCGTCACGGTGGAGGTGCGCGCCTCGGCCGACTTCCCGGCCTGGGCCAAGCGCCTTGCCACGCACGACTTCGACATGTCGATGGACGTGGTGTTCAACTGGGGCGATCCGGTGATCGGCGTGCACCGCACCTACCTCTCGACCAACATCAAGCCCATCATCTGGACCAACACGCAGTCGTACGCCAACCCCAAGGTCGACGAGCTGCTCAACACCGCCGGCACGCTGCTCGACCCGACCAAGCGCAAGGCCTACTACGCCACGTTCCAGAAGATCGTGACCGACGAAGTGCCGATCATCTTCATCAACGATTCGCCCTACCACACGGTCACGCGCAAGAACGTGGCCAACGTGCCGACGACCATCTGGGGCCCGGCCTCGCCGTACGACGAGGTGTTCCTGAAGTAGGCGCGGCGACCACCACCACGACGACGACAACAACGACAACGGCGCCGCCACGATGGCTTTCCTCCGCCTCCTCGCTTCCCGACTGATCCAGGGCCTGCTGCTGGTCCTGGCGGTCGTGGTCCTGAACTTCGTGCTGGTGCATTCCGCGCCGGGCGACCCGGTCGAAACCATCGCCGGCGCCTCGGGCGGCATGAGCCCCGAACTCATGGCCGACCTGCGCAAGCAGTACGGCCTCGACCGCCCGTTCCTCACGCAGTTGGGCATCTACCTCGGCAAGGTCGCCAGCGGCGACCTGGGCTACTCGTACTACTTCAACCTGCCGGTCTCGCAGATGATCCTCGAGCGCGTACCGGCCACGCTGCTGCTGGTGCTGAGTTCGGTGGTCCTGGCCTTCGTGCTCGGCACGCTGCTCGGCGTTCTGTCGTCACGCAAGCCCAATGGCCTGTTGTCGCAGGCGATCACCGTGCTGTCGCTGGTCGGTTTCGCGGCACCGGTGTTCTGGACCGGCATCATGCTGGTGCTGCTGTTCGCATCGGTGTGGCCGATCCTGCCGGTCTCGGGCATGCGCGCGCCCGATCCGGTCGACGGCTTCTGGGGCGGCATGCTCGACGTGCTGCACCACCTGGTGCTGCCGACGGTCACGTTGGCCGTGATCTACCTCGCGCAGTACAGCCGCCTCGCGCGTTCGTCGATGCTCGACGTGCTCGGTGCCGACTACATTCGCACCGCGCGTGCCAAGGGCCTGGCCGAAAGCGTGGTGCTCTACAAGCATGCGCTGCGCAATGCGCTGCTGCCGGTGGTCACGGTGCTGGGCCTGCAGTTCGGCAACGTGCTGGCCGGCGCGATCCTGGTCGAGACGGTGTTCAACTGGCCCGGACTCGGCCGGCTGGCCTTCGACTCGGTGCTGCGGCGCGACTACCCGACCATCCTCGGCGTGCTGCTGTTCTCCTCCATCGTCGTCATCGTCATGAACATGGTCACCGACCTGTGCTACCGACTGATCGACCCACGCATCAAGACCTCATGAACAAAACCATCAAGGTCGAACATCCCGGCGTCGAGGCATTGCGCATGTTCATGCGCAACCCGGCCGCCATCGTCGGCATGGCGATCCTGCTCGTCGTCGTGCTGGTGTCCATCGTCGGCCCGTGGGTGTACCCGGCCGATCCGTTCGAGATGATCACGGCGCCGATGACACCGCCCTTCACCGAAGAAGCCTGGCTCGGCAGCGACCAGCTCGGCCGCGACGTGCTCACCGGCATCATCCACGGCGGGCGCGCCACGCTGGCCGTGGGCGCCATCGCCGCGCTGCTGTCGGTCACCATCGGCGTGACGCTGGGCGCCATGGCGGGCTACTACGGCGGCCGCGTCGACGCGGTGCTCATGCGCGTGACCGAGTTCTTCCAGGTGCTGCCCTCGCTGCTGTTCGCGATGGTGGTGGTCACGCTGTTCTCGCCTTCGCTGATCACGGTCACGCTGGCGATCGGCAGCGTGAGCTGGCCTTCGACGGCGCGGCTCGCGCGCGCCGAGTTCCTGAAGATCCGCGGGCTGGAGTTCGTGCGCGCCGAGCGCGCCATCGGCGCGCGCCACGCGCGCATCATCTGGAAAGTGATCATGCCCAACGCACTGCCGCCGCTGGTGGTGTCGGCCACGCTGGCGATCGGCGCGGCCATCCTGTTCGAGGCCGGCCTGTCGTTCCTCGGCCTGGGCGACCCCAACCAGATGAGCTGGGGCCTGATGATCGGCTCGTCGCGGCAGTACGTGCTGAGCGCCTGGTGGCCCGTGCTCTTCCCGGGTGCGGCGATCTTCATCACCGTGCTGGCCGTGAGCCTGATCGGCGACGGCCTCAACGACGCCCTCAACCCCAAACTGAGGGAACGCTGATGACACAAGAAGCTGCATTGCTGCAGGTGAACGACCTGCGCGTCGAATTCAGCGGCCGCCGCGGCCGCGCCATGGTGCTCAACGGCGTCGACTTCGAACTGCGTGCCGGCGAGACGCTCTGCGTGGTCGGCGAATCGGGCTGCGGCAAGAGCATGACGGCGCTGGCGCTGCTCAGGCTCATTCCGTCGCCGCCGGGCCGCATCAGCGGCGGGCGTGTGCTGTTCCAGGGCGAAGACCTGGTGGCCGCGAGCACCGATCGCATGCGCCAGGTGCGCGGCAACCGCATCTCGATGATCTTCCAGGAGCCCATGACCTCGCTGAACCCGGTGTTCACCGTGGGCGAGCAGATCGCCGAATCGTTGCGGCTGCATGCCGGCCTCGACGGCAACGCGGCGCACCAGCGCGCCATCGAGATGCTGCAGCAGGTCGGCATTCCGGCGCCCGAGCGGCGCGTGCACGAATACCCGCACCAGCTCTCGGGCGGCATGCGCCAGCGCGTGATGATCGCGATGGCGCTGGCCTGCCGGCCCGACATCCTGATCGCCGACGAACCGACCACCGCCCTCGACGTGACGGTGCAGGCCCAGATCTTCGACCTGCTGCGCGACCTGCAGCGCGAGAAGGGCACGGCCATCCTGCTGATCACGCACGACATGGGCGCGGTGGCCGAGATGGCCGACCGCGTGATGGTGATGTATGCCGGCCGCGTGATCGAACAGGGCAGCTGCGAACAGGTGCTCGGCGCGCCGGGCCATCCCTACACGCGCGGGCTGATCGGCTGCCTGCCCGAGCTCGGCAGCAGCATCGGGGGGCGGCGCGACGACCTCGCCGAGATCGACGGCGTGGTGCCCTCGATCTGGGAGCTGGGCCACGGCTGCGCGTTCCGCGAGCGCTGCCCGCATGCGATGCCGCGCTGCGCGAGCGAGGTGCCGCCCATGTTCGAACTCGGCGCTGACGAGGCCACGCCGCACGGCGCGGCCTGTTGGCTGCATGCAGAAGAGGTGGTGGCATGAACGCGATGACCCCAGACACGTTGCTACAGGTCGACGACCTGCAAGTGCATTTTCCGCGCGCCCGGTCCGGCTGGTTCAAGCCGCCCGAGGTGGTCAAGGCCGTGGACGGCGTCTCGTTCACGGTGCGCCGCGGCAGCACGCTCGCCGTGGTCGGCGAATCGGGCTCGGGCAAGACCACCACCGCGCTGGCCGTGATGCGGCTGTCGCCGGTCACGGCCGGGCATATCCGCCTCGGCGACACCGACCTCGGCAAGCTCGAGGGCGAGGCGCTGCGGCAGGCGCGCCGGCGGCTGCAGATCATCTTCCAGGACCCGTACTCCTCGCTCAATCCGCGCGAGCGTGCCGGCGCAGCGGTGCGCGCGCCGCTCGACCTCATGGGCATCGGCACGCCGGCCGAGCGCGATGCACGCGTGGCCGAGCTGTTCATGCAGGTGGGCCTCCGGCCCGAGCAGCAGCACCTGTTTCCGCACCAGTTCTCGGGCGGCCAGCGCCAGCGCATCAACATCGCGCGCGCACTCGCCACGCAGCCCGAACTCGTGGTCTGCGACGAGCCGGTGTCGGCGCTCGACATCGCGATCCGCGCGCAGATCCTGAACCTGCTCGCACGGCTGCAGCGTGAACTCGGCCTGACCTACCTGTTCATCTCGCACGACATGGCCGTGGTCGAGCACATCTGCGACGACATCGCGGTGATGTACCTGGGCCAGATCGTCGAGCGCGCACCGCGCCAAGCGTTCTTCGCGCGGCCGCTGCATCCCTACAGCGTGGCGCTGATGTCGGCGGTGCCGACGGTGCACGGCGGACGCCAGCGCGCCGCGCAGCGCATCAAGCTCACGGGCGATCCGCCGAGCCCGATCAACCCGCCGGCCGGCTGCCGCTTTGCCGGCCGCTGCCCGGTGGCCGAGCCCGCCTGCGCGGCCGAGCTGCCGCCGCTGCGCGAAGTGGCACCGGATCACTGGGTGCGGTGCCGGCGCGTGGAGAGCGTCGGCGGCCAGCCGGTGGCCCCGCTGCAACTCCCAGCCTAGCGTGATCACACCGCGGCGCTACCACACACCGAGCGGCTGGAACGCCATCGCACGCCACCGCGCAACCCCGCGCGGGCCGCTGCAGGCCGACCTGCAAGCGCGCTTCGCCGTGGTCGGTGCCGGCTACGCCGGACTCGCCGCGGCTCGCGCGCTGGCGCTGCGCTACCCCGACGAACGCATCGTGCTGCTCGACGCCGGCCAGCCTGCCGAAAGCAGCTCGGGCCGCAACTCGGGCTTCATGCTCGACCTGCCCTACGCCAAGATCGCGAGCGGCAGCGACCCTGCCATGCGCGATTGGCAGGCGCGACTGCTCGCGCACGGCATGCAGCACCTGCGCACCCTCGTCGAGGGCGGCAGTATCGATTGCGGCTGGCAGGCCATCGGCCACTACAAGGCCGCCACGACGGCGCTGGGTGCTCGGAACCTCGAGGCCCTGACGCGCACGCTCGACGCGCACGGCGTGCACTACCGCCGCCTCGCGCCCGGCGAGATCAAGGACGAACTCGGCACCGCGCGCTACACCGCGGCGCTCGGGCTGCGCAACTGCACGCTGGTGCAGCCGGCCGAGCTGGTGCACGGCCTCGTCGACACGCTGCCGCCGAACGTGGCCCTGTACACCGACAGCCCCGTGAGCGGCCTGCAGCAGCGCCAGGGCTACGAACTGCAGGTCGGCCCGCATTGCGTGCGCGCGCGCCAGGTCTTGCTGTGCGTCGGCACCGATTTGCCCGGCTTCGGCCATGCCGCCTCGCGCCAACTTGCCGTCTTCACCTATGCCGGGCTCACGCGCGCCCTCAGCGACAGCGAGGCCGCGGCACTGGGCGGCGCGGCCGAATGGGGCGTGACGCCGGTCGAGCGCCTGGAGGCCACCAGTCGCAAGGTGGGGGGCCGGCGCTACATGCTGCGCCTGGGCTTTTCGTACAAGCACGAGCTCGCGCCCGAACAGGTGCGCACGATGCTGCAGGCCGGCCTGCGCGAACGCTACCCGGGCCTGCCCGCCGATGTCTTCGAGCATGCCTGGGGCGGCGCGGTCGGCATGACGCGCAACGATGCGCCGATCGTGCGCCAGCTCGCCGAGGGCCTGCATGCGGTGGCCGGCTGCAACGCCTCGGGCATCCTGAAGATGACGGCGCTCGGCAGCCTGCTGGCGGACCATGCAGCGGGCGTTCGCTCGCCGTTGCTCGACGAGACGCTGCAGCGCAGCCGGCCGGGCTTCATTCCGCCCGAACCGATCCGCCGCCTGGCTTTCGAATGGTCGCTGCGCCGCATGCGGCGCGAGCTGGCCGAACATACAACCTAGCAACCATCCCCACTCCTTCACTGCCATGACCCAGACCACCGTCTACGCCGCCCGCAGCATCCTCACCATGAACCCCATGCAACCGCGCGCCACGCACGTGGCGGTGCGCGAAGGCCGCATCCTTGCCGTCGGCGACCTGGCGCGCTGCGCCGAATGGGGCGACTACACGCTCGACGAGCGCTTCGCCGACAAGGTGCTGATGCCGGGCTTGGTCGAGGGCCACTGCCACCTCAAGGAAGGCAGCATGTGGGAGTGGACGTACACCGGCTGGTTCGACCGGCGCGATCCCGACGGAAAGATCTGGGCCGGCCTGCGCTCGATGGACGAAGTGGTCGCGCGGCTGGCCGAGGTCGCCGCGCGCCTGGCGGCCGAGGGCGTGCCCGAGACCGAGCCGCTGATCGCCTGGGGGTTCGATCCGATCTATTTCGGCGGCGAGCGCATGACGGTCGAGCACCTCGACCGCGCGAGCGCCACGCGGCCGATCGTGATCTCGCATGCCAACGGCCACCTCATGAACGCCAACAGCGCGATGCTGAAGGTGGCCGGGATCACGCGCCTGACCGGTGAAGGTGGCGATGTCGAGGGCGTCGTCAAGTTCGCAGCCGGCCACGCCAAGGCCGGCGAGCCCACGGGCGAGCTGCAGGAACCCGCCGCCATGTTCCTGGTGCTGCGCAAGATCAACAACGCCGGCCTGCTCGCACCCATGACCGAAGCCGGCGTGCGCTCGTTCGCACGGCTGGCCTGCCGCCAAGGCGTGACCACGGCGACCGACCTCGTCAACAAGCTCAGCGAGAACGACGTGCAGGTGCTCGAACGCGCGCTCGCGGACGACAGCGTGTCGATCCGCCTGCTGCCCGCGTTCCAGGCCTTCCACGGCACGCATGCGGCGCCGGCCGGCGCCGAGCACGTCAAGACGCTGATGGAGCGCAACACCGACCGCCTGCGCTACGGCCTCGTGAAGATGATGCTCGACGGCTCGATCCAGGGTTTCTCGGCGCGGCTGCGCTGGCCCGGGCACTTCAACGGCGCGCCCAACGGCATCTGGGTCACGGCGCCCGCGCAGTACGAGACCGACTTCGAGACCTACCACCGCGCCGGCCTCACCATCCACACCCACACCAACGGCGACGAGGCCAGCGAAGCGGCCATCGACGCCATCGAGCGCGTGCTCGCGCGCGCGCCGCGGCGCGACCACCGCCACACGCTGCAGCACGGCCAGATGATCGATGCGCCGCTGTTCCGCCGCATGGCCGTGCTCGGCCTCAGCGCGAACCTGTTCGCGAACCACCTCTGGTACTGGGGCGATCAGCACTACGAGATGACCATGGGCCCCGACCGGGCGCACCGGCTCGACGCCTGCGGCAGCGCGCTCGCGGCCGGCGTGCCGCTCGCCATCCATTCCGATGCGCCGGTCACGCCGCTCGGGCCGCTGTTCACGGCCTGGTGTGCGGTGAACCGCATCACGCCCAAGGGCCGCGTGCTCGGCGAGAGCGAGAAGCTCACTGTGATGCAGGCGCTGCACGCGATCACGCTCGGCCCGGCCTGGACCCTGAAGCTCGACGGCGAGATCGGCAGCATCGAGTGCGGCAAGCGCGCCGACTTCTGCGTGCTCGAGGACGATCCGCTCGAGGTCGACCCGTCGGCGCTGAAAGACGTGCGCATCTGGGGCACCGTGCTGTCGGGCCGCGTGTTCGAGGCATGACGGCGGTACGCCGCATTCCGCTCACCGTCGTCGGGGGCTTCCTCGGCGCGGGCAAGACCACGCTGCTCAACCGCTGGCTGCGCGAAGCCCAGGGCCTGCGCATGGCGGTGCTGGTCAACGACTTCGGTGCACTCAACATCGATGCTGACCTGATCGCCGCCACACACGGCGACACGGTCGCGCTGACCAATGGCTGCGTCTGTTGCCAGATCGGCGACGACCTGGGCCGCGCACTGGTGCAGGTGATCGAGTCGGTCACGCCCTTCGATGCGGTGGTGATCGAGGCGAGCGGCGTGTCCGACCCCTGGCGCATCGCGCAGATCGGCATGGCCGCGCCCGAACTGAGCCTCGAAGCCGTGGTGGTGCTGGTCGATGCGAGCGCGGTGGCGCAGCAGTCGCGCGACCCGCTGCTCGCCGACACGCTGGCGCGCCAGCTCACCTCGGCCGATCTCGTCGTCGTCAACAAGGCCGACCTCGCAGACGCCGCCGCGCTCGCGGCCGCGCACGCCTGGGCCGAAGCCACCGCGCCAGGCACGCCGCGCATCGAGGCCGTGCAGTCGGCGGTTCCATTGGCGTTGCTGTCCGGATTGCCGGCGCCGGCCACCGCGGCATGCGCCGTCTGTGGCGACGACCATGCGCATGGCCCTGCACACGGCCATGACCATGACCATGACCATGACCACGCGCCCGACCACGGCGCCATGTTCCAGACCTGGAGTGCGCAGCCCACCGGGGCGATTTCCGCCGACACGCTGCGCGCATGGCTGCGCGACATCCCGCCCGGCGTGCTGCGGCTCAAGGGGTGGCTGCGCACCGGCCTCAGCAGCGCCGAAGGCGACGAATGGTCCGAAGTGCAATTCGCCGGCCGCCACGGCAGCGTGCGCCGTGCGCCCGCGCCACGCGATGCGCAGGCCGCCGTGGTCGCCATCGGTTTGCGCGGGCAACTGCCCGAAGCGGCGCTCGCCGGCTTCTTCCACACCCACTGAGCGCCGGCCGTGGTGCAATCGCGCGTTGACATCATTCAACGTGCGACCACCATGACCACGCCTTCATCTTCGCTCCTGATCCGCCCGCCCGTGCCCGAGGACTTCGCGGCCTGGAAGCCGCTCTGGGACGGCTACAACGCGTTCTACGGACGCGAGGGCCCGACCGCGCTGCCCGACGAGATCACGCGCGTCACCTGGCAGCGCTTCTTCGATGCCTACGAGCCGGTGCATGCGCTCGTGGCCGAGCGCGATGGCGAGCTCGTGGGACTGGTCCACTACCTGTTCCACCGCAGCACCACGCGCATCGAACCCAACTGCTACCTGCAGGACCTGTTCACGCGCGCGTCGGAGCGCGGGCGCGGCGTGGGCCGGCAACTGATCGAAGGCGTGTACGCGCAGGTGCAGCACGCGGGCGCGCACCGCGTCTATTGGCAGACCCACACCACCAACAGCGCCGGCCGCGCGCTCTACGACAAGGTGGCCGCGCACGAGGGCTTCATCGTCTACGCCACGATGGTCTGACCCGCGGGGTCAGTACTTGATGGTGACGCCGGCCTTGACGCCGTTGTTGCTCTTGCCATCCGAAGACACGCCACCCGAGAGTGACAGGTCGCCGCCCGTGCTCGCGCCGAGCGAGTAGACCGGCTTGGGCATCGAAGTGTCGGTGCCGATGTAGGTGCCGCTGCCGTCAGGCCGCTGTACGCCCACGGTGGCGCCATGGGTGACGGCCGACGTCTCGGTCGGCTTGATGTTGGGCGCGATGTAGACCGTGCCCTTCTCGTCGCTGTCCACAGGCAGCTTCAGAGGTTCGGCCACCGCGGCGGTGGTGACGGCCCAGCACGCGGCCGCGCCCAGGCACACAAGTATCGATCTGCTCATGCACCGAATCCTCGGGGCAGCGCCGCGCCGCGCCTGTAGGACGAGGCAGCGAGCAAACCGTCCGGCAGGCGCTTTGTCATGGGCCCCGGGCCCGGCGGGCGTGACGCTTGTCTCCCTGCGCAAGGGGCGCACGGCTCATGACCGCGCACGGGGCAATTCCTACAGTGGGTCCACGGTGGCAGACCCTGCCCGGCCCTGTTGCGGACCGGGTCATGCAGGGCCCCTGCACCACGGAAACAACACGCGACAAAGGTAACGCCATGAACAAGATCTTCAGGAGTCTCTGGAACCCCACGCTGGGCACGTACGTGGCCGCCCCCGAGAGCGCGCGCGGGCACGCCCGTTCGGCTGGTGCGCGCGCCGTTGCCATCTCGGTGCTGCTGCTCGGCAGCGGCGCGGGCATCGCGGCCGGCGGTGCGGGCGGCGAACCGCAGGGCGACCCCAGGCTGCACGCCGGCGCGGGTGGCAGCGACGGCAGCGGCGGCGCAGGCGGGTTCAACGATAGCAACCTGGGCGCACAGGGCGGCGACGGCGGCGCATCGACCGATGCCGGCGGCATGGCCGGTTCGAGCGCCAACGTGGGCAGCTTCGCCGGCGCCACTGCGGGCGCGGGCGGCGCCGCGGGGACCGGTGCCACTCTCGTGATGCCGGGCGCGCTGCAGGGCGACGACGGCGCAGCAGGCGAATCGCACACCGGCGGCTTCGGCCACGGAAACGGCTATGGCGGCGGCGGCGGTGGCGGGGCCATCGGCCTGGCCATGGGTGCGGCCAGCCCGGCCTCGATCGGCAGCCACACGGGCGGCGCGGGCGGTACCGGCGGCAACGGGTACTGGGCCGCGGGCGGCGGCGGTGCCGGCGGCCATGGCGCGACGCTGCTCGATCCGCTGGCGGCGCACGTTGCCGCGGGCACTTCGACCGGCGGTGCGGGCGGCGACGGCGGCAACGCCTTTTCGCAAGCGGGCGGCGGCGGCAGTGGCGGCAGCGGGTTCCTCCTGCGCACCGCGACCGCGGGCACCGCATTCACCCACAGCGGCAGCATGCTCGGAGGCGCCGGCGGCGCGGGCGGCGCCGAGCTGCTGCCGGCGCGCAGCAATGCCTCGGGCGGCGGCGGGGGCGCGGGCGGCCACGGGCTCACGCTCGACGGCAGCGCGGCCGCCAGCGTCCACAACACCGGCCAGATCACGGGCGGCGTCGGTGGCGCGGGTGGTGCCGGCGGCGGAGGCGCGGGTGGCTCCGGCGCACCGGGCAGCGGCGGCGACGGCGGCGCCGGGCTCCGGTCGGTCGGCGCCGGCGCGGCGATCGACAACAGCGGCACCATCGCCGGCGGTGCGGGCGGCCTCGGCGGCGCCAGCAGCAACGGCGGCGCGGCAGGTGCCCCCGGTGCCGGTGGCGCGGGCGCAACGGGTGCGAACCTGGCCATCGCGAACAGCGGCACCATTGCCGGCGGCCTCGGCGGCGACGGCCTGACGCGTGCGCCGGCGGTGCAGTTCACGGGCGGCAACAGCAACAGCCTGACGGTGAATGCGGGTTCATCGCTGCAGGGCGCGATCGCCATCGAGGTCGGTTCGAGCGCCCGCATCGCCCCGGGCGCCGACGGCATCGACATGCCCAATGCGCTGCGATTGGGCGGCACGGGCACCATCGACACCCAGGGCCGCGCCATGGGCTGGTCGGGCACGATCGTGGGCACGGGCGGCCTCGTGAAGGACGGTGCCGGCACCTTGACGCTCTCGGCGGCCAACAACAGCCTGAGCGGCAGCACCCGTGTCGCGGCGGGCACGCTGCGCGCGGGCACGGCCGGCGCGCTGAGCCCGGCGAGTGCGGTCGTGGTCGATGCAGGCGCCACGCTCGACCTCGCGGGCCACAGCCAGACCGTCGCCGCCATGACCAACAGCGGCGTCGTCTCGCTCCTGAGCGGCACGCCGGGCGCCACGCTCACCGTGCAGGGCCCCTGGGTCGGCAACGGCGGCACGCTGCGCCTGGGCACCGCGCTCGGCGCGAGCAACAGCCTGAGCGACCGGCTGATCCTGAGCGGCTGCACCGCGATCGCGAGCGGCACCACCGCCATTCAGATCACCAACCGCGCGGGCCTCGGCGCGCTGACCACCGGCAACGGCATCGAGGTGGTGACCGCGATGAACGGCGCCACCACCACCGCCCAGACCACGCGCGACGCCTTCGTGCTGGCCGGCGGTCATGTCGATGCAGGCGCCTACGAATACCGGCTGCATGCGGCCGATGCGGCCGGCGCAGGCGAGAACTGGTACTTGCGCTCGGGCGTCACCGTGCCGCCGCCACCACCGCCACCGCCCCCACCGCCGCCCCCCGGACCGCCGGGACCGCCAGCCCCTCCCGCACCGCCGCCGAGCGAAGAACCGAGCCCGCCGCGCACCAGCCCCGGCGGCACCACGCCCGGCGCCATCGGTGGCGTGACCATTCCCACCTACCGCGTCGAGGTGCCATTGCTCGCGGCACTGCCCGAGCAGTTCCGCCAGGGCAACCTCGCGATGGTGGGCAACCTGCACCAGCGCGTGGGCGACGACGGCGTGATGGGCGTAAGCAGCAGCAGCGCGGGTGCGCCCGGGCAGCCAAGCCACCGCCAGGCCTGGGCCCGGCTCATCCGCACCGACCGCACCATCGGCCAGGCCGGCACCGTGAGCCCCACGAGCGAAGGGCACCTCACGGGCATCCAGACCGGCACCGATCTGTGGGCCGATCCGAACTGGCGCGTCGGTGTCTATGTCGGCCAGCTCGAAGGCACCCAGCGCGTGAACGGTTTCGCACGCGGCCTGCACGGCTTTGCCGTCGGCAGCAACGATCTGCGCAGCCAGTACCTGGGCGCCTACGCAACCTGGAAGAACGACGGCGGCCTCTACGTCGACGGCGTGCTGCAGGGCGGGCGCCACCGCTACACCGCGAGCACCACGCTCGGCTCGGCGAGTTCGGGCAAGGGCCACAGCCTGCTGGCTTCGATCGAGGCCGGCCAGGCGTTCCGACTCTCGCCCCAATGGACCATCGAGCCCCAGCTTCAACTGGTGCACCAGCGCGTCAGCCTCGACGACACCGGCATCGTCGGCGCGCTCGTGCAGCAGGACAGCCACAGCGGCTGGCTGGTGCGCGCGGGCGTGCGGGTCAAGGGCGAACTCACCACCGCCGCCGGCCCACTGCAGCCCTATGCGCGGCTCAACCTCTACCGCAGCAGCAACGGCACCGACGTGACGCGCTTCGTCGGGCCGTCGGGCACCACCGACATCGCCACGCGCACCGGCGGCACCAGCACCGAGCTGGCCGCGGGCGCCACGCTGCAGCTCACGCCGGCCATGAGCGTGTACGGGGAGGTCGGCAAGCTTTGGGCGTCGGGCGGCGATGCGCGCATCAAGAGCGGCATCAACGCGAGCGTGGGGGTGAAGTTCAGCTGGTGAGGGGTGATGCGCACGCGGGGCTGAAATGAATTCAGAATGGGGGCCATGCCCTCTTCGTCCACCACCCCCGACATCGTCCAGGCCTTTGCGCCCAACGGCGTGCTGCGCGCCTCCATCAACCTCGGCAACCCGATCCTCGCCGGACGCGACAGCGCCAGCGGCGAGCCGGCCGGTGTGTCGATCGACCTCGCGCGCGCGTTCGGCGCGCAGCTCGGTGTGCCGGTCGAGCTGGTGGTGTTCGACACCGCCGGCAAGTCGGTCGAGGCCGTGGCCGCCGACCGCGCCGACATCGGCTTCTTCGCGATCGATCCGGTGCGCGGCGCCGAAATCGCGTTCACCGCGGCCTATGTGCTGATCGAGGGCGCCTACCTCGTGCGCGATGGCGCGGCGCTCACGCGCAACGAAGAGGTCGATCGCGAGGGCATGCGCGTGGCCGTCGGCAAGGGCAGCGCCTACGACCTCTACCTCACGCGAGAACTGAAGCAGGCGCAGATCGTGCGCGCGCCTTCGTCGCCCGCCGTGGTGCAGACCTTCCTCGACCAGGACCTCGAGGTCGCGGCCGGCGTGAAGCAGCAGCTCGAGGCCGACCAGGCCCGCCACCCCGGCCTGCGCCTGCTGCCAGGGCGCTTCATGGTGATCCAGCAGGCCATGGGCGTGCCCAAGCGCCGCGGCGAGCCGGCGGCCGGCGCGCTCGCCGCGTTCGTCGAAGAAATGAAGGCCAGCGGCTTCGTGGCCGAGGCGCTGCACAGGCACGGCATCCAGGGCGCGTCGGTCGCGCCCGCGGCCTGATGGCGATGACGACGGGCCAGCGGACCGTCGCGGCCTTCGTCCTCGGTGGTGCCCTTGCGGCCGCGGTGATCGGCGGCTGGCTGCGGCTGTCGTCGACGCTCGGCGGCACGACCGGGCAGCATGTGCATCTGCTCGACCCGGCCAAGATCGAACTGATCCGCACGCCGGGCGGCCACCTGCAGGTCAGCGAGATGGCCAAGGCCGAGGAGTTCGGCTGGCAGACCTCGTGGGAATGCCCGCTCCTCGACTGCAGCCGGCTGCCGCGCACCGTTTCGCGCGTGCGCGTGCAGGCCCGCTACGTCTACCGCATTCCGCTCGCGGCCGAATGGCGCCTCGAGCCCCGCGGCGACCACTACCGGCTCACGGTGCCGCCGCTGGAGTTGCAGGCGCCCGTGGGCTTCGACACATCGACGATGGAGATCGTCACGACCGAACGGAGCCTGCTCTCGCCCGCGGCGCCCGCCAACCGCGAGAAGGCCCTGCGCCACCTCGGCCCCGAACTCGCGCGGCGCGGCGCGAGCCCCGCGTACCTCGCGGCGCAGCAGAAGAATGCCGAGCAGACAGTGCGCGAATTCGCGCAGAAGTGGATGCGCGAGCAAGGCGGCGGGCCGCTGGCGCGGCCGATCCGGGTGGAGTGGGACGGGCCCAGCCCGATGTGATGCGGCTGCCGCCGCGCCCTGCCTTCCTGCCTCAGTGCGCTGCGGCGGCCAATGCCAGCGGATTGAGCCCCGGCCCCGCCACCCGCGTCAGCGTGTTGCGGTCGGTGTGATGGAAAGGCTCGGCCTGCCCCGCGATCTGCATGATCGTGTCCTGGTCGTACGACCAGGTGCCGTCGGGGTTGATCGTCACGCTGATGTTCCAGGCCGTGGTGGTGAAGGCGCGCTCGATGAACGGGTTCGAGACGATGCCGTTCACCAGGCTGCCGCGCTCGGCGCTGAGCGTGAAGCGCGTGTCGTCGGCCTTGGCCTGGCCCACCGCCATCGCGACCTGGCCGCGCGGAATGGCCAGCGTGTGCATCAGCATGCCGGTGGCCGGCTCCCAGAGCCAGTAGCCCACCTGGTCGTGGTACATCTTGGTGAGCCCGGGCTTGTGGATGTAGGTGTGGTATCGCAGCCCGTAGAGCAGCTGCGGGCCGTTGGTCTGCGCGTCGATCGGCTGCAGTTCGATGCGCTCGACATACGCCTGCGTCTTCGGGCCTTCGCGCTTGGGCTTCACATCCACGCCGCGCGTGCCCTCCCAGACGCCGGCCATCGCGCGCAGCGGGCCGAGGTTGGCCAGCGTGTCGGGGTCGGCGGGGGGCTCGGTGTAGATGTCTTCGGTCGGATTCATGGTTTTTCTAGGAGGCCTTCTCGGGCATGGCCAGCACCCGGTCGATGCGGCGGCCCTCGAGGGCGGTGATCTCGAACTGCCAGCCTGCGCAGTCGATGACCTCGCCGGCTTCGGGCAGGTGGCCCGACACCGACATCAGCAAGCCCGCCACGGTGTTGTAGCGCCCGCGCTCCTCGTCCGGCAGTTCGCGGATGCCGAGGCGCGCGCGCAGCTCCGACACCGGCATGAGGCCGTCGAGCTCCCAGACGCCGTCGGGCCGCTGATGCGCCCAGGCGTCGGTCAGGACGCCGGGCTGCAGTTCGCCGGTGATCGCCTCGAGCATGTCGCGCGGCGTCATGAGGCCTTGCACCACGCCGTATTCGTCGACCACGAACACCAGGCGGCCGCCGCGTTCGCGGAACTGCTCGAGCAGTTCCATGCCGGTGAGCGTCTCGGGCACGAACACGGCCGGCGCAGCCTCTTCGCCGAGCCGGCCCGCATGGTCGATGCCGAGCCGCAGCAGGTGCGCCACACTGATCACGCCGACCACGTCGTCGAGTGAATTGCGGCACACCGGGTACCACGAATGCACGAGGTTGAGCGCGCCCGCGTCGGCCACCTTCTGCAGTGCCTCGGCCACCGTGTCGGCGGCATCGAGCCATTCGATGTCGGCGCGCGGGATCATCAGCGACGAGAGCCGGCGGTCGTCGAGGTGGAACACGTTGCGCACCATCTGGTGCTCGTGGTGCTCGATCACGCCGGCGTCCACGCCCTCCTCGAGGCTGGCGGAGATTTCTTCCTCGGTCATCGAGCGCGCGGCATTGGCGTCGATGCGCAGCAGCTTCAGCACCGTGGCCGTGGCGCCCGCGAGCAACCACACGAAGGGCTTCGCGCCCTTGGCGAGCCCGCGCATCGGCCGCGACACCCAGCGTGCCACCGGCTCGGGGTAGAGCTGGCCGATGCGCTTGGGCACCAGCTCGCCGAAGATGATGGTGAAGAAGGTGATGCCGGTCACCACCAGCGCGGTCGACACCACGCTGGCCGTGCCTTCGCCCATGCCGAGTTCTGCGAGCCACACAGCGAGCGGCGCCGCGAACGCGGCCTCGCCCACGATGCCGCTGAGCATGCCTATCGACGTGATGCCGATCTGCACCGTCGAGAGAAAGTGGGTCGGTTCCTCCATCAGCCGAAGCGCTGCCTCGGCGCCGGCATCCCCTGTTTCGGCCAACGCCGCGAGGCGCGCGCGCCGGCTGGTGGAAAGGGCCATTTCGGACATGGCGAACAACGCATTCAGCGTCGTCAGCATGGCCAGGAGCAAGACATCCATGTACAGGGGGTGAAAATGAGGAAATGGCACTTTACTTGATCGGCGATATACAGGGCTGCGACGACGCCCTCCAGCGGCTGCTCGACAAGATCGGCTTTTCCCCGAGCCGCGACACCCTCGTGCTGCTGGGCGACCTGGTCAACCGCGGCCCCGACTCGGCCGCCGTGCTGCGGCGGGTGCAGGGCTACGGCGCCTCCGCGCTGAGCCTGCTCGGCAACCACGACCTGCACCTGCTCGGCGTGGCGCACGGCGCGCGCAAGCCCGGCCGCAAGGACACGCTGGCCGGCCTGCTCGCTTCGCCCGACAGCGAGGCAATGCTCGACTGGCTGCGCCGCCAGCACATGGCGCTGCACATGCAGATCGGCGGCGGCGAGCTGCTCATGGTGCATGCGGGCGTGCTGCCGCAGTGGACCGTCGGCGACACGCTGGCGCTCGCGGCCGAACTCGAATCGGTGCTGCGGGGGCCCGCGCTCGGCGAGTTCCTGCTCGACATGTACGGCAACGCGCCCGACCATTGGCGCGATGCGCTCACGGGCAACGCCCGGCTGCGCGTGGTGGTGAATGCGCTCACGCGGCTGCGTTTCTGCTCGGCCGACGGCATGATGGATTTCGAGAGCGCCGACAACGCGGCCTCCGCGCCCGAGGGCCTCATGCCGTGGTTCGACGTGCCGGGGCGCAAGACCGCCGATGTGACGATCGCATTCGGCCATTGGTCGACGCTGGGCTGGCTGTCGCGACCCGACCTGCTTTCCACCGACACCGGCTGCGTCTGGGGCGGCTGCCTCAGCGCGGTGCGGATCGGTGCCACGCTGGACGAGCGCGAGCTGATCCAGGTGAAGTGCGAACAGGCGCAGAAGCCCGGTTGAGCCGGCAGCGGGGCCGGCTGCTCGCGCTCAGCTCGGCTCGGCGCTCTTGAACAGCGCCGGCACCTTGCGCTTGGACTTGATGTTGCTCGAGATGCCGCGCGACGGTGCGGCCTTGGCGGCCGCTTCCCAGGCGGGTGCGGCCTCGCGCTCGCCCGGTTCGTAGGGCTTGTCGAAGAACGGATCGCGCGGTGCAGACGCGCGGTGCGGACGGCCAGCGCCGCCGCGGCGTGCATCGCCTCCGAGGGTGCTGCTGCGTTGTTCGCGCGGCTGGTCGAGCACGTCGCGTGCATCGCCGGCCTCGCCCTCTTCGCGCCAGTGGCGGCGGCCGTCGTTGATGCGGCCGCGTGGATGGTCTTCCTCGAACTCCATCGCCTCGAGTTCGATCTTCTTCTTGATCAGCTTCTCGATGTCGGCCACCAGGCGCGCATCGTTGCCGCCGCTTGCAAAGCTGACTGCCAGGCCCGACGCGCCGGCACGGCCGGTGCGGCCGATGCGGTGCACGTAGTCTTCGGCGTTGAACGGGATGTCGAAGTTGAACACCGCCGGCACGTCCTTGATGTCGAGGCCGCGCGCCGCGACGTCGGTGCACACCAGCAGGTCGACCTCGCCGGCCTTGAACGAAGCCAGCGCCTTCAGGCGCTCGTCCTGGCTCTTGTCGCCGTGCAGCGCGGTGGTGCGAAGGCCATCGCGTTCGAGCGAACGGGCCAGGCGCGCACAGCCGAGCTTGCTGTTGACGAACACGAAGGCCTGCGTGATGCCGCGCTGCTTCACGATCTGCTTGAGCGCGCGGCGCTTGTCGTCGTCGCTCACGCTGAAGAAGCGCTGCTCGACGGTCGACGCTGTTTCGTTCGGCCGCGCCACCTCGATGGTGACGGGGTTCTGCAGGTAGCTGCCGGCGAGCCGCTTGATCTCGGGCGAGAAGGTGGCCGAGAACAGCAGCGTGGTGCGCTGCTTGGGCAGGTAGCTCAGGATGCGCTGCAGGTCGGGCAGAAAGCCGATGTCGAGCATGCGGTCGGCCTCGTCGAGCACCACGTACTCGACCTGGTTGAGCACCGTGTTCTTGGCCTCGATGTGGTCGAGCAACCGGCCCGGCGTGGCCACCAGCACCTCGACGCCCTTCTTGAGCTCGAGCGTCTGCGGCTTCATGTCGATGCCGCCGAACACCACCGTGCTGCGCAGGTTGGTGTACTTGGCGTACAGCTTGACCTGCTGGGCCACCTGGTCGGCGAGTTCGCGCGTGGGCAGCAGCACCAGCGCACGCACCGGATGCCGTGCGGGCGAGGTGGACGCGTTCTCGTGCTTGAGCATGCGCTGCAGCAAGGGCAGCGTGAACGCAGCGGTCTTGCCGGTGCCGGTTTGCGCAGCACCCATCACGTCCTGGCCTGAAAGCACGACCGGAATGGCCTGTTCCTGGATCGGGGTCATGGTCTCGTAGCCCATTTCGGCTACGGCGCGCGCCAGCGAATCCGCCAGCATGAGGTTGGAGAAGGAGCTTGTCATTAAGCCCGCTATTGTCGCATTGCCGCAAAAAATGGCAGTGAAGACTCGGTGACAACGCCCGCAAGGCGCGCGTTGCTATTTATTTCATAGCGTTATACCAAGTGTTGATGCACCTTTACGCCGCTTCGATCAAAGCGTCCGGGCATTGAAGGTGTCGCACGACTTCACATCACCGGTCTGGAAACCGGTGCCGAACCACTTCTGGCGCTGCGCGCTGGAGCCGTGCGTGAAGCTGTCGGGCACCACCGCGCGGCCCGCCGAGCGCTGCAGCGCGTCGTCGCCGATCTTCTGCGCAGCGTTCATCGCGGCCTCGATGTCGCCGGGATCGAGCCACTTCTTCGACTCTTGCGAATGGTGGGCCCAGATGCCCGCGAAACAGTCGGCCTGCAGCTCGACGCGCACGCTCAGGGCGTTGTTCTGCGACTGGCTCATTCGCCGCCGCATGCCGTCGACCTTGGCGGTGATGCCGAGCTCGTCCTGCACGTGGTGGCCGACCTCATGCGCGATCACGTAGGCCTGCGCAAATTCGCCCGGCGCGCCGAGCTGATTCTTGAGCGTGTCGTAGAACGACAGGTCGATGTAGACCTTCTTGTCGCCGGGGCAGTAGAACGGGCCCATGGCCGACTCGCCAGTGCCGCAGGCGGTGGGCGTGGCGCCGCGGAACAGCACCAGCCGCGGCGCCTGGTAGGTGCCGCCGTTCTGGCGGAAGATGTCGCTCCACACCACCTCGGTGTTGCGCAGCACGGTCGAGACGAAGGCCGCCTCGCGGTCGGCGGCCGGCGGCTTCGGCGCGGGGCCTTGTTGCTGTTGCTGCACCTGCGCCTGTTCCGGGCCGCCCCCGCTCAGCAGGCTCAGCACCGTGAGCGGGTTGATGCCGAAGATCCAGCCCGCGATCAGCGCGACCGCGATGGTGCCGATGCCGATGCTCCGCCCACCGATGAAGCCGCCGCCACCGCCCCCGCCGCTGCGGCGGTCTTCGACGTTGTCGGATTGTTCGTTGCCTTCCCATCTCATCGCGCGCTCCTTGCCGGCTGTCGAAGTGGGCCGGATCGTGAGCGGATGGTAATGGGCCCGGCCGCTGGCTGCGTAACCGGGGGTCAGCGCGCCGAAGGCCTCAGGTCTTGGGCAGTGTGACGCCGCGCTGGCCCTGGTACTTGCCGCCGCGGTCCTTGTAGCTGGTCTCGCAGACCTCGTCGCTCTCGAAGAACAGCACCTGGGCACAGCCCTCGCCCGCATAGATCTTGGCGGGCAGCGGCGTGGTGTTGCTGAACTCGAGCGTCACGTAGCCTTCCCATTCGGGCTCGAAGGGCGTCACGTTCACGATGATCCCGCAGCGCGCGTAGGTGCTCTTGCCGAGGCAGATGGTGAGCACGTTGCGCGGGATGCGGAAGTACTCGACCGTGCGCGCCAGCGCGAAGCTGTTGGGCGGGATGATGCAGTAATCGCCGTGCATGTCGACGAAGCTCTTCTCGTCGAAGTTCTTCGGGTCGACCACGGTGCTGTGGATGTTGGTGAAAACCTTGAATTCAGGCGCGCAGCGGATGTCGTAGCCGTAGCTCGAGGTGCCGTAGCTGATGATCCTGTGGCCCGCGGCCTCGCGCACCTGCCCGGGCTCGAAGGGCTCGATCATGCCGTGCTGCTCGGCCATGCGCCGAATCCATTTGTCGCTCTTGATAGACATAAAACACCCCCAGTCTTCGCGCACTTCGTGTCGCTTCGCCAACCCCCTCAAGGGGGCAACACCAGCGGCCCGGCAAAGCCGGTTCCGCGGCGTTTCCCGAAGGTACCCGCTGCGCCGCTAGGTCGGCGATTGTGGCATGGGCGAACTGCGCGTCCGCTCACCCCGCCTGCGAAATCACCGTGCGCTCGATCAGCCGGTCGTCGCCAAGCACGATCATCGCGAACAGCAGTTCCTCGAGGTTCTCGGCGCGCACGGCCTTGCGCGCGAGCAGCGGCGTGGCCTGCTGCGGGTTGAGCACCAGGAAGTCGGCCTCGCAGCCGGGCTGCAGGTTGCCGATCACGCCGTCGAGCCCCAGGGCGCGCGCCGCGCCGCCGGTGTGGCGCCACCAGAGCTCGGACGGCGCAATGCTCAGGCCGGGCTTGGTCTGGCCCTCGCGGCCGACGTAGTAGGCCGCCATCATCGTGTGGAAGGGGCTGAAGCTGGTGCCGCCGCCCACGTCGCTCGCGAGGCCGTACGGAAACCCGGTGCGGTCGGCCGCCCCGAAGTCGAAGAAGCCGCTGCCGAGGAACAGGTTGCTGGTCGGGCTCACGGCGGCCGCGGTCTTCGTGTCGCGCATCAGCGCGCGGTCGGTGTCGTCGAGGTAGATGCAGTGCGCGTACACGGCCCGCTCGCGCATCAGGCCGAAACCCGCGTACACGTCGAGGTAGGAACGCGATTGCGGATAGAGCTCGCGCACCCAGGCCACCTCGTCGCGGTTCTCGGCCACGTGCGACTGGATCCAGGTGTCGGAGTACTTCGCGGCCAGCTCGCCGGCGCCGCGCATCTGGGCGTCGGTGCTCGCGGGCGCGAAGCGCGGCGTGATCGCGTAGCCCAGGCGATCGGTGCCGTGCCACTTGCGGATCAGGGCCTCGGAATCGACCAGGCTCTGCGCGGTCTCATCGCGCACGCCGTCGGGCGAATGGCGGTCCTGCAGCACCTTGCCCGAGATCATGCGCAGGCCCCGTTGCTGCGCGGCCTCGAAGAAAGCATCGACCGAGGCCACGTGCGAGGTCGCGAAGGTCAGCGCCGTCGTCACGCCGTTGCGCAGCAGCTCGTCGAAGAACACCTCGGCGACTTCGTTCGAATGCGCGGGGTCGGCGAACTTCGCTTCCGCGGGGAAGGTGTAGTTCTCGAGCCAGGGCAAGAGGCCCGGCGACGGCGAGCCGATGATGTCGGTCTGCGGAAAGTGGATGTGCATGTCCACGAAGCCCGGCGCGAGGATGCGGCCCGGCAGTGTGGTGAGTTCGGCGTCGGGATGGCGCGGCGACACGGCCGCATGGCTGCCCGCGTCGAGCACGCGCTGTCGGCCGGCCCCATCGGGCGCGACGACCAGCAGGCCGTCCTCGTCGAAAACGGGCTGGCCGGCAGCGTCGAAACGCAGGAGGGAGGCGCGGTAGGCTTTTTTCATCGTGGCTGCGGAGGGTAAACCAGCCCTGCGCCGGCGCAATTTCCCTGCGTGTATGAATGCTATATGCCCAGGCCACTCGCGCGCCGGCGCGTCGGCGCTCCCACGGCCCAGTGCCTCAGCGCCCCACCCGCCCCTGCACGCCCTCGGCGAGCCAGTTCATCTTGAGGATCTGCTCGTCGGTCAGCTGCGCGCCCTTGGCAATGACGGTGCGTCCTTCGTTGTCGCGCACGTCGGCGGCCACCGCGCGAAACGGCTGCAGCTTGCCCGACGCGATGTCCTTCTGCCGCGCCAGCACTTCGTCCTGCACCGCCTTGGGCACCTTCGCGCCGAAGTCGCCGACGCGGATCAGGCCTTCCTTCACACCGCCCCAGAGATTGCCGCTCTTCCAGGTGCCGTCGAGCACGGCCTTGGCCCGGGCGGTGTAATAGCCGCCCCACTGGTGCGTGACGGCGACGATCTGCGCGTCGGGGGCCGTCTTGCGCATGTCGGAGTGGTAGGCCACGGCCATCTTGCCGCGCTCCTGCGCCGCGGCCATCACTGCGGTCGAGCCGGTGTGGAAGGCCAGCACGTCGGCGTTCTGGTTGAAGAGCGCCATCGCGGCGTCGCGCTCCTTCGGCGGATCGAACCATTCGTTGAGCCACACCACCGCCACTTTTGCCTGCGGGTTCACCGAGCGCAAGCCGAGCGTGAAGGCATTGATGCCCTGCAGCACCTCCGGGATCGGAAAGCCCGCCACGTAGCCGGCGATGTTCGTCTTCGTCATGCGGCCTGCGGCAATGCCCGCAAGGTAGCGCCCTTCGTAGTAGCGCGCGTTCGATGTCGCGACATTGGGCGCGGTCTTGTAGCCCGTGACCGACTCGAACTTCACGTCCGGAAAGTCGCGCGCCACCTTGAGCGTGGGCTCCATGTAGCCGAAGCTCGGCGTGAAGATCAGCCCATGGCCCTGTTGCGCCAGATCCCGGATCACGCGCTCGGCATCGGCGCCTTCGGGCACGTTCTCGACGAAGCTGGTCTTGACCCTGTCGCCCAGCGCCGCTTCGACGGCCTTGCGGCCCTCTTCGTGCTGGCGCACCCAGCCGGCGTCGGTGACGGGCGTGACGTAGACGAAGCCGATCTTCAACGGCGGCCCTTTCGGCGCCTGCGGCTGTTGCGAGAAGGCGGGAGATAAAAAGCAAGCGGCTGCCCACGCCAGAACGGCGCGGCCCGCGAGGTTTTTGTACATGGTGTTCCTCTACATGGCCCCGGAAAAACAAAAGCCCCGCAGCCGCCGGGACGCCGGCTGCGGGGCTGGGGATTCTACCTAGGAGGCTGTCGGGCTTGTCGGGCTTGCCTTACGCGTCGAAGGCGGGATCGATTGGCACCCTGTAGCCGTTGACGAGCCGGTTCGTCTCGTTGGCCATGCCGACGACCGCCATCAGCTCGGCGAACATCGCGGGCGTCATGCCGGCCTTCTCGGCGCCCGCGTGATGGCTTGCGGTGCAATAGCCGCAGCCGTTGCTCACGCTCACCGCGAGGTACACCATCTCCTTGACCACCGGATCGAGCGCACCCGGCGCCATCACCTCCTTGAGGCTGGCCCAGGTGCGCCGCAGCGTCGCAGGATCGTTCGCGAGGTACTTCCAGAAGTTGTTGACGTCGGGCACGTTGCGCACGGCCTTGATGTCGTCGAACACGGCCTTCACCTCGTCGGGCGCGTCCGCGTAGTCGATCGGTTGGGGTTTCATGGGGGCTCCAGTTCAGGCGTCGGCAGAGAAGCGCGCGAAGACGGCGTCGAGCCGCGTCAGGTAGTCGCGCCTGGCCGCTTCGTCGATGAAGCTGCCCTCGAAGCTGTTGGCCGCGAGCTGCCACGCATGCCGCACGCCGAGCCCCGTGGCCGCGAAGGTCTGCAGGAAGTTCTGGTTCATGTAGCCGCCGAAGTAGGCCGGGTCGTCCGAGTTGACGGTGGCGACCAGCCCCGCATCGAGCAGCGCGCCGAGGTTGTGCTGCGCGAGGTCGGGGAACACGCAGAGCTTGAGGTTCGACAGCGGGCACACGGTGAGCGGAATGCGGTCTTGCGCGAGCCGCTGCATCAGCGCCGGATCCTTCACGCTCTGCACGCCATGGTCGACGCGCTCGACCTTCAGCACGTCGAGCGCACTCCAGACGTACTCGGGCGGGCCCTCCTCGCCGGCATGCGCGACCAGATGCAATCCCAGCTCGCGGCAGCGCGCGAACACGCGCGCGAACTTCTCGGGCGGATGGCCCACCTCGCTCGAGTCGAGCCCCACGCCGATGAACTTGTCGCGAAAAGGCAGCGCCTGTTCGAGCGTCTCGAAAGCCTCTTCCTCGCTCAGGTGGCGCAGGAAGCACAGGATCAGCGATGCACTCACGCCGAGCTTCGGCCCCGCCGCGGTGCAGGCGCTGTACAGGCCCTCGATGACGGTCTCCATCGCCACGCCGCGCGCGGTGTGCGTCTGAGGGTCGAAGAACATCTCGGTGTGGACCACGTTGTCGGCCGCGGCGCGCTCTAGGTAAGCCCAGGCCATGTCGTGGAAGTCCTGCGCCTTCAGCAGCACGCTCGCGCCGGCGTAGTAGATGTCGAGGAAGCTCTGCAGGTTGGTGAAGGCGTAGGCGCGGCGCAGTTCCTCCACGCTCGCGTAGGGAAGGGCCACGCCGTTGCGCCCGGCGAGCGCGAAGATCAGCTCGGGTTCGAGCGAGCCTTCGATGTGCATGTGCAGCTCGGCCTTGGGCATGGCGCACAGCAGTTCGGGCAGGCGCGCGGCCGGGATGCTATCGAAGCGCTGGTCGAAGGTGGGGCGGAAGTCGGTCATGGCGGGGTCTTGCGCGGGGATGTGGGAATGCGAAAAGTGGCAGCGTGTTCGCGCACAGCATAAAGGCTCGCGACGCCACCGCGATGCGCAAAACCGTATGGCCTGGATTGCAGCGCTTCTACATCGCGGCGGGCGTGGCCTCGTACAGACTGCTCGATCGATTCGCCTGAGCCGGCGGCCCGCTTGATAAGCTGGCAAGCATGCACACCTTGATCAGCATCGCGGCGTATCTCCTGATCGGCATCGCCGTGGCGCCGCTGCTGCTGCTCGGGCTCTATGTGCTGGCCGACCGCCTCGGACTCAAGGTGGCCGATCGCATGCTGTCGCTGACGGCGCGGATCCTCCAGTTGCAGTGGCTCAGCGGCGGCGTGGTGAACATCGTCGGTGGCCTGCTCATCGCCGCGCTCGGTATCTGGGCCGCGCTGTCCCTGGAGCCGCCGCTGCATCGGCTGGCCGGCGCGCTGCTGGTGCCCTTCGGACTCTGGCGGGCCTTCAGGGGCGTGGCCGTGCTCAAGGCGTTTTCGAGCGTCGACCAATAGCACGTCCAGGGCAGCGCGGCCGCGCGGGCGATTGTGGCGCGGGCCGTGAGCCACGAAGAGTCAGGGTTCCGTGTCGCGCGGCAGCCCCGCCGCGGGCGCCGGGCTTGCATCGGCCGCGCCATGGTGCAGGCCGACGCCGACGCCGGCGCCGAGTCCGGCGCCCATGCCCATGCCCGCACCGCTGCCACCACCTCTCGCGCCGCCGCCTCCGCCCGCGCCGCCACCCGCGCGGTCGCTGCGTGTCGGCGTGCCCTTGGTGCGCAGCGGTCCCTGCTTCGGAATGCCGAGTTCCGGCGGCACCGGTGCCAGGTCGAGCACCTCGCGGATGAAGGTGCGCAGCGAGACCACCAGTTCGGCCGTTTCCACGCTGCGTCCCGCCGCCATGTCGCTGGCCGCCTGCGCCGCCAGCCGGACCTGCGCCTCGGTGCCCAGCAGGATCACGTCGGACAGCGCGCCCTCGACCGCGTCGCGGATGCGGCGGCGCCGGTCCGATGCCGGAAGTCCGTCCTCGTCCGCGCCCTCGGTGGCTTCACCTGCAATCGCGGCTTGCCCGCCGGCCCGCGCCTGAGACCGCCGTTCCCGCAGGTCGCGCAAGTGGCTCGGGTCCACCGCCAGTTCACCGGTGAACGACCCGCCGAGCACCTTGTAGGCCGCGATCAACGTCTTCAGCCGCTCATTGATCTGCCGGTTCTGCCGCTCCCGCCGTTGCTGCACGCTGAGCATCACCACGATGCGGATGCCGACCGCCACGATCGAGACCAGCACCAGTCCGAGGAGCGTGGAGACAAGGCCTTGCCAGGAGGTGAAGTCGAGTGGGTTGCGCATCGATGGCTCCAGTTGAAACGGATGAAACGACAACGGGCCATGCCCCTGAAGGCATGGCCCGTTGATGATCCGGCGCTGTGTCTTACTTCTTGTCCCCGCCCGGCACCTTGCCTTCCACGCCCTTGACGTAGAAGTTCACGCCCGACAGGAACTTGTCGTCGGCCACCGCGTCCTTGGCGACCAGTTCCTTGCCGTCCTGGCCCAGGATGGGGCCTTTCCAGATCGAGAAGCTGCCGTCCTTCAGGCCCTTCTTCACTTCCTCGACCTTGGCCTTGGTTTCAGCCGGCACGTCTTCGGCGATCGAGACGATGTCGATCGCGCCTTCCTTCACGCCCCACCAGCTCTGGCCGGTGGTCCACTTGCCGTCGATCGCGTCCTGCGTGGCCTTGATGTAGTACGGCGCCCAGTTGATGGTGGCCGACGCGAGGTGGGCCTTGGGGCCGTAGGCGGTCATGTCCGAATCCCAGCCGAAGGCGCGCTTGCCTTTTTCCTGCGCGGTCTTGAGCACGGCCGGCGAGTCGGTGTTCTGGAACAGGACGTCGGCGCCGCCGTTGATGAGGGCGGTGGCGGCCTCGGTCTCCTTGGGCGGGCTGAACCATTCGTTGACCCACACGACCTTGGTGGTGATCTTCGGGTTGACCGACTGCGCGCCCATGGTGAAGCTGTTGATGTTGCGCAGCACCTCGGGGATCGGCACCGAGCCCACCACGCCGAGCGTGTTGCTCTTGGTCATGGCGCCGGCAATGATGCCGGCCATGTACGCGCCTTCGTAGGTGCGGCTGTCGTAGGTGCGCATGTTCTCGGCCGTCTTGTAGCCGGTGGCATGCTCGAACTTGACGTCCTTGCTGTCGTTGGCCACCTTGAGCATCGGCTCCATGTAGCCGAAGGTGGTACCGAAGATCAGCTTGTTGCCCTGGCCGACCAGGTCGCGGAACACGCGCTCGGCGTCGGCGCCCTCGGGCACGCTCTCCACGAAGGTGGTCTTGATCTTGTCGCCGAACTCCTTCTCGAGCGCCTTGCGGCCGTTGTCGTGCGCAAAGGTCCAGCCGCCATCGCCGACCGGACCGATGTAGGCGAACGCGATGTTGAGCGGCGCTGCGGGTGCCGGTGCCGCGGCGGCGGGCGCCGGTGCGGGCGTCGGCGCCGCGGCGGGTGCAGCCGGCTCCTCCGTCTTGCCGCAGCCGATCAGGGCCGCCGAAGCCACCGCGGTCAGGGCGGCGAGCTTGAGCAGGGAGCGCTTGTTCAGGTCATTCATTGTCGGAATCCTAAAAAAAGGACGGTTGGCGGAAAAACGAAAAGCGAGATTATGAGCCGGGGTAGAACGGCTTTCCGATCGAGGCCGGCATGTTGATGCGGATGAACGCCGGATTGCGCGAGATCAGCGCCAGCACCACGATGGGCGCGATGTACTGCAGCATGCTGAGGAACTGGGCGGGCACGTCGACGCCGCTGCTCTGCAAATGGAAGCCCAGCATCGACACGCCGCCGAACAGGTAGGCGCCCAGCAGCACGCGCATGGGCCGCCAGGTGGCGAAGGTGGTGAGCGCGAGCGCGATCCAGCCGCGGCCCGCGACCATGCCCTCGACCCACAGCGGCGTGTAGACGGTCGAGAGGTACGCGCCCGCAAGCCCGCAGAGAGCACCGCCAGCGACCACGGCCATGAAGCGGATGCGGCGCACCGGGTAGCCGAGCGCATGCGCCGATTCAGGCGATTCGCCGACCGAGCGCAGCACGAGGCCGGCGCGCGTGCGGTAGAGAAACCAGATGAGCCCGACCGTCAACAACACCGCGATGTACACCATCGGGTGGTGGCGGAACAGCGCGGGGCCGACGAGGGGAATCTCGCTGAGCCACGGTATGGCGTACGACACGCTCTCCGGCAGCCGCGCCTGCACGAAGTTGATGCCGACGAAGGCCGAAAAGCCGACGCCGAACAGGCTCAGCGCGAGCCCGGTGGCGTACTGGTTGGTGTTGAGCCAGATCACCAGCACACCGAAGAAGGCCGCGAGCAGTGCGCCGGCGGCCATGCCGGCCAGGAAGCCGAGCCAGGGGTTGTGGGTGGTGACGACGGTCGCGAAGCCTGCGATGGCGGCGCAGAGCATCATGCCCTCGGCGCCGAGGTTGACGATGCCGGCCTTCTCGTTGATCAAGAGGCCCAGCGCCGCGATCGCGAGCACGGTGCCGGCGCTAAGTGTGGAGCCCAAAAGGAGTGCGTAGCTGTCAAACATGTTGCTCGCCCCCAAGCTGCGCGGCACTGCGTGTCCGCTCCGCCAACCCCCTACCGGGGGCAACACCAGCGGCCCGGCAAAGCCGGTTCCGCGGTGTTCCTGGAAGTGAATTCATCGTGTGCTTCATGTGGACTCCGTGGAACGCACGATCGGCGCGGTCAAAGGCGTGCTGGCTTGCAGCGAGCCTGTCGTCAACGTGGGCCCCGCCGCTTTCGCAGCGGCCTTTCGGCGGATGCGGTAGGCGATCAACGTGTCGCAGGCCAGCAGCGTGAACAGCAGCAGCCCCTGGAACACGCCCGTGAGCGACTTGGGCAGGCCCAGGCGCGACTGCGCGAGCTCACCGCCGATATAGAACATGCTCATGAGGATGGCCGAGAACACCATGCCGACCGGATGCAGTCGCCCCACGAAGGCCACGATGATCGCGGCGAAGCCGTAGCCTGCGGGCACGTACGGCGTCAGTTGGCCCAGCGGGCCGGCGACTTCGAGCGCACCGGCTAGGCCCGCCGCGCCGCCCGAGACCAGCAGCGCTGTCCACACCGCGCGCCGCGCCGAGAAGCCCGCGTAGCGCGCCGCCGCCGGTGCCAGTCCGCCGACCTGCTGTGCGAAACCGGCACGCGTGCGGAAAAGAAAGACCCAGAGCACGCCCACGCCTACCAGCGCGATGATCAGCCCGATGCTCACGCGCGAGCCCTTGAAGAGCCGCGGAATCTGCGTCACGGCCTCGAAGGTCTTCGACTGCGGGAAGTTGTAGCCCTGCGGATCTTTCCAGGGGCCGAACACCATGTAGCTCAAGAGCAGCGTCGCCACGTACACCAGCATCAGGCTCACGAGAATTTCATTGGCGTTGAAGCGGTCGCGCAGGAACGCCACGATGCCGGCCCACACCATGCCGCCGAGCGTGCCCGCCACGAGAATCGCCCCGACGATCCACGAACCGGTGGTCTTGTCGGCCATCAGCGCCACGCCGCCCGCTGCGATGGCGCCGAACACGAACTGGCCCTCGGCGCCGATGTTCCAGACGTTCGAACGGAAGCACACCGCCAGGCCGAGCGCGATGATCAGCAGCGGCGTGGCCTTGATCGTGAGTTCGCCGATCGCGTAGCCGTTCTTGATGGGCTCGTAGAAGAACACCAGCAGGCCCTTGACGGGGTCCTTGCCGAGCGCGGCGAACAGCGCCACGCCGATCAGCACGGTGACCAGCAGCGCCAGGATCGGCGAGGCAAAAGTCCAGAAGCGCGAAAGCTCCGGACGCGCTTCAAGCTTGAGCATGCGCCGCCTCCTTGCCGCCGTTCGCCTGCCAGAGCCCGCTCATCCATTCGCCGATCTGCGGCAGCGTGGCTGCCGCGCGGTCGACCGAGGGCGACAGCCGCCCCTTGGCGATCACGTGCAGGCGATCGCTGATGTCGAACAGCTCGTCGAGTTCTTCACTGACCACCAGCACCGCGCAGCCCGCGTCGCGCAGCGCGAGGATCTCGCCGCGGATCAGCGCGGCGGCGCCCACGTCCACGCCCCAGGTCGGCTGCGAGACGATGAAGAGCTTCGGGTCGGCATCGATCTCGCGCCCGACGATGTATTTCTGCAGGTTGCCGCCCGACAGCGAGCGCGCCGCCGCATGCGGGCCGCCGGCCTTGACGTTGAAGCGCGCAATGATGGCCTTGGCATGCTTCTCGAGCGCCGCGGTGCGGATCCAGCCGCCCCGGCCCACGGCATTGCCGCGCGTGAGCAGCAGGTTGTGCGCGAGCCCGAGCGTGGGCACCGCGCCGCGGCCCAGCCGCTCCTCGGGCACGAAATGCAGGCCGAGCGCCCGCCGCGCGCGCGGCGCAAGCCGTCCGGCGGGCCGGTCGAACACCCGCACCATGGCGGCGCCGGCGCGCACGTCCTCGCCCGAGAGCGCGTAGAGCAGCTCCTTCTGGCCATTGCCCGAGACGCCCGCGATGCCGACCACCTCGCCCGCGCGCACCTCGAACGAGATTGCGTCGAGGTCGACGCCGAACTGGTCCTCGCGCGCCAGCGTGAGGCGCTCGACGGCGAGCGCCACCGCGCCCGCATGCACCGGCCGGTGCGTGAGCGGCGGCGGCTCGGAGCCGATCATCAGCCGCGACAGCGACTCGTTGCTTTCCTGCCGCGGGTCGCACACGCCCGTGACCTTGCCGCCGCGCAGCACCGTGCAGGCGGTGCAGAGTTCGCGGATCTCGTGCAGCTTGTGGCTGATGTAGAGGATGCTGCAGCCTTCGGACGCCAGCTTGTTGAGCACTGCGAACAACTTGCCCACCGCCTGCGGCGTGAGCACCGAGGTCGGCTCGTCGAGGATCAGGAGCCGGGGGTTGGTGAGCAGCGCGCGGATGATCTCCACGCGCTGCATCTCACCGACCGACAGCGTGTGCACCGGCCGCGAAGGGTCGATGTCCAGGCCGTACTCGCTCGCCTTGGCCGAGATGCTGCGCGCCACTTCGGCGAGCGCCAGCGACTTGTCCAGGCCGAGCCACACGTTCTCGGCCACGGTGAGCGTGTCGAACAGACTGAAGTGCTGAAACACCATGCTGATGCCCAGCGCCCTCGCCTGCTGCGGGTTGCGCAGTTGCACGGGCTCGCCGTCGAAACCCACGGTGCCCTCGTCGGGCTTGACCGAGCCGTAGATGATCTTCATCAGCGTCGACTTGCCGGCGCCGTTCTCGCCGAGCACGGCATGGATCTCGCCGGGGGCGACGGCCAGCGAGATGTCGCTGTTCGCCACCACCGCCGGATAGCGCTTCGTGATGTTGGCGAGCTGGAGTCTGGGAGTGGTCATGCCGGGTTTCGTGGGTTTGTCTCGTTCAACAGCAAACAAAGCGGGGCAGCTATTAGTTTAATAGCGCCCCGCCCGAAATCGGCGCCCCCGGCGGGCGCTCCCGGTCAGTGCCCGCCGATGTAGGCGAACTTGAACAGGAAGATCGCCGCGATCACCCAGACCATCACATGCACTTCCCGTGCCCGGCCGGTGAACAGCTTGAGCACCGCATACGTGATGAAGCCGAAGGCCAGCCCGTTGGCGATCGAATAGGTGAAGGGCATCGCCAGCGCGGTGACCACCGCGGGGATCACCTCGGTGGTGTCTTCCCAGTCGAGCTCGACCAGGTCGCGCAGCATCAGGCAGCCCACGAACAGAAGCGCCGGCGCGGTGGCATAGGCCGGCACCGAGCCCGCGAGCGGCGAGATCATGAGGCAGGCCAGGAACAGCACGGCGACCACCACCGCGGTGAGGCCGGTGCGCCCGCCCGCCTGCACGCCGGCCGCGCTCTCGACGTAGGCCGTGGTGCTCGAGGTGCCGAGCAGCGAGCCCGCGAAGATCGCGCCGCTGTCGGCCAGGAGCGCCTTGTTCATCCGCTCCATCTTGCCGGGCACCAGCAGCCCGGCGCGCTTGGCCACGCCCATCAGCGTGCCGGTGGCGTCGAACATCTCGACCAGGAAGAACACCAGCACCACGTTGAGGATGCCGCCCTGGAGCGCGCCCATGATGTCGAGCTCGAGGAAGGTGGGCATGACCGACGGCGGCGCGGCGAAGATGCCGTTGAACTTGTTGCCGCCGAAGAAGAACGACAGTACCGTCACCACCATGATGCCGACCAGGATCGCGCCGCGAACCTTGAGCCGGTCGAGCACCACGATGATCAGGAAACCCAGCGTGGCCAGGATCACCGGCGGCGAATGCAGGTTGCCGAGCGTCACGAAGGTGGCGGGCGAGGCGGCCACCACGCCGGCGCTCTTGAGCGCGATGAGCGCGAGGAACATGCCGATGCCCACCGTGATCGCGGTTCTGAGCGACTGCGGTATGCCCCGGATGAACAGCTCCCGCAGCCCCGTGACCGTCACCACGAGGAACAGGCAGCCCGAGATGAACACCGCGCCGAGCGCCACCTGCCACGTGTAGCCCATGCCCAGCACCACCACGTACGAGAAGTAGGCGTTCAGCCCCATGCCCGGCGCCATCGCGATCGGGTAGTTGGCATACAGGCCCATGATCAGCGTGCCCAGCGCCGCGATCAGGCAGGTGGCCACGAACACCGCGCCCTTCGGCATGCCCGCGTCGCCGAGGATCGACGGGTTGACGAAGATGATGTAGGCCATCGTCAGGAAGGTGGTGAGGCCGGCGATGACCTCGGTGCGCACCGTCGTGTTGTGCTCGGCCAGGCCGAACATGCGCTCGAGCCAGCCTCCGCCGTGCGGCACGCCGCGCGCGGCCGCCACCGGTGCGGCGGGATCGGTGAGCTTGGGCACCTCTTCAAACCTGTTCATTTCGCTTGTCTCCAGCTGTTGTATTGGGCGGTCGTTGTTTCATCGTGCCTTTCCGGGCGCGACGCCGGCGCGACCGGGGGCTCACCGCTCAGGGCGGATCGGGGCTGTCGGGGGCGTGCGGGGGCCGCAGCGATGCCGCCACGCCCTTGATGCAGTCGCGCAGCCAGCGCGCGGAACTCGACGAATGGGTGCGCTCGTGCCAGAGCTGGTAGTACATGAGCCGCGGCAGGGCCACCGGGCAGTCGAGGATCTTCACCGGCAGCCGCGCCGCGAAGCGCTCGCAGTACTGGCGGCCCGTGGTCAGCACCAGCAGGCTGGAGGCGACCATGTCGGGGATGAGCCCGAAGTGCGCGCAACGCGCCGTGATATTGCGCTGCCGCCCGAGCTCGTCGAGCATCTGGTCGATGATGCCGCGCCCGCCGGGATGCATCGGCGTGGGCGCGATGTGCTCGGCCGCGAGCCAGGTTTCGAGGTCCCAGCCGCGGCGCACCGCCGGGTGGTCCTGGTTGACGAGCGACACCACCTCGTCGCCGAAGAGCCGCGCCATGTGCAGGTCTTCGGGCGGCTTCAGCCAGTTGCCGATCACCAGGTCGACCTGGCCGAGCGACAGATGGCCGTGGTAGTCGGAGTCGGGCGAGAGCGCGTGGATCTCGATGTGGCACAACGGCGCCTCGCGCTTGACCTGCGCCACGAGCATCGGCAGGAACAGCGGGTCCATGTAGTCGCTCGCGGCGATCCGGAAGGTGGTGGCCGCCGACTGCGGCTCGAAGCCGCGCGCATCGGAGAACAGCATCTCGGCGGCGCGCAGGATGCTCGCGGCCGGTTCGATCATGCGCAGCCCCGCGTCGGTGGGCACCATGCCCGAGCCCGAGCGCACCAGGAGCGGATCGCCCGAGAGCTCGCGCAGCCGCTTGAGCGCCGCCGACACGGCCGGCTGGTACATGCCCAGGCGGATGGCGGCGCGCGAGACGCTGCGGTCGGTCAGCACGGTGTGGAGCACCCGGATGAGGTGAAGATCGATCTTGTCGAAAAGAGCCTGGTCGCGCATGGGCCGCTCGTACGGTAGTGGACGGTGCGAGCGGTTATACGCCGGGGATCGAGGCGCCGGCGGTCATCCCGCCTGCGCAGCGGTCGCGGCGGTCACTGCCGTGACCGCGCGCAGGATCGCCTCGCTCGTCGCGGGCGCCTTGAGCGGCGGATCGACGCGGTGCCCGCCCGCGGCCGACACCGCGTCGCGGATCGCGAAGAACACCGAGAACGGCAGCAACAGCGGCGGCTCGCCCACGGCCTTGCTGCGGTGGATGGAATCTTCCGCGTTCTGGCCGTCGAACAGGCGCACGTTGAACACCGGCGGGCAGTCGTTGGCGGTGGGGATCTTGTAGGTGCTCGGCGCATGCGTGGTGAGCTTGCCGCTCTGCGGATGCCACACGAGTTCCTCGGTGGTGAGCCAGCCCATGCCCTGGATGAAAGCACCTTCGACCTGGCCGATGTCCACGGCCGGGTTGAGCGACTTGCCCGCGTCGTGCAGGATGTCGGCGCGCAGGAGCTTCCATTCGCCGGTGAGCGTGTCCACCACCACCTCGCTCACCGCCGCGCCATAGGCGAAGTAGTAGAACGGGCGGCCCTGCATCCTGTCCTTGTCCCAGCTCAGGCCCGGCGTGGCGTAGAAGCCGTCCGACCAGAGCTGCTTGCGGTCGAGGTAGGCCTCGCCCACCACGGTGCTGAAGGCCAGCGTGCGGCCGTTGACCTCGACCTGGTCGTTCGCGAAGCGCACCGCGGCCGCGTCGCCGCCGTGGCGCTCGGCCGCGCACGCCGCCAGGCGCTCGCGGATCTGGCGCGCGGCGTCCTGCGCGGCCTTGCCGTTGAGGTCGGCGCCCGTCGAGGCGGCCGTGGCCGAGGTGTTGGCCACCTTGGTGGTGTCGGTGGCCGTCACGCGCACGCGATCGAAGCTCACGCCCAGCTCGTGCGCCACCACCTGCGCCACCTTGGTGTTGAGGCCCTGTCCCATTTCCGTGCCGCCGTGGTTCACGAGGATGGAGCCGTCGGTGTACACATGCACCAGCGCGCCGGCCTGGTTGAAGTGCTTCACGTTGAAGGAGATGCCGAACTTCAGCGGCGCCAGCGCCAGGCCGCGCTTGAGCACCGGGCTCTTCGCGTTGAAGGCGGCGATCTCCTCGCGCCGCGCGCGGTAGTCGCTGGTGGCTTCGAGTTCGGCGACGAGCTCGTGCACGATGTTGTCGGTCACGGTCTGGCGGTAGGGCGTGACGTTGTTCTCCGTCTTGCCGTAGAAGTTGACGCGCCGCACGTCGAGCGGATCGCGGCCCAGCGCACGCGCCACCGAGTCGAGGATGTTCTCGACCGCGATCGCGCCCTGCGGCCCGCCGAAGCCGCGGAACGCGGTGTTGCTCTGCGTGTTGGTCTTGCCCGAGTAGCCGTGCATCGCCACGTTCGGCAGCCAGTAGGCGTTGTCGAAGTGGCACAGCGCGCGCGTCATCACCGGGCCCGAGAGGTCGGCCGAATGGCCGGCGCGCGAGACCATGGTGATCTCCGCGCCGAGAATGCGGCCCTCGTCGTCGTAACCCACGTCGTACTCGTACCAGAAGCAGTGGCGTCGGCCGGTGATCATGAAATCGTCGTCGCGGTCGAGCCGCAGCTTCACGGGGCGCTGCAGCTGCCGCGCCGCGATGGCGGCCACGCAGGCAAAGAGCGCCGACTGCGATTCCTTGCCGCCGAAGCCGCCGCCCATGCGCCGGCATTCGACATGCACCTCGTTCGACTGCAGGTGCAGCGCATGCGCCACCAGGTGCTGCATCTCGCTCGGGTGCTGGGTCGAGCAGTGGATGTGCAGCGCGCCGCCTTCCTTGGGAATGGCGTAGCTGATCTGGCCTTCGAGGTAGAACTGCTCCTGGCCGCCGACGTCGAAGCTCGCCTTGTGGCGGTGCGGTGCACCGGCAATGGCCGCGCGTACCGCGGCCTCGTCGCCTTCGTTGGCCGCGCCGCTGCTGCGCACGATGTGCATCGGCGGCACCACGTACTGGCCGCGCGCATGCGCTTCTTGCGGCGTGAGGACCGGCGGCTCGGCCTCGAGCGTGATCGCATCCTTCGCCCTGGCCGCGGCGCGGCGCGCGGCATCGCGCGTCTCGGCGATCACCGCGAACACGGGTTGGCCGAGGTAGCGGATCTCGCCGCCCGCGTTCACCGGCAGCAGGATCGGGTCGTCATGCACGATCGAGCCGCAGTCGTTGCTGCCCGGGATGTCGTCGGCCGAGAGCACGGCCACCACGCCGGGCATCGCGCGGATCGCATCGAGCGACAGCGCCGTGATGCGGCCGCTGGCCGCCGGCGACAGGCCCAGCGCGCAATGCAGCGTGCCCACGAGCTCGGGAATGTCGTCGATGTAGGTCGCTTCGCCGGCCACATGCAGGTGCGCCGACTCGTGCGGACGGCTGATGCCGACGCGCGCGCCCTGCGCGTGCGCCTGCTTCTCGGCGCCCTGGTCGATGCGCGCGGCCGTGTTCTTCAGGTAGTTCGCGAAGGCCTCTGCGGGTTGCAGCAGCCGGGGGTCGATCGGTTTGTTCATGGTCAGGATCCTTCCGCGGCGGCAGCCGCATGCGGCATCACGCTCCAGACGCTGGTTTCTTCGGTCGCGAGCGGATCGTCGGCACGCGTTTCGAGCCACAGGCGCTGGATCAGGTTCTGCGCCACCTGCATGCGGTAGTCGGCCGACGCGCGCATGTCGGAGAGCGGCTTGAAGTCTTCGGCGAGTGCGCGCTTGGCGGCCTCGACGCTGGCCTGGCGCCAGGGCCGGCCGACGAGCGCGGCCTCGGCTTTCGCGGCACGCCTGACGGTCGCGGCCATGCCGCCGAAGGCGAGGCGCACGGCCTTCACGGTCTCGCCATCGGCCTCGAGCTCGAGCGCGAAGCCCGCGCACAGCGCCGAGATGTCGCAGTCGAAGCGCTTGCTGATCTTGTAGGCGCGCACCTGGCGGCGCATGGCCGCGAGCGGAACGGCCAGCCCCTGCACGAACTCGCCGGGCTGCAGCTGGTTCTTCATGTAGTCGACGTAGAAGTCCGCGAGCGGCATGCGGCGCACCGCCTCGCCGCGGCGCAGTTCGATCTCGGCGTCGAGCGCCATCAGCACCGGCGGCGAATCGCCGATCGGCGAGCCGTTGGCCACGTTGCCGCCCATGGTGCCGGCATGGCGGATCGGCGGCGAGGCAAAGCGCAGCCACACGTCCTCCAGGCTCGGCACGCGCTGCACCAGCGCCGCGAAGGCGGCTTCGAGCGAGGCGCCGGCGCCGATGTAGAGCGCGTCCTCGCGCACTTCGATCGTCTTGAGTTCGGCCACGTCGCCCACGTAGATGATGTCGCCGAGGTCGCGGAACTGCTTGTTGACCCAGAGGCCGACATCGGTCGAGCCCGCGAGCAGCTGTGCACCGGGCTTGCGCTCACGCAGCGTGGCCAGTTGCGCCAGCGTCTTCGGCGCATGGAAGCGGTCGGTGCGCGCACCGAGCGGCGCGGCATATTCGAGCCCGTCGCCGTCCTGCAGCGAAGCGAGCGCGGCCACCACCGGCTTGGTGTCGAGCCGCACGCCGGGCAGGTCGAACATGCGCTGGCCCGCGTCGAGGATCGGCCGGTAGCCGGTGCAGCGGCACAGGTTGCCCGACAGTTCGTCGGCCAGTTGCTGGCGCGTGGGCTGCGTGCCGCGGGCCTGATGGTGCTCGTAGCTCGACCACAGCGACATCACGAAGCCCGGCGTGCAGAAGCCGCACTGCGAGCCGTGGCAGTCGACCAGCGCCTGCTGCACCGGGTGCAGCGTGTGGACGGGGTGCTTGACACCCTTGGGTGGCGCCGCGGTCGCGCACTGCGACTTCAGGTCCTCGACGGTGAACAGCGCCTTGCCATGCAGCGTCGGCAAGAACTGGATGCAGGCATTGACCGTCTGCAGCCGGAGCCCGCCGATCGTGCCGGGCGCCTGGGCGTCGTCGCCCTCGGCCAGTTCGCCGACCACCACCGTGCAGGCGCCGCAGTCGCCTTCGTTGCAGCCTTCCTTGGTGCCGGTGCAGTGCGCGTCCTCGCGCAGCCAGTCGAGCACCGAACGGGTCGGGTGGACGCCGCTCACCTCCACGATCTTGCCGCGGTGGAAGAAGCGGATCGGACGAATCTGGCTGCTGTGGCTGCTGTCGGTGCTCATGCTTTTTGGCTCGTGGGCGGCCCGTGGCGGGCCAGTCATGGACGTTAGCGGCTTGTCCGCGAGGTTGCATACGGGGGCGCCCATAACGCGTATGCGGGCGCCGGTATGGCGCGTACGGGGAAACCCTTGGGCGGGCTGAGCAATTCTCGCGCCATCGGGGAGGCGGCGCGCCCGACGAGCTTCTATGCGCGCGGCCGCCCGGTCGATTCGCGCACCACCAGCGACACGTCGACCTCGTGGTGCAGCGCGGCGGCCTTGCCCGCGAGCGACTTCACGAGGTATTCGCCGGCCCGCGTCCAGACCTCGTCGGTCGGCACATGCATGGTGGTGAGGCTGGGGCGCAGGTGGCGGCTCCATTCGAGGTCGTCGAAGCCCATCACCGACAGGTCGCCGGGCACGTGCAGGCCGCGGCGCTCGGCCTCGAGCAGCACGCCGTAGGCGATCACGTCGTTGCCGCAGACCACGGCCGTGGGCCACTGTTCGCACGGCGGCGACAGCAGCACCCGCGCGCCCTGCCGCGCATCGTCGAGGTGGTAGGGCACCTCGATGTACCACTCGGGCCTGAGCGCGAGGCCGCTCTCGGCCAGCGCGCGCCGCACACCCGAGACGCGCGCCGTGGCGCGGTCGTTGTTCGACGAGATGGCCGCCACCATGCCGATGCGCGTGTGGCCCAGCTCGATCAGGTAGCGGCAAGCGCGGTAGGCCGCGGCCTCGTTGTTGCCGCCCACCGAGGCATAGGGCTTGTCGGGGTGGTACACGCCCACGTTCACGAACGGGATGCGCTGCGAGGCCAAGAGCCGGCGCAGTGCGTCGGTGTGGGTGTCGCCGCGCAGGATCAGCCCGTCGATGCCGCGGCTCGCCATGTTCTGCGCCTGCCGCGCCTCGGTCTCGGGGTCGTAGCCGCTGGTGGACAGCAGCAGCAGGTAGCCCTGCAGCGACAGGTAGCTCTGCAGCGCCTCGATGCCGCGCGCGAACATGGCGTTGTCCACCGTCGGGATGATCGCGCCGATCGTGCGCGTGCGGCGCGAGGAGAGCGCGCGCGCCGCGGCGTCGGGGATGTAGCCGAGCTCGGCGATCGCCGCATCGATGCGCTTGCGCAGGTCGGGGCGCACCGATTCGGGGTTGTTGATCGTGCGCGAAATCGAGGCCGTGGACACGCCCACATGCTTGGCGACGTCACGGATTCCCACGGATTTCGGCTTCATGATGAAACAGTTTACAGGAAACGATACGTTGCCGATCACAGCAATTTTTCGGGGAAATCCCCTAGCCTTTTCCCTGCTGAAGCGTTCTTTTCGGGTTGACACCGCGGCGCACGATTCCGAAAATCCTGTAAACGGTTACAAGCGAATCGCCGACCTCGGTGACCCCGCCTTCAACACGTCAAAGGAGACACAAGACATGCACACCCCCTTCCGCCGCCCCGCCCTTCGCCCGCACGTTCGCGCCATCGCGGTGCTCGTCGCCGCCGCCGCCTGCGCCGGCACGGCAGCTGCCCAGGCCTTCGACTGGAAGAAGCACCAGGGCAAGACCGTGACCTTCCTGGCCAACAACAACCCGGTCGCGAATGCGCTGCTCAAGCACAAGGACGACTTCGAGCAGCAGACCGGCATGAAGCTCAAGGTCGACTCGTATCAGGAACAGCAGATGCGCCAGCGCCTGGTCACGGTGATGAATTCGCGCAGCGACGAGATCGACGTGTTCATGTCGCTGCCCTCGCGCGAGGGCATGCAGTTCGCCAAGGCCGGCTGGTACGCCGACCTGTCGGGCCTGGTGAAGACCGCCAGCGCGACCGACTACGACTTCGCCGACCTGAGCGCCGGCATGCTCAAGGACGCCACCTACGAGAAGCAGCTCACCGGTATCCCGATGAACGTCGAGGGCCCGGTGCTGTACTACCGCAAGGACCTGTTCCAGAAGTGCGGCGTATCGCTGCCCAAGAACCTGCCCGAGCTGGAGGCCGTGGCCGCCAAGCTCAAGGCCTGCGAGCCGGGCGTCACGCCCTTCGTCTCGCGCGGCCTGAAGCCCGCCCTGCCCTTCACCTACAGCGTGTTCCTGCACAACATGGGCGGGCAGTACATGAAGGACGGCAAGTCGCAGCTGTGCAGCAAGGAAGGCCAGGCCTCGATGGGCCTCTACGCCAAGCTGCTCAAGGACTACGGCCCGCCCGGCGTGGTGAACTACAGCTTCTATCAGATCTCCTCGCTCTACCGCGAAGGCAAGGCGGCGATGGCGTTCGAGTCGTCGAACGAGCTGCGCAACGTGATGGACGGCGGCGCGCGCCTGAAGGACACCGCCGTGGCCGTGCTGCCCGCCGGCCCCGGCGGCTCGCACCCCACGGTGATCGGCTGGACCATGTCGGTCTCGGCGCACAGCAAGAACAAGGAAGCCGCCTGGTACTTCGTGCAGTGGGCCACCAGCCCGGCCGTGCAGGCCAAGCTCGCGCTCGACGGCGTGGCGCCGCCGCGCTCGGCCGTCGCCAAGTCGCCCGGCTACAAGGCCTGGATGGACGAGCAGCCGGTGCGTGTCGAATGGGTCGCGGCGGTCAACGAACTGGCGCGCACCGGCACCTCCGAAGTGGGCTATCCGATCGTGGCCAACCCCGCATCGCGCGACCACATCGGCCAGGCCGTGACCGAGCTGCTGCTGGGCCAGAAGTCGCCCGCCGAGGCCTGCGCCGACGCGGACAAGAAGCTCGACGCCCTCATCGCCAAAGACTGATGGCGGTGTTCGACTTTCCCGCTGGCCACCGCGTGCTGGTGGTCGGTGGCGCCGGCGACATCGGCGCCGCGATCTCGCGGTCGTTCCTCGATATGGGCTGCGAGGTCATTGCAACCGGCGTCGACGAGGCCGCGCTCGCGGCCAGTTCGCTCGCGCCGTTGCGCGCGTCCTCGCCCCGGCTCGCGCTGCGCACGCTCGACGTGACCGACGATGCGCAGGTCGCCGGCTTCGTCGGCGACCTCGAGGGGCTCGACACGCTGGTCAACTGCGCCGGCATCCTCTCGCGCTTCAAGGAGTTCGAGACAGAAACCTTCCAGCGCGTGCTCGACGTCAATCTCACCGGCACCTTCCGCCTGTGCAACGCGAGCCTGCCGCTGCTGGAAAAAAGCCGGGGCAGCATCGTCAACGTGGCCTCGATGAACGCCTTCGTCGCGCTGCCCTTCATTCCGGCCTACTGCGCCAGCAAGGGCGGCGTGGTCATGCTGACCAAGTCGCTCGCGCTGGCCTGGGCCGAGAAGAAGGTGCGCGTGAACGCCATCGCGCCGGGCTATGTGGAAACCGCCATCAACGCGGCCGGCCGGCAGGACACGGCGCACTACGAGCGCATCCGCTCGCGCATTCCGCTCGGCCAGTGGGCGCAGCCCGGCGACATCGCGGGCAGCGCGGTGTTCCTCGCCTCGCCCGCCGCGCACTACGTCACTGGCACCGTTCTGGCCGTCGATGGCGGCTTTCTCGCAGGGTGAACCCATGAGCCAATCGATCGGCACACGCGGCCAGCTCGCGTTTCTCTCGCTCCCGGCCGTGATCTTCACGACCGCGATGATCGCCTTTCCGTTCGCCTACACCGTGTGGTTCAGCCTGCACGAGTTCAGCTTCGGCGGCAAACCCAAGCTCAACTGGGGCATGAATTACGTCGAGATGGTCGGCGACGGCGAGTTCTGGAACGGCCTCCGGATCACGCTGGTGCTCTACGTGCTCTCGCTGGTGCTGCAGCTGGTGCTGGGCACCTGGGTGGCGCTGCTGCTGCACGGCTCCAAGAAGCTGTCGGGCATCGTGCGCACGCTGATGATCTCGCCCTTCGTGCTGCCGCCGGTGGTGGTCGGCATGATGTGGCTGGTGGTGCTCGACCCGTCCATCGGTGCGGCCAACTACCTGCTGACCTCCGCGGGGCTGCCGCGCTCCGACTGGCTCGCGTCGCCGATGTGGGTGATCCCCACGGTGGCGATGATCGACACCTGGCAATGGACGCCGTATGTCGCGCTGATCGTGCTGGGCGGCCTGCAGTCGCTGCCGCCCAACGTCTACGAGGCCGCGCAGATCGACGGCGCCTCGCGCTGGAAGACCTTCTGGCGCATCACGCTGCCGCTGCTCGCGCCCACGCTGGTCACGGCGGCCATCCTGCGCAGCGTCGACCTGCTGCGCTTCTTCGACATCATCTACATCACCACGCAGGGCGGTCCGGGCAATGCCTCGAACACGCTCAACATCTACGGCTTCCGCAAGGGCTTCGAGCTGTTCGAGATCGGCTATGCGAGCGCGCTGATGATCACGCTCTCGGCCATCGTGCTCGGCGCGGTGATGGTGCTCACCCAGGCGCGCAAGCGTGTGGCGTGGTGAAGGAGGCATGCAAGCCATGAACGACAAGCTCGTGCAACGCCTGAACCTGCTGCAGATCGCCTTCGTGGCGCTCTTGATTTTGCTGCCCATTGCCTGGATGGCGCTCGCGTCCTTCAAGCCCTCGGCCGAGGTCACGGCCTACCCGCCCAAGCTGTTCTTCTCGCCCACGCTGGAGAACTACCGCACGCTCTTCGGCACCACGCCGTTCCTGCAGTACACCTGGAACAGCACGGTCATCACCGTGGGCTCGACCGCCATCGGCCTGCTGCTGGGCATTCCGGCCGCGTTCGCGGTCTCGTGGACGCGCATCACCTGGCCCGCCACCGTGACGCTGCTCGCGCGCATGGCACCGGGCACGCTGTTCCTGCTGCCGTGGTACGTGATGTTCCGCGAGGCCGGAATGATCGGCAGCTACTGGGCGCTGATCCTCACGCACGCGGCCATCACCATGCCGATCGTGATCTGGGTGCTGCTGCCCTTCTTCGACAACATTCCGCGCAGCGTGCTCGAAAGCGCGCAGGTCGACGGCTGCAGCGTGCCGCGCATCCTGTGGCGCATCGCGCTGCCGCTCGTGATGCCGGGCGTGGTGGTGGCGTCGATCCTGTCGTTCGTTTTCTCGTGGAACTACTTCCTGTTCGCGCTCGTCCTGTCGAACGGCGACACCAAGACGCTGATCGCGGCGTCGTTCAATTTCATCGGCGAAGGCGCCTCGAACTGGGGCGCGCTGATGGCGGCCGCCACGTTGATCGCGCTGCCGCCGCTCATCCTTGCATTCATCGTCCAGCGCCGGCTCGTGTCGGGGCTGGCGATGGGTGCGGTCAAAGGCTAGGAGACATCCCATGCAAGCTGCCACTTTTCACGGCGACAAGAACATCACCATCGGCGAGGTTCCGATGCCCGTCGCGGGCCCCGGCGAGGTGCTGCTGCGCGTGCGCCGCACCGCGCTCTGCGGCTCCGACACCAAGCTGTGGTTCAACGGCGCGAGCTTCACGCCCGGCCACGAGATCTTCGGCGTGGTGCAGCAGCCGGGCCATGCGCTCGACGGCCGGCGCTGCCTGGTCTACATCCCGGTGCACTGCGGCCACTGCGACGCCTGCCGCGCGGGCGACACGCAGATGTGCCTGAACGAATCGGTGCTGGTCGGCTGGAACCGCCCCGGCGGCTATGCCGAGTACCTCACGGTGCCCGAGCAGTGCCTGCTGCCGGTGCCAGACGACATCGAGGACGAACTCGCCCCGCTGCTGCTCGACACCATCGGCACGGCCGCGCACGGCATCCGCTTCGTCAAGCCGCTGGTGCCGCCCGAGACCACCGGCGCGGTGCTGGTGACGGGCGCGGGCCCGGTCGGCATCGGCGCGCTGATCGCGCTGCAGAACATCGGCTACACCGACGTGTACGTGTCCGACCTGAAGGAAGAGCGGCTGCAGCTGGCCGAGTCGTTCGGCGCCAAGCGGCACCCCGTGGGCGATGCGAGCAAGCGCTTCAAGCTCATCGTCGAATGCAGCGGGGCGCATGCCGCGCGCAGCCTGGGCATGGAGATCGTGCTGCCGCGCGGCGTGCTCATCCTCATCGGCGAGAGCGACAAGCCCTGGCCGGTGCAGGAGAACAAGGCGATCCGTCGCAAGGACTTCTACATGGTGCGCACCTTCTACTTCCCGAAGAGCGACTTCGCGCTCAACGTCGAGCTGCTGCGCGCCGAGAAGGCGCGCTACCGCAAGCTGGTCGATGCGCAGTTCGGCATCGACCAGCTGCCCGAGATGTTCGGCCGCTTCGTGGCCGGCGAGCTGGTCAAGCCATTGCTTGCGTTCGCCTGAAGGATCAAGACGCATGGCTTCCATTCGAATCAACGGCCTGGTCAAGCGCTTCGGCGACGTGGCCGTGATCCCCTCGCTCGACCTCGAGATCCGCGACGAGGAGTTCGTGGTCTTCGTCGGCCCCTCGGGCTGCGGCAAGTCGACGCTGCTGCGCATCATCGCGGGCCTGGAGCCCATCGACGGCGGCGATCTCTTCATCGGCGACACGCGCGTGAACGACATGCCGCCGGCGCAGCGCGACATCGCGATGGTGTTTCAGGACTACGCGCTCTATCCGCACATGACGGTGCGCGACAACATGGGCTTCGGCCTGGAGATGCGCAACACGCCCAAGGACGAGATCGCGCGCCGCGTCGACCGCGCCGCCGGCATGCTGCGCATCGAGCCCTACCTCGACCGCAAGCCCAAGGCGCTGTCGGGCGGCCAGCGCCAGCGCGTGGCCATGGGCCGCGCGATGGTGCGCAACCCGAAGGTGTTCCTGTTCGACGAGCCGTTGTCGAACCTCGACGCCAAGCTGCGCGGCGAGGTGCGCACCGAGATCAAGGCGCTGTCGCAGCAGCTCAAGACGACGATGATCTTCGTCACGCACGACCAGGTCGAGGCCATGACCATGGCCGACCGGATCGTGGTGCTGAAGGCCGGCGTGGTGCAGCAGTTCGGCACGCCCGAAGAGGTCTACAAGTCGCCCGCGAACCAGTTCGTGGCGGGCTTCATCGGCTCGCCGACGATGAACTTCTTCGACGTGACCGCGGAAGGCACCAACGTGCGCATGGACGACGGCACGCTGTTCGCCATGCCGCCGCGCTGCGGCGGCGTGGCCGGCGCGGCGGTGCTGGGCGTGCGCCCCGAGCACATGCGAGTGCTACCGCCCGACGCACCGGGCCTGCGCGTGCAGGTGAGCGTGGTGGAACCGCTGGGCTCGGACACGCTGGTGTACTTCGACCGCGCCGGCACGCGGCATGTGGCGCGCGTGGCGCCCGAGCTGCAGGTGCGGCCGAAGGACACGGTCACACTGGACTTCGACATGGACAAATGCCATCTGTTCGACAAGAACGATGGGGCCGTGCTGCGTGGTTGAGATGGGACGTCTTTGTTTTGGGCACTCTTCGGGGTGCGATCACGCCGACGGGGTACCTTGCTCCGCGAATGTCCTCCGGGCTTCGCCCTCCCCCTTTATTTCGCTGCGCAAGGCACCTCATCGGCGTGCTCGGGAACCAGAGCGCTCGCACCGCCCGCACAAGCGCTGCGCTTGGCGTGCGCAGGGTATCGGGTGCTCCCCGCAGCGAATTAAAGGAGGAGGCCGCAGGCCGGGGGACATTCGCGGAGGGGAGTACCCGGTGGCCTGTGCACGCGCCCTGGACAAAAACTCGACTTCGCAATGAACACAAGCCAACGCCCCACCCCCCGCATCGTCTGCCTGGGCCTCTCCGCACTCGACGTCACCTGGCAGGTCGACACGCTGCCCCACGGCGGCGGCAAGACGCGCGCCAGCGACCTGCGAGAAGGCGGCGGCGGCATGGCGGCCAATGCAGCCGCCGCCGCGGCCAAGCTCGGCGCGTCCGTGCAGTTCTGGGGCCGCGCGGGCGAAGACAGCGCAGGCCATGAAATGAAGGCGCAGCTCACCGCTTTGGGCGTCGACGTCTCGCGCTTCCGTCTGTTCGCGGGCGGCCGCTCGTCGGTCTCGGGCATCGTCGTCGATGCGCGCGGCGAACGCATGATCGTCAACTTTCGCGGCGCCGACCTGCCGGCCGATCCGACCTGGCTGCCGCTCGACGCGCTGGCCGACACGGACGCCGTGCTCGCCGACCCGCGCTGGCCCGAAGGCGCGCTGGCGCTCTTCGGCGCCGCGCGCCAGCACGCGCTGCCCACCGTGCTCGACGGCGACGTCGCCGAAGCCGCCGTGTTCGACATGCTGCTGCCGCACACCGACCACGCCATTTTTTCCGAACCCGGCCTCGCAGGCTATGCCCCCGATGCGCGCACCGTCGACGACCAGCTGAACTTCGCGCTCTCGCGCGGCTGCCGCCTCGCGGCCGTCACGCTCGGCGAGCACGGGTTGCGCTGGGCCGATGCCGGCGGCCTGCATGCCCTGCCGGCTTTCGAAGTGCAGGCCGTCGACACCACCGGTGCCGGCGACGTGTTCCATGGCGCGTTCGCGTTCGCCATCGGCGCTGGCTGGCCCGTGCGCCGCGCCTTCCAGTTTTCCGCCGCGGTGGCGGCCCTCAAGTGCACACGACTCGGCGGACGCGCCGGGGTGCCCGATTTCGCCACCGCGATGTCTCTCGTCGATTCCATTCAGGAGTGAACCCTCTCATGACAACGAAGCCCCCCCTCCACCTCGGCAAGAACTGGGGCCTGCGCCGCATGGCCACGCCCCAGGGCCACTTCACCATGGTCGCTCTCGACCAGCGCCCGCCCATCGCGCAGCTGATCGGCGCCAAGCGCGGCATTGCGCCCGCCGACGTCAGCTTTGCAGACATGGTCGCCGTCAAGCGCACGCTCGTCGACACGCTCGGCACGCATGCCAGCGCGATGCTGTTCGACCCCAACTACGCCTTTCCCGCCGCGCTGCAGAAGCTGCCCGCGCACACCGGCCTCGTGGTGACGCTCGAGGACCATCGCTTCCGCGACACGCCCGGCGGCCGCCTGTCGCACTCCATCGACGACTGGAGCGTCGAGAAGATCAAGCGCGCCGGCGGCGACGGCGTAAAAGTGCTGGCCTGGTACCGCCCCGATGCCGAGCCCGACGTGCTCGCGCACCAGAAGGACTACGTGCGCAAGATCGGTGAAGAGTGCCGCCAGTGGGACATCCCGCTCGTGCTCGAGCTTCTGGTCTATCCGTTTCCCAAGAGCGAGCGCCACACGGTGGACTACATTGAGTCGCCCGAGAAGATGCCCGAGCTCGTCATCGAGAGCGTGCGCGAGTTCGCCAAGCCCGAGTACGGCGTCGATCTGTTCAAGCTCGAAAGCCCGCTGCCCGGCGCCACGCTGCCCGCGCGCGACGGCGGCGCCGCGCACACCGCTGCGCAAGGCTGGTTCGACCAGATGGGCGCGATCTGCAAGGGAGCGAACATTCCGTGGGTGATGCTCTCGGCCGGCGTGACCTCGCAGCAGTTTTTGCGCGTGATGGAATACGCCTACGCCGCTGGCGCGCACGGCTTTTTGGCCGGGCGTGCGGTGTGGTGGCAGGCGCTGCAGAACTTTCCGGACCTGGACAAGTGCGCCGAACAACTGAAGAAGGACGGCGCGGCCACGCTGGCCGACCTCGAAGCGCTCACGCTGCGCGAAGGCAATGCCTGGCAGGCCGACTACAGCGCTTTCGACGCGATGAAGGCCGAAGGCGAACTCTGTTCTTCCTACGCCTGAAGCCCTTCAGGTAACCACAGGCTCAGCCGTGGGCACCCGCGGAACCGGCTTGGCCGGGCCGCTGGGTGCGCCCCCCAGTGGGGGGAGGCGCCGAAGGCGCTTCGGGGGGCGTCAGTAAATTTGCGGCTCTGGCGTCGCAGCGTTGCCTGCCAGGCTCGCGAAATCACAACCGAGGTGCGCCTGCGTCACCTCGTGCTGGAAGATCTTCGTGTAGCCGCGCGCATAGGCCGGCGCCGGTGGCTGCCAGGCGGCGCGGCGTGCGGCCAGTTCTTCGTCGCTCACGAGCATGTCGAGGCTGCGCGCACCGATGTCGAGCTGCACCGTGTCGCCGGTCTTCAGCAGCGCCAGCGGCCCGCCGACGGCCGATTCGGGCGACACGTGCAGCACGCAGGTGCCGTAGTGCGTGCCGCTCATGCGCGAATCGGAAATGCGCAGCATGTCGCGCACGCCCTCGCGCAGCAGCTTCTTCGGGATCGGCAGGTTGCCCCACTCGGGCATGCCGGGGCCGCCCACCGGGCCGCCGTTGCGCAGCACCAGCACGGTCGAGGCGTCGCAGTCGAGGTTCTCGTCGGCCATGGCCGCGAGCATCTCTGCATTCGAGTCGAACACCAGCGCGCGCCCGGTGTGGCGCAGCAGTTCAGGTGTGGCGGCCGAGGGCTTGATGACCGCGCCGTCGGGGCACAGGTTGCCGCGCAGCACGGCCAGTGCAATACCCGCTTCCGGGCATTCGGGCGTGCCCTGCTTGAGGGGCGTGGCCGGGTCGAGGATGGTGCCGTCGTCCTCGCCCACGCGGCCCGCGATGTCCTCGCCGAGCGTGCGGCCGGTGACGGTGCGCGCCGACAGGTCGAGGTGCGCTGCGATCTTGTTCAGCACTGCCGGCAGGCCACCCGCGTAGTGGAAGTCTTCCATCAGCTTCTCGCCCGAGGGATACAGGTTGGCGATGACCGGCACGCGCCGCGCGATCGCGTCGAGCTCGTCGATGGTGAGCGCGAGCCCCGCGCGCCCCGCCATGGCCGGCAGGTGCACCGCGGCATTGGTCGAGCCGCCGAGCGCCATGTAGGCGGCCACGGCGTTCAGGAACGAGGCCTTGGTGACGAAGCGCGAGGGCTTCCAGTCTTCCCACACCATGGAGACGATGCGCTCGCCCGTGCGCCACGCCATGCGGCTGTGCGCCGAATCGACCGCCGGAATGCTCATCGCACCCGGCAGCGAAAAGCCCATGGCCTCGGCGATGGCCGTCATGGTGCTGGCCGTGCCCATGGTGTTGCAGGTGCCGGGCGTGCGCGTCATGTGCGATTCGAGCTGGATCCACTCGGCCTCGCCCACGTTGCCGATGGTGCGCTCGGCCCAGAACTTCTTGGTGTGCGTGCCCGCGCCCACGGCCTGGCCCTTGTAGCGGTCGTTGAGCATCGGGCCGGCGGGCATGTAGATGGCCGGGATGTCCATCGACAGCGCGCCCATGATGAGCGCGGGCGTGGTCTTGTCGCAGCCGCCCATGAGCACGGCGCCGTCGATCGGCAGGCTGCGCAGCAGCTCCTCGCATTCGATCGCCAGCAGGTTGCGGTAGATCATGGTGGTGGGCTTGACCATCACCTCGCCGAGGCTCAGCGCCGGCAGTTCGAGCGGATAGCCCCCGGCCTGCAGCACGCCGCGCTTCACGGCCTCGGCGCGCTCGCGAAAATGCGCATGGCAGGGCGAGAGATCGCTCCAGGTGTTGATGATGCCGATCACGGGGCGGCCCATGAACGCCTCGCGCGCGAGGCCCTGTTGCTGCATGCGCTGACGGTGCGCGAAGCCGCGGATGTCGTCGCTCGCGAACCAACGCTGGCTGCGCAGTTCGTCGATGGTCTTGTTGTGCTTCTTCGGGGGGCGGGCGCTCTCGGTGGACATGCGGGTGGGTTTCTTTTCAGTAGGTCGCGGGGGCGGGCGGCGCGGAAGGTGCAGGCGGCGCACCACGCTGGCGGAAGCGCGCGGCCACCTCGTCGGCGGTCTTGCGCAGCAGCAGCTGGTCGTTGGCCACGGCCACGAACAGCGCGCCGAGGTCGAGCAGTTCCTGCGCGCGCGGCTCGTCGTTCATGAGGATGCCGGGCGCCTTGCCGCAGGCCAGGATGCGCGCGACGGCCTTGTCGATCGCGGCGCGCACCGTGGGATGGTTGACCTGGCCCGCCACGCCCATGCTGGCCGACAGGTCGCCGGGGCCGATGAAGACGCCGTCGATGCCGTCGACGTTGGCGATCGCTTCGAGCTGCTCGAGCGCCTCGGCGGTTTCCACCTGCACCAGCACGCAGATCTCGTTCGAGGCCTCGGCCACGTACTTGGTGTCGCGGCCGAAGCGCGAGGCGCGCACCGTGCCGCCCATGCCGCGGATGCCGTGCGGCGGATAACGCGTGGCGGCCACGGCCGCCTCGGCCTCCTCGCGCGTCTGCACGAAAGGCAGCAGCAGCGTCTGCGCGCCGATGTCGAGGTATTGCTTGATCAGCACCGGGTCGTTCCACGGCGGGCGCACCACGGCGCTGGTGGGCCGGTCGCGCTCGGCCTGCACCGCCTGCAGCTGGCGCAGCATCGTGGTCGGGTCGCCGGGCGTGTGCTCGGCGTCGAGCAGCATCCAGTCGAAGCCGGCGCCCGCGAGCAGCTCGGAGATGTACGGGTCAGGCAGCGTCGACCAGATGCCGATCTGCGGGATCTTCGCCGCGAGGGCGTGCTTGAAGGTGTTGCGTGCGGGCATGTTGATGGTGGGGAGGGAGACATTCAATCGATCTGCACCTTGCCGGCCTTGATGACTTCGCCCATCCTGGCGTAGTCGGCCTTCAGCCGGTCCGTGAAGCCCTGCGGCGTCGACGACAGCATATCGAAGCCCTGCGCCTCGAGCGGCTTGCGGAATGCCGGGTCCTTGAGGATATCGAGCATCTCCTTGTGCAGCCGCTCGACCACCGGCGCGGGCGTGCCCGCACGCACGAGCATGCCGCTCCAGGCGAGCTGCACCACGCCGGGCGCGCCGGCCTCGGCCATGGTCGGCACGTTCGGCAGCAGCTTCGAGCGCTGCGTGTCGGCCACGGCCAGCACGCGCACGCGGCCGCCCTTCTCCTGCGCCAGCACGGCCGAGAGGTTGTGGAACATCATCGGGATCTGCCCGCCCATCACGTCGTTGAGCGCGGCCGGGCCGCCCTTGTACGGCACGTGGATCAGCTGGGTGCCGGTGGCGGCTTCGAACTGCAGGCCCGTGAGGTGCATCGTGTTGCCGTTGCCCGCCGAGCCGAAGCTCAGCGCGCCGGGTTCCTTCTTCGCGGCAGCGACCACGTCGGCCACGGTCTTGTACGGGGTGCCCGCGCCCACCACCAGCACGTTGGGCGTCTGGTTGGTCAGCGTGATCGGCTGGAAGTCCTTCAGCGGATCGAAGCCGGTGGACTTGTAGAGGTGCGGGTTCACGGCCAGCGTGCTGACCGAGCCGAAGAAGACCGTGTAGCCGTCGGCCGGCTGGTTGCGCGCAACGTACGCGGCCGCGATGTTGCCGTTGGCGCCGGGCCGGTTGTCGACCACCACCGGCTGACCCAGCCGCTGGGACAGCAGCTGAGCGAAGGGGCGCGCGAACTGGTCGGCCGCGCCGCCCGGCGGCTGCGGCACCACGAGCACGACAGGCTTTTGCGGATAGGTGGCCGCCGCGGGCTGGGCCTGCGCCAGTGCGGGAACGGCGGCCAATGCGGCCGTTGCGAAGGTGAGTGCGGCGCGTCGCAGTACGGATTTCATCGAGGTGTCTCCTGGTTCGGGTGTTCTGGCGAATATGACAGACATATAAATCAAAATGTCTTCTGGAAAACCCTTGCTTTTTCGCGCTCTTCACTCAGATAGGCTCGATGCAACAATAAATATGTCCGACTTGAAAAATCCTGAAGTAACCCCGCCCGCCTCGACCAAGCGCGGCCCGATGGCCGTGACCGAGGCGCTCGCGCGCCGCGTGATCGCGGGCGAATGGGACGACGGCTCGGCGCTCCCGACCGAGCTCGAACTGGCCGAGGCGCTCGGCGTGGCGCGCACGTCGGTGCGCGAGGCGCTGACGCGGCTCAAGGCCAAGGGGCTCGTCGCTTCGCGCCAGAAGGCCGGCACGCGCGTGCTGCCGCGCACCCAATGGAACATGCTCGACGAGGACGTGCTGCGCTGGACCTGGTCGGGCCAGGACCGCGTGCAGATGGCGCAGCACCTGATGCAGCTGCGCCGCATCGTCGAGCCCGCGGCCTGCGAGCTTGCGGCGGCTTCGGCACCCGATGCCGCGATCGCCGCCATCGAGCGCGCCTACCGCGGCATGGACGCGGCCGGCATGGATGCCGTCGCCTACGCCGGCCCCGACCTCGAATTCCACCGCGCGATCCTGAACGCCACGGGCAACCCGTTCCTCGTCGCGTTCGGCGCCACCATCGAAGCGGCGCTGCGCATCTCGTTCGAGCTCTCGACGCGCCAGCCCGGCGCGCCGCGCAAGAGCCTGCCGCTGCACCGCGCAGTGCTCGAGGCCATCTGGGCGCGCAAGCCTGCCCAGGCGCGGCGGGCGATGGAGGAGCTGCTCGGCATCACCGAATCGAACATCGAGCGCGGCGGCGCGAAACCGCCCGGCTGATCGGAGCGCCTCAGCTGCCTTCGGTGAACAGCCCCGTGATGACCTCGCGCAGCCACCGGTTCGCCGGATCGGCCTCGAAGCGCCGGCTCCAGTGCAGCGAGACCGTGAAGTCGCGCAGCGGAAACGCCGGCTCGACGATGGCGTAGCCGCCCTCCTCCGCAAAGCCGCGCGCGATGTTGCGCGGCATCACCACGGCCAGATCGGTGGCGCGCACGATCGCCGGCAGCACCATGAAGTGCTCGGTGGTGAGCCGCACGCGCTCTTCGAGGTTGAGCAGCTGCAGGATGCGCAGCGTCTCGGCATGCGTGCGCACCGCCACGTACTCGAGCGTCTGCAGCGCCTCGATCAACGCCTGGCTGCTGCGCCGCCCGCGCGCGAACGGATGGCCCTTGCGAAGCAGCACGATGTAGCGGTCCTTGAGCAGGTGCCTGCGCTGGGTGTCGCGCACCTTGGGCAGAAAACCGAAGGCGAAGTCGATGCGGCCGCTGTCGAGCGCGGGCGCGATGTCGCCCAGTGCAAGCGGCAGCGTCTCCAGCCGCACGCCGGGCGCCAGTTCGCCCAGGCGTGCCATCAGCGCGGGCAGGAAACGGCCTTCGCCGATGTCGCTCATGTGGATGCGAAACAACTTTCGCGAGGCCGCCGGCTCGAAGCGGTCGGGTTCGCTGAGCGCTTCCTCGAGGGTGCCGAGCGCGGCCTGCACTGCCGCCGCCAGCCGGTCGGCGCGCGGCGTCGGCGCCACGCCGCCCGGCGCCCGCGTGAAGAGCGCGTCCTTCAGCAGCAGGCGCAGGCGCCCGAGGCCGTGGCTCGCGGCCGGCTGCGTGAGGCCCAGCGCTTCGGCTGCGCGGCTCACGCTGCGCGCGCGGTACACCGCGTCGAACAGCCGCAGCAGGTTCAGGTCCATCGATTCAATATGCATGGCATGCATATTACTTAGCTGTCTCATTTTATTGAAGAGATGCCAGTGTCTTTGCACACTGGCGCCTGCCGCGCGAAGCCACCGGCGGAGATCAGAACAAGCCAGACAACCCCACGGAGTCATTCACTTGGAAGTTTCATTCAGCAAGGAAGTGCAGATGCTGCGCCTGGGCGCCGGCGACACCTTCCACGGCGAGGGCATCCTCGCGATCACCAAGGGCCTGCTGCAGTCGGGCGTTTCCTATGTCGGCGGCTACCAGGGCGCGCCCGTGTCGCACCTGCTGGACGTGATGGTGCAGGGCAAGGACTACATGGAAGAGCTCGGCGTCCACGTCGAGGCCTGCTCCAACGAGGCCTCGGCCGCCGCGATGCTCGGCGCGTCGATCCACTATCCGCTGCGCGGCGCGGTGACGTGGAAGTCGATCGTCGGCACCAACGTGGCGGCCGATGCGCTGTCCAACCTCTCGTCGCCGGGCGTCACGGGCGGCGTGCTGGTCGTGGTGGGCGAGGACTACGGCGAAGGCGCCAGCGTGATCCAGGAGCGCACGCACGCCTATGCGCTCAAGTCGAGCATGTGCCTCGTCGACCCGCGGCCCGACCTCGGCGTGATGGTGCGGATGGTCGAAGAGGGCTTCCTTCTATCCGAGGCCTCGAACATGCCCTGCCTCATGGAGTTGCGCATCCGCACCTGCCATGTGCGCGGCAGCTTCGACTGCAAGGACAACATCGCGCCCGCCATTTCGACGCGCGCATTGATGAGCGAGCCCGCGGGCTTCGACTACATGCGCCTCGCGCACCCGCCCGTGACCTTCCGCCACGAGAAGCTCAAGGGCGACGAACGCATTCCGGCCGCGCGCCGGCAGATCGTCGAGCGCGGCCTGAACGAGCTGATGCCGGGCCGGCGCCATGCCGACCTCGGCATCGTGGTGCAGGGCGGGCTCTACAACGCGCTGGTGCGCAGCCTTCAGCAACAGGGGCTGGCCGATGCCTTCGGCGAGACCGACATCCCGATCCTGGTGCTCAACGTGACCTATCCGCTGGTGCCCGAGCAGGTGGCCGACTTCTGCGTCGGCAAGCGCGCGGTGCTGGTGGTCGAGGAAGGCCAGCCCGAGTACATCGAGCAGGACATCGCGACGCTGCTGCGCCGGCGGGACATCCAGACGCCGCTGCACGGCAAGGACATGCTGCCCGCGGCGGGCGAGTACGGCGTCGAGGTGCTGTCGGGCGGCATTGGCACCTTTGCGGCCCGGTACCTCGGCACCAGCGACGTCGCTTCGTCGGCCGAGGCCTGGCTGGCCGGCAACCGCGAGCGCCGCGAGGCCGTGGCGCGCCAGCTCGAGGTGGCGCTGCCCGCGCGGCCGCCGAGCTTCTGCGTGGGCTGCCCCGAGCGGCCGGTGTTCTCGGCCCTCAAGCTCGCGCAGCAGGAGACGGGGCCAGTGCACATTGCTGCCGACATCGGCTGCCATGCCTTCGGCACCTTCGAGCCGTTCTCGATGGGGCATTCGATCCTCGGCTACGGCATGAGCCTCGCGAGCCGCGCCGGCGTGGCGCCGATGATGAACCGGCGCACGCTGTCGATCATGGGCGACGGCGGCTTCTGGCACAACGGCCTGCTCACGGGCGTGCAGAGCGCGCTGTTCAACGGCGACGACGCGGTGCTCGTCATCTTCAAGAACGGCTACACCTCGGCCACCGGCACGCAGGACATCATCTCTACGCCCGACGACGAGATGAAGGAACGCGCGGTCGACAAGCAGCAGAGCCTGGTCGACAAGAACCAGACCATCGAGTCCACGCTCAAGGGCCTGGGCGTGCAGTGGCTGCGCACCGTCACCACCTACGAAGTGGAGCGCATGCGCAAGACGCTGACCGATGCGCTCACGAGCGACTTCAACGGCCTGAAGGTGGTGATCGCCGAGGGCGAGTGCCAGCTCGAGCGCCAGCGGCGCATCAAGCCCTGGATCGCGAGCTTGCTCAAGAAAGGCGAGCGGGTGGTGCGCGTGAAGTACGGCGTGGACGAGGACGTGTGCAACGGCGACCACGCCTGCATCCGCCTGTCGGGCTGCCCGACGCTCACGCTGAAGGACAACCCCGATCCGCTCAAGGTCGACCCGGTGGCCACGGTGATCGACGGCTGCGTGGGCTGCGGCCTGTGCGGCGAGAACGCCCATGCGGCCACGCTGTGCCCGAGCTTCTACCGCGCCGAGGTGGTGCAGAACCCGAAGTGGCACGAGCGGCTGCTGCACGGCGTGCGCGGTGCCTTGGTGCGCGCGCTGCAACCGGCCTGAAGGACATGACGATGAACAACGCACAACCCATCACCCTGCTCGTCTGCGCCCTCGGCGGCGAAGGCGGCGGCGTGCTGACCGAATGGCTGGTCGAGACCGCGCGCCACGCGGGCTACGCGGCGCAGAGCACCTCGATTCCCGGCGTCGCGCAGCGCACCGGTGCCACCACCTACTACATCGAGGTCTTTCCTGTGCCGCTCGCGCAGCTCGGCGGGCGGCGCCCGGTGTTCAGCCTGAGCCCGGTGCCGGGCGCGCTCGATGCGATCGTCTCCTCGGAGCTGCTCGAGACCGCGCGCCAGATCGGCAACGGCATGAGCGCGCCGCTGCGCACGCTGGTCATCAGCTCGTCGGCGCGCATCCTCACCACGGCCGAGCGCATGGTGCCCGGCGACGGCCGCGCCGACGCCGAGCGCCTGGTCGACGTGGTCAAGGCCTTCAGCCGCGAGCACCATGTGTTCGACATGAACGCCATCGCGCGCGAAGCCGGCACCGTGGTCAGCGCGGTGATGCTCGGCGCCGTCGCGGGCAGCGGACTGTTCCCGTTTCCGCGCGAGGCCTACGAGCACGTGGTGCGCGGGGGCAGCGCACCCGAGAAGCTCGGCAGGATGGCCGCCGCCAGCCTGCGCGGATTCGCTGCCGCCTTCGGCGCCGTGCATGCGCCGCGTGCGCAGGCTGCGTTCGTGAGCAGCGTGCTCGCCGCCGAGGGCAGCGAGGCGCCACCGCCGGCACGCGCGCTGCCGGCCGACCTCGCGCAGCGCTTTCCGCCCGCGGTGCACGACATGCTCGCGCTCGGCCACGCGCGCGTGTGCGACTACCAGGACGCCGCCTACGCAGCGCTCTACGCCGACCGGCTCGCGAAGCTGCTCGATGCCGAACGCGCGGCCGATCCGTCGGGCGCGCAGGGCTTCGCGATCACGCGCGAGGTCGCGCGCTGGCTCGCGCTGTGGATGGCCTTCGACGACATCGTTCGGGTCGCGGCGCTCAAGGGCCGCGCGAGCCGCGCCGAGCGCGTGCGCGCCGAGGTGCGTGCGGGCAGCGACGACATCCTGAAGGTCTACGACCACTTCAAGCCCGGCTCGGCCGAGTTCGCGGCGCTGCTGCCGCCCGCGCTCGCGCGCCGCGTGGCGGCGTGGGACCGGAAGCGGCAGGCGCGAGGGCGCGAACCGTGGTCGATGCCGCTCAAGGTCGGCAGCCACTCGGTGCTCGGCATGGCGTCGCTGCGCCTCTTGTCCTCGCTCAAGTGGCTGCGCCGCCGCGGCAGCCGCTTCGCCGAGGAGCAGGCGCTGATCGAGCGCTGGCTCGCGGCCGTGGAACGCGGCACGCGCGAGGGCTGGACGCTCGGGCGCGAGCTGGCACTGTGCGGGCGGCTCATCAAGGGCTACGGCAGCACCAACGAACGCGGCAAGCACAACCTGCTGCACGTGATCGACGAACTCGCGGGCCGCCCGGGCCTGCCCGCTGCGGCCCGCGCCGAGGCCATTGCCGCGGCCCGTGAAGCGGCGCTCGCGGACGAGGGCGGCAAGGCGCTCGACGCGGCGCTGGTGCGCCATGGCGCGGCGCCGCGGCCGGTGCAGGCGCAGCCCATCCGCTGGATGAAGCGCCCGCCGACGCTCAAGGTTTGATTCCAAAAAAAAGGAGACACACGATGTTCATCAACCCCACTCCCCTGCTGCGGCGCCTTGGCCTGCCGTGGCTCGCCGCCGCCGCGCTGTTGGCGCCGGCCCATGCCGCCGACTGGCCGGCCAAGCCGATCAAGGTGATCGTCAACTTCCCGGCCGGCGGTGCGGCCGACCAGATCGCGCGGGCCGTCTCGCAGCCGCTGCAGGAGCTGTTGAAGCAGCCCGTGGTGATCGAGAACCGCGGCGGCGCCAACGGCAACCTCGGCGGCGAGGTGGTCGCGCGCGCGCCGGCCGACGGCTACACGCTGCTCATGAGCTCGGGCGGCATGGTGTCGGTGAACCCGCACATCTACCAGCGCATGAGCTTCGACCCGGCGAAGGACCTGACGCCGGTGGCCGCGGCCGCGCGCGTGCTGGTGTTCCTGGTCGCGCGGCCCTCGTTGCCGCCGACGGACGTGGCGCAGTTCATCGCGCACCTGAAAGCCAACCCCGGCAAGCTGTCGTACGGCTCGCCCGGCAACGGCAGCTCGCCGCACCTCGCGGGCGAGATGTTCAAGAGCCAGGCGGGCGTATTCGCGCTGCACGTGCCCTACCGCGGCGCCGCACCGGCGCTGCAGGACCTGCTGGCCGGGCAGATCGACTATGTCTTCGACCCCGGCATCGCGCTCGGGCAGGTGCGCGCGGGCAAGCTCCGGCTGCTCGCCGTGGGCAGCCCCAAGCGCTCGGCGCTCTTCCCGCAGGTGCCCACGCTCGACGAGGCCGGCCTGCGCGGCTTCGACGCGGACACCGTGTTCGGTTTCTACGCGCCGGCCGGCACGCCGCCCGAGGTGGTGGCGCTGCTCAACACGCAGATCAACCGCACACTGGCGATGCCGGCCGTGCAGGAGCGCATCGCGGCGCTCGGCGGCGAGGCGCTGCCCGGTTCGCCGGCCGCGTTCCAGCAACGCGCCGCGGCCGATTCCGAGCGCTTCGGCGCAGTGATCCGCGAGCGGAAGATCGTCTCCGACTGATGGCCCTGCTCAATGTGGACGACCACCGGCGCCGCGCGCGCCGGGTGCTGCCGCGCCTGGTGTTCGACTATGTCGACGGCGGCGCGGAAGACGAACGCTGCATGCAGCGCAACCTCGACGCGCTCGCGGCGCTGCCGCTGGTGCCCGAATGCCTGCGCGACACCCGCGCGATGGACATCGGCATCGAACTCTTCGAGCGCCGATGGCAGGCGCCCTTCGCGGTTGCGCCGATCGGCCTTGCGGGGCTGGTGCGCCCGCGCGCGGATGCGCTGATGGCGCGCGCCGCGCAGGCCGCGGGCGTGCCCTTCATCCTCTCGACCGCGTCGAACACCCGCATCGAGGACGTGCGCGCGGCCGCACCCGACGCCATGCTCTGGATGCAGCTCTACGTGATGGGCGAGCGCGCGATCGCCGAGCGCGTGGTGCGGCGTGCCCGCGCGGCCGGTTTCGAGGCACTGGTGCTCACCGTCGACGTGCCGGTGGGCGGGCTGCGCGAGCGCGACCTGCGCCACGGATTTCGCGTGCCGATGCGCCTGACGCCGCGCACGCTCGCCGACATGGCGCTGCACCCCGCGTGGCTGCTGCGGCAGGCGCGCGGCGGCACGCCGCAGTTCGTCAACCTGCTGCCCGACGGCGATGCGCCGGTCGACGCCCAGGCCCAGGCCGCGCTGCTCTCGCGCACGATGGACCGCGGCCTCACCTGGGAAAGCCTGGGCTGGCTGCGCAGCCTCTGGGACGGGCCGCTGCTGGTCAAGGGCCTGCTGGGTGCCGCGGATGCGCGGCGGGCGCTGCAACACGGCGCGGACGGCATCGTGGTGTCGAACCACGGCGGGCGCCAGCTCGATGCGGCCCCGGCCAGCATCGGCGCACTGCCCGCCATCCTCGACGCCGTGGGCGGACGCATCCCGGTGCTGGTGGACGGCGGCATCCGGCGCGGCAGCGACGTCGTGAAGGCGCTCGCGCTCGGTGCGCGCGCGGCGCTGGTGGGCCGGGCGCCGCTGTTCGGCCTTGCGAGCGGCGGCGAAGACGGTGCGCGCGCCGTGCTGCAGCTGCTCGCGGCCGAAACCGAGCGGACGATGACCCTCGTGGGCGCCGCCTGCGTGGCCGAACTCGGCCTGCGGCACGTCGACAAGCCCGAGCCAGCGCCCCGTTTGCTCCCAACGAAAATGACCGCATGACAACAAGCAGCAACGCACCCTCCATCGTCTACACCGTGCGCGTCGAATTCGGCGACTGCGACCCCGCCGGCATCGTCTGGTTTCCCAACTTCTTCCGCTGGATCGATGCGGCCTCGCGCCATTTCTTTGCCGAATGCGGCGTGCCGCGCTGGGAAGACACCGCCAAGACGCTCGGCGTGATCGGCACGCCGCTGGTCGACACGCACACGCGCTTCGTCAAGGCCGCGAGCTACGGCGACACGCTGCAGGTGGCGGTGCGCGTGACCGAATGGCGCGAGAAGAGCTTCGTGCAGGCCTACCGCGTGACGCGCGGCGACGACCTGATCCTCGAGTGCGAGGAAGTGCGCATCTTTGCGGCGAAGCGCGAGGGTGGCGGCATTCGCGCGGTGCCGATCCCGCCGCAGATCCGGGCGCTGTGCGAGGCGCCCGGCACCCCGGCTGCTTAGAATGGCCGGATGACCTGGCGCATTCTTCTCCTTCCGCTCGCATTGCTCGCCGCCGCCGGTTGCGCGGCCCCCAACGAAGTGGTGCCGCTTGGCGACGGGGTCTTGCGCGCCATGACGTATGTGCAGGCCGACGACTACTGCCGCGCGCGAAACGCCACGCCGAAATGGCTCGGCAGGGCGCAGGCCGAGCAGGGCGTGCGGTTCGAGTGCACGCGCGACTGACCTTCGTTCATGTCCGGTCTTCGGGTTGACGCACCCATGATGCAATGCAACAATTGTGAAATCTTCACTTCGGAGCCTCGTGCGTGGACAGTGCCAGTTGGATCAGTGACAAGACGCGTGCCTCGGCAGGCGTGACACACCCGGCTCTCTAGCGCAGGCTTCTCCCGCGCTGCAGCCTGTGTGCCCGCAGCGCGCCCCTTGCCTTTCATGGCAAGCGGCTCCCCCCGATTTCGCCCGTTCTCGTCGCTGACGTTTCAAGTCAGCTTGCGTGGTCATGCCACGAGGTTTCCCTCTTCGCGAAGGAGCCTTGTCATGCGTCAGTTTTACCGTCGTCCGTTGCAGCAGCAACAAGAGCAGCAGCAACAACAACAAGCCGTGCAGCAGGTGCGGCCGCACGTGCAGGCGGCAGAGCTGCGTGCGCCAGGTCGTGCCGCGCCCCCTCCCGGCAGCGAGGCGCCCTCTGCGGGCGGCGCGCTGGACCAGGCCGCCGCGCTGTGGACCACGCGGCGCATCCGCAGCTACCTGCGCCTGGTCGATGCTTCGCCTGGGCCTTCCGAGCGCTGAGTGCCAGATGCCATAGAAAAAGCGGCACCGCGTTACAGCGGTGCCGCTTTTTTTTTCAGCGCGGCACGGATGCCGCGCCGGCGTCTCAGACGCCGAGGATCGACACCGCCTTGGTGTTGAGATAGGCCTCGAGTGCCTCGGGGCCGCCTTCCGAGCCATAGCCCGAATCCTTCACGCCGCCGAACGGCATTTCGGGCGACGGGGTGGCCGGCTGGTTGATCCAGAGCATGCCGAGCTCGAGCTTCTGGCTCAGCAGGTGCGCGTTCTTGATCGACTTGGTGAAGGCGTAGCCGGCCAGGCCGAACGGCAGGCGGTTGGCTTCGGCGATGGCTTCGTCGAGCGTGTCGAAGCCGCGGATCGCCGCGATCGGGCCGAAGGGTTCGTTATTGAACACGTCGGCATCGAGCGGCACGTCAGTCAGCACCGTGGGGGCGAAGAAGTTGCCCGAGTCGCCGACGCGTTCGCCGCCGGTCGCCACGGTGGCGCCCTTCTTGCGCGCATCTTCGAGCACGTGGGCCATGGCAGTGAGGCGGCGTGCGTTGGCGAGCGGGCCGAGCGTGGTGCCCTCGGCGAGGCCGTCGCCGAGCTTCAGGCCCTCGGCATGCTTGACCATGGCCTTGGCGAATTCCTCGCGCACGCTGTTGTGCACCAGGAAGCGCGTGGGCGAGATGCAGACCTGGCCCGCGTTGCGGAACTTGGCGGCACCGGCGGCCTTGACGGCCAGGGCCACGTCGGCGTCCTCGGCCACGATCACGGGGGCATGGCCGCCCAGCTCCATCGTCACGCGCTTCATGTGCGAGCCCGCCAGCGCGGCGAGCTGCTTGCCGACCGGGGTGGAGCCGGTGAAGGTGACCTTGCGGATGATCGGGTGCGCGATCAGGTAGTTCGAGATCTCGGCCGGGTTGCCGAACACCAGGCCCACGGTGCCGGGCGGAATGCCGGCGTCGACGAAGGCGCGCAGCAGTTCGGCGGGCGAGGCCGGGGTTTCCTCGGGTGCCTTCACGAGGAACGAGCAGCCGGTGGCCAGCGCGGCGCCGAGCTTGCGCACCACCTGGTTGATCGGGAAGTTCCACGGCGTGAACGCGGCGACCGGGCCCAGCGGCTCCTTGATCACGAGCTGCTGCGCGGCCAGGTTGCGCGAGGGCACGATGCGGCCGTAGACGCGGCGGCCTTCGTCGGCGAACCATTCGATGATGTCGGCCGCGGCCAGGGTCTCGCCCTTGGCTTCGGCGAGCGGCTTGCCCTGCTCCTGCGTCAACAGCTTGGCGATGTCGCCGGCGCGCTCGCGAATCAGGCCGGCGGCGCGGCGCATGACGGCGGCGCGCTCGTGGGCCGGCGTGTTGCGCCAGGCTTCGAAGCCGCGCTGTGCAGCAGCCAGTGCGCGGTCGAGGTCGGCGATGCTGGCATGCGCCACCTTGCCGATGGCCTTGCCGGTGGCAGGGTTCACGACGTCCAGCGTCTTGCCGCCGGTGGCATCGACCCATTCGTTGTCGATCAGCAGGCGGGTGTCGGTGTAGGTGGCGGTCATGACGAGCTATTCCTTCGGGACGGGATGATGAAAACGGGGGATGAATCTGGATACGCGATGCGGCACCATCGTGGTGCGCCAGCGGCGGCGGCGGCAATGCACCGCCAGGGCGTAGATTAACCCGAGTTCGCCGACCTCGCCGGCCGCGCGGTCGCACTGCTTAAAGAATGAGCAGCGCCCGGAAGTCGTTCACGTTGGTGTTCGTCGGCCCGGTGACGAACAGGTCGCCGATGGCGTCGAAGTAGCCGTAGGCGTCGTTGCGGTCGAGGTGGTCCGACAGCTTGCGGCCGGCCGCCGCTGCGCGCGCCAGCGTGTCGGGCGTGACGAAGGCGCCGGCGTTGTCCTCCACGCCGTCGATGCCGTCGGTGTCGGCCGCCAGCGCCCAGACCTGTTGCTGGCCCATGAGCGCGCCGGCCAGCCCCATGCAGAGTTCGCCCGCGCGCCCACCGCGGCCCTTGGCCTGGCCGGGCTGGCGCGCACGCACCGTGACCGTGGTCTCGCCGCCCGAGAGCAGCACGCAGGGCCGGGCGAACGGCTGGCCGCGGTGCGCCACGGCGCGCGCCAGTGCCGCATGCACCTTGCCGACCTCGCGCGATTCGCCCTCGATTTCGTCGCTGAGGATGTGGGCCTCTATGCCGGCCGCGCGCGCGGCCGCGGCGGCCGCTTCGAGCGACTGTTGCGGCGTGGCGATCATGTGGACCTCGTGGCCCGCGAACACCGTGTCGCCCGGCTTCGGCGTCTCGAGTTCGCCGCTTTCGAGCTGTGCGCGCACGGGCGGCGGCACCTCGATGCGGTAGCGGTCGAGGATCGCCAGCGCCTCGGCGCAGGTGGTGGCGTCGGGCACGGTGGGGCCGCTCGCGATCACGGCCGGATCGTCGCCGGGCACGTCGCTGATCGTGAGCGTGACGACGCGCGCCGGCGCGCAGGCCGCGGCCAGCCGCCCGCCCTTGATGCGCGACAGGTGCTTGCGCACGCAGTTCATCTCGCCGATGTGCGCGCCGCTGTCGAGCAGCTGCTTGTTGATGCGCTGCTTGTCCTCGAGCGTGAGGCCCTCGGCCGGCAGCACCAGCAGCGACGAACCGCCACCCGAGATCAGGCACAACACCAGGTCGTCGGCCGTGAGCCCTTCGGCGAGCGCGAGGATGCGCGCCGCGGCCTGCTGCCCGGCCGCATCGGGCACGGGGTGCGCGGCCTCGACGATCTCGATGCGCTCGGGCACGCCTTCGGGGCGCGGCGGAATGTGGCCATAGCGCGTGACGACCAGGCCCGCGAGCGGAGCATCGGCCGGCCACAGCGCCTCGAGCGCCTGCACCATCGAGGCGCCGGCCTTGCCCGCGCCGAGCACCAGCGTTCGGCCCTTGGGCGGCTTCGGCAGGTGCGCGCCGAGCGTTGACAGCGGCAGCGCGCGGTCGACGGCCACGCGATAAAGATGTTCAAGAAAGGCGCGCGGTTCTTGGCGCGGATCGGGGGCGGCAGGCAGGGTCGATGCGGTCATGCTTGGCTTGTGTCTCCTGCCTGTGATTGTGCGGCGAACCACGAACCGGGCTCTTGACCGCGCTCGCCGTTTTTCTGCTTACTTGGTTTTTGCGCCGGCCTGGAACCAGCGGCCGATCAGCGCGCGCTCCTCGTCGGTCATGCCCGTGGCGTTGTTCATCGGCATGATCTTCGTGACCGTCACCTGCTGGTAGATCGCCTGCGCATGCGCGGTCACCTGGTCGGGCGTATCGACGCGCACGTTCTTCATCTGCACGCCGGCGCCGTGGCACATGTAGCAGCGCTGCTCGAGCACCTTCTGCACGTCCTGGAACGCCACGGCCGGCGCAGCGGCCGCGCCCGCGGCAGGGGCGGCCGCCGGCTTGGGCTTCATCCACACGATCGTGAGGCCGAGCACCACGATGCCGATCAGCGCATAGGGCAGCGGGTTGCGCGCATTGCCGAGCTTGAAGCGGTGGCGCACCACGAAGAACTGCCGAATCGCCGCGCCGCCCAGCATGATGAGCAGCAGCACGATCCAGTTGTGCTCGTGCGTGTAGGTGAAGCTGTAGTGGTTGCTCAGCATCGCGAACAGCACCGGCAGCGTGAAGTAGGTGTTGTGCACGCTGCGCTGCTTGCCGCGCTGGCCGTGCACCGGGTCGACCGGGCGGCCTTCGCGCAGCGCCTGGACGTTCTTGCGCTGGCCCGGGATGATCCAGAAGAACACGTTGCCGCTCATCGTGGTGGCCATCATCGCGCCCACCAGCAGGAAGGCCGCGCGGCCCGCGAACCACTGGCATGCGAGCCAGGTCGCGAACACGATGAACAGCGCGATCAGCACGCCGACGATGGTGTCGCCGTTCTTGCGGCGGCCGAAGACCTGGCAGATGCCGTCGTAGACCATCCAGAACACGACGAAGAAGGCCAGCGCCACGCCGATGGCCGCGCCGGGCTGCCAGTCCATCTTCGACTTGTCGATCAGGTAGGTGCTGGCGTTCCAGAGGTACGACATGGTGAAGAGCGCGAAGCCCGTGATCCACGTGCTGTAGCTCTCCCAGTAGGACCAGTGCAGGTGGTCCGGCAGCTTCTTCGGTGCCAGCGCGTACTTCTGCATGTTGTAGAAGCCGCCGCCGTGCACGGCCCATTGCTCGCCGCCCACGCCCTTGTCGAGCGATTCGGCGTCCTGCGGCTTCTCGAGGCTGTTGTCCAGCATCACGAAGTAGAACGACGCGCCGATCCACGCGATGGCCGTGATGACGTGGACCCAGCGCAGCAGCAGGTTGGCCCAGTCGAGGTAGTAGCTTTCCATGGGTGCTCTCTCAGCCCGTTCGGCGCGGGGGCACGCCGGGCACGGGTTTCTTCTTCAGCCTGCTCACCACTGCGGGCGCTGTAAGCAGAGAAAGTGCCGCGAACGCAGGCTCCGGATGGGCCTCGCTCCGCTGCGGCGGGGACTTGTGGACCGAAAGTGTATACAGTTTTGACGGATGGCGGGTCGATTTTTTGAGGGCCCCGCTGCCGGGAAAACCCTGTTCATCCGAGCGATTGCAACAACTGTGCCGCCACCGCCACCGCGATCACCTCGGGCTCCTTGCCGGTGATGCCGGGCACGCCGATCGGGCAGGTGATGCGCGCGAGTTCGTCGGGTCCGAAGCCGCGCGCCTCGAGCCGGTGGCGAAACGTGGCCCATTTCGTCTTGCTGCCGATCAGCCCGACATAGGGCAGGTCGCCGCGTTCGCGCAGGCGCTTGAGGCAGGCGATCACGATGTCGAGGTCCTCGGCATGGCTGAAACTCATGATCAGCACGCGGCTGTCCGGCGCGAGCCCGGCCACCGCATCCTGCACCGGGTCGGAATGCTCGGTCTCGACCTGCGCGGGCAGCGCCTCGGGAAACACGCCGTCGCGGCTGTCGATCCAGCGCACCCGGAACGGCAGGCCTGCGAGCAGCCGCGCGAGCGCGGCGCCCACGTGGCCGCCGCCGAACAGCGCCACCGGATGCATCTGCGCCACGAGTTCGCGCTGCAGGGCCGGCGCATCGGCCGCCGTGATGCGGCGGTACGACAGGAACATCACGCCGCCGCAGCACTGTCCCAGGCTCGGGCCGAGCGGATAGCGCCGGATGCCGTCGATCGATGGCCCGCCGGCCAGCATGTCGCGCGCGGCCTGGATCGCCTGGAACTCGAGCTGCCCGCCGCCGATGGTGCCCGCGATCGCGTCGGCCCAGACCGCCATCCAGGTGCCGGCCTCGCGCGGCGCCGAGCCTTGCGTCGATTCGACCCGCACGAGCACCGCGTCCTCGCGCTGAAGACGGGCCAGCAGGGGATCGAGCGTACCGCTCATGGCAAATACCTTCGGTTGCGGGGCACCGCGGGAGTCACGGTATAACCCCGGCGATGAATCTTCAGCTTACGCCGCGCCGCCTTGCCCTGCTCGCCTCGTCCCTTTGCGCCCTTTGGCTGGCCGGATGCGGCACCACCGGATCGGTGCCTGGCCAGTTGAGCAGCGCCACCGCCGAGCGCAGCGCTGGCGGCCCCGCGCCGCGCGCATCGGGCGCATCGAGCGCGCGCGACTACCGCCGCGACGCCGCGCGCCACATCTACGAGATCAACCGTTCGCGCGTCTACGGCGGCCAGTTGCCGCCGCTGCTGTATGCGGTCGGCACGCTGCAGGTGAACCTCGATGCCGGCGGCAAGGTGGTTTCGATGCACTGGCTGCGCGCGCCGAAGCATGCACCCGAGGTCATCGCCGAGATCGAGCGCGCCGTGCTCCAGGCCGCGCCCTTCCCGGCCGCCACGCGCCTGGGCGCGGTGACCTGGACCGACACCTGGCTGTGGGACAAGAGCGGGCGCTTCCAACTCGACACTTTGACCGAAGGCCAGCTCGCGCAGTAGCTGCGGGCCTTGCTCCCAACCCTTCCGAGGGAGGGTTGGGGTGGGGGCACGCGGCGCTTCCATCGGGCGCCGGGGCTGCCCCCATCCCAGCCTTCCCCCAGCGGGGGAAGGAGAAAGACAAGCACTCACGAGCCGCGGTAGGTGGAATAGCTCCACGGGCTCACCAGCAGCGGCACGTGGTAGTGCTGGTCGGCATGCGCCACGCCGAAGTCCAGCGACACCTTGTTGAGGAAGTTCGGCTCGGGCAGCTGCACGCCGCGCGCCTTGAAATACCCCGCCACGTCGAACACCAGCCGGTAGGTGCCGGCCCGGAGCGACTGGTTGTCGTAGAGCGGACCGTCGCTGCGACCGTCCGAATTCAGCGTGAAGCGCTTCACCAGCGTGGCGGTGTCGCCGTCGGTGGTGTAGAGCGCCACGTCCATCCCGGCCGCGGGGCCGCCGTGCATCGTGTCCAGTACGTGGGTGCTCAGGCCCATGAGGGGCTCCTTGGAAAGAAAGGCTGCGGGAAATTCCGGTGGACAAAAGTGTATACAGTTAATGTCTTTGGGTCTATCATGAAAACATGGAGTCCTCCACCACCCGCTCGATCGTCAACGCGCTGACCAAGGCGATCGTCGAGCACCGGCTGCAGCCCGGCACCAAGCTGGCCGAGCAGAAGCTGGCCGACCATTTCGGCGTGTCGCGCACGCTGGTGCGCCAGGCGCTGTTCCAGCTGTCGCAGAACAAGCTGATCCGCCTCGAGCCCGCGCGCGGCGCCTTCGTGGCCGCGCCCGCGGTCGACGAGGCGCGGCAGGTCTTCAAGGTGCGGCGCATGCTCGAGGCCGAGATGACGCGCGAGTTCGTGCGCACCGTCACGCCGGCCAAGATCAAGGCGCTCAAGGAACACGTGGCGCTCGAGAAATCGGCCGTCTCGGGCGATGACGTCTCGGGCCGCAACGAGCTGCTCGGCGACTTCCACGTGCGCATGGCCGAGCTCATGGGCAACCAGGTGCTGGCGCAGATCCTCGGCGAGCTGATCTCGCGCTGCGCGCTCATCACGCTGATGTACCAGAGCACCAGCGCGGCCGCCCATTCGAACGACGAGCATGCCGACATCGTGAAGGCGCTGGCCGCGCGCGACGAGGAGCGCGCGGTGCGCCTCATGACCGAGCACCTGGAGCACGTCGAGGCCAACCTCACCTTCGACCGCAAGGTTCCCACCAACGACATTTCCCTCGCCCTCACATGACCGTCTACGACACCACCCTGCCCTATCCGCGCGACCTCGTCGGCTATGGCCGCAACCCGCCGCACGCCCAATGGCCGGGCCAGGCGCGCGTCGCGGTGCAGTTCGTCCTCAACTACGAGGAAGGCGGCGAGAACGCCACGCTGCACGGCGATGCGGGCTCCGAGCAGTTCCTCTCCGAGATGTTCAATCCGGCGAGCTTTCCGGACCGCCACATCAGCATGGAAGGCATCTACGAGTACGGCTCGCGCGTGGGCGTGTGGCGCATCCTGCGCGAGTTCGAGAAGCGCGGCCTGCCGCTCACGGTGTTCGGCGTGGGCATGGCGCTCGAGCGTTTCCCCGAGCTGACCGCGGCCTTTAAGGAACTGGGCCACGAGATCGCCTGCCACGGCTGGCGCTGGATCCATTACCAGAACATCGACGAGGCCACCGAGCGCGAACACATGCGCCTGGGCATGGAAGCGATCGAGAAGCTCACGGGCGAGCGGGCCCTGGGTTGGTACACCGGCCGCGACAGCCCGCGCACGCGCCGCCTGGTGGCCGACTACGGCGGCTTCGAGTACGACAGCGACTACTACGGCGACGACCTGCCGTTCTGGATGAAGGTGCAGAAGACCGACGGCAGCGTGGTGCCGCAACTCATCGTGCCCTACACGCTCGACTGCAACGACATGCGCTTCGCGCTGCCGCAGGGCTATTCGCATGCCGACCCGTTCTTCCAATACCTGAAGGACAGCTTCGACGCGCTCTATGCCGAAGGCGACGAGGCGCCGAAGATGATGAGCATCGGCATGCACTGCCGCCTGCTCGGCCGGCCGGGCCGCATCGTGGCGCTGCAGCGTTTTCTCGACCACATCGCGCAGCACGACCGCGTCTGGGTCTGCCGCCGCATCGACATCGCGCGCCACTGGAAAGAGGCGCACCCCTTCGAATCCGGAGCCGCATCATGATGAGCCTCACCATCGACCAACTCAACGCGGCCACGGCCGACGAAGCCGTCGCACTGCTGGACGGCACCTACGAGCATTCGCCGTGGATCGCGCGCATGGCCATGGCGGCGCGGCCGTTCCGCTCGCTCGCGCACCTGAAGCATGCGCTCGCGCAGGCAGTGAACGGTGCCACGCGCGACGAGAAGCTGGGCCTCGTGCGCGCCCACCCCGAGCTGGCCGGAAAGGCGATGGTGAGCAAGACGCTCACCGCTGAATCGACGAACGAACAAGGCAAGGCCGGGCTCACCGACTGCACGCCCGAAGAGTTCGCAAGGATCCAGCAGCTCAATGCCGACTACAACACCAAGTTCGGCTTTCCGTTCATCCTGGCGGTGCGCGGCCCACGTGGCACCGGCCTCGGCAAGCGCGAGATCATCGAGACCTTCGAGCGCCGGCTGCACAACCATCCGGGCTTCGAACTCGCCGAGGCGCTGCGCAACATTCACCGCATCGCCGAGATCCGGCTCAACGACAAGTTCGCAACCGAGCCCCAGATCGGCAACATGGTGTGGGACTGGCACGAAGCGCTGGCAGTGCACAGCGATCCGGGCTATGCCGAGAAGGGCCAGCTCACCGTCACCTACCTGACCGACGCGCACCGCGCCTGCGCCGCGCAGATCGCGCGCGAGATGCGCGACTGCGGCTTCGACTCGGTCGAGATCGACGCGGTCGGCAACGTGGTCGGCCGCTACGAAGGCGCAACCCCGGGCGCCAAGGCGTTGCTGACCGGCTCGCACTACGACACGGTGCGCAACGGCGGCAAGTACGACGGCCGGCTCGGCATCTTCGTGCCGATGGCCTGCGTGCGCGAGCTCAAGCGCCAGAACCGCCGCCTGCCGTTCGCTTTTGAAGTGGTGGGCTTCGCCGAGGAGGAAGGCCAGCGCTACAAGGCCACCTTCCTCGGCTCGGGCGCGCTCATCGGCCACTTCGATGCGGCCTGGCTCGACCAGAAGGACGCCGACGGCATCACGATGCGCGAGGCGCGCCTGCATGCGGGCCTGCGCGAGGAAGACATCCCGAAGATCCGGCGCGATGCCTCGAAGTACCTCGGCTTCGTCGAGGTGCACATCGAGCAGGGGCCGGTGCTCAACGAGCTCGACATCCCGCTGGGCATCGTCACCTCGATCAACGGCGGCGTGCGCTACGTCGGCGAGGTGATCGGCACCGCCAGCCACGCCGGCACCACGCCGATGGACCGCCGCCACGATGCCGCGGCCGCGGTGGCCGAGCTGATCCTGCGCGCCGAGGAGCGCGCTGCGAAGGACGGCGACTCGGTCGCCACGGTCGGCATGCTCGAGGTGCCCGGCGGCTCGATCAACGTGGTGCCCGGACGCTGCAAGTTCAGCCTCGACATCCGCGCGCCCAACGACCCGCAGCGCGACGCCGTGGTGCGCGACGTGCTCGACGCGCTGCAGCAGGTGGCCGAACGCCGCGGCGTGCGCTACACGCTCGAGGAGGCGATGCGTGCCGCCGCCGCCCCGAGCGCGCCCGAATGGCAGCGGCGCTGGGAAGAGGCCGTGGCTGCGCTCGGCGTGCCGCTCTACCGCATGCCCAGCGGCGCCGGCCACGATGCGATGAAGCTGCACGAGGTGATGCCGCAGGCCATGCTGTTCGTGCGCGGCATCAATTCGGGCATCAGCCACAACCCGCTCGAATCGAGCACCAACGACGACATCGAGCTGGCCGTGCGGGCGTTCCAGAACCTGCTGGACAACCTCGCCGCCGAACAGCCCCACTGATTCACCGAAGAAGAACCGACATGACCGACTACGCCAAGCTCGACGCCTGGATCGACGCCCACTTCGACGAGGAAGTGAAGTTCCTCCAGCAACTGGTGCAGGTACCGACCGACACCCCACCCGGCAACAACGCGCCGCATGCCGAGCGCACCGCCGAGCTGCTCGAGGGCTTCGGCCTCGCGGCCGAGAAGCATGCCGTGCCGGCGCAGGAAGTGAAGGACTACGGCCTCGAATCGATCACCAACCTGATCGTGCGCCGGCGTTACGGCGACGGTGGCCGCACCGTGGCGCTCAATGCGCACGGCGACGTGGTGCCGCCGGGCGAAGGCTGGACGCACGACCCCTACGGCGGCGAGATCGAAGGCGGCGCGCTCTACGGCCGCGCCGCCGCGGTCAGCAAGAGCGACTTCGCGAGCTTCACCTTCGCGCTGCGCGCCCTCGAGGCGGTGGCCCGGCCCGCCAAGGGCAGCGTCGAGCTGCACTTCACCTACGACGAGGAATTCGGCGGCATCCTCGGCCCGGGCTGGCTGCTCAAGAACGGCCTCACCAAGCCCGACCTGATGATCGCGGCCGGCTTCAGCTACGAAGTGGTCACGGCCCACAACGGCTGCCTGCAGATGGAAGTGACGGTGCACGGCAAGATGGCCCATGCGGCCATTCCGGCCACCGGCGTCGACGCGCTGCAGGGCGCCGTGAAGATCCTCAACGCGCTCTACGCGCAGAACGCGCTCTACCGCCAGGTCACGTCGAAGGTCGAGGGCATCACGCACCCGTACCTCAATGTCGGGCGCATCGAAGGCGGCACCAACACCAACGTCGTGCCCGGCAAGGTGGTCTTCAAGCTCGACCGCCGCATGATCCCCGAAGAGAACCCGGTCGAGGTCGAGGCCGCGATCCGCAAGGTCATCGCCGATGCCGCGGCCGAGAGCGAAGGCATCACGGTCGAGATCAAGCGCCTGCTGCTCGCCAATTCGATGAAGCCGCTCGCGGGCAACAAGCCGCTGGTCGACGCGATCCAGAAGCACGGCGGCGAACTGTTCGGTGAGCTGGTCAGGGCCATGGGCACGCCGCTCTACACCGACGTGCGCCTCTACGGCGAGGCCGGCATCCCGGGCGTGATCTACGGCGCCGGTCCGCGCACGGTGCTCGAATCGCACGCCAAGCGCAGCGACGAGCGCGTGGTGCTCGAGGACCTGCGCCGCGCCACCAAGGTGATCGCGCGGACGCTCGCCGACCTTCTGGCCTGACCGACGCGGCGCGTCAAACACCGCCTACAACCGCGCCCGCACCGGCATGCAGCATGGCTGCATGACCGAACACGCCGACACGCATCCGGTCGCACACCGCTTCACCGAGGTGAACGGCATGCGGATCTTCTACCGCGAGGCTGGCCCGCGCGACGCGCCGGTGCTGCTGCTGCCGCACGGCTACCCGTGCTCGTCGTTTCAGTTCCGCCGCCTCATGCCGGCGCTGGCCGACCGCCGGCGACTGGTGGCGCCCGACTTTCCCGGCTTCGGGCTCAGCGACACGCCCGACGCCCGCAGCTTCGGCTACGACTTCGATGCGTATGCGGCCTTCCTCGACGCCTTCCGTGACCGGCTCGGCATCGACCACCATGCGATTTGGCTGCACGACTACGGCTCCCAGATCGGCCTGCGCCTTGCGATCCGCGACCCCGCGCGCATCAGGGGGCTGCTCATCCAGAACGGCGACATCTACGAAGACACGCTCGGCCCCAAGTACGAGGCCATCCAGGCGTTCTGGCGCGACCCCTCGCCCGAGCACCGCGCGGTGCTCGAGGAGGCCGTGAGCGAGGAAGGTTTCCGCGCCGAGTTCGTCGGCGAGGTGCCCGAGGCGCAGGCGGCGCAGATCCCGCCCGACCTGTGGAAGCTGCACTGGCCGCTGATGGACACGCCCGAGCGCCGCGAGCTCGCGCGCCGGCTCATGGAAGGCCTGAAAGAAAACCTCGAATGGTTCCCGCGCTACCAGGCCTACCTGCGCGATCACCAGCCGCCGACGCTGATCGTCTGGGGGCCGAACGACGGCTACATGCCCGAGGCCTCGGGGCGCGCCTACCTGCGCGACCTGCCGAAGGCCGAACTCGTGATGACCGACGGCGGGCATTGGCTGCTCGAGACGCATCTCCAACAGGTGGCGCCGGTGGTGCGGCGCTTTCTCTCGGCGCTCGGCTAGGGCCTGTTCACCCTATTTACGGGGTCGCGAAGTCATGCCAAAGCGGACAAATCAAGGCGCACGACGCAGTGTGTGCGTCGGCATACACAAGGCGTGCAACGCGGAGTTGGCCGCTTTGGCATGCCTTCCCTCCGGGTTGGCCCGCATTGGGGCCGTCTGCGGCGTTGCCCGCGCTTGCAATGCTTCAGCATTGCTGCGCGCGGGCGCCTTGCAGCCAGCCCCAATGCGGGCCAACGCGATCCCCGTAAATAGGGTGAACAGGCCCTAAGCCGCAGCCGACTTGGCGATCTCCTGCGTGACGCGCAGGAATTTCTCCATGTCCGCGACCGAGTGGCAGTGCAGCGGCGAGACGCGCACCGTGCCCTCGAGGCCGAAGGCGTCGAGCATGCGCTTCGAGTAGATGCTGCTCGCCACGCGCTCGTACACCGTGACGCCGCGCTGACCATACTCGACCACGGCCTGCGCGCAGTCGATGCGGTCAAAGCCGATGCCGATGATCAGGTCGCGCTTCGTGAGGTCCGGATGGTCGAGGAAGACCTTGACGCCGACCATGCGGCGCAGCCCCGGTGTGGCCTCTGTCCCGTCGAGCAGCGCAGCGAGCAGCGCCCGCTCGTGCAGCTCGATGTGCGCGATGCCGGCGGCAAACAACGCCCGCCGCTCATTGGCCTGCGAGAAATGGCCACCGAGCCAGCAGACGTAGTCGACGACCTCGGTTAGCACGGCGAACTGCCAGGGCGCGGAGCTGCCGAGGTCCCAGAAATCGGGCTTCTTGCCCGCGAGCTTGTGGTGCGGCAGCCGCGCCGCACGGTCCGACACCCACGACAGGCCCGAGCCACGGCAGCCGAAGAACTTGTAGGGCGCGATGTTGATGCCGTCCACCGGCGTCTTCTGCAGGTCGATGAGCCCGTGCGGCGCGTGCTGCACGGCGTCGACCAGGATGTAGAGGTCGGGCTTGATCTCGCGGGCGCGCTGCACGATCCGTTCGAGATCGAGCTTGGCCCCCGAGATGTTCGATGCATGGATCACGTTGAGCAGGCTCGTGTCCTTGTCGATGTGCCGCACGATCTCGTCGACGTCGACGCCGCCGGTCTCGCGGTTGCTGCGGGCCACGCGCAGTTCGCGGCCGCACTTCTGCGCATAGAGGCTCATCGCATCGAAGGCCGACGGATGCTCGAGCACCGTGGTGACCATGTTCGTGCCCGGCACGTTCTCGGCCACGGCGCGCACCATGTCGAACATCGCGCCCGACGCGGTCAGCGACGCATAGACGCTGCCGCCTTCGGCATTGAGCACGGTGCGCAGGTCGTCCGCGCCGCGGGCCTGGACCTGCTGCAGCTCGATCGCCGTGGCGTGCATGCGCTCGGTGTTGTCGGGCACCGCATCGATGGCGGCGAAGCGTTCGGCCGCGGCCTTCAGGCGGAACGAGCCGCCCGCGTTGTCGAAGTACAGCCGCTCGCGGCCGTGGTGGTCGCGGTCGACGTGCAGGAAGCGCGCCTTCACCTCGCGCATCAGCGCATCCGAAAACGCGAACCCGTTCGGGCGGATGGCATCGGACGGCATCCTCACACGCCCTTGTTGTTCGGGTTGCGGTAGACCTCGCGCACGGCATCGGACATCGGGAAGTTCAGGTTCACGTTGCGCGGCGGAATCGGCGACATGAACCACTTGGCATAGAGCTTCTCGATCGCGCCCGACTTCATCATCGCGGTCATGGCCTCGTCGACGATGGCCTTGAACTCGGGGTCGCCCTTGCGCATCATGATGCCGTAGGGCTCCTGGCGCAGCACGTCCTTCAGCAGCTTGTAGTCGGCCGGATTGGGCTGGTTGGCGACCAGGCCCGCGAGCTGCACGTCGTCGAGCACGTAGGCCACCGCGCGGTCGCTCGACAGCAGCAGGAAGCCGTCCGCCGTGTCCTTGCCCGCGATCTCCTGCACCTCGATGTTCTCGGTCTTGCGGAAGCCGCGCAGCAGCTGCATCGAGGTGCTGCCGGCCACGGTGGCCACGGTCTTGCCCTGCAGGTCGGCGATGGAGTCGATGCCCGAGCTCTTCTTGACCACGGCCGTGATGTTGGTCACGAAGTGGCTCGGCGCGAAGTCGACCTGCTGCTGGCGCTGCACCGTGTTGGTGGTGGTCGCGCAGTCGAGGTCGACCGTGCCGTTCTGCACCAGCGGGATGCGGTTGGTCGAAGTGAGCATCGTGTAGCGCACCTCGATCTTCGGCAGGCCGAGCTTCGCCTTGATCGCCTCGACCACCTGCAGGCAGATGTCGTTCGTGAAGCCCATCGGCGCGCTCTCGGAGCCGGCTTTGTACGAGAACGGGAGCTGCGTGTCACGGCTGCCGATCTGCACCACGCCGCTTTCCTTGATCTTGCGCAGCGTGGGGCTCTCCTGGGCCGCCGCGGCGCCGCAGAGCAATGCAGCGGAGGCCGCCAGCGCGAGGGACAGTTTGAGGTTCATTCGAAAGTCTCCTTGGAGGATGAGGCAAGCCCATCTTCGGCGCCGCTTCAAATTTCCAAAAGCGATTTTTTGTGATCGAATCACATGAATAAAGCGACTCAGTCGAGGACTTACACACCGTGATGACATTCAAGCAGCTCGAAGCCCTCTACTGGATCGCCAAGCTCGGCGGCTTCGCGCAGGCGGCCAACCAGCTGCACACCACGCAGTCGGCCGTTTCCAAGCGGGTGCACGAACTAGAGCAGCTGTTCGACACGGCGCTGTTCGACCGCAGCCAGCGCAGCGCGCGGCTCACCGAGAAGGGCGAGGAGATGTTCGTGCTCGCGGGCCGCCTGCTCGAGCAGCGCGACGCCGCCGTCGAGCAGTTCGGCAAGCCCGGCGTGGTGCAGCGCCGGCTGCGCATCGGCGTCACCGAGCTCACCGCGATGACCTGGCTGCCGCGGCTCGTGGGGCTGATCCAGCGCCACTACCCCAAGGTGATCCTCGCGCCCGACGTGGACGACAGCCTGCAGTTGCGCGACAAGCTGCTGGCCGACGAGCTCGACCTCGCGATCGTGCCCCACACCTTTGCCGATTCACGCATGCAGACCAAGGTCATCGGCCAGGTGCGGAGTGCCTGGATGTGCAAGCCCGGCGTGGTGCCGGCCACCGGCCCGGTCCGCCTGCACGAGCTCGCGCGCCATCGCATGCTGGTGCAGGGCAGCAACTCGGGCACCGGCCGCGCCTACGACGCCTGGATGAAGGAACAGGGCGTGCAGCCGGCCGAAAGCATCGTGGTGAGCAACCTCGTCGCCCTCACGGGCCTCACGGTGTCCGGGCTCGGCGTGAGCTACCTGCCGCGCCAGAGCCTCGAGCCGCTGGTGTCGGCCGGCATGCTCGCGGTGATCGACGTGGTGCCCGCCCTGCCCCTGGTGCGCTACGTCGCGATGCACAAGGGCGAGCACCGCAGCGCGCTGACCTCGTCGATCGTCATGCTGGCGCAGGAATGCTGCGACTTCACGCGCATGTTCCAGGCGCAGGCGGCCGAGGCGCCGGCACAATCGTCGGCATGAAATCGCGCAAGCAGACCTCTTCCACGCCCTATATCCGCGTCGGGCCCAGCGGCGTGCACGGGCTCGGTGCCTTCGCGGCCTGCGACCTGCCCGCCCAAGCGTTCCTCGGCCTCTACGAAGGCCGGCGCTACTCGCCGCAGGACATCGCCGCAAGAAAGTGGGACGACCAGCTCACCTACCTCTTCAAGCTCTCCAACGACGAAACCATCGACGGCGCCAAGGGCGGCAACGGCACGCGCCACCTGAACCATGCCTGCGATCCCAATTGCGAGGCCGTCGAGGAATACGACGAGGCCGGCGAACTGCTGCTGAAGTTCCAGACGCTGGTGCCGGTGGACGAAGGCGAAGAACTCTTCATCGACTACGCATTGAGCGCCGACGACGGCTCGACGCCCGACCAGTACCCCTGCCGCTGCGGCTCGCCCCTCTGCCGCGGGACCATGCTGTCGGAGCCAGCGGAGCCGGTGGAGCGCGAGGGATGAAAAAGGCCCATTGTTCGTCCACAGGAAACTGACTACTGCCGGCAGGCCCCTTTGTGCAAGGCCTGCCAACTCCGACACTGGGCGGCCCTTCACAAGAACACGCCATCGGCCCGGCACGCGCCCGGCCGATGCGATTCGAGGACCGCCCTTCATGATGAATCCACCCAGCAGCAATCCCTGCATCGACGACCTCGCGCCCGAGCCCGCGACGACGAGCCGCTCCGCGTGGCTCGCGGTCGGCTCCATTGCCGTCGGCACCTTCGCGATGGTGTCGACCGAGTTCATGCCGATCGGCCTGCTGACGGACATCGGGCGCGGACTCGGCGTGTCCGACGGCACGGCGGGCCTGATGATCACCATGCCCGGCGTGCTTGCCGCGCTGGCCGGTCCGGCGCTGATCGTGGCCTCGGGTCGGCTCGACCGGCGTACCGTGCTGATCGCGCTCACGGTCCTGCTGATCGCGTCGAACCTGCTTGCCGCGTTCGCGCCCAACTTCGCGACCATGCTGGTCGCGCGGCTGATGCTCGGCCTGGCGGTGGGCGGCTTCTGGACCTTTGCGCCCGCGGCCGCCACGCAGCTGGTGCCCGCGGCCTCGAAGGCGCGCGCCATGTCGCTGGTGCTGGCCGGCGTGTCGGCGGCCACGGTGCTCGGCGTGCCCGCGGGCTCGTGGCTCGGCACGATGTTCGGCTGGCGCGCCTCGTTCGCCGTGACCGGCGCGCTGGCCGCCGCCGTGCTGCTGGTGCAGCTGTGGCTGCTGCCGGCCATTCCGCCGCAGCGTGCCATCGGCGCGCGCGACCTGCTCACGCCGCTCACGCGCCGCATGGCGCAGGTCGGGCTGCTCACGGTGCTGTTCTTCATCGCCGGCCACTTCGCGGCCTACACCTACCTGAAGCCGCTGCTGCAGCAGGTGTTCGGCCTGCCCGCGCATGCCGTCTCGACGCTGCTGCTGGTCTACGGCGCGGTCGGCTTCGTCGGCACCTTCCTCGGCGGCAGCCTGGTGGCGCGCAGCGTGCGCGGCACCACCCTGCTGGCGGCACTGATGCTCGCCACGGCGCTGCTGTTGTCGACCCAGATCGGCACCGGCATGGTGGCCGGCGCGGTCGTGGTGGTGATCTGGGGCGTGGCCTTCGGCCTGATCCCGGTGGCGCTCACCGGCTGGATGATGGAAGCGGTGCCCGACGCGCAGGAAGCCGGCCAGGCCCTGCTGGTGACGGGCTTCCAGGTGGCGATCGCCGCGGGCGCGCTGATGGGCGGCGTGATGGTCGACGGCTACGGCATCGCGAGCGCGATGGTGCTCAGCGGGGTGCTGGTGCTGGTGGCGGCGCTGGTCGTGGCCACCCTGGGGCGTGCGCGCGGCGGCGTGCCGATGGGCGTGATGCCGGAATGAGGTCCTAGTCGCCGAGCAGCTCCCCGATCGGCTGCAGGTCCTCGACCCGGTCGCAGATCGACTTGATCACCATCGTGATCGGAATCCCCAGCAGCAGGCCCCAGATGCCCCAGAGCCAGCCCCAGAAGATCACGCCGACGAACACGGCCACCGGGTTCATGCGGCTGGTGCGGCTCGTGAGCCAGGGCACCAGCAGGTTGCCGACGACGGTGTGGATCAACAGCGAGGTGCCGGCCACCGCGAGCGCCATCTCGATGGTGTTGAACTGCAGAAACGCGACCAGGCCGGCCGCGCCCATGACGATCACCGAGCCGATGTAGGGGATGAGGTTCGTCACCGCGGCCACGATGCCCCAGACGGCCGCGTTCTCGAGCCCCAGCGCCCAGAAAGAGAGCCCGGTTGCCACGCCCACGAGCGCGCTCGTGGCAATCTGAACCAGCAGGTAGCGCTCGATGTTGCGCGTGATGTCGTCCAGCACGTGCACCGTGATCTTCTTCTTCTGCAGGCTCGGTCCGGTGATCTTGATCAGCTTGCGCCGGAAGGTGTTGCCCGAGCACAGCGCGAAGAAGGTCAGGAAGGCCACGAGCGTGAACTGCCCCGCGGCCGAGAGCAGCCCCACGGTGCCGCTCCAGAGGTAGTCGCGCACGTTGAAGGGCGGCCGCTCGACCACCACGCGCGCCACGCCGCGCCGGGCCAGCGCGCGCGAGTTCTCCTCGGCGGCGCGCTCGAGCTGCGACGCCGCCTGCTGCACGTTGTCGAGCGGGTTGGTGTTGGCGCTCCTGTTGGAGGTGCGTGCGACCTGGCGCAGCTTCTGCGCCGCGACCGGCAGCGAATCGACCAGCTGCGAGGCGCTGCCCGAAAGCGAATAGCCGGTCCAGCCCAGCCCCCCGAAGAGCCCCAGCAGGATCACGGTGGCGCCGATCCAGCGCGGCAGCTTCCAGTGCTCGAGCCGGTCGACCAGCGGCGACAGCGCATAGCTCAGCAGCAGGCTCAGCATCAGCGGAATGAACACCGCCGCGGCCCAGCGCAGCGCGAACACGCTGGCAAGCACCGCGAGCACGACCAGCGAGGCACTGCGCACGTCGACCGGCATGTGCAGCATCAGCCGGTTGGGTTCCGGCTCGGGCAGCAGTTCGGGCGGCAGCGCGCCGGCCGGAGGCTTCGCCTCGGGGTCGGGCGGCAGCTCGGGCGGCTGTTCGGCGGGCTGCGGCCGAGACGGGGCTTTCGGCAACGCGTCGGCGGCCGGGTTGTGGTTGTCGGTCATCGTGTTTTTTCCTTCAGGACATCGCGCACGGCAGGCAGTTGCCGCCGCGACACGGCGACCGGCTCGGGAACGGCCTCGAGCCGCAGCGCCCAGCCTTCGGCGTCTTCGCCGTCGTCGTATTTCTCGAGCGCGCGGATGGCCGCGCGGGCCACCAGCGCATTGCGGTGCACGCGCAGGAAGCGCTCGGGGTAGCGCTCCTCGAACTCGTTGAGCGAGCCGTCGAGGATGTGGCTGCGCGTGGCGGTGCGCACCGTGAGGTACTTGTGTTCCGACTTCAAATAGAGCACCTCGGCGAGCGGCACCCGCTCGGTGCGGCCGCGGTCCTGGATCAGCAGGCTCTCCTGCAACGCGCTGGCCCGCAACGCACCCCGCTCCTTCAGAAAGCGCTCGGCCTTCTGCAGCGCCTGCTGCAGGCGCTCGGCGCGCACCGGCTTGGTCAGGTAGTCGACCGCATCGAGATCGAAGGCCGTGACCGCATGCGCCGCATGCGCTGTGACGAACACCACGGCCGGCGCGTCGTCACGCTGGCGCAACGCGCGCGCCACCTCGATGCCGTCGATACCGGGCATGTGCACGTCGAGCAGCACCAGGTCGAGCGGCAGTTGCGCCAGGTGCTGCTGCGCCTCGGCGCCCTGCGCCGCCTCGGCCACCACCTCGGCCGCGGGCGAGCGGCAGTCGCGCAACAGGGTGCGAAGGCGCGATCGCGCCAGGGCTTCGTCGTCGACGATCAGGGTCTTGAGGGTCATGGTTCGGCAGGAATGGCAATGCGCACGCGGTAGTTCTTCTGGTCCATGCCGGCGCTGAACTGCATCTGCATGTCGTGCAGCAGGCGCAGCCGGTCGCGCACGTTGGCCAGCGCAATGCCATGCCCGCGCGGCAGCGGCTCGTCGGCCCAGCGCAGCGGCGGCAGGCTGTTGACCACCTCGATCACCACCACGTCGCCGCGGCGCTCGGTGCGGATGCGCAGCCTGGCGCCATCGGGGCTGGGCTCCACGCCGTGCTTGATGGCGTTTTCGACCAGTGGCTGCAGCAGCAGGGGCGGCAGGCGCGCGCTGCTGGCGGCGGCATCGAGGTCCCAGCGGATGCGCAGCCGGTCGCCGAAACGCACCTGCTCGATCGCCAGGTAGCGCTCGGCCAGCGCGATCTCGTCGGCCAGCGTGCCCGATTCGCCCGGATCGGCCAGCGCCTGGCGAAACAGCTCGGCCAGGTCCTCGAGCATGGCCTCGGCCTTGGCAGGTTCCTCGCGCACCAGCGCGATGGCGCTGTTGAGCGTGTTGAACAGGAAGTGCGGCCGGATGCGCGACTGCAGCTCCTCGAGCCGTGCGGTGGTGGCGGCCGGCGTCTGGCCGCGCGCACGCAGCACCATCGCCGCCATGACGAGCACGGCGATGAAGGCACCCGCCACCGCGCTCGCGAGCCATGGCGCGGCGCCGAGCACGCCGGTGAGCCGCAGCAGGCCGCACCCGTAAAGCGCGGAGACGGCGCCGAGCGCGGCGCCCGCCACATATTGGGCCTGTTCCGGCAACCGCCCGAGCGGCGACTTGAGCCCGCAGGCCGCCACCAGCCAGAGCAGCGTGGCCGGCAGCGCGCCACCCGTGCTGGTGGCGGTCTGCACCAGCCATTCGGACGGCGACGACGACACGAAAAGCGCGGCCGTCGCCACCAGCGCCTCGACGAAAAGCACCGTGCGCAGCACCACGCCGATCTGGCAGGCGTCGAAGAGCCCGCGGCCGCTGCGCGAGGTCGAACGCCCTCTTTCCGGCGAAGCCGGCGGCTTGGACGCGGAGGTGGCCGATAAAATCGCCGGGTTGCGCATCACTGATACGTTGGGTAACCAACCATTATTGCCTCTGGCAGGCCTCCCATGACTCAAAACCAACTCGACAAGAAATCCGAAGCCTGGTCGGCCCTGTTCTCCGAACCCATGAGCGACCTCGTGAAGCGCTATACCGCCAGCGTGTTCTTCGACAAGCGGCTGTGGCAGGCCGACATCGAAGGTTCGCTGGCGCACGCCGGCATGCTCGCTGCCCAGGACATCATCAGCAAGCAGGACCACGCCGAGATCGCGCGTGGGATGGCGCAGATCCGCGATGAAATCGAATCGGGCGCCTTCGAGTGGAAACTCGACCTCGAGGACGTGCACCTCAACATCGAGGCCCGCCTGACCCAGCTGGTGGGCGACGCCGGCAAGCGCCTGCACACCGGCCGCAGCCGCAACGACCAGGTCGCGACCGACGTGCGCCTGTGGCTGCGCGGCGAGATCGACCTGATCGCCGAACTGCTGGTGGCGCTGCAGCTGGCGCTGGTCGACATCGCCGAGAAGAACGTCGAGGTGATCCTGCCGGGCTTCACCCACCTGCAGGTGGCCCAGCCCGTGAGCTTCGGCCACCACATGCTGGCCTACGTGGAAATGTTCAGCCGCGACGCCGAGCGGCTGCAGGACGTGCGCAAGCGCGTGAACCGCCTGCCGCTGGGCGCCGCCGCCCTGGCCGGCACCAGCTACCCGCTCGACCGCGAGCTGGTCGCCCGCACGCTCCAGATGGACGGCGTGTGCCAGAACAGCCTGGACGCCGTGAGCGACCGCGACTTCGCGATCGAGTTCACCGCCGCGGCCAGCCTGTGCATGGTGCACATCAGCCGCATGAGCGAGGAACTCATCCTCTGGATGAGCCAGAACTTCGGCTTCATCCAGATCGCCGACCGCTTCACGACCGGCAGTTCGATCATGCCGCAGAAGAAGAACCCCGACGTGCCCGAGCTCGCGCGCGGCAAGACCGGCCGCGTGGTCGGCCACCTGATGGCGCTGATCACGCTCATGAAGGGCCAGCCGCTCGCCTACAACAAGGACAACCAGGAAGACAAGGAGCCGCTGTTCGACACCGTCGACACGCTCAAGGACACGCTGCGCATCTTTGCCGAGATGATCGGCGGCATCACCGTGAAGCCCGAGGCCATGGAGGCCGCCGCGCTGCGCGGCTACGCCACCGCCACCGACCTGGCCGACTACCTCGTGAAGAAGGGCCTGCCCTTTCGCGACGCGCACGAGATCGTGGCCCATGCGGTCAAGGCCGCCACCTCGCACAAGGTCGATCTGGCGGAACTGCCGCTGGCCGTGCTGCAGCAGTTCAACCCGGCAATCGAGAAGGACGTGTACGACGTGCTGAGCCTGCGCGGCTCGCTCAATGCGCGCAACATCCTCGGCGGCACCGCGCCGGCGCAGGTCAAGGCGCAGATCGCGCGCCACAGAAAACGACTGGCCTGAGCGTCAGGGGCGGCGCTTGTTCTACGCCATCCCGCTCGAGAACCGGCCGAGCTGGCGCCATCCGCCGTGGATGACGGTGCTGCTGATCCTCGTGAACATGGCCGTGTTCTGGGGGCCGCAGCGCAGCGAGGAAAAAGCCGAGCAGCGTGCGGCCCACTACTACGTGAACAGCGTGCTGCCCGCGCTGGAGCTGCCGCCCTTCGTGGCATGGCTCGAAAACACCGAGCCTGAGCGCGGCAAGCTCGCCCGGCGCATGCTGCCGCACGACGAAGCCCACGCGCAATTGCTCGCGGCCCTGCAAAACGACCGCGAGTTCCTGCGCAAGCTGCGGGCCGACGAGGTCATCACGCCCGCGAACCCGCGCTTCGATGAATGGAAGCACGAGCGCGCGCAGTACCAGGCGATGCGGCCCGCGCCGTTCACCACGCGCTGGGCCCAGGACTATGCCGAAGGCGCCGCCGCCAAGCCCTGGACCTGGCTCACGGCCGCGTTCCTGCACGGCAGCACCGGGCACCTGCTGGGCAACATGCTGTTCCTCTTCCTGTTCGGCTTCTCGGTCGAGCTGGCGCTGGGGCGCGGCACCTACCTGGCCTTCTACCTGCTCGGCGCGGTCGGCGCCTCCGCGCTGGCCGGCTGGGCCTATGCGGGGCAGCTCAACCACGGCGTGGGCGCCTCGGGCGCGATCTCGGCGCTCATGGGCATGTACGCGGTGATGTACCGGCTGCGGCGCATCCGCTTCTTCTACCAGCTGTTCTTCTATTTCAACTACGTCACCGCGCCGGCCCTGCTGCTGCTGCCGGCCTGGGTCGCGAACGAGCTGCTGCAGCATTGGGTTGGCGGCCAGGGCATTGCCTACATGGCGCACCTCGGCGGCCTTCTGACCGGGGCGGCGCTGATGGCCGGGGCCATGGCGCTCGGCCGCGTCAAGTCGCCCGACGCGGTGGCCGCCGAAACGGCGCGGAATGGCGACGACGACGGCAAGGACTTCGCGCGCCACGTGGCCGCGGCGCGGCGGCTGGGCGCCGAGATGAAGTTCGATGCCGCCACCGCGGCATGGCGCGCCGCCGCACAATTGCGCCCGCGCGACGCCGACACGCTGCGCGCCTGGTTCAACACGGCGCGGCTGCAGCCCGCGAGCGACGACTTCCACCAGGCCGCGCGCCGCATCTTCCGCCTGCCCGCCACCGACCCCGACACGCTGGCGCTGCAGCACGCCAGCTACCGCAGCTACCTCGACCAGGCCAAGCCGGGGATGCGCCTGCGGCCCGACGACATGGCCCGGCTCGCGCGCCGCTTCACGCGTGCGGGGCAGTTCGAGGATGCCGACACGCTGTGCCGCGTGCTGCTGAAGACCGCGCCCGCACACCCCGAACTGGCCGACACGCTTTCGGTCTGCGCCAACGGGCTGCTGCATGCGGGCGAGCGCGAGATGGCGCGTGACTGGCTGCCGCACCTGCTGCGGCTGGCACCCAACGACATGGTGACGCGCGCGCTCGAGCGCGCGTAGACCCCGGCCGCCGAACCCTCAGGCGACAGGCCGCAGCAGCCAGCGCACTTCCTGCGTCTCGGCACTCTCCGGATAGCGCGATTCGAGCGTCGCGAGGATCGGCTGCGCCATGTCGGTGCGGCCGAGCCCCTGCACCAGCACCCGCGCCGCGAGTTCGTAGGCCTGCGGGATCGCCGCGTCGCCGCGGAAGCGCCGGTCGAAACCCGACAGCAGCGCGAGCGCGCCGTGTGCATCGCCGTTGCGCCATTCGGCGCGGGCCAGCGTCATCACCGTGACGGAGTCGTCGAGCGCAAAACCCTTGTCCTTCTCGCGGCAAGCCTTGAAGACCTTCAGCGCCTCGGAGGCCAGGTCGCGCCGCATCAGCAGCGCGATGAAGCGCCGCGCATGGTCGAGCAGCGTGGCCGCCTTGTCGGGCACGAGCAGCAGCACGCGGTGGTAGCGCCGGTGCGCCGCCAGGTCGTCGGCCGCTGCCGTGCGCTGCGCTTCGTAGGCCACGCCGAGCGCGCCGGGCAGGTCGCCATCGGTCACCAATTGCGCCACCTCGGCGTCGGTGCGCTGCGCGGCGATCTGCTCGGGCGTGCGGCGGTCTGCCGGCGCGCCGTCGTCGCGTCCACCGCCGGGCAGCAGGTCAATGCCGAAGGCATCGTGGTGCTGGTACATCACGTAGCCGAGCAGGCTCGCCATCACCCAGCCGAAATAGATGAACGCGAAATTGGCGATCGGCAGCACGATCAAGCCATCGATCACCGGCAGCAGCAAACCGATCGCGATCTGCGCACCCGAGCTCAGCAAGAACAGGAAGAAGCACAGCAGCGCGTACGGCCAGCCGATGATGCGCATCGCATCCATGATGTGGCCGGGATTCATGGCCTGGAAGAAGCTGGCCGACTGCACCAGCACGATCACCGCGGCCGGAAAGGTGAACGACACGACGAACAGCGCCACGGTGCCGAGCACCGGCTCGAACCAGGCGAGCCAGCCGATCACCGCGCCCTGCACCAGCGAGATGGCGAACAGCTTCCATGGCAGATGGGTCCAGTCGGGGTCGAGTGCGCGCGGAAAGTCGGCCGAGCGCCAGATGCCCTGCGCGCCGAGCGCCGTGACCTTGAAGCCGTAGCGGCTGGCCGCCAGCACGATGCCAAGCTCGATGACGAGCAGCGACAGCGCGGAGGGCAGGATCGGAACCAGCTGAAAAAGCATGCTGCTGAACGCGAGGAGCAGCCCGTAGCCCAGCGGCCGCAGCTGGAACGGAAACGCGAAGAAGCTGTTGAGCCGATGCCAGAAAGGCGGCGGCAGCGCCGGCGATTCGCCGGCGGCAGTGGTGGTGTGGGTGGCGGTCGCGCGCACGATGCCCGCCCGCTACGGCGCGCCCACGCAGGGCGTGCGCACGATCGCAATTTTCTTCATTCCTCGTTCGCACGCGCTGGTGCGCCCCGCTCCTCGTTTGGGGGCGGAGTATACGTGTCCGAAATGTTTCCTAGCGCGGCAAGCGAGGCCCGGCGGGGGCTTCAGCCCGCGCGGTAGAAGATGTAGTCCGCCTGGTACTTGACGATCTGCTTCTGACCCATGTTCGACGCGCCGCAGGCCATGGCCGGCGCCACGCCGCCCCGGGTTGCCACGCGCTGGATGTAGCTCACGCCCTGCATCGCGCCCGCGCCCATGGCGGGGTTCGCCTTCACGAGCTGGTGCGGGATGTTGCCAGTGCCGTTGGGCGCCACCGCCACCTGGGTGGCCGTGAGCTTGGAGCCGTCCATGCTTTCCCAGGTGGCCGGTGGGCCGTAGTACTTGCCGACCTGCTTGCCGGCACGGTCCATCAGGCGGGCGTCGGGGCCGACGAACACCCATTCGTGCTGGCCGGGCATGTTGGCCTTGGCGCGGCATTCGTAGGTAATGTCGCCGGCGCCCACGGTCTCCATGAACACGGCGTGACCGGCCGGCACCTTCACCGCGTCGGGCAGGCTGGCTTGCGAATACATCATCGTGGGCTGGCTGGGGCCCATGCCGGAACAGGCGGCAAGGCCGGCGGCGGCAGCGAGGGCCGTCAGGGTGCGGAAGGTCATGGTCGGTTCCTTGTGTGGAGGTTTGGACAGGGTGATGAACGCCCGGAAGACCGAGCACGGGCGCGGCGCGCCGCGTGCGGTCTCGCTGCCTCTACGCAGGCCGCGGCCAACTGGATTCACATGGACAAGCTGAATCCGCGCGCGCCCCGCCGCCGTACCTGGGTGATGCACGCCCATGCCCCACAATCCGCGCATGACAGTACCCAGCCCAGACGCCGAGCTGATCGCATTGATCGACCGCATCGGCCGCCGCGACGAGGCCGCCCTGCGCGAGCTCTACGACCGTACCTCGCCGCGCCTCATGGGTCTGGCAATGCGCGTGGTGCGGCAGCGCGAATGGGCCGAGGACGTGCTGCAGGAATCGTTCATGACGGTCTGGCGCGCCGCTGCCGACTACCGCGGCACGCTGAGCCCGCCGCTCGCCTGGCTGGGCCTGATCGTGCGCAGCCGCTCGCTCGACCTGCTGCGCCGCCGCACTGCCGACCGCGCCCAGCTGACGCAGGAGTTCGACGAGCTGATGGCCGAGACGCTCGAATCCGATGCGCCGAACCCCGCCGACACCGCCGATGCGAGCGAACAGGCCTGGGCGCTGCACCAGTGCCTGAGCCAGCTCGAGGCCCGCCAGCGCGAGGTCGTGAGCCTGGCCTACCTGCGCGAGCTGAGCCATGGCGAGCTGGCCGAGCAGCTCAAGCTGCCGCTCGGCACGGTCAAGACCTGGATCCGCCGCGGGCTGGAAAAGCTGCGCATCTGCATGGCGCGCTTCGCGTAGCCGCCACGAAAGCAGCCCCGCCATGAAACTACCCCCACGCTCCCCCGCTTCTCGCGGTCCGCTGCCCCCCGAGGGGGCGCGTCAGTGCCTTCGGGCGGCCGGGCGCCACTGACATGAACCTCATCGCCCACCCCGAACTGCTCGACCTGCTGGCCGCGAGCCATGCGCTCGGCACCCTGCGCGGCGGCGCCCGCCGGCGCTTCGAGACCCTGGCGCGCGAACAGGCGCCAGTGCGCGCCGCGGCGCTCGTATGGCAAAGCCGGCTCGCGAGCATGACCGAGCTGCAGCGCCCGGTCGTGCCCGACGCCGCAGTCTGGACCCGCATCCGCAACATGATCGAGGCCGAGCAGGCGCAGCAGGCCCTTGCGCGGCAGCGCCAGGCGCCGCCGCCCGCACAGGGCGGATGGCTGCGCAGCCTTGCGCTCTGGCGTGGCGCTGCTGCGGCCGGCGCGCTCGCCACGGTGATGGCGGTGGTGGTCGGCGTGAACCTGCGCGAGCAGCTGCAGAATGCGCCGGCCATCCAGTACGTCGCCGTGCTGTCCGACGACAACGCCGCCGCTTCGATGCTCGTCACCTTCGACCCGAAGAAGCGGCAGCTCGTGCTGCAGCGCGTGGGCAGCTACGACGAGGGCGCCGACAAGTCGCTGCAGCTCTGGGCGCTGCCGCCCGGTGGCGCGCCGCGCTCGCTCGGCGTGCTCGACCATGCGCCGGCGCTGCGGCTGCCTGCGTCAGAATCCGATGTTCGCGTGCCCGCGCTCGCGATCAGCCTCGAGCCCAAAGGCGGCGTGCCGAGCGAGCGCGGCCCCACCGGCCCCGTGCTGTTCAAGGGCGCGCTGATCGAAAAGACGACCTGACCGACTCCCCTGCCCCCGTGTTTGCCATGCCCTCGATGATGAAATCCGCGCTGGCGGTCCTGGCGCTCGCCGCCGCCACCGTGTTCGCCGCCCAGGCCCAGACCGCGTCGGCCGCCTTCCCCTACGAAGCCGACGGTTCCACCACGGTTGAGAACGCCTCCGACTACCTGGCCGCCAAGGCCCGCTGGCACAACGAGCTCGCGGCCTTCGCGCGGGCCGACCAGCAGCGCTTTCCCACGCCCGGCGGCGTGGTGTTCGTGGGCAGCTCGACCGTGCGCATGTGGAAGAACCTGTCGCAGGACTTCAGCCAGCTGCCGCAGATCGTCAACCGCGGCTTCGGCGGTTCGACCCTGGCCGACTGCAGCCTGTTTGCGCGCGACCTGGTGGTTCGCTACCGCCCGCGCCAGGTGCTGGTGTATGCCGGCGACAACGACCTGGCCGAAGGCCGCACGCCGCTGCAGGTGCTCGAGAGCTTTGCGCACTTTGCCAACACGGTGCGCGCCGAGCTGCCCGACACACGCATCAGCTTCATTTCGGTCAAGCCGAGCCCTTCGCGCGAGCACCTGCTGCCGCAGGTGCGCGAGACCAACAACGTGATCGCGGCCTACCTGAACCGGCTGCCCAACAGCGAATACATCGACATCTACACGCCGATGATCGGCACCGACGGCCGCCCGCGGCCCGAGCTGTTCCTCGGCGACCGGCTGCACCTGACGGACGAGGGCTACCGGCTCTGGCGTTCGATCATCGCTGCGCACCTTTGAGTCGCGCCGTAGCGCCGCGCAAGGGGGTCAGGCCCGAGCGGGCTCTGTAGCCACCTCGTCGGCCGGCGGCGGCACGTCGGCGCCGCGCGAGACCCGCGCCACCGCGTACATGCCCCCGAACACCGCCAGCAGCAGCAGCCCGTCGCCCCACCAGGGCCGCGCGGTCTGGCTGTCGCCATAGAAGGCCAGCACCAGCAGCACCGCCACCAGGTGCGCGCAGAACACCGGCAGCGAGGCCGAGCCCATGGCCTCGAGCCAATGCAGGCGCGGAATCCGGCGCATGAGCCAGGGCCCGAATCGCACCGCCAGGACGCCGAGCGCCAGCAGGTTGACGAGCCGCAGCGGCCCGAGCTGCCATTTGTCGAACAGCAGGTTCAATTCGACGTCGCCGCCGAACGGCGCCTGGCCGTTGATGCCGTGGTGGCGCCACCAGAAGCCGTAGAGCGCGATCGCGAGCGCCGGCGCCCAGATCCAGGCCGGAAAATGCAGCGGCCGGGCATCGGGCATGTTGCGGCTGGCGCCCATGCACAGCCCCGCGAACCACAGGAACTGCCAGGCATAGCTGTTGAAGGCGCCCATCTCGTGGAACGGCACCGGCAGCCCCAGCCAGCGCACCGCCAGTTCGTAGATGCGCTCGCTGAGGCCGAACTGCGCCAGCGACCAGATCACGACGCTCACCACCATCACCGCGGTCCAGCCGTGGCGCATCGCGAACGCCAGCACCCAGGGGCTCAGCAGCATGAAGAAGATGTACATCGGCAGGATGTCGAGCAGCGCCGGCTCGTAGATCAGCAGCAGCCCGAAGACGAAGCCCTTGCCCGGCTCGGCGAGGTAGTACGACACCAGGTTCTTGACCGCGGGCTGGTCGATGTGCAGCCCCAGCGCGGTGATCACGGTGAACAGGAACAGCAGGATCGCCGCCTGGCACAGGTACACCTTGAGCACGCGGCGCCAGAAGGCCTGGCGCATCGGCTCGACGCCGCGCACGTGGCCGATCCGGCTGTAGACCAAGCCGGCGACGAAAGCCGACAGCAGCACGAAGCCCTCGGCCGCCGAGACGAAGCCGAAGGGCTGGCCCAGCGGATCGGTCACGCGCGTGGGCAGGTGCGTGACGGTCATCAGCACGAGCATCAGCCCGCGCAAGGCGTCTATTTCCCAGTAACGTTTCATCGGTCGGCGGCGAGGTCTCGGTGGCGGTCTGCGCGGCGCACGCACGACGTAGCCAATTGTATGAAGACATCATGCTCGCCCCTCGGCCGCCGGCATCGCCGGTGGTCAGCACCCTACTTCCAGGATCAATCAACTTCGCGCCCGCGGCCGCGAAATGCTTGACGTTGCGCGTCGCGATCGCAGCACCGTGCACCACGCCCGTTGCCGCGATAGGAGGATCGTGGTAATTGCGAACATGCGCCCACGGCAGCTGTGCCGCGCGGCGCGCAATCATGCGGTCGACCGAAAGAATGCGCCCATCGAAGGCGGGCGGAACCATCTCCTCGAGCCAGCGATTCAAGATGGCTGCTTGCCGCTCGCCGCCGCGAAGGGCCAGCAGGCTGATCCCCGCTGGATTTCCAGAACGGTGACCACGCTGATGTACATCGAGCCGGTCGATTGAGCAGCCATCCAGGCGCGAACAAGCCGGACAGGTCTATCTCTCGGGCGCCCCGCGGTCGACGCCCTTCTCGCTTTCCTGAACCTCTTTGATGGTCTGCGCGGGTCGCTCGCCGCGCTCAATGTTGATGGCCAAGATCTCGCGCGCATGCGCCACCACGGCGCTGCGCTGCTGGACGGTGATTCCGTCCGCTTCGGCCTTGCGCTCGATGGCGGCCAACTTGGCGAAACTGCCTGCCAAGGCAGGATTCTTTTTTTGTGCGTCCTCCTGCGATTCCTCGCGGAATGACTTGGCCGCGTCCAAGTCCTCGGCCCTATAGGCCGCTTCCTTGATGAGCTTTTCCAGCCCGTCGGACTTCCTGAACGGCGCTACGAACATTACATAGGCCCGAGTCTCGGCCGGATTGCTGGTCCTCAGTGCGCGATCTTGATCCAGGCCGGGAAAAGCACGCTGCATCACTTCCTTGTCGCGGGCGATGTAGAGCCGATCGCGGCTGGCCGCGTCGACGTCGGTGGTTCTCCAACTGAATTCGACGCCAGCTTCGCGGGCGATCTGCGCCGTGAAGGCGCGCAGCGTGCGGCTATTGCCCTCCTTGAACGGGTGCAGGTGGTCAAGGTCGCCGTACAGCTTGGCCATGTGGCTGGAAAACTGCTCTGCGTTCAGGCCCCGCAGCCTGTCAGGGCCGCCGAATTCGGCCAGCACTTTTTCGACACCGGCATCAACCTGGCTGCGCGGCGCATAGTGGACGGGATAGCGGCTGCGCGAAGCCTCAAGCGAACGCCCCTTGACCCAACCACCCGGGGCATCCGGGCGGTACTCACCCGGTGCATGGTGTGGCAGGTCTTGGAAGATGCGGCGGTGGATCTCTTTCAGGTGTGCCGCGTCGAATTTGCCTTCTACTGGCGTGCGATCAAGTTCCGCTATTCGCCCAAAAGTGAGCGCGCCTTCGTTCCGCTCTACCCGCTGACGATCATCCATGCAGCACAGCGGCCTTGATGGCTTCGATGTGCTGGTCGCCAGTCAATTCACCGTCGATGAATCGGCGGTTGATCTCCTCGATCTCGGGCGACAGGATGAAGCCCTCGTAGCGCACGCTGCCGCGTGCGTTGTCGATACTCGCCTGACGACGTGCGCGCTCTTGTGCGCTGATCTGCGAATGCAGTTTCTGCGGCTTCGTCAGTGCATTCATGGTCTTATCCAGTTCAGACGTACGTTGGTCACCTGATCGCTCTTCCGTTGTATATCACAGGGGTGCGAGACGTGCCGCCTCCGGCGCTCTACTTCGCGCGCATCTTGCTGCTGGCTGCGCAGGGGCTGCAGAACGAAGAATCGCCGATCAGCTCGACATCAAGCCCGTGCAGGTTGCTCGCTGTCGTGAGCGCTACCTGGAGGCGGGGCTTCAAGGCATCGACCGCAATCTGCGGCACGGCGCACCGCCTGAACGCAACACCGCACTCGCGTCCGGCACGGCCGGCCTGCCTCGCAAATCGGCTACGCTGCGCGCTGCTTCAGGTGGAGAAACAATTGAAAAGAATCATTCCAGCATGGCTCCTGGCCACCGCCGCCCTGTGGGCCGGTCCCGCCATCGCCCTCCAGATCACCAGCCTCACGCCCCAGGGCGAGGTGTCGCGGGTGCGCCAGGTGGTCGCCAAGTTCGACCAGGCCGCTGTCGATTTCGGCGACCCCAAGGCGCCGGCGCCGCTCGCGGTGAGCTGCACCGACGCGCAGGCCGGCAAGGGCACCGGCCGCTGGACCGATGCGAAGCAATGGGTCTACGACTTCGAGAACGACCTGCCGCCGGGCGTGCGCTGCACGGTGACGCGCATCGCGACCTTCAAGCCAGCCTCGGGCGGAGAGCTGACCGGCCCGGAGCGCTATCAATTCAATAGCGGCGGGCCGTTCGTGCGCAACGTCATGCCGGGCACCTATGGCCGCATCGACGAGCAGCAGATGTTCGTGCTCGAACTCAATGGCGCGGCCACCGTGGAGAGCGTGCGCCAGAACGTCTGGTGCGCGGCGGAAGACCTCGGCGAGCGCATTCCCGTGCGGCTGCTCGAGGGCGCACAGCGCACCGCCCTGCTCAAGGCCTTCGGCCGCGACAAGGCGGCCGAGAAGGAGCCGCTGCGTTTCGTGGCGCTGCAGTGCAACCGCACGCTCACGCCGGGCAGCAAGGTGCAGCTCGTGTACGGCAAGGGCGTGGCCACGCCGTCGGGTGTGGCCAACAACGTGGAGCGCCGGCTGGGCTTCCAGGTGCGCGAGCCGTTCGCGGTGTCGTTCAGCTGCGAGCGCGAGAACGCCCAGGCCGCCTGCCTGCCGCTGCGACCGATGCAGTTGCAGTTCAACGCGCCGGTCACGCGCAAGATGGCCGCGCAGATCCAGCTCAAGGGCGGCGCCAAGCCGGCGCCGGCCAAGCTCGGGGACGAGGGCGGTTCGCCGAGCGACGACGACGTGGTCAGCGCGGCGAGCTTCAGCGCGCCGTTCCCCGAGGACACCGCCTTCACGATCGAGCTGCCAGCCAAGTTCGAGGACGCCTCGGGCCGCGCACTCGCATCGCCCGGCAGCTTTCCGCTGAAGGTGTCGACCGGCGCAATGCCGCCGCTGGCCAAGTTCGCGGCCTCGCCGTTCGGCGTGGTCGAGCGGCTCGCCGAGCCCGACATGCCCGCGATGATGCCGGTGACGGTGCGGCGCGTGGAGCCCGCGCTCATGGTGCAGGCGCTCACGCCCGGCAAGGTGAGCGACATCAACCCGAAGACCGAAGCCGAGATCATTGCGTGGTTCCGCAAGGTGCGCCGCTACGACGACTACACCGTGAGCCGCGAGCAGGCACGCAAGGACGTCAAGGGCACGCTGCCGCCCGTCATCGAGCGCAACGAGCGCAGCCACGTGCAAACGCGCATGCTCTCGCTGCTGGCCGGCCAGTCGGGGGTGAAGACGCTCGACATGCCCAAGGCCGAGAGCGGCGACCCGCGCCCCTTCGAGGTCATCGGCATCCCGCTGACCCCGGGCTTCCACGTGCTCGAGATCGCCTCGCAGAAGCTCGGCGATTCGCTGCTCGACGAGCGCTACGGCGCCGGCCGCACGATGTACGTGCGCACCACTGCGCTGGCCACCAACCTGGCCGTGCACTTCAAGCTCGGCCGCGAGAATTCGATGGCCTGGGTCACCACGCTCGACAAGGGCAAGGTGGTGCCGAATGCCGAAGTGCGCGTGTCCGACTGCCGCGGTGTCGCGGTCGCCTCGGGCACCACCGATATCAACGGCATCGTGAAGCTCGCGGGCGTGTCGCCCGACGCGCCCAGCTGCAACAGCCCCGGCGACTACAACAGCGACGCCTGGTTCGTCAGCGCCCGCGCCAAGGACGACAAGGGCGTCGAGGACCTCGCCTTCACCTGGAGCGACTGGCAGCGCGGCATCGAGCCCTGGCGCTTCAACGTGCCCACGAGCCTGCAGGCCGAACCCGACCGCGTGGCCCACACCATCTTTGACCGCACCCTGCTGCGCGCCGGCGAGACGGTGTCGATGAAGCACCTGCTGCGCACGCAAACCAGCAAGGGCTTCGGTCTGCCTGAGAAAGATGCAGACCAGCCCGCCACGCTGGTCGTCACCCACACCGGCAGCGGCCAACGCTTCACGCAGCCGCTGGCCTGGCGCAAGACGCCGACCGGCGGCCTGAGCGCCGAGAACACCTTCGCGATCCCGCCCGCCGCCAAGCTCGGCGTCTACCAGGTCGCGCTGCAGGCCGGCGACGGCAAAGGCGATGGCAACGGCGAGAGCGACGGCGATGGCCGCAGCTTCTCGACCGGCCAGTTCCGCGTCGAGGAGTTCCGCCTCCCGGTGCTCGAAGGCCGCATCGCACCGGTCGAAAAGAAACCGCTCGTGAACGCGACCTCGGTGCCGGCCGAAGTGCAGATCAACTACGTGGCCGGCGGCGCGGCCGCCAACCTGCCGGTGCGTGTCTCGGCCATGGTGCGCGGCAAGAGCCTCGGCTTTGCCGACCACGAGGCCTTCAGCTTCCAGCCGCCGCGCGTGCAGCCTGAGGGGTCGCAGGCGGCCACCGGTGCCGACACCAGCGCATCGGGCGAGGAAGACCCGAACGCCGCCAGCGACACGCGCGTGATCGCCGACAAGCTGCCGCTCACGCTCAACAAGGACGGCGCCGGCCAGGTCACGATCGACAAGGTGCCCAAGGTACGGGCCGCGCGCGAGCTGCTGCTCGAAGCCACCTACGCCGACCCGAACGGCGAGGTGCAGACCCTGCGCAGCACGCAGACGCTGTGGCCCGCCTCGGTGATTGCGGGCATCAAGACCGAAGGCTGGGTCTCGACCGGCCAGAAGCTCAAGTATCAGGCGCTCGCGCTCGACCTCTCGGGCAAGCCCCAGGCCGGCGTGACGCTCAATGTGCGCGCGGTGGCGCGCACCACCACCACCAGCCGCAAGCGCATGGTGGGCGGCTTCTACACCTACGACAACAAGACCGACATCAAGGAGATCGGCACCGTCTGCAGCGGCAAGAGCGACGCGCGCGGCCTGCTCCTGTGCGAATCGGAGCTCAAGGAAACCGGCGAGGTCGAGCTGATCGCCAGCGCCACCGACAGCGACGGCCGCGATGCGCGCGCCGCCAGCTCGGTCTACGTGACCAAGCAGGGCGAACTCTGGTTCGGCGGCGAGGACAACGACCGCATCGACGTGCTGCCCGAGAAGAAGAGCTACCAGCCCGGCGAGACCGCCAAGTTCCAGGTACGCAGCCCGTTCCGCTTTGCCACCGCGCTGGTGTCGGTGGAGCGCGAAGGCATCATCGAGACCCACGTGGTCAAGCTCGACGGCAAGGACCCGACCGTGAGCCTGCAGGTCAAGCCCGAATGGGGGCCGAACGCCTACGTCAGCGTGCTCGCGCTGCGCGGCCGGCTGCACGAGGTGCCGTGGTACAGCTTCTTCACCTGGGGCTTCAAGGCACCGCGCGAGTGGTGGACCGCCTTCTGGTACGAAGGCAAGGAATACGTCGCGCCGACCGCGATGGTCGACCTCAGCAAGCCCGCCTACCGACTCGGCATGGCCGAGATCCGCGTCGGCGCGCGCGCGCACCAGATCGAGGTGACGGTGGCGAGCGACAAGCCGGCCTACCCGGTGCGCGGCAAGGCGCAGGTCACCATCACCGCCAAGCTTCCCGACGGCAAGCCCGCGGCCGGCGCCGAGGTGGCGCTCGCCGCGGTCGACCAGGCGCTGCTCGAGCTGATGCCCAACGACAGCTGGAACCTGCTCGATGCCATGCTGCAGCGGCGCAGCTGGGGCGTCGCCACGTCGACCGCGCAGATGGAGATCGTCGGCCGGCGGCATTACGGCCGCAAGGCGGTGCCCGCGGGCGGCGGCGGCGGCAAGGGCCAGACGCGCGAACTGCTCGACACCCTGCTGCTGTGGAACCCGAAGCTGGTGCTCGATGCCAACGGCCAGGCCGTGGTGACGGTGCCGCTCAACGATGCGCTCACCACCTTCAGGATCGTCGCGGTTGCCGATGCGGGCACCGGGCTTTTCGGCACCGGCCAGGCCAGCATCCAGGCCACGCAAGACCTGCAGATCATCAGCGGCCTGCCGCCGCTGGTGCGCGAGGACGACGAGTTCCGCGCTCAGGTCACGCTGCGCAACACCACGCAAAAGCCGATGAAGGTCGAGGCCACGCCACGCGCCACGTTGCTCACGCTGGCGCCGCAGACCGTCGACATCCCGGCCGGCGAAGCCCGCGAACTGGCATGGACCGTGACCGCGCCCGCACAGCTCGCCCAGACGCGAGCCGAGGCCATCCTGTGGGAGATCGAGGCCAAAGACACGCTCGGCGATGCGCGCGACGCGCTCAAGGTGCGCCAGCGCATCGTGCCCTCGGTGCCGCTCACGGTGCAGCAGGCCACGCTGGTGCAGCTCGACGGACCGTTCACCATCGACGTGGCACCGCCGGCCGACGCACTCGCGGGCCGCGGCGGGCTCAAGCTCGCACTGCAGCCGAAGCTCGCCGAGGGCCTGCCGGGCGTGCGCGACTGGTTCGCCAACTATGCCTTCACCTGCCTCGAGCAGAAGACCAGCAAGGCCGTCGGCCTGCGCGACGCGAAGATGTGGCAGGGCGTGCTGGCGCAGCTTCCGACCTATCTCGACAGCGACGGCCTCGCGAACTACTTTCCGCCGCGCGACGGCGAATCGAACCGCGGCAGCGACATCCTCACGTCGTACCTGCTGGCGGCCACGCACGAGGCCGCGGCGCTGAACCCCGCCTTCGCGCTCGCCGACGAACAGCGTGCGCCGATGCAGGCCGGCCTCATCGCCTTCGTCGAGGGCCGCATCCAGCGCGAGTTCTGGAGCCCGCGCAAGGACCTCGACGTGCGCAAGCTCGCAGCACTCGAGGCGCTGTCGCGCTACGGTGCGGCCAAGCCCAGCATGCTCGGCAGCATCACGATCGCGCCGAACCAATGGCCCACGAGCGCGGTGATCGACTGGCTCGACATCTTGAAGCGCATGCCCGATGCGCCGCAGCGCCAGCAGCGGCTCGACGAGGCCAACAACGTGCTCAAGGCGCGGCTGTCTTATCAAGGCACCAAGCTGGTCTTCAGCACCGAGCGCGACGACTACTGGTGGTGGCTCATGACCAACGGCGACGTCAACACCGCGCGCCTGCTGCTCAGCGTGATGGACGATCCGGCGTGGCGCGACGATATCGGCAAGCTCGCCAACGGCTTCATCGGCCGCCAGCAGAACGGCGCCTGGCACACCACCACCGCCAACCTCTGGGGCGGTCTCGCGCTCGAGAAGTTCTCGAAGCTGTTCGAGAGCACGCCGGTGGCCGGCATCACGGCCGCCACGCTCGGCAACGCGAAGGCCCAGGTCGACTGGGGCAAGGTGGAGCGCGTGAAGGCCAGCGACCCGACCGGCGCGCCGAACCAGACCACCTTCTTCGGCGCGCCCGCATCGCCCGGCAACCTGAAGAACAACACCATGTTCCTGCCGTGGGCGGCCTCGCCGTCCGGTGCGCCGGTGCGCGACACCCTGCTGGTCATGCAGCAGGGCAGCGGCAAGCCGTGGCTCACGATGCAGTCGATCGCGGCGGTGCAGCTCAAGGCGCCGTTCGCAGCGGGCTACGCGCTCAAGAAGACGATCACGCCGGTCGAGCAGGCCGTGGCGGGCAAGTACACGCGCGGCGACGTGCTGCGCGTGACGCTCGAAGTGAACGCCAGCGCCGACATGACCTGGGTCGTGGTGAGCGACCCGATCCCCGGCGGCGCCACCATCCTCGGCTCGGGCTTGGGCCGCGACTCGCAGATCGCCACGCAGGGCGAGCGCAAGTCGGGCGCCGGCTGGCCGGCTTTCGAGGAGCGCAGCTTCGAGGCCTTCCGCAGCTACTACGAGTACCTGCCCAAGGGCGTGGTCAAGGTCGAGTACACCGTGCGCCTCAACAACGTCGGTGACTTCGCGCTGCCGCCGAGCCGCGTCGAGGCGATGTACGCGCCCGAGATGTTCGGCGAGACGCCGAATGCGCGGGTGAAGGTGGAGGCGGTGAAGTAGCAGGTACCTAGAAGTGGCCGGCGGCGAAGACGGCCGCCGCCTTCGCGCGCTCCACCAGGGCTCGGCTGCGTTCCTGCACCATCTCGCAGATCGGCAGCAGGAAATCCCTTTCCTCGTCGGTGTAGCCCTGCGCGTCGAGCACCGATCCCGCATTCGACATCGCACGGGCAAGCCGCGCGGCCTCGCGCTGCAGGAGCGTCCTGCCGATGCCGCACTGATGCGCGAAGTACGCCAGATTGAAAGGCGTGAGTTCGTCCCAGCCGAACGCATCGCCCACGGCCATGGCATAGCTGTGGTCCAGGTGGGGATACCGTTCGACGCTGACGAGGTCGTACCAGGGCGATGGCTCGAGCAATTCGCCGTGCACGAAGAAGGAGAAGTTCTTTCCGTGGGCGTCGGCGTTGCCGATGACCGATTGGAAGAGCACCCAGCGCAGCATCTCCAGCTTCGCCCTCGCCGGCCGCCGCAGGAACTTCTCGATGCCGAAGAGCCTGCGCAGGCTCATGCCGCCGCGGTAGCTGGCCAGTTCGCCGGCATGGCCGAGATGGCGTTCGTACTTCGCATCCACCGACATGTCGCAGGCCTGGCACGCGTCGATCACGTGCAGCTTGCGAACTTCGTCGCGGCTTCCTTCTGCCGTGCGCCGGCGGTCGAAGCGTTCGACGACCAGGACCGGGGTGGGCAATCGCATGACCGAGACGTGCGCCACCGCATCCGTGTAGCTGGCGGCCAGGCGCATGCAGTAGTGCTCGTTGACCACCAGGTGGGGCGTGCGATCGGTGCGGGGCTGCGGCTTCAGGATGTAGGTCGATGCAAGCGGCGGTTCGGGCAGCCACATCGCCGCATCCGGGTCCAGTCCCGGATCGTGGACCGCGAAGACGACGAGCTTGTCCTGGTAGCCGGCGATGGACATGCGCAGCCTGCCGTCCCAGACCGCGAGATCACCTGGCTCCGCCTGGACGATCCGTTCATGGAGCTCCGCGCGCGGCAGCGCCCGGGCTTGCACGCGCGCGGGCGGCGCTTGATCGGGGGCATGAAACTCCAGCGCGCCCGTGGTCTCGCCGCCCATGCTGCGCAACAGCGCGAAAGCATTCCCCGGGGTGATGTGCAGCTGTTCGATGGCCGCGCGCAGCGGCGCCCCCTCGGGAAACAGGTTGACGATGAAGCGCCGGATGGCGTTCGAGTCGTAGCCGCCTTCGGGCGCTTGCCACGGCAGGGCCGGCGAAAGCTGGAAAAGCTTCTTCCGTCGCCAGGTCTCGTCGTAAGAGAAGCTCCATCGGTCCTCACGAGGCGTGAAGGTGAGTTCGCCCACCCGCTCTTCATTGCCATGGCTGACCAGCAGCCGAAGCACCGCGCCCTCAGCCGCGTTCATCGCGCAGCGCTTCGGGGTCTGGCACCATGCCGGCCAGCGCCTCCTTGGGGCCCACGAGCATGGCCAGGCCCAGGCCATCGAGCACGGCGAGCAGCTTGTCGAGCCGAACGGCGCCAACGCCGTTCTCCAGCCGCGACAGCGTGTCCACCGAGACGCCAACGAGGCCTGCAGCATCGTCGATGCGCAACCGCTGCCCCTTGCGCACGGCCTTCACGTACGGGCCAAGCGCTCCGGCTGCATCGACAAGCACCGCTTCTTCACGCGTTCCGGTCATTTGGTCTTCCAGTCATGCGGCGTGCGACGGATCAGCACGCCTGGTTTCTGAAAAACCGAAATTCTATGTTCCTGGCGATCTGAACGGTGAGAATTTCTGAAAATCCGAAATAATGGCATTCATTGCAATCAACGAGCAAATATTTCCGAAATTCCGAAACAACCCTCTCGGGACGCGATCGACGGCACTCAGCGGTAGAACGCCTCGACACGGCCCTTGAGCTTGATCAGCAGCGGCTTGCCCTTGCGGTCCACCGTCTTGCCCGCGGGCACCTTGATCCAGCCTTCGCTGATGCAGTATTCCTCCACGTCGCCACGCTCCTTGTCGTTGAAGCGGATGCCGATGTCGTGCTCGAACACGGCCGGCACATGGTGCGGGCTGCGCGGATCGGTGGAGAGGTGGTCGGGAAGGGGCGGCAGGGCGGCGGTATCGGTCATCGGTGAATGCGTCTTTCAAGTCGAGGGCCGCGGCAAACGAGTGCGCGGCGACGGACGCGCATGATAGGCCCTCGCCCACCGCGTCTAGCGCCGCCTGGCCTTCTTGCCTGCCTTGGGCGGCGGCTTGGGGCCGAACCCCAGCGAAGCGCGCGCCAGCGCATCGGCTTCGTGGTTGCGGTGTCTCGGCACCCACTGCAGGCTCGCTTCCTCGAACGAGGCGAGCAGTGCACGGGCCGCTTCGTAGAGCGCCGCCAGGCGCACGATCGGGCGCGCTGCGGCGCCGCCGAGTTGCTCCACGAGGATGCTGTTGTCGGTATAGGCCCGCACGGCGGTCGCGCCCAGCGCCTTCAGTTCGCCCAGCGCGAGCGTGAGCGCGCGCAGTTCGGCCTCGTTGTTGCAGCCGACCGCATGGCTCGCCTGCGACAGCGCATGGCGGGTGCCGTCGGGCGCGGTGATGACGGCGCCGGCGCCCATGCGGCCCGGGTTCGGCATGGCGCTGCCGTCGCAGTAGACGGTCCAGGCGGGCGTCGTCAACGCTGCGTGCTCTTCAGCAGTTGCCGCGCTGGATGCCTGCGAGATTTGCGCAGGGCCGCTTGCCCGGCGGCGGGCCCGGATCCACCGGCCGCGGCGGCCTCGGAGGACGCACGATCGGGCGCCCGCCGTCGTAGTACGGATCGGGCCCCCAGCCGTAGAGCGGCGGCTCGGGCGGCGGCGGCGGGGTGCGCTCGTCGGCGTAGCGCGGAATGATCGCCGGCCCCTGTGGTGCGGCAGCGGCCGGCGGGCTTGCCGGCGGTGGCGACGGTGCTTGTGGTGGCGCTGGCGGCGTGGCCGCCGGCCGGCGTGCTTCGCCGGCCGAACCGGGCGCAGGCACGACCGAGAGCGGCTCGCTGATCGGCACCTGACGCGACAGCTGGCTGCCGGGCGGGCACGGGCCATCGGTGTAGATGATGCGTCCGCCCGCATCGGTGCAGCGCACCACGTCGGCCGCCTGCGCCTGCAGGCCGAAGGCGGGCGCCGCGGCGACGGCCGCCATGAAGAGGAACAAGCGCCGCGTGCGCATCATGCAACGCGCAGGCCGGCGGGCCCCTGCGCCATGTGTCCGATGACCGCGGCCTGCGCGAAGCCTTCGTCGCGGAACACGCCGAGCACTGCGTCGACGGACTCTGGCGCGCAGCTCACGAGCAGCCCGCCCGAGGTCTGCGGATCGGTCAGCAGCGCCTGCGCGGTGGCGGGCAGGCCGGGCGCCAGTTCGACCCCGGCGCCATAGCCGTCCCAGTTGCGGCCCGAGGCGCCGGTCACGAAGCCTTCGGCCACCATCGCGGCCACGCCGTCGAGCAGCGGCACCTGCGCCCAGTCGATGACGGCGGTGAGCCCCGCGCCGCGCGCCAGTTCGAGCGTGTGGCCGGCCAGGCCGAAGCCGGTGACATCGGTCATTGCGTGCACGCCCGGCATCGGTGCCAGCGCCATGCCCGGCGTGTTGAGCCGGGTGGCGTTGTCGATGAGCTGGCGGTAGCCCGCGAGCGGCAGCTGCTCCTTCTTGAGCGCCGCCGACAGCACGCCCACACCGAGCGGCTTGCCGAGCACCAGCACGTCGCCCGCCCGGGCCGCGGCATTGCGCTTGACGTGTGCCGGATCGACCAGCCCCATCGCGACGAGGCCGTAGATCGGCTCGACCGAATCGATGGTGTGGCCGCCCGCGATCGGGATGCCCGCCGCGCGGCACACGTCCTGGCCGCCGCGCACGATCTCGCCGATCACCGCCAGCGGCAATTGGTCGACCGGCATGGCCACCAGCGCCAGCGCCATGATCGGCCGGCCGCCCATGGCGTAGACGTCGCTGATCGCGTTGGTCGCGGCGATGCGGCCGAACTCGTAGGGATCGTCGACGATGGGCATGAAGAAGTCGGTGGTCGCAATCAGCGCCTGGCGATCGTTGAGCCGGTAGACGGCCGCGTCGTCGGCGGTCTCGATGCCCACCATCAGCTCCTGCGGGATCAGCCCGGCGCCGCTGTTCTTCAGGATCTCGGAGAGCACGCCCGGCGCGATCTTGCAGCCGCAGCCGCCGCCGTGTGAGAAGCTCGTGAGCCGCAGCGGCGCAAGCGGATTGAGAGGGGACGTCGTCGGTGTGTCGGTCATGCCGCATTATCGAAGCGGCGCGCCCCGGGCGCCGCCTGCGGGTTTCTACAATCGAGGGCTCCGCGTTCTCCAGGCGCCCTGTTGCGTCCATTTCCCCCATGAAGCCCTTTCTTCGCATTGCCCTTGCGCTTTCGCTCACCGTTACCGCCCTCGGTGCCTCGGCCCAGGGCAAGGTGCTGCGCGTGTCCGCCATTCCAGACGAAGCGCCGACCGAACTGCAGCGCAAGTTCACGCCGCTCGGCGACTACCTGAAGAAGGAAACCGGGCTCGAGGTGCAGTTCACGCCCGTGACGGACTATGCCGCCGTGGTCGAGGGCCTCGCGACGAACAAGATCGACCTCGCCTGGCTCGGCGGCTTCACCTTCGTGCAGGCGCGCATCCGCACGCAGGGCGGCGCGGTTCCGATCGTGCAGCGCGCCGAGGACGAGGTGTTCACGAGCAAGTTCATCGTGCCGATCGACAGCACCGCCAAGACGCTGGCCGACCTGAAAGGCAAGACCTTCGCGTTCGGTGCGCCCTCTTCGACCTCGGGCAGCCTGATGCCGCGCTACTTCCTGATGCAGGCCGGCATCAACCCCGAGAAAGACTTCAAGACCGTCGCCTTCTCGGGCGCGCACGACGCCACCGTCGCCTTCGTGGCCGCCGCGCGCGCCGAGGCCGGCGTGCTCAACGCCTCGGTCTGGGACAAGCTGGTCGAGACGAAGAACCCGAACGCCGCCAAAGTGCGCGTGCTCGCCACCACCCCCACCTACTACGACTACAACTGGACCGTGCGCCCCGGGCTCGATCCCGCCCTCACCCAGAAGATCACCGACGCCTTCCTCAAGCTCGACCCCTCGAACCCGTCGCACAAGGAGATCATGGCGCTGCAGCGCGCGAGCAAGTTCGTGCCCACCAAGTCGTCGAACTACGACGGCATCGAGGCAGCGGGCAAGTCGGCGGGCCTGATCAAGTAAGCGGCAGCAGCCAACGCACGGAAGGCCGCTTCGCGTGAGCTTCTCGATAGACGCCGTCGGCATGGTGCATCCGAATGGCCAGCGCGCGCTGGCCGGGGTGTCGCTCGCCGCACGCGCCGGCGAGCGCATGGCCGTGATCGGCCCGTCGGGCGCCGGCAAGACCACGCTGCTGCGCGTGCTCGGCGCCGCGCTGCGCCCGACCGAAGGCAGCGTGCGGCTGCTCGACGCATCGCCCTGGCAGCTCGACGCCGCCGCGCTGCGCAAACTGCGCGCACGCATCGGCACCGTGCACCAGGCGCCGCCGATCGCGCCGCGGCTGCGCGTGGTCACGGCCGTGCTGTCGGGCCGGCTCGGCCAGTGGTCGACCGCGCGGGCGATCGCTTCGCTGCTGCGCCCTTCGGACATCGCGGGCGCGCATGCGGTGCTGTCGCGCCTCGCGCTCGAAGACCGGCTGTTCGAACGCTGCGATCGCCTCTCGGGCGGCCAGTTGCAGCGCGTGGGCGTGGCCCGCGTGCTCTACCAGCGGCCCGCGCTGTTGCTGGCCGACGAGCCGGTCTCCGCGCTCGACCCGACGCTGGCCGAGGCCACCGTGCATGAGCTGATCGCGCAGGCCGAGGCCACCGGCGCCACGCTGGTCGCGTCGCTGCATGCGGTGGACCTGGCGCTGCGCCGGTTTCCGCGCATCGTCGGCATGCGCGATGGCCGCGTGATGTTCGATCTGCCCGCGGGCGACGTCGACGCCGCCATGCTCGACGCGCTCTATGCGAGCGAAGGCGGGCTGCAGGCCGCGCGCGCCGCCGCGCAGGCGCCGCAGGCCGTGAATGCGCTGCGCGAGCCGGCCTTCGTGCCGCCGGACTGTCCGTGAGCGCAGCGTTTTTACCCACGCGCGATCCGCAGGCGCGCGCGCGCCTGGGCTGGACGCTGCTCGCGCTCGCCATCGCCTGGCCCATGCTGCAACTGGCCGAGTTCAATCCCTCCGCGCTGTTCGCGCCGGGCAACCTCTCGGTGGTCGGCGGCTTTCTCGCGGGCTTCCTGCCGCCCGAAACCGCGCCCTCTTTCCTGGTGCTGCTGGGCCGCGCCACGCTCGAGACCCTGGCCATGGCCACGGCCGGCACCGCATTGGCGTTCGTCATCGCCGTGCCGCTGGCCTTTGCGACCACGCGCGCGCTGTCGGTTTCGCGCATCGGCCCCGGGCCCGGCCGCAAGCTGGGCGCGGTGCTGCGGCAATCGGGCCGGCTGGTGCTGATGGTGCTGCGCGCCATTCCCGAGATCGTCTGGGCCCTGCTCTTCGTGCGCGCGCTCGGCCTCGGCCCGGGTGCGGGCGTGCTCGCGCTCGCCATCACCTACGGCGGCATGCTCGGCAAGGTCTACGCAGAGATCCTCGAATCGACCGACACGCGCCCCGCGCGCGCGCTGCTCGAAGGCGGCAGCGGGCGCATCGCGGCGCTGTGCTACGGCCTGCTGCCCAACACCGCGCAGGAGCTGGCGTCGTACACCGTGTACCGCTGGGAATGCGCGGTGCGCGCCTCGGTGGTGATGGGTTTCGTCGGTGCCGGCGGGCTCGGCCAGTTGATGGACCAGTCGATGAAGATGCTCAACGGCGGCGAAGCCAGCAGCATCCTGCTGGTGTTCCTGCTTCTCGTGCTGCTGGCCGATGCGCTGAGCCATGCGCTGCGGAGGCTGCTGGCATGAAGGCACCGGTGTGCGTGCGCTGCCGCGTGGCCGCGCTCTCGATCCTCGTGGCGGTGGCCGCGAGCTTCGTCTACCTCGGCGTCGACTACAGCGCGCTCGCGAGCGGCGAATCGCTGCGCTTCATGGGCCGCTTCGTGCGCGAGTTCTTTCCGCCCGACCTGTCGCGCGGCTTTCTCGCCAAGGTCGGCTGGGGCGCGCTGCAGACACTGGCCGTCTCGGCGCTCGGCACGGTGCTCGCGGCCGCGGCCGGTGCGGTGCTCGCGCTGGCGGCCGCGGGCCGTGCGGGCGCGGTGCTGCGCCACGCAACGCGCTTCGTGCTCAACCTGCTGCGCAGCGTGCCCGAACTCGTGTGGGCCGCGCTCATGGTGCTGGCCGCGGGCATCGGGCCGTTCGCGGGCGCGCTCGCGCTGGCGCTGCACACCGCGGGCGTGCTCGGCCGCCTGTTCGCCGAAAGCCTCGAGAACGCGCCGCGCGAGCCCGAACAGGCGCTCGCCCTCGGCGGCGCCGGCGCCGTGGCCGCCTTCGGCTACGGCAGCCTGCCGCTGGTGCTGCCGCAGTGGGTGGCCTATGCGCTGTATCGTTGGGAAATGAACATCCGGATGGCGGCCGTGCTCGGCTTCGTCGGCGGCGGCGGGCTCGGCCAGCTGCTCTATTTCCACCTGTCGATCTTTCAGCAGCAGCAGGCCATGACGGTATTGATCGCCATGTTCGCGCTGGTGGCGCTGGTCGATCTCGCGAGCGGCCGGTTGCGCGCTACCCTGGGACATGCCCATGCCTGACCATCCCAACCCCCGCCACCAGCCGACGCGCGTGGCCGACCTGCCGCGCTTCGACACCATCATCGACGCGCGCTCGCCCTCGGAGTTCGCGCTCGACCACATTCCCGGCGCCATCAATTGCCCGGTGCTCGACGACGAGGAGCGCCGCATCGTCGGCACCATCTACAAGCAGACCGGCGCCTTCGAGGCGCGGCGCGTGGGCGGCGCGATGGTGGCGGCCAACCTTGCGCGGCACCTGCGCGAACGCTTCGGCGAGCAGCCCCCCAGCTGGCGCCCGCTGGTGTATTGCTGGCGCGGCGGGCTGCGCAGCGGCTCGATGGTCACCTGGCTGCGCCTGGTCGGCTGGGACGCGCAGCAGCTCGCGGGCGGCTACAAGAGCTACCGCCACCACGTGCTCGCGCAGATCGAGGCCGCCGTGCCCCAACTGCAGCTGCAGGTGATCTGCGGCGCCACCGGAAGCGCCAAGACGCGCGTGCTGCAGGCGCTGGCCGCGCGCGGTGCGCAGGTGCTCGACCTGGAGCACCATGCGAGCCACAAGGGCTCGCTGCTCGGCGCGCTGCCCGGCGTGCCGCAACCTTCGCAGAAGCAGTTCGAGACGCGCATCGCCACCTGCTTCGAGACGCTCGACCTCGCGCGCACGGTGTACGTGGAAGGCGAGAGCGCGCGCATCGGCAGGCTGTCGGTGCCCATCCCGCTGGTCGCCCAGATGCGCGCGGCCGCCTGCATCGAGGTGCAGGCCGATGCCGCGGCGCGCCTGGACTACCTGCTGCGCGACTACGCCTACCTCGGCGACGACCGCGAGGCGCTCGCCGCCCAATTGGGCAAGCTCAAGGAAATGCAGGGCAAGGCCGTGGTCGAGCGCTGGCAGCAATGGGCGTTCGAAGGCGCGCTCGCGCCGCTGTTTGCCGAACTGATGGCGCTTCACTACGATCCGCACTACGAGCGCTCGCAGGCGCGGCACTTCGCGCAATGGCCGCAGCGCCGGCAGGTCGCGGCGCCCGATCTCACGGAGGCGGGCATCGAGGCGGTGGCCGACGCGATCCTTCGCCTCGGCTAGCGCCGCCGCCCCTTCAGGACTGGAGCGAATCACCCATGTGTAGAAGCATCAAGACCCTGTACAACTTCGAGCCGCCCGCCACCGAGCAGGAGATCCGCGCCGCCGCACTGCAGTTCGTGCGCAAGCTCAGCGGCTTCAGCGTGCCGTCGAAGGCCAACGAGCAGGCCTTCGAGCGCGCAGTCGACGAGGTGGCCGCGAGCGCCGGACGGCTGATCGGCGCGCTGGTCACGAGCGCCGAGCCGCGCGACCGGGCCATCGAGGCCGAGCGCGCGAAGGCCAGGTCGGCGGCGCGCTTCGGCACCTGAACGTTCTTCACTGGAGAAAAACACCCATGCCCATCGAACTCTGGCTCGCCTTCGTCGCCGCCTCGGCCGTGCTGCTGGTCATCCCGGGGCCAACCATCCTCACGGTCATCAGCTACTCCATGTCGCACGGCCGGCGCGCCAACGTGCCGCTGGTCGCGGCGGTGGCGCTGGGCGACTCCACTGCGCTGGTGGTGTCGCTGCTCGGCCTCGGCGCCCTGCTGGCGGCCTCTGCGTTCTGGTTCACGGTGGTGAAATGGGCGGGCGGGTTGTACCTGCTCTATCTCGGCATCAAGCTGCTGCGCGCCGGCACCGGCAACACTGACATCGCGGCCCCGGCCGCGCCCGATTCGCGTTGGCGGCTGTTCGCCAACACCTACCTCGTGACGGCACTCAATCCCAAGGGCATCGTGTTCTTCGTGGCCTTCCTGCCGCAGTTCCTGAGCCCCGCAGCCGACGTGACGCGCCAGCTGTGGGTGCTGGCGATCACCTTCGTGGCGATGGCGGCGCTGAACGCCACGCTCTATGCGGTGTTCGCGGGATCGGCGCGCAGGTTGCTGGCCTCGCCGCGTGCGCAGAGGCGCTTCAACCTTGCGGGCGGTTCGCTGCTGAGCGCGGCCGGCGTCTGGGCATTGTTGGCACGCCGGCCCGCCTGAGCCGCCTCAGCGGTTCGGATTGTTCGGCCGGCGGTCGTAGCGGTTCGGCACGCCGTCGTTGTCGCGGTCGCGGTCATAGCGGTTGGGCACACCGTCGCGGTCGCGGTCCCGATCGCCATGGGCCGGGCGCGGCGGCGGCGGACGGTCGTAGGCGGGGGCGACGACGCAGCCGGCCAGCACGGCCGATGCGACCAGCAGAAGGGGCAATGTCTTGTTCATGATTTTCTCCTTGGCGTTGTGGGAAGCCGGCCTGCGCTACGGCAAACCGAATCCGCATTGAAGTCCACCTCCGTCTCGACGCGGTATCCGCTGTGAGGCTCGCACGTGAAGTTCGTTACGGGATGTGGTGCGTGTTGCGACTTTGGACATTTGGCCGCCCAGGCGAAGGCAGCGGCGCGCCTGTTTCGGGGTAGGTGCAGTTCCCGTGGCGGGATCGTCGGGCGTTTGGCCGAGAATGGCGCGCAGCGCCTTGCTCGCACGCTTCTTTTTCCATGCCGTACCGCCCGCCCCTCCTCGCCCGACACCGCCGCCTCGCCATGGCGCTGGTGGCTGCCGTGGCATGCGCGCACGCGGTACCCACCGCCGCGGCGGTGATGCGCTTCGACGAGGTGAAGCGCGGCTTCCGGCCGTCGGACACGGCGGTGCTCGACCGCCACGGCGAGTTGCTGCAGCGCGTGCGCACCGACGCCAGCGTGCGGCGCGGCCAGTGGATCGCGCTGGCCGACGTGTCGCCCGCGCTGCGCACGGCCATGGTGCTGAGCGAGGACCGGCGCTTCTACGAGCACAGCGGCGTCGACTGGCGCGCGGTCTCGTCGGCGGCCTGGGGCAATCTCTGGAACACGCGCACGCGCGGCGCATCGACCATCACGATGCAGCTCGCCGGCCTGCTCGACGAGGACCTGCGCCGCGCCAACAGCGGCCGCACCCTGTCGCAGAAGATCGGCCAGACGGTGGCAGCCGCGCAGCTGGAACGCAGCTGGCGCAAAGACCAGATCCTCGAGGCCTACCTCAACAGCGTGCCGTTCCGCGGCGAGATCGTGGGCATCGATGCACTCTCGCGCACGCTGTTCGGCAAGGCGCCGAGCGGGCTCGATGCGCGCGAGGCCAGCGTGGCCGCCGCGCTGGTGCGCGCGCCCAATGCCAAGCCGGCGGTCGTGGCGCAGCGCGCCTGCGACGTCATGCGAGCCATGGCGCCGGGCGAAAAGATCGACTGCGAGGCGCTCGACATGTTCACCAGCGCCGCGGTGCAGCGGCGCGCCTTCGATGCGAGCGAGGGCATCGCGCCGCATGCCGCACGCCGCGCGCTGAGGGACTTGCGCGAGTCCGCCGCGACCGGGCGCGAGGACGACGCCAGCGTGCGGACCACGTTGCGCGCGCCGCTGCAGCGCTTTGCGCTCGAGACGCTGCAGCGCCACCTGAAGGAGCTGCGCGGCCGCCATGTGGAAGACGGCGCGCTCGTGGTGCTCGACAACGCGAGCGGCGAAGTGCTGGCGTGGGTCGGCTCGTCGGGGCCGCTGAGCCAGGCGGCCGAAGTGGATGCGGTCACCGCGCTGCGCCAGCCGGGCTCCACGCTCAAGCCGCTGCTCTATGCGCAGGCCATCGCCGAGCGGCGCATCACGGCCGCGTCGCTGATCGACGATTCATCGGCGCAGATCGGCACCGCCAGCGGGCTCTACATTCCGCAGAACTACGACCGCCGGTTCAAGGGGCCGGTGTCGGTGCGCACCGCGCTGGCCGCATCGCTCAACGTGCCGGCCGTGCGCACCCTGGTGATGGTGTCGCCCGAATCCTTCGCGCGCCAGCTGCGCGCCGCAGGCCTGCCGCTGCGCGAGAGCGGCGACTACTACGGCTACAGCCTCGCACTCGGCAGCGCCGAGGTGTCGCTGCTGTCGCTGGCCAATGCCTACCGCGCACTCGCCAACGGCGGGCGCCACGGGCCGACGACGCTGGTCGCGCGCGCGCCTGCCGCCGTGCGCAAGCCCGTTGCGCCGGTGTTCGATCCGCGTGCGGCCTTCATCGTCGGCGACATCCTGTCCGATCCGAATGCACGCATGCGCACCTTCGGGCCCGACAGCCTGCTTTCCACACGCTTCTGGACCGCGGTCAAGACCGGCACCAGCAAGGACATGCGCGACAACTGGGCCGTGGGCTGGTCCGAGCGCTACACGGTCGGCGTGTGGGTCGGCAATGCGAGCGGCGCGGCGATGTGGGACGTGAGCGGCACCACCGGCGCGGCGCCGGTGTGGGCCGAGCTGATGCGCTTCCTGCATGCGCGCGAACCGAGCCGCGCGCCGCGCCCGCCGGCCGGCGTGGTCGCGGCGCAGGTGGCTTTCGGCGCGGGCGAAGACGGCAATGCGCTCGAAGCCGCACGCAGCGAATGGTTCGTGCAGGGCACCGAACAGCCGCTCTTCGCACTCGACACCGGCAGCACCGGCGCACCCGCGGGCGCAGTGCCTGCGCGCATCACCGCGCCGGCCGACGGCACCATCATCGCGCTCGACCCCGACATCCCGCCGTTGCACCAGCGCGTGCGCTTCGAGTCCGAAGGCCGCGGCGTGCAGTGGCACCTCGACGGCAAGCCGTTCGCGCGCGGCAACAGTGCGCAATGGCTGCCCTGGCCGGGCCGCCACGTGATCGAACTGGTGGACGCCACGGGCAAGGTGGTCGACCGGCGCCGACTCGAGGTGCGCGGCGCCGGCGTGCTCGCCAAGAGCGCAAGCCGGCGTTAACAATTGCCCTGCCGCCGACTGCGGCATTCCGGCTCGGCCAGAATTCATCCAATGATTCAATGACCCACCGGGTCGTTCGCCCCCTTTCTCTTCTTCGCATCCATGCTCCTGCAGGCACCTCGCACTTCCCTGGCCGACAGCGCGGCCAACAGCATCCGCGCCGAGATCGCGGCCGGCCGCTGGCCGGTCGGCTCGCGCATCCCGATCGAACCGCAGCTCGCGCAGTTGCTCGGCGTGAGCCGCGGCACCGTGCGCGAAGCGGTCAAGACGCTGGTCTCGCGCGGCCTGCTCGAAGTGCGGCAGGGCTCCGGCACCTACGTGCGCTCGGGGTTCGATCCGTCGGCCAGCCTGCAGAAGCTGCGTCGCGCGAGCCTGCGCGACCAGTTCGAGGTGCGCCGAGCGCTCGAGGTCGAGGCCGCGCGCCTCGCGGCCGTGCGCCATACCGCCAAGGACCTGCGCAACCTCAAGGCCCTGCTCGCCAAACGTGGCGTGCCCGATGCCGGCGACGGCGGCGCAGCGTTCGTCGAGCGCGACCTCGCCTTCCACCTCGCGATCGTCGACATCTCGGGCAATCTTGCGCTGGCCGAGACCTGCCGCTTCATCGGCGGCTACATCAAGGAGACCATCGCCAGCACGATGCACACCGCCCTGCCCGAGCCCGACAGCGCGGCGCACGGCGCGATCGTCGATGCCATCGCGAGCCGCGATCCCGACCGCGCGGCCGAGGCGGTGCGCACCTTCCTGTCGCCGATGATCGACGCGCTCGCGCGGGAGGCGGAATGAGCGCCGCATCCATGAGCGCGGCCCCCATGCAACCGGTGGCGACGAGGGAGTTGCTGATCGACGCCGAGGCCGACAGCCTGCCCGCACCGCGCGCCACGCCCGCGCCGAGCCTGGCGCGCCGCATCCTGCTCGGCGCCAGCGTCGTACTGATCGCCTTCAACTTGCGCCCGGTGTTTGCGAGCCTCTCGGTGGTGCTGCCCGAGATCATCCAGGCCACGGGCCTTTCGGCCACGGCCGCGAGCCTGTTGACCACGCTGCCCATCGTCTGCCTCGGCGCGTTCGCGCCGCTCGCGCCCTGGCTCGGCCGGCGCTTCGGCACCGAGCGCACGCTGCTCGGCTGCATGCTGCTGATCTTGGTGGGCACCGCGCTGCGCGGCATCGGCAGCATCCCGCTGCTGTTCGTCGCATCGGCCATTGCGGGCAGCGGCATCGCGGTGGCGAACGTGCTGCTGTCGGGCCTGGTCAAGCGCGACTTCGCGCGGCACGCGGCGCTGATGATGGGCCTCTACACCATGGCAGTCTGCGGCGGTGCGGCCAGTGCCGCAGGCCTGACGGTGCCGCTCGAGCATGCGCTCGGCGGCGGCTGGACCGGCGCGCTTGCGATGTGGGCGGTGCCCGCGTTGCTGGTCACGCTGCTCTGGGCGCCGCAGGCACTGCCGCTCGAACCGGTAGCGAGCGAATCGGGCTTCACGGTGCGCGGCCTCTGGCGCGACCCGCTGGCCTGGCAGGTCACCTTCTTCATGGGCTTGCAGTCGGCGCTCGCGTACATCGTGATGGGCTGGCTCGCGCCGATCCTGCGCGAGCGCGGGCTCGGCAGCGAAGTGGCCGGCTACGTGGTGTCGCTCTCGGTCATGACGCAGGTGGTGACCTGCCTCGTCGTGCCCGCGCTCGCGGTGCGGCTGCGCAACCAGCGCGCGCTCGCGGCGGTGCTCTCGCTGCTGACCGTGGCGGCCATGCTCGCAATGCTCATCGCGCCGCTCGGCGGCGTGTGGTTCTGGGGCGTGCTGTTGGGCATCTCGCAAGGCGGCACCTTCGCGCTCGCGCTCACGATGATCGTGCTGCGCTCGCGTGATTCGCACGTCGCGGCCCATCTCTCGGGCATGGCGCAGGGCGTGGGCTACATGGTGGCCGCGCTCGGTCCGCTCGTCGCAGGCCTGCTGCACGGCTGGACCGGCAGCTTCCGCGCGTCGGCCTGGCTCTTCGTCGGGCTCGGCATTGCGCTGGTGCTGGCCGGCCTCGGCGCGGGCCGCACGCTCTACGTGGGCGCGGTGACGGTACCGCGGCGCTAGTCTCGGCTACTGCGGCCCGCCGCAGAACCCGACCCGCTCGGTCGTGGTGGCGGCAAAGTGCAGGCGCGAGGTGGTGGCGGCGTTCGCGGGCGCATGCGCCGGCCAGTCGCTCTGCAGCCATGTGTATTGCCAGCGGTAGGGCTCGCCGGGCCGCGCCGGTTCGCCGTAGGTGATGCGAAGGCTGCCGCTGCTCTCGTCGTGGCAGTGCTTCGACTGCTTGTATTCCTTCTCGCTGAAGCAGGCGCGGACCATCTTCGTGCACGAAAAAGGAATGCCCTCGGCCACCATGCGCGTGCCTTCGAGCGGCACGAAATCGGCCTTGCTGAACGCGGCGCCGCCGCCCGAATACGACTCCGACACTGTCTGCACCACGGCCACGGCCCACTGGCCCTCGGCCACGGGATAGAGCGCGGGCGAGAGCGACAGGTCTGCCCCCGACATCGGGTTGCCAGAGTCCTTGCGGATGGCTTCGGCATAGCCGCTGAAGTCGTGCAGCCGCTGCAGCTGCCAGCCGCCCGCGCCTTTGCCGCTGCCGCCGCGCTGCACACGCGCAATGGCAAGCGGCTCGACCGAGACCACCGCATAGTCGCCTGCGGCGCCGCCACGCGGCTTGTACAGCCCCAGCGCCTGCGCGACGCAGGGCTGGGGCAGCAGCGCGCAAAGGCGCACGCGCCAGTCCGGATCGACCGCCTCGGGCTTCTGCACCGCGACGAACACCTGGGCCGATGGCGTTGCCGCCAACGCCGGGCCGGCGGCCATCGACAAGGCAAGGAGCATCGGCAGCGCCGAAGCAGCAGCGGGGAGAAAGGCGGGCGGCTGGTTCATCGCCGGCAATGGTAGCGACGCGATGGCAAAGATGCTGCTACCAAATAATGCCAGGCTACCCACTGCCCGCACCGATGGGGTAGCCTTTGCCGTGGGCCGCCGTGGCCCGCAACGCATGGAGCGACGACGCATGACCGACAGGATCCTGGTTCTCTATGGCTCGTACCGCTCGGACCGCATGGGCATCCGGCTGGCCGACTACCTGGTCGCCGGGCTGCGTGCGCGCGGTGCCGACGCCGAACTCGTCGACGCCCAGGCCGTCGGGCTGCCGATGCTCGACCGCATGTACAAGGAATATCCCAAGGGCAGCGCACCGCCGGCCATGGAAGCCCTGGCACAGAAGATCAAGGCCGCCGACGCCTTCGTCTTCGTCACAGGCGAATACAACTGGGGACCGCAACCGGGCCTGAAGAACCTCACCGACCACTTCCTCGAGGAATGGTTCTGGCGCCCCGCGGCCATCGCGAGCTACTCGGCGGGGCGTTTCTCGGGCGTGCGCTCGGGCACGGCCTGGCATTCGATCCTGTCGGAAATGGGCATGGTCGTGGTGTCAAGCACGCTCGCCGTCGGGCCGATCTCGCAGACGCTCGATGCGGCAGCCAAGCCCACGGGCAGCGCGGGCGAGTCGCTGGACCGCGCCTTCGGCCGCTTTGCCGACGACCTCGCATGGTGGACCGAAGCGGCACGCGCGCAGCGCTCGCGCAAGGCACCGCCTTACTGAGCACGCGCGGATCGCCCGCGCAATCTGGCAGAGAACGTGAGGCCTCTCATTGCCTTTGCGCGCGGGCTTTCCTACACTCGGCGCCATGCAACGCCAAGCTCCCATCCGCGACACATCGCGCACGGTCTTCACCGTGCGGATGATGGCGGGGTCGCACCAGACCCTCGCACATCCCTGAGCCCGGCGGTCAGCCTCCCCCTTCCCTTTTTCAGCATTCACATCGACCGCCGGGCACCCGCCCCGCGCGGTGGCGCGCCCCTTTCTGCGGGCATGCCGCGCTTTTTTCCAAGCTGATTTCTCCCGCTGTTCGCGGCCGCATCGCCTCCATGCAGGCGGGTGCGGCCGCGGCGGCCTTGCCATGCGGAAAGAGCACCGATGAACATCCAATCCATCCTCGCGCTGACGGACCTGTCCGTGCGCGGCCTGCGCACCGTGGCGCGCGCGGCCTTCCTTGCGCAGGCGCACGGCGCTCTGCTGAAGATCATGTATGCGCCCGCGGCCTTCGCGGCGCCGGCCGATGCCGACGCGGCCCAACGCCTTGGCGCGCTCTGCCTCGAGACGGCCGAGGGCTTCGGCATCCTCGTGAAGAAGGTCGACGATGCCAGCGGACGGTTCGATGCCGCCGCGGAAGAGGCGCGCTGGTGCGACCTGATCGTGATCGGCGACGAGGTCGACCGTTCACCTGCGTCGTTCTTCCACGGCCAGCCCGCGGAGCGCCTGCTGCGCAGCGCGGCCAAGCCCGTGCTGGTGAGCCGGCTCGCTGCTGCTGCGGCGGCGGGCGGCTACGCGCGCATCCTCGTCGCGGTCGATCTGCGGCGAGACGCGGGCGCGCTGGTCGACATGGCCTGCGCCTTCGATGGCGCGGCCGAGGTCGAGATGTTCCACGCCTTCAGCCCCGCGTACGAAGGCAAGCTGCGCTACGCCGACGTGTCGACGCGCATCATCGAGCACTACCGCGAGACCTGCGCACGCCATGCGCGCGAGCGGCTGCTGCGGCTGTCGGACGCGTCGAGTGCGCGCCGCAACCGCGTAGTCTCGTCTGTCGGGCGCGGCGACCCCGCGCGCCAGTTGGCCGTGCAGCAGCAGTACACCCGCGCAGACCTGCTGGTGGTCGGCAAGCGCAGGCGTGCAGCGCTCGTGGACTTTCTCTGCGGCAGCGTGGCGCAGCGCGTGCTTCGCGGGGCCGCGAGCGACGTGCTCGTGGTGCCGCACGACGCCATCGCCCGACGGCAGGCGCGCTTCAGGCGCGAGGTGCGGATGGACTGAATCCGCCGCCTCAGCGCCCCGCGCCGCGCGGTCCGAACATGATGATCGCCATGCCGATGAAGCACACCGCCACGCCGACCCAGTCGCTCGTGGACGGCGTTACCTTGTCCACGGCCCAGAGCCACAGGATGGCGACGCCGATGTAGACCCCGCCGTACGCCGCATACACGCGGCCCGCGGCCGTCGGATGGAGCGACAGCAGCCACGCGAAAAGCGCCAGGCTCAGTGCCGCCGGCACCAGCAGCCAGGCCGAGCGGCCTTGCTTGAGCCAAAGGTAAGGCAGGTAGCAGCCGACGATTTCGGCCAGCGCGGTGACGATGAAGAGGCCGAAGGTCTTGAGAACGTCCATGGCGCCTAGTCCCGAAACCAGATCTTGAGCGTGACGTACACCGCATAGCCCAAACCGAGCACCAACCAGGCAAGGAAGAACATGTTGGCCCAGTAGTCGCCAGCATTCGTTGCCAAGGTGTAGACCTGCATCTTGCAGGCCTTGCCGACGCATGGCACTTCACCCCTGACCAGCGCGCGTGCGAACTCGAACAGGAAGTAGCAGGCCAGCGCAGCGGCCATCAGCAAGCCCACCGGCCCCGCGACCCCTTCGTTGCGTTCGCCGTTCTCGTTCCAGCGCCCCTTGCGGAGCTGTTTCTGCCCGTATTTGTACCAGGCGAATCCAAGCAGGAGCATCAGAAAGTAGTAGAGGGCGGTGATCATGTCGTCGAACCGTGGCGCTGTGAAAAGAGCGCGTCGGCACGGATCGTATCCGAGCAACGGAGCGTCACGTCGACGACCGCTGTGCCCTGTTGGACGCAGGGCGTCCCCGTCGCCTGCTAGCCCGAATACCCCGCCAGACGCGGCAGGAACAGCACCAGGTCGGGCCACACCGTCACCAGCGCCAGTGCGCCGAACATGACCAGCAGGAACGGAAAGGCTTCCCGCACCAGCACCGCCATCGAGACATTGGCGATCTTGCTCATCATGAACAGCAGCAGCCCGTAAGGCGGCGTGACGAGGCCGATCATGATGTTCAGCACCGCCATCACGCCGAAGTGCACCGGGTCGATGCCCAGCGACACCGCGGTCGGCAGCAGCACGGGCAGGATGATCAGGATGATGGTCGAGCCTTCGAGGAAGGCGCCGAGCACCAGCAGGATCAGGTTGACGAGCAGCAGAAAGGCCATCGGCGAAAGGCTCAAGCCCTTCATCGCGGTGCTCAGCGTGGCGGGAATGTTCTCCGACGTGATCACGTAGTTGAACACCAGCGCACCCGCGATCAGCATGCCGATCGAGACGCTCATGCGCGCGCTCGACAGCAGCGACTGGTACAGGTCGGCCCAGCGCATGCTGCGGTAGAGCCCGACGGAGATCAGCAGCGCATAGGCGGCGGCGATGCCGGCGGCCTCGGTGGGCGTGGTCACGCCGCTGTAGAGGCAGCCGAGCAGGATCACCGGCAGCATCAGCGCCGGCAGCGCTTCGCGCGTGATGCGCGGCATCTCGCGCAGCGGCACCCTCGGCTCCACCGGAAAGCCGCGGCGCCGCGCGAGCACGTAGATCAGTGCCATCTGCACCGCGCCGAGCAGCAGGCCGGGCAGCACGCCGCCGATGAAGAGATAGCCGATCGAGGTGCCCGACACCAGCGCATAGAGCACCAGCGGGATCGAGGGCGGCAGGATGGGGCCGATCACCGCCGAAACCGCGCTCAGCGCGGCGGCGAAGCCCGGCGTGTACTTGCCGTCGCGGGTCATCATGGCCTGCATCAGCTTGCCGGAGCCCGCGGCATCGGCCAGCGCCGAGCCCGACATGCTCGCGAACACAATGCTCTGCAGCACGTTGACCTGCGCGAGTCCGCCCGGAAAGCGGCCCACGAGCGCATTGCAGAAGCGCAGCAGCCGGTCGAGGATGCTGCCCGAGCTCATGATGGTGGCCGCGAGGATGAAGAGGGGAATCGCGAGCAGCAGAAAGCTCGAGTAGGTGCCGTTGAGCAGCTGCTCGGCCGCGGCGCCCATGTCCATGCCCTTGAGGTACAGGTACAGCACCGAGCCGGCGATCATCGCGTGGCCGACGGGCACGCCGAGCAGGCTGAGCGCCACGATCGCGTAGAGCGCCAGCGAGAGGGGACTGGTGAAATTCACAATGCGGAGGGAGAAGCGGATGGATCGGCAGGCGCGGTGCGCGCGGGTCCGCGCACGAGCAGGCGAAGGTTGCGGGCGATGACGGCCACGACGAAGACGAGGTAGATCGCATAGAGCCAGTCCATGCGAATGCCGAGGTACGAGCTCTTCTCGACCTTCATGAAGCTCACGTAGTCGTACGACGCGGGCAGCGACATGCCGAACAGCACGATCACGCCGAGCGAGGCCACGGCGCCGGCGACGCGCCGCACGCGCCGGCTGGCGATGCCGGCGACGATGTCGATGCGGATCTCTTCCTCGTCCTTCAGCACGAAGGCCGCGCCCCACAGCACCAGCCAGAGCCAGGCCGCGAGCGAGAGCTCGGTGGTCCAGCCCACGGGCCAGTCGAAGATGTAGCGCGCAGCGATCTGCACGATGAAGGCGACGAAGATCACCGCCAGAAGCGTGGCCGCAACCGCCTCGGCGAAGCGGTGCAGCAGATGGAGGATGCGGCCGAGCATTGCAGCAGCCGCCTTCACTTCATGGCGTTGATCTTGTCGAGCATGCCGGCCGGCCAGCTCTTGGCGTCGGCCGAGGCGAGGTACGCCTTCTGCGCATGTGCACGGAAGGCGGCGATGTCGGGCGCATACACCTCGAGCCCCTGCTTGCGGAAGCTCTCGGCCAGTTCAGCCTCGCGCTTCTGGTGCTCGGCGGTGCTCCAGGCGATGGCCTTGTCGGCGGCGGCCTGGAAGGCCTGCTGCTTCGCGGGCGCCATGCCCTGCCAGGTCTTCATGTTGACGGCCAGCACGTCGAAAGCCACGAGGTGCGAGGTCAGCACGATCTGCGACATGACCTCGTAGAACTTCATGTTCTGCACGTTCGGCAGCGGGTTGTCCTGGCCGTCGATTGCGCCGGTCTGCAGGCCGGTGTAGGTCTCGGCGTAGGCCATGGGCGTGGGGTTGGCACCGAGCGAGCGGCCCAGCATCTGCCAGGTGTCGCCGGGCGGCATGCGCAGCTTGATGCCGGCCAGGTCGGCGGGCGCGTTGATGCGCTTCTTGGGCTTGATGCCGACGTGGCGCGTGCCGAAGAAGGTCGGCCCGAGGATCTTCACCTTGAGCTGGTCTTCGACCATCTTCTTCATCTGCGTGCCGAGGTCGCTCGCGAAGAAGCTGTTCAGGTGGTTGGCATCGCGGAACAGGTAGGCCGAGGTGAGCAGCGACCATGCGGGCACCTGCTTGGAGATGTCCTGCGGCGCGATGTTGCCCATCTCGAGGTTGTCGCGCTGCAGCGCCACGAGTTCGGTGCCCTGGCGGAACAGCGTCGAGTTGAGGAACATCTCGACCTTGAAGTCGGCCTCGATGTCCTTGGCGAACTGCTTCATCATGTCGGCGCGGATGTCCTTGTCGGAGAACACGGCGGCGAAGCGCAGCGTGGGCTGGCCCTGGGCCCAGGCCGGCACGGCGGCACCGGCGGCCAGTGCGGCACCCGCGCCCAGCAGCGTGCGGCGGTCGATGGAACGGTTCATGGTTTTGTCTCCTGTTTTCTCTTGGCGATTGGAATGATGAACGAAGGCGAAGGCGGGCTCAGGCCGCGGTGGCCGCCGCGGGCTCCGGCGCCAGCCGCTGGGCCAGCGCCCGGAGCGCGAGCTCGTAGCCGAAGGGCCCGAAGCCGCAGATCACGCCGGTGGCCGCCAGCGAGACCAGCGAATTCTGATAGAGCGCGTCGCGCCGATGGATGTTGGTCACGTGGACTTCGGCGATCGGCTGGTCCAGCGTCTTGAGCGCATCGAGCAGCGGGATCGAGCGGAACGACAGCCCCGCCGGATTGATGACGACCGCCGCGGCACGCTCGCGCGCTTCCTGTACCCAGTCGACGAGCACGCCTTCGTGGTTGCTCTGGCGAAATTCGCAGCCGAGGCCCAGTTCGTCCGCCACGCGGCGGCAGAGCTGCTCCACCTGCGCCAGCGTCGTGCTGCCGTACAGGTGCGGCTCGCGCACGCCGAGCAGGTTGAGGTTGGGGCCGTTGAGGATGTAGACGATGGGACGCATGCGGCCGATTCTTCGGCCCGGCCGCCAAAGGCTTTCCAGACTGGAAACCTATTTCATAATGCGGCGCATGAGCATCTCCCTCGACCGTGGCCTCTCCGTGCTGGAGCATCTCTCGCACCATCCGCAGGGGCTGCCGCTGACGCTGCTCGCGTCCGAGCTCGACATTCCGCCGAGCGCCTGCCACCGCTTGCTCGCGGAGCTGCAGCGACGCGGCTACGTTCGGCAGGCGCGCAAGCAGGGCGACTATGTGCTGACCACCAAGGTGGTCTCGCTCGGGCTCGGTTTCCTGAGCGGCGCGGGCATCGTGAACGTGGCCGAGCCGCTGCTGGAGCGGCTCGGGCAGGCTTCGGGCGAGCTGGTCCGCCTGTCGATCGTCGACGAGGATCGCCTCACCTGGGTCGCCAAGTCGCAGGGCCTGCGCCAGGCGGGGCTGCGCTACGACCCCGACATGGGCATGGACGCGCGCCTGTCGTGCACCTCGTCGGGCCATGCCTGGCTGATGACGCTGAGCGACGAGCGCGCGCTCGAACTGGTCTCGCGCCAGGGCTTCGGCACGCCGGCCGAATACGGTCCGAAGGCGCCCACGACGATCCGTGCGCTGCTCGGCTACCTGCACGCGGCGCGGGTGCGCGGCTACGCAATGATCGACGAGGTCTTCGCGCCCGGCATGTCGGCCATGGCCGCGCCGGTGTTCCGCCGCAAGGAAGTGATCGGCGTCATCAGCATCGCGGGGCCGCGCACCCGCCTGGGCAGCGACCGCATGCACGAACTCGCGCCCGCGCTGCTGGCGGCCACCGCCGAGCTCGGGCCGGTCAGCAATGCGTCGAGCCTGTTCGGGCGGCCCGCACTCGGCAAGGGCTGAACCGGTCCCTTATTCCCGCGCGGATTGCAGGATCAGGCAAGAACGCCGTTCGATTCGTCTACCGCCCGCCGCAGTGTCGGCACGAAACTTCCCTGCATGGCCGGCGCAGCCCCTGCGCCATGCTTCAGACAGACCGCAGAGGAGTTTCACATGAGCGCAATCCGAGAGAAAGTCGTCCTCATCACCGGCGCGAGCGGCGCCATCGGCGAAGCCACTGCGCGCCTGCTGGCACGCCGCGGCGCCAAGGTGGTGCTCGGCGCCCGCCGCACCGAGCGGCTCGAGGCGCTGGCCGGGCAGATCGCGGCCGAAGGCGGCACCGCGAGCTGGCAGCGGCTCGACGTGACGTGGCGCCCCGACGTCGAATCTTTTGCCGAATTCGCGCTCGAGCAGCACGAGCGCATCGACGTGCTGGTCAATGCCGCTGGCGTGATGCCGCTCGCGCCGCTGTGGACGCGCAAGGTCGACGAGTGGGAGCTGATGATCGACGTCAACCTGCGCGGCGTGCTGCTCGGCATGGCGGCGGTGCTGCCGACGATGCAGGAACAGGGCGCGGGCCACATCGTCAACGTGGCGCCGGTGCCGGCCGAGGGCGTGTCGCCGAACTCGGCCGTCTACTGCGGCACGCAGTACGCGATCGACGCGGTTTCCGAAGGCCTGCGGCAGGAGCATGCCGGGCGCATTCGCGTGACGGTGGTGCGCCCCGACGTGAGTGCGGCGAACATCACGCTGGCCGACCACATCGCGGCCTGCAGTGCGTTCGAGCGCATGGTCACGCGGCGCCGCATCGCGGTGCCCGCCGAGGCGGTGGCGCGCTCGATCGCCGGCGCGATCGAAGGCGGCAGCATTGCCGCGCCACGCCGCCCGGCATGGCGGCCGCGGCCGGCCGAGCACGCCGCGTTCTGACGCCGCTCTGACGTCGTTCAAGCCCGCGGCTCGGCGGGCAGGTAGATCCGCGTCAGGCCCTTGGCGATGGCGTCGACGATCTGCTCCTTGCGCAGCCCGATGTGCTCCTTGAGCACGCGCTGCGCCGCGGTTTCGTCGCGCGCGGCCAGCGCCTTCAGGATCTGCTGGTGCTCCTTCTGCGTGGCGTTGCGCCCCACGTTCTCCATGTCGATCCAGCGGATGAAGCGGATGCGCTCGTTCAGCACGCCCAGCATGCGGCGCAACTCCTGGTTGCGTGCCATGTCGGCAATGCGCAGATGGAAGCCCTCGTCGAGCTCCACCAACTGCTCCACCGGCGCATCGGGCGGCGCCTTCTGGCTCGCAGCCAGGTAGGTCCGGGCCTGGGCGATGTCCTCGTCGGTGGCGCGCAGGATCGCCAGCGACAGGCAGGCGCTTTCGACGGCCACCCGCGCCTCGTACAGGTCGAGCGTCTCCTGCACATCGAGCGGACGGCGCACGAAGCCGCGCGTGGCGGGCAGCAGGAAGCCGTCGTTCACCAGCCGGGCCAGCGCCTCGCGCACGGGCGTTCGGCTTACGCCCAGCCGCTCGGCCAGCTCGATCTCGCTGAGGCGCTCGCCCGGCTTGAGCTGGTAGGAGATCGCCATGTCGCGCAGCGCCTCGAAGACGCCCGAGCCCCGTTCGCGCCGCAGCTTGGAGATGGGTGTGACGGGGCCGGGCGCGACCACCGGGCTGCCGCTTGTCTTGTGCATGTTTTTAAGTATACTGAAATGCGTTCTTAACTGGACCCCCACAGGGTCCACCCCGCTGGAGCTTATCGAATGTCATCCATGAACGGCGCGGACGCGCTGGTGCGCATGCTGCAACTCAACGGCGTCAAGCACATCTTCGGACTGTGCGGCGACACCAGCCTGCCCTTCTACGACGCACTGGCGCGCCTCGACCACGGCATGGACCACGTGCTCACGCGCGACGAGCGCAGCGCCGCCTACATGGCCGACGCCTATGCCCGCGTCACCGGCAAGCCCGGCATCTGCGAAGGTCCGAGCGGCGGCGGCGCGACCTACCTGCTGCCCGGACTGGTGGAAGCCAACGAATCGGCCATTCCGGTGCTGGGCATCACCTCGGACGTGTCGGTCGGCGCGCGCGGCAAGTTCCCGCTGACCGAACTCGACCAGCAGGCGCTCTACCAGCCGCTGACCAAGTGGAACACCACGATCGACCGCGTCGACCAGATCCCGCACGCGGTGCGCAGCGCCTTCCGCGCCATGGTCACCGGCCGGCCCGGCGCCACGCACATCTGCCTGCCCTACGACGTGCAGAAGCACGCCATCGATCCGGCTGAGGTCTGGGCGCAGCCGGGGCACGACCGCTACCCCGCCTACCGCTTCGCGCCCGACCCGGCCGAGGTCGAACGCGCGGCCGACAAGCTGGTGGCGGCGCGCTGCCCGGTCATCGTGTGCGGCGGCGGCGTGGTCATCTCGGGCGGCCATGCCGCGCTGGAGGCGCTGGCCACGCAGCTGAACGCGCCCGTCTGCATCACCATCAGCGGCAGCGGCAGCCTGCCGAGCAGCCATCCGCTGAATGCGGGCGTGATCGGCACCAACGGCGGCGTCGAGGCCACGCGCGATGTCATCGCCGAGGCCGACCTGGTGCTGTTCGTCGGCGCGCGCGCGGGCTCGACCACCACCGAACACTGGAAGATGCCGGCACGCGAGGTAGCGATCCTGCACCTGGACATCGACCCCGGCACCATCGCCACCAACTACCGCACCGACGTGGCACTGGTCGGCGACGCACGCCTGGGCCTGGCCGCGCTGGCCGCGGCGGTGGGCGAGCGCATCGCGCACCGGCCGGCCGATGCCGCCGACGGCCGCGCGATCGTGGCGCGCAGCCGCGCGCAGAAGCAGGCCTTCTTTGCCGGGCTGGCCCGATCGACCGATCGCCCGATCAAGCCCGAGCGGGTGGTCGATGCACTGAACCGGCTGCTGCCCGCCAATGCCGTGGTGGTGGCCGACCCCGGCACGCCGTGCCCGTATTTCGCCGCCTACTTCGACGCACCGCAGGCCGGGCGCCACTTCATCACCAACCGCGCCCACGGTGCGCTCGGCTTCTCGATGGCCGCAGGCGTCGGCGCGGCGTTCGGCCGGCCCGACGCCATGGTGGTCTCCGTGATGGGCGACGGCAGCTTCGGCTTCACCTGCGGCGAGATGGAAACCATCGTGCGGCGCGGCGTGCCGTTGAAGATGATCGTGTTCTCCAACGCGGTGTTCGGCTGGATCAAGGCCAGCCAGAAGACCGGCTACGACGAGCGCTACTACTCGGTCGACTTCAACCGCACCGACCATGCGCGCGTGGCCGAGGCCTTCGGCGTGAAGGCCTGGCGCGTGGAAGACCCGAGCGAGCTGGAGGCCGCGCTCAAGGCGGCGCTGGCGCATGACGGTCCGGCGCTGGTCGACGTGCTCTCGCAGCCGTTGCAAGACACCGCAGTGCCGGTCAGCCAGTGGATGGGTTGAGCAAGAATCGAGCGTCCACAGCAGTCACTCACATCGAAAGGCCAACAAGATGCAGTTCCCGATCCATCGCCGCCGCGCCCTGCTGGCCGCGGCCGCCCTGAGCCTGGCGGGCGCCGCCGCGGCCCAGCCGTCCGACGCGCCGCTGCACATGGTGGTCACCTTTCCGCCTGGCGGCAGCACCGACATCGCGGCGCGCATCATGCAGCCCGAGCTCGAAAAGCGCCTGGGCCGCCCGGTGGTGGTCGAGAACCGGCCCGGCGCCGCGAGCCAGCTGGCGACCAGCCACGTGGCCAAGTCGGCGCCCAACGGCAACACCGTGCTGGTGGCCTTCGACACGCACGCCATCAACCCCATCGCCAAGTCGCGCCTGCCCTACGACACCTTCAAGGACTTCACCGGCGTCACGCTGGCGGTGCGCTTCCCGCTGGTGATCGGCGCCTCGGCCTCGGTGCCCGCCAAGGACCTGCGCGGCTTCATCGACGCGGCGAAAAAAGAACCGTCGCGCTTCAGCTACGCATCGACCGGCGTCGGCTCCATGAATCACCTGGTCATGGAAGACATCAAGCGCCGTGCCGGCGTCTATGTGCTGCACGTGCCCTACGGCGGCGGCGGGCCGGCCGTTCAGGCGGTGGTGGGCAACGTCTCGCAGCTCACGCTGCTGAGCTACGCCGCGCTCAAGGGCCAGATCGCCGCAGGCAAGATCAAGCCGCTGGCCGTCACGGGCACCGAGCGCCTGCCCGACCTGCCGGACGTGCCCACCGTGGCCGAGTCGGGCTTTCCGGGCTTCCAGGCCTATTCGTGGATCGGCATCTTCGCGCCCGCGGCCACGCCGGCCGACAAGCTGGGCCCGCTCACCGAAGGTTTCCGCGCCGCGCTGCAGGCGCCCGAGGTGAAGAACAGGCTCACGCAGGCGGGCTTCGAAGTGATGGCCACCGATGGGCCAGGCGTCGACCGCCATGCGCGCGCCGAGTTCGAGCGCTGGACCGCCTTCGTGCGCGAGACCAAACTGAAGCTGGAGGAATGACGATGCCCATGGCGCTGGACCATGTGGTGATCGCGGTCGAATCGCTCGACGAGGCGGTGGCCGACTACCGGCGCGCCGGCTTCAACGTCATTGCCGGCGGCAGGCATCCGGGGCGCAACACCGCGAATGCGCTCGCGGTGTTCGACGACGGCAGCTACCTCGAGCTGATCGCCTACTCGGCGCCTTCGCCCGAAGAGCGCTGGTGGCGCGTGCTCGATGCGGCCGGTGAGGGCCTGGTCGACTTCGCGCTCTGGCCAGAGGACATCGATGCCGCCGTGGCCGCCGCGCGCGAACGCGGGCTGGCCGAACTGACCGCCGTGCCCGGTGCCCGGCAGCGGCCCGACGGCGTGCGCATCGCCTGGAGCTCGGCGCGGCAGGTGCGGCACGACCTGCCTTTTCTCTGCGCCGACATCACGCCGCGGGCGCTGCGCGTGCCCGAAGGCGACGCGCGCCGCCATGCCAACGGTGTGCGCGGCATTGCCGCGGTGCAGGTCGCCGTGCACGACGTCGAGGAAAGCCTGGCGCGCTACCGCATGCTGCTCGGCCCCGATGCGATGGCCGGTGATGGCCGTGTGCGCCTGCAGGGTTTCGAGATCGCGCTGCACGCCGAGCCCGGCCGCTCGCGCGGCGAAGGGCCGAGCGCCATCACGTTGAAAGTCGATGCGGCCGGCAACCCTGGCCAGATCGACCCGGCGCTGACGCACGGCGTGGCGTTCGCGCTGACCGGTTCGTAGCACGGCGGGGCCCGCGTGGGGCTTGGCTAACATCGCCCCATGGTTTCCACCACGCGCCTTCCGTCGACCCAGGGTCTGCTCGCTTTCGAGGCCGTCGCGCGGCTGCGCAGCGTGAACCTTGCCGCCGAGGAGCTCAGCGTCACGCCGAGCGCGGTGAGCCACCGCATCCGGCAGCTCGAACTGCAGCTCGGACTCAAGTTCTTTTCCGGCGGCGATTTCGGCCTCAGCACCGACGGCCTCGCCTACCTTGCCCGCGTGCGCGAGGCCATCGCCGCGCTGCAGCAGGTGCCCGGGCGCGAGCCCGCATCGCAGCTGCGGCGGCTGCGCGTGGCCGTCACGCCCACCTTCTCGCGCCAGATGCTGCTGCCGCGGCTGGCACAGTTTCGCGATGCCTATCCGAACATCGAACTGATGCTGCAGGTCACCATGCCGGTGCGCAACCAGACTGCCGAGGAAGCCGACCTCGAACTGCGCTTCGGTAGCGGACCCTTTCATGACCGTGAGTTCTGCCAACTGCTGGCCGACGATGTGTCGCCGGCCTGCAGCCCGGCCTACCTGGCACGCCACGGGCCATTCGAAGAGGGCTTTGCGAGCGAGGCCGAGATCGCGCGGGCCCAGCTGCTGCGCACGCCGCTCGAGTCGTGGCGCATCTGGTTCAAGGCCTGCGACATCGGACTGCCCGAGCCGGCCACGGGCCATCAGTTCAACGACCTGGGCCTGGCCCTCGACGCGGCCGCCGAGGACTTCGGCGTTGTGCTGATGCACCTGCGGCTCGGCCGCGCCTGGCTCGAGAGCGGGCGGCTGGTGCGGCTTTCGGCGCGCAGCGTGCCATCGCCCAATGCGTACTTCCTGTGCTGGCGCCCGGGCGCGATGGAGCGCTGGGAGTGCGCGACGTTCGTCGAATGGCTGCGGCAGGCGCTGCGCGACGGCGCACAGCCCTGAATTCTTTTCAGCACCGCCGCGGGTATTTTTCAGATCGGCCGCGCCGCGGCGCGCCACACTCGGCGCGGGCGCAGCCTGCCTGCTGTCCATAATGGCGCGCCAACGCCGCACCGGCCGACCCCTACAAGCGATACCGAGGAGACACCCCTTGCCCGACCTTTCCAAGATCACCACCATCGAAGACCTGCGGGTGATCGCCAAGCGACGCGTGCCGAAGATGTTCTACGACTACGCCGACTCCGGCGCGTGGACCGAAGGCACCTACCGCGCCAACGAAAGCGACTTTCAGAGCATCAAGTTGCGCCAGCGCGTGGCGGTGAACATGGAAGGCCGCAGCACGCGCACCACCATGGTCGGCCAGGACGTCGCCATGCCCGTGGCCATTGCGCCGACCGGCCTCACGGGCATGCAGCATGCCGACGGCGAGATCCTCGGCGCGCGCGCGGCCAAGGCCTTCGGCGTTCCGTTCACGCTGTCGACCATGAGCATCTGCTCGCTCGAGGACATTGCCGAACACACCGGGCGCCATCCGTTCTGGTTCCAGCTCTACGTGATGAAGGACCGCGACTTCATCGAGCGCCTGATCGAGCGCGCCCGCGCCGCCAACGTGTCGGCGCTGCAGCTCACGCTCGACCTGCAGATCCTCGGCCAGCGCCACAAGGACATCAAGAACGGCCTGACCGCGCCGCCCAAGCCCACGCTGAAGAACCTGATCAACCTTGCGACCAAGCCGCGGTGGTGCATGGGCATGCTCGGCACGAAGCGCCGCACCTTCGGCAACATCGCCGGCCATGCCAAGGGCGTGAAGGACCTGTCGTCGCTGTCGTCGTGGACCGCCGAGCAGTTCGACCCGGCGCTGAGCTGGGCCGACGTGGAATGGATCAAGAAGCGCTGGGGCGGCAAGCTGATCCTCAAGGGCATCATGGACGTGGAAGACGCACGCCTGGCGGCCGCGAGCGGCGCCGATGCGCTCATCGTATCGAACCACGGCGGACGCCAGCTCGACGGCGCGCCGTCTTCCATCGCCGCGCTGCCCGCCATCGTCGATGCCGTGGGCCGCGAAATCGAGGTCTGGATGGACGGCGGCATCCGCAGCGGCCAGGACGTGCTCAAGGCGCGCGCCCTGGGCGCTCGCGGCACGCTGATCGGCCGCAGCTTTCTCTATGCCCTGGGCGCGTACGGCGAGGCGGGCGTGACGCGCGCGCTGCAGATCATCCACCGCGAGCTCGACCTCACGATGGCCTTCTGCGGCCGTACCGACATCGACACGGTGGATTCGGGGATCCTGCTGCCGGGGACGTTCTAAGCCCCCATCGGCTGCAGGCTTGCGGCAACGGCTGACAAGCACGCCCCAAAAGGCGTGCCGAGAATGACGGTTCCAACAACATCGCCCTCGAGGCGGCAGAAACCATCATGACCGTAGCTCAGCCCGGCGCCGGAGGCCTTTCGGCGTCCGCCGCATCCACCCTGTCTCCACCCCACTACACGCCCGAAGAGAAGCGCCACCGCATCTTCTCGATCATGGCGGCCTCGTCGGGCAACCTCGTCGAGTGGTTCGACTTCTACGTCTACGCCTTCTCCGCGCTGTACTTCGCGTCGGCCTTCTTCCCCCAGTCGGATCCCACCGTTCAGTTGCTCAACACGGCCGGCGTGTTCGCGGCCGGCTTCCTCATGCGGCCGATCGGCGGCTGGCTGTTCGGCCGCATCGCCGACAAGGTCGGGCGCAAGACATCGATGCTGATCTCGGTCACGATGATGTGCGCCGGCTCGCTCGTCATCGCCTTCCTGCCGACCTACGCGCAGATCGGCGCCTGGGCGCCGTTCCTGCTGCTGGTGTGCCGCCTGTTCCAGGGGCTGTCGGTCGGGGGCGAGTACGGCACCACCGCCACCTACATGAGCGAGGTGGCGCTGCGTGGCCAGCGCGGCTTCTTCTCGTCGTTCCAGTACGTCACGCTCATCGGTGGGCAGCTGCTCGCGGTGCTCGTCATCGTGGTGCTCGAACAGCTGCTCACCGAGGCCGAGCTCAAGGCGTGGGGCTGGCGCATTCCGTTCGTGATCGGCGCCGTGGCCGCGGTGGTGGCTCTGCTGCTGCGCCGCACGCTGCACGAAACGCAGAGCGCCGAGGCCAAGGCCAACAAGGAGGCCGGCACCATGGCCGGGCTCTTCAAGCACCACATGCCGGCCTTCTTGACCGTGCTGGGCTACACCGCCGGCGGTTCGCTGATCTTCTACACCTTCACCACGTACATGCAGAAGTACCTGGTGAACACGGTGCACCTGCCGATCAAGACCGCAAGCTACGTAATGACCGGCGCACTGTTCGTCTACATGTGCATGCAGCCGGTGTTCGGCGCGCTGTCCGATCGCATCGGGCGGCGCAACAACATGCTGCTGTTCGGCGGCCTCGGCGCGCTCGCGACGGTGCCGATCCTCACGGCGCTGCAGCACACCACCAACCCCGTGGTGGCCTTCGTACTGATCGTCGTCGCGCTCGCGATCGTGAGCTTCTACACCTCGATCAGCGGCATCGTGAAAGCCGAGATGTTCCCGCCCGAAGTGCGCGCCCTCGGCGTCGGCCTGGCGTATGCCGTGGCCAATGCGATCTTCGGCGGCTCGGCCGAATACGTGGCGCTGGGCCTCAAGGCGCTGGGCCACGAGTCGGCCTTCTTCTGGTACGTGACCGTGATGATGGTGGTGGCCTTTCTCGTGAGCCTGCGCCTGCCGCGGCAGGCGAGCTACCTGCATCACGACCATTGAGCGCACGACGGCAGATTCAGGGCGCGCGCGACGGCACCCGACTTTCCAGCGGCGGCGGCTGCCATGCCGGCTGGATGCGGCAACCGTTCTTGCCGTCGGTGTCGTAACGCGGCATGAGTGCCGTGCAGCGCGCGGCAAGCCGCTCGGGCGTGGGCTTCTCGCCCTTGTCGATCCAGTCGAGCAGCGCATCGAAGAGCGCGGGGTACTGCGACTCGGCCAGGTAGCTGTGCTCGCGCTCGGCGCTGAAGCTCTGTACCAGCAACTCGCCGGTGCCCGCGGCATCGCGGATGCGGCGGTAGGCGCTTTCGAGCTCGACGAAGGCGGTCGGGTCGTCGATCGCATGCAGGCTCAGCGTGGGCAGCCCAGTGCGCCCCGTCGGCTGGCTGTCGGCCGCGAGCGCGCCCTTGGCCTGCGGATCGGCCGCATAACGCATCACGCCGGCGTTCAGCGCGTCGGCCTCGGCGGGGGTCGGCGCGGCGTAGCGCACGCCGACGTTGCCGAAGGGGTTGCGGCCACCGAGCCGCAGTTGCACCAGGTCCTGGAACAGCCAGGTCGCCCAGTTCAGGTGGCCGACGAGCGCGCGCTCGGGAATCTTCACCGCGGCCAGGATGGTCTTGAGCCGCGCGGCCTGCTCGGGCGTGCGCTGTGCGGCCGGCAGGCCGACGCCGGTGCATTCGCGCACGCGCTCGGCCAGGTCCTTGCGCGTGAGCTTCGCGTCCATCGGCAGGCCTTGCCAGAGCGGGTATTGCGGCTCGTCGGGGCGCGGATGGTTGCGGCACACGTATTGGTAGACCACGCGCAGGTCGAGCCGGAAATCGTAGGCGCTGTTGCCGCCGCCGAGCACGCCGCTGGTCAGCAGCAACCCGTCGTACGGACTCTTGACGGCGCCGCCCGCGGGCGCATAGAGCTCGGCCGCCTTGGCGGCCACGCCCGCGCCGTAGCTCTGGCCGTGCAGCAGCGTGCGGCGCGGCGGACCGAAGTGCTGCACGACGATGCGGCGCAGCCGCTCGGTGTCCTCGGCGGCCATCGTTACGCCGTAGCCGCCGCGGCGGTAGCTGGAGCCGGCCCATGCGTGGCCCGCCTTTACCGTGACGGCCCAGCGCTGGAGGTCCTTCTCGCTGCGCGCGAGGGTGGGCGGGCCGGTCTCGGGGCCGCCATGCGCATGCATCACGAGCACCCCGCGGTTCCAGTCCTTCGGGATCGCGATCCAGTAGAACGCGCCTGCGCCGTCGGCGCCCGTGTAGCAGCGCGCGCCCTCGGGCACGGGCTGCGGGCACGTAGCGGGCTCAGGCGCGGTGGCGCGGGCGGCATGCGCGGAGCTCACGCCGCTCATGAGCGCGAGTGCGAGACCGGCGGCCGAGGCCAGCCGTGCATGTCGCCGAGAGGAAGCCTGTTTCGTGTTCATCAATGCCTTGCTCCGAGTTCAAGCGCCGCATCCGTGCCAGAACCGGTCACGAATCCCACGACGCCGCTGTTGAAGATGAGATGCCCGGGCCGGCCCGCATCGGCCTCGGCCACGCCCGGCACCGGCGTGTCGTAGCGCAGCGCCGCTGCGGCCCCGCGCAGGTTGAAACTGCTGCCGGCCAGCGTGGCTTCGCCGGCCTGCCCCGCCACGCTGACCATGGCGTAGCTGCCATCGGCCGCGCCTGCGGCCAGGCTCTGCTGCGCCGCGTACAGGCGCAGGCCGAAATTCGCGGCCGATTCGCGCACCAGATGCAGCGGCAGCGCGGCGCCGTTGACGAGGCCGATCACCATCGAGCCCGTGAGCGTGCCGCCAGTGGTGGTGGCGCCGCTCGTGGGCGAGGTGGTGCGCAGGTCGAAGGCGTTGCGTGCGGCGTTGTAGCTGATGTAGCCCTTCTCTGTGTCGGTGCAGGAAGCGTCGTAGACGATGAAACTGGCGGCATGGCGGCAGTACTGGAAAGTGCCCGCATTGCGCAAGCGCACCGCGCCTTCGTAGGCCACCGGGCCCGCACCGCCCTGCTGCACGCCCACCGCATTGAAGATGTTCGCGACCGGATTGAACACCGTGGGCGTTGCCGCGTTCTCGAAGGTGTCGCGGAACGCAAGCAGCGGCGCGAAGCCGCCGCCAGCGGGCGCGTTCACGCCGCCCAGCAGCACGCCGCCGGCCGCGAACGAGAACACCGCGCCGCTTTCGCCGCTCGTGTAGCTGCACTGCCCCTGCGACACCAGCGCGCCGCTGCGCACGGTGCCCGCCGCGCGCTGCAGGCTCGCATCGACGGTGACGGTGTAGGCCATGGTGGCAGGATCGATCGCCACGCTGAGTTCCTCACCGAAGCTGTTGCCGCCCTTGTAGGTGGTGGGTGCCGCGGGCAGGTTCGGGCAGGCGAGCGGGTCGCCCACCTCGGTGACGCAGCTGTAGTTGACGGCTGCATCGAGGCTGCCGCTGCCACGGTACTTGGGCCAGGCCGGATAGCGGCACAGCGGGCGGGTGCGGCCGTAGGTGCCGGCCACCGCATCCACCGCGATGCCGGTCTCGGGGGCCAGGCCTTTTTCGGCCCAGCCTTCGAGCGCGGCGAGCGAATCCCAGTTGGGAATGAACACGCCGGTGCCGTGGCCCATGCCGGGCACGGTGTAGAAGCGCACGCTCTCGTCCACCGCGGCCTGCCCGAGCATGGCGACCATCTGCTTGTAGTAGTCGATCGTAGAGTTGGGGCTGATCACCTCGTCGGCCAGGCCGTGCAGCATGATGAGCTTGCCGCCGCGCGCGAAGAAGGGCGCAAGGTTCGGGTCGGTCGCGTCGGACAGCCGCGACACCTCGGCCACGCGCGAGGTGTACATGCCGGGGTCGAGCGGATCGAAGGCCATCGTGTCGAAGTCGGCTACGCGGGTGACGAAGTACTTCACCCACTGATCGCCCGTGACGTACATGTTCGCATCGGCCGATGTGGCCGGGTTCCCCGGCACCTTGCGCGTGCCGAGGTCGCGCGAGGTGTACGGGCCGGCCACGAGGGCGCCTTCGAGCAGGTTATAGCCGCCGGCACGCCGCACGCCGTTGGCCAGGCTGTAGCCGGCGAACTCGAGCGGCGATTCGATGGTGCGGACCGTCGCGAGCTGCGCGTCCGACAGGCAGCCGTCGCCGTTGTCGGTGCCGCCGCTGCAGCGCAGCGAGGCGAGGATCGGCGCATTGAGCTGGCGGCAGCTCTCGACGTTGCTCACGATGGCGTCGGCCGCGCCGTCGAGCCTGTCGCACGCATCGAGCACTGTCTTCTGCACCAGCAGCGTCTTGGCCACGTTCATCCAGCCGGCACCGCCATTTGCGTAGAGCGCACGGCCCACGGCCACGTTCGACAGCCGAGTGCCGGTGTAGTTGAGCGCGGGCTCGTTGGCGATCACGCCGTCGTAGTCGAGCGGCCAGCGCTGGATGTGGCTGAGCGCGTCGCGCCCTCCCGTGGAGGTTCCGAGGAAATAGGCTTTCTCCGGCTCGACGCCGTAGCGTGCGAGCACCAGCGCCTGGGCCACGTCGCGCGTTTTCTTGAGTGCAAGTCCGCCGTAGTTGGCGAGCTGCTCGTCGTTGGCTGCGAAGCGCGCGTCGGTGATGCTGCTCGACTGGTGGCCGGAGTCGCCGCCGTAGGTGGCGTAGCCGAGCGCAAGCGGCGCGGGCTTGGCCGCAGGCCCGAAGCGGATCGCCTCGGTGCCGTCGATCAGCACGCCGTTGAACCCGCCGCCGCCGAAGTGGATGGTCTTGCGGTTCCACTGCTCGGGCAGGTTGAGCGCGAACTGGATCGCCTGCGCTGCAGGGTCCACGGGCTCGATGGTGCCGCGCACACGGCAATGGTCGCCGAGCGTGTTGCCCGGATCACCGGCCGCAACGGGCGTGGCGCTGGTCACGGTGGCGCCCCCCGTCGGCAGCCCGATGGCCGAAGCCGGCACACTCCTGCCGGCCAGTTCGGCGCACGAGAGCACCGGCACCACGGGCGGCGGCGGCGGATTGTCAGGCGGGTCTTCGCCGGATGGGTGACCACCTGCGGCCGGCGGTGGCAGGAAGAAGCCGCTGCTGCTGCCGCCTCCCCCGCCGCCGCAAGCGGCCAGCGCCAGCGACACGGCAAGCGCAGCGCCGTACGGGCGGCAGGCGCGAAACATCGTCTTGGGCATCGACGCGGGCGGGCGCGGTGGGCGCATGGGTTCGTCTCCGGCATGCAGTCTCGATGGACCGCTTGTTGTTTGATCAGGCGGCCGGACGATAAGTCGACGTATGACTTCGGGTCAAATAAGATAAAGCCGCCTGTTCAATATAAAAAATATATGAGAGACAACCCATGGACATCCGCGCGCTGAAGTACTTCACCGCCGTGGCCGAGACGGGCCACATGACGCGCGCCGCCGAGCAGCTCGGCATCCAGCAGCCGCCGCTGAGCCTGCAGATCAAGGCGCTCGAGCGCGAGCTGGGCATGCTGCTGTTCCGCCGCCATCCGCGCGGCGTGGCGCTCACCGATGCGGGCCGGCTGTTCCAGGCCGAGGCGCTGCGCATGCTGCAGGACATGGAGGCCATGAAGCAGCGCATGGCGCGCGTGGCGAGCGGCCAGGCAGGCACGTTGTCGGTCGGCTTCACGAGTTCGGCCGCGGCGCACCGCTTCATGCCCGGCGCGCTGCGCGCGTTTCGGCGCGCGCACCCCGACATCGATTTGCAACTGCGCGAGGACCACGCCGCCGCGCTCACCGAGGCGCTGGCCGCCGGTCGGCTGCATTGCGGCCTGCTGCGCGTGCCGGTGGCGCGGCCCGAGGGGCTGATGTTCGAGACGCTGCTGCGCGAGCCGGTGCTCGTCGCGATGCCGAGCGACCATCGGCTGGCGCGCGGCAAGGGTGCGCGCCCGCTGCCGCTCGCCAGGCTCTGCGAGGAAGGCATCATCCTGGTGCGCCGCCCCGGCGCGCCCGGCCTCTATGCCGATCTGCTCGCGCTGTGCCTTGCCAAGGGCCTGCGTCCACGCGTGGTGGCCGAAGTCGACCGCATGATGACCAACCTCAACCTCGTGGCCGCTGGCGTCGGCCTCTCGGTGGTGCCGGCCTCGATGGCCGGTGTGCACGCGCATGCGATCGCCTATGCGCGCCTCGCCGATGGCGGCCAGCTCGATGCGCCGCTCACGCTGGTGTCGCGCGCCGACGAAGACAGCCTGCCCGCGCAGCACTTCGCCGCGCTGCTGCGCCGGCTCGCCGCCGAGGCCCCGCGGTCATGATGAACACGCCCGCGCCGTCGCGCCGGCATTTCGTGCGACAGGCGGGCGCGCTGCTCGCAGCCGCCTGCGCCGCGCCGCGCCTGGTGCTGGCCGCTGCGCCGGCGTGGCCGCTGCGGCCCCTCCGGCTGATCGTGGTGTACCCGCCCGGCGGTGTCAGCGACGGCATGGCACGTGCGCTGGCCGAGCCGCTCGCGGACGCCCTCGGCGTGCCGGTGCGGGTCGAAAACCGCGCCGGTGCGGGCGGCAGTGTCGGCATGGATGCGCTCGCGCGCGCCGCACCCGACGGCTGCACGCTCGCCTTCTCGGCCATCAGCCCGCTCACCCTGCATCCACTGCTCGCACGCGTGGCCTACGACCCGCTGCGCGGCTTCGCGCCTGTGGCCAGCGTCATGCGCACGCCGGTGCTGGTGGTCGGCACGCCGGCCTTCGCGGGCCGCAGCTTCGACGACCTGGTCGGGTTGGCGCGCAGCCATCCCGGCGCGTTGCGCTGGGCCACCTCGGGCGTGGCCACCCTCGGACACATGGTGCTGGCGCAGGTGCGCCTGCAGGGCCGCCTCGACATCACGCACGTCCCCTACCAGGGCGGCGGACCGCAGCTCAACGATGCGCTCGCGGGGCACTTCGAGGTGCTGTCGACCAACGTCGCCGCGCAGCAGCTGCAGTACATCGACAGCGGCCGGCTGCGCGCGCTCGCGGTGGGCGCGCCCGCGCGCATCGAGGCGCTGCCGCAGGTGCCCACGCTAGCGGAACTGGGCTTCGAGAGGGCGAACCGCGATTCGCTCTTCGGCATCTTCGCGCCGGCGCGCACCCCGGCGGCGGTGGTGCAGCGCCTCAATGCGGAGATCAATCGACTGCTGGTTGGCGCGCCGCTCGCAGGCCGGCTGCGCGAGGCGCACAACATCCCTGCCGTGGGCAGCAGCGACGACTTTGCGCGCGAGATCGCGGCGGACCGGCGGCGGAACCGGGAACTGGTGGCTGGGGACCGGTCGCAGTTCGACTGACCGACCGCTCAGGCCTCTGCGATCCAGAGGCCGGGGTAGTCGCGCACGAAGGCGTCGCCGGTCACCTGCAGCGTCGCCGCATAGTCGAAGCGCTTCGCCTCGTAGCCGTAGGCATCGTCGGCGGTGCGCTCGTAGCGCTGCATGAGTTCGGTGAGCACGCCGCCGCCGTCGAGGTCGACCCAGGCGGCCGGCGCGTCGGCGCCTTCGCCCACTGCCAGATGAAGCCGGCGCAGCTGCAGCAGGTTGGTGGCCGGCGTGAAGCCGAGGTCGAGGTCGATGCAGTGCGACAGGTCGGGCACCGGCTCGTCGTTGAGCTTCCAGAGGCCGCGCGCATCGCGCGCGATCGCCAGGTCGACCGCCGCGCCACCGAGCCAGCCGCGCACGGTGCCCCACTGCGTGTGCCAGTGCAGGTCGCAGCGCACGCGGTAGTGCAGCTGGCCGTTGCGGCCGTCCTCGAGGCGGAACACGGCGGCGCCGTCGAGCTGCCATGCCGAGGCGTTGCGCTCGAGACGGCAGGCGTCATGGCCCGGTACGTCGAGCCGGCGCCACAGGATGGATGCGACGGTTTGCATGCCACGGATGATCGCGCGAGCGCGCGCCCGAGGCAAGCGTTCTCAGGGCGCGAGCGCGGCGAGCACGTGGTCGAGGAATTCGCGTGCGGTCGCACCGAAGTCGGGCGGCAACCAGTTGCGCTCGAACAGCCGCGCGAAATCGGCTTCGAGCGCGGGATGGGTCTGCACGAAATCGGCGATCTCGGCGCGCAGCGCGTTGCGCTCGCCGGGGGTCGAGTCCTGGTTGTACTCGGCCATGATCTCGGCGCCGGTCTCGCCGAAGAGCACGTCGGCATCCTGGCCGAAGTAGACGCTCGTGAGGTTCTCGAGGAGTTCGTAGCGGTGCATGGCATCTGCTCGTCGAAGAGTTTTCGAGGTGGGAACGCCAGCATGCCACGGCGCCGTCCGGCTAACATCCTCCGCTCGATCATTTCAGGAGCGTGCACGTGGAATCCTGGTTCGCCGACGCCAAACCGATCACCGCGCTGGAGCCCGAGATCGCCTTTCACCTTTCGGAAGAATTCCAGGCCGCGGCCTACCAGCGGCCCGAGCCGCTAGTGCTGCCTTCGTTTCCGCGCGCGGAACGGCTGCAGGTGCGCAGCGCGGAGCTGCCCGGCCACGAGGCGGAGCTCGCCGCCTACTACCGCCGCATCGTCGACCTCGCGCGCCGGCATGGCATGAAGCTGGACCAGGTGCGGCAGTATTTCTGGCTCGACCTGCGCTTCGACAACGAGGAGGCAGGCGTGCGCCTGTCCTTTCCCTGGTACGACACCTTTGCGGCCATGGACCATGTGCTGCAGGCGCTGGCCGGAACGGACGAAGGCCTGATCTACGACGACCAGGACCAAGGCTGGGAACTTGAAGTGTGGGCACGCAATGGCACGCTCTACATTCGCGAGAGCGATCCCGACTCCGACGACTTTGGTGTCGCGGTGACGCTGCCGCGCGCAGGCCTTCGGGACCGCATCGTCCCGCTGCGTGCGCGCACCCAGCAGCTCATTGCGGCCCTCGCCAAGGAACTCGGGGCCGACGTGTGGACCACGGGCGAGGCCGCGGGCTTGCTGTAGCCGCACGACTCCGACGGTCAGGCCGTTACGCGCTCAGCCGCGAAGCGGCAACGCAAGCAGCACGGACCTGAGGAATTCTTCGGCGGTGTTCCCGAATTCCGGCGGCCGGTACGAGCGGCAGAAATCCCGAGAGAACACCTGCTCCAGCTCGACCGGGTCGCGGTGCGCGTTCATGAACGCGACGATTTGCGTGCGCAACGCATGCACCTCGTCAGCGGTCCAGGTCTCCCGCAGGCTCGCGATGATCTCCTCGGCCGTTTCGCCGAAAAGGATATCGGCGTCCTGGCCGAAGTAGATGCCGGTCAGGTCGCCCAGCAGGTTGTAGCGCGTCGGCACAGCCACGGCCGCCCTCAGATCGGATAAGCGGTCAGGATGTAGAACGGCTTGCCGTTGTAGCTTTCCATCTTGAGGATGATCCGCACGCCGCTGAGGTCGTTGACCGCCGTGCTGCCGAACTGCACGCCCCGCCCGACCACGTAACCCGCCACATGCTCGATTTCCGGCGACTTGCTGCCGGCGGCCGCGGTGCGCGACCAAGCCTTCACGGCGGCCGAGTTGGCGCGCAGCGTCTCGGAGATGGCGCGCTCCGCCGTGGCGAGATCGCTGAATGTCGACACGGCCCTGGGTCCTGGGCGCGTAGGGGTTCGCACGCGGGCCAGGAGCTGGGCATCGGTCTGGCCCACATGGCGGGCCATGGTGTGGCCGCCGAGCCGAGTGCCCGCGGCGGCCTCGTGCTGGACCAGCCGGATGCGGCCGCCACGCATCACCGAGACGATGCGCGCGGCGCCGAGGCCGGCAGTCACCGCCAGCGGCATCGCCACGTCCACCGCCAGGCCGATGCCCTCGGCCGTCTCGCGCGAAGCGCCCAGCGCCTCGGCGGCCGAGGTCGCGGTGACGGCGGTGGCGGTGCGCTGCGGCACGCCGGTCCAGACCTGACGGCCCGAGGTGGCGAGCGTGTCGAAGCCGTGCACACCGAGCACCACGCAGCCGGCCTTGCTCACCATGGTGGGCTCCGGCGCGAGGCACAGCACGCCGGCGCCGACCAGTTCGACCACGCCGCCCACGAGACCGACCGTGCCCCAGAGCCGGTTGCTGAGGCTGGCGGATTCAGGCACTTCCTGGTCGCCCAGCACCGCCGCCATCTGCACCGGTGTCAGGGCGATCGTCATACCTTCGACTTCGTCATCCATGCCGGGGATTCCTTTCGTTGCCATGGGTGTGTTCATGCCATCGGACGGTCGGGTCAAAACCGTTGTCGGCCGCATTCTGGCATGCAGGCCAGCCGGGCGGCAGCGCCTGCAAGGACACCCCGGCCGCGAGACAATCGGGGCCGTGAGTTCCTCGCCCGCGCCAACACCGCCACTTCGCCGCATCGCCCACCTCGACATGGACGCCTTCTTCGCGTCGGTCGAGCTGCTGCGCTATCCGCAGCTCAAGGGCCTGCCGGTGGTGATCGGCGGCGGCCGCCGCAGCGTCGACGAGGCGATGCGCAACCTGCCGCCCGGCGGCACGCTGGCCGACATTCCGGTGGGGGCCTTCGCGCGGCTCAAGAACTACGTGGGCCGCGGCGTGATCACCACCGCCACCTACCCGGCGCGGCAGTTCGGCGTGGGCTCGGCCATGGGCCTCATGAAGGCCGCCAAGCTCTGCCCGCAGGCGATCCTGCTGCCGGTGGATTTCGACGAGATCCGCAAGTACTCGCGCACCTTCAAGAAGGTCATCGCCGAGATCGCGCCCTTGATGGAGGACCGCGGTGTCGACGAGGTCTACATCGACTTCACCGACGTGCCCGGCGGCCAGCGCGAGGGCGGCCGCACGCTCGCGCGGCTGATCCAGAAAGCCATCTTCGACGCCACCGGGCTGACCTGCTCGATCGGCGTGGCGCCCAACAAGCTCATCGCCAAGATGGCGAGCGAGTTCAACAAGCCCAACGGGATCTCGGTGGTGTTCGAGGACGACTTGCAGACGCGCATCTGGCCACTGCCCTGCCGCAAGGTGAACGGCATCGGGCCCAAGGCCGATGAGAAGCTCAAGCGCCTGGGCATCGAGACCATCGGCCAGCTCGCCGCCTGCGAGCGGGGCTGGCTGATCGAGAACTTTGGCAAGTCGACCGGTGCCTGGATGCACGAGGTCGCGTGGGGCCGCGATAACCGGCCAGTGGTGACCGAGAGCGAGCCGGTCTCGATGAGCCGCGAGACCACCTTCGAGCGCGACCTGCACGCGGTGCGCGACCGCGCGGAGCTCGGCGCGATCTTCACCCACCTGTGCGAGAAGGTGGCCGAGGACCTGCAGCGCAAGGGCTACGTCGGCAAGACCATCGGCATCAAGCTGCGCTACGACGACTTCAAGATCGCCACGCGCGACCAGACCATCGACCGCTTCACGAACGATGCGAAGACGATCCGCCACACGGGCGGCCTGTGCCTGAAGCGCGTGCCGCTCGAACGGCCACTGCGCCTGCTGGGCGTGCGCGTGGGCGCGCTGGCCAAGGCCGGGAGCGCCGAGGCGCTGGCGGCGCCGGGCAGTGCCACGCCACGCGCCGTTACCGCCGCCGGTGCCGCCGTGTCGGCCACCGCGTCGCTGTTCTGAGAGGCGGACCTGCAATGGCACGCTGGCTCCGGCGCGTCGCGTTCTTGCTGTCGGGCCTGGTGATGGTTGCAGGGCTCTACGTGGCCGCGGCCTGCGCGCTGATGTTCTGGCCCGCCAACCCGGCTGCGCGCGTGCCGACGCAGCCGCCCGCGGTCGAGGCCTGGGTGCTGAGCAACGGCGTGCACACCGACCTGGTCTTCCCAATCCGCTCGGCCACCATCGACTGGGATCAGCTCTTTCCGCCGGCGCACTTCAAGGCCGTGGCGCCCGAGGCCGAGTTCGTCGCCATCGGCTGGGGCGACCGCGAGTTCTACCTGCACACGCCGACCTGGGCCGATCTCACCGTGCCGCGCGCCTTCGGCGCCCTGCTCGGCGGCAACCGCGCGCTGCTCCACGTGACCTATCTCACGCGTGCCCAGCTACGAGGCAATGCCTGGCACCTGCCGCTTTCGCAGGCACAGTACGCGCGGCTTGTCGGCTACGTGCGCGCGACGCTGGCCGAAGGCCGCGCCACGCCCATCGCTGGTGCGCACTACGGCAACGACGACGCGTTCTACGAGGCCGAAGGCGGCTATCACCTGTTCGAGACCTGCAACACCTGGACCGGCCGCGCGCTGCGCCAGGCGGGCGTCACGGTGAGCCGATGGACGCCGTTCGACTTCAACGTGACCTGGCACCTGCAGCCGTTGCAGCCGCCTTGAGCGCGCTCAGGGCTTCGGCACGCCGCGCTGCCACCGCGGCCAGTTCGCGACGATGTGGTCGACCACGCGCGTGCCCACGAGCGCGATGTTCTCGACCGTCTCGGCGAAACCGCCGGCCGTCTCGCCGGGCGCCGGGTCGAGGTGCTGCAGCGTGGTCTCGTTCGGATTGCCCTGGTCGAAGTTGACGGCGCCGCGCAGGCTCATCACGCGGCCGGTGCCGTGGCTGCGCTGGATCACCAGCGTGATCGCGGCAGCTTCCATTTCGGTGATGACGTAGTCGTCGGCGCCGTAGAGCTTGGCGATGTACTGCGCCTGCTTCGACATGCCGGGGCCGTGGAAGAAGGTGTCGCCGGTCATGTGGGTGCCGGTGCCCACGAAGGGCGCACGCCGCGCGGCGGCATCGGGGTAGCGCAGGCGGTACTTGCGCGCGCTATCGGAATCCTTGAGCGGTGTGTCCGCGCTGAGCTTCATGGCCCAGCCGACCAGGTCGGGATCGAGCTTGAAGCGGCGGTATTCCTCGTAGCCCTTGCGCGGCATGAAGGTGGGTTCGCCGGGCTTGTTCTCCTCGGGCGCCCAGCGGTGGCCGAGATCGTAGTCGACGAGCCAGGTGGCCCAGCTCACTTCGCCGATGGTGCCGCGCGCGGGCGGCGTGCCGGCCACGCCCGAGATCACATAGTAGGCCTCGGAGAAGTCGAAGCGCGGATCGAGCAGGATGGCCTGCATCGAAGCCGATGAATTGACCTTGCCCATGCCGAGCACCGCACCGCAGACGCCGTCGGCATTGCAGTAGGCCGGCTGCAGCGCGCCACGCACGGCGATGGGCGCGGCGCCTTTCCAGTAGCGCTCGTACCAGTGCTGGAACTCGCCCGCGCGGTCGCCGCTGTTCTGGCCGATCTCGAACATGGCGGCCACGAAAACCTTCACCTTGATCGGTGCGGCCGCGGCCGTGCGCGCGGGCGGCACGGGCGCGGTCGATGCGGTGGGTGCGGCGCAGCCGGCGGCGAACAGTGCCGCAGCGCACACGGCGGCCAGTCGAGGAACAGACATCATTTTTCGGGAACTCCAGTGAAGACGAAAGCGCCGCAATCGCACCGGTCGCGATTGCGGCGTCCTACAGGCGCCCATTGTCGGTGCAGGCACAAGCGCTGGGTACGCCACCACGCAACCCCCATGCCGGCCCGCTCCAAACCGACCTCCTCGACCGCCCCGCCCTCGAAACCGGCACCCACAGCCGCGTCCATCGCCAACGGCCTCGTCTATGTGAACCCCGACATGCCGGGCATCCAGCGCCTGAAGCATGGCGACCACTTCCGCTATCGCGATCCCGAAGGTCGCTGGGTGCGCGACGCCGACGAGCTCTCGCGCATCCGCCGGCTGGCGATTCCGCCGGCCTACACCGACGTGTGGATCTGCCCGCTGCCGAACGGCCATCTGCAGGCGACCGGCATGGATGCGCGCGGGCGCAAGCAGTATCGCTACCACCCCGACTGGCGCCTCCACAAGGACGAGACCAAGTTCGAGCGGCTCGAAGCCTTCGCGCTCGCGCTGCCGCGCATCCGGGCGCGCGTGGCACGCGACCTGCAGGACGGCGGCGGCGGTGGTGCGCCGGGCCGGCACCGCGTGCTCGCGGCGCTGGTGCGGCTGCTCGACACCACGTTGCTGCGCGTGGGCAACGAGGAATACGCGCAAAGCAACCGCTCCTACGGGCTCACCACGCTGCGCAACCGGCATGTGGCGGTGAAGGGTGCAGCGCTGAATCTGCGCTTTCGCGGCAAGAGCGGCGTGATGCATGAGGCGAAGCTCGACGATCCGCGCGTCGCGAAGGTGGTGCGCCAGTGCCAGCAGTTGCCCGGCCAGGCACTGTTCCAGTACCAGGACGAGGACGGCACGCTGCACAGCGTCTCGTCGACCGACGTCAACGACTACCTGGCCGAAGCCTCGCCCGGCGAGCGCTTCACCGCCAAGGACTTCCGCACCTGGCACGGCACGGTGCAGGCGTTGGAGCTGACGCGGCTCGCCTGCGAGCCCGGCCGTGCGGCCGCCGACGGCAGCCGCTACACGGCCAAGGAGATCCTGGCGGCGGTCGCGAAGCAGCTCGGCAACACGCCGGCTGTGTGCAAGAAGGCGTACGTGCATCCGGCCGTGCTCGCACTCGGCAGCGCGCTCGCGGGCGCCGAGGGCGATCCGTCGGCCGAGGTGCTGCGCCAGATGTCCGCGCGCACCGCGACGGCCGGCCGCACGCGCGGCCTCCATGCGCCGGAGCAGCGGTTGCTCGCGTTCCTGCGATTGAACCGGCTGCGCTTGGCGCGGGGGCTTCGCGCGAGTCGCAGCAACGGCAAGGCCGCCGCGCGCAGAAAGACTCAGCCGGCCGCGAGGGAGAAGCAGACGCTGTCGCGTTCCAGCGCGACGGTGTAGCCGAGGTCGTCGGCCAGGCTCTGCAGCGCGATGGCGTCGATGGCGAGCGCGCGCGGGGCGCGGTGCGCATCGAGCACCGGGCTGGTGGCGCCCGATGCGCGCGGCGTGCCGACCAGGCACAGCGCATCGTCACCGCGGGCTTCGATGCGGATCGCGCCGGTCTCGGTTTCGCCGTCGTGCAGGTAGCCGAGCGCGCCCAGGAACAGATAGCGCAGCGCCGCGCCCTGCGGCCAGCGCGTCTCGTCGGTGCCTGAAGCAAGCGCCGGATCGACGTCGAGCGTGATGCCGTGCATGTCGAAGGCTGCGCGCATCAGGCCAACGCATTGGGCGACCAGCGCACTGCGCGTGATGCCGTCGTCGGCGGTGGCGAGTTCCCAGTCGCGCAGCGAGCGGATGCCTTCGACGAGTTCGGACATCTGGTGGTCGATGAGCGCGACGCGCTCCTCGCACGCCGCGGCGTCGATCGTGGGCGCGCCGACCTGGCGCTTGAGCATCAAGAGGGCCATGCGCATCACCGACACGGGGGCGGCCATGTCGTGGCGCAAGGCGGGCAGCGCGCGCGTCAGCAGTTCGTGGCGCACGCCGGCGGCGATCCAGCTACGGGCCCCGGGCGAGGCCTTCATCGCGCGTGGGGAGCCGAAGAAGGCTCCGCGCCGATGTTCGGGTGGGCCCGCACCGGGGTGCGAGGCGCGGCAAGGGGCACGTTCACGTTGCGCGTCCTGAAGCGAAGAAGAGGCAAGCAGTATCGTGCCCGCTCCCGGCGCCAGGTGTAGGAGCGTGCCTACGGTTATGGTTTGCCGAGGTAGACCCGGACGTCCTTCACTTCGACCCCCGCCGCCGCCACGGCCGAGCGCAGCTGCGCCTCGGTCACGCCCAGCGTCTGGGTCCAGTAGCGCACCTCGTGCGGCTCGTTCACGTTGATGCGGCTGCGGTCCTGCGGGCCGCGTTTGCTCAGGTCGTCTGCCATGGTGTTGTTTCCTTTTTCAGCCAGCGTTCGCTGTATTTAGTGCCGATGAACGATGCGCCAGACGGCCGCTGCCGCGCTGGAGGACGGCGGCGCGGGCGCATGCAGGACAGGTCCGAATCGACCGCCGGCATTCGCAATTTCCGAAGGCTGGGTTCCGCAATCGCTGAACCACGAAGGGGCGCAGCGGCATAGATTCGGAGCATCCACCCACACCGAAGCCGATGACTCACGCCAACGACCAAAAGAACTTTCCCGACATCCGCGATGCGGTGCGCGGGCTGTGCGCGCAATTTCCCGACGCGTACTTCCGCCGGGTCGACGAGGCGCGCGGCTATCCCGCCGAGTTCGTCGATGCGCTCACCAAGGCCGGCTGGATGGCCGCGCTGATCCCGCAGGAATACGGTGGCTCCGGCCTCGGGCTCACCGAGGCGTCGGTCATCATGGAAGAGATCAACCGCTCGGGCGGCAACTCGGGCGCTTGCCACGGCCAGATGTACAACATGGGCACGCTGCTGCGCCACGGCAGCGAGACCCAGAAGCGCGCCTACCTGCCGCGCATCGCGAGCGGCGACCTGCGGCTGCAGTCGATGGGCGTGACCGAGCCCACCACCGGCACCGACACGACGAAGATCAAGACCACCGCCGTACGCAAGGGCGACCGCTACGTCATCAACGGCCAGAAGGTCTGGATCTCGCGCATCCAGCATTCGGACCTGATGATCCTGCTGGCGCGCACCACGCCGCTCGCCGAGGTGAAGAAGAAATCGGAAGGCATGTCGATCTTCATCGTCGACCTGCGCGAGGCGATCGGAAAGGGCATGACGGTGCGCCCGATCCCGAACATGGTGAACCACGAGACCAACGAGCTGTTCTTCGAGAACCTCGAGATCCCGGTCGAGAATCTGATCGGCGAGGAAGGCCAGGGTTTCAGGTACATCCTCGACGGGCTCAACGCCGAGCGCACGCTGATCGCGGCCGAATGCATCGGCGACGGCTATTGGTTCATCGACCGCGTGACCGCCTACACCAAGGAACGCGTGGTGTTCGGCCGCCCGATCGGCCAGAACCAGGGCGTTCAGTTCCCGATCGCCGAGGCGTTCATCGAGATCGAGGCCGCGAACCTGATGCGCTACGAAGCATGCCGACTGTTCGATGCGCGCGAGCCCTGCGGAGCCCAGGCCAACATGGCGAAGTACCTCGCGGCCAAGGCGAGCTGGGAGGCGGCCAACGCCTGCCTGCAGTTCCACGGCGGCTTCGGCTTCGCCTGCGAATACGACATCGAGCGCAAGTTCCGCGAAACCCGGCTCTACCAGGTGGCGCCGATCTCGACCAACCTGATCCTGAGCTACGTGGCCGAGCACATGCTCGGGCTGCCGCGGTCTTTTTGACTCTCCTTCATGACTTCCGCCACCATCGACCATCCCAGCCAGGTGCTCGCGACCTTCGCGGTAGAGCTGAGGCTTGCCGACATTCCCGCGCCCGTGCTGCGCCGTACCGAGGACCTGGTGCTCGACTGGCTCGGCTCGGTGCTCGCGGCACGCGCCGCGCGGCCGGTGCGCAGCATCGAGCGCTTCGCGCTGGCCATGGGACCGGCCGAAGGGCCGAGCGAGCTGCTGACCTCGCGCCGCACGACGTCGCCGGTGTTCGCGGCGCTGGTCAATGCCGCGGCCTCGCACTTCGTGGAGCAGGACGACGTGCACAACGGCTCGGTGTTCCATCCGGCGGCGGTGGTGATCGCGCCCGCGCTCGCGGTGGCGCAGAGCCTCGGCGCGAGCGGCGCGCAATTGCTCACGGCGGTGGTCGCGGGCTACGAGGTGGGCATCCGCGTGGGCGAGTTCCTTGGGCGCTCGCACTACAAGACCTTCCACACCACTGCGACGGCCGGCACGCTCGCTGCCGCGGCGGCCGTGGGTAACCTGCTCGCGCTCACGCCCGCGCAGATGCTCCACGCCTTCGGCTCGGCCGGCACGCAGTCGGCCGGCCTCTGGGAGTTCTTGCGCGACGCGGCGGACTCCAAGCAACTGCACTGCGCGCATGCGGCCGCGAGCGGGCTGATGTCGGCCTACCTGGCGCAGGACGGCTTCACGGGCGCCGCGAAGATCCTCGAAGGCGCACAGGGCCTGGCGGCGGGCATGTCGAGCGATGCCAATCCGGCGCGGCTCGTCGACCGGCTCGGCATGCGCTGGGCGCTGGCCGAGACCTCTTTCAAGTACCACGCCTCGTGCCGCCACACGCATCCCGCAGCCGACGCGCTGCTGCAGGTGATGACCGCGCACGGGCTCCGCCCGGCCGACGTGTCGCACGTGATCGCGCACGTACACCAGGGCGCCATCGACGTGCTCGGGCGCGTGGCGGTGCCTGCCACGGTGCACCAGGCCAAGTTCTCGATGGGCACGGTGCTCGGGCTGATCGCGGTGCATGGCCGCGCAGGCCTCGGCGAGTTCGACCGCGACTTTCTCGCCGACGAGGTGGCTGCCTTCCGCGACAAGGTGGCGATGGCACTCGACGCCGAGGTCGATGCGGCCTATCCCGGGCGCTGGATCGGCAAGGTCAGCGTGCGCACCACCGACGGCCGCACGCTGCACGGCCGCGTGGACGAGCCCAAGGGCGACCCGGGCAACAGCCTGAGCCGCGCCGAGATCGAGGACAAGATGCAGCGGCTGGCGCAGTACGGCGAAGGCGTGACCGCCGAGGAGGCGAAGGCGCTGTGCGGGCGCGTGTGGGCGCTGGAGACCACGCCGCGCATGGCGCGATGGCTGGGCTGACTTTCAGGCGAACAGCCGCCCCTGCCCCGGCGAACGCGCATCGAGCCCCGCCGTGCGCACGAGGTCCCAGAAGCCCGCGGGCGAGCTCGACACCGCGGGCACCGACAACCGCGCCTCGACTTCGCGCACCGCGTCGAGCGTGACGAGGCCGCCGCACGAGATCAGGATGCCGTCCGCGCCGGGCTGCGCATCGAACACGCGCAGGCACAGGTCGACGAGCACCTGCGTGGGCACCTGGCCCACGGCCTGCACGTCGGAGATCGCCAGCCCTTCGAGCGCGAGCGGCTCGAAGCCGCTGTCGTCGAGGTAGCGCCGCAACTGCGCGTTGACCTCGTCGATGTAGGCCGTGGCCACCGCCACGCGGCGCACGCCCAGGTGGCGCAGCCCGCCGGTGATGGCGTTGCTCATGGTCGTGCAGGGCAGCCCGGTGGCGCGGGCCATCTCGGCCTGCAGTTCGCGGTTGAAGGCCGCGCCGCGAAAGAAGCTCAGCGAGGTGCCCATGAGCGAAACCGCGCTCGCGCCCTCGGCCTTGAGCGCAACGGCCTTCTCGACCACGGTGTCGATCACCTCGGTGTAGCCGCGCGTGGAGATCTCGCCGAGGCCGAGGCCCAGCGCGCTGAAGCGGATGCGCTCGCCGTAGAGCAGCGGGCCGTCCACCGGCACGGCGCCGGCGGCCGGTGGCACGATGAGGCCGAGGTGGGGCACGGCCATCATCACTTGCCTTCGGCCACGATGCCCTGCTCGGCGATGATGCGCTGCCAGCGCTTGGTCTCCTCGGCCATGTCCTTGCCGAGCTGCGCTGGCGTGGCATAGGCGCGCAGCGTGCCCTGGGCGGTCGCCGCGGCAGCGGCTTCGGGCGTGTCGAGCACGGCCTTGACCGCGGCCGACAGCTTCTCGACGACCTCGTCGGGCGTGCCGGCCGGCGCGAGCACGAAGATGCGCGGCGCCACGTCGAAGCCCGGCAGCGCGTCGGCCATTGCGGGCACGCTTTCGGCGCCCTCGAGCTTCGCGGTGTTCATCAGGCCGATGGCGCGCAGCTTGCCGGCCTTGGCCTGCGCCATGCCGGCCGTGGCGCTGACCACGCCGATCGGCACCTGGCCGCCGACCACGTCGGGCACGATCTGCGCGGCGCCGCGGTACGGCACGTGCACCACCTTGCTGCCACTGGTCTGCTTGAGCATCTCGAAGCCCAGGTGATGCACCGTCCCGACGCCCGAGGTGGCATAGGAGTAGTGTCCCGGGCGGGCCTTGAGCTCCTTGACGAATTCGGCCGGCGTCTTGGCCGGAAAGTCGTTGCCCGTGACGATCATCAGCGGCGAGACGAACGCGCCCGCCACCGGCCTGAAGCTGGTGAGCGGATCGACCGAGGCCCTGGGCTGCAGCAGCTTGGCGGCCAGCAGCGCGCTGTCGCCCATCATGAGCGTGTAGCCGTCGGGTGCCGACTTGGCGACGAATTCGGCCGCGATCATGCCGGTGGCGCCGGTGCGGTTGTCGACCAGCACCTGCTGCCCGAGCACGGTGGCAAGCCGGGTGCCGAGCAGCCGCGCGACCGCATCGACCCCGCCGCCGGCCGAATAGCCGACCACGAGCCGGATCGGCTTGTCGGGGTACTTCTGGGCCCAGGCGGCGGGAGCCGCGAGCAAGGTCGCAAGGCCGAGGGCCGTGGCCGTGCGCAAGGCGTGGCGACGGGCGGGGCGAGTGATTTCTCTAGCTTTCATCATGTCTCCAGGTTTTCTGTCAATGCCGTCTGCGCGGCTCTATTCAAGTGCACCCGCGGAACGGGCTTTGCCCGGCCGCCGGGTGCGCCCCCCAGTGGGGGGAAGCGCCGAAGGCGCAACGGGGGGCGTCCTTCCTATGCCTTGCCCTTGCCGCCGGAGGTGGGCAGCTTGGCGAGTTCGCGCACGCGGTCGGCATTGGGCGAGAAGCCGAGCCCCGGTGCCTCGGGCAGCGTCAGCCAGCCGTTTTCGGGCACCGGGAGGCCGTCGAAGATCTGCTTGAGCATCTCCACCGCCACATAGTGGTATTCGACCAGCCCGCCGTTCGACACGCCCGCATGCAGGTGCATGTTGTGGAACGGCCAGGCGCCGCCGTTGTCGATCGGCACGTTGAAGGCCGCGGCCATGCCGGCGATCTTCAGGCACTGCGAATAGCCACCCGAGATCGTCACATTGGGCTGCAGCACGTCGGCGGCCTGGTTCACCAGCAGGTCGCGGAAGCGGAAGGCCAGGCCCTCGTTCTGGCCGCAGGCAAGCGGAATGCGCGTGCGGCTGCGCAGCGTCGCCATCTGGCGCACGTCGTTCTGCGTCAGCGGCTCCTCGAAGAAGCTGATGCCGTAGGGCTCGATGCGCTGCGCGAGTTCGCTCGCATGGAACAGGTCGAGGCCGCAGTTGGCGTCGACGTAGAGCTTCACGTCGGGGCCGACGGCCTCGCGCACGGCGGCGACGCGGCGCACGTCCTCGGCGATCACCTCGTCGAGCGGGCGCGGCTCGTCGCGGCGCGCGAGCGCGTGGTTGCCGACGGTCATCTTCAGGCGCTGGAAGCCCTGCGACACCCACAGCTTCGCGGCGGCGGCAAGCTGGTCGCGCTCGAAGAAGCCGAAGCCGAAGGTGGCATACACCGGCACCTTGGCGCGCGCGCCGCCGAACAGGCGCCACAGCGGCTGGCCGAGCGCCTTGCCCTTCAGGTCCCACAGTGCGATGTCGAGCGCGGCGATGGTGTGGCTCGCATAGCCGGTCTGCCCGCGCGGCGAGAGCAGCCAGTAGAGCTTCTCCCAGAGCCGCTCGGTGGCCATCGGGTCTTCGCCGATGAGCGCCGGGCCGGCCACGTCGCGCACGGCGGCGGCAATGATCTCTTCCTCGGTAATGGCGGTCATGCCGTGGCCGACGAGGCCGGTGTCGGTCTCGATCTCGGTGAGGCACAGCGACAGCGATGTCTGCTTGTTGAGGCCGACCACGTCGATGGTGACGGGAATGTTCAGTGGCGTGGCGCTGACGCGAACGATCTTCAAGTGCATGTCTCCTTTGGTTTGCACGCATCTTTGCGCGGCGGCCGCGGGAGAACAATTCTTTTTTGGCGAGCGCGAGCCTTCGTGCGGCGCGAAGGCTCGGCGTCGGCGCGGCGTCAGTCGGGCCGGCCGAGGTGGTCGAGCACCGAGCGCGCGGCCACGGTCAGCTCGTTCAGCCGGCGCACGCACAGCAGGTGCCGGCGCGCGGCCCAGGGCGCATCGAGCTTGAGGCAGCGCAGCTTGAGGATCTGCAGCTGCGGGAGGATCGCCGCATAGGGCAGCAGGCCGATGCCGACGCCCTGCTCGACCATGCGGCAGACCATGTCGAAGCTGCCCACCTGCATGCGCACCTTGAGCGGCACCTGCGCCTCGAGCGCGGCGGCCACCATCACCCGGTGCAGCGCCGTGCCTTCGCGCACCACGATATGGTCGTGGCGCAGCATTTCGTCCACGCCGATGCGCCGGCGCCGCGCGAGCGGGTGATCGTGTGCGACCACCACCGCCAACTCATCGCTGCGGTAGGGCAGGCACTCCAGGCCTTCGGCGGGCGTCTGGCCCTCGATCACGCCGATGTCGGCCAGGCCGGCCTGCACGGCCTTCACTACCTCGGTGCTCGCACGCTCCTGCAGGTCAATCTTGAGCACCGGGTGCAGCCGCAGGAACGAGCCGATCTGCGCCGGCAGGAACTGCGCAATGGCCGATGCGTTGGCGGTGATGCTGACCACGCCCGCCACGCCGTTCTGGAAGTCGTCGAGCTCGGCGCCGAGCCGGTCGAGCGCCGACAGCACGGCGCGCGCATGCAGCAAGAGGCCGTGGCCGGCCGAAGTGAGCGTGACGCCGCGCGCATGCCGCACCAGGAGCGGCAGCTTCGCGCGCGCCTCGAGGTCGGAAATGCGCTTGCTCGCGGCGGCGAGCGCGATATGGCAGCGCTTGGCACCTTCGCTGATGCTGCCGTGGTCGGCCACGGCGGCGAAGAGGCGCAGCGACTTGAGGTCGGCGGACAAGGCGAGCGGGCTCTCGGGATGCGCGCGGGGTTTACTGCCGCGCGGTGCGCACGTTCGCCGGCAATGCCTGCGGCGAGCTGGTGCGGAATGGGTTGATGTCGAGCCCGCCGCGGCGCGTGTAGCGCGCGTACACCGCGAGCTTGTTCGGCCCGCAGCGCTTCCAGATGTCGGTGAACATGCGCTCGACGCAGGGCTCGTGGAACTCGTTGTGGTTGCGAAAGCTCACGATGTACGCGAGCAGCCCGGCCTGGTCGATGGCGGGGCCGCTGTAGCGGATCTGCACACTGCCCCAGTCGGGCTGGCCGGTGACGAGACAGTTGCTCTTGAGCAGCCGGCTCGTGAGCGTCTCGTTCACGGGCGGCTGGCTGGTGTCGCTCGACAGCAGCTCGGGCGCGGGCTGGTAGTGGGTGCACTCGATGTCGAGGCGGTCGAGGTCGAGCCCGTCGAGCTCGTGCACCGGCTCGCGGTCGAACATGTCGGGCGCGAGCAGCTTCACGCCGATGCCCGCGGCCTGGCCGCTGCCGCGCCAGAGCGCTTCGGACAGATCGGCACGCAGCCGGTCGCGCACCGCCTCGAGGTTGGCGAACGGGCTGCTGTTGAAGCTGTTCAGGTAGAGCTTGAACGATTTGCTCTCAATGATGTTGGGCGTCTCGCAGGGAATGGTGAAGTGCGCGATGGCGAGCTGCGGCTTGCCGCGCAGGTTGAGCCAACTGACCTCGAACGCGGTCCAGAGGTCGGCGCCGAAGAACGGCAGCGCACCGGCCTGGATGCCCATGGCTTCGCGCTGGGTGGCCCGCGGAATCGGGAACAGCAGCGTGGGGTCGTACTTGTCGGCGTAGTCCGAGGCGCGGCCGAGCTGCGACTGCTCGGGCGTGTTGGGGCCGGAACCGGCGTTGGGGGGGATGTTGTCGAGGCTCATGGTGTGGGGTGCTCCAGCGCCGCATTCAGGAACGGCGCGATATGGTTGACGAGGATGGCGCACACCTCGGGCGGCAGGTCGTGGCCCATGCCGGGAATGCCGATGAACCGGGAACCCGGGATGCGCTTGGCGGTGTCCACGCCGCAGGCGGTCGGCACCAGCGCATCGGACTCGCCGTGCAGCACCAGCGTGGGGCACTTGATGCGCGCAAGCAGCTGAGGCCGGCCGGTATCGGCACCGATCGCGAGCATCTGCCGGAAGATGCCGGACGGCCGGTAGGCGCGCCGCATGCTGAAGGTGAGGCGCTCGGAAAGCGCCTCGGTGCTCTGCGGATAGGTCGGGCTCTGGATGAGCTTGAGCAGCCGGACGCTGTGCGCAACGAGGTCGGCCTCGCCGCCGCCGAGCGGACGCCTGAGAAGCATGGCCGCGACGTCGCTGCGCGGCCCCGGCAGGCCGCGCGCGCCGCTGGAGCTCATGATGCTCACGAGGCGGGTCACGCGCTCGGGCCACTCGGCCGCAAGGTGCTGGGCGATCATGCCGCCCATCGAGGCGCCGACGACATGCGCCTGCGGGATGCCGAGTGCATCGAGCACGCCGAGCGAATCGCGCGCCATGTCCTGCAGTGTGTAGGCCGAGCGCACCTGCAGGCCGAGGCGGTGGCGGATGGTTTCCCACACCACGTTGCCGGTGCCGGCATGGTCGAAGCCCTCGCTCAGGCCGGCATCGCGGTTGTCGTGGCGCACCACGCGAAAGCCCGCATCGACGAGCCCCTGCACGAACTCGTTCGGCCAGCCGATGAGCTGCATGCCCAGGCCCATGATGAGCAGCACCACGGGGCGGCCCTCGCCGCCGGTGTCGTCGACCTCGATCTGCAGGCCATTGGCGCGAACTTTCATGCGCCTACCGAAATTCGCGCTCGCGCAGCCACTTGGTCGCGACCCATTTCTCGCCCGCGAGAACCGGGGCGCCGCCATGCAGCGTGCGCGTGCCGGGGTCGGGCGCGTCGTAGCTGAAGAACACGCCGGTGCCGCGCACGGGCGCCACTTCGAGGCCCACGTCGGGGAAGGTGGTGGCGCCGCCCTGCTCGGGCTCCTGCAGGTACATGACGAGCGTGGCGACGCGCTGGCCGCCGCGCTTGAGGATGGTGGGCGTGCCGGGCTCGTCGGGGTCGAAGTAGTCGAAATGCGGGCGGTACTGGGCGCCGGGCGCATAGCGCAGGATCTGCAGGCCCTCGCCGAATTCGAGCGGCCAGCGCAGCAGCCGGGCAATGCGCGCTTCGAGGCGCGCGACGCATTCGTTCTCGCCGCGCTCGAAGAACATGCCCTCGCTGGTGCGGTCGATGTTCAGCACTTCGCCGCCGGTGCGCGTCTCGACCGTGAGCGAGCGCGCGAGTCGCACCCGCGCCGCGGCGATCAGGGTCTCGCACTCCTCGGGCGACACGAGGTTGCCGAAGACCACGACGCGCGGATGCTGCAGTGTCTGCAGCACCTGCACGCGGCGGTCTCCCGCGTCGATGTAGAGCGGCGCGCCCTCGAGGTCGGGGCCGGGCATTTCGGTGCGCCGGGGCGGCTGCACGGCTTCGAGCGAGGGAAAGCCCGTCTCGAGCTGCGCGAGTGCGAGGTCGGTGGCCGCGTCCTGCCACCCGGCCTCGCGCATCGACGCGCGCAGCGCAGGCACCGAGTGCCCTGCCGCAAGCTGCGACACCAGCCATTCCTTCAGCTCGGGACTGATCGCCTGTGACATCTCAAGTCTTCCTCCTGAAAACGAGCCGCTCGGCACGGGATGCCTGCGCGTCGAAACCATAACCCTCGAGGTCGAATTTTTCCAGCGCCCGCGGCGTAGCGGCCTTGTGCAGCACGGCCCAGCGCGCGAGCAGCCCGCGTGCGCGCTTGGCATGGAAGCTCACGATCTTGTAGCGGTCGGTCTTCCATTCCTCGAACACGCATTCGACCACGCGCGCCTTGAGCGCCTTCAGGTCGACCGAGCGGAAGTACTCCTGCGACGCCACATTGACCACCACCGGGGTGCGGTCCGCCACAAGGCGCTCGTTCAGAAGCTCCGCGATGCGCGTACCCCAGAAGGCATACAGGTCCTTGCCGTGCCGGTTGGCAAGCGGCGTGCCCATTTCGAGGCGGTAGGGCTGCAGCAGGTCGAGCGGGCGCAGCACGCCGTACAGGCCGCTGAGGATGCAGACGTGCGCCTGCGCCCAGGCCAGCTGCGCGGCAGTGAACGAACGCGCATCGAGGCCGCCATAGACGTCGCCGTCGAAGGCGAAGGCCGCCTGGCGCGCGTTCTTCGGCGTGCTCTTGCCGGCCCAGGCCTGGTAGCGCGCCACGTTCAGGGCCGAGAGCTTGTCGGACAGGTGCATCAGTTCGGAGATCTGCTGCGGCGACTTCTCGCGCAACAGCCGGATCAGCTCGGCAGAGGGGCCGCGCGGGGCCTCGAAATGGGGAATGGTGGCGGGGATCTCGGCGGGAACGGGGGTGTCGTAGTCGAGCGACTTCGCAGGGGAGAGCAGGAACAGCATGCCGGAATTATCAGTGGCGACCGCGACATGAAGGCCGCCGGTAAAATCGCCGGCAATCCCACCCTGTCACCAGCGGCACCCGAGGGTGCCGTTTTGCATTTGCCATGAGCGAACCCATCTCCCCCATTGCCCAGCCCGGCCTCGAGAGCCTGTCCAAATCCTTCGAACCCGCCGCCATCGAGGCGCACTGGGGCCCGGAGTGGGAGCAGCGCGGCTACGCCCGTGCCGGCTTCCGCGGCACGCAGCAGTCCAAGGACGGTGCCGAGTCGTTCGCGATCCAGCTGCCGCCGCCCAACGTGACGGGCACGCTGCACATGGGCCATGCCTTCAACCAGACCGTGATGGACAGCCTGACGCGCTACCACCGCATGAAGGGCGACAACACGCTCTGGGTGCCGGGCACCGACCATGCCGGCATCGCGACGCAGATCGTGGTGGAGCGCCAGCTGCAGGAACAGAAGATCAGCCGCCACGACATGGGCCCGACGCCGGCCGAGGCGCGCAAAAACTTCGTCGCCAAGGTCTGGGAGTGGAAGGAAAAGAGCGGCAACACCATCACCCGCCAGATGCGCCGGATGGGCGACACGGTCGACTGGAGCCGCGAGTACTTCACGATGGACGACGACCTCTCGAAGGTGGTCACGCAGACCTTCGTCGCGCTCCATGAAGAAGGCCTGATCTACCGCGGCAAGCGCCTGGGCAACTGGGACCCGGTGCTCAAGACCTCGGTCAGCGACCTCGAAGTCGAAAGCGAAGAGGAAGACGGCTTCCTCTGGCACATCGCCTACCCGCTCGAAGACGGCAGCGGCACGCTGACCGTGGCGACCACCCGGCCCGAGACCATGCTCGGCGACACGGCCGTGATGGTGCACCCGGAAGACGAGCGCTACCGGCACCTGATCGGCCAGCGCGTGCGGCTGCCGCTGGTGGGGCGGCTCATTCCGGTCATTGCCGACGACTACGTCGACAAGGAATTCGGCACCGGCGTGGTCAAGGTCACGCCCGCGCACGACTACAACGACTACGCCGTCGGCCAGCGCCACGAGCTCGAGGTGATCGGCATCCTCACGCTCGACGCCACCATCAACGAGAACGCGCCCGAGAAGTACCGCGGCATGGACCGCTTCGTGGCGCGCAAGGCCGTGGTGGCCGATCTCGAGGCGCTCGGGCTCATGGTCGAGATCAAGAAGCACCGGCTCATGGTGCCGCGCTGCACGCGTTCGGGTGCGGTGGTCGAGCCCATGCTCACCGACCAGTGGTACGTGGCGATGATGCGGCCCGGCGCCGACGGCCAGTCGATCGCGCAGAAGGCCATCGACGTGGTGAAGTCGGGCGAAGTGCGCTTCGTGCCCGAGAACTGGGTCAACACCTACAACCACTGGATGGAGAACATCCAGGACTGGACCATTTCGCGCCAGCTCTGGTGGGGCCATCAGATTCCGGCCTGGTACGACGAGGACGGCAATGTGTACGTGGCGCACGACGAGGCCGAGGCGCAGGCCAAGGCGCCGGGCAAGCAACTCCGCCGCGACGAGGACGTGCTCGACACCTGGTATTCGTCGGCGATGGTGCCCTTCTCGTCGCTCGGCTGGCCCGAGAAGACGCCGGAGCTCGACCTGTACCTGCCTTCGAGCGTGCTGGTCACGGGCTACGACATCATCTTCTTCTGGGTCGCCCGGATGATCATGATGACGAAGCACTTCACGGGCAGGGTGCCGTTCCGCGACGTGTACATGCATGGCCTGGTGCGCGACGCGCAGGGCAAGAAGATGAGCAAGTCCGAGGGCAACGTGCTCGACCCGGTCGACCTGATCGACGGCATCGCGCTGCCCGAGCTGCTCGACAAGCGCACGCAGGGCCTGCGCCGCCCCGAGACCGCACCGGCGGTCCGCAAGAACACGCAGAAGGAGTTTCCCGACGGCATTCCGGCCTTCGGCGCCGACGCGCTGCGCTTCACCTTTGCCTCGCTCGCCTCGCTCGGGCGCAACATCAACTTCGACAGCAAGCGCTGCGAGGGCTACCGCAACTTCTGCAACAAGCTCTGGAACGCGACGCGCTTCGTGCTGATGAATTGCGAAGGCCAGGACTGCGGCCTGCGCGAGCACACGAAGGAAGAATGCGCCGTCGGCGGACCGGCGCACGGCTACCTGAAGTTCAGCCGCGCCGACTTCTGGATCGTGTCGCAGCTGCAGCGCGTCGAGGCCGAAGTGGCCAAGGGCTTCGAGGAATACCGGCTCGACAACGTCGCCAACGCGATCTACCAGTTCGCCTGGGACGAGTTCTGCGACTGGTACCTCGAGATCGCGAAGGTGCAGATCCAGACCGGCGACGATGCGCAGAAGCGCGCCACGCGCCGCACGCTGATCCGCACGCTCGAGGCGCTGCTGCGGCTCGCGCATCCGATCATTCCGTTCATCACCGAGGAACTCTGGCAGAAGGTGGCGCCGGTGGCCGGGCGCGAAGGCGAATCGATCATGGTGGCGGCCTATCCGCAGAGCCAGCCCGCGAAGATCGACGAGGCCGCCGAGGCGCACGTGGCGCGGCTCAAGGCGCTGGTGGACGCCTGCCGCACGCTGCGCGGCGAGATGAACGTGTCGCCCGCCACGCGCCTGCCGCTCTACGCGGTGGCCGACGATGCCGAGGGCGCGGCGTTCCTGCGCGATGCGGCGCCAGTGCTGCAGGCGCTCGCCAAGCTCAAGGAAGTGAAGGTCTTCGACGACGAGGACTCGTGGGCCGCGGCCGCCGAGGCTGCGCCCGTGGCGGTGGTGGGCACGGCGCGGCTGTGCCTGCACATGGAGATCGACAAGGCCGCCGAGAAGCTGCGCATCGGCAAGGAGATCGCGCGCGTCGAGGGCGAGGTCCAGAAAGTGAACGGCAAGCTCGGCAACGAGGCCTTCGTGGCGAAGGCGCCGGCCGCGGTGATCGACCAGGAGCGCAAGCGGCTGGCCGATTTCAGCGCCACATTGGAGCGTTTGCGCGACCAACTTGTGCGCCTCGGCTGACACATGTCAATTCGGGCAGGGTTTAGCATAAGAAGGCGGCATTTAGATGCCGCTTTTCGACCGTAAACCTTCTTCTTCAACCGAACGAACAAACGCCCGAACTGTCCATGCCCACACCCTCGACACGCATCCGCAAGGCCGTATTCCCCGTTGCCGGGTTCGGCACCCGCTTCCTGCCCGCCACCAAGGCGCAGCCAAAGGAAATGCTGCCGGTTGTCGACAAGCCACTCATCCAGTACGCGGTTGAGGAAGCCTACGCAGCGGGCATTCGCGACATGATTTTCGTAACTGGCCGAAACAAACGTGCCATCGAAGACCACTACGACACGGCCTACGAACTGGAGAGCCAGCTAGAAGCCAGCGGCAAGACCGCGCTGCTCGACATCGCGCGCTCGGTGATGCCCGACGACATGACCTGCTCCTACGTGCGCCAGCCTCGCATGCTGGGCCTCGGCCATGCGGTGCTCTGCGCCGAGCACCTGGTGGGCAACGAGCCCTTCGCCGTGCTGCTGGCCGACGACCTGATGGTCGGCCCGTCGGGTGGCGAGCCGGTGCTGGCGCAGATGACGGCCGCCTTCGAAAAGCTCGGCGCTTCGCTGCTCGCCGTGCAGGAAGTGCCGCTGGAACACGTCAAGCGCTACGGCATCGTGGCCGGCCAATCGATCGGCGACGACCTCGTGAAGGTCGACCGCATGGTCGAGAAGCCCAAGCCCGAGGACGCGCCGTCGCGCCTTGGCGTGGCGGGGCGCTACATCCTCACGCCCGGTGTGTTCGACGAAATACGCAACCAGCCCAAGGGCGCGGGCGGCGAGATCCAGCTCACCGACGGCATCGCCGCGCTGATGAAGAAGGAAGCGGTCTACGCCTATGCCTACAAGGGCACGCGCTACGACTGCGGCAGCAAGGAAGGCTTCCTGCAGGCCTCGGTGGAACTGGCACTCGCGCACCCCGAGGTCGGCGGCCAGTTCCGCGAATACCTCAAGAGCCTCGAGCTCTGAAACGGAAAGGGGCCCCGCGGGGCCCCTTCTCTTTGGCGGTCAGCGCCGCTTCAGCACGTGGATGAAGTCGCTGCCGACCGTCTGCTGCTCGACCAGCTCGTTGCCGGTCTGCCGCGCAAAGGCCTGGAAGTCGCGCAGGGAACCTGGGTCGGTCGACACGACCTTGAGCAACTGGCCGCTCGCCATGTCGTTGAGCGACTTCTTGGCCTTGAGGATGGGCAGCGGGCAGTTCAGGCCCCGCGTGTCGAGTTCGCGATCAATCTGCATGGGTCTTGGGCTCCTCGGGCGGCAGGACGAGGCCGCGCCGCCGCTCTTCGTTCTCGGCCGCGGTAAAAAACACCGGCTCGTGCCCGCGCGTGCGCAGCCAGTCGGCCAGCGCGTAGCCGGTGCCTGCAGGCCAGCACTTGAGCGCCGGCAGGTCGTAGAGGCGGTAGTCCACGAGTTCGGGCGAGAGCTTCACCTCGCCGTCGGCCACCACGTGGTAGGCAATGATGATCTGGTTCATGCGCTGGAAGTCATAGGCGCCCACGAGCTTCGTCGCACTGACGTCGAGGTTGGTTTCTTCCTTGACCTCGCGCGAGATGCCTTCTTCAGGCGTCTCGCCGGCTTCCATGAAGCCCGTGATCAGCGCATACATCTTCGCGGGCCAGGCGGCGTTGCGAGCCAGCAGCACCTGGCCGCGGTACTCGACGATGGCCGCGAGCACCGGCGTCGGGTTGTTCCAGTGCGTGTGGCCGCACGACGGGCAGCGCAGCCGCTCCTTCGGGCCGCCGTCTTCCATCAGCGCGATCCATTCGAGCGGGGTGGCGCAGGCCTGGCAGAACTTGGGGTGGACCATCGGGTTCAGGCCGGGAACACGCCGGTGGACAGATAGCGGTCGCCGCGGTCGCACACCACGAAGACGATGGTGGCGTTCTCGACGGTCTTGGCCACCTCGAGCGCCACCCATAGCGCGCCTGCCGCGGAGATGCCGCCGAAGATGCCCTCCTCGCGCGCGAGGCGCCGGCACAACTCTTCGGCGTTGTCCTGGCTCACGCTGATTTCCTCGTCGACCCGGCTCGCGTCGTAGATCTTGGGCAGGTATTCGGTCGGCCACTTGCGGATGCCCGGAATGCGCGACCCCTCGGCCGGCTGCGCGCCGACGATGCGCACCGCGGGGTTCTTTTCCTTCAGGAAACGGGAGACGCCGGTGATGGTGCCCGTGGTGCCCATTGCGCTCACGAAATGGGTGACCTTGCCCTGGGTGTCGGCCCAGATCTCGGGGCCTGTGGTCTCGTAGTGGATGCGCGGGTTGTCGGGGTTGGCGAACTGGTCGAGCACCCGGCCCTTGCCCTGCGCGACCATCTGCTCGGCGAGGTCGCGCGCGTATTCCATGCCACCGCTCTTGGGCGTGAGCAGCAGCTCGGCGCCGAACGCCTTCATGGTCTGGGCGCGCTCGACGGAGAGGTCTTCCGGCATGATCAGCACCATGCGATAGCCCTTGATGGCCGCGGCCATGGCCAGCGCGATGCCCGTGTTGCCCGACGTGGCCTCGATCAGCGTGTCGCCGGGCTTGATCTCGCCGCGCTCCTCGGCGCGCTTGATCATCGAGAGGGCCGGACGGTCCTTGACCGACCCTGCGGGGTTGTTGCCTTCGAGCTTGGCGAGAATCACATTGCCGCGCCTGGCGTTCTCGGCCGCGTCGATGCGCTGCAATGCCACCAACGGCGTCTTGCCGATGGCGTCTTCGATCGTCGGATAGTTCATGGCAGGCACTGTGCCATAATTTTGGGCTTCCTTCCGGATGTGCCCGGGTGGTGAAATTGGTAGACGCAGGGGACTCAAAATCCCCCACCGAAAGGTGTGCCGGTTCGATTCCGGCCCCGGGCACCAACCAAGCGAGGTTCCGTGAGCAAGGAAATGTTCGAACGTTCCGCTGCCCCCGGCGGCGTGCACCACCGTCTCGCTGCGATGGTCGGCGAGTGGGAAGGCCGTTTCCGGTTGTGGTACGAGCCCGAAAAGCTGGCCGAGGAATCGGTGCAGCGCGGGCGTATCCGGCTGGTCGGCCGCGGCAGGTTCCTGTTGCACGAATACGAGGGCCATTGCAGTGGCGCGCCTTTCGAGGGCGTCGCACTGTGGGCCTACCATCTCGACGACAACGCCTTCGAGTGCGCCTGGGGCGAAAGCTTCGGCACCGGCACATCGATCATGTTCAGCACCGGCCGTTTCGACCACGGAAGGTTCGGCGCGCTGGGCAGCTACGGCGAGCGCCCTGGAGGCCCGCGCTGGGGCTGGCGCACCGAGCTGTCGCAGCCCGACCCAGCGCACCTGAACATCCGCATGTTCAACATCACGCCCGCGGGAGACGAAGCGCTTGCCGTGGAGGTCAACTACACCCGGACGCCCGTGCAATCAGCCCGGTATGCACCGTCGGATGCGCAAGCCGCACCCGCAGCTCGCGCTTGAGCCGCGTGTTGTCGAGCCGGCGCGATTCCCCCATGAAGCTCAAGAGCTGCACCGGCAGCTGTCGCTCGGCCTCGTCGCGCGCCACGCGCGGCGGGCGCGGCAGGCCGTAGAGATCGGCCGCGAGGTCGATGTAGTCGCCCATGCGCAGCTCGGTGTCGTCGGCGGTGTGCACCACGCGCTGCGGCCGGCCACGATAGAGCGCCGCCACACAGGCGCGCGCCAGGTCGTCGGCGTGGATGTGGCTCGTGTAGACGTCATCCTCGCGCCGCAACACGGGCGTGCCGCGTTCGAGCCGCTGGCGCGGCGTGCCGCCCACGCGGTCGGGCGCATAGATGCCGGGAATGCGCAGGATGCTCGCGCGCACGCCCGCACTGCGGCCGAGCCATCGCACGGCGCGTTCGGCGTCCACGCGACGGTGGGCGCGCGGCGTGTCGGGCTGCACGGCGCGCGTCTCGCTCACGCGGGCGCCGCCGCAGTCGCCATACACGCCGCTGGTAGAGCCGTAAACGAGGGCCCCCGGCGCCATGCGCAGCCGTAGCGCACGCACGAGCGCGGTGGTCCGCAGGTCGCGCCACCAGGCCGCGCCGCCGTCGCGCGCGGGCGGGGCTAGGTGCAGCACGCGGGTGGCGATGCCGGCCAGGCGGCGCAGGCTCGCCGGGTCGTCGAGGTTGCCCTGCAGCGGTCGAATGCCCGCGGCACGCAGCGCGGGCACCCGGTCGGCCGATGAAGTGAGCGCTACCAGCTGCAGGCGGCCAGCAAGGCGGCCCGCCACGCGCTGGCCCACGTCGCCGCAACCGACGATCAGCAGGCGCTCACGCCGGAAGCGCGCCGGCAGCGCGCCGGAAGGGCTATTGATTGAAGGCAAAATCCGGGTTCCTTTCCCTTTTTCAGACCCAGGCTGAAAGAAGCCGAAGAATACCGATGACTGTTGCAGCGCCGCACGATGCGGGCTTTTCCATCACCGTCGAGCCTAGTGGGCGTCACTTCGTGGTGCATGGCGACGAAACCATTCTCGCTGCGGGCATCCGCCAGGGCATCGGCCTGCCGTATGGCTGCAAGGACGGCGCCTGCGGCTCGTGCAAGTGCCGCAAGCTCTCGGGCGAGGTCGAGCTCGGTCCGCACCAGAGCAAGGCGCTGAGCGCCGAGGAGCAGCTTGCGGGTTACGTGCTGACCTGCTGCGCCCATCCGAAGAGCGACGTGGTGCTCGAGTCGCGCCAGGTCACGGAAGCCGGCGCGCTGCCGATCCGCAAGATGCCGGTGCGGGTGCTCGCGCTCACGCGGCTGTCGCACGACGTGATGAAGCTCCGCCTGCAATTGCCGGCTGGCGAGCCGCTGCAGTTCCATGCCGGCCAGTACGTCGAGTTCATCCTGCGCGACGGCGTGCGCCGCAGCTATTCGATGGCGAATGCGCCGCACACGCTGGCCGAACCCGGCACGGGGATCGAGCTGCACCTGCGGCACCTGCCGGGCGGCAAGTTCACCGACCACGTGTTCAATACGATGAAGGAGAAGGAGATCCTTCGCATCGAAGGCCCCTACGGCAGCTTCTTCCTGCGCGAGGACTCCGACAAGCCGATCGTGCTGCTGGCCTCCGGCACGGGCTTCGCGCCGATCAAGGCGCTGCTCGAGCACATGAAGTTCAAGCGCATCGAGCGGCCCGCCACGCTGTATTGGGGCGGCCGCAGGCCCGAGGACCTCTACATGGACGACTGGATGCGCGCGCAGATGGCCGAGATGCCGAACCTGCGCTACGTGCCCGTGGTGTCCAATGCGACCCCCGACGACAACTGGACCGGCCGCACCGGCTTCGTCCACCGCGCGGTGCTCGAAGATTTCTCCGACCTGTCGGGCCACCAGGTGTATGCCTGCGGCGCACCGATCGTGGTCGAATCGGCCAAGCACGACTACGTCGGGATGGCCGGCCTCCCCGAGGACGAGTTCTTCGCCGACGCGTTCACCACCGAAGCCGACAAGGCCCTGCCCTGAGCGTCTTCGGCTTGCCCTGCCCTGGTCTGCCGGGGAATTCGAATCATCCGAAACGAGAAAAAATGAAGACGAGACACTTCCTCCTTGCGCTGTGCGCAACCGCCACGCTCCTTGCCGCCGGCCAGTCCACGGCGCAACAGCAGCGCCCCATCCGCCTCGTGGTGCCCTATGCACCGGGCGGCCCGATCGACATCACGGCGCGCGTGCTCGCCGAGCGCGTGAAGGACAGCCTGGGCACGGTCATCATCGACAACAAGCCGGGTGCAGGCGGCAACATCGGCGCCGACGCGGTGGCCAAGGCGGCGCCCGACGGGCTCACGATCGGCATCGCCGCCACGGCCACGCATGCGGTCAACCCGTGGCTCTACAGCAAGATGCCGTTCAATGCGGCGACCGATTTCGCACCGGTCACGCAGATGGTGCGGGTGCCGAACGTGCTGGTGATGAATGCCGACACCGCCAAGCGCCTGAACATCAATTCCGTGGCCGACCTGATCCGCTACGCCAAGGCCAACCCTGCCAAGCTCAACTACGGCAGCGGCGGCAACGGCAGCGCCGGTCACCTCGCGGGCGAGCTGTTCAAGAAGCAGGCCGGCATCTTCGCGCTGCACATCCCTTACAACGGCGGCAATCCGGCGCAGCTGGCGCTGCTCTCGGGACAGGTCGATTTCAACTTCGACAACCTCGCGACGGCGGCACCGAACATCCGCTCGGGCAAGCTCAAGGCCATCGCTGTCACGAGCCTGCAGCGCAGCAGCGCGATGCCCGATGTGCCGCCGGTGTCGGACACGCTCAAGGGCTTCTCGATCGACACCTGGTGGGGCCTGGTCGCACCGGCCGGCACGCCGCAGGATGTGCTCGCCAAGCTCAACCAGGCATTCGTGGCCGCGCTCAATTCGCCCGAGACGAAAACCCGCTTCGCCTCGCTGCTGGCCGAACCGGTCGCCAACACGCCCGAGCAGTTCGGGGCGTTCATGAAGAGCGAACTCTCGAAATACGAAGGCGTCGTGAAGGCAACCGGCGCAAAGGTGGACTGACGCCCCAAAGAAAACGGCCGCCCGGAGGCGGCCGCCTGGCGCTGGAACCGGTCTATTCGCCCAGGTACGCGGCGCGCACGCGCGGGTCGCGCAGCAGCGCCTTGGCATCACCGTCCATGGTGATGAGCCCCGACTCCATCACGTAGCCTCGGTCGGCCAGTTGCAGCGCGCGATTGGCGTTCTGCTCGACCAGCAGGATGGTCACGCCCTGCGCCGAGACGGTCTGCACCACCTCGAAGATCTTGTCGCACATGATCGGCGACAGGCCCATGGTGGGCTCGTCGAGCAGCAGCACCTTGGGCCTGGCCATGAGCGCGCGGCCCATGGCGAGCATCTGCTGCTCGCCGCCCGACATGGTGCCCGCGAGCTGGTCCTTGCGCTCGCGCAGGCGCGGAAAGGTGACGAACACGCGCTCCATGTCGGCGGCGATCTCGGCCTTGTCGTTGCGGATGTAGGCGCCGATCTGGAGGTTCTCGGTGATCGTCATGCGCGTGAAGACGCCGCGGCCTTCGGGCACCATCACCAGGCCCTCGCCGACGAGGTCCCATGCGCCACGCCCCTTGATGCTGCGGCCCAGGAACTCGATGTCGCCGGCGCCCGCGGGCAACGTGCCCGTGATGGCCTTCATGGTCGTGGTCTTGCCGGCGCCGTTCGAGCCGATCAGCGAGACCAGCTCGCCCTCGCGGACTTCGAAATCGACTCCCTTCACGGCCTGGATGCCGCCGTAGCCCACGCGCAGGCCCGAGACCTTCAGCAGGGTCTTGCCCGCCGCCTTGGCTTGCGCCGCGGCGCTCGTGGTCGAGGGCGTGGTGGTCGTGGCGTCGCTCATGCTTGCAGTCGTGCTCATGTCAGTGGGCTCCCGTCCCGAGGTAGGCCTCGATGACCTTTTCGTTCTTCTGCACTTCGTAGGGCGTGCCTTCGGCGATCTGCTTTCCGTAGTCGAGCACGGTGACGCGGTCGCACAGGCCCATGATGAGCTTCACGTCGTGTTCGATGATCAGGATGGTCCGGTCGTCCTTGCGGATGCGGTCGATCAGCTCGCGCAGCAGCACCTTCTCGGTCGAGTTCATGCCGGCGGCCGGTTCGTCGAGCGCGATGAGCTGCGGATCGGTGGCCAGCGCACGTGCAATTTCCAGCCGGCGCTGGTCGCCGTACGACAGCGTACGCGCCTTGTAGTCGGCGAACTTGCCGATGCCGACATAGTCAAGCAGCTGCTGCGCGCGTTCGGCGATGGCCTTTTCCTCGGCCTTGAACGAGCGGGTGCGCAGCATGGCGCCGAACACACCCGAATGGGTGCGGATATGGCGCCCGACCATCACGTTCTCGATCGCCGTCATCTCGGCGAACAGGCGGATGTTCTGGAAGGTGCGCGCAATGCCGGCCTTGGCGACCTCGTGCACCGCCGTGGGCTGGTAGGGCTTGCCGGCCAGCTCGAAGCTGCCGCTGTCGGGCGTGTAGAGCCCGGTGATCACGTTGAAGAAGGTCGTCTTGCCGGCGCCATTGGGACCGATCAGGCCGTAGACCTGGCCGCGCTTGATCGTGATGCCCACGTCCGAAAGCGCCTGCAGGCCGCCGAAGCGCTTGGAGATGCCGCGGACTTCGAGGATGGTGTCTGTCGTCATGTCTTTTTCTCCTTGGTCAGGGATTGATCGACATGGGACGCGAAGCATCGCCAGGCAGTTCGTCGGCTGGCGTGTCGATGCCGGGCGCATGCGTCTGCAGCGAGCCGGGGGCCACTGTGGCGTGCGCCGGATCGACCGGCACGCCGCCCTTCTTCTTCAGCGTCTTGCCGTGCTCGGGCGAGGGCCACAAGCCGCGCGGCCGCACGAGCATGATGCCGATCATCGCGAGCGCGATGAACAGCTGGCGCAGGATGGAGGCATCGAGCCGCCCGTCGGTCATCGTCTGCAGCGGACCGGCCACGTAGCGCAGCACCTCGGGCAGTGCCGCCAGCAGCACCGCGCCGAGGATCACGCCCGGCAGGTGGCCGATGCCGCCCAGCACCACCATGGCGACGATCATCACCGACTCCATGAGGCTGAACGATTCGGGGGAAACGAAGCTCTGGAACGACGCGAACATCGCGCCCGACACGCCACCGAAGCTCGCGCCCATGCCGAAGGCCAGCAGTTTCATGTTGCGGGTGTTGATGCCCATGGCCTTGGCCGCGATCTCGTCCTCGCGGATGGCCATCCAGGCGCGCCCGATGCGCGACACCTGCAACCGATGCGAAATGATCACGGTGGCGACGACCAGGGCCAGGAACAAGTAGTAGTACAGCGTGACCGACGAGATCGTGAAGCCCTCGAACTTCAACGACTTGCCGAGGTCGAGCCCCCAGAACTTGATCGAGTCGATCGAGGTGATGCCCTTCGGGCCGTTGGTGATGTTGACCGGGTGGTCCAGGTTGTTCAGGAACACCCGGATGATCTCGCCGAAACCCAGTGTCACGATGGCAAGGTAGTCGCCGCGCAGCTTCAGCGTGGGCGCACCGAGCAGCACCCCGAGCACGCCGGCCACGAGCAGCGCCAGGGGTATCACGATGAGCAGCGAGGTGTGCAGCCCGTTCGGGAACATGGCCTTGAACCACGGGAAGGTGTCGGACAGGTGGCTCGAGCCCATCAGCGCGAAGAGGTACGCGCCGACCGCAAAAAAGGCGACGTAGCCAAGGTCGAGCAGGCCGGCATAGCCCACCACGATGTTCAGGCCCAGCGCGAGCAGCACGTAGAGCAACGCGATGTCGGCGATGCGCACCCAGGCATTGCCCTGGGTTTGCAGGAGGATCGGCAGTGCGAGCACCGCGACGACGCCCAGGATGTAGAGCGCGAGGTTTTTGCTGTTCTTCATGGTGTGCTGCTCCTCAGGCCCGGTCCGCCACGCGCTCGCCGAGCAGCCCCGAGGGTCGCAGCGTGAGCATGACGATCAACACGATGAAGGCGAAGATGTCGCTGTAGTGGCTGCCGAGCACACCGCCAGTCAGCGTACCGATATAGCCCGAGCCGATGGCTTCGATCAGCCCCAGCAGGATGCCGCCGACGACCGCGCCGGCCAGGTTGCCGATGCCTCCGAACACCGCCGCCGTGAAGGCCTTGAGGCCGGGCAGGAAGCCCATCGAATGCTGTGCAATGCCGTAGTTGGACGCATACATGACGCCCGCGATGGCCGCGAGCACCGCGCCGATGATGAAGGTGGCCGAGATGACCATGTCGGGCCGGATGCCCATGAGCGCCGCGACGCGCGGGTTCTCGGCCGTGGCGCGCATCGCGCGGCCGAGCTTGGTGTAGTTGACGAGCCACATCAGCACCACGAGCGAGAAGGCCGTGACACTGAGGATCATGACCTGCGTGGGCGAGATCACCGCGCCGCCCACATGGATGGGGTCGGTCGACAGCAGGTTGGGATAGGCCTTGTTGGTGGGCTTCCAGATGATCATGGCCAACGTCTGCAGCAGGATCGACATGCCGATGGCGGTGATCAGCGGCGCGAGCTTGGGACTGTTGCGAAGCGGTCGGTAGGCGACCTTCTCGATCACGAAATTCAGCGTGGCGGCCACCACGCAGGCGATGACCAGCGCGATGATCAGGACGAGCCAGCCGGGCGCGCCGGGCATCGATTCCTGCATCAGGCCGATGATGGTCCAGCTGGTGAGCGCGCCCACCATCAGCACCTCGCCGTGCGCAAAGTTGATCAGGTTGATGATGCCGTACACCATGGTGTAGCCCAAGGCTATCAAGGCATACATGCTGCCGAGGACCAGACCGTTGATGATCTGCTGCAGCAATATTTCCATAACGCGTTCCCTTTTGGTTGCATCCGCTTGCGGACGCTATTCACCCACCTTGGCTCCGGTTGGGCGCCTTGGCTTGATAAGCAAAAAACCAGCCAGCATGTGCCGCTGGCTGATTTGTGGGCGGGATTGTAAGCATCCACCAGCTTCGTTCTGGTGCACGCCGTACGGGGTTTACCCGCTCACGCCATGCTATATGCGTGTGAAGTCATGCATGGCGCGGCGCGCCGTTGACGAACGCGTATCAGCCTTCGCGCCCGGCGTTGCGCCGGCGCAGTTCGCGCAGCTTTTCTGCGATACGGATCTCGAGGCCGCGCTCGACGGGCTGGTAGAAGACCTGGCCCTCGAGGCCGTCGGGCAGGTAGCGCTCGCCGGCGGCGAAACCACCCTCCTCGTCATGCGCATAGCGGTAGCCCTTGCCATAGTCGAGCTCTTTCATGAGCTTGGTCGGCGCATTGCGCAGGTGCATCGGCACCGGGCGCGTGCTGTCTTTCTTGACCAGCGCGCGCACCGCGTTGTACGCGCTGTAGACCGCGTTCGACTTGGGCGCGATCGCCAGATAGACCACGCATTCGGCCAGCGCGAGTTCGCCCTCCGGCGTGCCGAGCCGCTCGTAGACCTCGGCCGCGTCGAGCGCCAGCCGGAGCGCGCGCGGGTCGGCCAGGCCTATGTCTTCGCTCGCCATGCGGATCAGCCGCCGCGCCATGTAGCGCGGATCGGCGCCGCCGTCGAGCATGCGCACGAACCAGTAGAGCGAGGCATCGGGATCGCTGCCGCGCACCGACTTGTGCAGCGCGCTGATGGTGTCGTAGAACTGCTCGCCGCCCTTGTCGTAACGCCGCATGCGCTCGCCGAGCACGCGCAACAGCCATTCGTCGTTGATCTGGACCAGTTTCTCGGCGCGCGCCGCTACAGCCAGCGTCTCGAGCGTGTTGAGCAGGCGCCGCGCATCGCCGTCGGCGTAGGCGATCAGCCGGTCGACTGCGGCGTCTTCGATCGCAGGCACCGCCCCGATCGCCTGTGCCTTGCCCACGATCTGCTTGAGGTCGGCCTCCGTCAGCGGCTGCAGCACGTACACCGCGGCGCGCGAAAGCAGTGCCGAGTTGACTTCGAAGGACGGGTTCTCGGTGGTGGCGCCGATGAAGGTGAAAAGGCCCGACTCCACATGCGGCAGGAAGGCGTCTTGCTGGCTCTTGTTGAAGCGGTGCACCTCGTCGACGAAGACGATGGTGCGCCGCTGCTCGAGACCGTCGCGCACCGCCGTGGCGCGATCGACAGCCTCGCGGATGTCCTTGACGCCGCCGAGCACGGCACTGATGCTGAGGAACTGCGCATCGAAGGCGTCGGCCATGAGCCGCGCGATCGTCGTCTTGCCGGTGCCGGGCGGCCCCCAGAGGATGCACGAGTGCGGCTGGCCCGATTCGAACGCAATGCGCAGCGACATGCCTGGGCCGAGCAGGTGCTGCTGGCCGATCACTTCGCCGAGCGTCTTCGGACGCAGGCGCTCGGCGAGGGGTTGGTGCGACGAGGTGGCCAAACCTGCTTGCTGGATCGGTGGGTTGCGCTTCGACTGCTACTGCTTGAGAACGTCGGCCCCCGCGGGCGCCTTGAAGTCGAACACGTTCGCGGCGAGCGCCGGGTTCACCTCGACCTTGCTGAACTTGAGCACCGAACGCTGGCCGAAGCTGTCGAGAATTTCGAGCGCGGCAAGCGCATCGCCCAGGAAGCCGACCTGCACGTGCTGCAGCTGGCCGTCCTTGTTCTTGGGCGTGGCCTTGACCCACTGGAGGCCGTCGCGTTCGGGCGCGGCTTCGAGCGTGAAGTCGGCCTGCAGTGCACGCAGGTCGGGCGCCGCGGCGATCAGCGCAGCGGGCGTGGAGCCCAGCGCCTGCGACTGCGCGCGCTGCGTGACCTGATTGAGGTCGGCGTCGTAGAGCCAGAGCGTCTTGCCGTCGGCCACGATGGTCTGGGCGAAAGGCTTCTGGTAGTCGAACTTGAACTTGCCGGGACGCTGGAATTCGAAGGTGCCGTTCGAGGTCTTGGCGCGGCCCGGCTGGCCGTCGCGCGGCGGTGCGGTGACGGTCTGGGTGAAATCGGCGCGGCCCGATTTCACCGTCTTGACGAAGGTCTCGAGGCTTTCGAGGCCGCCGGCCCAGGCATTGGCGGAACAGAGAAGGCCGATCAACAGCCAGTGACGAATTTTCATTTGGGATTCCTCAGCACGCGAACCGCGTTGGCATGACCATACCCCGCGGCGCGTGGCGCCATGTGCGGGGTTCGATGAAGTTTTGCAACGCTAGCGCGGAGTTTGCAACCGGCATGTCAGCGCGTAACGGCGGGACGAGCAGGCCTTTGCTGGCTATTCGGCGCGCGCCGGCACCAGTATCTCGCGCTGCCCGCTGCCGCTCATTGCGCTCACCAGGCCGGCTTTCTCCATGTCCTCGACGAGCCGCGCGGCGCGGTTGTAGCCGATCTTCAGGTGGCGTTGCACGAGCGAGATGCTGGCCTTGCGGTTCTTCAGCACCACCTCCACCGCCTGGTCGTACATCGGGTCCTTCTCGGCATCGCCGCCGTCGCCGAGCATGTCGCCGTCGCCGTCCACCGTGCCGCCTTCGAGCACACCCTCGATGTAGTCGGGCTCGCCCTGGCTCTTCAGGTAAGCCACGACGCGGTGCACTTCGTCGTCGCTCACGAAGGCGCCATGCACACGAATCGGCAGGCCGGTGCCGCTGGGCATGTAGAGCATGTCGCCCATGCCGAGCAGCGCCTCGGCCCCCATCTGGTCGAGGATGGTGCGGCTGTCGATCTTGCTCGACACCTGAAACGCGATGCGCGTGGGAATGTTCGCCTTGATGAGGCCGGTGATAACGTCCACGCTGGGCCGCTGCGTGGCAAGGATCAGGTGGATGCCCGCCGCGCGTGCCTTTTGCGCCAGCCGGGCAATGAGCTCCTCGATCTTCTTGCCGACGACCATCATCAGGTCGGCCAGCTCGTCGATCACGACCACGATGTGCGGCTCGCGCTTGAGCGGCTCGGGATCGTCGGGCGTGAGGCTGAACGGGTTGTAGATGAACTCCTCGCGCGCCTTGGCCTCGTCGATCTTGGTGTTGTAGCCGGCCAGGTTGCGCACGCCGAGCTTGCTCATGAGCTTGTAGCGGCGCTCCATCTCGGCCACGCACCAGTTGAGGCCGTGGGCGGCCTGGCGCATGTCGGTGACCACGGGCGCGAGCAGGTGCGGAATGCCTTCATAGACCGACATCTCGAGCATCTTCGGGTCGATCATGAGCAGGCGCACGTCGCGCGCCTCGGCCTTGTAGAGCAGCGACAGGATCATCGCGTTGATGCCGACCGACTTGCCCGAACCGGTGGTACCGGCCACGAGCACGTGCGGCATCTTCGCGAGGTCGGCCACCACGGGGTTGCCGATGATGTCCTTGCCGAGGCCCATCGTGAGCATCGACTTGCCTTCGTTGTAGACCTGCGAGCCGAGGATCTCGCTGAGCTTGATCGACTGGCGCTTGGCGTTGGGCAACTCGAGCGCCATGTAGTTCTTGCCGGGGATCGTTTCGACCACGCGGATCGACACCAGCGAGAGCGAACGCGCAAGGTCCTTGGCGAGGCCGAGGATCTGCGAGCCCTTGACGCCCGTGGCGGGCTCGATCTCGTAGCGCGTGATGACGGGGCCCGGCGAGGCCAGCACCACGCGCACCTCGACGCCGAAGTCCTTGAGCTTCTTCTCGATCATGCGCGACGTCATCTCGAGCGTGTCGGCGGACACCGTTTCCTGGCGCACCTGCGCGGCATCGAGCAGGTCGACCTGCGGCAGCTTGCTGTCGGGCAGTTCCTTGAAGAGCGGCTTCTGGCGCTCCTTGGCGACGCGGTCGCTCCTGGGCACCTCGGCGAGCGCGGGTTCGATCTGCACCGGCGGCGAGGCCGCGCGGCGCTTCGGACGCGGCTCGATGCGCAGTTCTTCGTCGCCGACCAGTGGCTCGGGTTCGTCCGCGTCGGAGCCCGTGCGCGAGAACGGCAGGTCTTCGGCCTCTTCGCGTTCGCGCGCGGCCCGCTTGCCCATCGCGATGTCGGCAGCGAGCTCGCGCTTCTCGCGGCGCCACTCGAAAAGCGAATAGGCCCGCGCGCCGATGCGCTCGGCGATCTGGGTCCAGGAGAAGCGGAACACCAGCGCCGAGCCGATCACGCCCGCCGCGATGGCCACCAGCGCCGAGCCGGTGAAACCCATCCAGCGCACGCTGGTGGGCCCGACGAGGTAGCCGAGCACGCCGCCGCCCGACCCCGGAAGATGGGATTCGAGCCGGTACAGCCGCGACCATTCGAGCACCGCGCTCGCGGACAGCAGCAGCAGCAGGCCAAACCAGAACGCGATGCGGCTGCGGTTGAAGCGGCCGCGCACCGGCTGGTCGCCGGCTGCGGGTTCACCGCCCCGCAGCCAATGGGCCAGCGACGACAGCCATGCGCGAAGGCCTGCCGCAAGACACCACCAGACCGAATACCCCGCGAGGAAGTAGCTGCCATCGGCCAGCCAGGCACCGATGCGGCCGCCCCAGTTCTTGACCTCGCCCCCCGTGCCCGATGTGGACCAGGCTGCATCGGACGGCGTGAAGCTCAGCATCGCCAGCAGCCAGAACAGCAACGCGGCGAAGCCCGCGACCAGCGTGATCTCGTGTGCGAAGCGCAGGGCGCGCATGCGCACGGGTTGCCCTTCGTCGGCGGAAGAAGATTGAAGCGTATTGAGCGAATAGGTCATGAAAAACGCGGCACCCGGCCCGACAAGCGGCAGCTGGATGGCTGAACACTACAACAAAAGGCCCCGGCCGGGCCGCGGCTCACGCCAGCGACAGCAGCCGCTCCTTGACGATCATGGATCCGTCGTCCTGGGTCTGGACGAAGCCGCGCTCCTCCAGGTCCTTCATCACGCGGCTCACCATCTCGCGCGAGGCACCCACCATTTTCGCGAGATCCTGGCGCGAGATCTTGTCGCGCACCTTGAGATTGCCGGCGCCGTCTGCCGTGGCGAACTCGAGCAGCGACCGTGCCACGCGTCCGTAGACGTCCATGAGCGCCAGCGACTCGATCTTGCGGTCGGCATGGCGCAGGCGCTGCACCAGCCCGCGCATGATGTTGTAGGCCATCGAGGAGTTCTCGGGCAGGCAGCGTGCGAAGGCCTCCCGGTCGAGCATGAGCACGTCGCACTGGATCTCGGCACGCACCGTGGCCGAATGCGGCTCGTCGTCGATCAGGCTCATCTCGCCGATGTGGTCGCCGGTGTGCAGCGTCGCGAGAATGACTTCCCGGCCGCGGTTGTCGGCGCTGGTCACGCGCGCGCGACCCGTCAGGATGATGTAGAGCGCATCGGACTTCTTGCCCTGCTCAACGATCATCTCCGCGCGCTTGAAGCGCTTCTTGATGATCGTGTCCGCAATGCTCGCTGACTGTGAAGGTGTCAGCGAAGCGAACAGCGGAACGCGTCTGAGCAGCTCAAGATTGGACAGCATTGACATCGATCGATCCCTGATACGGCGCCTGCAGCCCCATCGCTATTTGTGAGATTGATGGATTACTACAATCGCGCCCATTGAAAACACCGTGCACCCGGTGTTGAACCGGGCGGTGATACTCCCTACCTAACGGTACCACCCTGAAAATGTACACGCTGACGCAGCGCAAATCCTAGGTTTTCTACTCATCACCCTATGTCCGCCACCCAACACGCCAAGGTCCTGATCCTGGGCTCCGGCCCTGCCGGCTACACCGCCGCGGTCTACGCAGCACGCGCGAACCTGCAGCCCCTTCTCATCACGGGCATCGCCCAGGGCGGCCAGCTGATGACCACCACCGAGGTCGACAACTGGCCGGCCGACGTGCACGGCGTGCAGGGCCCCGAGCTGATGCAGCGCTTCCTGGAGCATGCCGAACGCTTCAAGACGCAGATCGTCTTCGACCACATCAACAAGGTCGACCTGAGCAAGCGCCCCTTTACCCTCACGGGCGACAGCGGCACCTACACCTGCGACTCGCTGATCATCGCCACGGGCGCCTCGGCGAAGTACCTGGGCCTCGAATCAGAGCAGAAGTTCATGGGCCGCGGGGTTTCCGCCTGCGCCACCTGCGACGGCTTCTTCTACCGCGAGCAGGAGGTCTGCGTGATCGGCGGCGGCAATACGGCCGTCGAAGAGGCGCTGTACCTCGCCAACATCGCAAACAAGGTCACGCTCGTGCATCGCCGCGACAAGTTCCGCGCCGAGCCGATCCTGATCGACAAGGTCAAGGAAAAGGTTGCCGAAGGCAAGATCGTGCTCAAGCTGCACAGCGAACTCGACCAGGTGCTCGGCGACGACTCGGGCGTGACGGGCATCCGCATCAAGAACACGCAGACCGGGGCGACCGAGCAGATCGACCTCAAGGGCTGCTTCATCGCGATCGGGCACCACCCCAACACCGACATCTTCCAGGGCCAGCTGGAAATGAAGGACAACTACATCCTGACCCGCTCCGGCCTGCAGGGCTTTGCCACGATGACCAGCATCCCCGGCGTCTTCGCCGCTGGCGACGTGCAGGACAACATCTACCGCCAGGCCATCACCAGCGCCGGCACGGGCTGCATGGCCGCACTCGACGCCCAGCGCTTCCTGGAGCAGGACGGCACGCTCTGAGAGCGGTGCCGTGCGCCGCTCTGGTGGCGCTGAGCCCAAAAGGGCTATAATCCAAGGCTTTGCCGAATCAGGCCCACAGTCTCCCGGAAGGGGCTGTTGTGGGCCTGTAGTGATTTTTACGGCAAGCCGGGGTACCGCCACCCGTTTCTGGCGAGGTCAAGCTGCAAAACACCTGAGTCTGCAATCGCCCTGATTGCGCCGGTGCCAGCTGTTCAAGAAAGAGTGTCCTCATGGCACGCGTATGCGATATCACGGGCAAGGGCCCGATGGTCGGAAACAACGTTTCCCACGCCAACAACAAAACCAAGCGCCGGTTCCTGCCGAACCTGCAATACCGCCGTTTCTGGGTCGAGACTGAAAACCGCTGGGTTCGCCTGCGTGTTTCGAGCGCCGCGCTGCGCCTGATCGACAAGAACGGCATCGACGCCGTGCTCGCAGACCTGCGTGCACGCGGCCAAGCTTAAGGAGCTGAATCATGGCAACGAGCAAAGGCGGACGCGAAAAGATCAAGCTGGAATCCACCGCGGGTACCGGCCACTTCTACACGACCAGCAAGAACAAGAAGACGATGCCTGAAAAGATGTCGATCATGAAGTTCGACCCGAAGGCACGCAAGCACGTCGAATACAAGGAAATCAAGCTGAAGTAATTCGGCCCGGTCTCCCCTCACGAAGAACCCGCTGCTCACCCAGCGGGTTTTTTGTTGCCTGTGTGTGCTGTGGGCGCAAAAAAAGCCGACCAAGGTCGGCTTCTTTGATCAACGGCGGTATCGAAAACCGTGCCGCGCGATCAGGCGTGCGCAGAGCGCAGACGGGTCGAGAACTCGCGCAGGCCCGCGATCCCGCTGGCTTCGGCCCTGTGGCACCAGGCTGCCAGGTCGGCCGCCAGTTGCTCGCGCGACTGCGAGGTGTTGAGCCACAGCTGGCGCAGCTCTTCGCGCATCGTGACCATCTTGTCGATCACCGGGTGGGCGGCGCGCGCCTGGACCAGGTGGGTGCGGGCTGACGGCGGCACCTTGTCGTCGTCGCGATGGAGCCAGTTCTTGGCCGCCTTGAGCACCGAGATGTCGCCGCCCTTGGTCTTGAGCGCCGCGAGTTCGGCCTTGGTCACACGGCGCATTTCACGCGCATAGCCGGCCATCACTTCGTAGCGGTTGGCGATGACCGCCTCGAGCGTCTTCTCGTCGGCCACGGGGCGGATATCGCCGAGCTGCATTTTCGGCGGCAGCTTCTTGACCTTGGCCCAGCCGATCGCCTGCATCATCTGGATGTAGACCCAGCCGATGTCGAACTCGTACTTCTTGACCGAGAACTTGGCCGCGGTGGGATAGGTGTGGTGATTGTTGTGCAGCTCTTCGCCGCCGATGATCACGCCCCACGGGAACACGTTGCGGCTGGCGTCGGGCGCCTCGAAGTTGCGGTAGCCCCAGTAGTGGCCGATGCCGTTGATGATGCCGGCCGCAGTGATCGGGATCCAGAGCATCTGGACGGCCCAGACGGACAGACCCACCACGCCGAACAGCGCCAAGTTGAGCACGAGCATCAGGCCGACACCCTGCCAGCTGTAGCGCGTATAGAGGTTGCGCTCGATCCAGTCATCGGGCGTGCCGTGGCCGTAGCGCTCGACCGTGTCCTTGTTCTTCGATTCGGCACGGTACAGCTCGGCGCCGCGCCAGAGCACTTCGTCGATGCCCTTGACCTGCGGGCTGTGGGGATCGTCCACGGTCTCGCACTTGGCGTGGTGCTTGCGGTGGATGGCCACCCACTGCTTGGTCACCATGCCGGTGCCGAGCCACAGCCAGAAGCGGAAGAAATGCGAAGGGATCGGCCCCAGGTCCATGGCCCGGTGGGTCTGCGTGCGGTGCAGGAAGATCGTGACCGCGGCGATCGTGATGTGCGTGGTGACGAGCGTGTACAACACGATCTGCCACCATGTCAGGTTCCACAAGCCGTGTCCGAGCCAGTCGATGGCCGCGCTCACAACGGCAGAGTCAGGAATCCACATTGAGTTTGGTGCTCCATGGCCGCACGAAGGTGCCGCCTATTCAGTTAGACGCAATTTTAAGGCGCCAAGGCCAAAACGAGGCCTTTTGTCCTTCTGCAATTGCGCAGAATTACCCTGATTTGGAGTGCAACACCTATTTACGGTTCCATACGGCGGCAAAAAAACCGTCGGTGGCGTGGCGGTGGGGCCACAGTCGAAGGTACCGATGGCCGTCGGGCCCGCCGGCGCAGAGGCCCTCGGCCCCTTCGACCTTCAATCCCTGCAGCAGCGTGGCGGCGTCCTGGGGCACGAAATCGGGATTGGCGGCACCGAAAGCCTCGGCAATGGCCTCGTTTTCCTCGGGCAGCACGCTGCAGGTCGCGTAGACCAGCCGCCCGCCCGGTTTCACCAGGCGGGCGGCGCTCTGCAGGATGGCAGTCTGCTTGGCCGTCAGTTCCTCGACCGATTTTGGCGACTGGCGCCATTTCAGGTCGGGATTGCGGCGCAGCGTGCCAAGCCCCGAGCAGGGCGCATCCACCAGCACGCGATCGATCTTGCCTGCCAAGCGCTTGACACGGTCGTCGCGCTCGTGGGCGATGGCTGCGGGGTGCACGTTGGACAGCTTGCTGCGCGCCAGCCGGGGCTTGAGTGCGTCGAGCCGGTGGGCCGAGGTGTCGAAAGCATAGAGCCGGCCGGTGCTGCGCATCGTGGCGCCGATCGCCAGCGTCTTGCCGCCCGCGCCGGCGCAGAAGTCGACCACCATCTCGCCGCGCTTGGCGTCGAGCAGCAGTGCCAGCAGCTGGGATCCTTCGTCCTGCACCTCGATGGCGCCGCGGGCAAAGGCCTCCAGCTTGGTCAGGGCCGGCTTGCCGTCGATGCGCAGCCCCCAGGGAGAGAACGGCGTAGCCTGCGAGGGAACGCCGGCCTTGGCCAGTTCCGCCTTCACCTCCGCGCGCTTGTCGGTCAGGGCGTTGACCCGCAGGTCGAGCGGCGCGGGCTGCTGCAGGCTTTCGGCCAACGCCCAGAAGCCGTCGCCGGCCTGGGCCTTCAGCGGCGCGACCAGCCATTCGGGCAGGTTGTGGCGGTGGCGCTCGAGCAGGTCGTCGGGCTTGACGGCGTCGCAGTTGTCGAGCCAGCGCTTCTCGACGTCGTTGAGCGCGCTTTTCACGAAATCGCGCGGGCCATGGAAACCCAGGATCGCCATGCGGCGCTCCTTCGAGCCGCTGCCCGAAGGCGAGAGGTGGTCGAACAGGAGCTTCTTGCGCAGCACCGTATAAACGGTCTCGGCGAGCGTGGCGCGTTCGCGCGGCCCGAGTTCGCGGTGGTCGCGGAAGAAGCGCGAGACGACCTGGTCGGCGGGGTGATCGAATTTCAGGACGAGGCCCACCAGATCGGCGGCGGCCTCCAACAGGGCTTTGGGGTGCATGCCTCCATTGTCTCAGCCGCGCCGTCGAAAGCCGGCCGAGTGCCATGGAGAATCGCCCACCATCCGAAGAAAGAAAGCAACGCAGTGACCCACGACGACGACAACCTGCCCCCGCTGATCGAGACGCCTCCGGGCCGCTACCGCCACTACAAGGGCGGCGAATACGAGGTGCTGGGCACCGTCCGGCACAGCGAGACACTGGAGCCGATGACGCTCTACCGTGCACTCTATGGTGCCGGCGGGCTCTGGGTCCGGCCCGCGGCGATGTTCGGCGAGACCGTCGAAATCGACGGTGTCCGCCGCCCCCGCTTCGCCCCCGCCTAAGTGGCTCGGCCCCGGAGCGCTGCGCTGCTTCAGCCGCAGCGAACGTCGGTCACGCGGCCGCGCGCATCCACATCGAGGTTGAGGCGTCCGCCGTTGAGTTCCATCGTCACCACCTCACCCGGCTTCAGCGCCCGCGAGGTGCCGGCACCGGCGCGCACACGGGCCGCGGCTTCCAATTGGGGCGACAGCTGCTGGCCCACCGCAAAGCGGGCCCCATCGGCGTTGCATTGAAAGACCGGCTCGGGCGGTGCTGCGGACGCAGGCGCCGTCGCAGAGCCGGGCGCGGCGCAGGCGGTGAGCAGAATGGCGCCCGTGGCGGCCAGCAGTAGCGATGGAGTTTTCAAGTGGGGCTCCCGAAAACCGCGAATATAAACAATTCTTAACGAATGCGTCTCGATGTATCTGCCAGCCACCCGGCAATGGCGCGTGGATACAACTGATGCTCCTGGGCCAGAACGCGGTCTGCCAGATCGCCGGCGGTGTCGCCGGGCAACACCGGCACCGCCGCCTGCGCCAGGATCGGGCCGTGGTCGAGTTCGCTCGTGACCTGGTGCACCGTCACGCCCGCCACCTTGCAGCCGGCATCGATCGCGCGCTGGTGCGTGTCGAGCCCCGGAAACGCCGGCAGCAGCGAGGGATGGATGTTGACCAGCCGGCCGGCATAGCGGTCGACGAAGCCCGGCGTCAGGATGCGCATGAAGCCCGCGAGCACCACCAGCGCCGGCGAATGCGCATCGACCTCACTGGCCAGGGCCGCGTCGAAAGCCTCGCGGCTGGCGAATGCCTGGTGCGGCACGACGGCAGTGGCGATGCCGTGCGCCCGGGCAAGCGCGAGCCCGCCCGCATCGGCCTTGTTGCTCACGACCGCCGCCACGCGGGCGCCGAAGCGTTCGGTCCAGCGGTCGCGTTCCGCGGCGCGCGCGATGGCCGCCATGTTGGAGCCGCCGCCGGAGATCAGGATCACGATGTTCTTCATGGGAGGGCGGGATTATCTGTGTTCGGCGCTCACCGCCCGCGGCACACAACTTGTCGCCGCGCGGACACCAGTTCACAGCACGACCGTGCTAAAACTCCGGGTTCCGGAGACAGGCCGCCATCGCCGCGATGGCGCCGACCGTTCAACACAGCGAGGCACGCATGGATTTGAGCTTCACGCCCGAAGAACAGAAGTTCCGCGAAGAAATTCGCGCATGGGTCAAAGAGAACCTTCCCAAAGAGATTTCGCACAAGGTGCACAACGCGCTCGAACTCACGCGCGACGATCTGCAGGGCTGGGCCAAGATCCTCGGCAAGAAGGGCTGGCTCGGCTACGGCTGGCCGAAGGAATTCGGCGGCCCGGGCTGGACCGCCATCCAGCGCCACCTGTTCGAGGAAGAAACCGCGCTGGCCGGCGCGCCGCGCATCATCCCGTTCGGCCCCGTCATGGTGGCGCCCGTCATCATGGCTTTCGGCAATGCCGAGCAGCAGAAACGCTTCCTGCCCGGCATCGCCAGCGGCGAGGTCTGGTGGAGCCAGGGCTACAGCGAACCGGGCTCGGGTTCCGACCTCGCCTCGGTCAAGACCAAGGCCGAGCGCCAGGGCGACAAGTACATCGTCAATGGACAAAAGACCTGGACCACGCTGGGCCAGTACGGCGACTGGATGTTCAACCTCGTGCGCACCAGCAACGAGGGCAAGCCCCAGACCGGCATCAGCTTCCTGCTGCTCGACATGAAGTCGCCCGGCGTGACGGTGCGGCCGATCAAGCTGCTCGACGGCAGCCACGAAGTGAACGAGGTGTTCTTCGACAACGTCGAGGTGCCCGCGGAGAACCTGATCGGCGAGGAGAACAAGGGCTGGACCTATGCCAAGCACCTGCTCTCGCACGAGCGCACCAACATCGCCGACGTGAACCGCGCCAAGCGCGAACTCGAGCGCCTGAAGCGCATCGCCAAGAGCGAAGGCGTCTACGACGACATGCGCTTCCGCGACGAGATCGCCAAGCTCGAAGTGGACATCGTCGCGCTCGAGATGATGGTGCTGCGTGTGCTGTCGGCCGCCACGTCGGGCAAGAACTCGCTCGACGTCGCGGGCCTGCTCAAGATCCGCGGCAGCGAGATCCAGCAGCGCTACAGCGAATTGATGATGCTCGCGGGCGGCGCCTACTCGCTGCCGCTGATCCGAGAGGCGATGGAGGCCGGCTGGCAGGGCGACTTCCCCGGCGGCAACCCGGCCCTGGCGCCGCTCGCATCGACCTTCTTCAACATGCGCAAGACCACCATCTACGGCGGTTCCAACGAAGTTCAGCGCAACATCGTCGCCCAGACGGTGCTGGGCTGAGGAGACAAGAATATGGACTTCAATTTCACCGACGAGCAGGAACAACTGCGCGACGCCGTTCGCAAGTGGGTCGACAAGGGCTACGACTTCGAACGCCGCCGCGGCATCGAGGCCAAGGGCGGCTTCTCGCGCGAGGCCTGGGACGAACTCGCCGAGCTGGGCCTCGGCGGCCTCTACATCCCCGAAGACGACGGCGGCCTGGGCATGGGCCCGGTGGCCGGCATGGTGGTGATGGAAGAACTGGGCCGCGGCATCGTGCTGGAGCCCTTCGTGCAGACGCTGATCGCCGGCGCCGTGCTCGGCGGCCACGCCCCAGCGGAGCTCAAGGACAACTGGCTGCCGCGCATCGCCGGCGGCCAGGCCATCGTGGTGCTGGCCTACCAGGAGCGCAAGGCGCGCTACCGCCTCGACGTGTGCGAGGCCAAGGCCGTGAAGGCCGGTGACGGCTGGTCGCTGAGCGGCGCCAAGAGCGTGGTGCCCGTGGGCGACGAAGCCGACGCCTACATCGTGCCGGCGCAGGCCGACGGCCGCATCGCCCTGTTCCTGGTCGAGCGCAGCGCGAGCGGCGTCGAAGCGCGCGGCTACGGCACGCAGGACGGCAGCCGCGCCGCCGAAGTGGTGTTCGACAAGGCCGATGCCACGCTGATCGCGGCCGATGGCCTTCCGGTGCTCGAATACGCGGTCGATGTCGGCATCGCCGCCACCTGCGCGGAAGCGGTTGGCATCATGGACAAGACCGTGGCGCTCACGGTCGAATACATGAACCAGCGCAAGCAGTTCGGCGTCGTCATCGCGAGCTTCCAGGCGCTGCGCCACCGGCTGGCCGACATGAAGATGCAGCTCGAGCTCGCACGCTCCATGAGCTACTACGCCACGCTCAAGCTCGAAGCCCCAGCCGACGAGCGCCGGCAGGCGATGGCGCGCGCGAAGTACCAGCTCGGCGTGTCGATGCGCTTCGTGGCGGCCAATGCGGTGCAGTTGCATGGCGGTATCGGCGTGACCGACGAATACATCGGCAGCCACTACTTCCGCAAGCTCACGCAGCTCGAGATGACCTTCGGCGACTCGCTGCACCACTTGGGCGAAGTCTCCGCGCGCATGCAGGACACGGCCGGGGTCTTCGCCTGAAGGTATTTCTCTCATAGCATCGACGCCCGCCCGCCCTGCGCCGGCGGGCGTTTTCACTTGGACCTGCCAGGAACGCAAAACATGCCATCCCGCCGCACCCTCCTTGCCCTCGGGCTCGTCGCCACTGCCATGCTGACCGCCTGCGCCACTACGCCCTCGCCTTCGCATGCCGAACGCCCACCGATCGTCTTCATGCACGGCAACGGCGACTCGGCCGCGCTGTGGCAGACCACCCTCTGGCGCTTCGAATCGAACGGCTGGCCGCGCGAGCGCCTCTTTGCGCTCGACCAGCCCTACCCCCTCGCGCGCGACGACGATGCCGTGGCGCAGCCGGGCCGCAGTTCGACCACCGATTCGGCCACCTTCCTCAAGGCCCAGGTCGAGCGGGTCCTGAAAGCCACCGGCGCGGCCAAGGTGGTGCTGATCGGCAATTCGCGCGGCGGCAACACCATCCGCAATTACGTGCAGAACGGCGGCGGCGCAGCCGTGGTGAGCCACGTGGTGCTCGGCGGCAATCCCGCGCACGGAATCTGGGCCGTGAAGGGCCTGCGCGAGAACAACGAGTTCTCGGGACTCTCGGGCTTCATGCAGCAGCTCAATGCGCCGAAGGGGCCGAACGGAGAAGAGGTCACGCCGGGCGTCCAGTGGCTCACGCTGCGCTCCGACAACAACGACAAATACGCGCAGCCCGATGGCCTCTGGATCGGCGCGCCGGGCCAGCCGACGAACATCGGCTTCGATGGTCCCGCGCTCAAGGGCGCGACCAACGTGGTGCTGCCGCGCGTGGATCACCGCGAAACCTCGTTCTCGCCGGCGGCCTTCGCGGCCACTTGGCAGTTTCTTACCGGCGAGGCGCCGCGCAGCGCGGCGGTGGCGCCTGAGGCGCAGGTCGTGCTCGACGGCCGCGCCATCGGGGCGGAGAACATCCCGCTCAACGGCGCACAGGTCACGGTGCATGCCGTCGATCCGGCCACGGGCGCACGGCGCGGCGAGGCCGTGCACAGCAAGAACATCGGCGCCGACGGCCGCTGGGGCCCTTTCAGGGCGCGCGGCGACACGGCCTACGAGTTCGTTCTCGCAGCACCGGGCTACGGCACCACGCACATCTACCGCAGTCCGTTCCCGCGCAGCAGCCAGGTCGTGAACCTGCGCCCGGAGCGCCTCACGCCGGCCGATTCCAACGCCAAGGCGGTCGTGGTCTTCACGCGGCCTCGCGGCTATTTCGACGCCCAGCGCGACACCATGCGCTTCGACGGCCAGAGCCCGCCACCGGGCGTGCCGCCCCGAGGTTCGGGCGTGTCGTCGTCGAGACTGCGGCTCGCCGCGGCCGAGCCCCAGCGCGCCGTGACCGGCGAGTTCAATGGCGAGCGCATCACCGGCCTCAGCTGGCCCGCCGCGCAGGCGCATGTGACCGTGCTCGAGTTGACCTATTGAGACGAGGCACGAGGCTATGAACGACATCACCGCTTCCGACCCCTGCGTCCTCAGCGTGCGCGATGCGCGCGGCGTGGTCACGCTGACGCTCAACCGGCCGGCGGCGTTCAACGCGCTGTCCGAAGATATGCTCGCAGCACTCGAGCAGGCGATCGCCGCCACCGCGGCCGACGACACCGTGCGCGCCGTGGTGATCGCGGCCACCGGCAAGGCCTTCTGTGCCGGCCACGACCTGAAGGAAATGCGCGCCGAACCTTCGCTCGGCTACTACGAGCGGCTCTTCGCGCGCTGCGGCGCCATGATGCTGTCGCTGCAGCGGCTTCCGGTGCCCGTGATCGCACGCGTGCATGGCATCGCGACGGCCGCCGGCTGCCAGCTGGTGGCGGTGTGCGATCTGGCGGTGGCCTCGAGCGAGGCGCGCTTCGCAGTCAGCGGCGTCAACGTGGGCCTGTTCTGCGCCACGCCGAGCGTCACGCTGTCGCGCAACCTCGGGCGCAAGGAAGCCTTCGAGATGCTCGTGACCGGCGAGTTCATCGGTGCCGACGAGGCGCGCGACAAGGGTCTCGTCAACCGCGTCGCGGCCCCAACGGAGTTGGACGCGGCGGTCGAGGCGCTGGTGGCCAGCATCGTCGCCAAGCCGCGCCGGGCGCTGGCGCTCGGCAAGGCCCTGTTCTATCGGCAGCTCGAGACCGGCATCGAGGCCGCGCTGGCCGATGCGAGCCAGACCATGGCCTGCAACATGATGGACGAGAGCGCGCTCGAAGGGGTGCAGGCGTTCATCGAGAAGCGGCCGCCCGGCTGGAAGCGTTGAAGCGCCGGCTCAGCTGTCGTGCAACCGGGAGGACTGTGGCAGGTGCGCCATCAGGAACTCCATCTGGTCCGTCAGGATGCGCCGGTTGCGCAGGATGAAGTCTTCCCAGAGGCTCGGCACATAGGGCGCGTACAGCAGCGGCATGTTCGCCTGCTCGGGCGTGCGGCTGCTCTTGCGGTGGTTGCAGGGCTTGCAGGCCGTGACCACGTTCATCCAGTTGTCGATGCCCTTCTGGGCGAACGGGATGATGTGCTCGCGCGTGAGCTCGTCCTCGTGGAAATGGCCGCCGCAATAGGCGCAGACGTTGCGGTCGCGCGCAAACAGCTTGCTGTTGGTCAGGCCCGGGCGCTGGTGGAAGGGGTTGATGCGCGGCACGCCCTTGGTGCCGATGATGCTGTTGATCGCGATCTGCGACTGCTCGCCGGTGATGGCGTTGTGCCCGCCACGGAACACAGCGACCTGCGCGCCCACCTCCCAGCGGACTTCGTCCGCCGCATAGTGGATCACCGCCTGTTCGAGCGATATCCATGACTGGGGCAGCCCCTGGGCCGACAGCTTCAAGACCTTCACCACACGCCTCCTCGAAAACGAAAGAAACACGGAAAAAGACCAGCGACACGGAGCGGGTCGGAGACCCTTGCGGCGACGCACTGAGTCACAATATACCGGCTTTGTGACAAAACGGCCTGATCCGCCCATTCGACGGGCAAAAGGCGCTATCAAAAAGATACTACAGATGCAGGTTTTCCGCGGCTTCCGGCATCCGGGCGTGGCTCCGGCCTGCGCCCTCACGATCGGCAATTTCGACGGCGTCCACCGCGGCCACCAGGCCATGCTGGCGCTGCTGCAGACTGAGGCGCGCCAGCGCGGCCTGCCGAGCTGCGTGCTCACTTTCGAGCCGCATCCGCGCGACTATTTCGCCGCGCTGACCAAGAAGCCCGAACTGGCGCCGGCGCGCATCGGCACCTTGCGCGACAAGCTTGGCGAGCTCGCCGCCTGCGGCGTTACGCAGACCATCGTGCTGCCCTTCGACCAGCGGCTCGCGAGCCAGTCGCCCGAGGAATTCATCCAGAACGTGCTGGTCGACGGTCTGGGCGCGCGCTATGTGCTGGTGGGCGACGACTTCCGCTTCGGCGCCAAACGGGCGGGCGACTACGCCATGCTCGATGCGGCCGGCGAGGCGCGCGGCTTCGACGTCGCGCGCATGAACAGCTACGAGGTGCACGGCCTGCGGGTCTCGAGTTCGGCCGTGCGCGATGCACTGGCCGAAGGCCGCATGGCCGACGCCCAGATGCTGCTCGGTCGCCCCTACGCGATCTCGGGCCACGTGGTCCACGGCCGCAAGCTCGGCCGCGCGCTCGGCGCCTCGGCCCCGGGCCAGGACGACGGCTTTCGCACGCTCAACATGCGCTTCAAGCACTGGAAGCCGGCCGCCAGCGGCATCTTCGCGGTGCTGGTCCACGGACTGGCCGACCGGCCGCTGCCCGGCGTGGCCAACCTCGGCGTGCGCCCCTCGCTCGACGCCAACGACGTCAACGCGGGCCGGGTGCTGCTCGAGACGCACTGCCTCGAGTGGCCCTCGCATCTGGGGTCCGAAGGGGCCTACGGTAAAATCGTGCGCGTGGAACTGCTGCACAAACTGCACGACGAATTGCGCTACACCAGCCTCGAGGCCCTGACTGCGGGCATCGCCAAGGATGGGCGCGACGCACGTGCGTTCTTCGCATCGACCCACGCCGAAACCCACCGCCAGACCACGCGCGACCGAATTTAGCCCTGCACGCACCGTGCTGCCGCCCTTCGACAAGCTCAGGGCGAACGGCTTTTCTTCCGCACCGACCGCTTCGTGCAGTTCGGGCTGAGCCTGTCGAAGCCCCTCTGTTTCGCACCCCAACATGTCTGACGCTGCCGCTCCCTCCCCCACCGACTACCGCGCCACCCTCAACCTGCCCGATACCCCCTTCCCGATGCGCGGCGACCTGCCCAAGCGCGAGCCGGGCTGGGTCAAGGAATGGAACGACGAAGGTCGCTACCACCGCCTGCGCGACGCGCGTCACGGCGCGCCCAAGTTCATCCTGCACGACGGCCCGCCCTATGCCAACGGCCAGATCCACATGGGCCACGCGGTCAACAAGATCCTGAAGGACATGATCACCAAGGCGCGCCAGCTCGAGGGCTACGACGCGCTCTACGTGCCGGGCTGGGACTGCCACGGCCTGCCGATCGAGAACGCCATCGAGAAGCAGTTCGGCCGCAACCTGAGCCGCGACGAGATGCAGGCCAAGAGCCGCGCCTACGCCACGGAACAGATCGCCCAGCAGATGGCCGACTTCCAGCGCCTCGGCGTGCTGGGCGAATGGGACCATCCCTACAAGACGATGGATTTCGCCAACGAGGCCGGCGAGCTGCGCGCCTTCAAGCGCGTGATCGAGCGCGGCTTCGTCTACCGCGGCCTCAAGCCCGTGTACTGGTGCTTCGACTGCGGCTCGTCGCTGGCCGAGTTCGAGATCGAGTACGCCGACAAGAAGAGCCAGACCCTCGATGTCGCCTTCAAGGCGCACGACCGCGCGAAGGTGCTCGCGGCCTTCGAAACCGACCACCAGATCCTCGGCGACATCTTCGCCGTGATCTGGACCACCACTGCGTGGACGATCCCGGCCAACCAGGCGATCAACCTGAACCCCGAGATCGAGTATTCGCTCGTCGACACCGAGCGCGGCCTGCTGATCCTCGCCAACTCGCTGGTCGAGATGTGCATGACGCGCTATGCGCTCGACGGCAAGGTGCTGGCCACGGTCAAGGGCGAGAAGCTCGGCGGGCTCGAATTCGAGCACCCGCTGTACGACGTGGATGCGGGCTACCAGCGCCTGTCGCCCGTGTACCTGGCCGACTACGCCACGGCCACCGACGGCACGGGCCTCGTGCACTCGTCGCCTGCCTACGGCGTGGACGACTTCAACTCCTGCATTGCACACGGCGTGGCGTACGACGACATCCTGAACCCGGTGCAGGGCAACGGCAGCTACGCGAGCGACTTCCCGCTGTTCGGCGGCCAGAACATCTGGAAGGCCGTGCCGGTGATCATCGCCGCGCTGCGCGATGCCAACCGCCTGCTGACCACCGAGACCATCACCCACAGCTACCCGCACTGCTGGCGCCACAAGACGCCGGTGATCTACCGCGCGGCCGCGCAGTGGTTCGTGCGCATGGACGAAGGCGAAGGCGTGTTCACCAAGAACAAGGCGCCCAAGACGCTGCGCCAGACGGCGCTCGAAGCCATCGAACAGACCAGCTTCTACCCCGAGAACGGCAAGGCGCGGCTGCACGACATGATCGCCAATCGTCCCGACTGGTGCATCAGCCGCCAGCGCAGCTGGGGCGTGCCGATCCCGTTCTTCCTGCACAAGGATTCGGGCGAGCTGCATCCGCGCACCATGGATATCCTCGACCAGGCCGCCGACATCGTCGAGAAAGGCGGCATCGAGGCCTGGAGCCGCGTCACCGTCGAAGAGATCCTGGGCGCCGAGGACGCGCCGCACTACACCAAGAGCACCGACATCCTCGAGGTGTGGTTCGACTCGGGCTCGACCTTCTCGCACGTGCTGCGCGGCACGCACCCCAACGTGCACCACGAGACCGGGCCCGAGGCCGACCTGTACCTCGAGGGCCACGACCAGCACCGCGGGTGGTTCCACTCGTCGCTGCTGATCGCCTGCATGCTCGAAGACCGGGCGCCGTACAAGGGCCTGCTCACGCACGGCTTCACGGTCGATGCCAAGGGCATCAAGATGAGCAAGTCGCTCAAGAACGGCATCGACCCGCAAGAGATCAGCAGCAAGCTTGGCTCCGAGATCATCCGGCTGTGGGTGGCCGCGAGCGACTACTCGGGCGACATCGCGGGCGACGACAAGATCCTCGCGCGCGTCGTCGATTCGTACCGCCGCATCCGCAATACGCTGCGCTTCCTGCTTGCGAACACCAGCGACTTCGACATCGCGAAGGACGCGGTGCCGCTCGGCGAGCTGCTCGAGATCGACCGCTACGCGCTCTCGCGCGCGGCGCAGTTCCAGGCCGAGATCCTCGCGCACTACAAGGTGTACGAGTTCCATCCGGTGGTGGCCAAGCTGCAGATCTACTGCTCGGAAGACCTCGGCGGCTTCTACCTCGACATCCTGAAGGACCGTCTCTACACCACCGCGCCCGGTTCGCGCGCGCGCCGCAGCGCGCAGACCGCGCTGTGGCACATCTCGCAGGCGATGCTGCGCTGGATGGCGCCGTTCCTGAGCTTCACGGCCGAGGAAGCCTGGAAGTTCGTGAGCACCGGCCAGCCGGGCGAGTCGATCTTTGCGCAGACCTACAGCCGCTTCGATGCACCCGACGAGGCCCTGCTCACCAAGTGGGGCCGCATCCGCGAGATCCGCGACGGGGTGAACAAGGACATCGAGGCCGTGCGCGCCGAAGGCAAGGTCGGCTCGTCGCTGCAGGCGAACCTGAAGCTCAGCGCACCGTCCGACGACCATGCGCTGCTGGCGTCGCTCGGCGACGACCTGAAGTTCGTCTTCATCGCCTCGGCGATCGAGCTCGCCGCGAGCGATGCGCTCTCCACGCAGGTCGCACCGAGCAGCGCGCCCAAATGCGAACGCTGCTGGCACTACCGCGACGATGTCGGCCACGATGCCGCGCATCCGACCATCTGCGGGCGTTGCACGAGCAACCTGTTCGGCGCCGGCGAGCCGCGGAGCTTTGCCTGAGATGGCGGCCGCACGCTCCATGACCGCATCGCCCTCGCGCAGCGGCAGCATCTGGCCGTGGCTCGCGCTCGCGGCCGCCATCCTGGCCATCGACCAGATCACCAAGACGCTGATCCTGGGCGCCTACAAGCTCGGCGACGCAACCTACGTGACGAGCTTCTTCAACGTGGTGCGGGCCCACAACACGGGCGCCGCGTTCTCGTTCCTGGCCGACCACTCCGGCTGGCAGCGCTGGTTCTTCACGGCGATCGGCCTTGCCGCCGCGGTGTTCATCGTGTGGATGCTGAGGTCGCACGCGGGGCAGAAGCTCTTTTCGTTCGCCATGGCCTGCATCCTCGGCGGTGCGGTCGGCAACGTGATCGACCGGCTGATGCACGGCTACGTGGTGGACTTCCTGAGCTTCCACATGAACAACTGGTACTTCCCGGCCTTCAACGTGGCCGACAGCGCGATCACGCTCGGTGCGATCTGCCTGATCCTCGACGAGATCCGGCGGGTCCGGCGCGCCAGATAGCCGCGCCCCCCGGTCCAGGCCGCCCGCCCTGCGCGCGCGGCCTGAGGCTCCGCAAAGCAATTCAATAGTCAACGAAAAGGAGAGGGTTACTCCCCTCTTCGCGCGCTGTCACGGCGGGGTCATACTGGCGCGGTGAAATGTAATCGATTACATCGCATCAGCCGCCACCCATGAGCATCCAAGCCGTCGCCGCCAAAGCCGGGGTCTCCGTCGCCACCGTCTCGCGCGTCTTCAACTTTCCCGACAAGGTCACGCCGGCCACACGGGCGCTGGTGGAGCGCGTGGCGCGCGAGCTCGACTACCTGCCGAATGCCAGCGCACGCACCCTGCGCACGCAGCGCAGCCGCGCCCTCGGCGTGGTGCTTCCCACGCTGCTGAACCCCACCTTCGCCGAATGCCTTCAGGGCATTGCGCGCGCGTCAATCGCGGGCGGCTACGCCATCGTTCCCATCACCACCGGCTACCGGTTCGAGGAAGAAGAGCGTGCGGTGCAGTTGCTGCTCGCGGGCAACGTCGACGGGCTGATCCTGGTGGTCTCCAACCCGTCGACATCGGCCGCGCTCGCGCGGCTGCGCAGCACCGGCACGCCCTATGTGCTCGCCTACAACCGCCACGCCGACCATCCCTGTGTGACCGTCGATGGCGAGGCCGCCGTGGCCGACGCCGTCGCGCGGCTCGTGCTGCTCGGCCATCGCCGCATCGCCATGGTGAGCGGCACGCTGGCCGCCTCCGACCGGGCACAGCAGCGCTTTCGCGGCTATCGCCAGGGCATGCGCGATGCCGGCCTCAAGGCGCTGCCGCTGATCGAGGTGCCCTTCGTCGAAAGCGCGGTGGATGCGCTCGCGCGCGTGCTGCAGGCGGGCGACAGGCCCTCCGCACTGGTCTGCTCGAACGACCTGCTCGCGATCCGCAGCATCCGCGCCGCGCACCTCAGCGGCCTTCGCGTGCCCGAGGCGCTCAGCGTGGTCGGCTTCGACGGCATTGCGCTCGGCGAAGACCTCACGCCGGCCCTGAGCACCATCGAGCAGCCCAACAGCGACATCGGCCGCCACAGCGTCGAGCTGCTGATCCAGGCCATCGCCGGCGGGGCGCCGCTCGGGCCCGATGCAAGCCTGCTGCTGCCCCACGTCTTTCGCGACGGCGAATCGTGCGCCGCCGCGGCCATTTCCTGATCCCTTCGTTCCCGACCCATCCCACAAGGAGTTCCTGCATGTTGTCCTTCCAGACCTTCCGCTTCTCGCGCCTCGCGCGCCTGGGCCTGCTCGCCGCCGCACTGGCCGGCGGCAGCGCCATGGCCCAGAACGCCATCTGCTACAACTGCCCCACCGAATGGGCCGACTGGGGCACCCAGCTCAAGGCCATCAAGGCCAAGACCGGCATCACGGTGCCGGCCGACAACAAGAACTCGGGCCAGTCCCTCGCGCAGCTCGTCGCCGAAAAGGGCAGCCCCGTCGCCGACGTCACCTACCTCGGGGTGACCTTCGCCGTGCAGGCGCAGAAGGAAGGCGTGGTCCAGCCCTACAAGCCCGCCGCCTGGAAGGACATTCCCGACGGCCTCAAGGACCCGGCCGGCAACTGGTTCACCATCCATTCGGGCACGCTCGGCTTCATGGTCAACGTCGACGCCCTCAAGGGCAAGCCGATCCCGAAGTCGTGGGCCGATCTGCTCAAGCCTGAATACAAGGGCCTCATCGGCTATCTCGATCCCGCATCGGCCTTCGTCGGCTACGTCGGCGCGGTGGCGGTGAACGAGGCGCGCGGCGGCACGCTCGACAACTTCGGCCCGGCCATCGACTACTTCAAGGCGCTGCAGAAGAACGAGCCGATCGTGCCCAAGCAGACCTCGTACGCGCGCGTGCTGTCGGGCGAGATCGCGATCCTGCTCGACTACGACTTCAACGCCTACCGCGCCAAGTACAAGGACAAGGCCAACGTCGCCTTCGTGATCCCGAGCGAAGGCACGCTCGCCGTGCCCTACGTGATGAGCCTCGTCGCCAAGGCACCGCATGCCGCCGAGGGCAAGAAAGTGCTCGACTTCGTGCTGTCCGACGAAGGCCAGGCAATCTGGGCCAAGGCCTACCTGCGGCCGGTGCGCGCCAAGGCAATGCCCAAGGACATCGAGGCGCAGTTCCTGCCGGCGAGCGAATACGCGCGCGCCAAGAGCGTCGACTACGCCCGCATGGCCGAAGGCCAGCGCGCGTTCTCCGATCGCTACCTGAAGGAAGTGCGCTGAACGCGCGGCCGCGATGAGCGCCAAGGCCACCGCCTGGACCCCTCGCTGGCGCTTGCTCGCCTGCGCCGCGCCGGCGGCCGCATTCTTTGCGGCCTTCTGGCTGCTGCCGGTGGTGCGCCTGCTCGCACTGCCGGCCGACAAGGGCTGGCGCACCTACTTCGCGGTGCTGACCGATTCGCGCTATCTGGAAAGCATGGTCAACACCGTGGCGCTGTCGATCACGGTGACGCTCGTCACACTGGTGCTCGGCGCGGCCGTGGGCATCTACCTGGCGCGCCATGCCTTCATCGGCCGGCGCATGCTGCTGTCGCTGCTGACGCTGCCGCTCTCGTTTCCGGGCGTGATCATCGGCTTCTTCGTGATCCTGCTGGGCGGGCGGCAGGGTGTGGTGGCCGACATCGGCGACAGCCTGTTCGGCCAGCGCATCACCTTCGCCTACGGCCTGGTCGGGTTGTTCCTCGCCTACCTGTACTTCTCGCTGCCGCGCGCCATTGCCACCTATGCGGCCGCGGCCGAGGCGATGAACGTGCAGCTGGAGGAAGCCGCGCGCTCGCTCGGCGCATCGCGCCTGCGCGTAGCACGCGACGTGTGGCTGCCCGAACTCGCCCCGACCACCCTGGCCTGCGGCGCGATCCTGTTCGCGACGTCGATGGGCGCGTTCGGCACCGCCTTCACGCTCGCGAGCAAGTTCGAGGTGATACCCATCACCATCTACAACGAGTTCACCAACTATGCCAACTTCGCGCTCGCCGCCTCGCTGTCGATCGCGCTCGGCATCGTGACATGGCTGGTGCTGTTCGTCGCGCGGCGCTTCGGGGCCAACCCGGTCGCGCGCTGAAAGCAGGAAGAAAGACGCCATGCGAAAGAACTCCGGATCGAAGGCCCCGTTCCTGCTGACCATCACCGTGCTGACCAGCATTTTCATGATCGCGCCGATGCTGCTGTCGGTGATGGCGGGCCTGGTCAACAACTACAGCGTCGGACTGAAGAGCGGGCTCACGCTGCGCTGGCTCGGCGAGGTGTGGGAGAACTACGGCGGCACCGTCGGCTGGTCGCTCGCGCTGGCCACCGCCTGCGTCGTCGGCACCGTGCTGCTCGGAGTGCCCTGCGCCTATGCGTTGGCGCGCAGCCGCTCGCGCGCTGCCGGCATCTTCGAGGAACTGCTGACGCTGCCGGTGGCGGTGCCCGGGCTGGCGACCGCGCTCGCGCTGATCCTCGCCTACGGACAGCTCACGGCATTTCGCCAGAGCTTCGCCTTCATCCTCGTGGGCCACATCGTGTTCACGCTGCCGTTCATGGTGCGCACCGTGAGCTCGGCCTTCCAGCGCAACGACCTGCTCGCGCTCGAAGAGGCCGCGCGCACGCTCGGCGCCAGCTTCTGGCAGCGCTTCATGGGCATCCTGGTGCCGGCCGTTTTTCCTGCCATCGTGGCGGGCAGCCTGATGGTGTTCACGCTCTCGGTGGGCGAGTTCAACCTCACCTGGATGCTGCACACGCCGCTCACGCGCACGCTGCCGGTGGGCCTGGCCGACAGCTATGCCTCCATGCGCATCGAGATCGGATCGGCCTACACGCTGATCTTCTTCGCCGTGATCCTCCCGGTGCTGTGGGGCCTGCAGTACCTTGCCAACCTGATTCAGAAACGCCATGGAACTTGAACGCATCCCCATCGACGTCGCGCGCTGCGCCAAGACCTACGCCGACGGCACGCGCGGCCTGCTGCCCACCGACCTGCATGTGGAGGCCGGCGAGGTGCTTGCGCTGCTCGGTCCGTCGGGCTGCGGCAAGACCACGCTGCTGCGGCTGATCGCGGGGCTGGAGTCGCCCGACGAGGGCAGCCGCATCGTGTTCGGCGACCAGGACGTGACGAACCGGCCGGTGGAGCAGCGCGGCGTGGGCATGGTGTTCCAGAGCTACGCCCTGTTCCCGCAGATGACGGTGGCGGCCAACATCGGCTACGGGCTGCGCATCCGCGGCGTGTCGGCCGAAGAAGAGAAGCGCGCGGTCGGCGAACTGATCGACCTGACGCGGCTCGGCGGGCTCGAGAACAAGCGCCCGGCCGAGCTCTCTGGCGGACAGCGGCAGCGCGTGGCGCTCGCGCGCGCCGTGGCGGTGCGCCCGCGCGTGCTGCTGCTCGACGAACCGCTGGCCGCGCTCGACGCCAAGCTCAAGGAGTCGCTGCGCGACGAGCTGGCCGAATTGCTGCGGCGGCTGCACATCACGGCGGTGCACGTCACGCACGACCAGCAGGAGGCGATGGCCATTGCCGACCGGCTCGCGGTGATGAGCGCAGGGCGCATCGTGCAGATCGGCCGCGGCGAAGACCTCTACCGCGCGCCGGCCCATCCGTTCGTGGCGGAGTTCCTGGGCAGGGTCAACCGGCTCGAGCGCACGACCGATGCGATGGCGCAGGGCGTTGTCCGACTCGGCGCATGCACCCTGCCCTGCCCGAGCGCACTGCGCGGGCATGCCATGCTCCTGGTGCGACCCGAAGACATCGAAGTGAGCGCACCGCAGCCCGGCTGGGGCAGCGCCACGGTCGAGCGCCGCACCTTTCTCGGCGACCGCGTGCAGCTGCAATTGCAGACGGAAGACCAGCCCCTGCTCGTCGCCGACCTGGGCCGCGACGCGCCCTTCGGACCCGGCGACCGGGTCGGCCTTCGCATTTCGCCCGACCGCCTGATGCCGTCGCAGGAAAGCAGCGCATGACGACCACGACCGACAACCTCCTCGACACCACCTTCCTGGTCCAGCTCACGGACCTGCACATTCGCGAGCCCGGCCGCCTGGCCTATGGCCGCATCGACACCGCTCCGTACCTGCAGCGCGCCGTGGCCTCGGTGCTGCGGCTGCCGCAGCGGCCCGACGCGGTGGTGATCACGGGCGACCTCAGCGACTTCGGCCGCGCGGCCGAGTACGCGCATCTGGCGCGCCTGCTGGAACCGCTCGACATGCCGGTCTACCTGATGCCCGGCAACCACGACGACCGCGACCAGCTGCGCCGCAGCTTCCCGGGCCACGCCTACATGGCGCAGGGCGTGGGATCGGGCGGCTTCGTCCAGTACGCGGTGCGCGTGGGGCCGCTGCACCTGCTCACGCTCGACACCTGCGTGCCGGGCGCCAGCCATGGCGCGCTCTGCAGCGAGCGGCTCGCCTGGCTCGAGGCGGCACTCGACGACCGCCGCGGCGAGCCCGTGGTGATCGCGCTGCACCATCCCCCGTTCCGTACGCTGATCGGCCACATGGACGAGATCGGCCTGCGCGAGGGCGCCAAAGCGCTCGAGGCGCTGGTCGCACGCCATTCCAACGTCGAGCGCCTGATCTGCGGCCACCTGCACCGCGCGATCGACGTGCGCTTCGGCGGCACCATCGCCTCGACCTCGCCGGCGCCCGCGCACCAGGTCTGCCTCGACCTTTCGCCCGATGGGGCCTCGGCATGGACGCTGGAGCCGCCCGGGTTCCGCGTGCACGCCTGGTCGGCCGGCGAACAGCGGCTGGTGACCCACCTGGCCGCATCGGGCAGCTTCGAAGGGCCTTTTCCATTCCACGACAACGGCGCCCTGATCGATTGAGGCCGTTCCTGTGGACAATGGAGCCGAAAACGAAAAAGAACGAAAAGGATAGAACCACAACCCATGAAGCATCTTCTGGACTTGCTTGCCGCAGTCGCACTGCTGGTGTGGGGCACGCACCTCGTGCGCACGGGGGTGCTGCGCGTGTTCGGCGCCAACCTGCGCAAGATCCTGGTCCAGAGCATGCGCAACCGCTTCACGGCTGCGTTGTCGGGCATCGGCGTCACGGCGCTGGTGCAGTCGAGCACCGCCACGTCGCTCATGACCTCGTCCTTCGTCGGGCAGGGCCTGATCACGCTGCCCGCCGCGCTCGCGGTGATGCGCGGGGCCGACATCGGCACCGCGCTGATCTCGGTGCTGTTCTCGGCCGACCTGTCGTGGCTCTCGCCGATGTTCATCTTCGTGGGCGTGGTGCTGTTCATTTCGCGCTCTGCCACGGTGGCGGGGCGGGTGGGCCGGGTGCTCATCGGGCTCGGGCTGATGCTGCTCGCGCTGCAGCTCGTGGTGGCGGCGACCGAACCGCTCTTCTCCGCGCCGGCCGTGCGCGTGCTGCTGGCTTCGCTCACGAGCGACGTGCTGCTCGAGATCACCATTGGCGCCGCGCTCGCGATCGTGGCGTATTCGAGCCTTGCCGTGGTGCTGCTGGTGGCGGCCATGGCGAGCTCCAACGTGGTGCCGCTCGACGTCGCACTCGGGCTGGTGCTCGGCGCCAACCTCGGCAGCGGCCTGCTGGCCGTGCTGACCACGGCGAAGTCGGCGATGCCGGTGCGGCAGGTCACGGTCGGCAACCTGCTCTTCAAGGTGCTCGGCGTGGCGGTGGTCGCGCCGTTCGTCGGCCTGTGGCTGCGCTACGTGCAGCCGCAGATACCGAACCCCACCCACGGCGTGGTGCTGTTCCATCTCGCCTTCAACGTGGTGATCAGCGTCGGGTTCATCGGCCTCACGCAATGGGTCGCCAAGCTGGTCACGCGAATGCTGCCGGTGCCGACGCCGTCGACCGCGTCGATGCGGCCGCACCACCTCGACCCCTCGGCGCTGTCGACGCCCTCGCTCGCCATCTCGAATGCCGCGCGCGAGGCACTGCACCAGGCCGACTTGGTGGAGACCATGCTCATCGGCATGCTCGACGTGATCCGCAACAACGACCTGCGCCTAGCGCAGGAGCTGCGGCAGCTCGACGACACGGTGGACGAGCTGTATTCGGCCATCAAGTACTACATGACGCGCATCTCGCGCGAGGCGCTGGGCGAAGAGGAAAGCCGGCGCTGGACCGACATCATCAGCTTCACCATCAACATGGAGCAGATCGGCGACATCGTCGAGCGTGTGATCATCGACATCGAGGACAAGAAGATCAAGCCGCAGCGCAACTTTTCCGAAGCCGGCATGGCGGAGATCGTCGAACTGCACGGCCGGCTCATTGCGAACCTGCGGCTCAGCATGAGCGTGTTCCTCAACGGCAATGTGCGCGATGCGCAGAAGCTGCTTGAAGAGAAGGCCCGGTTCCGCGACCTCGAGCGGGCCTACGCGTCGACCCACCTCGACCGGCTCTCCGACCGCACCACGTTGAGCATGGAAACGAGCTCGCTGCACATCGACCTCATCAGCGACCTGAAGCGCATCAACTCGCACATCTGCTCGATTGCCTATCCGATCCTCGAGTCGGCTGGCGCGCTTGCACCGAGCCGCTTGAAGCAGGTTTAGACGCCCCCCCGAAGTCAGTGCGTTGCCGCGGAGGTGACGGAGTGGAACAGCGCCTGTCGGCGGCGCAGGCAGAAGTCGATCAGGTCGTCGACTTCGGTCGCCTTGTCGAAGGCGGCGTCGGCGCCGAGCTGGGCACACTTGCGCCGCATCTCGGGCGTGAGGTGGTTGCTGAGCACCACCATCTTCTGCGCCGGTGCGCGGTTGCGGCAGGCCTCGAGCACGCTGAAGCCGGTGCCGTCCTTGAGGAACAGGTCGACAATGGCCAGATCCCATTGCGAGGGGTTGGCGGTGAGCCAGCGCATGCCATCGCGCTGCGAGGCGGTCTCGCCGACGGGATCGACACGGGCCACTTCACGCAGCGTGCCGATCAGGTTTTCGCGGATGACGGCGTTGTCCTCGACGATGAAGGTTCTGACGGTGTCCATGGCACGGGGCATGTCTTGCTGAGTTTCACCCAGGCTACAAAATGCGTCGCACCGAAAACGAAGGCATGGCGCCCCGCCGCAAGTAGGACACCGCCTGCGCGGCCGGGGCTCAGAGCGTCAAGACCGTGCACCCGGTGGTCTTGCGTGCCTCGAGGTCGCGGTGCGCCTGCTGCACGTCGGCCAGGGCGTAGCGCTGGTCGATCGGGATCTTCACCGCGCCGCTTTGCACGATGGCGAACAGGTCGTCGGCCATGGCCTGGGTGCCCTCGCGCGTGGCGATGTGCGTGAAGAGCGTCGGCCGCGTCACATAGAGCGAGCCCTTCGACGCCAGCGTGCCGAAGCCGATCGGCGGCACCGGGCCCGAGCCGTTGCCGAACACCGCGAGCAGGCCGAAGGGCCGCAGGCAGTCGATCGAGCCTTCCCAGGTGTCCTTGCCGACCGAGTCGTACACCACCTTCACGCCCTTGCCGCCGGTGATCTCCTTCACCCGTGCCGTGAAGTTCTCGGTGCTGTAGTTGATGGCATGCGCCGCGCCGTGCGAAAGCGCGAGCTGGCACTTGGCGTCGCTGCCGGCCGTGCCGATCAGCTGCAGGCCGAGCGCCTTGGCCCACTGGCAGGCGATCAGCCCGACGCCGCCGGCGGCCGCATGGAAGACGATGAAGTCGCCGGGCTGCAGACCTTCGGCAGGCAGCGTCTTCTTGAGCAGGTACTGCGCCGTGAGGCCCTTGAGCATCATGGCTGCGCCGGTCTCGAAGGAGATGTCGTCGGGCAGCTTGCAGACGCACTTGGCCGGCATGACGCGCAGCTCGCAGTAGGCACCGGGCGGCTGGCTCGCATAGGCGGCGCGGTCGCCGGCTTTCAGGTGCGACACGCCCTCGCCCACGGCTTCGACGATACCCGCGGCCTCCATGCCCAGCTGCAGCGGCATCTGGAACGGATAGAGCCCGCTGCGCTGGTAGGTGTCGATGAAGTTCAGGCCCACGGCCTTGTGGCGTATGCGGATCTCGCCGGGGCCGGGCTCGCCAACCTCGACGTCGACGATTTTCAGTTCCTCGGGCCCGCCATGGCGGTCGATACGGACGGCTTTGCTCATCATCTCTCCAGTCTCCAGGCAACACGGTAAAAAGTCGGAAGCGCGCATCGTGCCACGTTTGCCCCCAGCGCGGCGGCCCCCGGTTTTGCCCGGTAGAGTCGGCGGCCATGCAGACGCCGCGCCTTTCGCCCTCGACCATTCTTCTACTGACCGTGCCGCCCCTGCTGTGGGCCGGCAATGCCGTGGTCGGGCGGCTGGTGCGCGACCTGGTGTCGCCGCTCACGCTGAACTTCGTGCGCTGGATCATCGCCTTCGTGCTGCTGCTGCCACTCGCCTGGCCGGTCCTGCGCCGCAGCAGCCCGTTGTGGGCGCACTGGAAGCGCTACGCGGTGCTGGGGCTGCTCGGCATCGGCTGCTACAACGCGTTCCAGTACCTGGCGCTGCAGACTTCGTCGCCGATCAACGTCACGCTCGTGGGTTCGAGCCTGCCGCTGTGGATGCTGGCGACGGGCGCGATGTTCTTCGGCGCGCGCGTGAGCGGGCGCGAGATCGCCGGCGCGCTGCTCTCGATGCTCGGCGTGCTGCTGGTGCTGAGCCGCGGCGAATGGGGGCAGCTGCTCGCGCTGCGGCTGGTGGCGGGCGACCTCTACATGATCCTCGGCACCATCGCCTGGGCGTTCTACAGCTGGTTCCTGGTGCGCACGCAGGAACCGGAGGGCGTGCGGCGGGACTGGGCCGCGTTCCTGATGGCGCAGCTGGTGTTCGGCCTCGGATGGTCGGGCGCGCTGGCCGCGGGCGAATGGGCCGCGGCCGCGGCGCATGTCGAGCTCGGCTGGCCGCTCGTCGCGGCCATGCTTTTCATCGGCATCGGGCCCGCCGTGGTGGCCTACCGCTGCTGGGGCACGGGCGTGCAGCGCGCGGGGCCGCAGGCGGCGAGCATCTTCATGAACCTCACGCCGCTGTTCGCGGCCATGCTTTCGGCGGCCTTCCTGCGCGAGCCGCCGCACTGGTACCACGGGGTGGCGTTCCTGCTGATCGTGGGCGGGATCGTGGTGTCGTCTCGGCGCTGACGGCACCGCGGCTGCGCGACGCGCTCAGTAGTGCGGCGGCAGCTCGTCGGCCGGGCTGCGCGCCGCGCCGTCCTGCGCCGCGTTGCGGCTTTGCTCGCGCAGCTGCACGACTTGCTCGACCAGCCGGTCGATCTGCTGCTGCTGGCGATAGATCGTCATGTTGAGCTGATCGAGCAGGTCGTCGGCGTAGGCGGCCTTGATCTCGAGCTCGGTCAGGCGTTCGACGAGTTCCCTGGGTGCGTTGTTGTCCATGCCGCTATTGGACAGGAAGACCGCCGCGCTTTCATGACGGCCCCGCCACGGCGCGGGTTTCGGGCTGACCGGCGCCGCACGCGACCGCGTCGGCCGCGTCCCTGCCAGAGCGTGGTGTCCTCGTCGTTCTCGCGGATGCAGATTCGCGCAAGCCCTCGATCTGCGCCAGCAGCGCCGCCGCCTCGCGGCCGAAGCGCTCGCCCTCCGGCGTGAGGCTCAGGCGGCGCGCGGTGCGGCTGGCGAGCGACAGGCCCAGCGCGGCCTCGAGCCTGCGCAGCCGCATCGACAAGGCCGGCGGCGTGACGTTGAGCGCGCGCGCTGCGGCGCTCAGCGAGGGCTCGCGCAGCAGCGTGGCGGCAAGGTGCAGGTCGTCGACCTGGATCATTCCGCCGCGCGGCGCAGCGTGTCGACCACGGGCCGGCGCAGCACGTCGCGCAGCCCCCACCAGCCCGCGGCCAGCGCCAGCACCGCACCGGCGGCGGCGCCGCCGAGCGGCACCAGCGGAGACGCGGTCCAGGTGAAGTCGAACACATAGCGCGCCAGGCCCCAGCCGATGACAGAAGCCACCATGCTCGCAAGAAAGCCTGCGAGCAGGCCCACGCCGGCGAGTTCTGCACGCTGCACCTGGCGCAGCAAGCTGGCGCGCGCGCCCACTGCACGCATCACCGCGAATTCGCGCGCGCGCTCCTCGCGCGTGGCCGTGACCGCGGCGAACAGCACCACGAGCCCCGCGGCGAGCGTGAAGCCGAACAGGAATTCCACCGCGCGGATCACCTGGTCGAGCACGCGCTGCACCTGGTTGATGGTGGCGCTCATGTCGACGTTGGTCACGTTGGGGAAGCTGCGCACCAGCGCGTTGTCGAAACCCCGGGTCTCGGGTGCGCGGAAGGCGCCCATGTAGGTCATGGGCACGTCGGGCAAGACATTCACCGTGTACATCACGAAGAAGTTGGCATGCAGCGAGCCCCAGTCGACCTTGCGCAGCGAGGTGATGCGCGCATCGTTCTGCATGCCGCCGATGTCGAAGCGCATCGTGTCGCCGAGCCGCAGGCCCAGCGTCTCGGCCAGGCCCTCTTCCACGCTCACCTCGCCCGCCGCTCCGGGGGTCCATGCGCCAGCGACGATGCTGTTGTGCGGCGGCGCTTCGGCGCTGTTGCTCAGGTTGAATTCGCGGTCGACGAGGCGCTTGGCACGGTCCTCGGTGTAGTCATCGGGCGAGACCGGCTTGCCGTTCACGGCCAGGAGCCGGCCGCGGATCATCGGATACCAGTCGAACTTGCCAACGCCGGCGTCGCGCAGGGTCTTCTGGAATGCGTCGCTCTGGTCGGGCATCACGTTGATCACGAAACGGTTCGGCGCATCGGCCGGCGTGGCCTGGCGCCAGCTCGCCACGAGGTCGGTGCGCAGCAGCACCAGCAGCACCAGCGCGAGCAGGCCCACGGCGAGCGCGCTGACCTGCACCACCGCATAGGCCGGCCGCGCCGAGATCTGGCGCGTGGCCAGCACCAGCCAGCGCGGCGCGGTGCTTTCGTTGACGCTGCGGCGGAGGACCTTCACCGCGAGCCAGCTCAGGAGCGCGAACAGCGCCACCGCGCCCGCGAAGCCGCCCACCGCGATCAGGCCCAGCTTCAGGTCGCTGCTGGCCGCGACCAGCAGCGCCGCGAAGCCGGCCACGCCGACGCCGAGCACTGCGAGCGACGCCGGCTTCAAGCCGCCCACGTCGCGCCGGATCACGCGCAGCGGCGGCACCTTGGCGAGCTGCAGCACCGGCGGCAGGCCGAAGGCGAACAGCAGCGTCAGGCCCATGCCGAGGCCGAACACGGCCGGCCACAACGTGGCGGCCGGCAGTGTGGTCTCGACCAGACCGGAGAGCAGCACCACGAAGACGTAGTGCACGCCGAAGCCGATCGCCACGCCGAGGCCGCTGGCCACGATGCCGACGATCGCGAACTCGAAGGCATAGGCCAGCGCGATGGTGCGCTGGCTCTGGCCCAGCACGCGCAGCATCGCGCAGTCGTCGAGGTGGTTGGCCGCGAAGCCGCGTGCCGCCAGCGCCACCGCCACGGCCGAGAGCAGCGCCGCGAGCAGTGCGACCAGGCTCAGGAATTTCTCGGCGCGGTCGAGTGTCTGGCGCATTTCGGGGCGTCCGCCCTCGAAGGAATCGAGCCGCACGCCGCGCAGCTCGCCCTGCTTGATGAGCGCCTCGGTCCAATCGGAAAAGCGCTTCACGGCGGCGTCCTCGCCCGCCACCGCATAGCGATAGCTCACGCGGCTCGCGGGCTGCACGAGGCCGGTACGCGGCACGTCGGCCTGGTTGAGCATCACGCGCGGCGAAAAGCTCATGAAGCCCGCGCCCCGGTCGGGCTCGAGCGTGATCACGCGGCCGATGCGAAGCCCCGCATCGCCGAGCAGCAGCGTGTCGCCCATCGCGAGCCCGAGCGAATCGAGCAGCGAGGCGTCGACCCAGGCTTCGCCCGGCGGGGGAATGTCGCGCGTGACGGCGCCGGCCCCATCGACAGCGTTCGCGGTCTGCAGGTTGCCGCGCAGCGGATAGCCCGGTGCCACGGCCTTCAGCGCCACCAGCTTGCTCGCGCCGCCCTGCGCCTCGCCGGCCCGCGCCATGGTCGGGAAGCCGTAGGTTCCCGTGCCTTCGAGGCCGAAGGCGCGGGCCTGGGCGATGAAGTTCTCGGGCGTGGGGTTGTCGCTCACCACCACCGCATCGCCGCCGAGCAGTTGCCGCGCATCACGCTGCAGGCCGCCCTGCAGCCGGTCGGCAAAGAAGCCGACCGCTGTGAGTGCGGCCACGGCCAGCAGCACGGCAACGATCAAGAGGCGCAGTTCGCCGGCGCGCAGATCGCGCCGGAGGGTGCGCCAGCCAAGGCGGAGGGAGGCAGTCATGGGCGAGACGATAGCCGACGCGGGGGCGCCCGCCGCGTTCTGGGGACTTGCCCTCGGCGCGCCCGAATTAGGATCGGGCCGTGAAGCGTGCACAGACAACGCATGCCGCATACAAGGAAAGGGAGTTCATTCGATGTCGATTCAATTCAAGAAACCGGGCGCGGGCGCCGTGCCCATCCACGTCGTCGACCGCGCCGGCCTCGCCGCGGCGATGCAGCGCACCGACGAGGGCGCGCGCCGCTGGCTGGCCGTCCAGGGGTTCGAGGGCAAGGCCCACAGCGTCGTGCTGGTGCCCGATGCCCGTTCGGGCATCGGCAGTGTCTGGGCCGGCGTGGCGGCGCTCGACCATCCGCATGCGCTGGCCGCATTGCCGCGCAGCCTGCCGCCCGGGAACTACCGGCTCGGCGACCAGGGCCAGGCGCTGGACCCGCAGGCCGCGGCACTGTCCTGGCGCCTGGGCGCCTACCATTTCGACCGCTACAAGACCCAGGCAGCGCCGCCGGGTCCCACGCTGCAGCTGGCGCCCAGCGCCGCGGGCCGGCGCGGCGCACGCCTGGCCGACGCGTTCTGCCTGGTGCGCGACCTGGTCAACACGCCGGCCGAAGACCTGGGTCCGGCCGAACTTGGCGAAGCCGTGCGCACGCTGGCGCAGGCGCACGGCGGGCGCTGCCGCCAGATCGTCGGCGACGGGCTGCTGCGTGCGGGCTTTCCGACGGTCCATGCGGTGGGCCGGGCCTCCACGCGCGCGCCGCGCCTGATCGAGATGACCTGGGGCCCGCCACGCGCGCGTGCGCTCACGATCGTGGGCAAGGGCGTGTGCTTCGACACCGGCGGGCTGGACCTGAAGAGCGCCGACGGCATGCGCATGATGAAGAAGGACATGGGCGGCGCCGCCCACGCGCTGGCGCTGGCGCAGCTGGTGATGGCGATGGAACTGCCGGTGCGCTTGCGGCTTTTGATTCCGGCCGTGGACAACGCGGTCGCCGGCAACGCCATGCGCCCGGGCGACGTGATCCGCACGCGCACCGGACGCACGGTGGAAGTGGGCAACACCGACGCCGAGGGCCGCCTCGTGCTGTGCGATGCGCTGGCCTACGGCGCCGAGCACCGGCCCGAACTCATGATCGATCTGGCGACCCTGACCGGCGCCGCCCGCGTGGCGCTGGGTCCGCGGCTGCCCGGCCTGTACTGCCGCGACATGGCGCTCGCGCGCCAGCTCGTGGACCTGGGCCTGTCGCTGCACGATCCGCTGTGGCACCTGCCGCTGTGGCAGGACTATCACGGCTACCTCGACAGCGACGTGGCCGATGTCGCCAACGTGGGGCGCGGCCCGTTCGCGGGTTCGATCCTCGCGGCGCTGTTCCTCGGCGACTTCGTGAGCCCCGGCATTGAGTGGCTGCACCTCGACATCTATGCGTGGAATGAACTGAAGCGACCGGGATGTCCGGTCGGTGGCGAGGCCCAAGGGCTCATGACGCTGCTGGCCTATCTGGAGCAGCGTTTTCGACCTGGCGCATGACTGAACCCGTTGTTTAGAGACTCTGAAGGATTCACCGGGTGCAATTGAACTTTCGTTCTCATTTTTTCCCCTAGCATGGCCGAACGGAACCGAAATGCCGTTGGCCATGCAAGCGGTGTTTCGGCACATGTCAGTCCGTTGAAACCATCAGGGAGACTTATGAGCCGTTCGTTCGCACGCAATGCCGTGGCCGCAGGCCTGGCCGGATTTTTCGCCATGCAGGCGCCCGCGCTGGCCGCCACGCCCAAGGACACGCTCGTGGTGGCCTGGGCACTGGACCAGATCATCACGATGGACCCGGGCGAGACCTTCGAGGTCACGGCCGGCGAGTTCAGCGGCAATGGCTACGACCGGCTGGTGCGGACCCAGCCCGGCGACCTGTCGTCGCTCAGGGGCGATGCGGCCAAGTCGTGGAGCATCAGCGACGACGGCAAGACCTATTCGTTCGAGCTGAAGCCGAATCTCAAGTTCGCCTCGGGCAACCCCATGACGGCGGAAGACGTGGTGTTCTCGCTGCAGCGTGCCGTGCTGATGGACAAGTCGCCCGCCTTCATCCTGCGCCAGTTCGGCCTGACCAAGGACACGGTGCGCGACAAGATCCGCCAGACCGGCCCGCTCACGCTGACCATGGAGGTCGACAAGGCCTACGCGCCCACGCTGGTGCTGAACTGCCTCACCTCCAACGTCGCCGCGATCGTCGACAAGAAGCTGGTGCTGGCGCACGAGAAGGACGGCGACCTCGGCAACGGGTGGCTGCGCACCAACTTCGCCGGCTCGGGCCCGTACAAGCTGCGCGACTACCGGCCCAACGAGATCGCCGTGTTCGAGCGCAACGAGCACTACACGCTCGGCCCCAAGGCCAAGCTCGCGCGCGTGATCTACCGCCACGTGAAGGAGCCCGCCACGCAGCGCCTGCTGCTCGAGAAGGGCGACGTGGACATCGCGCGCAACCTCCAGCCGCAGGACCTGGAGGCCGTCGCCGCCGACAAGCGCCTGAAGACCACGTCCACGCCGCGCGGCACGGTGGTGTACATCGGCCTGAACCAGAAGAACCCGAACCTGGCCAAGCCCGAGGTGCGCGAGGCGCTGAAATGGCTGGTGGACTACGACAGCATCGGCAAGGTGCTGCTCAAGGACATCGGCGTGATCCACCAGAACTTCCTGCCGGTGGGCCTGCTCGGCGCCAGCACCGAGAAGCCCTACAAGTTCGACGTCGAAAAGGCCAAGGCGCTGCTGCAGAAGGCCGGCCTGGCCGACGGCTTCAAGGTGACCATCGACATGCGCACCACGCAGCCGATCCAGGGCATCACCGAGAACTTCCAGCAGACCGCCAAGCGCGCCGGCATCGACATCGAGGTGATCCCGGGCGACGGCAAGCAGACCATGACCAAGTACCGTGCGCGCCAGCACGACATGTACATCGGCGCATGGGGCGCGGACTATTGGGACCCGCACACCAATGCCAGCACCTTCGCCCGCAATCCCGACAACTCCGACGATGCCAAGGTCAAGCCGCTCGCATGGCGCAACGCCTGGGACATTCCCGAGCTGACGCAGCAGGCCGAAGCCGCGGCGCTGGAGCGCGATCCCGAGAAGCGCAAGGCCATCTACGAGAAGCTCCAGGCCGAGGTGCGCGCCCGCAGTCCCTACGTCATCCTCTACCAGCAGATCGACACCGCGGGCCTGCGCAGCAACGTGCAGGGCTATCGGTTGGGCGAGACCTCCGGCCTGACCCGGCTGTCGCTGGTCAGCAAGTGACCTGAGCCGCGCGACCTGCACGACACGGGGGTACCTTCGTGAGCAACACCACCGATTCCACGGCGGTCCGGCTGCGCGGCCGCGCGGCGGCGGTGCTGCGCTTCGCCGCCGTGGTCCTGGTCACCTACCTCGGCCTGCTGGCCGTGACCTTCTTCATCGGCCGGGTGATCCCGGTCGATCCGGTGCTGGCACTGGTCGGCGACCAGGCGCCGGATGACGTGATCGAGCGCACCCGCGAGGAGCTCGGCCTCAACAAGCCGCTCATCGAGCAGTTCGTCGTCTACCTGGGCAAGGCCGTGCAGGGCGACTTCGGCACCTCCATACTCACCTCCAACCCGGTGTTGACCGACATCGCGCAGACCTTTCCGGCCACCATCGAACTCGCCACGCTGGGCATCCTGATCGGTGCCGGCATCGGCATCCCGATCGGCGTGTGGGCGGCGGTGCGGCAAGGCGGCGTGGTCGACCATGTGGTGCGCGTGGTCGGACTGGTCGGCTACTCGGTGCCGATCTTCTGGCTCGGCTTGATGGCGTTGGTGCTGTTCTATGCCAAGCTCGACTGGGTCCCCGGGCCCGGGCGAATCGACGTGATCTACCAGTATTCGATCACGCCGCAAAGCGGCTTCCTGCTGCTGGACACCGCGCGCCAGGGCGAGTGGGAGGCGTTCCGCAACGCGCTCTCGCACCTGGTGCTGCCGGCCTCGCTGCTGGGCTATTTCTCGCTGGCCTATATCAGCCGCATGACACGCTCGTTCATGCTCGCCGAACTGGCGCAGGAGTACGTGGTGGCCGCGCGTGCCAAGGGCCTGAGCGAGACGCGCATCATCTGGCGCCATGCGCTGCGCAATGCGATGGTGCCGCTGGTCACGGTGGTCACGCTGTCATACGCCGGCCTGCTCGAAGGCTCGGTGCTGACCGAGACCGTGTTCGCGTGGCCGGGCCTGGGCCTGTACATCACGAATTCGCTGCAGAACGCGGACATGAACGCGGTGCTGGGCGGCACGCTGGTGGTCGGCTCGGTGTTCATCGGCCTGAACCTTCTGTCAGACCTGCTGTACCGCCAGCTCGATCCACGGACGCGACGATGAAACCATCTTCTTCCGCACCGGCGCCATCGGGCCGCGCCGCCCGCCTGCACGACTGGCTGATGTCCGACCGGCCGCAGTCGCGCCGGCAGGCCGGACTGGGGCGCGCCTATGGCGCATGGCGCATCTTTGCGCGCAACCGGCTGGCGATGACCGGCCTGGCGATCGTGCTCGCACTGATCGCCGTGGCGGTGCTGGCCGATTGGCTGGCGCCCTATTCGCCCTACATCGGCGACCTGCAGACGCAGCGCCTGCTGCCGCCTTCGGCCGCGCACTGGCTCGGCACCGACGGCCAGGGCCGGGACATCCTCTCGCGCATCATCCATGGCTCGCGCATCACGCTGTACGTGGTGGTGCTGGTGGCGGTGCTGGCCGCTCCCATCGGCCTGGTGGTGGGCACGGCGGCGGGTTATGCGGGCGGTTGGCTGGACGTGGTGCTGATGCGCATCACCGACATCTTCCTGGCTTTCCCGCGCCTGATCCTGGCGCTGGCCTTCGTGGCCGCGCTCGGCCCCGGCATCGAGAACGCCGTGATCGCGATCGCCCTCACATCGTGGCCTCCCTATGCGCGCATCGCGCGTGCCGAAACGCTGACCATCCGCCAGGCCGACTACATCAGTGCCGTGCGGTTGATTGGCGCAACGCCGCAGCGCATCGTGCTGCGCCACGTGCTGCCGCTGTGCCTGCCCTCGGTGATCGTGCGCGTGACGCTGGACATGGCCGGCATCATCCTGGCTGCGGCCGGCCTCGGCTTTCTCGGCCTGGGAGCGCAGCCGCCGATGCCCGAATGGGGCGCGCTGATTGCGGACGGCCGCCAGTTCGTGCTCGACCACTGGTGGGTGGCGGCAGCCCCGGGCGCAGCGATCTGCATCGTCAGCCTGGCCTTCAACCTGCTGGGCGACGGCCTGCGCGACGCGCTCGACCCAAAGGCCAACGCATGACCGGCTCCTCCATGAACCCATCGAATCCGGTGCTCGACGTGCAGGACCTGCGGGTCGCGTTTCCCGCGCGAGGCGGCGGCATGACCGAGGCCGTGCGCGGCGTCTCGTTCACGCTCGGGCGCGAGCGCCTGGGCATCGTCGGCGAATCGGGCTCGGGCAAATCGCAGACCGGCCGCGCCATCCTTGGCCTGACCGCGCCGGGCGGCCGGGTCGCGGCCGAGCGCCTGGCGTTTCGCGGCACGGACCTGCTGCGCTGCACGCCGCGCGAGCGCCGGGCGATGCGCGGCGGGCGCATCGGCATGGTGCTGCAGGACCCGAAGTTCTCGCTCAATCCGGTGATGACGATCGGTGCGCAGATCGTCGAGGCGCTGCGGGCGCACAAGCAGGTGTCGGCGAGCGAGGCGCGCGAGCGCGCGCTCGAAGCGCTGGCCGCGGTGCAGATCGACGATGCCGAACGCGTGTTCCGGCTCTATCCGCACGAGGTCTCCGGCGGCATGGGCCAGCGCGCGATGATCGCGATGATGCTGATCGCCGAGCCCGAGCTGCTGATCGCCGACGAACCGACCTCGGCCCTGGACGTGACGGTGCAGCTGCAGGTGCTCGCCATCCTGGACCGGCTGGTGTCCGAGCGCGGCATGGGGTTGATCTTCATCTCCCACGACCTGCGCCTGGTCTCCACGTTCTGCGACCGGGTCCTCGTGATGTATGCCGGCCGCGTGGTCGAGGAACTCCCCGCGGGCGGCATGGCCGAGGCCCGGCATCCCTACACGCGCGGTCTCCTCGAGTGCCTGCCGCAGCTCGGGGCCGACCGCCATCCGCTGCCGGTGCTCGACCGCCAGCCGGAGTGGGCACTGTGACGAACAGCCCGAACCTCCAAGCGGTGCCGCCGCGCCGGCAGATCGGCATTTCGGTCGACCGCCTGCACGTCGAGTTCGACGGCTTCGTCGCAGTGCACGACACCAGCTTCGTGGTGGCGCCCGGCGAGAGCTTCGGCATCGTCGGCGAATCGGGTTCCGGCAAGTCCACGGTGCTGCGCGCCATGTGCGGCCTGGCGCCGCGCACTTCGGGCACCGTGGCCCTCGTCGGTCCGGCAGGCAGCGCCGAGCCGTTGCCGGCGCCCGGCAGCAAGGCCTTTCGCCGCAGCGTGCAGATGGTGTTCCAGGACCCGTACGGATCACTGCACCCACGCCAGACCGTGGACCGGATCCTGGCCGAGCCGCTGGCGATCCACGGCATCGGCGATGCCGAGGCACGCATCGAGCGCGCGCTCGACGAGGTGGGACTGGGCAGCGGCTTCCGGTTTCGCTATCCGCACCAGCTCTCCGGCGGCCAGCGCCAGCGCATCGCGGTGGCGCGCGCGCTGACGCTGGAGCCCGAGGTGCTGCTGCTCGACGAACCCACCTCGGCGCTCGACGCCTCGGTGCAGGCCGAAGTGCTGAACCTGCTCGAAGCCCTGCGCGCGAAGCGTGGCCTGAGCTTCATCATGGTGAGCCACGACCTGGCGGTGGTCACGCACATGTGCGAGCGCCTGATGGTGATGCAGCGCGGCCGCACCGTCGAAATGCTCGCGGCCGAAGACCTGGCGGCCCACCGCGTGCGCGAGGACTACACGCGCGAGCTCATGGCGGCGTCGGCCGGATTCCGACGCGCGAGTTCCGGCTGCAGCACCAGCCGCTCCACGCCGGCGTAGCACACGAAGTGCCGGTTGGTCGCACGGCCGATCGCGCACAGGCCGACGCGCGTGGCCACCTCGTGGCCCATCTGCGTGATGCCGCTGCGCGAGACCACGATCGGCACGCCCATCTGCGCCGACTTGATGACCATCTCGCTCGTGAGTCGGCCGGTGGTGTAGAACACGCGGTCGCCCGCGAGCGCCCCCGGCGGCTGCATGGCGCACCAGCCCGCGATGGTGTCGATCGCGTTGTGGCGGCCCACGTCTTCCACGAAGCAGTGCATCGTGGCCCCGGCCGCGTCGGCGTCGAGCGTGAAGAGCGCGCAGCCATGCACGGAGCCCGCTGACTTGTAGGTGCTCTCCTGGAGCCGGATCGCATTGACCAGCGCATAGAGCTGCGCCTGCGTCATGCGCGTGGGCGGCAGCTGGAGCTTATCGATGTCGGCCATCAGGTCGCCGAACACGCTGCCCTGGCCGCAGCCGGTGGTCACCACCTTTTTCGCCGTGCGCTCCTCGATGCGGTCGATGCCGGTATGCGTGCGGACGGCGGCCGCGCCGACCTCCCAATCGACCGTGACCGACTCCACGTCGCCAGCCGATTCGATCAGGCGCTGGTTCAGCAGATAACCCAGCACGAGCAGCTCGGGCTGGGCGCCGAGCGTCATGAGCGTGACGAGTTCGCGCCGGTCGACATAGACCGTGAGGTCGCGCTCGGCGGGGATGGACACCGTGCCGCGCGCGCCATGCTCATCGACGACCTCGACCTCACGCGTCAGCGCGGCGCGGGCCTGGGTGAGACGCGGCAGCGGGGGCACCGGCGAAGCCGCTGCGCTCACTGCGCCTTCGTCGTGGGATTGGTGACCGCGGCCGGCTGCACGGTGCTGGGCGGCGAGGCAGCCGTGTCGGCCGGCGAATGCGCGCCCGAGACTTCGAGGGGCTTGGCTTCCTGCGGCGGCGCATAGGCGAACGCACCCGGGTCGGCGCAGGGCGGCAGCGCGGCGGGCGCGGCAGGCACGGTCTTGCCGGCCGTCGCCGCGCTCGCGCGGTACGCCGCCGCGACGCGGTCCTGGGCCAGGCAGAGCTTGTAGGAATCGACCTTGGCGCTCCAGGCGGTCTTGGCCGCGGCTTCGGCTGCCTTGGCCTTGGCTTCGGGCGTGTCCGGCGGCGCAGGCAGCTTGGCCCAGGCCAGCGGCGCGGCGAGCGCAAGCGCCAGCACGCAAAGATTCAAGGGCGAGAACTGCTTCTTCTTCATGAGGGCCTTCCTTCGGCGGGCTGCGGCGCCCGGACTGGGGCTGTGGTGGCGACCGTGCCGGAGGGCTGCGAACGCTGCCTCGGGATTTTGCCCGCCGCCACGTCGTCGTACCAGAGTTCGTGGTGCTCCTTGGCCCAGGTCTCGTCGACATAGCCGGTGCGCATGGCCTTGTAGGCGCCCTTCATGCCGAGTGTGCCGATGTAGATGTGGCCCATGATCACGGCCATCATCAGCATCGTCGCGACGCCATGGACCATGTGCGCCACCTGCATCTGGCCGCGCGTATAGACGAAGCCCGGCAACAGCTTGTCGAGGAACAGCCCCGAACCGATGATGAACAGGCCGAGGAACAGCACGCCGCCCCAGAACACGAGCTTCTCGCCGGCGTTGAAGCGGTGCGACGGCGCTTCCTTGCCGCCGAACAGGCCGCCGGCACTTTTCAGCCACTTCCAATCGACCGCGCGCGGCAGGTTGTCGCGGATGAAGGTGACGACCATGAACAGCGTGGTGACCACGAACAGCGGCCCGACGAAGTTGTGCACGTTCTTGAGCGCATAGGCGATCCATCCGAAGAGCGTGCTGCCCATCCACGGCATCAGGAAGAACTGGCCGAAGGCCATCACGATGCCCGAGAGCGCGAGGATCACGAAGGCGGTTGCGTTCGACCAGTGCGTGGCCCGCTCGAACGGCGTGAAGCGCTCGATGCGGCGGCCGGTTTCCTTGCCGTGCAGGCGGATCGGCCCCTTGGTGAAGTAATAGATCGCCAGCGCCAGCAGCGTCACGAACAGCAGCGCCGCGCCGTAAGGAATGATCCAGTCGTTGCGCACCTGCCGCCAGGCCTCGCCGGCGGTGGTGAGGCGCGAGCCCGGGTACTGCACCTGCGGCTGGATCAGGTTACCGGCCTCGGGCGCCTGGCTCGCCGGCAGGCTGCTGTAGCCCGTCACGCCCTGCCCGACCTGGCGCCACATCGGCGCGTTGTTGCCGGGCTGCACCTTCATGCGCTCGCCGTTGGTCTGGTTCGCGTAGTTGGGATCGGCGCTCGCTTCGGGCTTGACCTCGAAGATGTTCTGGCTGCGGATGCCGCCTGCGCCCGGCGCGGCCGGTGCGGAAGTGGTGCCCGGGGCCGCCGGCGGCTGGGCCTGCGCGAAGGCCGAACCCAGCGCGGCGAAAAGAACGAGAGCGGTCAGCGCTTGCTTCATGGGCTCTCCGATCAGTTTTCTTTGTTGTATTCGTTCTGCCCGTTTTGCGTGCGGGTCTTGAGCTGCTGCTGCCAGGCGGTCTTGTCGCCCACCTTCCAGTCCGGCGCGGTGAACACCGTGCCGGTGTTCTCCTGCGTGCCGGTGCCGCTCCAGGGCACGGCATCGTGCTTCACGCCCTGCGCATTGGTCTGCGGCTTTTCGCCGCAGCCTGCCAGGAACCCCGCGGCCAGTGCCACGGCCGCAGCGAACGCAAGGCCCTGCTGCTTCATTTCTGGCCTCCGTTGGCGGGCGGCGTGCCGGCCTGCTGCGAGCCGTAGGCGGTGCCCCAGCCCCAGACCTCGGCACCCTTGCCGCGCTGAACCACGCGGGTGCGGAAGATGTCGGCCACCACGTCGCCATCACCGGCCAAGAGCGCCTTGGTCGAGCACATCTCGGCGCAGGCCGGAAGCTTGCCTTCGGCAAGCCGGTTGCGGCCGTACTTCTCGAATTCGGCCTCGGAGCCGTTGGCTTCGGGACCGCCAGCGCAGAAGGTGCACTTGTCCATCTTGCCGCGCACGCCGAAGGTGCCCTGCGACGGGAACTGCGGCGCACCGAAGGGGCAGGCGTACGAGCAGTAGCCGCAGCCGATGCACACGTCCTTGTCGTGCAGCACCACGCCTTCGTCGGTGCGATAGAAGCACTGCACCGGGCACACCGCCATGCAGGGTGCGTCGGAGCAATGCATGCAGGCGACCGAGATCGACTTCTCGCCCGGGACGCCGTCGTTGAGCGTGACCACGCGGCGGCGGTTCACGCCCCAGGGCACCTCGTTCTCGTTCTTGCAGGCCGTGACGCAGCCGTTGCATTCGATGCAACGCTCGGCGTCGCAGACAAATTTCATTCGTGCCATGGTGCTTCCTTATGCCTTTTCCACGTTGCAGATCGTGGTCTTCGTCTCTTGCATCATGGTCACGCTGTCGTAACCGTAGGTCGTGGCGGTGTTGATCGCCTCGCCGCGCACCACCGGGGCGGCGCCCGTCGGGTAGTAGGCAATCATGTCGGCGCCCTGCCAGTGTCCCGAGAAGTGGAACGGCATGAACACGGTGTCGGGCCCGACGCGCTCGGTCACGAGCGCCTGCACGTTGAGCTTGGCGCCCGTGGGCGTGTGCACCCAGGCGCGCTCGCCGTTGCGGATGCCCTTCTCGGCCGCGACCTTCGGATTGATCTCGATGAACATCTCCTGCTGCAGCTCGGCCAGCCAGGGGTTCGAGCGCGTTTCCTCGCCGCCGCCCTCGTACTCGACCAGGCGACCCGAGGTCATGATGTACGGGAACTTCTCGGCCACCTTGTCGGCGATGTTCTTCTGCTGCACGGTCTTGTAGAGCGTAGGCAGACGCCAGAACGCCATCTTGTCGTCGTGCGTCGGGTACTTGGCCATCAGGTCGGGCCGCGTGCCGTAGAGCGGCTCTCGGTGCTGCGGGATCGCGTCGGGGAAGTTCCAGACCACCGCCCGCGCCTTGGCGTTGCCGAAGGGATGGCAGCCGTGGTTCTTCATGAACACGCGGATCATGCCGCCGGAGTTGTCGGTCTTCCAGTTCTTGCCCTCGGCCTTCTGCTTCTCGGGCTCGGAGAGTTCGTCCCACCAGCCGAGCTTCTTGAGCAGCACATGGTCGAGCTCGGGGTAACCGGTGGTGATGTCGGCGCCGAGCGAGTGCGAGCCGTCCTCGGCCAGCAGGTTCTGTCCGTCGCGCTCCACGCCGAAGTTCGCGCGGAAATTGCCGCCGCCGTCCATCACGTGCTTCGAGGTGTCGTACAGGTTGGCCGAGCCCGGGTGCTTGAGCTCGGGTGTGCCGAAGCAGGGCCACGGCAGGCCGAAGTAGTCGCCCGTGAGGTCGTAGCCGTTGACCTTGTCCTTCACGCCGCCCTTGGCCTTGAGCGTGCGCACGTCGAAGGCGCCCATGTTGCGCATGTGGGCCTGCAGCCGCTCCGGGCTCTGGCCCGTGTAGCCGATGGTCCACACGCACTTGTTGATCTCGCGCAGGATGTCGTCGGGAATGGGCTCGTCCATGCCCTTGACCTTCTGCATCTTGTAGTTCTTGCTGAGCTCCTTGCCGAAGCCCAGGCGGTCGGCGAACTGCTGCATGATCATGTGGTCGCTGCGGCTTTCCCACAGCGGCTCGATGACCTTTTCGCGCCACTGCAGCGAGCGGTTCGAGGCGGTGACGGAGCCGCTGGTCTCGAACTGGGTGCAAGCGGGCAGCAGGTAGACGGCGCGATTCGGATTCTGGTCTTCGGGCCGGCCGGGCATGGCCGCCATGGCGGCCGTCGCTGAAGGGTACGGGTCGACCACCACGAGCAGGTCGAGCTTGTCCATCGCGCGCTTCATCTCGAGGCCGCGGGTCTGCGAATTGGGGGCGTGGCCCCAATAGAACACGCCGCGCAGGTTCGAGTCCTGGTCGATGAGCTCGTTCTTCTCGAGCACACCGTCGATCCAGCGCGACACCGTGATGCCGGGCTTGCTCATCATCGCGGGCGACGAGAAGCGGCTCTTGATCCACTCGAAGTCGACGCCCCAAGCGGTGGCGAAATGCTTCCACGATCCTTCGACGATGCCGTAGTAGCCGGGCAGCGAATCGGGGTTCGGGCCCACGTCGGTGGCGCCCTGCACGTTGTCATGGCCGCGGAAGATGTTGGTGCCGCCACCCGACTTGCCGACGTTGCCGAGCGCGAGCTGCAGGATGCACGAGGCACGCACCATGGCGTTGCCGATCGTGTGCTGCGTCTGGCCCATGCACCAGACGATGGTGCCGGGGCGGTTCTCGTTGAGCCAGGTCGCGACCTTGAGCACCTGCGCCTCGGGGACGCCACAGGCCTCCTCGACCTTGTCGGGCGTCCATTTGGCGAGCACGTCCTCGCGCACCTTGTCCATGCCGAACACGCGGTCGTTGATGTAGCGCTTGTCTTCCCAGCCGTTCTTGAAGATGTGGTGCAGCAGGCCGAACAGGAACGGAATGTCCGAGCCCGAGCGGATGCGCACGTACTCGTCGGCCTTGGCCGCCGTGCGCGTGAAGCGCGGGTCGACCACGATCATCTTGCAGCCATGCTCCTTGGCATGGAGCATGTGCAGCATGCTGACCGGGTGCGCCTCGGCCGCGTTCGAGCCGATGTACAGCGCGACCTTGGCGTTGCGCATGTCGTTGTACGAATTGGTCATGGCGCCGTAGCCCCATGTGTTCGCGACGCCGGCCACGGTGGTCGAGTGGCAGATGCGCGCCTGGTGGTCGCAGTTGTTGCTGCCCCAGAAGCTCACGAACTTGCGCATCAGGTACGCCTGTTCGTTGCTGTGCTTGGACGAGCCGATCCAGTAGACCGAGTCGGGCCCGCTCGCCTGGCGAAGGTCCTTCAGCCGCGCGGTGATCTCGTCGAGCGCGGTGTCCCAGCTGATGCGCTCGTACTTGCCGTTGACCAGCTTCATCGGGTAGCGCAGCCGGTACTCGCCGTGGCCATGCTCGCGCAGGGCCGCGCCCTTGGCGCAGTGTGCGCCGAGGTTGAGCGGCGAGTCGAACACCGGCTCCTGGCGCACCCAGACGCCGTTCTCGACCACCGCGTCGGAGGCGCAGCCGACCGAGCAGTGCGAGCACACGGTGCGCTTGATCTCGACCTTGCCGGCGCCGATGGCCGTGGGCCGCGCCTCGCCAGCCGCCTCGGCCTTGCGCATCAGCGTGAGCTGGCCCGCGGCCAGGCCGACGCCAACACCGAGGCCCGAGCGCCGCAGGAACGCACGCCGGTCCATGGTCGGCAGCGCGCCCGACAGGCCGCGCTGGAGGCTGTGGATGAAAGCGGAAGACCCGCGTTCGCCTTGCCGCACGGAATGCGCAGCGTTCGTTTTCTTGGTCAGCAGCATCGTGGGTATCCGCTTCAGGCCGAAGCGGTCCTGTAGTAGTGCTTGACGTGTTCGCTGAGCGAATAGCCGCCGCCGTTTTCAGGCGCGGGCTTCAGCACCGGGGTGGCGGCCTCGAGGGCCGGGGGGGCCGGCGTGACCTTGGGCAGCACGGAAACCGCTGCAACCGCGGCGCCCGCACTGGCGGCACCTAGAAAGAAACCTCGACGCGAGGCCGGCTTGTTACCGACCGATTGGCTGTCCTGCATGTGATCTCCAGGAGTGGCTTGGGGGCAAACCAGATATGAACCGATTTACATACATACGGATACTAGTCGAGACCCTTATCCCGACCAGACGACTCATCCTTACCCGAGCATGTCGAAGCCCTGGACCTCGACCTCGGCGAAGGCACGTGTGAAACCCGCGAGCGACGCATAGAAGCGTGCCTTGGGGTGCTGCGCGACCGCATCGCACATGGCGGGCAGCCACGGCTGCAGGTGGGTCGCGAAGAAGGTTTGCTGCTGCGCCAGGTTGGCCACCGCCGCGTCGTCGCCCGCGATCAGGTAGCGCATGACCTCGAACAGGCAGGCCGCGTGATCCTCGCTTTCAGACACGGCCACGTCCCGGGTCAGTCCCAGCCGGGCGAGGTCGGTGCGCAGGTGCGCGAGCGGCTTGTCGTTGAGAAAACCGCTCAGGTAGTGCGAACCGAACAGATACACCTCCGGCTTGCCCATCCCGCCGAAGAGCGCGTCGTATTCGGCATGCGCGGCGGCGGGGTCGGTGGCGCGTGCCGCGCCGACCAGCTGGCGCCAGGGCTCCTCGAGGAAGGCACCGGCCGCGGGCGCCTCGGTGGGCGCCACGTCGAAGGCGGCGAGCAGCTCGGCATCGGGCGCGCAATACCAGAGGCGCGAGAGAAGGCCGTAGACCTCGGCGCGCGCGATCTCCTCGTCGAGGGCGGAGGTCGCGAAGGGGGAATCGCTCATAGCTGCGTGATCTTCATTTCGTTCTGCGCGCTGTACAGGTCGATCACCCGGCAGTCGCTGCACATCTTGAGCCGCTCGAGCGCCTCGCCCTGAAACATCGCATGGCCCGCGAGCTTGCCGAGCATCGACTCGATGGCCTTGTGGGTGCCGAACGGCTTGCTGCAGCGGATGCAGGCCCAAGGCTTGGCTTCGTTGAGCACCACCGGCTGCTTGCGTTCGGGTGCGGTCAGGAGTCGCGGCACGAGCGTGATCGCATTCTCGGGGCAGGTGGTTTCGCAGAGACCGCACTGCACGCAGTTCTTCTCGATGAAGCGCAGCTGCGGCGCGTTCTGGTTGTCCTGCAGCGCGCTGGCGGGACAGGCGCTCACGCAGGCCAGGCACAGCGTGCAGCTGTTCTTGTCGACGGCGACCGCGCCGAATGGTGCGCCGGCGGGCAGCGGGATCGCGAGCGGCTCGGTGGCCGAGGGCGCGGCCAGCGCCGGTGCCTGCGCCATCAGGTGGTCGAGCGTCATCTCGAGCGTGCCGCGCTTCTCGGCCCCGGCGGCAAAGCGCGCGGCGGTCGCGGGCACCCGCTGGCGCGTCGCGCGCAGGCCCGCGAGCGCCGCATCGAGGGCGGCCGGCTCGGCGGCCTCGATCAGGTGGAAATGAGTGCCGGTGTAACCGAGCCCGGTGACGAGCGCCTGCGCCACGGCCATCTGCTGCCTCAGCGCCGCGATGTATGCCGGCGCTTCCTCGCCGGTGGCCAGCACCGCCACCTGGGCGGCGCCGAAGGCGATGGCCGCGAGCCAGAGGTCGATGCCGGTGCTGGCGGCATGCCGCAGCGCCACCGGCAGCACATGCGCCGGCACGCCGGCAGGCCCGCCCGCACGGCCGCGCCCGAGCTGGGCCGCGCGGCCGAGTTGTTCGACCAGCGTCTGGCCGCCCTCCTCGCCATGGAGCAGCACTGCGGCATCGCGGCCACCCGCCGCGGCATAGGCGGCCAGCAGCGTGCGGAGCTTGCGGCCCTGGTCGGTGGTGCGCGGGTAGGTGTAGCCCAAGGCGCCCGTGGGGCACACCGTGGTGCAGGCGCCGCAGCCGACGCAGAGCTGGGGATTGACGACGATGCGCTGGCGCGCCTTGTCGCTCGAGATCGCGTGCGCCGAGCAGACCTCGACGCAGGCATTGCAGCCGACCACTTCGTTGCGGCTGTGGGCGCAGAGCTTCTGCTTGTAGTCGAAGAACTTGGGCTTCTCGAACTCGCCCACGAGTTCGCGCAGGCGCAGCAGCGTGGCCAGGCCTTCGGCGTGCGCGAGCCCGCCCGCCAGATGGAAGTAGCCCTGCGGCGGCGCATGCCAGTCGATCAGCGCCTTTGCGCCGAGGTCGAGCACAAGGTCGAACTCGGCATCGAGTGCTTCGGGTGCGCGGTCGAAGCGGATCGCGCCGGCCACGGTGCAGGCCGCCTCGCAGTCGCGGTGCGTGCCGCATTTCGCGAGGTCGACCTGGTAGTCGAGCCCGATCGCCTGCTCGGGGCAGGCAGCGACGCAGGCGTTGCAGCGCGTGCAAAGGTCGAGGTCGATCGGGTTGTCGCGCGTCCAGCGCAGCGAGAACGCGCCGAGCCAGCCCTGGAGCGCCTCGAGGCGCCCGGCCATCACGGGCCAGCGGCGCTCCTGTGCACCGCCGGCAACGCCCGGGCCGGTCGAGAAGATGGAGACCTGCAGGCTGTCGGCCACGAGCGCCGCAGCCTTCTCGGCCTGGTCGAGCGGACCGACGATCAGCAGGCGGCCCTGGCTCGCATAGCTCACTGTCGACACCGGATCGGGTTCGGGCAGGCGGGCCAGCGCCAGCAGCGCGGCGATCTTGGGACTCGCGTTCTTCGCGTCGCGGCTCCAGCCGCCGGTCTCACGGATGTTGACGAAGCGGATCGGGGAGGTGGCGCCTTCGGTCTGCGCAGCCAGTTCGGAAAAAAGCCGCCGCTCCTGGGTGCAGGCCACGACGACGTCGTCGCCCGAACGAATGGCGCGCTGGAAAGCGGGCGCCTCGCGGCGGCACAGGGCGGAATGCAGGGGCAGCGTCTCAGCCAGCGCCGCCCCGAGCGTCTTCGGCTCGAGCGGCATCGTCTGGTTGCAGTCGCAGATCAGCGTGGTGGTCATCGGTTGTCTGGCTTGCCGGCTGCGCATCGGCAACCGGCTGGCTGGAGGAATCTCCCGGAGGTTCGGACTGTGCCACGTCCGGCGTCGCAGTGCCGTTTTTCAGGGCTTCTTCGGCCTCGGCTTCTTCCTTTTCCTCCCGCTCGAAGAGGTTGAGGAACTTGGCGCTGGCCATCTGGCGCAGCACGCTGTGGGGAATCGGCGTCGACTGGGAATAGTCGTCGATGTAGACGTCCATGCGGTCCATCACATTGAACTGCGGATCGGCAAAGAGCTTGCGGAAGGCCGTGTTCTTGACCTCGGGCGCCACGTTCCTGGCCACGAAGGGGCGGAAGTCGGATTCGGACGTGAGCGCCTGGGCGTCCTCGAGCGTGGGCGGCGGCGGTTCGGCGGGCGCCTCGGCGGCTGCATGCGCGGGCACCGGAGCGGCCGGCATCGGCACCTCGGCCTCCGGCACCGGGATGGCCGCCATCTCGGGTTCGTCGACGTGCGACGGCGGCGGCGGCTCTTCGCGCGCCTCCTGCTTGCGCCGCGACCAGCGGCCGAGGAAATTCTCAGACATCGCCTGCCCCCCGTCCGCGCTTCTTCTCGGTTGTGACGCTCGCCGCATTGCCGAAGCGGTCGACCAGCGGCCGGAAGCTCTCGGGGCGCTTGCGTCGCTTGGGTTCCATCGCGTAGTGCGCCTGCACGAACCCGCGCATCCACTCGACAACTTCCTCGGGTGCGGGCACCTGCTCGACGGTTTCCTGCGCGTCGAGCCAGCGGCCGGCCTCGTTGTAGCTCAGGCTCACCACCACGGGCCGGGCGATCGGCTCGTCGACCACGGTGGGCGCCTCTTCCATGCGCCACAGCACGAACCAGCAGGGCGCGGGCGTGGTGGCATTGAGGTGGTAGCCCTCGGCCTCGTCGCGGAACAGCGCGGTCTGCAAACCAGGGTGCAGCCAGCGCTGCACGTCCTCGGTGGCGTCGAGCAGGCGGGGCTCGGTGCCCGCGCCGGGCTGGTCGGGACCGACGCTCTCGAGAATCCAGCGCCAGGATTGCCAGCGGCTGTTGACGCGCTCGCGGCGCATCACGACGGCCACATCGATGGAAGGATTCATGCGGCCATCGTAGCGCCGCCGCAATCCGGCTTCGGGCCGAGGGTCATCAGGGGCGGCCGGCGGGCGCGGCAGGTGCCGCCATCAGCATGTCGCGCAGCCGGCGCTGCAGCGGGGTGGCCTCGGCGTCGGGCACGCGGCCGGCTTCGCGCAGCGCGATGTCTCGGCTCTGGCCGTCGTGCAGGTCGATCTCGCGCACCACCTGCCCCTGGTGGTAGACGAAAGCCGTGTCGGCCAGCGCGAGCACGTCGTCGATGTCGTGCGTGATCATCAGCACCGGAATGCCCCACTGGCGCCGGACCTGGGCCAGTTCGGTGCGCAGTTCGTGCCGCAGCATCGGGTTGAGCGCGGCGAAGGGTTCGTCGAGCAGCAGCAGCTGCGGCTCGCAGGCGAGCGCGCGCGCCAGGGCCACGCGCTGCTGCTGGCCGCCCGAGAGCTTGCCCGGCCGGCTGTCGGCCAAGGCCGTGAGGCCGAAGCCTTCGAGCAGCGCCTGCACGCGCTCGGCATCGCGCGGCGGGAGACGGCGCCGGTGCCAGGCGGTGAGCCCGAACGCCACGTTCTCGCGCACCGACAGATGCGGAAACAGCGCGTAGTGCTGGAACAGGTAGCCGATGCGCCGCGCCGGTGCCGGCAGGTCGATGCCGCGTGCCGCGTCGTAGAGCGTGCGCCCGCCGATCCGCACATGGCCCGCCGACGGACGCTGCAGCCCCGCGATGGCCTGCAGCGTGAGCGTCTTGCCCGCGCCCGACGGGCCGTAGAGCGCAGCGAAGGGCACGTCGGTTGCAAAGCGCGCCGCAAGCGCGAAGCGTCGCGCGCCGTCGGTCACCGTGAGCTGGAGGTCGACGTCGATCATGGCGCGCCGAAGCCGTGGCGTGCGAGCACCTCGCGCGCCGCGTCGCTCGAAAGAAAGGCGACGAAGTCGCCTGCAAGCGCCTTCTGCCGGCTGTCGGCCACCACCGCGGCCGGGTAGCGCACGGGCGCACCGCCGCCGGGCGCGAGCACCACGCGCAGCTTCGTGCCCATCGCGGCGGCGTCGGTGCGATAGACGAACCCCGCCTCGACCTCGCCGCGCGCCACGTAGTCGAGCACCTGGCGCACGCTGTCCGCCTGCACGAACTTCGGCTCGAGCGCGGCCCAGAGCCCCGCCGCCTCGAGCACCTGCCGCGTGTAGCGGCCGACCGGCACGGTGGCCGTCTTGCCGACCGCGATGCGGTGGACGCCGGGGCGCGCCAGGTCGGCCAGCGTGTGCAGGCCGGCGCCGCCCTGCAGCGGCTCGACCAGCACCAGCGCATTGCGCGCGAAGTCGCGGCGCGTGGCCGCGTCGACGAGCTTCTGCGCGGCGCCGCGGTCCATCGTCTCCTGGTCGGCGCTCGCGAACACATCGACCGGTGCGCCCTGCGCGATCTGCTGCAGCAGCACGCCCGAGGCCGCGAAATTGAAGCGCACCGTGGCGCCGGGCTTCGCGGCCTCGAACTTCGGCCCGAGTTCCTTGAACGCATCGGTCAGGCTCGCGGCCGCCGAGACGGTGAGCTGCTGCGCCGCCGCCAGCCCGGGCATCAGCGCCACCGCGAGAAGGATCGACAGGAAACGCCAGGGTCGCATGGGAAGGTGCCTCGGGGGGTTCAGCGCAGCGAAAAGAAACGGTTCGACAGCACCAGCACCGTGATCGACAGCAGCGAGGTCACCACTACGAGCAGCAACGCCAGATCGTCATGGCCGGCCTGCGCGGCGTCGTAGATCGCCATCGAGAGCGTCTGGGTCTGGCCGGGAATGGAGCCGGCCACCATCAACGATGCGCCGAACTCGCCCATGGCCCGTGCGAAAGCCAGCAGCGTGCCGGCCAGGATGCCGGGCCAGGCCAGCGGCAGCGTGATGCGCAGAAACACCGAGAACCTCGACTGGCGCAGCGTGCTCGCGGCATCCTCGAGCGAGCGGTCCACGCCCGCGAAGGCGGCGCTGGCCGACTTGAGCACCAGTGGCAGCGCCACGACGGCCGAGGCCACCACGGCGCCGTGCCAGCTGAAGATGATCGTGTAGTCGAAGTGCGTGCGCAGCCACTCGCCGAGTGGGCTGCGGCGCCCCGCGGCGACCAGGATCGCGTAGCCGATGACGGTGGGCGGCAGCACCAGCGGCAGCATGCACACCGCCTCCAGCACCGTGCGCCCCGGAAAGCGCTTGCGCGCGAACACCCAGCCCAGCGCCACGCCGGCCACGAGCGCGAGCAGGGTCGCGGCCGCAGCCACCTTGAGCGACAACACCAGCGGGAACCAGTCGGTCGAGGCGATGAGGGATGTCGTCGTATTCATGGCGATACAGCGCAATTGTTGCACAGCCGCCTGCTGGCCCCCACAGCGGGAAAGGTGCGGTAGAGCTCGGCAACGCCGATATCCCGCGGAATACAGCGCGGGCAGGCTCAGGAGGCGTACGGGGTCAGGGCGCCAGAAGCCGCGTCAGCGCGCGCACGTCGGCCGCCGTGGCAAGGCGGGCTGCGCTCTCGATGGCGCGGTAGTGCTTGACGATCTCTTCGCCGACCGGCGTGAGCGCCGTGCCGCCGCCGCGCGAGCCGCCGGCCGCTGTGTTCACGGCCGGCGAGGCCAGCGCCTTGTTCATCTCGTCGATCAGCAGCCAGGCACGCCGGTACGACATGCCGAGCTGGCGCGCCGCGGCAGAGATGGAGCCGGTTTCTGCCACTGCCTCCAGCACGGCGATCTTGCCGGGGCCGATGGCGATGCTGTCGTCCCGGTAGATGCGCAGGCGGAACTGGACGCGGGTGGGGGTCATGCCGATGAGATGAACGGTGCAAAAGGAAAGACGGGCGCAGAGGTTAAACCATGCGCCCGCCCCTCCCTCGCCGCCCGTGCGGCGGCGATCAGTCGACCGTCGCGGCCACGGCGCCGGAGCCGTAGCCGGCCGCCGCCATCGGCTGGCCGCCGCGCGTGACCCGCACCGCGCAGTACTTGAACTCCGGGATCTTGCCGAGCGGATCGAGCGCGGCATTGGTCATGAGGTTGGCCGCCGCCTCGTAGTAGGCGAACGGAACGAAGACCGCGCCGGTCGGCGTGCCGTCGTCGCGCCGCACGTGAATCGCCACCTCGCCGCGGCGCGACTGCACGGTGATCACGTCGCCGGCCTCGAGGCCGAGTGCCTGCAGGTCGCCCTGGTTCATCGAGGCGGTGGCCATCGGCTCGAGCGCGTCGAGCACGCTGGCGCGCCGCGTCATGCTGCCGGTGTGCCAGTGCTCGAGCTGGCGGCCCGTGATGAGCACGAACGGATACTCGGCGTCGGGCCGCTCGTCGGCCGGAATGATGTCCGCAGGCACCAGCTTCACGCGGCCGTCGGCGGTCGGGAAGTCGTCGATGAACACGGTCGGCTGGCCCGGGTCTTCCTCGCTCAGGCAGGGGTAGGTCACGCTCGAATCGCGCTGCAGCCGCTCCCAGCTGATGCCGCTGATCACCGCATGCATGGCCTGGCGCATCTCCTCGTACACCGCGGCCACGCCGGCTTCCTCGCCTTCGTAGTTCCACTGCAGGCCCATGCCCTGGGCGATCTGCTGGATGATCCAGAGGTCGCCGCGCGCGTCGCCCGGTGGGTTGAGCGCGCGCTTGCCGAGCTGCACCATCCGGTCGGTGTTGCTCACCGTGCCGGTCTTCTCGGGCCAGGCGCTCGCGGGCAGCACCACGTCGGCGAGCCACGCGGTCTCGGTCATGAAGATGTCCTGCACCACCAGGTGCTCGAGGCTTGCCAACGCATGCCGCGCATGGTTCAGGTCGGGGTCGCTCATGGCCGGGTTCTCGCCCATGATGTACATGCCGCGCACCTTGTGCGGATCGGTGTCGGGCGCGAGCGCCTTGTGCATGATCTCGACCACGGTGTAGCCCGGCGTCGCGTCGAGCGGCATGCCCCAGAAGTTCTCGAACCACGCATGCACCGCGGGGTTGTCCACGCGCTGGTAGTTCGGGAACATCATCGGGATGAGGCCCGCGTCGCTCGCGCCCTGCACGTTGTTCTGGCCGCGCAGCGGATGCAGACCCGAACCGGGCTTGCCGATCTGCCCGGTCACCGTGGCCAGCGCGATCAGGCAGCGCGCGTTGTCGGTGCCGTGCACGTGCTGGCTCACGCCCATGCCCCAGAGGATCATCGCGCCCTTGGCGGTGGCAAAGGCGCGCGCAACCTCGCGCAGCGTCTCGGCCGGCACGCCGCAGATCGGCGCCATCGCCTCGGGGCTGTAGCCCTTGACGTTCTCGCGCAGCGCCTCGTAGTTGCTGGCGCGCATGCGCACGAAGGCTTCGTCGACCAGCCCCTCGTCGATCACCGCATGGATCAGCGCGTTGAGCATGGCCACGTCGGTGTCGGCCTTGAACTGCAGCGTGCGCCAGGCATGGCGGCTGATGTCGGTGCGGCGCGGGTCGGCCAGCACGATCTTCGCGCCGCGCTGGGCCGCGTTCTTCATCCAGGTGGCAGCCACGGGATGGTTGGCCGTGGGGTTGGAGCCGATCACGAAGATCAACTCGGCATGCTCCACGTCGTTGACCTGATTGCTCACCGCGCCCGAACCCACGCCTTCGAGCAGCGCGGCCACGCTGGAGGCGTGGCACAGCCGGGTGCAGTGGTCGATGTTGTTGCTGCCGAAGCCGGTGCGTACCAGCTTCTGGAACAGGTAGGCCTCCTCGTTGCTGCCCTTGGCCGAGCCGAAGCCCGCGAGCGACTTGGGCCCGTAGGTGTCGCGCAGGCCCGAAAGGCTGCCCGTGGTGAAGGCCAGCGCCTCTTCCCAGGTGGCTTCGCGGAAGTACTCGCTCCAGTCGCCGGGCCGCGGCGCGTCGCCGAAGTCCTTCGGCATGCCGGGCTTGCGGATCAGCGGCTTGGTCAGGCGCTGCGGATGGTGGGCGTAGTCGAAACCGAAGCGGCCCTTCACGCAAAGGCGGTTGTGGTTGGCCGGGCCGTCGCGGCCGTCGACGCTGACGATCTTTTCGTCCTTGACGTTGTAGGTGACCAGGCAGCCCACGCCGCAGAACGGGCACACCGAATCGACCTTGCGATCGACCTGCTGCGAGCCGATGTGGCTCTTGGGCATCAGCGCGCCGGTGGGGCAGGCCTGCACGCACTCGCCGCAGGCCACGCAGGTGCTGTCGCCCATCGGGTCGTCGAGGTCGAAGACGATCTTGCTGTCGGCGCCGCGCATCGCGTAGCCGATGACGTCGTTGACCTGCTCCTCGCGGCATGCGCGCACGCAGCGGTTGCACTGGATGCAGGCATCGAGGTTGACCGCCATCGCGGGGTGCGAGATATCGGTCTTCGGCTGCTCGCGGCGCAGCGCCTTGAGCTCGGGCCGCACCGCGATGTCGAGCTTGCCGGCCCACTCGCTGAGCTCGCCGTGCTGGCGGGTGGCGTCGTCGCCGATCCACTTGTAGCCCTGGTCGGGCATGTCGGACAGCAGCATCTCGACGACCATCTTCTGGCTCTTGAGTGCGCGTTCGCTGGTGGCCTTCACTTCCATGCCGGCCGTCACGTTGCGGCAGCAGCTGGGCGCGAGCACGCGCTCGCCCTTGATCTCGACCACGCAGGCGCGGCAGTTGCCGTCGGCGCGGTAGCCGTCCTTGTAGCAGAGGTGCGGAATCTCCACGCCATGGCGCTCGGCAGCCTTGTAGATGGTCTCGCCGTCGAAGGCCTGGATGGCCTTGCCGTCGAGCGTGAATTCGATGGTTTGCGGCATCAGCTCCGCGAGCTTCGACGGGGCGTTCATGCCACCTCCTCCGGAAAGTACTGTTGAATGCAACGGATGGGGTTGGGGGCGGCCTGGCCGAGGCCGCAGATGGACGCATCGCCCATGACCTGGGCCAGGTCCTCGAGCGTGGCGCTGTCCCACATCGGCGCCTCCATCAGCGCGGCCGCCTTGGCGGTGCCGACGCGGCACGGCGTGCATTGGCCGCAGCTCTCATGCTCGAAGAAGCGCATCACGTTGAGCGCGGCGTCGCGCGCGCGGTCGTGCTGGCTCAGCACCATCACTGCCGCCGAACCGATGAAGCAGCCGTGCGGCTGCAGCGTGTCGAAGTCGAGCGGAATGTCGTTCATGCGCGCCGGCAGGATGCCGCCCGAGGCGCCGCCCGGCAGGTAGGCATAGAGCGTGTGGCCGTCGAGCATGCCGCCGCAGTACTCGTCGATGAGTTCCTGCACCGTGATGCCCGCGGGCGCGAGCTTGACGCCCGGGTGCTTCACGCGCCCGCTGACGCTGAAGCTGCGCAGGCCCTTGCGGCCATGGCGGCCGAAGCCGCTGAACCAGTCCGCGCCCTTCTGCACGATGTCACGCACCCAGTAGAGGGTCTCGAAGTTGTGCTCGAGCGTCGGCCGGCCGAACAGACCGACCTGCGCGATGTAGGGCGGGCGCATGCGCGGTTCGCCGCGCTTGCCTTCGATGCTCTCGATCATGGCCGACTCTTCGCCGCAGATGTAGGCACCCGCGCCGCGGCGCAGTTCGATGCGCGGCAGCGCGCACGGCGGGTCGGCCTGGAGCCGGGCCAGTTCGGCCTGCAGCAGCGCGCGGCAGTCGTGGTATTCGTCGCGCAGGTAGATGTAGCACTGCTCGATGCCGACGATCTGCGCCGCCACCAGCAGGCCTTCGAGAAAGCGATGCGGATCGCGTTCGAGGTAGGTGCGGTCCTTGAAGGTGCCGGGCTCGCCCTCGTCGATGTTGACCGCCATGACCCGCGGCGCCGGCTGGTCGCGCACGATGCGCCACTTGCGCCCGGCCGGAAAGCCCGCGCCGCCGAGACCGCGCAGGCCCGAGTCTTCCATCGCCTTGAGCACCGCCTCGGCGTCGTGTTCGCCGTTCACCAGCGCAGCGGCCAGCGCATAGCCGCCGTTCGCGCGGTAGGTCGCGTAGTCGGTGAAGGCCGGCATGCGCTCGATGGCGCCGGGCAGCGGCGAGATGCTCTTCTCGGCGAACTGCGCGGCGTCGAAGTAGGCCACCACGGCCTGTTCGCCGGGGCCGGATGTCAGCGCCTGCAGCACCCGGGCCTCGGTGGCCAGCGGCACCGCCTGCTGGTCGACCACCGCCACCGGCGCCTGCTCGCAGCGCCCGACGCAGGGCGCCGCGATCACGCGCACTTCTTCGCCGTCCACGGCGCCGAGCAGCGCGGGCAGCCGCGCGAGCAGGTCCTTCGCGCCGGCCAGTTCGCAGGCCAGGCCGTCGCACACGCGCACCGTGAGGCCGGGCGCGGCCTCGTCGCCGCGCACCACTTCGAAGTGGTGGTAGAAGGTCGCGACCTCGTAGACCTCGGCCATCGGAACGTTCATCTCGCGCGCCAGCGCCACCAGGTGGCGGTCGTGCAGGCAGCGGAACGCGTCGTTGAGCTTGTGCAGGTGCTCGATGAGCAGGTCGCGCCGGTGCCCCTCGGGCGGGCGCGCGCCGATCAGCGCACGCACTTCGAGAAGCGCGGCCTCCTCGGGCTGGCGGCCCTTGAGCTTGCTCTTGCGGCGGATGCGCTCGCGCATCTCGTCGGGCGTGGCGAGCGGCACGATCGTGTGCGTGCTGCGGGGGGTCGATGTTGTCTCGCGGGACGGGGCTGGGTGGTTGTTCACTGCCTGGGCCTTTTTTTCGCTTTGCTTCGATGTCTCTGGCTAGCCCCCTTCGGCAATCGCTTTCACAGGGGTCGGCCGAGTGTGTGGGCCGCTCCCGGGCGCGTCAAATTCGATCGAAGCATCGATCGATTCAATAACTAAATGGCTATGGATGGCCGGTGCCGCTTCCGGGCCCGGCGCGCGGGGGTGCTATTCGCCGAGCGCGCCGCTGTGCAGCCGCACCTGCTCGCGCCAGGCCGGCGTCTGCAGGAACACCAGCGCGGCGTCGAGCGCCCGCGAGGGCCGCACGCCCGTCTGGGTCATGAAACCCAGCGGCGTCTTGACCTCGGGCGCCACGAGCGGCAGCGCCTCGAGCTCGCGGTAGCTGCGCACCGCCGCCACCATCGAACCCGGCAGCACGCTGCTGACCGAGCCCGCGAGCACCGCCAGGGCAAGGGTAAGTACCGAGTTGGTCTCGATCGCGGGCGCCAGCGCGACGCCGGCTTCGCGCAGCGCCTGGTCGATGATCGAGCGGTTGTGCATGTCGGGCGTGAGCAGGCACAGCGGCAGCTGGCCGGCCTCGGCCCAGGACACCGGCTGGCCGATGCGCAGCTGGTCCTTGGAGGGACGCGCCGCACGCCGCAGCAGGTAATAGTGCTCGACGCTCTGCGGCCAGGCCGTGAGCTTGATGCCGGGCAGGTGCATGCGCTCGATGTAGCCGAGCGCGAGGTCGATGGTCAGGCTCTCGAGGCCCGTTTCGAGGTCTTGCGAGCTCATCGACAGCACCGCGGGCACGATGCCGGAGTGCAGCTCCTGCAGCATGGCGGCGAAGCGCGACAGCATCGGAATGGCCGTAGGCACCGCGGCCATGCGCAGCTTTCCGCGCGGGTGGCCTTCCTCGCTGCGCAGTTCCTGCTGCAGCACCTCGTTGTCGCGCAGCATGCGCTGGGCGGTGGCCAGCACCCGCTCGCCCTCATGCGTGAGGCCCACGTACACGCGCGCCCGCTTGACGATGACCACGCCGAACTCGGCCTCCAGCGAGCGCAGCGCGTTCGACAGCGCCGGCTGCGTGATGTGGCAGGCCTGCGCCGCGCGCCCGAAATGCTTGTGCTCGCTGAGCGCGACCAGGTAGCGCATGGACGCGAGGAGGTTCACGCCGCGCTGCCGGTCAGGTGTTCTTGCTGACCGTGATGGTCGGGAACTTGGCCGAGAAATCCTTCGCCTTCTCTGCGATGCCCACGGCAACGCGGCGCGCCACGGCCTTGTAGATGCCGGCCACTTCGCCGTCGGGATCGGCCACCACGGTCGGCTTGCCGCTGTCGGCCTGCAGCCGGATCTGGATGTCGAGCGGCAGCGCGCCCAGGTATTCCATCTGGTACTGCTCGGCCATCTTCTTGCCGCCTTCGGAACCGAAGATGTGCTCGACGTGGCCGCAGTTCGAGCAGATGTGCACCGCCATGTTCTCCACGATGCCCAGGATCGGCACGCCGACCTTCTCGAACATCTTGATGCCCTTCTTCGCGTCGAGCAGCGCGATGTCCTGCGGCGTGGTGACGATCACCGCGCCGGTCATCGGCACGCGCTGCGACAGCGTCAGCTGGATGTCGCCGGTGCCGGGTGGCATGTCGACGATCAGGTAGTCCAGGTCCTTCCAGTTGGTCTGGCGCAGCAGCTGCTCCAGCGCCTGGGTGGCCATCGGACCGCGCCAGATCATGGCCTCGTCCTGGTCGACCAGGAAGCCGATCGACATCACCTGCACGCCGTGGTTCTCGAGCGGCTCCATGGTCTTGCCGTCCTCGCTCTCGGGGCGGCCTTCGATGCCCAGCATCATCGGCTGGCTCGGGCCGTAGATGTCGGCGTCGAGCAGCCCGACCGAGGCCCCTTCGGACGCCAGCGCGAGCGCCAGGTTGGCGGCCGTGGTGCTCTTGCCCACGCCGCCCTTGCCCGAGGCCACGGCAATGATGTTCTTGACATTGGGCATCAGCTGCACGCCGCGCTGCACAGCGTGGCTGATGACCTTGGTGACGATGTTGACCGACACGTTCTCCACGCCGGGCAGCGCCTTGGCGGCGGCCACCAGCGCCTTGCGCATTGCCGCGTGCTGGCTCTTGGCCGGATAGCCGAGCTCAAGGTCGAAGGACACGTCCCCCTCGGAAATCTGAACGTTCTTGAGCGACCGGGTTGCCGTGAAGGCCTTACCGGTGTTCGGGTCCTGAGCGCTCTGCAGGGCGCCCATCAGCGCCTCTTGGGTGATAGCCATTGATCTAACTCCTGAATGGCGGGTAGTCTAGTGGCTTGCTCCGGGAGCGTATGGGCCGGCCCCGTTCGCCTTGGCCCCGCTGGGGACAACGCGGCTGGCGCCGATGCCGCCGCTTCACCCCGCCTCTGAAATCCCGAGCTCCGAACACACGCGCGCGAGCAGCGTCTTGAGCGAAGCCACCTCGCCTTCGAGCCGAGCCACATTGGCCTTGAGCGCAGCCATTTCCCCGAGCGGATCGTCGTGCGCGGCGCGCGGCGCATCGGCCGGCCCCGCGGCCTCCTCGGCAGGCGCACCGCTCAGCAGGTGCGCCCAGCGGCTTTCGCGCGCGCCGGGCAGGCGCGCCAGCTTGACCACGAGCGCCCCGGCCGGGCGTTCGGCCATCTCTTCGAGGAAGCCCTCGACCGAGGAGATGTCGGCGAAGTTGTGCATGCGGTCGCAGGCGATGCGCAGTTCGCCGGCAGTCTGCGGTCCGCGCAGCATCAGCACGGTCAGCAGGGCCACCGACTGCGAGGGAATGCGCAGCACGCGGTCGATGTTGTGCTCGTAGCGGAAGCTGCGCCCGCCGCTGGTTTCCGCCACCAGGCTGTAGCCCTTGAGGCTGTCGAGCGCGGCCTGCACCTGCGCCTCGCTCAGTTCCAGAACGGGGTTGCGGCTGGTCTTCTGGTTGCAGCCGGAGATCAGCGAATTGAGCGTCAGCGGATAGCTGTCGGGCACCGTGCGCTGCTTTTCGGCCAGCACGCCGAGCACGCGGGTTTCGAGCAGCGACAGAACCGGCACGGGGGGCAACGAAGACATGGCGCGAGGTTTCCTTGCTTTGCGTCAGCCGCCGTGGATGCGGGCCACCAGCGCCTTCGTGAAGGCCTCGGTGTTCGCGCTGCCGCCGAGGTCGCCGGTGCGCACCTTGTCGATGTTGAGGGTGTCGTCGATCGCCTGGCGCAGGCGCGCGGCGAGGTCGGTGCGCTTGACGTGGTCGAGCATCAGCGCGGCGGCCAGCAGCAGCGCGGTCGGGTTGGCGATGCCCTTGCCCGCGATGTCGGGCGCCGAGCCGTGCACCGCCTCGAAGATCGCCGCATCGGCGCCGATGTTCGCGCCGGGCGCCATGCCCAGGCCGCCGACCAGCCCCGCCACCAGGTCGGACAGGATGTCGCCGAACAGGTTGGTCGTTACCAGCATGTCGAACTGCCACGGGTTCAGCACCAGCTTCATCGCACAGGCGTCGACGATGATGGTGTCGAGCTCGAACCGGCCCTTGTACTTGCGCTCGTAGAGGTCGAGCCCGGTCTCGAGGAACAGGCCGGTCAGCACCTTCATGATGTTGGCCTTGTGCACCAGCGTGACCTTCTTGCGGCCGGTGGTGATGGCCGTCTCGAACGCGTATTCGAGCAGGCGCAGGCAGCCCTGGCGCGTGTTGATGCCGGTGGCCATGCCCACGGCATGCGGATCACCGTCGATGCGCACATAGTGCTCATGGCCGATGTAGAGGCCCTCGAGGTTCTCGCGCACGACCATCAGGTCGACCTTGTCGAAGCGCCCGCCCGGAATGATGGTGCGCGCGGGGCGCAGGTTGGCATAGAGCTGGAATTCCTCGCGCAGCCGCACGTTCGACGAGCGGTAGCCGCCGCCCGACGGCGTCTCGAGCGGGCCCTTCAGGGCGAGGCGGGTGCGGCGGATGCTGTCGAGCGTGGCCTGGGGCAGCGGATCGCCCGCGGCCTGGACGCCGCCGAGGCCTGCGATCTGGGTGTCCCAGGTGAAAGGCGCCTTCAGCGCGTCGAGTGCGGCGAGCGTGGCATCGACGATTTCGGGGCCGATGCCATCGCCGGGGATCAGGGTTGCGGGAATGGGGGGGGAAGTCATCGGCGCGGTCTCGCTGTGTGTATCGAACCCCCAAGCATACGTCGCGTGCGGGACAGGCCCGGGTGACCCCACGCCACGCGCAGCGTCGGCCCGCTCCGGCGGCGCGTGCCCGGCGGCGGCACCTAAAATGACGGGTTCCTCCCGCCAGCCACTCCCGAAAGCGCCCTCCGATGTCCGCCCCGCGCAAGCTCTTCGTCACCACCGCCCTGCCCTATGCCAACGGCAAGTTCCATATCGGCCACATGATGGAATACATCCAGGCCGACATCTGGGTGCGGAACCAGCGGATGAACGGTGCCGAGGTCAATTTCGTCTGCGCCGACGACGCGCACGGCGCGGCCATCACCATCGCTGCCGACAAGGCCGGCGTGACGCCGCAGGCCTTCGTGGCCGAGATCGCGGCGGGCCGCAAGCCCTACCTCGACGGCTACTACATCTCGTTCGACAACTGGCACTCGACCGACGCGCCCGAGAACCACCAGCTCGCGCAGGACATCTACCGGGACCTGCGCAAGAACGGGCTCATCGCCACCAAGAGCGTCGAGCAGTTCTACGATCCGGCCAAGGGCATGTTCCTGGCCGACCGCTTCATCAAGGGCGAATGCCCGAACTGCCACGCGAAGGACCAGTACGGCGACAACTGCGAGGTCTGCGGTGCGGTCTACGCACCGACCGAGTTGATCGAGCCGTATTCGGCGCTCTCGGGCGTCAAGCCCGAGCTGCGCAGCTCGGAACACTTCTTCTTCAAGCTGTCGGACCCACGCTGCGAGGCCTTCCTGAAGGACTGGACCGCCGCGCCCGGCCACGTGCAATCCGAGGTGCAGAACAAGATTCGCGAGTGGCTCTACAAGGACGACGAGGGCAAGGGCGGCCTGGGCGACTGGGACATCAGCCGCGACGCGCCCTACTTCGGCATCGAGATCCCCGACGCGCCGGGCAAGTACTTCTACGTGTGGCTCGACGCGCCCGTGGGCTACCTGGCCTCGCTCAAGAACCTGCTCGACAAGCGCTGCATCGAACTGGGCGGCGACGGCATCTCCTACACCGAGTACATGGCCGACCCCGACCTTGAGCAGGTGCACTTCATCGGCAAGGACATCATCACCTTCCACACGCTCTTCTGGCCCGCGATGCTGCATTTCAGCGGCCGCAAGGCGCCCGACGCGGTGTACGTGCACGGCCACCTCACGGTGAGCGGCGAGAAAATGAGCAAGAGCCGCGGCACCGGCATCGACCCGCTGCGCTACCTGTCGATCGGCCTCGACCCCGAGTGGCTGCGCTACTACATCGCGGCCAAGCTCAATGGGCGCAACGAGGACATCGACTTCAATCCCGAGGACTTCGTCGCGCGCGTCAACAGCGACCTCGTGGGCAAGTACATCAACATCGCGAGCCGTGCGGCCGGCTTCATCGGCAAGCGCTTCGGCGGCAAGCTCGGCGAGGTGTCGGCCGACGGCGATGCGCTGCTGTTCGCGCTGCGCGACGCGGCACCGCAGCTGCATTCGCTCTACGACGGGCGCGACTACGCCCGCGCGCTGCGCGAGACGATGGCGCTCGCCGACAAAGTGAACGAGTACGTCGACCAGAACAAGCCCTGGGAACTCGCCAAGAAGGAAGGCCAGGAGGGGCGGCTGCACGACGTGTGCACCGTCTGCATCGAGGCCTTCCGCATGCTCACGCTGTATCTGAAGCCGGTACTGCCTGCGCTCGCGACGAAGGTCGAGGCCTTCCTCGGGATTGTCCCGTTGACCTGGGCGGACGCCGCCCAGGCGCTGCCCGTGGGCCATGCCATCGGCGAATACAAGCACCTGATGCAGCGCGCCGACGCCAAGATGGTCGACAAGCTGTTCGACGCGCCCGAGCCGGCAGCAGCAGAGCCGGCCACCGCCGCCGATGCCCAGGCGCTGCCGGGCGGCGAAGCGCTGGCGCCGACCATCACGATCGACGACTTCGCGAAGATCGACCTGCGCATCGCCAAGATCGTGGCCTGCGAGAAGGTCGAGGGCTCGACCAAGCTGCTGCGGCTGACGCTCGACGCGGGCGAAGGAACCGACCCGCAGGGGAGTCCAGTGCTGCGCAACGTGTTCAGCGGCATCGCCTCCGCTTACCAGCCCGAGCAGCTCGTGGGCAAGCTCACGGTGCTGGTCGCCAACCTCGCGCCACGCAAGATGAAGTTCGGCGTCAGCGAGGGCATGGTGCTGGCCGCGAGCCACGCCGACGAGAAAGCCCAGCCCGGCATCCACGTGCTCGAACCCTGGCCCGGCGCGACGGCCGGCATGCGGGTGCGCTGAAGCACGCTGCGCCCATGCTGCCCACCCTCGAGATCGACGGCCACGTCGCCACCCTCGCGCTGCGCCGTCCGCAGGCCGCCAACAAGCTGACGCCCGAAGACCTGCCCGAACTCGTTCGCCATGTGGAGACGGTGAACGGCTCACCCGAGGTGCTGGTGCTGGTCGTCCGCTCCGAAGGCAAGCACTTCTGCAGCGGCTACGACATCTCGGAGGTGGCCGCCAGCAGCCAGACCGAAGGCCGCAGCTTCGGAGAGATGGTCGATGCGCTGGAGAACTGCCGCGCCGTCACCATCGCGGCGGTGCATGGCGGCGTCTATGGCGGCGCCACCGACCTGGTGCTGGCCTGCGACTTCCGCGTGGGCGTGCGCAGCGCCGAGATGTTCATGCCGGCCGCGCGGCTCGGCCTGCACTACTATCAGAGCGGCATGGAGCGCTATGTCTCGCGGCTCGGGCTCGACATGGCCAAGCGGCTCTTCCTGACCGCCGAGAAGCTCGACGGCAGCGCGATGCGTGACTGCGGATTTTTCACGCACCTGGCCGACGACGCCGCGGCACTCGACGTGCAGGTGCAGCAGCTTCGCACCACGCTGGCCGGCATGGCGCCGTTGGCGCTGCTGGGCATGAAGAAGCACCTGAACCGGATCGCGCGCGGCACGGCCGATGCCGCCTCGATCCAGCGCGAGGTGCAGCGCACCGTCGCCTCCGAAGACCTGGCCGAGGGCGGCCGCGCCTGGCGCGAGAAGCGCCCACCGGTCTTCAAGGGGCGCTGAGCGGCCTTTCCTCGCCCGGCTGGCGCCACAGCGGGCCGGCGGTGCAAAATCCGCCGATGCAAAGCCATCGCCCCCGCTTCCGACTTTTCGTTCTCGCGGCGCTCGGCCTCGCAAGCGCCCTGCTGCTGGGCGGTTGCGCGGTGGTCGCCGTGGCCGGCACCGCGGTGAGCGTGGGCGCGGGTGCGGTGGGCCTTGCGGCCGATGCGGCCATCGGCACCGCGCGCATCACGGGCAAGGCGGTGGGCGCAGCCGCCGACGCGGTGATTCCCGACAGCGACTGACCGGTGCTGCGCCCGGCCGGCGTGCCGTCTTCGCGGCACGGGCGGCGGGTCACAATGGGCGCCACATGCAGTCACCGCTGACCCTCACCCGCTTTCGCCCGCGCCTGCTCGACGCCCTGGCGGACTACAACCGCACGCGCTTCTTCAAAGACCTCGGCGCCGGGGCCACCGTGGGCATCGTGGCGCTGCCGCTGGCCATGGCCTTCGCCATCGCCTCCGGGCTGCCGCCCGAGGCCGGCATCTGGACCGCGATCATCGCGGGCTTCCTGATCTCGCTGCTGGGCGGCTCGGCGGTGCAGATCGGCGGGCCGGCCGGCGCCTTCATCGTGATCGTCTACGGCATTGTCGAACGCTACGGCGTGGCGAACCTGCTGATATCAACCGCCTGCGCCGGCGTGCTGCTGTTCGCCGCCGGCCTGTTCGGGCTGGGGCGGCTCGTGCGCTTCGTGCCGCTGTCGATCGTGGTGGGTTTCACCAACGGCATCGCGGTGCTGATCCTGCTGTCGCAGCTCAAGGACCTGCTCGGGCTGACGGTCGAGAAGATGCCGGCCGACGTGTTCTCGCAGCTGCATGCGATGGCGCTGCAGATCGGCACCTTCAACCCCTATGCCTTCGCGCTCGGCCTGGCCTGCGTGATCGGCCTGCTGACCTGGCCGCTGCTGCTGCGCGAGGACTCGAAGCTCGGCCGATCGGTGCTCCGCGTCGGCGGGCGCGTGGCGCGCACGCGCCTGGTCCAGGCCGGCGCCCGGCTGCCCGGGCCGATCGTGGCGCTGGTCACGCTGACGCTGGTGTCATGGGGTTTCAGCTTGCCGGTGGAAACCATCGGCAGCCGCTTCGGCGGCATTCCCGAGGGCCTGCCGGCGTTCGCGCTGCCCGATTTTTCGTGGGAAACCGTCAAGCAACTGGTCACGCCGACGCTGACCATCGCGCTGCTCGGCGCCATCGAGTCGCTGCTGTGCGCGCGCGTGGCCGACCAGCTCGGCGACCAGCCGGGCCACGATCCGAACCAGGAACTGATGGCGCAGGGCATCGCCAACGTGGTCGCGCCCTTCTTCGGCGGCATGCCGGCCACCGGCACCATCGCACGCACCGTGACCAACATCCGCTCGGGCGGCACTTCGCCGGTCGCGGGCATGGTGCATGCGCTCACGCTGATGGTGGTCGTGCTGCTGGCCGCGCCGCTCGCGCGCCATGTGCCGCTGGCAGTGCTCGCGGGCATCCTGGTGTTCGTGGGCCTCAACATGGGCGAATGGCGCGAGTTCACGCCCGGGCAGTTGCGGCACTTCAGCCGCCACTACCGGCTGCTGATGCTCGGCACCTTCTTTCTCACCGTGGTGTTCGACCTCACGGTGGCGGTGCAGGTGGGCATCGTGCTGGCCTGCGCGCTGTTCATCCGGCGCATGAGTGGGCTGTTCAACGTTGAACTCGTCACGCTGCAGCCGCCGGTGCTGACCTACCGGCTCTACGGCGCGCTGTTCTTCGGCGCGGCAGCCAAGCTCGACGAGGCGGTCAATGCGGCCGAGAGCGCGCCGCGCGGCATGACGGTGGTGATCGACGCCACCTACCTGATCTACCTGGACGCCTCGGGTGTCGATGCGCTGCGCCAGCTGCACCGGGCGGTGCTGGCGCGCGGCGGGCTGCTGCGGCTCGAGTCGCTGCAGCCGCAGCCGCTTGAGGTGATCGTGCGCTCGGGATTTTCCGAAGAGCTGTTGACCGGTCAGCCGCGCGAGCCGGAGGCCGAAGGCCCCGGATCGCTGCACCGGTCCTAGGGCGGCCGAAGCTAGTTCGCCTCGGTGCTGCGGTCCGGCGAGGAGCCGCTGCGCACCACGCGCTGGTCGTCGTTGAGCACCGCGGTGAAGACCATCGGCGAATTGGGCGGCTGCACCCAGCGCCATTCCCATTCGTATTCGCGCCGCAGCGCGTACGGCGTCACCTTGGCGGGCTTGCCGAGCAGCTTGCGCAGGTCTTCCATCGCCATGCCGGGCTGCACCCTGGCAAAGTTCTCGGGCGTGAGCACCTGGCGCAGCGCGCTCATCTTGCCGTCGGCGCCGATGGTGATCATGTAGTTCTTCTGGCCTTGCGGCTGGCGGTTGAATTCGAGCACGCGCCCGCCGGGCGCGTCCCAGACGTTCTCGGGCTCGCCGAACCGGGCGCGCACGTCGGCCTCTGTGGAAACGCCTTCCTCGAGTTCGCTGATGCGCTGCGGATCGCAGCCGGAAAGCCCGACGCACGCAGCCGCCACCAGTGCCATTGCCGCGCCGATCCGGCGCCCGTGTCCTTGCTTCATGCCATCCCCGGTAAAATTCGCCGCTACAAAGGTCCAGTCTATGTCCATCTTCCGCCGCCCCCACTACACCTCCGAGATCACCAGCTTCATCGAGGAGATGAAAGCCAAGAAGCCGACGCTGGAGGCCGAACAGCGCGCCGGCCGCGCCCTGCTCTGGGACAAGCACCTCGACCGCAGCCTGCTCGAGGAATACAAGGAAGCCAACGTGCCGCAGCAGCCCTACGTCTACCAGACGAGCGGCAAGTGATGGCGCCTTGCGGTATCCGCGGTCCGTTGCGCAGCGCCCGACGCTATTAATTTGATAGCGCGCGCCCGCATGAAGGACAACGAGGACAACGACAAGCCCCTGGCCGGCATGCCCGAGGTGGTCGACCAGGTGGCGCTCGCACGGCTCTACGGCGAGCCGTTGTTCGCGATGCCGAAGGACCTGTACATCCCGCCCGAGGCGCTGCAGGTCTTCCTCGAGGCCTTCGAAGGCCCGCTGGACCTGCTGCTCTACCTCATCCGCAAGCAGAACTTCAACATCCTCGACATCCCGATGGCGGGGCTCACGCGGCAGTACCTGAGCTACGTCGACGAGATCCGCCAGACCAACCTCGAACTCGCGGCCGAGTACCTGCTGATGGCGGCGATGCTGATCGAGATCAAGTCGCGCATGCTGCTGCCGCCCAAGAAGGTGGCCGACGGCGAAGAGGCCGAAGACCCGCGCGCCGAACTCGTGCGCCGCCTGCTCGAGTACGAGCAGACCAAGCTCCAGGCCGCCGCCATCAATGCGCTGCCGACGTACGGCCGCGATTTCTGGAAGGGACAGGTCTACATCGAGCAGTCGCTCAAACCCCGCTTTCCCGATGTGAACGTGGTCGAGCTGCGCGACGCGTGGGCCGACATCATGAAGCGCGCCAAGCTCGTTCAGCACCACAAGATCTCGCGCGAGGAGCTCAGCGTGCGCGAGCACATGAGCATCGTGCTGCGCCACCTGCAGGGGCAGCGCTTCGTCGAGTTCGAGAAGCTGTTCGACGTGACCCGCGGCACGCCGGTGCTGATCGTCACCTTCATCGCGATGCTCGAGCTCGCCAAAGAGACGCTGATCGACATCACGCAGGCCGAGGCCTTCGCTCCGATCTACGTGCGCCTGGCGTATTCGCCGGCCTGAAAAGCCGGTCGCCGCTCTCGGACCGGCCCAGCCATGCGCGACTTCGACGTTCTCATCGTGGGCAGCGGCCTGGCCGGCCTGTCGGCCGCGCTGCACCTGGCGCCCACGCACCGCGTGGCGGTGCTGACCAAGCGGGCGCTCCGCGACGGTGCCAATGCCTGGGCGCAGGGCGGCATCGCGGCCGTGCAGGCCGAGAGCGACAGCTTCGACGCCCATGTGGAAGACACGCTCGTCGCCGGCGCGGGCCTGTGCGACCCCGCGGCCACCCGCTTCGTGGTCGAGCATGCGCCCGAGGCCATCGGCTGGCTGCGCGCGCTCGGCGTGCCGTTCTCCGAGGAAGACGGCGCACTGCACCTGACGCGCGAGGGCGGCCACAGCCAGCGCCGCATCGTGCACGTGACTGACGCCACCGGCGCGGCCGTGCAGCAGACGCTGATCGAGCGGGTGCGCCGCACGCCGAACATCGCGCTGTTCGAGCACCACATGCTGGTCGACCTGATCACGCAACCGGCGCCCGAGCGCGGCCAGCCGGTCTGCCGCGGCCTCTATGCGCTCGACAACGCCACCGGCGAGGTGCAGGCCTTCGCCGCACCCCACACCCTCCTTGCGACGGGCGGCGCGGGCAAGGTATACCTCTACACCACCAATCCCGACACGGCCACGGGCGACGGCATCGCCGCGGCGTGGCGCGCGGGCTGCCGGGTGTCGAACATGGAATTCATCCAGTTCCACCCAACCTGCCTCTACCACCCGCACGCCAAGTCGTTCCTCATCAGCGAGGCCGTGCGCGGCGAAGGCGGCCTGCTGAAGCTGCCCGCATCGGCCGGCGGTGCGCGCTTCATGCCCCGCCACGACGAGCGCGCCGAACTCGCGCCGCGCGACGTGGTGGCGCGCGCCATCGACTTCGAGATGAAGAAGCACGGTCTCGACTGCGTGCACCTCGACATCTCGCACCAGCCCGCCGCCTTTCTCGAGGCGCACTTTCCCAACATCCTCGCGCGCTGCGCAGCGCTCGGCATCGACATCACGCGCGACCCGATTCCCGTGGTGCCGGCGGCGCACTACACCTGCGGCGGCGTGCAGACCGATCTTGCAGGGCGCACCGACGTCGCCGGCCTCTACGCGATCGGCGAGACCGCCTGCACCGGGCTGCACGGCGCGAACCGGCTGGCGAGCAATTCGCTCGTCGAGTGCATGGTGTTCGCCCGCGCCGCGGCCGACGCCATCGCGCGCGCACCGGCCAACAGCCCACGCGTCGAACTGCCCGCCTGGGACGCCAGCCGCGTGACCGATGCCGACGAGGCGGTCGTCATTTCGCACAACTGGGACGAGCTGCGCCGCTTCATGTGGGACTACGTGGGCATCGTGCGCACCGACAAGCGCCTGGAGCGCGCGAGCCACCGCATCGCGCTGCTGCAGTCCGAGATCCAGGAGTTCTACGCGAACTTCCACGTCACGCGCGACCTGCTCGAACTGCGCAACCTGGTGCAGGTGGCCGAGCTAATCGTGCGCTCCGCGCAGGCCCGGCACGAGAGCCGCGGTCTGCATTTCAGCCGCGACCATCCATCGCTGGCCGAGCACGCCGCGCCCACGGTGCTGGTGCCCCCGGCCGACTGATCGACCCACCGTTTTTTTGTTCTCTTCATCCAAGGATGCCCGGCCACCGACGCCCGCAGGGAGAAACCCAACCATGTCGAACCTCACCATGCCCGCAGACACCTCGCCCGCCTCGCCCTACGGCTCGCTGCCGCCCGCCTCGCCACCCGCCTCGCGCAAGCCCGTGAGCCTGCCGCGCCTCGCCGACATGCATGCGCGCGGCGAGAAGATCGCGATGCTGACGGCCTACGACGCCACCTTCGCCGCCATGGCCGACCGGGCAGGCGTGGACTGCCTGCTGGTCGGCGACTCGCTCGGCATGGTGTGCCAGGGCCTCGCGAGCACGGTGGGCGTGAGCCTGGAGGCGATGCGCTATCACACCGACAGCGTCGCGCGCGGCCTGCGCCGCGTGCAGGGCACGGCCTGGCTGATCGCCGACCTGCCCTTCGGCAGCTACCAGCAGTCGCGCGAGCAGGCGCTCGCGAGCGCGACGGTGCTGATGCAGGCCGGCGCGCACATGGTCAAGCTCGAAGGCGGCGGATGGACCACCGAGACCGTGCGCTTCCTCGTCGAGCGCGGCATTCCGGTGTGCGCGCACCTGGGACTCACGCCACAGACCGTGCATGCGCTGGGCGGCTACCGCGTGCAGGGCAAGGGCGACGCGGCCGCGACGCTGCTGAAGCAGCAGGCGCATGCGCTGCAGGACGCGGGCGCGGCCATGCTGGTGCTCGAGATGGTGCCGGCCGCGCTCTCGGCCGAACTCACGGCCGAACTGACGCACTGCGCCACCATCGGCATCGGTGCCGGCAAGGCCACCGCCGGACAGGTTCTGGTGCTGCACGACATGCTGGGCATGAACCTCGGGAAGATGCCGAAGTTCGTGCGCAACTTCATGGCCGACGCGCCGGGCATCGCCGATGCGCTCGCGGCCTATGTGCGCGCCGTGAAGGACGGCAGCTTCCCCGACGACCAGCGCCACGCCTGGTAAGCAAGAAAGGACTTTTCCGATGAAGATCGCACGCACCCTCTCCGAACTTCGCGAGCACCTGGCCGCCTTCGAGCGACCCGCCTTCGTTCCCACCATGGGCAACCTGCACGATGGCCACCTGGCGCTCGTGAAGCAGGCGATCCCCCTCGGCGACGTGACGGTGGCGAGCATCTTCGTCAACCGCCTGCAGTTTTTGCCGCACGAGGATTTCGACACCTACCCGCGCACTTGGGAGAGCGACTGCGAGAAGCTGCGCACGGCCGGCTGCAACGTGCTGTTCGCACCCGACGAACGCGCGCTCTACCCCGAGCCCCAGACCTGCAAGGTGCATCCGGACCCGGCGCTCGCCGACATCCTCGAAGGCCATTTCCGCCCCGGCTTCTTCGTGGGCGTGTGCACGGTCGTGATGAAGCTGTTCCAGTGCGTGCAGCCCCGCATGGCGGTGTTCGGCAAGAAAGACTACCAGCAGCTCATGATGATCCGCCACATGGTGCGGCAGTTCGCGATGCCGATCGAGATCGTCGGCAGCGAGACCTTCCGCGCGGCCGACGGCCTGGCGCTGTCGTCGCGCAACGGCTACCTGAGCGAAACCGAGCGCGCCGAAGCGGTGCAGCTGTCGAAGGCGCTCCAAGCCATGGCGGGCGCCGTGCGCGCGGGCGAGCGCGACCTCGCCGCCATCGAGGCGCGCGCAATGCAGACGCTCGCGGCGCGCGGCTGGCAGCCCGACTACATGGCGCTGCGGCGCCGTTCCGACCTGCAGGCACCCGCCGCCGCGGGCGAGCCGCTCGTCGCGCTGGCCGCGGCGCACCTGGGCGCCACGCGGCTGATCGACAACGTCGAGATCGACGCACCCGCCAAGGCATGAGCGGCGCGATGGCACACGCGGGCGAGTTCACGCACCGCTTCCTGCAGCCGATGGACGGAGCCGACCAGGCGGCGAACACGCGGTGCCCGAACCGCGGCCCTCGCTCGCGCGCGTTCGCGTGTGGCGCGAGGCGCTCGGCAACTCCTGCACCGTGGACTTCTAGGTTTTGCTCCCTCCCCTTCCGGGGGAGAAGCCATTCAAGCCGCGCCGATGCCGGCGACCAGGCTGCCCGCCGCCTGCCCTTCCTTGAGCCCCGCCGTGAACGCCAGCATGCGGTCGATCGGCACCCGCGCGCGCCGGCCGAGCGCCGGGTCGACATGGACCTCGCCCGCGCCGGTCTCGAGCGCGTTTGCAAGCTCGGCCAGCCCGTTCATCGCCATCCACGGGCAATGCGCGCAGCTCTTGCAGGTGCCGCCGTTGCCGGCGGTGGGGGCTTCGATGAAGGTCTTGCCGGGGTTCAGCGTGCGCAGCTTGTGCAGCATGCCGATGTCGGTCGCCACGATGAATTCGGCCGCGTCCATGCGCTGCGCCGCATTCAGGATGGCGGAGGTCGAGCCCACCGCATCGGCCAGCGCGATCACGTCGGCCGGCGATTCGGGGTGCACCAGCACCTTGGCTTTCGGGTGTTCTTTCTTGAGCAGTTCGAGCTCGAGCGCCTTGAACTCGTCGTGCACGATGCAGGCGCCATTCCAGCTCACCATGTCGGCGCCGGTCTGGCGCTGGATGTAGTCCCCCAGGTGGCGATCCGGGCCCCAGAGGATCTTCTGCCCGGCGGCATGCAGCGCGCCGACCACGTCGAGTGCGCAGCTCGAGGTGACGAGCCAGTCGGCACGCGCCTTCACCGCCGCGCTGGTGTTGGCGTAGACCACGACGGTGCGGTCCGGATGCTGGTCGCAGAAGGCGCTGAACGCCTCGACCGGGCAGCCGAGATCGAGCGAGCAGTTCGCGTCGAGGTCGGGCATCAGCACGCGCTTCTCGGGCGATAGGATTTTCGAGGTCTCGCCCATGAAGCGCACGCCCGAGACCACGAGCGTGGTCGCTGCATGGTCGCGGCCGAAGCGCGCCATCTCGAGCGAATCGCTCACGATGCCGCCGGTCTCCTCGGCCAGGTCCTGCAGGTCGGGATGCACGTAGAAGTGCGACACCATGACCGCATTGCGCTCGTGCAACAGGCGGCGAATGCGCGCCTTGAGCGCCGTGCGCTCGCTGGCCGACGGCTCGGGCGGCACGCGCGCCCAGGCGTGGCGCGTGTCGCACACGGCCGTGTCCGCGCGCGCGGGCTCTTCGTAGTCGACGTCGATGAGCGGGGACGGCATGGGCGGCTCAGCTTTCCTCGAAGCGCATGGAGTAGTCGACGGCCTTCACGTCCTTCGTCAGGGCGCCGATGGAGATCCGGTCGACGCCGGTCTCGGCCAGTGCGCGCAGGCCGTCGAGCGTCACGCCGCCCGAGATCTCGAGCACGGCCTTGCGCGCTTCGCCGGCCGCCTCGTTGATGCGCACGGCCTCGCGCAGCGTGGGCAGGTCCATGTTGTCGAGCAGCACCATGCGCGCGCCGGCGTCGAGCGCCTCGCGCAGCTGGGCCAGCGTCTCGACCTCGACCTCGACGAAGGCGGCGCGCGCCGCGACAGGCGCCACCGCCCGCAGCGCTGCGGCCACGCCGCCGGCCGCGGCAATGTGGTTTTCCTTGATGAGCACCGCGTCGTAGAGGCCGATGCGGTGGTTCAGGCCGCCGCCCGTGCGCACGGCGTACTTCTGGGCCAGGCGCAGGCCCGGCAGGGTCTTGCGCGTGTCGACGATGCGCGCGCGCGTGCCGCGGACCGCGTCGGCGTATTGCGCCGTCTTGGTGGCCACGGCGCTCAGCAGCTGCAGGAAGTTGAGCGCGGTGCGCTCCGCGGTCAGCAGCGCGCGCGCGGCGCCTTCGACCTCGAGCACGACCTGGTCGGCCGCACAGCGCTCGCCCTCGCCGCAATGCCACTGGATGCGGGCTTCGGGATCGAGCTGCCGCAGCGTGGCTTCGACCCACGGCGCGCCGCAAACGACGGCCGATTCGCGCGCCAGCACGCGGGCACGGGCGCGGCGGGCCGGGTCGACCAGCGAGGCGGTCAGGTCGCCGTCGGCCACGTCCTCCTGCAGGGCGCGTGCCGCGTCGGCCTCGGCCAGTGCGCGCAATTCGGGCGCCGAAAAATCAAAGCGATGGCTCTTGGCAGTCATTGTCTTGTTGTCTCGTTCTCTTTTTGTCTTTTTGCCTGTCGCGCTGTCGAAGAAGAAACCGTTCGTCAGGAATCGGGCCGAACCGATTCGGGCACCGGATCGCGTCCGGTCAGCGAGGCGACGGCCTCCTTCGGGCCGAGCCGGCCGTCGAGCAGCGCGACCACGCTTTCGGCGATCGGCATCTCGATGCCCAGGCTGCGCGCGCGCTGCACCACGGTGCGGGCGCAATAGACGCCTTCGGCCACATGGCCCAGCGATGCCACCGCCTGGGCCAGGGTCTGACCCTGCGCGAGCAGCAGGCCCACCTTGCGGTTGCGTGAGAGGTCGCCTGTGGCCGTGAGCACCAGGTCGCCGAGCCCTGAAAGCCCCATGAAGGTCTCGGCACGTGCACCGAGCGCGAGCCCGAAGCGCGTCATTTCGGCCAGGCCGCGTGTGATGAGCGCGGCGCGCGCGTTGAGGCCCAGCGCGAGACCGTCGCACAGGCCCGTGGCGATGGCCAGCACGTTCTTGACGGCGCCGCCGACCTCGACGCCGACGATGTCGTCGTTCGCATAGACGCGCAGCGCGGGACCGTGGAAGGCATCGACCAGCGCGTCGCGCACCTCGGCGTGCGGGCTCGCCGCCACCAGTGCGGTGGGACGGCCCTCGGCGACTTCCTGGGCGAAGCTCGGCCCGCTGAGCACGCCGGCCTTCAGCGCGGGCGCGACCTGGGCCCAGATCTCGTGGGCCAGCAGGCCGAACGAGGCGGCGTCGCCGCCGAGCGCCGGCTCCACGCCCTTGCAGAGCCAGGCCACCGGCGCGCGCGTACCGCGCAAGGCGATGAGCTGCTGGCGCAGTGCGGCCATGGGGGTGGCGACGATGACGAGTTCGGCGCCGGCCTGCGCCTCGCGCAGGTCACCGGCGCGCACGGCGAGCCCCGGCGGCAGCACCAGGCCCGGCAGGTAGCGGCGGTTTTCACGCGACTTCGAGATCGCGTCGGCCTGGGCCGCATCGCGCGCCCAGAGCGTGACCTCATGGCGGCCGGCCGCATTGACAGCGAGCGCCGTGCCCCAGGCTCCGGCGCCATGAACGCAGATCTTCATCGGCGTCGCGGCGCTGTGCAGCGCTTACTGCGTGACGATCGGCGAGGGCTGGCCGGCGGCCTGCGCCTGCTGCTGCTCGTACATGGCCTGGAAGTTGATCTCGGCCAGGTGCACGGGCGGGAAGCCGCCGCGCTGGATCACGTCGGCCACGTTGCCGCGCAAGTACGGATAGACGATCTGCGGGCAGGCGATGCCGAGGATCGGGCCCATCTGGTCTTCGGGCAGGTTGCGGATCTCGAAGATGCCGGCCTGCTTGGCTTCGACCAGGAACACGGTCTTGTCGCCGATCTTGGTCTGCACGGTAGCGGAGACCGAGACTTCAAAGATGCCGTCGGCGACGGGCTGGGCGTCCACGCCGAGCTGGATGTCGACCGTGGGCTGCTCCTGCTCGAGCAGGATGCCGGGGGAATTGGGTTGTTCGAGCGACAGATCCTTGAGGTAGACGCGCTGGATCTGGAACACGGGATCTTGGGCTTGCTGGTCGGCCATGGCTGGACTTTCGAGAATCAAAACAATGCCCGCTGGGGCGGGTAACCCGCAGCGGGCTGCAGATGCGAGAACGGAAGATTATGGCCCGGCACAAAGGCCGGTTCGTGAAACACGCCAAAGGCAGGTTTGGGACGGCGGGCGAAATGCACGCTTCCCCGGGGGACGCTCGATCAGCTGCCTTGCAGCAGCGGCACCAGCCCGCCGCGGCTGTCGAGCGCCATCAGGTCGTCGCAACCGCCCACGTGGGTGTCGCCGATGAAGATCTGCGGCACGGTACGCCGCTGGGTGATCTCCATCATGGTGTCGCGGGCCTGCGGATCGCTGTCGATGCGAATCTCCTCGATCTCGTCGACGCCCTTGGATTTGAGGATCTGCTTCGCCCGCACGCAGTACGGGCAGAAGGCGGTGGTGTACATCTTGACTGCTTGCATGGTCTGTACCTCGGGAGGTCTTTCAGTTTTTCAACCCGGCCGGCGCCAGGGGGAAACCCCCGCCCGCCGATCAGGCCTTCTCGACCGGCAGATTAGCCTCTTTCCACGCCTTGAGTCCGCCCGAGACGGCTTGGGCCTGCTCGTAGCCGAGTTTCTTGGCCGTGGCCACGGCGCGCTGGGCGCGGGCACCGGTGGCGCAGACCAGCAGCAGCGGCACGTTCTTGTTCTTGACCGCGCCGGTCAGCTTTTCCTCGATCTGGTTCAAAGGCACGTTCTTGGCGCCGATCATGTGGCCGGCGGCGAACTCCTCGGGCTCCCGCACGTCGACCAGCACCGCGCGCTCGCGGTTGATGAGCTGCACCGCCCCCTGCGCCGTGAGGGTGCCACCGCCGGCCCCGCGAAGCTTCGGCCAGGCGAGCATGCCACCCGCGCTGAGTGCGAGCAGCACCAGCATCCAGTTCGCGGTGACGAATTCGATCAATTTCACGGGGGTTCCTTGGATGGCAAACCCGAGATTTTAGAATGCTGGTTTTCCAAAGCGCTGCCAAAGGCCTCCCACATGCACAAACTGGTACTGATCCGCCACGGCGAATCGACCTGGAATCTCGAAAATCGCTTCACCGGATGGACCGACGTCGACCTCACCGAGACCGGCATCGAACAGGCCAAGCAGGCCGGACGGCTGCTCAAGGCCGAGGGCTACGACTTCGACGTGGCCTACACCAGCGTGCTCAAGCGTGCCACGCGCACGCTCTGGCACACCCTCGACGAACTCGACCGCACCTGGCTGCCGGTGGTGCATTCGTGGCGCCTCAACGAGCGCCACTACGGCGGCCTGCAAGGCCTGAACAAGGCCGAGACCGCCAAGAAGTACGGTGACGAGCAGGTGCTGATCTGGCGTCGCAGCTACAGCACGCCGCCGCCGCCGCTCGACGCCGACGACCCGCGCAGCGAGCGTGGCGACGTGCGCTATGCGAAGCTCTCGCCCGAGCAGATCCCGCTGACCGAATGCCTGAAGGACACGGTGGCCCGCGTGCTGCCGTTCTGGAACGAATCGATGGCCCCCGCGATCCGCACCGGCCGCCGGCTGGTGGTGGCGGCGCATGGCAATTCGATCCGGGCGCTCGTGAAGTACCTCGACGGCATCTCGGACGACGCCATCGTCGGCCTGAACATCCCGAACGGCATCCCGCTGGTCTACGAACTCGACGACGACCTCAAGCCGCTGCGCCACTACTACCTCGGCGACGCTGCCGCGGCCGAAAAGGCAGCGGCAGCGGTGGCCTCCCAGGGCAAGGGCTGAAAAAGAAAGGCCCCGGGCGGCGGTCCCCCGTGGAACCCCGGCAGGCAATTTGCTTCCAAGCTGTGTATATTGGTTCGACAGCCGACAAGGACAATCACTCATGATGGGCCAGAAATTGAAGATTACCGGCTGGGTCGCCGCTGGCGCCGTGGCCGGCGTCCTGACCACCGTCTCGCTGCAGACGGTCGCACGCGGCTCGCTCGCGCCGCTCCCGCTCGAAGAACTGCAGCAGCTCGCCGCAGTGTTCGGCATGGTCAAGAGCGACTATGTCGAGCCGGTCGACGAGAAAAAGCTCATCTCCGATGCCATCTCGGGGATGGTCGCGGGGCTCGATCCGCATTCGCAGTACTTCGACAAGAAGTCCTTCAAGGAATTCCGCGAGGGCACGACGGGCCGCTTCGTCGGCGTCGGCATCGAGATCTCGCAGGAAGACGGCCTGATCAAGGTGGTGTCGCCGATCGAGGGCTCGCCCGCTTTCCGCGCGGGCCTGAAGCCCAACGACCTGATCACCAAGATCGACGACACGGCCGTGCGCGGCCTGTCGCTCAACGAGGCCGTCAAGCGCATGCGCGGCGAGGCCAACACCAAGGTGCTGCTGACGATCTTCCGCAAGGACGAGAGCCGCACCTTCCCGGTCACGATCACGCGCGAGGAAATCCGCACCCAGTCGGTGCGCGGCAAGGTCATTGAGCCGGGCTATGGCTGGATCCGCGTGTCGCAGTTCCAGGAGCGCACGGTCGACGACTTCGTGAAGAAGGTCGACGAGATCTACCGCGAGCAACCCAACCTCAAGGGCCTCGTGCTCGACCTGCGCAACGATCCCGGCGGCCTGCTCGATGCGGCGGTGGCCATTTCGGCGGCCTTCCTGCCCGAGAACGTCACGGTGGTCACGACCGACGGCCAGCTCGCCGAGAGCAAGTCGGTCTACAAGGCGGCGCCCGAGTTCTACCAGCGCCGTTCGGGCAGCGACCCGCTGCGCAACCTGCCTGCGGCCCTGAAGACCGTGCCGCTCGTGGTGCTGGTCAATGAAGGCTCGGCGTCGGCGAGCGAGATCGTGGCCGGCGCGCTGCAGGACCACAAGCGCGCCACCATCATGGGCAGCCAGACCTTCGGCAAGGGCTCGGTGCAGACGGTGCGCCCGCTCGGCCCCGACACCGGCCTGAAGATCACCACCGCGCGTTACTACACGCCGAGCGGCACGTCGATCCAGGCCAAGGGCATCGTGCCCAACGTGCTGGTCGATGAAAGCGCCGAGGGCAGCCCGTTCGCCGCGCTGCGGATGCGCGAAGCCGACCTCGAAAAGCACCTGGCAAGCGGCCAGGGCCCTGAGGTCAAGGACCCCGAGCGCGAGAAGGCCCGCGACGAGGCCCGCAAGCGCCTCGAGGAAGAAGCCAAGAAGCCGCCGCAGGACCGCAAGGTGCCCGAATTCGGCAGCGACAAGGACTTCCCGCTGGTTCAGGCGCTCAATCGCCTGAAGGGCCAGCCGGTGCTGGTCAGCAAGACCCAGGTCATCGTCGACAACAAGGAAGAGAAGAAGGAAAACTGAGGCCGACCGCCGGCTTGGTGAGTAAGTACGCGCGCATGGAAGACAGCGAACTCCTGCGCTATTCGCGCCACATCCTTCTCGAGGAATTCGGCATCGACGGGCAGGCGCGGGTCAGCGCCGGCCGGGTGCTGGTGATCGGCGCTGGCGGCCTCGGCTCGCCCGTGGCGCTGTACCTTGCTGCGGCGGGCGTCGGCCACGTCGTGCTGGTCGACGACGACGAGGTCGACCTCACCAACCTCCAGCGCCAGGTCGCCCACACGAACGCCCGTGTCGGCCGGCCCAAGGTCGAATCGGCCGCCGAGGCCATGCGCGACATCAATCCCGGCATCGCCATCGAGACGCATGCGGTGCGCGCCGACGAGGCGCTGCTCGCACGGCTCGTTGCGGCAGCGGACGTGGTGGTCGACTGCTGCGACAACTTCGCGACCCGCCATGCGGTGAACCGCGCCTGCGTGGCGCATGGCAAGCCGCTGGTCGCGGGCGCGGCGATCCGCTTCGACGGCCAGCTGAGCGTCTACGACACCCGCGACGACGCCTCGCCCTGCTACGCCTGCCTCTTTCCGCCCGATGCAGCCTTCGAGGAGACGCTCTGCGCGGTGCTCGGGGTCTTCGGGCCAGTGGTCGGCACCATCGGCACGCTGCAGGCCAGCGAAGCGCTGAAGCTGCTCGCGGACATCGGACCGTCGCTCGCCGGCAGGCTCCTGATGTTCGACGGACGCCGCAGCGCCTTCGACACGCTGCAGGTCGCGCGCGACCCCCACTGCAGCGTATGCGCCACGCGCCCGGGGCACTGACGCTCAACGCTGCGTCGCCGGCGCACCGTTCGTCTTTGCGCCCTTTGCCTTCGCGGCGCCGGCCGCTGCAGGGCCCGCCGAGGGCTTGTTGGCGTCCGACAGCACGCTCTTGCAATCGGCATCCTCGCCGGGGCCGGTCTCGATGGTCGCCGCCAGCGCGAGCAGCGGGTTGATCGCCCCGAGTGCCAGCGCGACCAGGCCGCGTTCCGCCAGTGGCATCGCCTGGACGCCGCCCGAGGGCGAGCCAAAGGTGCCGCCGATGACCAGCGGCGTGCGCAGCGAGAGGATGCTCGCGTCCTTGGGCTGCGGCCGCACCACGAAGTCGAGCTTCTCGGTCGCGAGATTGGCCTCGCCGGTAACGTAGAAGACGGTGTCTTCGGTGTCGAGCACCATGCTGCGGCTGCGCATGACGCCCTTGTCGACGTCGAAGGCCACCGCCGCGCAGCGCAGTTCGACGTTGCGGTCGCCGCCCAGCAGAAACTTGATGATCTCGCCGCCATCAAGCCCCATGAACTCGAGCAGCAGGTTGCTGAAGCGCCCGCGTCCGGTCAGTGCCGCCACATCGCCCGAGGCGGCGCCGAGCCAGCCGGCCACCGAGTTGCCGCGACCCGACAGGTTGACCCGGCCATCGAGCCTGCTGAAGCTGCTGCGCATGGTCTCGACCTTCGGGATCAGCCGGTTGAGCTGCACGTTTCGCAGATCGAGCGAAGCGCGGATATCCGCGGGATTCTGGGTCGCGTCGATGCGGATCGCGCCCGCCAGCTTGCCGCCGCCAATGCCCAGGTCGAGCGGTTCGAGCGCCAGCACGCCGTCCTTGAGCTTGACCTGCACGCTGCCGCGGTCGAGCGGAACGTCGCGCACGTTGCGGATGCGGTCCGCCGTGTACTTGACGTCGGCATTCATCGCGCGCAGGCGTTCGAAGTCGAGCGGGGCCGTGGGCAGCACCTTGGCGCCCGAGGCGCGCCGGTCCTGGATCGTCGGCGGCGGCGCCACGCCCTCCACGGCCTTGGCCGAGCGCTCGGTGGGCCGCAGGCCGATCAGCGGCCCCAGGTCGTCCATGTCCATCACCTTCGAGCGCAGCTCGCCCGAGAGTTGCGGCACGGCAGCGCCCTGGTCGAAGCGCATGTCGCCGCCGATGTCCGACAGGCCGAGCCGGCCCTTGAGCCCGGCCACTTCCCACAGCGTGCCGCGCTTCCGCAGATCGCCGCTCAGCGCATAGGGCGAGGTCTCCGGCAGCGCAATGCCCAGCAGCGGGAACAGCGCACCGAGCGTCTGGCCCTTGAGATCGAATTTGGCCTCGATGCCGTCCAGGTCGGCAAACTGGCCCACGGTGCCAGCGGCCTTGAGCCGCGTCTGTCCGGCCTTCGCGTCGATCTCGAGCGGAAACGGCGGCTGCCCGGCGGCGTTGAGCTGCAGCACGTTGCCGGTGCGGCCGTCGGCGGTCAGCGGCTGGCCCTTGTAGCGCCCCTTGATCTTGTAGGCCAGCGGCAGGTCGCCGCGGCTGGTGTCGTAGCTCACGTCCGCATGCACGTCCACCCCCAGGTGCTTGGCCAGGAAATCGATGGCGCCGCCGTCGACCTGCACCGCCCCGATGACCGGCACCGTACCCGCGTCGGAGGTGTCCTTGCCGAACGCCCAGGTGCGGCGCCCGTCGGCCTCCATCTGCAGCCCGACCGTGGGCGAGGCCAGTGCAAGGCGCGGGATCACGACCTGCTGCCGCAGCACCAGCGGCCAGAGCCGGATGTCGAACTCGGCGTGCTCGGCCTTCAGCAGGTACGGATCGCGCGCCCAGGGCGGATTGGCGAACTCGATCCCGTCGGCCTTCACGGTCGCGCCGCGCAGCCCGATGCCTACGTCGAGCCGGCGCGTGATCTCGAACTTGCGGCCGGTCTTCTCGCTGACGTAGCGGTTCACGGGTTCACGCAGGGTGTCCCACGGAAAGAACGCCAGCAGGAGCATGAGTGCCGCAAGAAGCAGCACGAAGCCGGCCAGCAGCTTGAGCCACAGTGGCCGGGTGCGAAAGACGTTCGTTGGCATGGTGTCCTGGATATACCTTCGTTGCGGTGTTTCGGGTCGGCAGTCGACCGCATGCGTCGTGAGTCAATGCCTACGGCGGAGGGCAGCACAAAGGCGGTCGTCGGAACCCGCCTACAACACGCTTCCTCCGAACCCTGCATGATGCTCGTCGGCGGAGCCCCACCCTTCGATGCCCAGGCAGTCGCCAGCAGGCGTTGCGCGGCGACGCCTGCCAACGTGAGAGGAAGCGCGGTTCGGCATGGACACCAGATTGCAGACCTACATCGTCGAAGACAACCTCACGATCCGTGAAAACCTCATTGGCACCCTGGAAGAGCTCACCTGCACGACGGTGGTCGGCTTCGCAGAAACCGAAGTCCACGCAAGACAGTGGCTGCAGTCGCACGGCGACGAATGGGATCTTGCCGTGGTCGACCTCTTCCTCAAGCAGGGCAGCGGCCTCGGCGTGCTCCAGGCCTGCGCCGCGCGCAAGGCGCACCAGAAGGTGGTGGTGCTCAGCAACTATGCGACGCCCGACATCCGGCGGCGCTGCGCGGAATTCGGCGTCGACGCCGTGTTCGACAAGTCGAACGAGATCGATGCCCTGGTCGACTTCTGCATCCTCGAGGCGGTGGCGCACCGCCCCGCGAGCGGCACCACCGACTGACGGAGGACAAGACGAAGAAAAGGCCGCACCGGGCGGCCTCGTACTCCAGGTCGGGGGCTGCTCAATCGATCAGCTTGTTCTTCAGCGCGTAATAGGTGAGGTCGCTGTTGGACGACAGGTTCATCTTTTCCATCAGGCGCGTGCGGTAGGTGCTCACGGTTTTGACCGACAGCGACAGCGTCTTGGCGATGTCGCCTGCGGTTTCGCCCTTGGCGAGCTTCAGGAAAACCTGGAACTCGCGCTCCGACAGCTGCTCGTGGGGCGCCGCGTCGTCCTTGCGGTCGAGCTGGCGTGCGAGCAGTTCGGCCACGGCCGGCGTGATGTAGCGGCGGCCGAGCGAGATGGTGCGGATCGCATTGACGATCTCCATCGGGTCGCATTCCTTGTTGAGGTAGCCGCTCGCCCCCTGGCGGATGAGGTTCATCGCGTAGTGCTCTTCGGGGTACCCGCTGAGGATGAGGATGCCCACGTCCGGCGCCTTGGCGCGGATCATCGCCAGCGCGTCGATGCCGCTCTGCCCCGGCATGGAGAGGTCCATCACCAGCACGTCGAGCTCGGTGGTGCGCACCAGCTCGATGGCCTCGCGTCCGCTGGCGGCTTCGCCGGCGACGCGAAGGTCGACATGCTCGGAGAAGAACTGCCGGAGGCCGGACCTCACGATAGCGTGGTCATCCACAATTCCAATTTTGATCATCTGTTACTTTCGTCGTTGTGTCGCGAGCGCGGAAGCCGCAACATGCCGGTCCCTGCTTGTTGTCAATTATTCACGAACTTGTGTTGAACGTACCCGCTAAAGTTTCATGCACTGGTTAGCCCCCCCAAAAATGGCCGTAAGCCTGCTGCTCGCGGCGCTGGCTGCGCTGGCCCTCGTCGGCATCAACGAGGCGGGCTACCGCCAGTCGAGCCAGGCCCTCGCCAACATCGGCGAGGCGCAAAAGGTACGCAGCACGCTCAACCAGCTGCTGCAGAACATGCTCGACGCCGAGACCGGACAGCGAGGGTACCTGCTCACCGGCGAAGCGAGCTACCGACAACCCTACGACTCGGCGGTGAAGCAGGTCGACGGGCATCTCGCCGCGCTGCGCCAACTCTACGCCGACCAGCCGGCCGAACGCGCCCGCCTGACCGAATTGTCGAAGCACGTGCTGCGCAAGATTGCCGAAATGGACATGAGCGTGCGGCTACGCAAGGACGGCCAGGAAGACGCATGGAAGTTCGTCATCACGACCGACGTCGGCCGCGAGGAGATGGACGCCATCCGCAAGACCGCGAGCGAGCTGATCGAGGCCAGCAACCGGACCCTGCACGACGCCCAGGTCCAGGTGATGAAGTCGCTGCGGCTCGCTCGCATCGGTACCGCCATCGTGGCGCTCGCCGCCCTGCTGGCCTTCTTCCTGTACCTGCGGCAGTCGCATGCGCTGCGCTCGGTCGGCGAGCGCCAGCAAGAGGCGCTGCAGCGCGAGCGCAACGCGCTCGAGGACGAGGTGCGCGAGCGCACCGCCTCGCTGGCCGAGTTGGCCACCCACCTGCAGGACGTGCGCGAGACCGAGCGCGGCTACCTCGCACGCGAGCTGCACGACGAGCTCGGCTCGCTGCTGACCGCGGCCAAGCTCGATGTGGCGCGGCTCAAGTCGAGGTTGCTCGACACCCCTGACGCCAGCCAGCGGCTGCAGCACCTGACCGAGCTCCTCAACAGCGGCATCGCGCTCAAGCGCCGCATCATCGAGGACCTGCGCCCTTCGTCGCTGTCCAACCTCGGGCTGGTGGCTTCGCTCGAGATCCTCGGGCGCGAGTTCGCCGAACGCTCGGGCATTCCGGTGCAGATGGCACTCGAACCGGTGACGATGGACGAGTCGCGCCAGCTCACCATCTACCGCATGGTGCAGGAAAGCCTGACCAACATCGGCAAGTACGCCGAGGCCACCGAAGCGACGATCGTGCTGAAGAACTACGAGAACCACGTGATCGTGGAAGTGGCCGACAACGGCAAGGGTTTCGACCCGCTGCGCATGCGCCCATCGACGCATGGGCTCGCGGGGATGCGCCACCGTGTCGAGGCGGCGCGCGGCAAGCTCACGATCACCTCGACGCCGGGGCGCGGCACGCGCCTGAGCGCCATGCTGCCCGTGGCCAAGCTGCCTTGATCCAGGAGGCTGTCGGGCTTGGGCATGGCAGTCCCAGCAAACGGCCCGAAGGGTTGCACGAGACAGGGCGCATGCGGCGTTGCCAATGCTCGCTGGACATCAGTCCAGCTTGCGCTTGGCGCCTTGCCTGCGCCCTGTCTCGCACAACGCGGGGCCATGCCCAAGCCCGACAGCCTCCTGGGAACTCGGCCATCTCCTACGCTCCCCGCGCCCTGGCGCTGACAACCCTTTGCGAGGCCACCACTTAAGGTTGCACCACGCTGCCATTTCCCACCCGTCACATGACGCGGGCCGTGGCAGCATTTGCCAACAACGAGCGAAGTCTCGAAGGAGTCCACATGTTGCATTACGCAGTGGTGTTTCTGGTCATCGCGCTGATCGCCGCCGTGCTCGGTTTCGGCGGCATCGCAGCCAGCGCGGCGGGCATCGCCAAGATCCTGTTCGTGATCTTCGTGGTGCTCGCCATTGCCAGCTTCCTGGCCGGCTTGCTACGACGCAAGTAGCGTAGGTACGATCCTCAGGCTCCCGCATTTCATCTCCCCGGAAAGGAAACTCCCCCATGAACACGACAAAGACCCCTTCGCAACTCGCCGATGACGCACGCCAGACCGCCAATGAAGCGGTCGAAAGCACGCGCGCCTATGCGCAGAACGCGGTGAACGCAGCCGGCGAGAAGGTCCGCGAACTGCGTCGCGACGTGGAACCCGGGGTCGAGCAACTCGCAGCGCGCGTTCAGCAAGCGGTGCAGCGCGGCCTCGATGCGGCGTCGACCACCAGCGCACGCGCGCAGCGCCGCCTGGAGCAGGCAGCCGACGTGACCGGGCGCTACATCTCCGACCAGCCCGTGCGCTCGGTGCTGATTGCCGCCGCAGCCGGCGCCGCCATCACCGCACTCATCGTGCTGGCCAGCCGCGGCCGCAGCGACGACTACTGATCCCTCTGACCACAGGTTGACGCTCGGATCCCGCGCACCATGCTCCATCCGATCTTTTCCACGGTGCTCGGGCATCCGGAACTCATCGCCGAACATGCGGCGAACTATGCGGCACTGGTACGGCAGGAGGCCTCGGAAGCAGGTCGCAGCCTGCTGGCCCGCATGCTCGCCGGCATCTTCGCGGCGGCGAGCGCGATGCTGGCGCTGGGTCTGATCGGCGTCGCGGTGCTGCTCGGCGTGCTGCACGGGAGCTTCCACTGGGTGCTGGTCGCGGTCCCCGGGGTGGCGCTGGCCGTGGCCGGCCTGTGCACCTGGATTGCGACTCGGCCCTTCCCGGGCCACGGATTCGACGATCTTCGAGCCCAGGTCGATGCCGACCTGCGGGCATTGCACGAAGCAGGAGCCCGCGATGGACGACGTTGAACGCAGCCTCCTCACGCCGCAGGAGCGGCTGGCACTGTCGCGCCGCGCGCTGGTGCGGCAACTGAACGGCGGCCGCGACGAGCCTCGATACGACGAGGCTGGATACGATCAGACCGACGAGCGCTGGCACGGCGAACCGCACACGCAGGCGGCCGCCATGCGAGGTGCTGCACAGTCGCCCGACGACGAGCGCGCTGCAGGCGCCTCGCTGCCCTGGTTCTCGATGGCGCGAAGCATGACCGAGCGCTGGTGGCGCCGCCACCCCGCCCATGCGATGGGCCAGCTGGCACGCCCGGTGCTCGAGCGCTACGCGCGCAAGGAACCGGCCAAGCTCATGGCCGTGGCCGCGGCCACGGGCGCCGTTCTGGTGCTCGTCAAGCCGTGGCGGCTGCTTTCTTTCACGGCGGTGCTGGCGGCAGTGCTCAAGACATCCGATGTGGCTGACGTCGTCAACACGCTGATGCAGCAGAAAAACACAAGCCCACGAAAGGACTCCCGATGAATGCCCCCGTTTCCCAAGCCGACGCCCGTCCCGCCGAACACCAGCGCCTGGTGCTCGACGAAGCGGCGATCGGCGCCGCCGCCAGGAGCCTCGACGAAGGCGCGGTCACACCGAGCTATGGCCCGTGGCGCGACGACGTCGTCAAGCTCCTGAACGATGCCCTGGCGACCGAACTGGTGTGCGTGTTGCGCTACAAGCGGCACTATTTCACGGCCAGCGGCGTTTCCTCGCCCGCGATCGCCGACGAGTTCCTCGTGCATGCGAACGAGGAGTCGGCCCATGCCGACCGCATTGCCGAGCGCATCGTGCAGCTCGGCGGCGAACCCGATTTCGCCCCGAACCACCTGCTCGACCGCAGCCATGCGAGTTACGACGAATCGACCGACCTTCAGGCCATGGTGCGCGCCAACCTCATCGCCGAGCGCATCGCGGTCGAGACCTACCGCCAGATGATCCACCTGATCGGCGACAAGGACCCGACCACGCGGCGCATGCTCGAGGACATCCTGTCGGACGAGGAAGAGCACGCCGACGAGCTCAGCGACTGGCTCGGCCACTGACTTGGCGGCCGCCCATGAAAAAGCCCGGATCTGCCGGGCTTTTTCATGCAGTGCGTCCAAGCTGCCTCAGTTGCGGACCTCGAGCAGGTTGTTCACCGAGCTCACGCCCTGCACGCTCTTGGCGATTTCTTCGGCGCGGGCCTTGGCAGCCGCGGTGGGCGCCGGGCCCTTCAGACTCACCACGCCGGATTTCGTGTCGACGTCGATCTTGATCGCGCTCAGGTCCGGGTCCTTGGCAAGCCCGGCGGACACCGAGGCCGTGATCGCGGCGTCGTCCACGGTGGCGCTCATGGCAGTGCCGGCGTCCTTGGCTGCATCCTTCACCTCTGCGGTGGTGCCCGAGGCATCGATCTTGTCCTTGGCGTCCTTCAGCGCTTCCGCGGTCTTGGCGGCCGCGGTCTCGGCGGCCTGCTCGGTCTTGGCAATCGCGCTGTCGAGTTGCTGCCCGGCGGTTTTGTTGTCGGCGTTGTCGCAGGCCGCCAGGGCTAGAGCCGCGCCGGCCAGTAGCACGGCAGTGATGGAACGATGTGTTGTGTTCATTGGAAATCCTCCGTTGGCTCGCAGGGAGCAGGGAAAGCGCAAAAAGTGCGGCCCGAAGTGGGCCGCACTTCAATCTAGCTTCTCGCGCACGCCCGTCGTGCTGGCCGACCCCGCAAAACCTTGTAGGACAACAAGGCTCAGGCCGTGACGATCCAGCCCTCGAGCGGATCGATTGCTTCGGGTAGCCCGTAGCCCGGCCCCGGCATGGACGTGCGTTCCGCGCCCCAGGCCGCCTGGACGAAGCACAGCACGGCGTCGAGATGATCGCCCTGAGCATCCCCGAGCAGGTCGGCGCGGTGCGCGGCGTCGAGCCCCAGCCGCAAGCCCAGGCGCGAGGTGCCTGCCTCGAGCGCGGCGACCAAGTCGGTGCGCGCCGCAAGCCGCTCGGGCGTCTGCTTCGCGCGGTCGTCGTTCTTGTAGCTGCGCCGGCCGATCAGCTCGCGCGCGAGCAGGCCCGGATAGGCTTCGAGCGCGATGCGGTCGGCGTGGTTGCCGACGTGCAGCCCCGGCAGGCTGGCCCCGGCGGCCAGCAGCGGCGACACGCCGGCGTGGAGCATGAACGCCACCGGCGGATTGACCCACTTCATAGAGGTGCTCGACCCGGCCGGCGCGTCGGTCGCCCGGTGCGCGAACTTGCCGCCCACGGGGCGGGTCGCGCAAAAGGCCGCGAAGGTTTTGCGGATCTCGGCGCGGCTCAGGCCCGCGTAGTGGCGCATGAGCGCCTCCCACTCGAGTGGCCACCGCAGGTGCTGCACCAGCTCGCGCGGCAGACCGAACGGAAAATCGAAGCCGCCGATCCATGCCGGCTCGGTGCCAAGCCATTCGGCCCAGCCCTCGAGCGTGCTGAAGCGCAGCAGGCGGGTCAGCGCCAGGGCGCCCGTGCCGCTCGCCTCGCCGGTCGCGACCACGATCGGCTTGCGCGCCGTGGGCGCGCAGGAGAAGTCGCATCCGAAAAGCAGCATCGTCGGCCTGCCCCTCGCCCGAGGGACAGGATCAGTGGCGCCCGACGATGGCCGCGGTGGCCATCAGCTCTTCGAGCAGCGCCAGCGACACTTTCCCGGAAACGGCATACGGATTGAGTTCGGGCTTTTCCGAATACTTGAGCAGCGTCGAGGCGTTGAGCTTCGACAGGTTGACCTGCCCCATGGTCCAGCCGCCGAAGCGCCGCTCGGAGATCTCTTCGTAGTGCAGCAGCACCACGTCCTTGTGGCGCGCATCGCGCTGGATGTGGCCGTAGAGCTCGCTGATCGCTTCGCGCCCGCCCTCGATCGCCTGCAGGAAGGTACCGCCGCCGTAGCAGAGGATGCCGGTGATGCCCGAGGCCGGGTTGTGGGAGCGCGACTGCGCGAGGATGGCGTCGATCGCCTCGGGGCTCGTGTCGACGGCGCGGCTGGCGTAGAGAAGTCGAACCAGCATGGTCAGTTTTTCCTTGGCAGCAGGGACAGGAATTCGCGACGCAGGCTCGGGTCCTTGAGGAACACGCCGCGCATGACGGAATTGATCATCTTGCTGTCCATTTCCTTCACGCCGCGCCAGGCCATGCAGAAGTGCTCGGCCTCCATGACGAGCGCCAGCCCGTCGGGCTGCGTCTTCTCCTGGATCAGGTCGGCCAGCTGCACCACGGCTTCTTCCTGGATCTGCGGCCGGCCCATCACCCATTCGGCGAGCCGCGCGTATTTGGACAGGCCAATGACGTTGGTGTGCTCGTTCGGCATGACGCCGATCCACAGCTTGCCGATGATTGGGCAGAAGTGGTGTGAACAGGCGCTGCGCACGGTGATCGGGCCGACGATCATCAGTTCGTTCAGGTGCTCGGCATTGGGAAACTCGGTGAGCGCGGGCGGCGCCACGTAGCGGCCCCTGAACACTTCGTTCAGGTACATCTTGGCGACGCGGCGCGCGGTGTTGCCGGTGTTGTGGTCGTTGTCGAGATCGATCACCAGGCTCTCGAGCACGCCCTTCATCTTGACCTCGACCTCGTCGAGCAAGGACTCGAGCTCGCCCGGCTCGATGAACTCGGCGATGTTGTCGTTGGCATTGAAGCGCTTGCGCGCAGCCTGCAGGCGTTCGCGGATCTTCACGGAGACGGGGGTGCCCTCGTCGTCGTTGTGTCCTTCAGGGCGCGGTTCCACGTCGGTTTTCCTCAGCATCCGGGCATCGTACCAGCGAATGGCTTTGAGCTCTTCAGCCCTGCACCGCCCGTGGCTTCTGCGACAACTGCTATCAATTCGGAAGCGTGAAGTCGGCTACCAACGGCAGATGGTCCGACATCCGCGCCCAGATCGGCCCGCGCGGCACCGAGCAGGCCACCGGTTCGAGCCGGCGCCCGTAGACGAAATCGAGCTGCGCCACCGGCAGGCGCGACGGGTAGGTGAGCGTGCGCGGCCCGCGCAGGTCGCTGGTGTCGCGCAGGCCCATCGCGTTCATCGCGTAGCGCATGCGCGCGCCCCAGTCGTTGAAATCGCCCGCGACCACCACCGCCTCGTCGGGCGGCACCTCGGTGTCGATGAACTCGCGCAGCCGGGCCACCTGCCGCACGCGGCTGCCCTTGATGAGCCCCAGGTGCACCACGATCGCATGCACCGGGTGTCCCTCGACGTCGATCACCACATGCAGCAGCCCGCGCTGCTCGAAGCGATGGTCGGAAATGTCGCGGTGGCCGGTGCGGATGACGGGCCAGCGCGTCAGCAGCGCGTTGCCGTGCTCGCCGTGGCGCGTGACGGCGTTGGTCTCGTAGACCGCGGTGTAGCCCTCGGGCGCCAGAAAATCGGCCTGCGGCAGCTCGGGCCAACGCGCGAACCGCGCCTCGCCCTGTCGGTTCATCTTGCGCACTTCCTGCAGGCAGACGATGTCGGCGTCGAGTTGTTCGATGGCGTGGCCGAGGTTGTGGATCTCCAGCCGCCGTGCCGGACCGATGCCCTGCACGCCCTTGTGGATGTTGTAGGTGGCGACGCGAAGCGTCTGTGCCGGCAGGTTCATCGCATAAATTCTGGCAGCAACAGAATGGCTTCGGCGTTCGATGGGGAAAAGCAGGCGTCGGCGGCCTCGCGATAGGGCAGCCACTTCCAGTCGTCGTGTTCGCGCGGCGCGAGCACCGGCGTCAGGCGCTCGGGCACGCACAGGCCGAACAGGTGCTCGGTGTTGTGCGTGACCTCGGGTGCGTAGCGCGCGCGCCACGCCGGATAAATCTCGTAGACGTTTTGCAGCTGCCAGTCGACCAGCCGCGCAGCGAGCGGACTGCCCTCGCCGCACTGGATGCCGGTTTCCTCGGCCACCTCGCGTGCCGCGGTGAGCGCGAGCGGCTCGTCGGCCACGTCCTTGCTGCCGGTCACCGATTGCCAGAATTCGCGGGTGTCGGCGCGGCGGATCAGCAGGACCTCGAGCGCGGGCGTATGGATGACGACCAACACCGACTCCGGAATCTTCCAGGGCCGGGCGGGCGTCGTCATGCCTGCGTCAGGCCGCGGGCTGCTGAGTGTTGCGCAGCCGGATGTGCAGCTCGCGCAGCTGCTTCTCGTCGACCGGGCTCGGCGCCTGCGTGAGCAGGTCTTGCGCGCGCTGGGTCTTGGGGAAGGCGATCACGTCGCGGATCGACTCGGCGCCCGTCATGAGCATGACGAGGCGGTCCAAGCCGATCGCGATGCCGCCGTGCGGCGGTGCGCCGTACTGCAGCGCATCGAGCAGGAAGCCGAACTTGGCCTGCGCGTCCTCGGCGTTGATCTTGAGCGCGCGGAACACCTTGCTCTGCACTTCCTCGCGGTGGATACGCACCGAGCCGCCACCCATCTCGATGCCGTTGAGCACCATGTCGTAGGCCTTGGCGATGCACTTCTCGGGCGCGGTGTCCATGAGGTCTTCGTGGCCGTCCTTGGGTGCGGTGAACGGATGGTGCACGGCGCTCCAGCGCTGGCCTTCCTCGTCGAACTCGAACATAGGGAAATCGACCACCCACAACGGCGCCCAGCGGTCCTCGAACAGGCCCGCCTTGCGGCCGAAGGGGCTGTGACCGATCTTCACGCGCAGCGCGCCCATGGCGTCGTTGACGACCTTTTCCTTGTCGGCGCCGAAGAACAGGATGTCGCCATTGACCGCGCCCGTGCGCGCGATGATCTCGGCCAGCGCCGCATCGTCGAGGTTCTTGACGATCGGGCTCTGCAGGCCGTCACGGCCCGCGGCGGCGTCGTTGACCTTGATGTAGGCCAGGCCCTTGGCGCCGTAGATCTTGACGAACTCCTGGTAGGCATCGATCTCGCCGCGCGAGAGGCCGCCTTCGGCACCGCCGCCCGGCACCTTCAGCGCGACCACGCGGCCGCCCTTCATGGTGGCGGCGTTCGAGAACACCTTGAACTCGACGCGCTTCATGGTCTCGGTGAGTTCGGTGAACTCGAGCTTCACGCGCAGGTCGGGCTTGTCGGAGCCGTACTTGAACATCGCGTCGGCATAGCTCATGGTCGGGAACACCGGCAGGTCGATGCCCGCGGCGTTGCGGAACACGTTGCGGATCATGCCTTCGAACATTTCGCGGATCTCCTCCTCGGCGAGGAACGAGGTCTCGATGTCGATCTGGGTGAATTCGGGCTGGCGGTCGGCGCGCAGGTCCTCGTCGCGGAAGCACTTCACGATCTGGTAGTAGCGGTCGTAGCCGGCCACCATCAGCAACTGCTTGAAGAGCTGCGGCGACTGCGGCAGCGCGAAGAAGCTGCCGTCGTGCACCCGGCTCGGCACGAGATAGTCGCGCGCGCCTTCGGGCGTGGACTTGCCGAGCATCGGCGTCTCGATGTCGATGAAGCCGTTGGCGTCGAGGAACTTGCGCGTCTCCATCGTCACCTTGTAGCGCAGCATCAGGTTGCGCTGCATCGCAGGGCGGCGCAGGTCGAGCACGCGGTGCGTGAGGCGCGTGGTTTCCGAGAGGTTGTCGTCGTCGAGCAGGAACGGCGGCGTGACCGACGGGTTCAGCACCTTGAGCTCATGGCACAGCACTTCGATCTTGCCGCTCTTGAGCTGGTCGTTGGTGGTGCCTTCGGGGCGGGCACGCACCAGGCCGGTGATCTGCACGCAGAACTCGTTGCGCAGATTCTCGGCCACGGCGAAGGTGGCGGCGCGGTCGGGGTCGCACACCACCTGCACATAGCCTTCGCGGTCGCGCACGTCGATGAAGATCACGCCGCCGTGGTCGCGCCGGCGGTTAACCCAGCCGCACAGGGTGACGGTTTGGCCCATCAGGGCATCGGTCACAAGACCGCAATAGTGAGTACGCATGGCCATGGTTGGATTCCGGCGCCGCAAAGGCGCATTGGTATTACTTGCTCGCGATGGACGAAGGGCCGCCGGGGACGACCACGCCCATCGAGACGATGTACTTGAGCGCTTCGTCCACGCTCATCCTGAGTTCGATGCAGTCGCTGCGCTTGAGCATCACGAAATAGCCGCCCGTGGGATTGGGCGTGGTCGGGACGTAGACGCCCAGGTAGTCGCCGCCGCCGAGATGCCCGACCACCTCGGGGCCGGGCGTGCCGGTCACGAAGGCAATGGTCCAGAGGCCTTCGCGCGGCCACTGCACCAGCACGGCCGTGCGGAAGGCATTGCCGTTCTCGGAGAACAGCGTGTCCGACACCTGCTTGACGCTGGAGTAGATCGAGCGCACCACCGGGATGCGCCGCACCACCGCGTCGCCCCATCCGAGCAGGCGCTTGCCCACGAAATTGCTCGCTACCGCGCCGACCACCAGCAGGATGGCGAGCGTGAGCAGCACGCCGAGCCCGCGCACGTTGTTCTCGTGCAGCCAGTTCTGCCACGCGAGCGGCAGCACCCAGAGGGTCTGGTCCAGCGTGTCGATGATCCACTTCAGCACCGCCAGGGTGATGAACAGCGGAACGATCACCAGCAGGCCGGAGAACAGCCATTTGCGCAGGGCGTGCATGGGGCGTGGCGTCTCAGTCGCTCTTGGCGGCCGCGGCAGGCGCCGGGGCGGGGCTGGAGGCCGGCGCAGGTGCAGGCGCAGGCGCAGGGCTGGAGGAAGCATCCGCCGCCGGGGCCGTGCCCGCAGGCGCGGCGGCCGCGTCGCCGTTCTTGGCCGTGGCGGCCTCGGGCTTCTTGCCGCCGCCATCGCGGAAATCGGTCACGTACCAGCCGGACCCCTTGAGCTGGAAGCCGGCAGCAGTGACTTGCTTCTCGAATGCGCTCGCGCCGCACGCCGGGCACACCGTGAGCGGCGCGTCGGACATTTTCTGCAGGGCGTCCTTGGCAAAGCCGCAGGCGCTGCACTTGTAGGCGTAGATGGGCATGGAATTGAGTGAGGAAAAGCGGCGCCAGAACGCTGGCGCGAACCGCTCGCAAAGCCCTCGATTATAAGGGCCGGCCCCTGCCAGCGCCCGCTCAGACCGCTTCGGTGACCAGCATCCGGTGCGGCGTGCGGGTGTCGGTCACCCACTGCGGCAGCAGCGATCCGGCGAGGATGCCGCCGAACGAGGCGAGCACGCCGGCCAGCTGGGCCGGGAATTCCTCGCCCCAGGGGGTGTACAGGAAGAGCAGCCACACGCCAATGCCCGCGGCGATGGCCGCCAGCGCGCCCTGCGTTGTCGCGCGGCGCCAGTAGAGGCCACATACCAGCGGCACGAAGGCGCCGACCAGCGGCACCTGGTAGGCGCCCGAGACCAGTTCGTAGATCGGCGTGCCCTGCATGCGGATCGCATAGGCGAGCACCGCCGCACTGAACACCAGCACCGTGATACGCATGGTCCTGAGGTTCTGCCGGTCGGTGCCCGCGGGCCGGAACTGGCGCCAGATGTTTTCGGTGAAGGTGACGCTCGGCGCCAGCAGCGTGGCCGACGCGGTCGACTTGATGGCCGACAGCAGCGCCCCGAAGAACAGCACCTGCATGACGAACGGCATCTTCTCGAGCACCAGCGTCGGCAGCACCTTCTGCGGATCGTCCTTCAGCAGAGCGGCGGTCTGCTCCGGCATGATCAGCAAGGCGCTCGCCACCAGGAACATCGGCACGGCCGCGAACAAGATGTAGGCGATGCCGCCGATCACCGGACCGCGTGTCGCGCCCTTGACGCTGTTGGCCGACATCACGCGCTGGAACACGTCCTGCTGCGGAATGGAGCCGAGCATCATGGTGATGGCGGCAGCGAAGAAGAAGACCATGTCGTGCCAGTTCGGCTCGGGCCAGAACCTGAAGAGGTCCTTGCTCACGGCGAAGGCCAGCACCTTGTCGGCGCCGCCGGCCATCTGGCCGGCGAACACCGCGATGATCGCGAGGCCCGCGACCAGGATGATCATCTGGAGGAAATCGGTCACGGCCACCGACCACATGCCGCCGAACAGCGTGTAGGCCAGGATGGAAAGCACGCCGATCACCATGCCGGCCGCTATGCCGATGGCGCCGCCCGAGAGCACGTTGAAAACCAGCCCGAGCGCCGTGACCTGCGCCGAAACCCAGCCGAGATAGCTCAGCATGATGATCAGCGAACACGCCACCTCCACGCCGCGGCCATAGCGCTCGCGGTAGTAGTCGCTGATCGTGAGCAGCGTCATGCGGTAGAGCTTGCCCGCGAAGAACAGCCCCACGAGGATCAGGCAGGTGCCGGCGCCAAAGGGGTCTTCGATCACGCCGTTCAGGCCGCTCTCGATGAACTTGGCGGGAATGCCGAGCACCGTTTCCGAGCCAAACCAGGTGGCGAACGTGGTCGTCACGATCATGAACAGCGGCAGGTGCCGCCCGGCGATCGCGAAGTCGGTGGTGTTCTTCACCCGCTTTGCGGCATAGAGCCCGATGGCGATGGTGACCAGCAGATAGATGACAACCAGCGTCAGCAGCACGAGACTCTCTCCTCTAGAACAATTTCACGCGCACCAGCACCTGCATGGCGAGCAACCCCAATACAAATCCCATGCCACCGTAGATGATGGCCTGCAGCAGCCGGTTGGTGCGCTTCTGCGCGGCCAGCAGTTCGAGCAGCTCGCGGCGATGGTCGGGCGCCCGATTCTCGAGGTACTCGTGCAGCAGGCGCGGCAGCTGCGGCAGCAGTTTCGCGTAGCGCGGCGCCTCGGCCCGCAGCTGCTGGAACAGCTTCTTCGGCCCGATCTGGTCGACCATCCACTTCTCGAGAAAGGGCTTGGCGGTGTGCCAAAGGTCGAGTTCGGGGTCGAGCTGGCGGCCCAGCCCCTCGATGTTGAGCAGCGTCTTCTGCAGCAGCACCAGCTGCGGCTGGATCTCGACGTGGAACCGGCGCGAAGTCTGGAACAGCCGCATCAGAACCATGCCGAGGGATATCTCTTTCAGCGGGCGGTCGAAGTACGGCTCGCAGACGGTGCGGATCGCCGCCTCGAGTTCATCGATGCGCGTGCCTTCGGGCACCCAGCCGCTTTCGAGGTGCAGTTCGGCCACGCGCTTGTAGTCGCGCCGGAAGAAGGCCACGAAGTTCTGCGCGAGGTATTCCTTGTCCGACTCCGTCAGCGTGCCGATGATCCCGAAGTCGAGCGAGATGTAGCGGCCGAAGGTCTCGGGCGCCAGGCTCACCTGGATGTTGCCCGGGTGCATGTCGGCGTGGAAGAAGCCGTCGCGGAACACCTGGGTGAAGAAGATGGTGACGCCGTCGCGCGCGAGCTTGGGAATGTCGACGCCGGCCGCGCGCAGGCGGTCGAGCTGGGCGATCGGCACGCCGTTCATGCGCTCCATCACGATCACCTCGGGATGGCAGAAGTCCCAGAACATCTCGGGGATCAGCACCAGCTCGAGCGAGGCCATGTTGCGCCGCAGCTGGGCGGCATTGGCCGCCTCGCGCACCAGGTCGAGCTCGTCGTGCAGGTACTTGTCGAACTCGGCCACCACCTCGCGCGGCTTCAGCCGCTTGCCGTCGGCCGACAGGCCCTCGACCCAGCCGGCCATCATGGCCATGAGGGCGAGGTCCTTCTCGATCACGCCCTGCATGCTGGGACGCAGCACCTTGACGGCCACCTCGCGCACCTCGCCGGTGCTGGTGCGGATGGTGGCGAAATGCACCTGCGCGATCGACGCGCTCGCCACCGGCGTCTCGTCGAACTGCACGAACACGTCGCTCACCGGCCGGCGGAAGGCCCGCTCGATCGTGGCAATGGCCACCGACGACGGGAACGGCGGCACCCGGTCCTGGAGAAAGGCGAGTTCGTCGGCGATGTCGGGCGGCAGCAGGTCGCGGCGGGTCGACAACACCTGGCCGAACTTGACGAAGATCGGGCCCAGCCGCTCGAGCGCCTCGCGCAGCCGCTGGCCGCGCGGCGCATCGAGGTTGCGGCCGATCGAGACCACGCGCGCCACGACGCGCAGCCACGGCTTCTGGAAGCTCGTGAGCACGAGCTCGTCGAGGCCGTAGCGCAGCGCGACCCAGACGATGACGAAACCGCGATAGAAGCGCCTCATTCGGCCTTGCCCGCCTGCGGGCCGGGGCGTGCGCCCGAGGCGAACTGGCGCAGCGCGCCGGCGACGCGGCGTGCGCCCTCGGCCACGGTGTGCGCCGGCACGTCGCCGATCACGCGGGCGAGATCGTCTTCGACGTCCCAGCGCACGTGGTCGACCAGCCAGTTGACCTCGGCCGCGAGCTGCACGTCACCGACGATCTGCACCGCGGGCTTGTCGCCACGCAGCGTGGCACGGGCCAGGTCGAACGGGGATTCGTCGGTGACGGTGAGCGTGAGCTCGGGCACCGAGCCCGGCGGCGCGAGGTCGAGCAGGCCGGCCGGCGTGGCCACCAGCTCCATGGTCACGAAGCGCCACTGGAAGCGCACCACGCGCCCCTGCTGCCGCAGCAGCCGCTGCTGGGCTTCGGGCTCCTGCTGCAGCACATGATTGAGAAACAGCACCGCGCGGTGCTGGATCTCGTGCACCGCCCAGGCGGGCGGCTGCAGGCGCTCGCCGATGCGGTTGAAGAGATCACCGAGAAAAGAAAATGGGGACGATGGTGTGGCCATGTCCCCATTATCGGTTCAGCAGGCGGTCTCGCGACCGCCGGAATGCGCCTACTGCAGCGCCTGGACGCCCGCAACCAGCCAGCCGCCAGTGCCGCTGGTCGGCTTGGTCATGTTCCAGACTTCGCGGAACGGGCCCGGACCGGCCGAGGCGTCCTCGCGGATCATGCCCGAGAACTCCACGCTCGCCATGTAGACGTCGGCCAGTTCCTCGATGCCGAGCAGCTTGGCATCGAGCATCACGACCTCGGTCTTGTTCGATGCGCCGCCCGTGTGGCTTGCACGGTCCGCCAGCTGGGTGCGGATCTCCTCGACCATCTCGTCGGTCATCATCGAGCGCAGCATGGTCACGTCGGCACGGTCCCAGGCGTCCTGCAGCGTCACGAAGTTGCGCTTGGCGGCGGCCAGGAAGCCGTCGACGTCGAAGCCGGCCGGAATGCCCCAGCTCTGCGAACCCGCGAGCGCCGAGCCGATCATGCTGCCGCCCGCTGCGGCGCCTGCCGCGGAAAGGCTGCTGCCATGGGCCGGCGAGGCGTCGAAGGCAGCGGTGTTGCGCTCCCAGGGACGCGCCGAGGCGTCGTTGCCGACGTTGGCCGGGCTGTACTGTGCCGGCGCGCCCGGGTTTGCGGGACCGCCCGCACCTTCGAACGCGAAGCCGCCACGGCGGCCTGACGCGGGCGCTGCTGCCGAGCGCGCCTTGAACATCCGCCAGACGAACAGCGCCGCCATCGCGAGCAGCGCGATCAGCAGGATGTTGGCAAAGCCGGCGCCGAGGCCGAGCGAATTCGCGAGCCAGGCCAGGCCCAGGCCGGCCGCCAGGCCGCCGAGCATGGCGCCCCAGGGGCGCTTCGGCGCCGCCGCAGCGGGCGTCGCGGGCTTGGGCGTCGCGGCGTTCGCGTTCTGCTGCGCAGGCGCCGCCGGCGGCGTGGACTGGCGCTGCGTCACGCCGGACGACTGGCGCCCGAACGACTTGCCGCCGCCCATGCGCGCGGCATCCGCCTGCACGCTGACCAGAACCAGCGCGGCAGCCAGGAACAAAGAACTCAAACTTTTCATCTCGTCTCCTCTTTCGAGCGAAGTATTCGCCAGATCAACACTTGATTCCAACATGAAGGGCGGCCACGCCCCCCGTCATGTTGTGATAATCCACATGCCCAAAACCGCCCTCTTTCATGAGGGTCTTGAGCTCTTCCTGCGCCGGATGCATCCGGATCGATTCGGCCAGGTAGCGGTAGCTGGCGTCGTCGCCCGCCACCAGCTTGCCCAGGCGCGGCAGCACATTGAACGAATACCAGTCGTAGGCCTTGGCCAGCGGCTTGGCAACCTTCGAGAACTCGAGCACCAGCAGCTTGCCGCGCGGCTTGAGCACGCGGTTCATTTCCTTGAGCGCCGCGTCCTTGTGCGTCATGTTGCGCAGGCCGAAGGCCACGGTGACCACGTCGAAGTGGTCGTCGGGGAAAGGCAGCTTCTCGGCGTCGCAAACCATCGTGGGCAGCGCCACGCCCGCATCGAGCAGCCGGTCGCGGCCGGTGCGGAGCATGGCTTCGTTGATGTCGGTGTGCACCACCTGCCCGCTCGCGCCCACCTTCTTCGAGAAAGCCAGCGCGAGATCGCCGGTGCCGCCCGCGATGTCGAGCACGCGCGAGCCTTCGCCGACGTTGGCCACCATCACGGTGTAGGCCTTCCATGCGCGGTGCAGCCCCGCCGACATGAGGTCGTTCATGAGGTCGTAACGCGACGCCACGGAGTCGAAGACGCCGCGCACGCGCTGCGCCTTTTCGCTTTCGTCGACCTTCTCGAAGCCGAAATGGGTGGTGCTCATCCGCCTGATGTTAGGGCGGAAGCACTCACCTCAAGCCGCCGACCCTTCGAACCCGGGGGATTTGTTGCTTTTTTCTTCCATTGGAAGCGCCCGGCACGCGCCGCGCTCAATGGCTTGCGCAGGCGGAGCCGCCGCCCTTGTCGGGCATCGGCGCATCGCGGTCGACGCCCGCTGCGGCAAGCCGGCGTTCGTACTCGGCCCAGAGTTGCGCCTCGTTGGCACCGAGCTCGTAGAGCAGGTTCCACGAGAAGATGCCCGTGTCGTGGCCGTCGCTGAAGACCGGCTGCACCGCATAGTTGCCCACCGGCTTCAGGTCGGCCAGTTCGACGTTGCGCTTGCCGGTCTGCAGGACCTCCTCGCCCGGGCCATGGCCCTGCACCTCGGCGGAGGGCGAATAGATGCGCATCAGCTCGAACGGGATCCGGAAGCTCGCGCCGTCGGAGAAGGCGACCTCCAGCACGCGCGACTGGCCGTGCACGGTGATCGATGTCGGCGTCGGTGCGCCGGCTTGCAAACCTGCCATCAGAAACTCCTTGTAGCCAGTTGCGCCATCATCGCAGCCTCGAGTGCGGGCAGACGCGCGGCCAGGTCCGCCTCGCGGGCCCGATCGCTCGCGCGCTGCGCCGGCGCCCAGACCGAGGCTGGAAAATGCGTGTCGTCGGCAAAGCGTGCGATCACGTGCCAATGCAGGTGCGCCACCATGTTGCCGAGCGCCGCCAGGTTGACCTTGGTCGGCGCCAGGTGGTCGCGCAGGCACTGCTCGACGAGCGCCACCGCCTCCATGCACAGCACGCGGTCGGCCGCCGACAGGTCGGAAAACTCCGCCACGTGCGCCCGCCATACCACGCGGTAGAAGGCCGGGAAGCCCGGCTCGTCGGCATGGATGACGCGCAGCCTGGCGCCTTCGAGCACGACGCGGCCGCCCGGGCCGTCGCAGAGCGGGCAGCCCGCTGCGGCGGTCACACCAGCACCCGTTCGATCCCGCCCTGGTTCGCAGCCGCCACGTACTGCGGCATCCAGTCGCTGCCCAGCAGCTTGTTCGCCATCTCGACCACGATGTAGTCGGCCTCGAGCAGGCCGTTGTTCAGGTCGTTGCCGTAGCGTGAGAGGCCCTGCAGGCAGCTCGGGCAGCTGGTGAGGATCTTCACGTTGTCCTGGGCGCCGACCTGGCCGCTGTCGCGCAGCGCGGCCTCGCCCTTCTTGAGCTCTTCCTCCTTGCGGAAGCGGATCTGCGTGGAGATGTCGGGCCGCGACACGCCCAGCGTGCCCGACTCGCCGCAGCAGCGGTCGTTCTTGAGCACGTTGTCGCCGACCAGCGCCTTCACCGTCTTCATCGGGTCCTGCAGCTTCATCGGCGAGTGGCACGGGTCGTGGTACAGGTAGCCACCGCCGCCTGCATCGGCCAGCGTGATGCCCTTTTCGAGCAGGTACTCGTGGATGTCGATGATGCGGCAGCCCGGGAAGATCTTGTCGAACTGGTAGCCCTGCAGCTGGTCGTAGCAGGTACCGCAGCTCACCACCACCGTCTTGATGTCGAGGTAGTTGAGCGTGTTGGCCACGCGGTGGAAGAGCACCCGGTTGTCGGTGATCATCTTCTCGGCCTTGTCGAACTGCCCGCTGCCGCGCTGCGGGTAGCCGCAGCACAGGTAGCCCGGCGGCAGCACCGTCTGCACGCCCGCATGCCAGAGCATCGCCTGCGTGGCAAGCCCGACCTGCGAGAACAGGCGCTCCGAGCCGCAACCCGGAAAGTAGAACACCGCCTCGGTCTCGGTCGTGGTCGTCTTCGGGTCGCGGATGATCGGCACGTAGTCGGCATCTTCGATGTCGAGCAGCGCGCGCGCCGTCTGCTTGGGCAGGTTGCCCGGCATCTTCTTGTTGATGAAGTGGATCACCTGCTCCTTGACCGGCGCCGGCCCGAGCGTGGCCGGCGGCGCCGCGGTCTGCCTGCGGGCCAGGCCGCGCAACAGGTCGTTGGCCAGGCGCTGGGCCTTGAAGCCGATGCCCACCATGCCGGCACGCACCGCCTTGATGGTCTGCGGGTTGGTCGCGTTGAGGAAGAACATCGCGGCCGCATTGCCGGGACGGAAGCTCTTCTGCCCCATCTTGCGCAGCAGGTTGCGCATGTTCATCGACACGTCGCCGAAGTCGATCTTCACCGGGCACGGCGTGAGGCACTTGTGGCACACGGTGCAGTGGTCGGCCACGTCCTCGAACTCTTCCCAGTGCTTGATGCTGATGCCGCGGCGCGTCTGCTCCTCGTAGAGGAAGGCCTCCACCAGCAGCGAGGTCGCGAGGATCTTGTTGCGCGGGCTGTAGAGCAGGTTGGCGCGCGGCACGTGCGTGGCGCACACCGGCTTGCACTTGCCGCAGCGCAGGCAGTCCTTCACGCTGTCGGCGATCGCGCCGATGTCGCTCTGCTGCATGATCAGCGACTCGTGCCCCATCAGGCCGAAGCTCGGCGTGTAGGCATTGGTCAGGTCGGCATGCAGTTCTTCGGCCGGCTGCCCCGCGGGCGCGCGCAGCAGCTTGCCCTTGTTGAAGCGGCCTTCGGGGTCGACGCGCCGCTTGTAGTCCATGAACGGCGCGAGTTCCTCGTCGCTCAGGAACTCGAGCTTGGTGATGCCGATGCCGTGCTCGCCCGAGATCACGCCGTCGAGGCTGCGCGCCAGCGCCATGATGCGCACCACCGCGGCATGCGCGGTCTGCAGCATGTCGTAGTTGTCGCTGTTGACAGGAATGTTGGTGTGCACGTTGCCGTCGCCCGCATGCATGTGCAGCGCCACCCAGACGCGGCCCTTGAGCACGCGCTGGTGGATGGCCACGCATTCGGCCACGATCGGCGCGAACTCGGCGCCGGCAAAGATCTCCTGCAGCGGCTGGCGCAGCTGGGTCTTCCAGCTCGCGCGCAGGCTGTGGTCCTGCAGCTGCGGAAAGAGCACGTCCACCTCGCGCAGCCAGCCGGCCCAGCGCGTACGCACCTCCTGCACCAGCGCCACGGCCTGCGCCACGCGGTCTTCGAGCAGCTCGGCGGCGGGAATCTCGTGCGCGTCGTCGCTCTTGCCCAGCGGCAGGTTGCCACGCAGCAGGAAGGCCTCGAGCGCGTCCGTCAGCGCGAGCTTGTTCTGCAGCGACAGCTCGATGTTGATGCGCTCGATGCCGTCGCTGTACTCGGCCATGCGCGGCAGCGGGATCACCACGTCTTCGTTGATCTTGAAGGCGTTGGTGTGGCGGCTGATGGCTGCGGTGCGCTTGCGGTCGAGCCAGAACTTCTTGCGCGCCTCGGGGCTGATGGCGACGAAGCCCTCGCCGCTGCGCGAATTGGCGATGCGCACCACTTCCGAGGTGACGCGCGCCACCGCGTCGGCGTCGTCGCCCGCGATGTCGCCGAACAGCACCATCTTCGGGAGGCCGCCGTGCTTTTTGGACTTGGTGGCGTAGCCCACGGCTTTCAGGTAGCGGTCGTCGAGGTGCTCCAGGCCCGCCAGCAGCACGCCCGAGCGCTTTTGCTCGGCGAACATGAAGTCCTTGATCTCGACGATGCTCGGCACCGCGTCCTTCGCATTGCCGAAGAACTCGAGGCACACGGTGCGCGTGTGCGCGGGCATCTTGTGCACCACCCAGCGGCAGCTGGTGATGAGGCCGTCGCAGCCCTCCTTCTGGATGCCCGGCAGCCCCGAGAGGAACTTGTCGGTCACGTCCTTGCCGAGGCCTTCCTTGCGGAAGGTGCGGCCCGGGATCTCGAGGCGCTCGGTGCGCAGCGGCGTGCGGCCGTCGGCGGCAAAGTACTGCAGCTCGAACACGGCGCTTTCGGCATCGTGGATCTTGCCCAGGTTGTGGCCGATGCGCGTGACCTCGAGCCATTCGGCGTCGGGCGTGACCATGCGCCAGGCGGCCAGGTTGTCGAGCGCGGTGCCCCAGAGCACGGCCTTCTTGCCGCCGGCGTTCATGGCGACGTTGCCGCCGACGCACGAAGCCTCGGCCGACGTCGGATCGACCGCGAACACGTAGCCCGCGCGCTCGGCCGCATCGGCCACGCGCTGCGTGACCACGCCGGCCTCGGTCCAGATGGTAGGCACGGGGGCGTCGAGCCCCGGCAGCGCCACGTGCTCGACCTCGGTCATGGCCTCGAGCTTCTCGGTGTTGATGACCACGCTCTTCCACGTGAGCGGGATGGCGCCGCCGGTGTAGCCGGTGCCGCCGCCGCGCGGGATGATGGTCAGGCCGAGCTCGATGCAGCCCTTGACCAGCAGCGCCATCTCGGCCTCGGTGTCGGGGCACAGCACCACGAACGGGTACTCGACGCGCCAGTCGGTGGCGTCGGTGACGTGCGACACGCGCGACAGGCCGTCGAACTTGATGTTGTCCTTCGCGGTCAGCCGGCCCAGCACCCGCGTCGCCCTGCGGCGCAGCGCGGCCACGTCGCGGAAGGCGGTGTCGAAGGCGGCCACCGCCTCGCCGACCAGCGCGGTGAGTTCGCCCACGAGCTGGTCGCGCGGCATGTCGCTGTCGGGCGTGCGGCGCTTCTGGACTTCGCCCAGGCGGTGCTTGAGCGCATCGACCAGCTGGCCGCGCCGGCGCGGGTTGTCGAGCAGGTCGTCGACCAGGTAGGGATTGCGCTGGACCACCCAGATGTCGCCGAGCACTTCGTACAGCATGCGCGCCGACCGCCCGGTGCGGCGCTCGGCGCGCAGGGTCTGCAGCAGTTCCCAGCCGCGCTCGCCCAAGAGGCGGATCACGATCTCCCGGTCGGAGAAGCTGGTGTAGTTGTAGGGGATCTCGCGCAGTCGTGCAGGCTCTGCGGCCTGCGACAACAGCGTGGTCAACGCGGTCGGAGCATTCATCGGGGGGTGGCACCTCGGCCAGGCGCTGCGCGCCCATATAGCCGGGGGTGGGATTTTAGGGCAGGCCCCGGCACCCTGCCGGCCGGCGGGCCATGCCCCCGCTCAGAACAGGACGCGGCTGCGGATCGTGCCGGGCACCTTCGCCAGCTTGCCCAGCGCCAGGTCGGAATGGGTGGCGTCGATGTCCATGACCACATAGCCGATCTTCTCGTTGGTCTGCAGGAACTGCGAGGAGATGTTGATGCCGTTGTCCGAAAAGATCTTGTTGATCTCCGACAGCACGCCCGGCACGTTGCGGTGGATGTGCAGCAACCGGTGCTTGCCGGCATGCGCCGGCAGCGCCACCTCGGGAAAGTTGACGGACGAAGTCGAGGTGCCGTTGTCGCTGTACTTCACGAGCTTTTCCGCCACCTCGAGGCCGATGTTGGCCTGCGCCTCCATGGTCGAGCCGCCGATGTGCGGCGTGAGGATGACGTTGTCGAGCCCGCGCAGCGGCGACTGGAACTCGTCCTTGTTGCTGCGCGGCTCGACCGGGAACACGTCGATGGCGGCGCCCAGCAGCTTCTTCTGCTTCAGGGCCTCGGCCAGCGGCTCGATCTCGACCACCGTGCCGCGCGAGGCGTTGATCAGGATCGCGCCGGGCTTCATGGCGGCGATTTCCGCCGCGCCGATCATCCACTGCGTGGCCTGCGTCTCGGGCACGTGCAGCGTCACGATGTCGCTCTGGGCCAGCAGCTGGTGCAGGTCGCGCACCTGGCGCGCATTGCCCAACGGCAGCTTGGCGGTCACGTCGTAGAACGCCACCTGCATGCCCAGCCCCTCGGCCAGCACCGACAGCTGAGCGCCGATGGAGCCGTAGCCCACGATGCCAAGCGTCTTGCCGCGGATCTCGTAGGCGTTCTCGGCCGACTTGAGCCAGCCGCCGCGGTGCGCCACCGCGCTCTTCTCGGGCACGCCGCGCAAGAGCAGGATCGCCTCGGCGAGCACGAGTTCGGCCACCGAACGGGTGTTGGAATACGGCGCATTGAACACCGCCACGCCATGCTCGCGCGCGGCTTCGAGGTCGACCTGGTTGGTGCCGATGCAAAAGCAGCCCACAGCCACCAGCTTCTGTGCCGCGGCGAAGACCTCGGCGGTCAACTGGGTGCGCGAGCGGATGCCGAGGAAATGCACGTCGGCGATCTTGGCCTTGAGTTCCGCGTCGGGCAGCGCGCCGGGCAGCGCCTCGATCTGGGAATAGCCCGCGCCGCGCAGCACCTCCACGGCCGAAGGATGGATGCCTTCGAGCAAAAGGAACTTGATCCGGCTTTTTTCGAGGGAGGTCTTGCTCGTCATGGCGTGCTCGCGAATGCCCCGGCCACGGCAACAGGCTAGGCCGAAAAAGGGGAAAACGATCCTAGCATGGTGCAGCGCAGCACGACGGCCGGCGCCGCGGGGCCGCTTGGCGCCAAAGGGGTTTTCCCGGTTGGACGATGGCGCCCGTCCGTGCGCCAATGTGTGCCGAATGTCACACGGATCGCCTAGCATCCGCGCTTTGCTTTTATTCCACAGGAGTCTTCCTTGATGCGTTTTCAATTGCTCGCCGCCACGTCGGCGCTGGCCGCCACGCTGGCCTTCCCGGCCCATGCCCAGACCGAGATCCAGTGGTGGCATTCCATGAGCGGTCCGCTCGGCGAATGGGTCAACGACCTCGCCAAGCAATACAACGACAGCCAGAAGGACTACAAGATCGTGCCGACCTACAAGGGCCAGTACGACGAGTCGATGACCGCCGCGATCGCCGCCTTCCGCGCCGGCAATGCGCCCGACATCCTGCAGGTGTTCGAAGTCGGCACCGCCACCATGATGGCCTCCAAGGGCGCGATCAAGCCAGTGGGCGAAGTGATGAGTTCGGGCGGCGCCAAGTTCGACCCCAGCGTCTACGTGCCCGCCGTGTCGGGCTACTACACCGCCGCGAACGGCCAGATGCTGAGCTTCCCGCTCAACAGCTCGACGACCATCTTCTATTACAACAAGGACGCCTTCAAGGCGGCTGGGCTCGACCCCGAGAAGGCCCCCACCACTTGGCCCGAAGTGATGGCCGCGGCCGACAAGCTCAAGGCGAGCGGCCACAAGTGCCCGTTCACCACCAGCTGGATGAGCTGGACGCAGCTCGAGAGCTTCTCGGCCTGGCACAACACGCTCTACGCGACGCAGAACAACGGCTTCGGCGGCACCTCGGCGCGCCTGGCCTTCAACTCGCCACTGCATGTGAAGCACTTCGAGAACCTGGCCAAGATGTCGAAGGACGGCACCTTCGTCTACAAGGGCCGCAACAACACCGGCGACGCCGCCTTCCCCTCGGGCGAGTGCGCGATGATGACCGCCTCGTCAGGCCTCTACGCACGCGTGGCCAAGGACGCCAAGTTCAAGTACGGCATCTCCACCATGCCCTACTATCCCGACGTGAAGGGCGCGCCGCAGAACACCGTGATCGGCGGCGCCAGCCTCTGGGTCATGTCGGGCAAGCCGGCCGACCACTACAAGGGCATTGCCAGCTTCTTCACCTTCCTGTCCGACACGAAGGTGCAGTCCGAAAGCCACAAGCGCACCGGCTACCTGCCGATCACCACCGCCGCCTACAAATTGACCGACGCCTCGGGCTTCTACAAGGAAAAGCCGGGCACCGACGTGGCGGTGACGCAGATGATCCGCAAGACCACCGACAAGTCGCGCGGCGTGCGCCTGGGCAACTTCGTGCAGATCCGCACCATCATCGACGAGGAAACCGAGCAGATCTGGAGCGGCAAGCGCAGCGCCAAGGAGGCGCTCGACGCCGCCGTGAAGCGCGGCAACGAACAGCTCGAGCGCTTCCAGAAGGCAAATAAAGGCTGAGCACCGTTCGGCTCCAGCGCCGAAGTAGACTCGCCCGCCCGCCACTGCAAAAGCCGTGGGGCGGGCGTTTCGTTTTTTGAGGGATTCGAGGGGTTATGGAAAAACGCGTTCTATTCCGGTCGGCATGGTTGCCATGGCTTTTGATCGCGCCGCAGATGGCGGTGATCCTGGTGTTCTTCTTCTGGCCCGCGAGCCAGGCCATCTGGCAGTCGCTGCAGACCGAGGACGCGTTCGGCACCTCCACCGTCTTCGTCGGTCTGGAGAACTTCGAGACCCTGTTCGACGACCCGGCGTACGTCGAGTCGTTCAAGGTCACGGCGCTGTTCTCGGTGCTGGTGGCCGGCATCGGCATCGCGCTGTCGCTGATGCTCGCGATCTTTGCCGACCGCATCCTGCGCGGTTCGCTGTTCTACAAGACCTTCCTGATCATCCCGTACGCGGTAGCGCCGGCCATCGCGGGCGTGCTGTGGGTGTTCATGTTCTCGCCGAGCATCGGCGTGGTGAGCTACGGCCTGCGCCACATGGGCATGGAATGGAACCACCTGCTCAATTCCAACCACGCGCTGTCGCTGATCGTGGTGGCCGCGATCTGGAAGCAGATCTCCTACAACTTCCTGTTCTTCCTGGCCGGGCTGCAATCGATTCCGAAGTCCCTGATCGAGGCCGCCGCCATCGACGGCGCCGGTCCGCTTCGCCGCTTCCTCACCATCCAGTTTCCGCTGCTGTCGCCGACCACCTTCTTCCTGCTGGTGATCAACATCGTGTATGCCTTCTTCGACACCTTCGCGATCGTGCATGCCACCACCGAAGGCGGTCCGGGCCGCGACACCGCGATCCTGGTCTACAAGGTCTGGCACGACGGCTTCCGGGCGCTCGACCTGGGCGGCTCGGCCGCGCAGTCGGTGGTGCTGATGGTGATCGTGGTCGTACTCACCGTGGTGCAGTTCCGCTACATCGAGAAGAAGGTCCAGTACTGATGGCGCATCCTCCTTTCCCCATTTCTTCTTCTTTCTTCTTCCGGAGCATCCGCCATGGTTGAACGCCGGCCCGGCCTGACCGTCCTCTCGCACGTGGTGCTGATCCTCGGCATCGCCATCGTGGCCTTTCCCATCTACCTCGCCTTCGTGGCCTCGACCCACACGCGCGACGAGATCCTGCGCGTGCCGATGCCGCTGGTGCCGGGCGCGCACATGGTCGAAAACTACACCGCCGCGCTCATGGGCACCGAGACGCAGGGCGCGCGCGTGGTGGTGGGCCGCATGATGTGGATCAGCCTGGTCACGGCGCTGGTCATCGCCTTCGGCAAGATCGCGATCTCGCTGCTTTCGGCCTTCGCCATCGTGTACTTCAAGTTCCCGTTCAAGAAGCTCGTGTTCTGGATGATCTTCGTCACGCTGATGCTGCCGGTGGAGGTGCGCATCCTGCCCACCTACAAGGTGCTGGCCGACCTGAACATGCTCAACACCTATGCGGGTTTGACCATTCCGCTGATCGCCTCGGCCACCGCGACCTTCCTGTTCCGGCAGTTCTTCCTTTCGGTGCCCGACGAACTCGTCGAGGCCGCGCGGATGGACGGCGCGGGGCCGATGCGCTTCTTCAAGGACATCCTGGTGCCGCTGTCGCAGACCTCGATCGCCGCGCTCTTCGTGATCCAGTTCATCTACGGCTGGAACCAGTACCTGTGGCCGCTGCTCGCCACCACGAGCGAAGACATGTACCCGGTGGTGATCGGCATCAAACGCATGATCGCCTCGGGCGACGCCGCGGTCGACTGGAACCTCGTGATGGCCACCGCAATCCTCGCGCTGATCCCTCCGGCGCTCGTGGTGGTGCTGATGCAGCGCTGGTTCGTCAAGGGCCTCGTGGACACCGAGAAGTGAACCCACGCCCGACGCCCACCGCATACAAGCAGATCACCTCTTAAGCCCAAGAACAAGACAACATGTCAGCCATTTCCTTTCGCAACGTCATCAAGCGCTACGGCAAGGGCGCCAAGGCCAACCAGGTCATCCACGGCGTCTCGGCCGAGGTGAACAAGGGCGAATTCGTCGTCATCGTCGGGCCCTCGGGCTGCGGCAAGTCCACGCTGCTGCGCATGGTGGCCGGCCTCGAGGAGATCTCGGCCGGCGACATCGCCATCGGCGACCGCGTGGTGAACCAGCTCGAACCTTCCGAGCGCGACATCGCCATGGTGTTCCAGAACTACGCGCTCTATCCGCACATGAGCGTGTTCAAGAACATGGCCTACGGCCTGAAGATCGCGCGGCTGCCGACCGACGAGATCAAGCGGCGCGTGGACAAGGCCGCCAAGATCCTCGAGCTGGGCCACCTGCTCGAGCGCAAGCCGCGCGAGCTTTCGGGCGGCCAGCGCCAGCGCGTGGCCATGGGGCGTGCGATCGTGCGCGAGCCGAAGGTCTTCCTGTTCGACGAGCCGCTGTCGAACCTCGACGCCAAGCTGCGCGCGCAGACCCGCCTCGAGATCCAGAAGCTGCACCGCGAGCTCGGCATCACCTCGCTGTTCGTCACGCACGACCAGATCGAAGCCATGACGCTCGCGCAGCGCATCATCGTGATGAACGGCGGCGTGATGGACCAGTTCGCCACGCCCGAAGAAGTCTACAACCGGCCCGCCACCACCTTCGTGGCGAGCTTCATCGGCTCGCCACCGATGAACCTGCTCAAGCAAGCGCCCGGCGTGCGCCCCGGCCAGATTCTCGGCATCCGCCCGGAGCACCTGACGCTCGACGAAAGCGGCTGGTCCGTGCAGGTCGAGTCGGTCGAGCTGCTCGGCGCCGAGCGGCTGGTGTATGGCCGCATCGGCGACGAGCAGATCATCATGCGCACCGACGAGGCCGACCGTCCGCCGAAGGCCGGCGACACGGTCCGGATCGCGGCGCAGCAGGACAAGCTGCACTGGTTCGACGCTGGCTCCGGCAAGCGCGCTGAATAAGACGCCCCCCGAAGCGCCTGCGGCGCCTCCCCCCACGGGGGTGCGCACCCGGTGGCCCGGCGGAGCCGGTTCCACGGGTGCACTGGATGAACACCACGACCCGCTCAAAAATGAACGCTACGCCCTGGCCTTATCCCCGCTGGATCGCCCACCGCGGCGCGGGCAAGCTGGCACCCGAGAACACGCTGGCCGCTTTCCGGCTCGGTGCCGCGCACGGCTGGCGCATGTTCGAGTGCGATGCCAAGCTCAGCGCCGACGGCGTGCCCTTCCTCATGCACGACGCCACGCTCGAACGCACCACCAGCGGCCACGGCATTGGCGGCGACCTGCCTTGGGGCGGGCTGTCGCAGCTCGATGCCGGCGGCTGGCATTCGCGCGCTTTCGCGGGCGAGCCGCTCGCCACGCTCGAGAACCTCGCACGCTTTTGCCTCGCCAATGGCTACCTGCTCAACATCGAGATCAAGCCCACGCCGGGCACCGAGCAGGAAACCGGCGCAACGGTGGCGCGCGAAGCCGCACGGCTCTGGCAGGGCGCGGCTGTTGCGCCGCTCCTGACCTCGTTCCAGGCCGAATCGCTGCGCGCCGCGCGCGACGTGGCGCCCGAGCTGCCGCGCGGGCTGCTGCTCGACACGCTGCAAGAGGGTTGGTTCGACACCGCCACCGGCCTCGGCTGCGCCGCGGTGGTCTGCAACCATGCGCTCTGGGACGCGGCCACTGTGGCCCGGGTGCAGGCGGCCGGCCTGCGCACGCTGAGCTACACCGTCAACGACGAATGGGCCGCCCAGCGGCTCATCGACCTGGGCACCGACGGGATCATCACCGACCGCGTCGACCTGTTCAGCCCGGCCCGCTGACCGCCGCCGCGGCCAGGCACGCCGCCCTTCTATGATGGCGGCCATGAGCGTGACCTCCCGCCTGCTGGCGCTGTGCCTGGCTGCCCTGCTGTCTTGCGGCGCCGCGCTGGCGCAGCTCGACCCTGCCGGCAGCGGCGCCGCCGCCATGGCGGCGCCCGAGCCCGAGCTGAGCGTGCCCGAGATGCGCGCGCAGCTCACGAGGATCACCGAGGCCCCGCCCGAAGCCCATGGCAGCCTGCGCGATCAGCTGGCGCAGATCAACGCGATCGGCGCCCAGGCCGAGAAGTTCGTGGCAGCCCGCACCGCCGAGCTGGCCGACCTCAACGCCCGCCTCGGCGAGCTTGGCGAACCGCCGGCGGCCGGCGCCACCGAAGACCCCGACATCACGCGCCAGCGCGCCACCCTGACGAAGGAGCGCAACACGCTCGATGCCGACATCCGGCTGGCGCGCCTGCTGACCATCGACGTACGCCAGCGCGGCGCCGAACTCGTGGACCAGCGCCGCGCGCTGTTCGAGGCGCAGGTCACCGAGCGCGCCCCCTCGCCGCTGGGCGACGAATTCTGGCGTGATCTTCGGCGGGCATGGCCCGGCGACATCGCGCGCCTGCAGGCCCTGGGCGCGGACCTGCGCGACGGCTTCGAGAAGGCGACCGGGCAAGGCACGCGCACCGGGGTGATCGGCGCGCTGCTGCTGGCCGTGGTGCTTGCCGTGCTCGGGACCTGGGCCGCCGAGCACCTGCTCACGCGGCTCGCCGCACGGCTGCTGCCGGCGGGCCGGCTTCGGCGCTCGCTGCTGGTGATCGCCATCGTGGCCAGCCACGTGCTGCTCGTCGCGCTGGCCGCGTACGGCGTCGAGCGGCTGCTCGAGGAGTACGCGACCTGGACGCCGCAGGCGAGCAAGGCGCTGCACTCGCTCGCACAGGCGCTGGTGTTCATGGCCTTCGTGGTCGGGCTCGGACGTTCGCTGCTGGCCATCGGCCGGCCGAGCTGGCGGCTGCCGCCGATGTCCGACGCGGTGGCCGGCCGCCTCGCCGTTTTGCCCTGGTTCGTGGCGCTGGTGGCCGCGGTCGCATGGACGCCCGCAGAGATCAATACCGTCGTGGACGCGAGTTTCGCGGCCGTGGTGGCGACCCACGTGGTCACGGCGCTGACGCTGACCGCGCTCGTCGGCGTCGTGCTGCTTCGCCTGCGAACGCTGCGCGACCGCGCGCCAGGTGCCGACCTGCCGGAGCAGCCGATCTGGGTCGGACTGCTCGTGGCCTGCATCGGCGCGGTCATGGTCGCGATCTGGGTCCTGCTCGCCGTGGGATATGTGGCGCTCGCCAGCCTGCTGGCCTCGCAACTGACCTGGACCGGCATCGTCGCCGCCTCCTTCTACGTGCTGTTCAAGTTTGCCGACGACGTGTTCATGGCGACCGTGTCGTCACGCAGCACCATGGGCCAGCGGCTGCAGAAGAGCTTCGGGCTCGCACCGCAGACGCTGGACCAGGCCGCCACGGTGCTGTCGGGCCTGAGCCGCGTCGGCCTGTTCTTCTACATGCTGATCGCGCTTGCGGCGCCGCTGGGCACCGGCCCCGACGAGGTGTTCCAGCGCAGCGGCAAGTTCGGCTCGGGCGTGAAGGTGGGCGAGTTCGAACTCGTGCCCGGCGCCATCCTGGGCGCGGTCGCGGTGGCGATCCTGGGCTTCGTCGTGCTGCGCGTCTTCAAGCGCTGGCTCGCGCAGAGCTACCTGCCGAGCACCCGCTTCGAGCCCGGCATGCAGAGCTCGATCGCCACGCTGCTGGGCTATGTGGGCGGCATCCTCGTGGTCGCGTTCTCGCTGTCGGCGCTGGGCATCAGCATCGAACGCATCGCCTGGGTCGCGAGCGCGCTCTCGGTCGGCATCGGTTTCGGGCTGCAGGCGATCGTGCAGAACTTCATCTCGGGCCTGATCCTGCTCGCCGAACAGCCGGTGAAGGTGGGCGACTGGGTCGTGCTGGGCACTACCGAGGGCGACGTGCGGCGCATCAACGTGCGGGCCACCGAGATCCAGCTCGGCGACCGCTCGACGCTGATCGTGCCGAACTCGGAGTTCATCACCAAGACGGTGCGCAACATGACGCTGGCCAATGCCGAGGGCCGGGTGCTGATCCGCCTGCCGCTGCCGCTGACCACCGACGCGGCGCGCGTGCGCGAGCTGATCCTCACGGCCTGCCGCGAACACGAGGGCGTGCTGGAAACGCCCGCGCCCTCGCTCACGCTCGAAGGCATCGAAGGCGGCCTGCTCGTGTTCCAGGCCATCGCCTATGTCTCCAGCCCGCGCCTGGCGGGTGGCGTGCGCAGCGACCTGCTGTTCACCATCCTGGAGCGCCTGCACGCGGCGCAGATCCCGCTGGTACCCTACGCGGCGATGCCGGCGCCGGCTGCCGCCCCGGCCGAACCGGCAGCTCCCGCCGCCTAGGCGCAGGCCGCACCGATCATCCGAGCAGCGGGCAAATGCCCGCGCTGATCGACCGATTGTCCGGAGGCGCCCGAACGAACAATCAGCCATGAGCAGGCGCCGTGCCGCCGACGCTCGCCCGGAGCACCCATGGCTGAAGAAAGCGATCTCGAAAAAACCGAACCTGCCTCATCGCAGCGCCTGGAAAAGGCGCGCGAGGAAGGCAACGTTGCCCGTTCGCGCGAGCTTTCCACCTTCGTGCTGCTGGGCGCCGCCGGTGCCGGCCTCTGGCTGACCTCGGGCTCGCTCGGCGACACCATGCAAGGCGCCCTGGTCCAGGGCCTGCACTTCGACCGCGCTACGGCGTTCGACCCGGCCCACATGCTTGCACGCGCCGGGCTCATGGTCGTCGAGGCGCTGGTCGCGCTGGCGCCGCTGTTCGGCCTGATGCTGATCGCCGCGGTGGCCGGCCCGCTGATGCTCGGCGGCTGGCTGCTCTCGGCCAAGGCGGCAGCACCCAAGTTCAGCAAGCTCGACCCCATCGCGGGCATCGGGCGCATGTTCTCTTTCCAGTCGCTGTCCGAGCTGGTCAAGGCACTGGCGAAGTCGCTGCTGATCGGCGGCGTGGCCTGGCTCGTGATCATGGGCAACATGGACGAGGTCTCGTCGCTGATGTCGCAGTCGGAACGCACCGCGCTGCCGAAGATGATGAGCCTGGTGGCGCATAACTGCCTGCTGATCGCGGCCACGCTGCTGCTGGTGGCGCTGGTCGACGTGCCGTTCCAGCTCTGGAGCCACCACCGCAAGCTGCGCATGTCGCGCGAGGACCTGCGCAAGGAGCACAAGGAAAGCGAAGGCGACCCGCACATCAAGGCGCAGATCCGCCGCCAGCAGCAGCAGATGGCGCGCCGCCGGATGATGGCCGAGGTGCCCACGGCCGACATCGTGGTGACCAACCCGACCCACTTCGCGGTGGCGCTGAAGTACGTCGACAACGACATGCGCGCGCCGCGCGTGGTGGCCAAGGGCTCCGACCTCGTGGCCGCGCGCATCCGCGAGATCGCGCGCGAGAACAAGGTCGCGATCCTGGAAGCGCCGCCGCTCACGCGCGCACTGTTCAAGCACACCAAGCTCGGCGACGAGATTCCCGCCGGCCTCTACACCGCGGTGGCCGAGGTGCTGGCCTGGGTCTACCAGCTCAAGCGCTGGCAGGCCGAAGGCGGCGACGCGCCGCGCACCCCGGCCGACCTGCCGATTCCGAAATCGCTCGAATACACACCGGACACTGCATGAACGCGATGGCGAACCTCACGCGCCTGCCGGCGCAACTCTTCTCAGGCGCCCAGTGGAAAGGCCTTGCCGGCCCGATCCTGATCGTGCTCATCATGAGCATGATGGTGCTGCCGCTGCCGCCGTTCCTGCTGGACCTGCTGTTCACCTTCAACATCGCGATGTCGGTGATGGTGCTGCTGGTGAGCATGTACACCATGAAGGCGCTCGACTTCGCCGCTTTTCCGGCGGTGCTGCTGTTCTCCACGCTGCTGCGCCTGTCGCTCAACGTGGCCTCGACCCGCGTGGTGCTGATGCATGGCCACACCGGCCCCGACGCAGCGGGCAAGGTGATCGAGGCCTTCGGCCATTTCCTGGTGGGCGGCAACTTCGCAGTCGGCGTGATGGTGTTCATCATCCTGGTGATCATCAACTTCATGGTGATCACCAAGGGCGCGGGCCGCATCGCCGAGGTCGGCGCGCGCTTCATGCTCGACGCGATGCCCGGCAAGCAGATGGCGATCGACGCCGACCTCAACGCCGGCCTTATCGGCGAGGACGTGGCTCGCAAGCGCCGCGCCGAGGTGGCGCAGGAAGCCGACTTCTACGGCTCGATGGACGGCGCGAGCAAGTTCGTGCGCGGCGACGCGGTCGCGGGCCTGCTGATCCTGGTGATCAGCATCATCGGCGGCCTGGTGGTGGGCATGTTCCAGCACAACCTCGACTTCGCCACCGCCGGCACGACCTACACGCTGCTGGCCATCGGCGACGGCCTGGTGGCGCAGATCCCGGCGCTCGTGATCTCGACCGCGGCCGGCGTGATCGTCTCGCGCGTGACCACCGACGAGGACGTCGGCGGCCAGCTCACGGGCCAGCTGTTCTCCAACCCGCAGGTGCTCTTTCTCACGGCCGGCCTGGTCGGCCTGATGGGCCTGATCCCGGGCATGCCGAACCTCGCGTTCCTGCTGATCGCGGGCGGCCTGGCCTGGCTGGGCCGGCGCGTCCAGCAGCGCGCGCCGCGCGCAGCCGCCGAGAAGGCCGCGGCCGCGGCTGCGGCTGCGGTGCAGGCCATGCCGGCAGCCGAATCGCCCGAGGCCACCTGGGACGACGTGGCGCTGGTCGACCCGCTCGGCATGGAAGTGGGCTACCGGTTGATTCCGCTGGTCGACCAGACGCAGAACGGCGAGCTGCTGGGCCGCATCAAGAGCATCCGCAAGAAGATCGCGCAGGAGCTCGGCTTCCTCGCGCCGGTGGTCCACATTCGCGACAACCTCGAGATCCCGCCCAACACCTACGTGATCAGCCTCAAGGGCGTGGAGATCGGCCGCGGCGAGGCCTTCCCCAACCAGTGGATGGCGATCAACCCCGGCCAGGTGACCGGCACCCTGCCCGGCACGCCGACGCAGGACCCGGCCTTCCACCTGCCCGCGGTGTGGATCGACGCGGCGCTGCGCCAGGAGGCGCAGGTCATGGGCTACACGGTGGTCGACGCCTGCACGGTGATGGCCACGCACCTGAACCACCTGATCCAGATGCACGCGGCCGAGCTGCTCGGCCGCCAGGAAGTACAGCAGCTGCTCGACCAGATCGGCAAGACCGAGCCCAAGCTGACCGAGGACCTCGTGCCCAAGGTCATGTCGCTGAGCACGCTGCACAAGGTGCTGCAGAACCTGCTCGACGAAGAGGTGCCGATCCGCGACATGCGCACCATCCTCGACGTGATGGCCGAGCATGCGCCGAGCGTCAAGGACGCCGCCGAGCTGACCTCGCTGGCGCGCCTGGCCCTCGGCCGCGCGATCGTGCAGCAGCTGTTCCCGGGCGACTCGGAACTGCAGGTGATCGGCCTGGACGGCGCGCTCGACGGCGTGCTGCACCAGGCGCTTGCCAACAACAACGGCATTGAGCCCGGCCTCGCCAACAGCCTCATGCAGCAGACCCGCGCCGCCATCGCGCGGCAGGAGCAGCTGGGCCTGGCGCCGGTGCTCGTCGTCCAGCATTCGCTGCGCGTGCTGCTCGCCCGCTTCCTGCGGCGCAGCTTCCGCCAGCTCAAGGTTCTCTCCCATGCGGAGATTCCTGACACCCGAAACATCAAGATCACCGCCACCATCGGAGGAAGAGTTTGAACACGCACACAGACGTCCGGACCAGCGCGCGCAAGTTCGTCGCGCCCACCAGCCGGGAGGCCCTGCGCATGGCGCGCGAAGCACTCGGCGACGAAGCCATCGTGCTGACCAACCGCGTGGTTGCCGAAGGCGTCGAGATCGTCGCCATGGTGCAGCAGGACGTGGAAGCGGTGCATGCACAGGCGCCTGTCTCGCAGGCTCCCGCGCCCGCCGTGACCCTGGCGCCCGTTGCCCCCGCCAGCCCCGTCTTCGCGCTCACCCCGCCACCGCCCGTCGCCGCCCAGGCGGCACCGGCACCGGCACCGGCACCGGCACCCGCCGTCATCGCGGCCGACAGCGTGCTCGGCGAACTCCACTCGATGCGCTGCATGATCGAGGAGCAGCTCGCCGGCGTCGCCTGGAGCGAGAAGCAGCGCCGCGACCCGATGCGCGGGCGCCTGCTGCGCGCGCTGCTCGGCGCCGGCTTCAGTGCGCGCCTGTCGAAGGCGATGCTCGAACACCTGCCCACCGGCCAGAGCCACGCCGAGGGCATGGCCTTCGTGCGCTCCGAACTGATCCGCACGTTGCCCGTGCTGGGCGACGAGGACGCGCTGCTCGCGCAGGGCGGCGTCTATGCGCTGATGGGCCCCACCGGCGTCGGCAAGACCACCACCACCGCCAAGCTCGCGGCCCGCTGCGTGATGCGCTTCGGCGCCGACAAGCTCGCGCTGGTCACCACCGACAGCTACCGGATCGGCGCCTACGAGCAATTGCGCATCTACGGCCAGATCCTCAACGTGCCGGTCTATGCGGTGAAGGACGCGGCCGACCTGCACCTTGTGCTGCATGACCTGCGCGACAAGCACATGGTGCTGATCGACACCGTCGGCATGAGCCAGCGCGACCGCGCCGTCTCGGACCAGATCGCGATGCTCTGCAACAGCCACCGCCCCGTAAAGCGGCTGCTGCTGCTCAACGCCACCAGCCACGGCGACACGCTCAACGAGGTGGTGCACGCCTACCGCCACGGCAGCGACAGCGAACTCGCCGGCTGCATCTTCACCAAGGTCGACGAGGCCACCCATCCGGGCGCGCTGATCGACACCGTGATCCGCCACCGCCTGCCGGTGCACTACGTCTCGTGCGGCCAGAAGGTGCCCGAGAACCTGATGCGCGCCGACCGCGCCCAGCTCGTGGACAGCGCCTTCCAGGCCAACAGCGCGAGCGCGCTGTTCGTGCCGGGCGAAGGCGACCTGAACGACGCAGCCGCCGCCGCGGGCGCCGCCGCTTCGTCGGCGCAGGCCGACGCCGAAAAGCAGCGCCTGCGCTACAGCCGGCTGATCAGCGCCATGGCGCACGACGCGCAGGAAGTGGCGACCGCCGCCAAGGCGCTCGGCGCAGCACCGCTGGGCTTCGCGCAGGCGCGTGCACTCTGGCGCCAGGCCGCCGACGACGACATCGGCCACAAGGCGGTGCTGCAGTCCCTCATGGCGCATGCCGCGAGCGAGATCGCCAACGGCTGCGACACCCATCTGCTCGCGCTCAGCGGCCAGGTCGGCCTCAAGTCCGACGAGAGCAGCGACGCCTACCACTGCCAGGGGAGCCTGCTGCTGTCCGACCGCAGCGGCATGCCGCTCGCAGCGCCCAACCAGTGGCTCTCCACCGCCGCCACCCGCCATGCCGCCGACCCGGGGCGCAAGCCCGGCGTGCGGCAGGTGCAGTGGCTGCGCCAGCAGGACTTCGGCGACAAGACCGTGGTGCACATGCTGCCGCGGCTGCCCTCGGCCGAATTGATGCTGCAGTGGCAGGTCCAGCGCCAGCAGTGGCTCGCGCGCGTGCCCGCCTCCACCGCGGTGACCGATCCGAACACCGGCGAATACGCCACGCTCAACGGCCTCGACTTCGCGTATGGCGAAGCCCGCGCCGTAGTTTTCAAGGGGCGGCCCGCGCTCCGGATGGAAGCGCAGGCCAGCGTGACGCTGCGCACCGACGGCGGCCTGCCCGGCCTGCGCTGCATCGCCACCCGCGTGATCGATGCGCGCAGCCGCAAGGTGCTGGCGCAGGGCCATGCGCTCTGCAACATCGGTGCAGAGGTGCCGCTCGCCCAGCTCGCGCAGTGGCAGGCCTGGGCCGCCGAGGCCGAGCCCTGCTTCCGCCTGCTGCGCCAGGGCCTTTCGGCGCTCGGCGGACTCGGCGAGGCCGGCGACCCCCACATGATGAAGCGCCTGCTCATCGCGGGCCAGGTCACGACCACCGTCTGGCGCCTGCTGCAGGCCGAGGGCGACTGGGCCGCACGCACGCGTGCGCTGCTGGTGCAGCTCACCGGCCGCGCCGCACGCGTGGGGCGCCCGGTCTCTGGCAACGTGCTCTACGCCGGCGTGAGCAAGCTGTTCCTGCTGCTGGAGGCGCTGGACACGTGAGCAAGCTGGTCCTCGATCAAGCCGATGGGCTGCGACGGCTGCTGGCGCAGTCGTCCGCGCGCCTCATCGCCCTGGCGAGCATGGGGCACCGGCCAGGCACCACCACCGCGGCCATGAACCTCGGTGCGGCGCTCGCCCACATGGGCAAGGACGTTCTGCTGCTCGACGAGCACGGCGCCGGGGAGAACTCGGTCGCTGCCGAATGGGTCGTCGACCCGCTCGGCACGCTGGCCGACGTGGCCGCCCATCGGCTGACCTGCGAAGGCGCCGCAGCGCGCACGCCGTGCGGCGTCGGGGTGCTGCCGGCGCTGCCCGGCGCGCAGCCCGACCACACCGATCCGCGCCTGCTTTGGCGCGGCGACGTGATCCTGGTCGATGCGGCGCTCGACAGCGTCGGCAACCTGTCGCCGCTCGCACGCATGGCCGACGAACTGGTGGTGGTGCTGCAGCCGCACCCGGCGTCGATCACCGCCACCTATTCGGGCATCAAGCGGCTGCACTACGCGCACGCCGTGCGCCAGCTCCGGCTGCTGATCAACCAGGTCGCCGAGCCCGAGGCCGCACGCCAGAGCATGGCCAACCTGGTCGACACCGGCAGCCGCTACCTTGCGGTCTCGATGCAGCCCGCCGGCTGGGTGCGCGCCGACCCCCACATGCCCGCCGCCCGGCGGCTCGGACAGACCGTCGTGGAGGCTTTCCCGACCAGTCCGGCCGCCGTGGATTTCCGCGTCATCGCCGCCGCCGTCACGCAGTGGCCGTGGCGCCCGGCCGTGCGGCCGCAGGACGCCGGAACGGCGCTCTGGCGCGCCGACGCCCTGATGCAGGAACCCGCCAACGAGGAAGAGGACGACCGTGTATACCGCACAGGGAACGTTTGAGAAATCGCATCTGCTGAAGCAGCACCAGCCGATGGTGCGCCGCATGGCGCTCCAGATGCTGGCCAAGCTGCCCGCCAGCGTGGAGCTCGACGATCTGATCCAGGCCGGCATGATCGGCCTGCTCGATGCGTCCACCCGCTACCAGGACAACCGCGGCGCACAGTTCGAGACCTTCGCGAGCCAGCGCATCCGCGGCGCCATGCTCGACGAACTGCGTGCCAGCGACTGGGGTTCGCGCGGCCTGCGGCAGTCGTCGCGCAAGGTCGAGCAGGCGATCCAGGCGCTCGAGCACCAGCTCGGGCGCCCGGCCGCCGAGGGCGAGATCGCCAAGGCGCTCGACATGGAACTCGACGAGTACCAGTCGCTGCTGCAGGAGATCCAGGGCTGCCAGCTGCTCTACGTGGAAGACTTTGCGCACGACGGCGAGTCAGACACCGCCTGGCTCGACCGCCAGGCGCGCAACGACGGCGCCGGCAACGACGACCCGCTCGCGCAGCTCATGGCCTCGGGCTTCCGGCACAAGCTCGTCGACGCGATCGCCGCATTGCCCGAACGCGACCAGCTGCTGTTGAACCTCTACTACGAGGAAGAGCTCAACCTGCGCGAGATCGGCGCCATCCTCGAGGTGAGCCAGTCGCGCGTGTGCCAGCTGCACAGCCAGGCCATCAGCCGGCTGCGGGCGCACCTGAAGGACGTGCTCTAGGGGCGGTGCATCGGCGCGCTCAGACCGCAGGCGCTTCCGCGCTGCCGGCATCGCGCTTGCCGCCGTTTCGCAACCCGGCCTGCAGCAATGCGCGGCCGGCGAATGCGTCGCCTGCAACCTCGAGGTCGAAGCGATCGCCATCCAGCCGGCGCAGGTCCGAGATCACCGCGGTGGCTTCATCCACCGTCGCGCCCGTGGCCAGCATCGCTTCGTAGCTCATCTTCATCGCCGATTCGAAGGTCTCACGCACCACGGTGGCCGTCGGATCGGTCTTGACCAGCTCCACCGCGTGCTCGCGGTCGTAGGCCCGCACCAGCACGCGCGAGTGCGGACACTGGGCCCTGACGGTCTCGGCGATGCGCGTCGCCGCGGCCTTGTCGTTCACGCAGACCAGGATGGCGGTGGCGGTGTGCGCACCGGCGGCGTGCAGCACATCGGGCCGGCCGCCGTCGCCGTAGTAGACCTTGAAGCCCAGGTACGACTGCGCGTCGCGGATGACCTGCGTGTCGTTGTCGATCACCGTGAGCGAGGCGCCGCGCGCCAGCACGCCCTGGCTGGCGATCTGGCCGACGCGGCCGAAGCCGATCACCAGCACCTTCCCCTGCTGGCCGTTGACCGCTTCCACGCCCTCCATCGACACCGCGGCGCGCGGCCCGAAGCGCTGGTGCAGCAGCACGACAAGCGGGGTCAACGCCATCGAGAGCACGACGATGGCCGTCATGTTGGCATTGACCGTGGCGTCGATCACGCGCGCACCCAGGGCGGCCGCGAACAGCACGAAGGCGAATTCCCCGCCTTGCGCCATGAGCACCGCGCGGTCCAGCGCGTCGGCATGCGAACTCTTGGCAAGGCGCGCCACGGCGTAGATGCAGGCGGCCTTGGTCGCCATCAGCGCCACCACGCCGGCCACGATCAGTTGCCAGTTGCGGCCCACGACCGCCAGGTCCAGCGACATGCCCACGCCAAGGAAGAAGAGCCCCAGCAGCAGCCCGCGGAAGGGCTCGATGTCGGCCTCCAGCTGGTGCCTGAAGGTCGACTCCGACAGCAGCACGCCGGCCAGGAACGCGCCCATGGCCATCGACAGGCCCCCCAGCTGCATCACCAGCGCCGCACCGAGCACCACGAGCAGCGCGGCAGCGGTCATGACCTCGCGCGCTTTCGCGTTGGCCAGGACGCGGAAGAACGGGTTCAGCAGCCAGATGCCTGCGGCCACCAGCGCTGCCAGCGCACCCAGCGCCAGTCCGATCACGCCCCAGCGCGAGGGCACAACGGCGGCGGCATCGAGCGCCGGTGGCGCAATGAAGGCCACCAGGGCCAGCAGCGGCACGATCAGCAGGTCTTCGAACAGCAGGATGGACACCATGCGCTGCCCACGCGGCGCGGCGATGTCGCCGCGCTCGCCCAGCAACTGCATGACGATAGCCGTCGACGTGAGCACGAAGCCCATCGCGCTGATGAAGGACACCGCCAGCGGAAAGCCGAATGCCATGCCCACCAGCGTCAACAGGCAGCCGCAGACCAGGCACTGCAGGCTGCCCAGGCCGAAGATCTGCTTGCGCAGGCTCCACAGGTGGGAAGGCTGCATTTCCAGCCCGATCACGAACAGGAACATCACCACGCCCAGTTCGGCCACGTGCAGGATCGCCTGCGGATCGTTGAACAGCTTGAACCCGAAGGGCCCGATGGCCAGGCCCGCTGCCAGGTAACCCAGCACCGACCCGAGACCGATCTTCTTGAACAGAGGCACCGCCACCACGGCGGCGCCGAGCAAGATCACGACGTTGACCAGGTCGCCCGCGCTTCCTTCGACAGCCATGCAAAAGTCCTCCGTATTGAAATCCAGGAATGCACAAAGGGGCCCTCGGGGCCCCTTGCGCGCCCGCCATTGTCTCAGCGTCTCAGTCCGCGAGCGCGCGCAGCAGCGCGCCACGCAGCCATGCTTCGGCCGGGTCCTTGTCCGCCGGCGCGCGCCAGCACATCGTGATCTCGTAGCGCGGGCTCTCGAACGGCAGGGGCTCGCAGCGCAGGCTGCCTGCTGCGCACAGCGCGTGGGCGACGTAGGTCGGCACCGTGGCCAGCAGGTCGGTCCCGGCCAGCAGCGCCGGCAGGCTGCCGAACTGCGGCAGCGACACCGCCACCCGCCGCTGTCGGCCGAGCGCTTCCAGTGCATCGTCGACGAAGCCGCGCAGGTCTTCGGCGAAGGTCACCAGTACATGCGGGCGCGCACAGAACGCGTCGAGCGTCAGCGGGGCCGGGTCGGCATCGGCGCGCAGCACCGCATAGCGCGCCGTGGCGGCGCGCCGCACGCGGGCGCCGGCCGGCAGGTCGCGCAGGTAGGCCAGCACGGTGCTCACGCGCCCGTCCTGCAGCTGGCGCATCGCATCGCGGTGGCTCACGGTCGATGCGACGAGCCGCGCGCGCGGCAGCTCGGCGCGCATCAGGTGCAGCAGCTGCGGCAGCACTGCGATCTGGAGGTCGTCGGTCAGGCCGACGCGAAACACCGGTTGTGCCAGCGCCGGGTCGAATGCCGGTCCGGATCGCAGCGCCGCCTCGATCTGTTCGAGCGCCGGACCGAGGCCCTGCATCAACGCCTCGGCGCGCGGCGTCGGCACCATCTCGCGCCCCTGCCGCACGAACAGGGCATCGCCCGTGAGCGCGCGCAGCCTGGCGAGCGCATGGCTCACCGCGGGCTGGCCGATGTGCAGCCGATCGGCCGCGCGGCTGACATGGCGCTCGCGCATCAGCGCCGCGAGCACGGTCAGCAGGTTGAGGTCGATGCGGTTCAGTTCAGCGAGGTTCACCAGGGGTACATCCACGATCGATAAGGCGCATGGCGATTATGTGATCTGTCGATTTCCCATCCGATGACGCCATGCCTACATTCACCGCAAAGGAGATCGACATGGCAAGAATGGTTCGCTTCCACGACTTCGGCGGCCCCGGGGTGCTCGCCCTCGAAGACATGCCGGTGCCGGCGCCCGGCGCCGGCGAGGTCCGCATCGCGGTGCATGCCGTCGGCCTGAACTGGGCCGACGTGCTGTGGCGGCGCGGGCTCTACATCGAAGACGCGCAGTTGCCGAGCGGCCTCGGCAACGAGGCGGCGGGCATCGTCGAGGCCGTGGGGCCGGGCGTGCAGGGCCTCGTCGCCGGCGACCGCGTGGCGCTGCTGCCGGGGGCGCACCAGGGCCGCTACCCGACGTATGGCGAGCGCATCATCTTTCCGTCCACGCACGTGGTGCGCCATCCGCCGAACCTGTCGGCCGAAGAGGCCGCGAGCGCCTACATGGCTTACCTCACAGGCTACTTCGCACTGTTCGAGATCGCGCGCCTCGGCCGCGGCGACACCGTGCTCGTGACCGGCGCCTCGTCGGGCACCGGCTTGGCCGCGCTGCAGATGGCGCGCGCCGCGGGCCTCGTGGCCATCGCCACCACACGTACCGCAGCCAAGCGGCAGGCGCTGCTCGATGCCGGCGCGGCGCAGGTGGTGGTGACGCAGGAGGAAGACGTGGTGCGCCGCGTGCTAGGCGCGACCGGCGGCCGCGGCGTGGACCTGGTCTACGACGGCGTGGGCGGCCCGATGTTCACCCAACTCGGCGAGGCGGTGGCACCGCGCGGCTGGTACCTGCTCTACGGCCTGTCGGGCGGCGCCGAACTCAGCTACCCGGTGACGGCGCAATTCCGCCGCAGCTGGCGCTTCCATGTCTACAAGGTGCTCGAGTTCACCGGCTCTGCGAGCCTCGGGCTGCCGCGCGACGAAGCAGCGCTGCGGCGCGCGCTGCAGTTCATCGACGCGGGCCTTGCGGAGGGTCGCTTCGGCGTGCACATCGACCGCAGCTTCGCGCTGTCCGACGTGGCCCAGGCGCATGCGTACCTTGAGCGCGCAGCGCACACCGGCAAGGTCGTGCTCACGGTCTGAGCACGGCCGGGCTCAGAACCCGAGGCTCTCGAGCAGGTCGTCCACCTGCGCCTGCCCCGTCACGGCCTCGGGGTTGTCGGCGTGGATCTGCGGTCCGTTCTGCAGGCTGCTGCTTTCGGGCTCGTGGCGCTTGTCGGCGGGGGAGTTGTCGATCAGCACCTGCAGCAGCTGCGTCTCGACGTCGTTGACCACTTCCATCATCTTCTTGATGACCTGGCCCGTGAGGTCCTGGAAATCCTGCGCCATGAGGATCTCGATCAGCTGCGCGTTGATCGCGCCGGCCTTCTGCGGCACATCGCTCAGGTAGCCGCGCGTGTCCATCACGAGCTGGCGCGCCTGGTCGAGCTCGACCGGGTTGGCGAACCATTCGTCCCAGCGCTGGGTCAGGCCCTTGGCGTTGCTGGCGAGGTCTTCCTGCAGCGGCTGCGCAAGGTCGATGGCGTTGAGCGCGCGGTGCGCGGCCCGCTCGGTCATGCTGGCGATGTAGCCCAGGCGGTCGCGCGCGTCGGGGATGGCCTGCGCGGCCTTGGCGACCTGCTTGTCGAGGCCGAGTTCGCGCAGGCCGTCGCGCAGCTGGCGCGTCAGCTGCCCGATGCGCCCGAGCAGCTCCTCGGCCGTGTTGGCGTGCTCCACATGTTCGAGCGCATGCTGGCTCATCTCACACCGCCTCTTTCTGCAGCTTCTCGAAGATCTTGTTGATCTTTTCCTCGAGCGTGGCGGCCGTGAAGGGCTTAACCACGTAGCCGTTGGCGCCGGCCTGCGCCGCCGCGATGATGTTCTCCTTCTTGGCCTCGGCCGTCACCATCAGCACCGGCAGCTTGCCGAGCTCGGGATCGGCGCGAATCGTCTGCAGCATGGTCAGGCCGTCCATGTTCGGCATGTTCCAGTCCGACACCACGAAGCCGAAGTTGCCGCCGCGAAGCTTCTCGATGCCGGCCGCGCCGTCCTCGGCTTCGTCGACGTTGAGGAACTCGAGTTCCTTCAGCAGGTTGCGCACGATGCGCCGCATGGTCGGGAAGTCGTCCACGACCAGGATCTTGATGCTCTTGTCTATCACGATGCTTCAGCTCCAGTAAATCAAATCGTTCGCTTGCTTGTTCTCTCACTCAAACCCGGTTCGCGCGTTCGCCGAAGGTGCGCAGGTGGGCCAGCACGCGCCGCCCCATTTCGTCCAGCGACACCACCTCGTCCACGGCGCCCAGCGCGATCGCCTCGCGCGGCATGCCGAAGACGACACAGCTCGCCTCGTCCTGCCCGAAGGTGTGTGCCCCCGCCTGCTTCATGCGCAGCAGGCCTTCGGCGCCGTCCTTGCCCATGCCGGTCAGGATCATTCCGATTGCGTTCTTCCCCGCATGCCGCGCCGCCGAATCGAACAGCACGTCGATCGAGGGCCGATGGCGGTTCACGGGCGGCGACTGGTCGAGCTGGGCCACGTAGTTGGCGCCGCTGCGGGCGAGCGACAGGTGGAAGCCGCCCGGCGCGATGTAGGCATAGCCCGGCAGCACGCGTTCGCCGTGCTCGGCTTCCTTGACCGTGATGCGGCACAGGCCGTTGAGCCGCTGCGCGAACGAGCGCGTGAAGCCCGGCGGCATGTGCTGCGCGATCAGCACCGCCGGTGCGTCGGGCGGCAGCGGCAGCAGCACCTCGCGGATGGCCTCGGTGCCGCCGGTGGAGGCGCCGATGATGATCAGCTTCTCGGTGCTCAGCAGCGGGCTGCGCAGCATCGGCTCCTGCACCGCGTCCTGCGCGGTCTTGGCCGAGGCGCCGTGGCGCCCGGGCAGCAGCCGTGCCGCCGCCGCAGTGCGGATCTTGCCGCTGATCAGCTCGGTGTAGTTCAGCAGCCCGTCGCGCACGCCGAGCTTCGGCTTGGTCACGAAGTCGATCGCGCCGAGCTCCAGCGCGCGCAGCGCGATCTCCGAGCCACGCTCGGTCAGCGACGACACCATCACCACCGGCATGGGCCGCAGGCGCATGAGCTTCTCGAGGAACTCGAGCCCGTCCATGCGCGGCATCTCGACGTCGAGCGTGAGCACGTCGGGGTTCGTGGCCTTGATGAGGTCACGTGCCTGCAGCGGATCGGCCGCGGTGCCCACCACCGTCATGTCGCTCTGGGCGTTGATGATCTCGGTCATCACGCTGCGGATCAGCGCCGAGTCGTCGACGCAAACCACCTTGATCTTCTTCATGCGATCCACTTTCCCTTGCCGTATGTGGCGGACCATCTGCGCAGGAGTTCGCCCTCGTCGCGCTGGACCGCCTGAATGTCGTCCTTGGCGCGCAGCTTGCGCACCACGGCCTTGCCGCTGGCCGGCTGCAGGCACACGCGGCGCGCATGCAGCCCGCGCAGATCTTGCGCGGCCACCACGATGCGCTGTTTCTCGAGGTAGCGCAGCACGAAGTCGGCATTGCGCCCGCCGATGTTGAGCATGGTCATGTTCGCCAGCACCGCAGCACCGCCGAAGACCTTGGCCTTGAGCCGGTCGCGCCGCGCGCCCGCGCGCAGCATCTCGGCAACCAGCACCTCCATCGCGTAGCCGCCGTAGCGCATCGACTCGACCTGGCTGCGCGGATCGGCCTCGGCATCGTCGGGTAGCATGAAATGGTTCATTCCCGCGACGCCGGCCTCCACGTCGGTGATGCAGGCCGCCACGCAGGAGCCCAGCACCGTCGTCAGCAGCACGCCCGCATCGGTCACGAAATATTCGGCCGGCAGCAGCTTCACCGCCTGGCAATCGAAGTCGCGGTCGAAGTAGTGATGCGTGGCCAGCGACGCTGGCACGGCCGCGGCTGCGCCCGACGACGCCCTCTCCCGAACGGCTGCCATGGTCACACCCGCGCCTTTCCGAGTGCGTAGACGGTCTGCCCGACGGTCTTGAAGGCCTGGTTGACGAGCGATGCGTTCTCCGAGTGGCCCGCGAACAGCAGGCCCTGCGGCTTGAGCAGCGGCGCGAAACGCTCGAGGATCTTCTTCTGCGTCGGCTTGTCGAAATAGATCATCACGTTGCGGCAGAAGATCGCGTCGACCGGCTCCTTCAAGGGCCACGACGCATCGAGCAGGTTGAGCCGCGAGAACTTGACCATGGCCGCGACCTCGGGGCGCACCCGCACCTTGCCGGCGTTGGCACCCGTGCCCTTGTTGAAGAAGCGCCGCAGCCGTTCGGGCGGCATGCGGCTGGCCTGCTCCATCGTGAAGACGCCGGCCGCAGCGCGCTCCAGCACCGACGTGTCGATGTCGGTGGCGATGATGCGCGCCGTGGTGGCACGCTCGCCGAGCGCCTCCATCAGCGTGATCGCGATCGAGTAGGGCTCCTCGCCCGTCGAGGCCGCCGCGCACCACACGGTGACCGGCTGGCTGCACTTGCGCGCCAGGTCGGCGAGCACCGGAAAGTGATGCGCTTCGCGGAAGAACGACGTGAGATTGGTGGTCAACGAATTGATGAAGAGCTGCCACTCGTCGCCGTCGCGGCTGTCCTCGAGCTGGGCCAGGTAGGTCGAGAACTCCGGCAGCCCGAGGTCGCGCAGCCGGCGCGACAGCCGGCTGTAGACCATCTGGCGCTTGTGCTCGCCCAGCGCGATGCCGGCGCGGCGGTGGATGAGCGTGCGGATGCGGGAGAAGTCGCTGTCGGTGAAGACGAATTCGGAAGCGGTCGATGTCATGCGCGGGCTCGTTCGGTCAGTGGGCTTCGGTCAGGGTCAGGTCGTGCGACCACGCCAGCGCTCGAAGATGGGCCGCGTTGACCTGATCGGCGCCGAGCAGCAGCGCTTCGGCCAGATGGGCCGCTTCGCCGGTGCCCAGCTCGCAGGCCTCGGCCAGTGCCAGGAAGGGGCCGTACACGCCCTCGCGCGACAGGATCGCCTGCTGCACCGCGCCGGGAAGCTGCACCTGCGAGAGCACCTCCTGCATCGGAACGCCCAGCAGCCGGTCGATGAGCGAGAACATGCCCACCACGAACAGGTTGTCAGCTTCGCCGGGCGGCAGCATGACCTCGCCCATCAGTTCGACGAAGCGCCCGCGCAGGATCGCCTTCTTCATCATGAAGGGCGGGCTGCCCGCCGCGTTGCTCGTGGCCAGCAGCATCGACAGCCAGCGGAACAGCGGCGAGTAGCCGAGCATCGTCACCGCGTGATGCAGCGAATGGATCTCGACGCCGGCGCCCACCGCGGGCGAGTTCATGTGACGCAGCAGCCGGTAGGTCAGCGCGGCGTCGCGCTTGAGCGCGGCCTCGACCTCGCGCAGGTCCTCGTTGCGCTGGATCATCTGCAGCAGCCGCACGATCAGCATCGATTCGGGCTGCAGCGCATGGCCTTGGCCGCCGCGCCGCGGCACCGGCGGCGGAAAGCCGCAGCGCGCGTCGAGGAAGACATCGACGCGGTCGGGCGCGCAAGCCTCGAACGCCGCCCACGACGCCATGCAGGTGGCGATCGGCTGGATGGGCGCATGGCCCGGCTGCTCGGCGCCGCGGATGGCCGCGATCCGCGCCGGGTCGCCGTTGCCCACGTCGAAATGAGTGACCAGGCCGCGCAGCTCGGGGTCCGCGGGCAGCGCCTCGGCGCCGCAGAGCATGAAGCTGAAGCCCTGCTCGCGCAGGAACATCAGCACCGGCCGGAGCTCCTCGTTGGACAGGTCGGCCAGGCCGAGGCAGAACACCGTGTACTCGGGCGCGAGCGACTGCAGCGCACCCAGCGCGAGCGTCTGGGCATCGACCTCGAAGAACAGTTCGCTGTGGCCGAGCTTCCAGGGCGCGGTCGGCTCCCCCAGGTGCTCGGTGACGCAGGCCAGCAGCAACTTGAACTGCGTGACCGCGTCGGGCGCCAGCGCGGCCGGCACGGCCGGCCGCCAGGTGAGCTTGTAGCCGCCGACGCGCATCTGGGCGTCGAGCAGCAGGGTGTAGGCGACGTAGCCGTCGGCGCTGCGTGGGAGGGCAAGGCGCTGCGCGCCGCCCGCCACTGTCTTCTCGGCGCCGGAGCGCCGGAAAAAATCGAAACGCATGGCGCTTGTCACTCCCGATGGGTTCAAGCGGCCACCGTATCTTGCCGGGCCGCATGGGCCAGCGCCGAGCTTCGCACCGCATGCGCGCGCTGGATGCGTGGCATGGCGCCCACGTCGACGATGAAGGCCACGCTGCCGTCGCCCAGGATGGTGGCGGCCGAGATGCCCGGCACCTTGCGGTAGTTGGTCTCGAGGTTCTTGACCACCACCTGGTGCTGGCCCAGCAGCTCGTCCACCAGCAGCGCGAACCGCGACTCGTCGGCCTGCACGATCACCAGGATGCCGGCGGTCGGGTCGGTCTGCGCGCCGGACACGTCGAACACGCGGTGCAGCTCGATCAGCGGCAGGTATTCGCCGCGCACCTTGATCACGTGGCCGTCGCTGGTGATCGAATGCAGGTGCTCGGCGAGCGGCTGCAGCGACTCGATCACGTAGCTCAGCGGCAGGATGTAGGCCTCGCTGCCGACCTTGACCGACATGCCGTTGAGGATGGCTAGCGTCAGCGGCAGCACGATGCGGGTGGTGGTGCCCCAGCCCTCGCGCGAGCTGATCTCGACGTGGCCGCCCATCTCCTGGATGTTGCGCTTGACCACGTCCATGCCCACGCCGCGGCCCGAGATGTCGGTGACCTGCTCGGCCGTGGAGAAGCCCGGCGCGAAGATCAGCTGCCACACCTCGTCGTCGGGCATGGTCTCGGTCACCGGGAGCCCCTGCTGCATGGCCTTGGCGAGAATCTTCCCGCGGTTCAGGCCGGCGCCGTCGTCGCTCACCTCGATCACGATGTTGCCGCCGTGGTGCTGCGCCGACAGCAGCAGTTGCCCTTCGGCCTCCTTGCCCTTGGCAAGGCGCTGGTCCGGCGTCTCGATGCCGTGGTCCAGGCTGTTGCGCACCAGGTGCGTGAGCGGATCGATGATGCGCTCGATGAGGCCCTTGTCGAGTTCGGTCTCCTTGCCGAAGGTGTCCAGGCGAACCTGCTTGCCGAGCTTTGCGCTCACGTCGCGGATCACGCGCGGGAAGCGGCTGAACACGTAGTCCATCGGCATCATGCGGATCGACATCACCGATTCCTGCAGGTCGCGCGCGTTGCGCTCCAGATGGCCCAGGCCGTTGAGGAAGCGCTCGCACTCCACCGGGTCGAGCATGGTGGCCGCCTGCGTCAGCATCGACTGCGTGATCACCAGTTCGCCCACGAGGTTGATGAGCTGGTCGACCTTCTCCACGTCGACGCGGATCGAGCCCGAATCCTTGGCGGCGGCCGCTGCCGGCGCGCCGGCGGCCGGCACGGCCCTGGGCGACGCGGGCGCCGGTGACGCTGCGGCCGGCGCGGCCGCCGGCGCCACGGCGACGGGCGCATCGGCAGCCACGGCGGCTTCGCGCGTGATCTCGATCTGCGACTCGTCGATCACGAAGCAGCACACGGCGGTGATGTCGTCGGGCGCGCAGCTGGTTTCGAGCACCACGGTCATCTGGTCGGCGCTGCGCGTGCGCGACAGCAGCTTGCCGAGGTTCGCAAGCTCTTCGGCGAGCAGCTCGCATTCGCTGTCGGACAGGCCCGAGAAACGGATGCGCAGCGCGCCCTGTCCCGCGCCCGCCAGCACGACGGCGGGCGCAGCAACAGCAGCAACGGCGGCCACCACGGGCGCCGGTGCTGCAGCGCGGCCGCCTTCGGTTTCGAGCGCGAGCTGGCGCAGCACCTCGCAGATGTGGGCCACCCGCTCGGGGTCGGGTTCGGTCTCGGCCTGGTAGGCGGTCAGTTGGTCTTGCAAGGCGTCCTTCGTTTCCAGGAATGAATCGATCATCGAGCGGCTCAGGTTCAGCTGGCCGTGGCGCGCACGGTCGAGCAGGGTCTCCAGCAGGTGCGTCGTGTCGGTCAGCGCCACGAAGCCGAAAGTGGCCGCGCCGCCCTTGATCGAATGCGCGGCACGGAAGATGGCGTTGAGCTGCTCGCTGTCGGGCGCCTCGGCGTCGAGCTCGAGCAGCAATTGCTCCATCTGCGCCAGAAGCTCGACGGCTTCGACGAAAAAGGCCTGGGTAAATTGACTGAGATCCATCGTTGCTCCGGACCGGCTGCTGCGTGCGCCGGCATCGTTTCTAGGGGTGCTTGGGCGCCGCCGACTCTTGCGAAGTCAGCTTGACGTTGTCGGTGGGCGAGAGCGGCGGCGAAGACGGCGAAGACGGCGCCCGCGGGGCCGCCGGCAGCGCCGCGGCAACGCTGCCGCCGCCACCACCGTTCTCGTGCTCGATCTGCTGCTGCGTGCGGCGGTTCAGCAAGATGATGCTGATGCGCCTGTTGATCGGGTTGCGCGGATTCGCGCGGTCGATGTGCATGCTGTCGGCCAGGCCCACCACGCGCAGCACCTTGCCTTCTTCCATGCCGCCGATGACCAGTTCGCGCCGCGACGCGTTCGCGCGGTCGGCCGACAGCTCCCAGTTGCCGTACGAGCGGTCGCCGTTGCTGTAGACGATGGCATCGGTGTGGCCCGACAGCGTGATGCGGTTCGGCAGTTCGTGGAGCGCGGGCGCGAGCTCGCGCAGGATCGCGCGCATGTGCGGCACCAGCCGCGCACTCGCCAGGTCGAACATCGGGCGGTTCTCGCTGTCCACGATCTGCAGCCGCAGCCCTTCGGTCGTGATGTCGATCAGGATCTGCGAACGGAACTGCTTGAATATCGGGCTCGACTCGATGAGCTTGTCGAGCCGTTCCTTCATGCTCGCGAGACGGTCCGCGTCGGCTTCTTCCTCGGCATCGGCCTGGCGCACCTCGCCCGCGGCGCGCGTGCTCGGGTCCATGCCGCCGCCAGGGATCACGCTCACGCTGGTGCTGCTTTTCTCGCCACCGCTCAAGGCCACCATCAGCGGCATCCGGAAATGCTCGGCAATGCCCTCGCGCTGCTTTGGCGAGGAACTGGAGAGCAGCCACATCACGAGAAAGAACGCCATCATGGCGGTCATGAAGTCGGCATAGGCGATCTTCCAGCCGCCGCCGTGGTGGCCGCCGCCATGTCCGGCCACCCGCCGGACGACGATCCTGTGCTTTTCCGCGCTCATGACTGTGTGTGCTCCGCCCGCGTCAGCGCGCCTTGACTTCGCGCACGTGGCTGTCCAGCTCGGTGAAGCTGGGCCGCTCGGTCGAGAACAGCACTTTGCGGCCGAACTCCACCGCGAGCTGCGGTGCATAGCCGTTGAGGCTCGCAAGCAGCGTCACCTTGGCGCACTGGTACATCTTCATGCCCTCGGCCACCTTCTGCTCGATGAGCGACGCGAGCGGCGCGACGAAGCCGTAGGCCAGCAGCACGCCCAGGAAGGTGCCGACCATCGCGTGGGCGATCAGTGCGCCCATTTCCGAGGGCGGCAGGTCGGCCGAGGCCAGCGCGTGCACCACGCCCATCACGGCGGCCACGATGCCGAGCGCGGGCAGCGCGTCGCTCACGCGCGCCAGGCTGTGCATCGGGATCTCGGCCTCGTGCTTGATGGTCTCGATCTCGTGGTCCATCAGCGCCTCGATCTCGAATGCATCGGTATTGCCGCTGATGACGAGGCGCAGGTAATCGCAAAGGAATTCCATCACGCCGGCATCGGCCAGGATCTTGGGATAGCGGCTGAAGATCTCGCTTTGCGACGGGTCTTCCACGTCGGTCTCGAGCTTCATCATCCCTTCCTTGCGCGCCTTGGCGAGCAGCTCGTAGAGCAGCGCGAGCAGGTCGAGGTAGAGCTGGCGGTTGTGCCTGGACGAGCGCAGCAGCAGCGGCAGTTCCTTCAGCGTGGCCTTGATCGTCTTGCCGTTGTTGCCGGCAATGAAGGCGCCCAGCGCGGCGCCGCCGATCATCAGCAGCTCCACGGGCTGGAACAGCACGCCGAAGTGCCCGCCCATCAATGCATAGCCGCCGAACACGGCGCCGATCACCACCAGATAACCAACCAAAAGGAGCACACGCTTCCCCTACTGCCCTTGAGGCGTCGATTCAAAAGCCCCGCCCAAACCGGGCAGGGTCCATGTCAGTGGAGCGCGCCCGCCTCGAGCGCCTGCCCCACACCCAAACCCATGCCTTCCCCGCTCCGTGTCGGCACCACCACTGCCGCGTCGCCGCTGCGCTTTGCGCCGCGCGCCTTGCCTGCGCGCGAGGGCGGGCGGCAAAGCACGCACACGTACCCGTTCTTGTGGTCGTGCGCATGCGCGATGAACTGCCCCGCGCACCGGCTGCAGGTGCTCATTTGCAGCATGTCGCTGTCGAAAAAACGCACCATGGTGTAGGCGCGCGTGAAATCCAGAATTGGCTCGCTGTCTTGCGCGGCAATTTGCTGCAAATACAATTTATAGCTTTTAATTAGGATCCAGACCTTTTCTTCATCGGAATGGATCTTCATGAATTGGTAAATGTTATAGAACATCGACGAATGGATATTCGCCAGCCAAGTCATATACCAATCGGTCGAAAAAGGCAGCAATCCCTTGGGCGGCGAAACGCCCTTTATCTCCTTGTAGAGCCGGATCAGCCGTTCGCGGCTCAGGCCGACCTCGGCCTCGAGGAACTGCAGCCGGGCGCCGAGCCCGATCAGTTCGATGGCGAGCTGGACTTCCCGCACTTCGCCAAGGACGGTCTTGCGCGTCATGCCGCTACCGCTTCCTTCTGCATCTGCAGCGTACGGGCCGACATCAGGATCGACATGTGCGCCTGCTGCAGCGTGCTGTCCTTTCCCTCGCCGACCACAGCCGACATCGAGGCGTGCTCGTTCAGGCGGAAGCTGCAGAGCAGGAAGTTCGACGCCGCGAGCTTCAGGATCTGGGCCAGCGACATGCCCGCGAGCATGTCCGCGAGTTCACTGCTGATGCCGAGGCGGAACATCGCCGCCACGCGGTCCTGCTTGACGAGCTTCTGGGCCAGCAGCATGTAGGCGAGGTTGACGTCACCGATCTCGCGCGAGATCTCGCCGTTCGCCGCATTCATTACGTTATCCGTTTGCAAGATGCACTCCGTTGTTCATGTCCTGGTGTGAATTATTCCCACCTAGTTAAACTTTGTAACTTCCCGAGCCAGGCAAACTGTAAACGGGGCTACAACTGGCTGTAATCTTTTGTTGCAAACGCACGACGCCCCTTCGGAGCAATGCGACTGGTTCTCAGTAACAGAAGGTTTCAATGAAAATACATTGATCATCGGGGCACCTTTGCAGACTGCTCGATGCCATGGATCCAGGCCAGGACCTCGGCCACCGCGAGGTAGAGCTGCGGCGGGATCTGGCGGTCGAGGTCGACCTGCATCAGCAGTCGGATCAGGTCGGGCGAGGCGTGCACGTACACGCCGTTCTCGCGCGCCTGCCGCAGGATCGATTCGGCGGTGAGGCCGTAGCCCTTGGCCACCACCACGGGCGCCTTCGCAGGGTCCGCATAGGACAGCGCGACCGCGGTCTGGCGCGGGCTTTCGGGGCCTGCGGTGGTCATTGATGCAGCTCCCCGACGGCAGGCGCCGCATCCCGGGCCTGCATGGCCGTGATCTGCAGATCCTGCAGGCGCAGGCCCGCGGCCTCGAGGCGGGGGCCGAGTTCGCCGCCGCCGCCCTGCAGCCGCGCGAGCGCTCCGGCCTCGCTGGCCGCGAGCTGCGCCTGCACCTGTTCGCCCAGGAGGCTCAGCCGCAGATCGACCGCGCCGAGCCTCGGCAGCGCCAGCGACACCGTGGTGACCCAGCGCCGCGGCGCCTGCGCTTCGCTGGCCCCGTGTGCCTCCGCTTCATCGGCGGGCGGCCCGTCTTCGGGCTCTACCGACCAGGTCATCGGCACGTCGGGCCAGGCCTGGCCGGTCCAGCGGAACACCGTCGTGGCGAGCAGGTCGAGCTGCTGGTGCACGAGCGCGGTGGTTTGCGGATGGATCACCTCGAGCGCCGGTGCTGCAGCGGCAGCACGCGCAGAGGACGCACCGGCCTCGGCGGCGACCCGCTCGCCGGGCAACCCGGGCGCATCCCCGGCCGGCAGCGCCGCAAGGTGCGTCGGCGTGCCGGGCGCCTGATTCGGGCCGACCACGGCCGGGGCAGGTGCCTGCGCAAGCTCGCCGCGCGGTGCAGTGCCCGATGGCGCGGCCGCCGCGGTAGCGCCCGGCAGCGCCGGCGCCTGCGCAACCGCCGCAGCGAGCTGTGCCTGTGCCGCCTGCTGCGCTTGAGGCTGCGGTTTCGCACCGGCGCTTTCCGGCTGCTGCTGCCGCGTCAGGTGCATCTGCGGCTCGTCGGCGAGTTGCGCCACGCTGCGCAGGCCCATCGCGAACTCAAGCAGGTGCGATTCGTAGAACAAGCCGCTGCCGCTCAGTGCCTTGTCCAGCGCGGCCGCCAGCACGGGGGCGGGCGGAGCCTTCTGCGCCGACGCCCACAGGGGCGCACTGCCCCGCACCGGCTCGGGATCGGCCTGCAAGTCGGCCAGCACCGCGCCGATGGCGCGAGCCGCGACGGACCATTGCGTCTCGATGGAGCGCGGCCCGCCCGCGGGTGGCTGCGCGGGCGCGGGAGGCTGCGCTTCTGCCGCCAGCAGCGCCGCGTGCATGGCCTGGGACGGCAGCCGGACATCGTTCTTGACCTTCTGGATTTCGGCCACCGCACTCGCGGGCACGCTGGTCCCGACCTCGGCCTGCAGCGCAGCGAGGTCCGGCCGCAACGCGGCAAGCTTCGTTGCGTGCGCGGCATCGGGAGTTCCAACCGGCCTGTTCATGGTCGTGGGTGGGGCGTGGCGATCAGTGCGGCAGGCCGTAGGCCTTGTCAAGATCGCTGCGCTTGTGCAGCTGCGCCATCTTGGCCATCAGCATCTCCAGCTGCGGTTTGACAAGGCTGCAAACCTCCGCCTTGTCGGCGTCGATGCGCGCCATCAAAGCGCGCACATGCGCCAGGTCTTCCGCCGCGAGCGGCACCGTACCGACGGCCTTGAGCCGCTCGACCAGCACCGTGGAGCGGGCCTCGAGTTCGGGCAGCCGCGTCCAGTCCTTGGCGCGCGTCAACGCCGCCATGAGCGACATCGTCGAGGCCAGTTCACGGTAGCAGCGGATAAGCTCCTCGCGCGCCGGCACGGCCTGCTGCGCGTGCATCGAATCAGTTGCCGCCATGGCCGCCCCCGATCTCGCGCCAGGCCGAAGCGATGTTGCCGAGCAGCGACTCCGCCTCGCCGAGCGCCTTGGCGTCGTTGTGCAGGTTCGCGTGCAGCAGGCGGCGGATCACGTAGTCGTAGAGCGCCGTCAGGTTGTCCACCAGCTCGGTGCCGGCGGCGCCCGCGGCCCGGGCATCGAGGCCGGCCTTCAGGCCGTTGTCCACGATGTTGATGGCCTTCGAGATCGCCTTGCCCTTGGCAAGCATGTCGCCGGTCGCCATGTGGTGGCGCGCCAGGCCGATGCTCGTGGCCACGCCGTCGAACAGCATCGCGATGAGCTGGTGCGGCGAGGCGCTCATGGCCTGCGTTTCCACGCCGAGACGTGAGTAGGCACTGGCGCCGGTTCGGAAAGTGTGGGAGGTGTACATCGGCGGCTTTCTGGACCTACTTGCTGCTGCCGTTCATGGCATCGAACTGCTGCGTGAGGTAGGCCATGGTGTTGTTGAGGCTGTTGACCAGAACGTCGAGTTGCGTGAATTGCGCGCGGTAGCGTTCGACCGTCGACTCGACGCGTGCCTGCACGGCGTTGTACTGGTCGCTGAGGTCTTCGAGCGTGGTGTTGACGCCGTTGGTGGCCGTCGTGAGCGCGCCGCTCGACGACGTGAGCCGGGTCACGAGCGCGCCGATCTGCTTGCCGTACCCGGCGGTGCTGTCGGTCGCGCTGGAGAACAGGTTCGCGACGCCGCCGAGGTTCTTGCTGAGTGCATTGGCGAGCTTGGTCGCGTCGACCGCGAGCGTGCCGTCCTTCTGGAACCCCACGCCGATCTCCGTCAGCACCTTGATGTCGTTCGGCCCGCCCGCCTGAGCGGCGGTGAGCGTCTGCCGGACCTCGGTCATCAGGTTGCGCAGCGTCTGGTCGCCCATCAGCGCGGCCCCGGTCTTGCTGTCGGCGTCGTAGGCCGTGAGCTTGGTCGCAGTGCTCTGCAGCGTGTTGAAGGCCGTGACGAAGGCGGTGATGGCCGCCGACACCGCCGAGGTGTCGCTCGTCATCTTCAGATTGGTGGTACCGGTCTTCGCGAGCGTCAGCGTCGTGCCCTGAATTCCCTCGGAGACGGTGTTCGACGCGCTCACGATGTCGATGCCGTTGATCTTGAGCTTGGCGTCCTGACCGACCGTGGTCTGCTTCATGGTCTGCGTACCGGCCGGGTCGAAGGCCAGCAGGTTCTGCAGCGCGGCATCCCCGGTCACCGAGATCTGCATGGTCGAGGTCTCGCCCGACTCGCTAGACACCAGCACCAGGCGGTTGGGCGTGCCGCTGCCGTCGTTGATGATGCTCGCGGTGACGCCGGCATTGGCCTTGTTGATCGCGTCGCGGATGCCCTCCAGCGAGTTGGTGCTTTCGCCGATGGTGATCTGCGCCGGATTTCGCTCGGCATCGGCCGCGAAGGTCGCGCCCGTGTACTGGCCAGTGCCGGCATCGAGCGTGCCGCCCGTGATGGCGCCGAAATTGATAGTGATCGTGCCGGTGCCGATCTTGGCCTTGGCGTCGGCCTGGCCGGCCGACACCAGCGACTGCGACTGCGCGAGCTGGGACACGTCGATGGCATAGCTGCTCGCAACCGAGGTCTCGCTGGTGGCGGCGCTCAGCACGGTGGTCTCGCTGACCGAGGCTTTCACCGTCTTGAAGAAGGCCGGGTCGGCGAGCTTGTCGCCGGCAGTCTTGAGCGTGTTGAGCGCGCTCTGGATCTGCGAGTAGGCCGAGAGCTTCGTGGTGTAGCTGGTCGCGCGCTGCTGGATCGCCACGAGCGGCTGGCTCTCGGCTTTCTCGAGCTGCGCGAGCAAGGTGGACAGTTCAAGGCCGGAGCCGACGCCGATGCTGCTGACTGGCATTTTCTCTTTCTCTCGGTGTTTCGCTTTTCTCTGCGGCCTCCAGCGGAAGCCGCAGAGAAAAGCGCAGACGCAAGGGCCGGGGCCCTGCGTCTGCGCCGCGCACCTGCCTTGCGGCAGGCACGCGAAGCGCGTGGGTTGCTAGGAGACGATCAACGCAGGAGCGAGAGGACGCCTTGCGTGGTCTGGTTGGCCTGCGCCAGGACGGAGGTACCGGCCTGCTGCAGGATCTGGGCGCGCGTCATGTTCGACACTTCCACTGCGTAGTCGGCGTCTTCGATACGCGAACGTGCGGCCGACAGGTTGTTGGTCGTGTTGTTCAGGTTCGTGATGGTCGACTCGAAACGGTTCTGCACCGCACCGAGCTGGCTGCGCAGTTCGTCGACGCCGGCAAGGGCTTCGTCGATGGCGGCCAGCGGGTCGGCGTTGTACTGTTCGCCCAGCGTCACGGTGCCGTCGTCGGCCACGTTGGCCTTGTAGTACACCTCGGCGCCATTGGCCTCGCCCTTCACCACGTAGCCGCCGGCGCTGCCGTCGGCATTGGTGACGGCATGCAGCGTGGGCGACGAACCGACCGAAGCGGACGGCAGGCCCGACAGGTTGGCCGTGACGGCGGGCACCGCGACCGGCGGCACTTCGTAGCTGTCGATCGCATCGGAAATGCCGGTGGTCGGTGCCGCGGCAGTGGCGAAGTCGCCGCTGTCGTAGCTCACCTGGCCGGTGGCAGCGTCGAAGTCGGCGCTGATGACCGTGGCGCCCGAATCCTTCGACACGAACCAGTCGCCGTTCTGGTCGACGTACATCTCGATCGCGGCAGCCGCGTCGGAGTTCACGGCCGTCACGTTGTCGACATTCACCGTTGCGCCGTTGCCGGCCGAGATTTCCTGGCCGGCGGCAGCCAGCGTGGCGGTCGGTGCGGCGCCCAGCGGGGTCGAGCCGTCGAATGCCAGCGTGCCCGAAGCGCTGTCGTAGGTGGCGGCGTAGAAGGTCGTACCGGCGTCGTCCGACACATACAGCGTGTCGGCGTCGCCGTCGTCCACGTACACGGTGTACGAGCTGGCGGCAGCGCTGTCGACGGCCGTGAGGTTCACCGAGGTGGTCGCGCCGGTCGAGCCCGGCTTCACCGTGGTCGTTGCCGAAGCGGAAACCGTCGACAGGTCGAGCGACTTCTTGGAAATGTCCATGTTGCCCAGGCCGAGCGTCTTGGAGGTGACTTCCTTGAGGTTGATGTCGATCGTTTCGCCGTCGTGGGCGCCGACCTGGATCGTCAGCTTGCTGTCCTTGGCGAGCACATTCACGCCGTTGAACTGGGTCTGGGCCGACACGCGGTCGATTTCGTCGAGGCGCTGCTTGATTTCAGCCTGGATCGACGAGAGGTCGCTGCCCGAGTTCGTGCCGTTGGCGGCCTGAACCGACAGTTCGCGAACGCGCTGCAGGTTGTTGTTGATTTCGTTCAGCGCGCCTTCGGTGGTCTGAGCGAGCGAGATGCCGTCGTTGGCGTTGCGGGCTGCCTGGGTCAGGCCCTTGACGTTCGCGGTGAAGCGGTTGGCAATGGCCTGGCCCGCTGCGTCGTCCTTGGCGCTGTTGATGCGCATGCCGGACGACAGGCGCTCGATCGCGGTGTTGAGCGAGCTTTGCGACTTGTTGAGGTTGTTTTGAGCAACCAGCGAGAGGCTGTTGGTGTTGATGACTTGCGCCATGTTCGACTCCTGATAAACAAAAGGTTGTGGACTCCGGCCATCGGCCGTAACGCTGGACCCGCTTCCACTGTGAGACTCAAGCCATCGTTGGGTTAGTTATCGGCAGGGTCTGCCGAACATTTAGGGCGGGCCCGAAAAAAGATCCACAACACACTTTCATTCCAAGATCCCCGCCGACCGAGGGCACCCGCGGAACGGGCTTCGCCCGGCCGCTGGGTGCGCCCCCCAGTGGGGGGAGGCGCCGAAGGCGCTTCGGGGGGCGTTCAATTTCAGGCCGGGAGGCTCATGATTTCCTGGTATGCCGCGACCAGGCGGTTGCGCACCTGCAGGCCGGTCTGGAACGCCACATTGGCTTTCTGCAGGTCGACCATGACGTCGTTGAGCGCGACGCCGGGCTTGCCCATTTCGAAGTCCTCGGCCTGGCCGTAGGCGCGGGTCTGCGCGGTGCTGATGTTCTCGAGCGAGCGGCGCAGCTCGGCGGCAAAGCCGCCGGACTCGGCAGGCTCGGCCTTGCTGGGCTGCGCGATGCCGGACTGGAGCGCGGTGACGCGCATCTGCTGCAGCACCGATTCGATGGCGGAAATCGACATGGGACTCTCTTTCTCTGGGAGTGGAACTGGGGTGGACAGAGGAAGCGCCGAAGCGCCTCCGCGTGTTTTCAGCGTATCAGGGGACGCCCTCGACACATGCCCCCAACTGACGGCGAAAACCCCGGTTGTTCGGCCAATCGAATATGGCGCGCCTGCTGAGAATCAACGCCGTACCCCAAGCCCGCCCGACCACACACGGCCCCTCGGCATGACTCCAGAACATCCAAGCTTCCCGTCCCCCTCCAAGACCCAGCTGCGCCGGCCGGAGGTCGCCCGATGAATCCGGCGGCGCCCGCGGGCGCCGGCATGGCGCCCTCCTCCGCCTCGGCGTTCACCGAGCGCCTGCGCGCCCAGCCTAAGCTGCCGCTGATCGTCGGCGCCGCCGCGATCGTGGCCGCCGCGGCGGCGTTCATGCTCTGGAGCCGCGCGCCGGACTACGGCGTGCTCTATACCAACGTGTCGGACCGCGACGGCGGTGCGATCATCGCGTCGCTGCAGCAGATGAACGTGCCCTACAAGTTCACCGCCGGTGGCAGCGCGATCCTGGTCGCGAGCGACAAGGTGCCCGAACTGCGGCTCAAGCTCGCGGCCGAGGGGCTGCCCAAGGGCGGCGGGGTGGGCTTCGAACTGCTCGACAACCAGAAGTTCGGCACCAGCCATTTCGCCGAACAGGTCAACTACCAGCGCGGCCTCGAGGGCGAGCTCGCGCGCTCCATCGAATCGATCGGCTCGGTCGAGGCGGCGCGCGTGCACCTGGCGCTGCCCAAGGCGTCGCTCTTCGTGCGCGACCAGAAGAAGCCGTCGGCCTCGGTGGTGCTCACGCTGCACCGCGGCCGCGGCATCGACGAAGGCCAGGTCAGCGCCATCGTGCACATGGTGTCCAGCAGCGTGCCCGAACTCAATGCCAAGAGCGTGACCGTGGTCGACCAGCACGGCAACCTGCTGTCGGCCGCCAATGCGGGCGCGCGCGGGCTCGACGTGAGCCAGCTCAAGTATGCGCAGGAGATCGAGCAGGGCTACATCCGCCGCATCGAGGCGATCCTGCAGCCGATCCTCGGCGCGAGCAACGTGCGTGCGCAGGTCGCGGCCGAGATCGACTTCTCGGTGGTCGAACGCACCGAGGAAAGCTACAGCCCCAACCAGGCGCCGCGCGCGCCGGCGATCCGCAGCCAGACCTCGAGCGAGTCGCTGCAGCAGGGCATGACGCCGCCGGGCGGCGTGCCCGGTGCGCTGTCGAACCAGCCGCCGCAGACGCCGACCGCCCCCATCACCGCGCCCGGCACCACGCCGCCGAACGCGCCCGCCAATCCACAGGCCGCCGCGCCGGGCGCCGCCACGGCCACCACCGCGGCTTCGGCCCTGTCGGGCCCGGGCAGCTCGCGCAAGGACGTGACGACCAACTACGAACTCGACCGCTCGATCCGCCACGTGCAGCAGGCGGCAGGCGGCGTCAAGCGGCTGTCGGTGGCCGTGGTGGTGAACCACCGCGACGCACCCGACGCCGACGGCAAGCGGGTGCAGCGCGCGCTCGCGCCGGCCGAGGTCGAGCAGATCCGCAACCTCGTGAAGGAAGCCATGGGCTTCAGCCAGGAGCGCGGCGACTCGCTCAACGTGGTCAACAGCGCCTTTGCGCGCGACCACGCCGACGAGGCTGGCCCCGAGCTGCCGTTCTGGCGCGACCCCGCCAACCTCGGGCTCGCGATGACGGCGACCCAGTACCTGCTGCTCGCGGTGCTCGCGCTCTTTGCCTGGTTCGCCGTGGCGCGTCCGCTGCTGCGCAAGCATCTCGGCCCGCCGGTGGTCGCCGCGCCCGTCGTACCCGGCCCGATCCCGACCGGCGACCCGGCCGAAGACGAGGCCCAGGCCGCGCAGCACAACGCGCGGCTGCGCGAAGCCGAGCGTCAGAAGGCCGACCTCGACTATGCGCACCAGACCGCCGACCAGGACCCGCGCCTGGTGGCCACCTTGATCAAGCACTGGATGAACTCATGAGCGATGCAGGCACCCGAAAGGCCGCGATTCTGCTGATGTCCATCGGCGAGGACCGCGCGGCGGCCACGCTGCACCACCTGCCCGCCACCGAGGTGCAGGCGCTGGGCGTCGCGATGGCCAAGCTGAGCCAGGTCTCGAAGGACGAACTGGCGGCCGTGCTGGCCGAGTTCCGGCTCGAGACCGAGCAACTCTCCGCGCTGCACCTGGGCTCGGGCAGCTACATCCGCGCCGTGCTGCGCAAGGCGCTCGGCGACGACCGGGCGAGCAACCTGCTCGAAGACATCCTGCAGCCCGACGAGCCGCATGGCGGCATCGAGCGGCTCAACGACCTCGAAGCCAGCGAAGTGGTCGAGCTGGTGCGCGATGAGCATCCGCAGATCCTCGCCACGCTGCTGGTCCACCTCGAGCGCAAGAAGGCCTCAGAAGTGCTCGAGAAATTGCCCGAGCGCCTGCGCCACGACGTGATCCTGCGCGTGGCCACCTTCGGCGGCGTGCAGCCCGCGGCGCTGGCCGAACTGACCGACGTGCTGACCGAAATGCTCTCGGGCGAAGGCCTGAAGCGCAGCCGCCTGGGCGGCGCGCGCACCGCGGCCGAGATCGTCAACCTGATGAACAGCGCGCAGGAAGAAGAAGCCATCGCCCACGTGCGCGCCCACGACGAAGCGCTGGCGCAGCGCATCGTCGAGGAGATGTTCGTGTTCGAGAACCTGCTCGACCTCGAGGACCGCTACATCCAGCGCCTGCTCAAGGACATCGAGTCCGACTCGCTCATCGTCGCGCTCAAGGGCTCGGCGCCCGAGCTGCGCGAGAAGTTCCTCAAGAACATGTCGCAGCGTGCGGCCGAAACGCTGCGCGAGGACATCGAACTGCGCGGCCCGGTGCGCGTCTCGCAGGTCGAGACCGAGCAGAAGGCCATCCTGCAGGTGGTGCGCCGCCTGGCCGACGCGGGCGAGATCGTCGTTTCCACCCCGGGCACCGATGAATTCGTCTGACACCACCTCCTCCTCCGCCGCGTTCGCTTCCACGCGCCCGCGCCTGTCGGCCTGGCAGCGCTGGGAGATGGGTTCGCTCGAGGCCGACGTGCGCACGGCGCAGACGCCGGCGCCGAAGCCGGCGGCACCGCGCCGCGACCCGGCGGCGCTGGCACGCGAAGCCGAGCTCCATCGCCTGCGGCAAGAGGCGTGCGCCACCGGCGAAGCCGAGGGTCGCCGCGAGGGCTGGGCCAAGGGCCATGCCGAAGGCCACGCCGAAGGGCTGGCCGCCGGGCTCGCGGGCGCGAGCGCCCATGCCGAGCAGTTGCGCGCACTGGCCGCCTCGCTGCCCGCGGCGCTGCGCAGTGCAGAGAGCGAACTCTCCGAAGCGATCCTCGCGCTCGCGCTCGACGTGGCGCGGCAGGTGGTCCACCGCACGCTGCGCACCGAGCCCGAATGGGTGCTCGCGCTGGTGCAGGACCTGCTGCATGCCGAACCCGCGCTGCAGGGCGAGCCGCGCCTGCTGCTGCATCCCGACGACGTGGCGCTGGTGAAGAACAGCCTCGGCGGCGAGCTGCAGGCCGCCGGCTGGCAGCTGCGCGCCGACGACACGCTCGCGCGCGGCAGCTGCCGCGTGCGCTCGGCGAGCGGCGAGATGGACGCCACGCTCGAAACCCGCTGGAAGCGCGTTGTGGGCGCCTTCTCGTCGCACGCCGATGCCGAGGGTGCCTGAAGCCATGTCGTCGAACCCGCATCTCCAGTCGTGGCAGGCCACGCTCGCGCAGGCGCGCACCGAGGTCGGCCGCTGCCAGACCATCGCCACCTCGGGGCGGCTGACCCGCGCCGTGGGCCTGGTGCTCGAAGCCGTGGGGCTGCAGTTGCCGGTCGGCAGCGACTGCCTGATCGAACTGCCGCCCGGCCATGCGCAGCGCCATGCCGAGGCCGAAGTGGTCGGCTTCGCGGGCGACCGCCTGTTCCTGATGCCGCAGAGCGAAGTGGCCGGCCTGCTGCCGGGCGCGCGCGTGTTCGCACGCCCCGGTGCGGCATGGCCCGCCGCCGGCGCGGCCCCCGGCGAGGCGCATGCCAAGCGGCTGCCGGTGGGCGAAGGCATGCTCGGCCGCGTGGTCGACGCGGTCGGCCGTCCGCTCGACGGCCTCGGGCCGCTCGACATCAGCCGCAAGGTGCCGCTGTCGTCGCCGCCGATCAATCCGCTGACGCGCGCACCGATCGATTCGGTGCTCGACGTGGGCGTGCGCGCGATCAACGCGATGCTCACCGTCGGCCGCGGCCAGCGCATGGGCCTGTTCGCAGGCTCGGGCGTCGGCAAGAGCGTGCTGCTCGGCATGATGGCGCGCTACACCAGCGCCGAGGTCATCGTGGTCGGACTGATCGGCGAGCGCGGGCGCGAAGTGAAGGAATTCATCGAGCACACGCTCGGCAAGGAAGGCCTGGCGCGCGCGGTGGTCGTCGCGGCGCCGGCCGACAACTCGCCGCTGCTGCGCCTGCAGGGCGCTGCCTACGCCACCTGCCTGGCCGAGTACTTTCGCGACCAGGGACGCGACGTGCTGCTGATCATGGATTCGCTCACCCGCTATGCGATGGCGCAGCGCGAGATCGCGCTCGCGGTCGGCGAGCCGCCTGCCACCAAGGGCTACCCGCCTTCGGTGTTCGCCAAGCTGCCGGCGCTCGTGGAGCGTGCGGGCAACGGTGCGCGCGACGCCGAGGGCCGCGGCGGCTCGATCACCGCCTTCTACACCGTGCTGTCCGAAGGCGATGACCAGCAGGACCCGATCGCCGACTCGGCGCGCGCCATCCTCGACGGCCACGTGGTGCTCTCGCGCACGCTGGCCGAGGCCGGCCACTACCCGGCCATCGACATCGAGGCCTCGATCAGCCGCGCGATGACCTCGCTGATCGAGCCGTCGCAGTTCGAGACCGTGCGCCGCTTCAAGCAGGCGCTGTCGCGCTACCAGCGGAACCGCGACCTGATCAGCGTCGGCGCCTACGCGCCCGGCCACGATCCGCAGCTCGACCAGGCGATCGCGCTCTATCCGCGCATCGAGGCCTTCCTGCAGCAGCCGATGCAGGAGCGCTGCGGCTATGCCGAAGCGATCGCGCGCATGAGCGACATCTTCCCGGCTGCCTGACCGGGCGGCCACCCCTATCTCCCGGAACCACCATGGCCCACAAACTTCCGCTCGACACGCTCACCGACCTGGCGCGCACCAAGGCCGACGACGCCGCCCGCCAGCTCGGCGTGCTGCAGAACGCGCAAGTCAGCGCGCGCGAGAAGCTCGACCTGCTGCTGCAGTACCGCGAGGACTACAGCCAGCAGCTCGACGTGCTGATGCAGGGCGGCCTGCCGTCCGCGCAGTGGCACAACTACCGCAACTTCCTGGCCACGCTCGACGGCGCGATCCAGCAGCAGCGCGCCATCGTGGCGCAGGCCGCGAGCCGGCTCGACCTGGGGCGCAACGAATGGCAGCACCACAAGCGGCGCCTCAACTCCTTCGATGCGCTGGCCGAGCGGCTGCGCCGGCAGGAGCTGGTGGCCGGCGCGCGGCGCGAGCAGCGCGACAGCGACGAGCGCGCGGCGCGCCAATTCTTCGACCGAGCGATCCAACCGACATCCTGATTCCTTTCGCCATGTCCACTTCCATCGCCCCTTCCTTCGGCCCCGGCACGGCGGCCTCGCCCGTTTCTTCCTCCAGTGCCTCCGGTGCGCGCGGCCGCAGCGCCGACGAGCCCGATGGCCGCAATTTCCATGCGGTGCTGGAGCGCTCGCGCGGCGGCAGCGCGCAGCCCGCCGAAGACGGGACTGAGCTGGAAGGCGCGGCCCGGCGCAAGCCCGGGCGCGGTGCCGACCGCAGGGAAGAACTTGCGGCCGAACCGCTGCCACTGGCCTTCTTCGCCCCGATGCCCGGAAGCTTGCCGGCTGCGGGGCTGCCGGCCGGTGCACCGGGTGCTGCCGGCGGCGCGCAGGCCGGCACACCGGGGCTGGTGACCGATGCCGCAACCGGAGATGTACCGGCAGCCGATGCCGGCACTGCCGTCGCGGCCGCCGACGAGGCAGCGGGCAGCACGCAGGCGCGGTCTGCCGACGCGCTCGCCCAGACCGCACCGCAGGCGAACGGCAGCGCCGCGAAGCCCGATGCCCAGGCTCCTGCCACCATGCCGGCGGACGCCATTGCCCAGCCGACCGGCGAGGCCGACGCCGACGCAGTCGACGCCACAGCCGTGCCGATCCCGGTCGCCAATCCCGCGCGTCCGGCAGCGCCGAATGCAGCGGCGTCCGACCTGCCGATCCCGGCGCAGGACGATGCCGCGGCGACGTCGATCCCCACCGATGTGGTGGCGCGCGCGGCCGAGCTGCCGGCGCAGGGGCCGGCGACGCCCGCCGCCTCCATCGTGCTCGGCTCGCCGCCTTCCATGGCGGTCGACAGTGCGCGCACGAGCGTGCCGCCGGCCTCGGTCCACACGCCGACCCTCACGGTCGAGCCGTCGGTCGGCAGCGAGGCATGGGGCCGCGCCATCGGCCAGCAGATGCTGCGCATGAGCGCCGCGGGCTACCAGGTGGCCGAACTGAACCTCAACCCGGCCGGCCTCGGCCCGCTCAAGGTGACGCTGTCGATGGCCGACAACCAGGCACAGGCGATGTTCTTCTCGGCCCACGAGAGCGTGCGCCGCGCGGTGGAAGCGGCGCTGCCGCAGCTGCGCGCGAGCATGGCCGACAGTGGCATCAGCCTCGGCCAGGCTTCGGTCGGCGCCGAGGCGCACCACTCGCCGGGACAGGGCGGCACCCTCGACCAGGATGCGCAGCAGCAGCAACAACAGCAGGCGTCCGCGCGCCACGCGGACCGCCCGGCCTTCGGCTCGGAGGCGGCCGCTGCCGCCGCACAGGCTGCGCCCCTTGCGGCCGCTGCCGCGCCGCGCCGGTCCAACGCCGCCGTCGACACCTTCGTCTGAACACCTTCGCCTGAAGCGAACGCGGGATCTGAGGCCTTTTTCCGCGCTTGATCAGCCCTTCGTTTGCCGCTCACCTGGCAAAAAATAGTCCGAACCCGATTCGTTTCGCAGCTTCCAACATGGCCACCAGTCCTACCGCCGCAATTCCAACCGTTCCCCCCGCCACCGGCAGTTCATCGAAGCTGGTGATCGTGCTCCTGAGCGTGGCGCTGGCCGCCGTGCTGACCGGCGGCGGCGTGTACTACCTGATGGGCGAGCGCGAGAGCGCTGTGCCCGCGGCCGCCTCGCCGGCCGTTGCCGTGCCCGAGAAGCCGATTTTCGTGACGCTCGAGCCGGTGACGGTGAACGTGCGCTCCGACGGCCGGCCGCGCTTCCTGCACGTGGGCATGGCGCTCAAGGTGCGCGACGAACAGACCAAGACACGCATCGTCGAGTTCATGCCCGAAGTGCGCAGCCGCCTGCTGCTGCTGCTGTCGAATCGCCCGCCCGAGTCGCTGGTCACCACCGAGGACAAGGCCCGGCTTGCCGAGGAGATCCGCTTCGACCTGAGCCGCCCGCTCGGCGCCGGCAGCCCGCCGCAGGAGATCGCAGGCGTTTCCTTCAGCACCTTCATGGTGCAGTAACCCATTTCACGAACCGGCGATCCATGGCCTATGAACAAGTGCTCTCCCAGGACGAGGTCGACGCGCTATTGCAGGGCGTCACCGGCGGCGGGAGCGAGCAGAACGACGGCGCGGCGAGCAGCGCGGACGGCCTGCCCGTCTACAACCTCGGTGCGCCGGACCGCGTGGTGCGCGGGCGCATGCACACGCTCGAGGTCATCAACGAGCGTTTCGCGCGCCACCTGCGCAGCTCGCTGCTGAACTTCATGCGCCGCAGCCCCGACATTTCGGTCGGACCGATCCACATCCAGCAGTACGGCGAGTTCGTGCGGCACCTGCCGGTGCCCGCCAACATCAACATGCTGCACCTGAAGCCGCTACGCGGCACCGCGCTCTTCGTGTTCGATCCGAAGCTGGTGTTCCTGGTGGTCGACAACCTGTTCGGCAGCGACGGCCGCTACCACGTGCGCGTGGAAGGCCGTGACTTCACGCGCACCGAACAGCGCATCATCAAGCGCCTTCTGAACCTCACGCTACAGTGCTACGGCGACGCCTGGCAGCCGGTGTTCCCGCTCGCCTTCGACTACGTGCGTGCCGAGATGCACGGCAAGCTGGCCAACATCGTCGCGCCGAACGAGGTGGTGATCACCACCACGCTGCAGATCGAGTTCGGCCCCGTCGGCGGCTTCCTGCACGTGTGCATTCCCTATTCGATGATCGAGCCGATCCGCGACCTGCTTTCCAATCCGGTGCAGGACGAGATCGAGATCGACAAGCGCTGGGTGCGCCAGATGTCGCAGCAGATGCAGAGCGCCGACGTCGAGCTCTCCGCCGAATTCATCACCATGCCCTCGACCATCGGCGAGGTGCTCAAGCTCCAGGCCGGCGACGTGCTGCCCATCGAGTTGCCCTCGTCGATCACCGCGCGCGTCGACGGCATTCCGGTCATGGAATGCGGCTACGGCGTGTCGAACGAACGCTATGCGCTGCGCGTGCTGCAGATGATCTCCCACCAAGACAGCGATCCGAAGAACGACCATGACTGACAACACTTCATCCTCCAGCGATGCGGACGATTGGGCCAGCGCGCTGGCCGAGCAGACCGCCGCTTCCGCACCGGCGCCTGCACCCGCTCCCGCTCCTGCCCCCGCAGCGGCGCCGGCCCGTGCGCCCGTCCCAGTGGCCGCACCGGCTGGCAACCGCGTCTTCCAGCCGCTGCATGCCACGCCGCCCGGCGCGGGCAATCCGGTGGACGTCGAGCGCATCCTCGACGTCCCGGTGCAGCTCACGGCCGAGCTCGGCCGCACGCGCATCACCATCAAGAGCCTGCTGCAGCTGTCGCAGGGTTCGGTGGTCGAGCTCGACGGCCTCGCCGGCCAGCCGCTCGACGTGCTGATCAACGGCTACCTGATCGCGCAGGGCGAGGTGGTGGTGGTGAACGAGAAGTACGGCATCCGGCTGACCGACATCGTCACGCCCTCCGAGCGGATGCAGAAGCTCGGCCGGTCATGAAGCCCTTGGCCAGATGGCGTCGGCACGCGGCCGCGGCGGCCGCAGCCGCATGGAGCCTGGCCGCGCACGCCGCGCTGCCCACGGTGCCGACGCCGGTGGAAAGCGCCGCGGCACCCGCGGTCGGCGCCTCGGGCCTGCTGCAGGCCGGCTTCGGCATGTTCGTGGTGCTGGGCCTGATCTTCCTTTGCGCCTGGGCGGCACGCCGCTTCGGGCTGCAGCGCCTCGGCAGCGGTCACCTCGTGAAGGTGGTCGGCAGCACCATGGTCGGCCAGCGCGAGCGCGTGGTGGTCGTCGAAGTCGGCAGCACCTGGCTGGTGCTCGGCGTCACGGCGAGCCAGGTCAACACGCTGCATTCGCTGCCCGCGCAGGCAGACGGCACCGCCTTGCCGGCCTCGGCCGACACGCGCGACCTGCGCATCGCGGGCGCGGCCAACCTGTTCGCGCAGAAGCTGCGCGAATCGCTCGGCCTCAAGCCGCAACCGGGCCGATGATGCGGACCACCCTTCTTCGGCGCCTCGGCGGCGCCGCGCTGATGCTGCTCGCGCTGGCGCTGCCCGCCGCGGCCATCGCCCAGGGCCTGCCCGGCGTCACCAGCACGCCCGGCCCGGGCGGCAGCCAGACCTGGTCGCTCAGCGTGCAGACGCTGGTGATGCTGACCTCGCTGTCGTTCCTGCCGGCCCTGCTCTTGAGCATGACCAGCTTCACGCGCATCCTCATCGTGATGGGATTGCTGCGCACCGCCATCGGCACGCAGTCGTCGCCGCCGAACCAGGTGCTGGTCGGGCTGTCGCTCTTTTTGACCTTCTTCGTCATGTCGCCGGTGTTCGACAAGGCCTACGACGAGGCCTATGTGCCGTTCTCGCAGAACAAGCTCAGCGCCGAGCAAGCGCTCGAGAAAGGCATCGCGCCCTTCAAGTCGTTCATGCTCAAGCAGACGCGCGAGAACGACCTGGCGCTGTTCGCCCGGCTCGCCAAGACGCCCGAAATGCAGGGCCCCGAGGACGTGCCGCTGCGCATCTTGCTGCCCTCGTTCGTGATCAGTGAACTGAAGACCGCGTTCCAGATCGGCTTCACCATCTTCATCCCGTTCCTGATCATCGACCTCGTGGTGGCCAGCGTGCTGATGTCGATGGGCATGATGATGGTGCCGCCCGCCTCGATCGCGCTGCCGTTCAAGCTGATGCTGTTCGTGATGGCCGATGGCTGGCAGTTGCTGATCGGCGCGCTGGCCCAGAGCTTCTACATCTAGAGAGATTTTTCGAATGACGCCCGAATCCGTCATGACCCTGGGCAGCCAGGCGATCCACGTCTCGCTGCTGCTCGGCGCGCCGCTCTTGATCGTCGCGCTCGTGGTGGGCCTGGTGATCAGCATCTTCCAGGCCGCCACGCAGATCAACGAAGCCACGCTGTCCTTCATTCCCAAGCTGCTCGCGGTGTTCGCTGTGCTGGTGATCGCCGGGCCCTGGATGCTGGGGCAGATGCTCGACTACATGCGCGTGCTCTTTTCCAGCATTCCGCAACTGGTCGCCTAGATGCCCGCGATCTTCTCCGTCACTTCGGCGGAGCTGGCCGCCTGGCTGACCGCTTTTCTCTGGCCCTTCATCCGCATGCTGGCGCTCGTGAGCACCGCACCGGTGTTCGGCGAGCCGGGTGTCTCGCGCAACCTCAAGGTGGCAATCTCGGTGCTTCTCGCGGTGGCGATCGCGCCCACGCTGGCGCCGCTGCCGCAGGTGCCGATCGTGTCGGCGGGTGGCGTGTGGATCGTCATCCAGCAGGTGCTGATCGGCGCGGCCATCGGCTTCACCATGCGCATGGTGTTCGCCGCCGTGCTCGCCGCGGGCGAATACATCGGCCTGCAGATGGGCCTGTCGTTCGCCTCCTTCTTCGACCCCATGGCCGGCGGCGCCACGATGGTGATCGCGCGCTTCATGCACATGCTGGCGATCCTGATCTTCCTGGCGCTCGACGGCCACCTGCTCATGGTCGCCGCGCTGGCCGAGAGCTTCCACACGCTGCCGATCGCGGATGCACCGCTGGCGGCGCAAGGCTGGTTCTTCCTGGTGTCGGCCGGCGCGCAGATCTTTTCCAACGGGCTGATGCTGTCGCTGCCGCTCGTGACCGCGCTGCTCACGCTGAACCTCGCGATGGGCATCCTGAACCGCGCCTCGCCGCAGTTCAGCATCTTCGCGGTTGGCTTTCCGCTCACGCTGCTGGCGGGCATCGGGATGATGCAGCTGCTGATCCCGCAGCTCGGCGCCTTCCTGGAACCGCGCTTTTCCGAGGGGCTGGACAACGTGCTGCGGCTCACGCAGGCGCTGCGGCCCTGAAGGGCCACGCCCTCACAGGTAGTTGAACAGCGCAATGCTGTGCAGCCGCGCAAAGGTCTGCTGAGTGGCCTTCAGCGAGGTCTCGCGCTGCAGGTACTCGGAGATGGCGGCGGCCGGGTCCAGGTCTTCGATCTCGGAGAGGTAGGCCTTGTCGACCAGCGCCCGCGCGGCAGCGCCGTTGTCGAGCGCATCGAGTTCGTTCATGCGCGAACCCACCGACGAGACGACCGTCAGCACGTTGTCGTGCGCATTTGTGATCTTGACGTTGAAGGTGCTCAATGCATTGAGCAGCTTGGCCTCGGCCGCGTCGCCGCCGCCGGCGAGCGGCTGCTTGAGCGCGGTGATCATGTCGCCGATGGCGGCAAAGATGTCGGTGCCGGCATTGCGCGCGGCGGCGACCTGGAAGGTGTCGCCGTCGGCGGGCGTGCCGCTCATCTTGATCTGCATGCCACCGAACGAGATCGGCGCGTCGGCCACATAGGGGCCCGTGGCAGCGACCACGGGGGGCGTGTCGGTGGTCGAGACGGTGTAGTTGCCGCCGGTGAAGCTGATCGTGAAGTCCTTGCCGTAATGGGCCGCGGTGGCATCGGTCAGGCCGACCGAACCGAACACGCCCGAACCGGTGTTGCCGGCCGCGGCCGAGGTCACGTAGCCCGCACCGCCCTGCACCGACTGGAACACGCTGCGGCCGTCGTCGGTGGCGGCCATCTGGCGCGACACGTCGATCTGCACCAGGCGCTGGCCCTGGTCGCCCAGGTACTGGATGCCGCTGGCGTCCTTCACGAACGGCGGGCTGCCGCTCTTGAAGCCCGCGAACAGGAATTGGCCATTGCCGTCGTCGGCGTTGGCCACGTTCACGAGCTGGTCGAGGTTGCCCTGCAGCGTGGTCGCGAGCGAGGCTCGGTCGGCGTCGGACAGCGTGCCGTTGCCTGCCTGCACCGCCAGCGTCTTCATGCCCTGCATGATCGAGGTGGCCGATTTCAGCGCCGTCTCTTCCTGCGAGAGCGAGAGCATCGCGCGGCTGCGGCTCGACGTGAGCTGCGCCGATTCGGCCATCGACTGGCTGACGCCGAGCGCGCGCGCAGCGGCCACGGGATCGTCGGCCGGCGTGAGGAACTTGGTGCCCGCGGCGAGCTGCTGCTGGATTCGGAACAGCTTCTGCTGCTGGGTTCCCATTGCGCTCTGGCTCTGGGCGTAGAAGGATTGGGTGCTGATGCGCATCGCGGCTCCTGGGTGTGTGTGGCTAGCCGCGGATGCCGAGGATCGCGTCGAACATGCTCGATGCGGTCTGGATCACCTTGGCATTGGCTTGGTACATCTGCTGGTACATCAGCAGGTTGGCGGTTTCCTCGTCCTGGTTCACGCCGGAAATCGAGTCGCGGCTGGCGCGGATCTGGCCCGTCACGCTCGCTTGCGTCTGCTCGGCCACGCGGACTTCCATGGCGCGGTTGCCGACCTCGCTCACGAGCTTGGTGTAGCCGGCGTTGAAGGTCGAGGTGCCGCCGTCCATCACGTTCTTTCGCTGCAGCGCGCCGAGGCGCAGCGCATTGCTGCCGTCGGAGACGCCGCCCACGTTCTTGCCGATGGTGAAGGTGTCCCCGTGGGCGGGCGCGCCGCCGAGCTTCACCTCGACGCCGTCGAAGCGGATGGTGGCGCCCGCGGTGTAGGGCACGGCGGTGCCGGCCGCGTAGGTGCTGGCGCTGCCGTCGGCGAGCGTCACCGTCACCGCGGAACCGGCGGGAAAGCCCGAGAGCGTGTTGGCCGTGGCGTCGTAGGCCAGTGTGACGGGCGCGGCCAGCGGCGTGGCGAGGTAGGCGGCGTCGACCACGGCCGGGCCCAGCGCGCCGGTGCCCTTGTTGCCGACCGTGTTGCCGCTGACCAGCGGCGAGCCGGCGGCGATCTTGCCGGTTTCGTTCACCAGCACGTCCATGTCGCGCGCACCGGTGCGCGTGGGCTGCACCAGGAACGAATCGCCCGCCTGCGCGGCGCCGCTCGCGATCGACAGGCTCACGCCGTCGAAGCTGACCGGCAACGCGGTGTAGTCGCCGAGAACCTGCTTGTCCGACAGGCGGGTGACGGTGTAGGTCAGCGTGCCGGCCACGTCCTTGACCTGCACCGCGTAGTCGCTGGTGGTGAGCTGGGAGGTGTCGCTCACGGTGGCGCCGAGCACCATGTTGCCGCCATTGCGCGCGTTCGAGAACACGCCCGCCTCGGCCATCGAGAAGAAGTCGCCGCCGAGCGCGCCGTTGAGGTCGACGCCAAGCTGGTGCTGGTTGTTGAACTCGGCACCCAGGGCCATGGCCAGGCGGCCGATGGCGTTCTGCGAGGTCGTGAGCGTCTCGGCGCGGAACGCCATGAGGCCGCCGAGGGAACCGCCCGTGAACACGTTGTCGTTGAGCTCGGAGACGGTGCCCGTGAGCCCGACCAGCGCCATCGACATGCGCGTGGGATCTGCCGCCGAGGGCACTGCCTGCATCTTGGCGGCCCGGTCGCCGAGCACCAGCGACTGGCCGTTGCCGATGAAGACGTTGTACTGGCCGCTGTGCTGCTCGAGCACCTTGACGTCGACGATCTTGCCGAGGTCGGCCACCAGCTGGTCGCGTTGATCCATCAGGTCGTTCGGCGGCTGGCCGCCGGCCATGGCGCTGAGCTGGCTGATCTGCTGGTTGAGGCTGGCGATCTGCGTGGCGTAGGTGTTGATCTGGCCGGCGCTGCCCTTGATCTGTTCGTTGACCGAGCTGTTCAGGTCGGTGAGGTACTGGTCGGTGGCGCGGAACTTGTTGGCCAGGGTCTGCGCGGCGCTGATGAGCTGCTGGCGCGCTGCCGGGTCGGCCGGGGTGTTGGCCACGTCCTGCACGCTCGCGAAGAACTTCTGCATCAGCGGCGTGAGGCCGGCCGTCTTGTCGGCCAGCAGCGAGTCGATGCGGTTGATCTGCGAGCCATAGCTCGCGAGCGCGGCGCTGCGCGACTCGGCGCCGTTGAGCTGTGCCGTGAGGTACTGGTCATAGCTGCGCTGCACCGTGGTGACGCGCGCGCCGCCGCCGATGAAGCCGGCGCCGCTCGCGGTGCCGCCGTTGGAGGACACGATCGCCGTCTGCCGGTTGTAGCCGACGGTGTAGACATTGGCCGTGTTGTGCGCGGTGGTCACGAGCGCGGCACGCGCAACGCCGAGGCCGGACAGGCCCGTTTGGAACATCGACATGGGTGTTACCTGTAGAACGTTTCTTGTTGGGGGCGAGGGCAGCGTTTGGGATGCCCTTGTGCTTTGTTTATCGGCAGGCCGCGCGGAAGTTGAAGGCTGCCTTTCGCGGCTTGCGTTCAGGCGGCGCGGCGAAAGACGCTGACCGACGCGACCAGGCTCTCGGCCTGCTCCTGCATCGACTGCGCGGCGGCCGCGGCCTCTTCGACCAGCGCCGCGTTCTGCTGCGTCACCTGGTCCATCTGCGCGATCGCCTGGTTCACCTGCTCGATGCC